>NZ_JBLGTV010000001.1:0-735638 GCF_047468865.1 Castellaniella hirudinis
AACTGGGAGTTATGGATATCGGATATAGCTAGAATGCTCAGTGTTCATGCGGGTTGCTGGGATTATGCAGGGCCGACGAATTACGTAGAAAGGAGAGAGCGCTGGCCGAAGCGGCGGCGCTGCTGACGCTATCAAAAAAAGCCCAGGCCATCTGGGGCACCGACGAGGAAGACTGATTCCTCTGGAGATGAAGCAGATGACCATGACACTGATTGATGAAGCGGTTGAGTGTGGCGCACGCCAGTCCAAGGCGTGTGAGGTGCTGGGTTTGACTTGCCGTACGCTGCGACGCTGGCGTGATGCCCAGAGCCTGGGCGACGGTCGTAAAGGCGCACAAAGAGGGCCATGCCGACATGCGCTGACGGCCAGTGAGAAGCAAGAAATTCTTGCCGCTTGCAACAGCCCGGAATACCAGAGCTTGCCCCCTTCACAAATCGTCCCGCGTTTAGCTGATAAGGGGGTTTACCTGGGCAGTGAATCGACGTTTTATCGCGTGCTGCGTGAGCACGCTCAGGCGAGCCGTCGTGGTCACCCGAGTTCGACAGTTACACCCGCAACTTATTGATTTATAAGAACCAGATTTAAAAACGCTCCACTACAGATTGACGAATTCCGCAGCTGCAGTCGGTTTTTCGACCTGCAGGCTCTTCAGGATCGTCAACTGTTCGGCATCGATATTCGAGACCCCCATCACGGGCTTGCCGCCCGGCAGCACCACTCGATGGGTCTGGATGCGACGCAGCATCGCCAGTGCGCGTTCGGGCGACACGACATCAGGCACAGGCCTCTCGCGCAGGCGCAGGCGCATCACCCGCTGCAGCACCAGGGCGATAAAGCAGATCATGGCGTGCGCCCGGATGCGTTCGGGCAGTCGGTGGTAGACGGGGCCGATCTCGAGGTCGGATTTAAGGACCTTGAAGCCGCGCTCGATATCCGCCAGGGATTTGTAGCGACTGATAATCTCTTCAGGAGCCAGGTCCGGGACGTTGGTGACCAGCAGCAGCTTGCCATCCATGGCGCGTGCCAGGGCCAGAGCCTGTTCGTCGATCTGGTAGGTGAAGAGTTCGCTTTTGAGATCCACCCGGATGATGCGCCGCAGGTGTGCCTCGCATACCGCGTGATAGAACCGTGCCCGCGCACCGCCATCGGAGAGCTTGCGGCCTTTGCCGCGTACCCCGGCATCCTGGGCATCGAGTTTGCCTACCCACTGGGCCGCCTGAGTTTCCAGTGCAGCAATCTTCTGGTCACGCTGGGCCGTTTGTTCGGCGGCCCGGTGCCGATCATGGGCCACGACCAGTCGCAAGTCCTGCCAGGTCTGCTCGCCCACGATCTCCGGGTCGTTGGCCACCGCAGCCGCCTGGTTGAGGGGCTCGAACAGCTCGGCGAACTCTCCATACCGACGCCCCGGCACAGCCAGGATGAATTCCAGCACTTGGCCGTTGGGCAGACGCATGGCTTGGAGTTCGGCCAGATTGTCGATCGAGAGCAAGCCTCGATCCGCCACGGCGATGACCCGTTGCACAGGGAAGCGATCCAGCACCTTCTGTAGCGACGCCTTCAGCGTCCCCACCTCGGCCGTATTGCCCTCGAAGACTTCGTGATAGAGCGGTACGCCGTCTGCCGTCTGCACTAATCCCAGCATGAACTGACGGGCAATGACGCCTTCCTTGGACATGCCGAACTGACGGATGTCGTTCGCTTGCTGGGATAGGCCTTCGGCCCGGATCGTGGTCATGTCGTAGAAGACCACCGACAGATCGTCGCTGACCAAGGGTTTGACGGCTTGTACCAGCGCCTGATCGATGGCGGCGTGATGTTCCACCACCGCATCCATGGTGCGCAGCAACTGCTGGTGCCCCACCGCTGCCAGCTCCAGATCGGGCAGGCTCACGGTTTGCAGCCAACGCACGGCGCCCAGCTTTGAATCCGCATCGCACAGACGATTGAACACCATGATGCGCAGCAGCGCTTCCAGGTCGATCTTGTGGCGTGTGCGCTGGCGCAATACTGCGCGCAGCCGATCCAGCCCCAGTTGCTTCCAGATTTGAGTCAACACCCAGAGGTCACCGAACGCCCGGGAAGAATCAAAACGGGCTGTGCCATTACCCGCGTCCGGTAAGGGCGCCACCCCCAGGATGCGTGAGAGCCCATCGTGCATGGACTTGATCGAATCACCTATCTGGTCCAGGCGTCCGAGCGTAGCCACGGTGCGCTGCTTGGGGCGCCCCGCGCCATCTCGATAGGCCTCCACCAGCTGCACATAGCGGCGAGAACCCGACTTGGTGACCTTGATGAACATGCCACTACGATACTATTAATCATAGCGATACGTCAACAAAATTCACCCACAACGTGCCATTACAAATAAAACAGCGAGATTTGTTGAAACCCGCAGTATTGCTGCATCTTCATCAATGAGTGAGGCTCAAACTGTCGAACTCAGGAATACTCATGCGGGTTTCGAGAGTTTGTCAGGGATGACTAGCTCATAGCCCCTATCTCCGTGTCCATTAATACTTGACCACGACAAACTCGGGTGGACACAGCGGGACGGTGAGCACAGAAAATTGCTCACCCCTCGCTCACCCATAAGCCTCCAAATCCGTTGCGCTGTCCACTTCTCCCCAGACGCCCTGGTAGGGTATCGCCTCGATGGGTAATCTTCCGGCCTGGATGATGGCTTGCAGCGTTCCTGTCATGTGCATCCTGTCTTGTTGTGGAGCAGGTAGCCCTTCGCGGATTGTTGCGATCTCCGCCCATCCTGCCGGGCTGACTCGCAGCAGTCCCATGTATTGTCCCTGAATGGCCTGTATGGAATCCGCCTGATTGCCGATTTCGGCCAGTGTGCCGTCGGCATGCAGCCGGAATGTTTCCGCGTCAGACAGCGGGTCGCTGAACCGCCGCTGCCAGATGTCCAGCCAGTCCGGGTCATAGGTGATGGACAAGTCTGCCTGCGAGGCCATCAACAGGGATATGGCTTCGGGCTCATAGAAAATGTCTGAATAGCTGATAATGCATGCCGCCTGAAGTAGCCATTCCCGGGCACAGGCCAGCGATGCGACCATATTGGTATTAGGCCAGCGGGCATTGTGGAATTCCCGGGACGCGCGCCCAGCCAGCATCTCCCGGCGATAGCCGGTGACGATGCCGATGTCCTGGATGCCGGCAGCACGCAGGGCGCTGATCTGGTGATCCAGTAGCGCGCGGCCTTGGAACTCGACCAGGCATTTCGGGCGGTCGTCGGTCATGCGCCGCATGCGGCTACCGCGTCCGGCAGCGAGGATAATGGCTTTCATAGAAACAGCTGTCGAATTCTTGATTTGTCGGCAGGGTCGAAAGGGGCGGGTTCGCGCTCTGGATGCCACATCCAGGCTTCCCAGGGCTTGCGGGTGCTTTGCATGGCTTCGATTGTGCCATCCGGGGCCGATGCCAGCACGCTGAAGCCTGCCGGGCATGTGCGCAGTGTGTTGGCGTGGAAGCTGTTTACCTCTTTGGATATCCTGCCGCTGATGGGATGGCGGGTGCCGGCATGGCCCGGCTTGGGAATCAATGGGCAACCCGCGTGCAGGGCCATCAGTTGCATGCCGCGGCAGACGCCAAGTACTGGCAGGTCTGTTTCATCCGCCCATGACAGCAGCGCGTGTTCGGTTTCATCGCGCAGGGGCGTGGTGCCGATGTCGTCTCCGCCTGTCAGAATCAGGCGGTTTACGCCCCAGGTCTTGCAGTATGCGCGGATACGCCCTTGGCCTAGGTTGGGCAGGGGCAGCCAGGCGGCTTCGGGCAATGCGGCGGCTAGGAATACGGCCCAATCCTGGGCGATGGCGTCCCTGGGCTCGGTGTAGTGAGGCGCAGACATAATGCGCATGGTCAGGCCGATGCGGATTGGTTCAGATTGTTTCGATGGGTCGAAGAATGTTTTCTGCACAATTCAGCTCCACGTGATGGGCATTGGCTATTCGGCGATAAATTTGTTCGCCGACGCCGATGGCGGCAGGCAGGCCCAGCTCTGCGCAGCGCACGGCCATGTGGGAATTGGCGCCGCCGTATTGCGTGATCAAGGCGCCCGGTGATTTGGTGAAAATCCAGTCGAAGCCTGGGTCTGCGTTTTCGATGCAGACGATCTTGCCTTGAATCTGGATGGTGGAGGGTGTGTTGGCGTTCAGGCGCACGATGGCGCCTGTGGCGCGCCCGAGGCCGATGAAATTGGGCACGCTGCGGTTCATGGTGGCAACATGGATGTCTCGACCGCTGAACAGGATATGGCTGAGGCGCAGGGCATGGGCGGCGTCCATGGATCGTCGTGCCTGGTTTGCCTGATCGAGATAATAGCGATCCACATCGTCCATGATGGCCTGGTACTGCGAAGCGCGGATCGAGTCCCAGTCCAGGAAAGATAGGTCATCCCGCGACAGGCCATGGGCCGCCCCCCATCGGATGATGGCCGAGAGCGCGTCGGACAGGCACCGGGTAAAGACAAATTTGATTTGCTCCCGGGCGGCAATGGCTTGGGCGGCATGTGCCAGTAGGATCGAGGTCGTGATTCCGGTGAGACCGGCACCGGATAGCAAGGCGTCAAGATCCTGTGTTTCCTGGGCGGTGGGGGCGAAGGAATTAGCCACCGGCAGGGGCTTGCCCGGCGCCATATCCGAGAATAGATCGTCGCGCTCGTCATAGCGCAGCGAGGTGATTTCATAGGTGCCCGGCCGCAGATGGCCATATCGGCGGAAGAATCTCTCTCGGGCCAGGCAGTCGGTGCCTGCTGCCCGATAATCCGTCAGTAGGTCGCGGGTGACCGTGTTGATGCTGCGCTTGAACTGCGCCAGTCGGTCTTGTGTCAGCGCCTTGCGCTGAACGGCCGATCGCAGCAGGGCTTCGGCGATGAACGCATGTCGGGCGGCTACCGAGAAAGGCAGGGTGCCCAACGTCTTGCAGCGATCCAGCAGATGCACCGCCCAGGCCAGGTCAGGGCCGACCGGCTGCCGCCGAGCCAGTTCGGCATCCAGCCGGTTGGCGTCTGCAATGGCTTGATCCAGCGTATTGTCTGATCCTGGGCGCAGGCTGGTGGATGTCAGCTTGCACAGGGCTTCGCGGTATTCGGCCAGCTCGGTCGGGACAAGCAGGCCGGGATAGCGGTTGGGAAATACCGTGTCCCAACTGAGGTCCAGGCAGGTCGATACAATTTCGAACTCGACCTTGTCGTGAAATTCGGGGTGATCTTCCAGTCGCTGCAGCCAGGCATTCACCAAGCGGCTGCCCACATCATCCGGCAGGTCGGCGGGCAGGAACGAATTGAAGCTGTTGCGGACATCGATGTAGGGGTGATGATTAATACAAGCCATCAGTTCGATGGGCCCCGTGTCTCGGTAACCCATTCGGGTACGCGCCAGGCTCCAGGTTCTTTCGGTGATCAGGTGCCTGTACAAGGAGGCGGCCAATGGGCGCGGTGTCGTCCCGATGATTTCGGCCGGGTTCCAGTCCGGCATGATGGCCAGTATGGTGTGTGAACCCAGTATGCCTGGCCGGGGCAGGGAAGCGTGTTCTATGAACCGTTCGGCCTGAGCCAATTGACGGTGGACGCGGCGTTCGGTGACGGGGTGCCAGTTGCGCGCCAGGGCGATGCGACGAACCTGGAACAGGTGCATTGTCCCCTGGCTGTCCAGGCCGAATTCGATGTCCAGTGCAGCACAATGGCAGGTTTCTTCCAGCTCGCGCGCAAGCCGCAGAATGGCCGCGATGCGGTCTGATCGGATGAGCGCTTCGGGGCATTGTCGATGCACGTACAGGCTTTTGTGGACGCCATTGCCGCTGGTTATGGCGTCGGTGCGCCCGGTTTCGTCATCATAGTCAATGCAGAAGTAGGGTGCGCCATGCACCATGTCATAGGTCATGACGACCCCGCTGACGACGATGTCGCGGGCCATGGCCTGGATCAGCACTTGGTCTTTAGGGTTGCCGGTCATGGATCGCACGACGCGTTGGATGGCCGTGTCCAAGGCATTGCGATCCGAGGCGGCGACATCCAGAATGCTGAGAAATGCGCCCGCCATGGAGGTCGTTTCCGCGTCTTCCGCCAAGGCGCTGGATCGCACGGCAATGGACAAACCGCTGAACTGGGCCTGGATGGCAGCCAATATCCGCGCGGAGTCGGCAAGCCACTGATCGCAGGAAAAGTAGTACGGTTTTGCGATGATCCCGGACTGAATGCGACCGGTCAGGTTGTGCAGTGTTTCGGCTTTGGTGCCGAAAGTGAATGCTCGGCTCGTCCGCGTGTCGTCAGTCATGGTTTTGTATCGGTAGGCCCAGGATCGCCAAGTGCTTCAGAACAGGGTGGATGACGAAATAGCTTGACCCCTCGTCCGGTTGCTGAGGTTGGGGAGATGGGAATGATCCAGTGGATGCGTAATCGTGCAGCAGCCGGGCCAGTGTGTCGGCGCGGATGGAGGCATCGTAAATCTGATCAACGTCGATGCCTTGGTCGGGCACGGGGTAGTCATAGCGGGCCAGGATGCCGCCAGTGTCGATTTGCGCATCTAGAAAGATTGCTGTGACGGTGGGCGGGGCACCGTTCAGCAGCGCATAGTAGATCGTGGTGCTGCCCCGGTAGTCGGGTATGCGGCCTGCGTGCATATGCAGAAATCGCGCCCCCAGGCCCAGTGCCTCGGGTGAAACGATTTGGCCGCCCGCGCCGGAATAGATCAGTGTGTGGGGGCGCAATTGCCGGATGGCATCCATCGCTGGCGCATCATTAATGCTGGCCGCTTCGACCGCCCGGGTATGAATACCGGCCCGGCGGCAGGTGGTGATGACGGATTCGTCCGGGTTGACGAGTGCGATGCCATGTCGTAGAGGAGAGGATAAGGCGTTGGACGGAAAGTCGGGAGCGGTGTGCTTGCCCAGCAGCAGGACGAATTCCGGGTATAGGCCGTTGGCTTCCAGTGTCTGGATGTAGGCTTGCGATCTGGCGGTGGGGGCGGCGATCAGACCGATGCCCCGCAACATCGTGGGGGTGGTGCGCGGTTTTGAAACAATCGGGAGATCTGCTGGGGCGAGATGGGGCCGTGGGCGTTTGGCGACTTGATCCACCAGTGTCCGTTCCTGATCCAGAATGGCACCCAGACGCATGCTGCTGATGTGCTTGGTCATTGGCACCATGCCGTCCGCAGTCAGTGTATCGACACATTTGAGCAGGCCGCTGAGGTAGCGCAGGTCGGTGGTCAAGGCCGTCGCTTGCCCCAGCACTTCGGCCAGCAGCAGATAACGCTCCAGGCCATGGTAGTGCATAGGGTCTTTAGGCCGCCAAGTCCTTGTATAGTCGTCATGCAGCCGTTTGGATACTTCGAAGCGCTGCAGCACATGATCCAGCGTGTCCCATGTCTCGGCAGGGCATTCGGGAAGATGTAGCGCGCATTGCAGTCGTCGCAGGGCCTGGACGATGGGCGCCGGGTCTTCCCGCGCGGTAGCCGCGTATGGGTTTGCGTGGCATGCGGCCAAAGCGGCCGTTCTTTGGCGCTGCCAGGCTTGTAGAAAGGCGCGTCCCCCGAATGCGGCGTAGAAATAAGTATTCCGGTTTTCCAGCAGGTTGCCTGATGCGTAAGGGTAGACGGGCGCCGTCATGTGGAAGCTCCTAATCCCGCCCTTGCCAGGGCTTGTGCGGCCAGGCTTGGGATGTCGGGGGCGTCGCCGGAGGAATCAATCACCATGTCGGGATGGGAGGGCGGTTCAAACCGAATATGCACACCGACGACGTTTGGGGTCTGGCCGCTGTCGGCTGCCGCATACAGCCCCTTGACGTCTCGTCGGCGCAGGGCTTCCAGAGGCGCATCCATGAATATTTCGAAATAGCGGCTGAAGCGGGCCCGGTTGGCGCGTCGCATGTCGTCGAAGATCGACAGAATGCAGCAGATGACATGGATGCCTTGCCGGTCCAGCATCTCGCACAGGGAGGCGATGCGTTCCGCGTTGATCCGTCGGCCCTCGACCGTGTAGGGGTCGGAACCCTGGTCGAAGGAAAAGACCTGACGCAGGGTGTCGCCATCGAGCAGTACCGTGTTGGGGTGTCGGGCACGAAGTTGCCGGGCCATTTCGCTGCCCAACGTGGTCTTGCCGGAGCCGGATAGGCCGATGAGCCAGAGGATCATGATCAGGAGGTTGGTTTGAATGGGTGATCTGGTGTTTTTTAATGAGTATAGCTTTTTGGCAATATTGATTTGTCGATTATGTTGTCCTTTTGTCGAGATTCTGGATTTGCCTGCGTGATGGCGTCTAATATTATTTCTTCGGGCAACATCCGATAGTAGGAACTCTCAATTTTTTGTCCTATGAAGGCTGTTTTCTGGGGGGCATGTTCGACTCCCCGTTATTGATGATTTCTTTCTTTGCTATCCACAGGTGACGTTGACTTCGCGCATGCCGTGGCAAGGGGCTTGTCGAGAGTTTGCCGAGGGGCTTCACAGCGCGACAATAGAATGTCCGAAAAAGTTAACAAGCTTCGTCTTTAGCGCGCTTTCCTCGAAGGTTTTATAATAAAACTCTTTGAAGCTTAGTTTGCACATGTAGAGTTTATTGTACCCGATTGCAAATGGAACCAGTGTTGGATGGAAGCTTATAAATTTAGCAGTTCCTTCTATTACGCCCAGCCAATGGTAATTTAAAATATCATCAAGAATAACAATTCCTTGGTTATTTACAAGGTCATTTGCTAGTATAAGATCAGAAACCGTATGCTCTGCTGTGTGTCCCCCGTCAATAGAAATAAAACGCATAGTGCCTAGGCCAATTGTATCGCGTAATCTGAGAGACGGGTCAGTTGAGTCTCCCTTGATTATCTTGACATTAGAGCCATTGTGTCTGTCGTGATTGATTAGGTTGGTCTTAAAGGCATCTAGATTTCCCTTCCCTGATCGATCTATGTTCAGGCTTTGATCATCAAATACATCAATCGCAAACGAAGGATATTTTTCATCCACAAGGCAGTTCAGCATGATGAAGAATTTACCATGATGGATGCCTATTTCCATGCATCCTCCATTTTTATTGATTTCGACGTTATCTAAAATTTCCATTACGTCGAAGTTTTTTTCGCTGCACCAGCCGGCTGTATTTTTAAATCCATTATCATAATAATTTCGTAGGTTTTTATGTGAAATCATCTTTATCACCAATTAAATTAAGATTTTATAGTCAACCCTGAAATATTCATTTCGACAGTCAGGGGCCACTTCACGCCGCCAGAAGCAGCGGTTGTGTTGAGTTGACACGGTTATTGATTCGGCCGCTGGGCCGCCGTGAAGCCAAGATCGACCAGAATCGGCCTGTATCGATGTCTTTTTGCAGATGCAAAAAAAGACGCCACAAGAAGGGCACGCCCTTCTTGGCAATCATGCGCAGCAGCCACTTGATGTTGTAGCCCGCCGCGCACAGCACGGCGTGCAGCCGGTCGCCGTGCTCGCCTTTCAGGTGGCAGCGATCCATTCGATGATTCGCCTTCAAGTGGCCGATGATGGGCTCAATGGCCTGACGCCGCTTGAGCTGCTTTCTCTCCAGCGCCGTCAGCCGCTTGGGCTTGCCCCGGTGTACGACACGCACCATCGGGTTCTCAGCATCCACACCCCGGTAGCCCAGATCGACAAACACCGTCTCGGGCGCCCCCGCGCAGTCCTGCATCAGGATCGTGGCCTGTTCCAGTTGAGCGTGCAGCGTGTGCCCGTCATACGGGTTGCCGTGAAACGCCCGGGCGCCCACGATCAGGTTGCCTTTGAAGGTGGTGGCAATGCCCACCTTCACACCGAATTCGTAAGGATGGCGCGCCTTGCCCTTGCTGATGCAGCTGACCTCCGGGGCGTGCCAGGCATACAGCTTGGGCTGCCCGTTGACGGCCTTGCGCTGCGCACTCTGAGCGGCAATACGCCGGGCCTTTTCCAGGACCTCGCCCAGGGCATCGCGCACAGCCTGATGGCTCAGTTGGGCCTTGCAAACAAACAGATGTGCCATCGCTGCCTCGATCTCTTGCTACGGCAGGCGCGAGGCTAGCGCCGCCAGCGGATGGCGAAGATCAATCATCTGGTCGAGGCGGGCGCGGAAGAAATCGTCGGTGGCGGGGCAGGTGAACATGAAGGCAAAACTCCCAGAAAATGGTTTCCATTGGACAATAAACTGGGGGTTCCAGCTATCGGGTGTTACTCGAAGATACAATACTCATGCGGATTTTGAGGGTTTATCAGAGATGATTTATTATTTCTCTGAATCTGTGCTGGGAAAAGGGTTTTCTGAAAAGTTGAATCTCTTTTTGGCGGTATTTAGATCCATTTTTCTCTGTGGCTTTATAATTATTTTATCCCTTTTTCTTAGAATGACAAACAATTTGTCTATATCGTATTTTGGAATAAACCGCTGTGTCATTTTTGAGTCTATATATTCAAAATAGCACTCCACTATGTCAAATTTTTTATCTAAATCTCCGTCGTCTCCTGGCTTTCCGGTTCCGGGGCCAAATACATTATGGGTTTCAAATAAAAAATATCCGTCATGCTTGGTTATTTTCCATATTTTAGCTATATAATCTTCAAAATCCATCGAGAGATTGCCATCAATGGTGCAGTGATTGGCAAATGAGATAACTATATCGTATTGTTCATTTGTCTCCCATATGGGGAAATCAGCAACTTCAAAATGTACGTTTTTTTGTTGAAATTCCGCGCTGGTTATTCTTCCTATTTCAACTAAATAGGGATTAAATTCTATTGCTTTTACGTGGTCAACATGGCGAGCTATTTCCAATGCCATGAATCCGTTATTGCAGCCAATCTCTAAAACATGCATGTGAGGTTTCAACCAAGGTAGAAATTCATATTTCTGTAGTCGCTGCTGAGTCGGCTTGGCTCCGGCAATACCTATGCGCTCGTAGCCTTGGTAAGCATAACCGGCAGCGTATGGCTTCCCCCACTGAGTTGCTTGCATATAAAGCAATTGAAATATCTTTAATTGAAGATATGCTAATTCTGGTGCTGCTAAATGAACAACAATCAAGTCACGCCAAATATAGTAGCGCGATAGGTTCTGGAATGAATCACCTGCGGTAAGGTCGGTACTTTGTAAGTCGTTTAGCAAGCTGTATATTAGGCCGTTGGAATTATTTGGATCTCCGTTTTCTGCTAACCATTGATTTTTATTTATAGTTAAGCTTTCTTCGGCTTTTGGATTCCATGATTTTTGTTTTATTTGACGGATTGTAGGAATCAGGTTTTGGTTTTTCTCGCAAGTCTCGGGCCAGAGCATTGAAATCAATGATGGGTCTAGTAATACGCATGATATCAATTTCATCCAAATTGAATCGGCTTGGCTTTGTTCTATAGTGGTTATTATATTTATCGCCTTTTGCTCTAGAGGATCCAATAAACGGGGATGGATGTTTAATATATGGATTGTCTGGGAGATTGGAAATTTGATGGGCATAATAATGATTTATGAAGGTTCTTTTACTTGGTCGATATCTCAGTATACGGATGAGTCGATTTTCTGTCGCCATCCTTGCTACAGTCGTAGCGTACGAGAGCGGCAGCGGGTGTCTAATAACCAAATCAATCAAACAGTAAATTGGCATCTCGCACACGGCGGAGATGCATTCAGCATTGGTGCGTCGATCCTTCACCGCATAGGGGTTGGGCCCTTGTCGAATGAGAAGATTTGCCGCAATGTGTCTCCATCCAGCAGCACAGTGTTAGGATGCCGTGCCCGAAGCTGTCGAGCCTTTTCTCGGTCGAGTGCCGTTTTGCCTAAATTGGAAAGACCATCCAGTCATGCTACCATGTGCCGAACCTTCCGGTGCGCGATGATATGCTCCATGTTTAATAAAGCTTGTGCCGCCACGACAGACGAGAAGCCAAAATAAGGAGAAAAATATCTTGGGCGAAGTTGCGAACGTGTTTTTTTCTGTTCATCCCAGAGAGCCTCGTCTTCTAGATACTTAGTTATATCGGCTGCTCCCGCTTCGATGCTTTTGAAATGCTGGCGCAGGTAAATATCAGGGGAATTCTCTCCTGTGCATGGGTCTTTGCTTGCCCCAGGAACATTGAGAAGAAGGAAGTTTTTATCGGTGTACAAGGCGGCCATAGGTGGGCCGCCATAATCAAAAATCATATAGTCGGCTAGTTGATACAGAGGTAGATTGTCCTGGGCGGTTGTAATGAGCGTTGTAAAAGGCTGCCTTGCTAGTGCCTTGACTCGATGGGGTTCCGCAGCAGGCATCAGCGGGTGAACCTTTACAATCACATTGTAATTTCTCGCGAGTTCGCCGATTTCCTCGTCGAAGTGCCCGACAGAGGATAAGGCATCCCAGGTTGGTAGCCAAACAATTGTTTTTTTCCTAGGATTGCAGCCATATTTTTCCCTTAGTTCCGTCAAATTTGGCTTTTCGTTGAAAAAGCGGTCAAATCTCGGATAGCCCATCGGTATGATGGCTGCATCGCAAATTTTTGAGAACTCTGTGGCGTGGAATGGTCCGAAGCACAAGATTGCGTCGTAAATCTGATTCCAGAAGCTCAAATTCCATCCGGATTTACCAGCGGCGTACATAAAACGGATATTGTGCTTTCCCAGTTGTTGGACAAGCGGAGGTTGGTATGCACCGGCTTGGGGGTGGTTGGATATTAAATAGTCATATCGCTTGTTTGTGCGGATGGCCTCATCTGCGGAAATAACGGGGCTGTTCCATTGTTTTGTTGCTTCCAGAATGTCAGCTGGGAGAGTGTCAATCAGTACAATTTCGAAAGAGCCAGCGGGGAGTAGAGACCAGACTGGGCCAAAGTGATTTATAAGCTCTGGAGAGTGGAGAAGAAATCCAAAGGTTTGTGTGGACGGCATAGTATGCTCCTCGGGTGAACTTGCCTCGGTTTTACGTACAGCAGTTCATGCTGCGTTAAGCGCCTGCATCATGTATACCGGCGCAACAGCCGATGGCCGAATGCCAGCGTGTTCGATTATAGAAGCCTTCAATCCAGTTGACGATATCCAGCCGGGCCTGTGTGCGGGTGGCATAGCGAACTTGGTAAATCCGTTTCACTTTCAAGGTTTTAAAAAACTTTCCATCGCCGCGTCATCCCAGTCATTGGCCCGTCGACACCTGGAGACGAGCATGTCGTAATCACTCACCAGCGGGCGATGAGACAGGTCTGCATACTGGTGGCTATCCAGGTTGGCATGCATGATCAGGCCCCGGGGCCGGCTTGTGCGCAAGTAAGCGGTCTTCAGGGCACTGCAGACCAGATCAGCCGTCATCCGATCACTCAGGAACCAGCCTGCGACGCGCCGGTTGTCAGAATCCAGAATAACCGCTAAATCTGAAACAGACCGGGCCTGCATCGCCCGCTCTGACACCTGTCATGCGCAACAGGCTCGTGCGGGTATCAATCTGGCGCAGTGTCAGCCCGCTATCCGAACTGAGGCCGCCACTCTCGAAATACGCTTGCAAGTACCGCCGTCCGAGGCGCCCAAAGTCCAGTTGTTCAGTGGTACGATTTGGTGTAAGTGATTATTTTTATTTATGTGGCGTAAGAACCAATAGCCATAGGTCTTCGGGCAAGAGTTACCTATTCTTTTTATACTCCTGACGAAATTTCCAGGCTAGTATAATATTTTATTAATTTGTTTATTAACATAGCAATCTGGCATAAAATGACAACTACCCACTTCGATAGGATATTTGCCATGGGTAAGCCTGCTGCGGCGTTCGCTTTGTCGAGCGCGGATCGCGTGGAACTTCAAGCGTGGCTGCGCAAAAGCGCGCTGGATCAGCGCCTGGGGATCTCGGCACCCGTGGTCTTCAAGTGGCGTGCTCGCTACCAGGAGCGCGGCATCGCCGGCCTCTCGGGCTTGCCTCGCCCGGGACAACCGTGCAAGCTCACACAACAGAAGGTCAAGGAAATGCTCACATTCACTACCAGAAAGATTCCCGCCGAGGTCTCTCACTGGAGTTTGCAGCTGATGGCCCGGTATGCTGGCATCAGTGTGTACCAGTTGCGTGGGATCTGGCAAGGTGCGGATCTGAAGCCACATCGCATTGAGAACTTCAAGATTAGCAACAATCCGCATTTTGTCGAGAAAGTGGTCGATGTGGTGAACCCGATGTGGCGAACCTTTGCATGAGCCCTCCTGAGAACGCTGTTGTGCTCTCGGCCGACGAGGAGACGCAAATTCAGGCGCTGGATCGCACACAACCGCAACGGCCTCTGCGCCCTGGGCAGCTTGAGCGCTGTGCCCACGATTACAAGCGCCGTGGCATTGCCAGCTTGTATGCCGCTTTCGATATCCTGACATGCCAGGTGGCGAGGCGCGCCACCCAACGGCATCGGGCACGCGAGTTGCTGGACCTTATGCGCCAGATTGAACGCAGCACGCCGCCGGAGCTGGATCTGCATGTGATTTCGGACAACAGCTCCACACACAAGACGGCCGAAGTGCGCTCATGGCAGGCCAAGCATCCGCGTATCACGCTGTACTTCAAACACACCAGCGCCTTGTGGTTAAACGCTGTCGAGCGCTGGTTTTCCCGCCTTGAATGCCGATCTCTTTATCGAGGTGCCTTCGGCAGTATTGGCGAATTACGCGACCAATTCTGCAATTCATCGGCACCCATAACGCGTATAGTGCAAAGCCATTTTGTTGAACGAAATCGGCGGCCACCATCCTCGCCAAGAGAGCTGCAGAAGCAGGTTTTAATAATTTAATTAATCAAACAATACACTGAGGCGATAGCGCTGCTGATACTGTCGAAAAAACCAAACTATCGGAGGCGCCGACGGGGACGACTGATTCCTCTGAAGACGAAGCAGATGACCATGACAATGATTGATGAAGCGGTCAATGGTGACGTTTGCCAGTCAAAGGCGAGTGAGGTGCTGGGTTTAGCTTACCTGGCGCCTAGTGCCAAGGGACTGGGGGATGGTCGCAGAGAGACTCAGAGGCGGCTATGTAGATATGCGCTGACGAACAGAGAAAAGCGAGTGATCTCTGTCGCCTGCAACAATCTGGAAGACCAGCACTTGCTGCCTTCGCAGATTGTGCCGCGCCAAGCTGACTTTGCTACGATTGATCAGGCCCGTCGTCGGTGGGCACTACGCTTCGTGGCCTGGCACAACATCGGGCACCGCTATAGTGGGGTTCAGTTTTGGCACTGCGGGACAATGAAACGTGCTATGTCTGATCGCGCCGGGAAGGTTGCGAAGCACGCACTTGGAGCCCGAGACAAGGTGTTTGGCTAAACTTGCAAGCTGAAGATAGTATTCAGCTGCGGGTATTGAAACGTGCAGCATAAAAATGGACATTATGGTTGACAAACGTCGAATGAGCGAAATTATGCTTCTGTTGAGGTGAAGATGGATTTGATTAATTGGGTGGATTTCCCTCCATTGGGAGATGCTCGTGGCTCATTGGTTGCGTTGGAGGGGAATAAAACGGTCCCCTTCGATATCAGACGAGTCTATTACCTGTTTGATACTAAGGCGGGGGTGTCGCGCGGCTTTCATGCTCATCGGCGTTTGCAACAGGTGGCTGTTTGTGTAACGGGAAGCTGCCGAATGGTGCTGGATGATGGTGTTAGGCGCGAAGATGTATTGCTCGATTCCCCCGTGCGAGGATTGGTTATCAGAAGTATGGTTTGGCGAGAGATGCATGATTTCACGCCGGATTGCGTATTGCTTGTGCTGGCCAGTGAGCACTACGATCCGGCGGATTACATCCGCGATTATCGGCAGTTCTTATCAGCGTTGGATGGGGAAGCATGATGTCTCGTATTAACTGGGTTGATGATGCTCTTGTTACGGCAAGTACTGAAGTTCAGTCTAAGCTTGTAGACCGTGCTCTGGCACGCTTCAAAGCGCAGGAGATTTTGTTCTCGGCAGAACCATCCAGGCTGGACATTCAAAACCTTGCGTTGCCGTTTGGTGTGTTTGAGCATCACCGTGTCAATGTCTGGCGCAACCAGAATTTTGAGACTTTCGAGGGTTTATTAAGCCCCTTCCTGAATTACGCGAGCCTGAAGATTGATTTTTGCATCAATGGGTATGATGACACACTGGATTTTTCCCAATGGAAACCGGCGGCAATTGAACTCTTGTGGCTGGATAGTTCGCGGTACAGTAGCCGGATGGCCTTTGAGGAATGGGCAGACTGGTTGCGCGACCGATTATTGGATCTTCGATCTAAAACGACTGCTCCTATCTTGGTGGCAAGCTGGGTTGCGTGGCAAGAAGATGCTGGCAGTCAGCAGTTGGAGACGCTTGCTGCCAGTATGCCGGGCATATATGTTGTGGATCTTGATGCTGCGTGCCGAGAGGATAATGTCATCTTATTGGATCCCCGGGTAGCAAAAATTTCTGGCTCTCCCATTTCGCGTTCTGCTCAGGTGACTCTGGCCCGCCGGTTGGGCTGCCAATGGATTCCCGGGCTGCTGCTGCCGCCAATCAAGGCAGTAGCGGTGGATCTGGACAATACATTGCACGCCGGCATTTTGGGAGAAGATGGGGTCGAGGGAGTGCGGCTGGAAGATGGCCATGTGGCTTTTCAGAAAGCACTGTATGCATTGAAAACAAAAGGGATATTCATTGCCCTTGTATCTCGCAATGAGCGCGAGGATGTTAGGTCGTTGTTCGCACGGAGAGCTGATTATCCCGTGCGCTGGGATGATTTTTCTGTGATTGAGGTTTCCTGGGGCAGCAAGGCTGATGCACTGCGTCGAGTCGCGCAACAACTTCGTATTGCACTGAATGCTGTGCTATTCATTGACGATAATCCGGGTGAATTGGTGAATGTAACAGTCGGCTGCCCTGATGCGCATACACTGTTTGCTGCCCCGACTGGGGCACAGGCATGGCGGGCATTGCATTATTACCCTGGTTTGTGGCATTGGTCTGTATCGGCCGATGATGCTGGTCGTGTTCAAGATATGAAGGCCAATGCCGAGCGTGACAAGCTTGCTCGGGAGATAGGAGACGCAGGGCAGTATTTTCGAGAACTGGGCATTACTCTGGACGTGCGTTATAACGCCGTTGCCGATCTCCCGCGTTTAGCAGATTTGTGTCGCAAAACCAATCAGTTCAATCTGGCATTGCGCCGTTACAATGACGTAGACTTGGCTGCTTTCCTGGTGCGCGGTGATGCATGTGTTGCGGCAGTTTCGCTTACTGACCGTTTATCCGACAGTGGCACGATAGCCGTCTTGGTTGCGGTACGAGAGCATGACGTACTTGTTGTCGAGGAGCTTTGTATCAGTTGCCGAGCGTTGGGCCGCCAGCTTGAGGATACGATTGTGTTTTCTGCGGTGCGCGGTATGCCTCTGTTTTATGGATGCAGGCAGGTTAGGTTCCATATTGTTGAAGGGCCACGCAACCAGCCGGCTCGGGATTGGTTTAATAGTGCGGAAAATCGTCTTGGGGGCAATTTCGGAAGTAGTGAGTTGCAGGCGGATATGCTTGCGAATTTTGTGCCGCCCGCAGGTGTAGCACTGACATGGGAATAAGGAGATAGCATGGATCGCCAGCAAGTTGAATCAGCTGTGGTTAAGATCGTCAGTACCGTGCTGAAAGAGCAGATTAGTCTAGAAGCATCACGTGCGGCATTGTCTACGTGGGATTCTCTCAAGCATGTGGAAATCATGTTTGCACTTGAGGACGAGTTTGGTATTGCTTTTTCAGAAAAAGAATTGTCAGATCTGGACAACGTATCAGAGATTATTGATAGGATCGTAGGTGATGAGGCATGATATTTGTGTAGAAGGCGCAGGCTTTCGTTTGCGCCCTGTGGCTGATAAAGATGCTCCCCTGATTTTAGCATTGCGCAGCGATCCTGATCTAAACCGTTTTTTGCATGTTACTCCTCCCTCGCTTGAAAGCCAGTTGAATTGGCTGTCTGCATATTATGATCGTCCAGGGGATTATTATTTCGTTGTGGAGAGCCGTTCTTCTTCAGAGGCTCATGGTTTAATTTCAATTTATGAAATTGATTCTTGTGGTTTTTCTGCGGTGTGGGGCCGTTGGATTATTAAGAAAGGCTCACTAGCTGCGGTTGAGAGTGTGGCCTTGATGTATTTTTGCGCATTTGAAACTTTGGGTCTAAATAATGTTCGTAGCCAGACTGTTGTGGAAAATAAATCGGTAGTTGCTTTTCATGATTCTTGTGGGGCCAAACGGCTCAATATTTTACCAGGGTACTTCAATATTGATGGGTCCAGTATGGATGCAATTGAGCATCAAGTTGATGTCCAATTGTGGAGATCGACGGTTCATATGTATCTTGATGGGTTGTCTAAGAAAATTGCTTTACGTCTTAATTTCGAGAGATAAAAAGCCTTTCCAGTGAAAATAGGAAAACTAATGAGTAATGATGAAAAATCTCGTCTAGAGAATATATCTAAAGAGTCTTTATATGCTGCGGGAGCAAATACGGATTCAATTATATATTCGTTTTTGATTGCGCGTCGCCACTTCCGCGGCTCTACGCTGCTCGAAATGGGGCCGGCTGAAGGAGTTATGACACAAAGGTTAGTGACGTTGGGAATGGATTTAACAGTAGTGGAAGGGTCTAAAAAGTTTTGCGAAGACTTGAAAAATCGATTCCCTGAGATATCTGTGGAAAACTATCTTTTTGAGGAATTCAAGCCAGCAAAAAAATTTGATAATATTGTTTTGGGCCATGTCCTTGAACATGTAGAGGATCCAGTAGAGGTATTATCGAGAGCACGTACATGGCTGGCTCCTGGGGGGCGAATTTATGGCTCTGTGCCCAATGCCCGCTCTTTGCATAGACAGGCTGCTGTCATCATGGGATTATTGCCTGCTGAGGATACGTTAAATAGCCTTGACCTCCACCATGGTCATCGTAGAGTATTTAATCCAGAAACATTCCGACAGGCCTTTTTCAAGGCGGGCTTGAATATTGACTTGTTTGGAGGATATTGGATGAAGCCCCTGTCCAACGCCCAAATTGAGGCGACATGGACTCCACAGATGATGGAGGCCTTTATGACGCTAGGAGAACGATACCCAGATATTGCTGGAGAGATTTACGTTCTAGCGACTAATCCTAATTTATAACGTCCATCATGGATCAGTCAAAATTGTTTGTGCCGTTTTTGGATCTGAAAGCAACCAATGCGCGCTATAAAGATGATTTGCTTGAGGCATGCGCTCGCGTTATTGATTCTGGTTGGTATATTGCCGGAGAAGAATTGGCGGCTTTTGAACAGGAGTTTTCTGCTTATTGTGGTGCCGAATATTGCATTGGCGTTGGTAATGGTCTAGACGCCTTGATTCTGACGTTGCGTGCCTGGAAAACATTGGGGCGGCTCAAGGAATGGGACGAGGTATTGGTTCCGGCTAATACCTATATTGCGACAATCTTAGCGATTACAGAAAATCGGCTGACACCTGTTTTGGTAGAACCGGACCCAAAGACCTTTAATATTGACCCAGAAAGAATTGAGGCTGCAATTACTCCTCGAACGCGTGTCATCATGCCGGTGCACTTGTATGGTCGTTTAGCCGAGATGCCAGTCATTGCCGATCTGGCCAAGCGTCATGGGATATTGGTTCTAGAAGATGCCGCGCAAGCGCATGGCGCAGGCTTTGGCGGGTGCAAAGCCGGTGCGTGGGGTGATGCGGCTGGATTTAGCTTTTACCCTGGCAAGAATCTGGGAGCTTTGGGAGACGCGGGAGCCGTCGTCACAAAGGATCCCGAGTTGGCTGATCGGTTGCGTGCTTTGCGAAATTATGGATCTCATGATAAGTACAAGCATGACTTTCAGGGAGTGAATAGCCGCTTGGATGAGATTCAGGCGGCGATGTTGAGGGTAAAACTGCGGCACCTAGATGAGAATGTTCGATTGCGGCGCAGGGTGGCTCAAGCTTATGTCGATAGAATCGTTTGTGAGCATATTATGCTACCTGATGTTCTGGATAGACCGCAGATCTGGGAGGCGCATGCATGGCATCTGTTCGTAATAAAGACTAATTATCGAGAACAATTGCATAAATATTTGGCGGACTCAGGTATCGGCGCTTTGGCGCATTATCCAATTGCACCCCATCATCAGGGGGCTTATAAGGGTCGATGGGAGGCGTCATTTCCTATAACGGAAATGCTGAGTCGCAGTGTGCTGAGTCTGCCGATAGGGCCCGAAATTAAATATGACGAAATCGAGGTGATTGTAGATGCATGCAATCGCTTCGTACCTTAATTTCCAGGCAAGCTTTGAAGTTTTCTGGGGGTTGGCATGGTGTATTCCAAGGCGGTGGTAGATAAAAATGGTATGTTTTCCGGCAGATTGGTCTCTATAGAAAATTCTTCAAGGTGTGACGTTTTGCATCTGTTGACACCGGGAGTGGATTGGGAGCCGCCGCCATTGGATATGGAAGGTTTCTCAAGTTACGCCAGTGCCTCTCGTGCGCGACCCATGTCCCTTCCGCAATATATGGCGATATTTCGTAATGTGCGAGTTGTGGCTGGAATATCTGCCATCCTTGATTTTGAATCTGAAGAAATTATTAGTGATGCGATAAGCCATCACCATGCTGATATCAATTTGGTTTGGTATCAGGAGCATGGGTTGGATGTTACAGATAAAGAATGCGCTCGTTGCTATGCGGGTAGGGAGGAAGCGGTTTGTATTGAACAAGCTATTTCATTGTTTTCTTGGGAGAATAGAAATTACGCGCATTGGATATTTGAGAAGCTGGCTAGTTTTTTTTGGATTCTCGGATGGCGCCTTCCTAGTGGCTTGAAATTGCTAGTGGAGGAGGGTCTTCCTCCATCTATAATTGAATCTATAGAACTAATCTGGCCAAAAGAGCATATTGTATACGTTCGCTGTGGATCGGCTGTCAATGTTCGACAGCTTTATTATTTTTCTGATTCGGCTGAAATTTGGGAGCCTAGGGCTGGATATATTTACAGTGGTATGGAATTTAGAATATGTCCAGAAGCTTTTTGCTGGCTTAGAGATTATATGCAGGGAAAGGCTTATCCTGATTCAAAAAGGGGAGGGGGAGCCTATTTGGTTCGACCTTATGGCGGTAATGGTCGTTCGATCTTGAATCAGGTAGAGCTCATATCGATGCTGAGTTGGCATGGCTGCGAGTGTGTAGAGCCTGGGCGTATGTCCTTTCTGGAGCAAGTGGTTTATTTCTCTGGGCTTGACCTAGTAATTGCGCCATCGGGGGCCGCATTGGCCAATTTGCTCTGGATGCGATCTGGTACTGTTGCTGTAGTGCTGATTGTGGATTTTCCGGTGATCCTTTATTGGTTCTGGCATTCTGCAGCAGCCGCTTTGGGCGTGCGATTGATTTATTTTCCCATTCAAGGGGTACGTCAACAAAATCGGCCAATATTCCACTGGAACGTTCGAGTGGCTGTGGACGATTTATTATCTTGGCTGTATAGAAAAAAATTGCTGCCAATCTTCGGAAGGATAAACTCTGCTGAGAGGAGGGAGAGAAACGTGACATGCGAGACTCAACGACTGGGATGTGGCATCGATGTGTCTGTCGTGATCATGTCTTATAACAATGCGGAGTTTATTGGTGAGACCATAGAATCTTCCTTGGCGCAGAGGGGGCTCTCTCTAGAGGTGATTGTAATTGATGATTGCTCACAGGATTCCAGCCTGGATGTCATTCGACGCTATGTGGGGGATCCGCGATTCCATTACTCTGTCAATGCCTGCAATTTAGGTCAGATTGGCAACTATAATCATTGTGTTAGGCAAGGGAGGGGGCGCTATGTAGCGGTTCTTGGCTCTGATGATTTTCTTTATCCAGGGCATCTGGCTTCTTTATGCCAAGCCTTGGATGAGAATCCTTCTTCCATGCTTGCCTATTCTCAGTGCAATTGGATTGATTCGGGTGGTGATTTGATTCAGTATGCCATACATCCAGGTCACCGACCGACCTCTTATCGTGGAGGCCGTGACGAGATTGTTGAATTATTGACTTATGATTGCTATATTACCCCGTCTGCAGTGGTTCTTCGTCGATCGATGCTCGATGATGTTGCTCTTGAGGATGGCGCTTTAGTCCGAAAGGGTATGATGGCGGGAGACTGGGATCTCTGGCTCCGTATTGCTGGAGTGCATCCTGATTTTATATTTATGCGGCAGGCTAGTGTCGGCTACCGAGTTCATGGCGGGCAGGTTTCTAGAGAATTTTATGCAGATGCCCGTCCCTTGCATGAACATACGTCAATTCTAGAGTACTGTTTAAAAGACACTAATGCTTTAATGCGTATGAGAGTGTCTCCGTTGCCAATTTGGCATTTGTATCAAAAGAGGTTGAATTTTTATTCGAGTGCTTTCTGTCAAGAAGTTGCTGAAAGAGAAAAATTTATCAGCAGAAAGCTCTTTGAAGATTTGACATCCCATTGGGATGAAAACGGCCCGTTTTTTTCCGTTATTATTGTTCTCAATAACAATTCAGATCGCATTCAAGAAATATTGGCTAGCCTCCAGGGGCAGGTGTATCACGATTTTGAGATCATTCTAATGGATGCTGGCCCAGGCACCGTGGAACATCTATTACTTGATTATGATTTGCCCTTGACTTATGTCAGATTGCCCAATGGCTTGGGGCTTTCTGTTGCTCGTAATGCAGGGCTGAAACGCGCGCGTGGCCACTATGTTGCTTTCCTGGATGATAATGGCGCTTATCTTCCTGATCATCTAAAACTATTTGCAGGTATCTTAGAAAGGTATCCAGAATCTGTTGTATATTCTGATGCGGTTTATATCGAAGAAAAATTAGAAGAAGGTCAGCGCCTAGAGTTTAGGCGGTCCTATTTGCCTACTCATGATGGCTTTGGCCGTGATGATTTGTATGTTCAGAACTATATTCCTAGTAGTGCTTGGGTTTTTCCGAGAGCGGCTGTTTTTCAGATTGGAAATTTCGATGCGGGCCTAACCGCCTTGGAAGACTGGGATATGTTGCTGCGCTTGGCAAAAAATTACTCTATACATAGCACTTCTCAGGTGACGGTGGAAATTCGATGCAATGAGAGCCTGCCACTGAATATATTAAAGCCCCAAAGCCATGTGTTGCCGCTTTACCAAAAAATGTATGCTCGCTATCCAGTGAACCATAGTGTCCGTATTCAGGCAGAACGTAATAGCATTTTGTCTGGGCAGCCTGCTTCTGAGGCTCTGTGGGGAACAGCAGACTGGTTATCTGATCGGACGCCCCCGGCTGCTCGCACTCGTATGGCCATGGCTTTATTGAAGGCCAATCCGCATGTCAGCACATTGGGCATAGTGATCATAGCTGAAAATAATGAAAGCCCGCAGCTGTTGATGGATACTCTGGAAAGTCTGAAAACTCAGCATCAACCAGTCAATAAGGTTTGGCTTGTAAAGGAGGAATGCCTGAGTATAGATTTGACAGAGGAAAGCGTTGATGTCCTGAGTGGGACGTCCTTTTGGGTTCGGCGATTGTCTGATCGGATCATGCAAGGCCAGTCCCCTGACTTTCTCTGGGTATTGTATGCTGGTGATCGGCTGGTGCCCCATGCCACGCTCACGGTAACCGAATATTTTATGCGTCAACCTGATCCGTTGGTGTGGTATGTCGATGAGGTGGTGTTGAGATCGGGGATGTCACCCTCTTTGGCGTTAAAGTGCGATTTCAATGCCGACCTCTTATGCAGCTATCCTTATGTTGGTAGGAGTTTGATCGTCAGTAGCCGGGCTGTCCAAATGATGGGGGGCTTGGACGAAAAAAATACAGATCTTGCGCTGGTGGATTTTCTCTGGCGTGTCGTAGAGCAGAATGGCAGAGCCATGGTGGGTCATGTGCCAGAAGCATTGCAATATAGCACCGTTGATCCCACAGAGTGGGCGGGTGCTGCTGATGTTGTAGATCAGGCAGTGGATGTGACTAGGTCGCATTTTTCGAGGATTAAAGTCGACGTTAATGTTAATCCAAAATATGACACAGGGATTTCTCGTGTTGATTACCGATTGTTAACTAAGCCAATGGTTTCAGTCATCTTGTCTGTCAATACGAAGCGGTCTTCTTTACAGGGCTTTCTCGAAAAGTTTAAAAAAAATACTACTTATACTTGTTATGAGCTGTTGATTGTTGATTGCAGTGAAGATCGGATCGACATGACGAATCTTCTGTTGGGCCTAGAGAATCCTTGGGCGAATCGGATTCGTTTCCTGAAATGCCCTTATATACCTGATCCAGCCGCAGCGGGTAACTTTTCTGCTGCTCAAGCGTGGGGTGATGTTCTGCTGTTTTTCGGGGATGACGTCTGCTTTTCTGATGACGTCCACCTTGACTGGTTGGATCGCTTGCTGGGATTGGCGCTTAGGCCCGATGTTGGATTAGTAGGCACCCGATTTGATCGGCTAGATGGCAAGGCGGTCGATCAGTGCGGGCAGGTTTTGGGGCTGAACCATGGTGTTGGTGCTGGGTTCAGGGGGGTGTCGTCGCATGATTCTGGATATATGAATCGCCTGATTTCTCAGCATAATGTCAGCGCACTCGATGTGTCTTGTTTAATGATTAGAAAAGCAGTTTTTGATGAGTTGGGTGGATTCGATGCTGAGGCTTTTCCTACTCATTATTATGACAGCGACCTGTGTTTAAAGGCTGCTCAAGCAGGTTATTTATTGGCTCTTGAGCCGGATACGGGCTTATTGCGCGAGAGTAAGATAGAATTCTGGTCGATGGGAGATATGCAGCGGGCCGTGCCGGATAACGAGCATTTGGTTCGCTTGCGTAAGCGGTGGCTACCTCAATTGGCTCAAGACCCGAGTTATCATCCTTCATTTGGTAAATTTTCTCCAGGATTTTGTTTGAGTCGAGAGGCATCTCGACTCAATGTCCCTTTGCCGGGGAGGCCGTTGCCAGTTGTGCTTGCGGCGCATGCGGATTGGCAAGGGAGCGGCCATTATCGAATTCTTGATCCTTTCAAATCAATGGTGAATGAATCGCGTGTGGATGGAGGGTTAGGAATTGGTTGCTTTGATTTGATAGATGCTGCGCGGATTAGACCCGATGTGATCGTACTGCAAGGAGCATGGGCTAATGATAATGTTCTGATTCAAGTGCAACGTTATCGTGAATTAAAAGATGTTAAGATTGTTTTGGAATTTGATGATTATCTACCTAATATTCCTACCAGAAGCATTTCTCGCATCATGATGTTCCCTAGCGCGATAAAAAAAATGCATGATCTGATGAGCTATGTCGACTGGGTGGTTGTTTCTACGCCGATGCTGGCTCTAGAGTATGCAGATTATCATTCTGATATTCGGATTGCCATGAATGGCTTGTGCCCTACTCGGTGGCGCGATCTGTCCAGTCGACGGAAGGCTGGCAAAAAGATGCGAGTTGGTTGGGCGTGCAGCTCAGGCTACGCTGTGGATTTGGCACCGATACATTCGGTGATCTCAGATCTGCAGGATGAGGTTGATTGGGTATTCCTGGGTGATAAGTTGGATGGTGTTTCTTGCGAATTCCATCCTAAGGTGCCGATGGATCGTTATCCAGAAAAATTGGCTAGCCTTAATTTAGACTTGGCTGTGGTGCCTTTGCGGGATAATCCATATAATCGCTGCAAGAGCAATTTCAATATTCTGGAGCTTGGGGCTTGCGGCATACCGGTAATCTGCACAGATATTGAAGCATATCGAGACAACCTGCCTGTGGTTCGAGTGCCTAATCAATATGAAGATTGGATGAAGGCCATTCGGTTCTATTTGTCTGATCCAGATGCGATGGCACAGGCAGGTGATGACTTGCGTGATTTCGTCATGAAAAATTGGATGCTAGAGGGGTCTTTCTTGGATCAATGGGTAAAAGCATGGAGTATCTGATTTCATGGCGGATATAGAATCTTCTGCGTCGTTTTATTCTGATAGAGAGGAGTTCTCTCGAGCACTTTCATTGAGTCGTGCTGCACCAAATAGTACGCAAGGTATTTGGCAACCATGGGCCTATTTTAGATTAGGTATGTATGAAACTGTTTCGTCTTTAGATATCGATCCATGTAATCTTCAGTATGCGGAGCGCCAGCTTTTGCCGGCGGTGATTTCTCATGCCGCAGTGGGTAAGTCGGACTTGGTGAAATGCCTGCTCAAAGACGCGCCATGGGTGCGCTTGCCACATCATTTGCGCATTGGGGTTGCTAAACATTTGTCCAGCTATATGCCGCAAGATGCTTTGAGGTTGATTGATGCTTTAGGTAAAGAAGTTCCTGTTGTAGTTTATGTGCTGATTTTGTTGCGTGCGGGCCATAAGAATTTAGCACGTGAAATGGTCGAGCAGGCATTAAAAAATATCACTGATCGTAGCGATTTTTATAGTATTCTCCATCTTTATAGAACAATAACAGAGGAAATGTCGCCGCTGCAGCAATTAAATAGTGTGAATAAGACCTATCTTGCATATGGCTTGCCAGAGCTTGCGCTCCGAGATAGAAACTTCCCTCTGAATCCTTGTAATGTTTATTCTTCTACAGGCCATGTTTTTTCCGATGGGCCGCTGGTTTCTGTATTGATGACCACATTTAACGTGGAGGGACGTGTTTCTGCTGCCATCGAGTCAATTTTGCGGCAAAGTTATCGCCAGCTTGAGCTCATTGTGGTTGATGATCTAAGTACGGATGAGACGGCCCGTGAAATACAGGATTGGGCAGATCGAGATGCTAGGGTTTCTTTTATAAAATTGGACCGAAATGTAGGTACTTATTGTGCAAAAAGCGTTGGGTTAAAACATGCTGGTGGTGAGTTTGTGACTTGTATGGATGCGGATGATTGGTCGCATCCGATGAAGCTTGAGTTGCAAATGTATCCTCTGCTTCAGGATGACTCTCTGGTTGCAACAACATCCAATTGGATTCGTGTGTCCGATATTGGAGTGGTCGATACATTGGAAAGAGTGGATCTGGTTCACCTGAATTATTCTTCTTTGCTTTTCAGAAAAGAAAAAATAGTCACGGAGATTGGGGTGTGGGATCTGTGTGCTAGAACAGGTGCCGATGTAGAGTTTATTCGTCGTATTGCCTTAGCTTATGGTCCGTTTGCAGTCAAGAATATCTCGGCTCCTTTGTCTTTGGCGTCGCGCCGTGGGGATTCTTTGACAATGGCAGATGATGGCACCGGCTTTCTTGGTGGGGAGTTTCCTCCAGAATTATTGAAGTATATTGAGGCCTTCAATAGGTGGCATATAAATACGTTGAAATCTAATAGAAATCCTAAAATGGATGTTAGTTGGATTGATTGGGTGAAAGATCACCCCTTTGCTTTTCCATCAAAGGTGTTTTCTGATGTCAATGATGTAATTGCTGTTCTGCGTTCGTAATTTGTTTATAAAAATCTGATATCTTTAAGGGTTGATGATGAGTAGATCATTAAAAATGCTTGCTATTGTATAATATGCTCAAGCCTTCTGCCTCATTTAATTCATTCGATATTTTTGATACCTTAATCCAGCGCACTACGCTAGAGCCTGTCGGTATTTTTTTTCGGGTTCGTGAGTTGATGCGGGATTCAGGTATGGACTTCCCCAGTGGCTTGGTCGAAGACTACCCCGCCGCCCGTATGGGCGCGGAATCCAATGTGCGCTACGCCGTCCGCTCGACTATTGGAATATCAAGGGAAATTTCCTTCTTCGATATTTTCCAACGCTTGGCATCCGTTTATGGGTTGAATGCGGAACAAGTGGCCTATCTTGCCGAGACTGAAATGGCGTGCGAGCTGGCCGCTTGCCAGCCGCGGCAGGCTGGAATTGCTCAATTGCTGGGTTTATTGGATAAAAAAGAGCGCGTTGTTCTGATCTCGGACATGTACCTGCCGGAGGCTTTTATTCGTCAACTGCTGGCTCAGGCTGAACCGCGTTTGACGGAAGTGCCGCTTTACTTGTCTGCTACCCATGGGAAGCAGAAACTGACCGGAGAGCTGTTCAGCCTGGTTGCGAAATCCGAGGGCGTGGATTGTTTGAATTGGATTCATTACGGGGATAACCCGGCGGCGGATGGCGCATGTGCCGAACGGCTGGGGATCAAGCCGGTATTGCATGCCATCCCCCAGTTCAATCGCCATGAACGAATCCTTGTCCAGGATTTGGATAGCTATGAAGCGTATTGTGTTGCGGCGCTGATGGCCCGGTATCGTTTTGATCATGCGCCTTCCGCGAGGCAAGAGTTTGCGTATGCGCGTGTTTCGCTGTACTTGGCGACTTATGTTCTTTGGATACTGAACGATGCCACCAGAAAGGGAATAGAATGCCTATATTTTGTTTCCAGAGATGGCTATCATTTAAAGAAGATCGCTGATGCCGTTATCAAACAGCAGCGTCTTGATATATCGACTGCTTATCTATATGGCTCACGCAAGGTATGGCTGGTGCCTTCCTTCACGGATAGAATCGATGATGAATTTTTCCTTGGCCTGACAAGCCTGAGGCGTCCGTGCGGTTTTGGAAATGTACTGGAAGCGCTGAATATCGGATTAGATGATTTTTGCGGGATTTTTCCAGAATATTCTGGTTTTACGCTAGAGAGTCAGCTTGATCCGGCCGATGTCGCTGTTCTTGTTGATCGGGTAAAAGGGTCGGCAAAGTATTCGTCTTATCTCATACGGCAGGCATCTGCTGATCGTGTGCTGGCTTGCCAATACCTGAGAGAAAATATCAATCCAAACGAGTATTTTGCCTTTGTTGAGTTCTGGGGGAGAGGTTTCACTCAAGCATGCTTCGGCCGTTTGCTGTCTTCTGCGTTCGGCAAAGAATTGAAAACCGAATTCTATTATGCGCGCAGCGTCCATCAGAGCGATGCGCTGTTGGTTCGTAATAATTTTACGGTCAACAGGAATACGCTGATTCCCATTGAGCGGATATTTGGAAATTCTCCTTCCGGCACGGTTGTGGCCTATGAAAAACTGCAGGGGGCTGTCCAGCCGGTTACTTTTCCGCAAGATCATGATGCGGCCCTTTTTTCGGCGATGGAGCACTTGCTTCCGAGGTTCGCGGTTGATCTATGCAGCGCTGGGTTCTATGATAAAGTGGGTTTGTTTCGAAGGCTGTTTGACTGGTCCGTCAAGAGGTTTCATGAAGATTTGAATGATCAATTGGTGATTGAATCCTATGCTCATTTAAAATATTCAAATAGAACCTTTGAGCCAGAAACAGAGTTTGCCCCGCCGCTTGGTGTCAAGGATATTTTCGATCTGGTGAAGGGGCGCTCGATTTCAACCGAATCGGTTACGGTCTCCTTGAGGCGCAGTCGCTGCTACATTGTTTGGCTTTATCATTTGGCAAAAAATATAAAGTCGAAGTTTTCTGGCCTTTGATCATTGTTTTGTTTATTTCCTGAGTTTTTTTAATGCCCCGGGCATCCTCTTGTTCCTGGCCTAATGAGTGAATCGTGATAAGAAATATTGGAATAATACTTTCTGGGGGAACGGGGGTTCGATTTGGTGACGATGCGCTGCCTAAGCAATACCAGCCGCTAGGTAAAAAAATGGTGGTGGATTATGTGGCGGACGCATTGTCTCATGCTGATTCGATTGATACCGTAGTGCTTGCGGGTAGCGGCCGCCTGGCTGCGGATCTGGCCGGCCGGCGGGGCTTCGATCTTGTTCCCGCAGGGGAAAGCAGAAACCTATCCATTCGGAATGCGCTGGACTATATCAAAAAACATCATCCCGACTGCATGAATGTCTTTATCAGCGAAGCTGCGCGTCCTTTTCTTACGGGCGCCATTGTTGATTTTTATGTAAGGCTGCTCGAAAAGCATGACGCGGTGATCACGACCAGCAGCATCACGGACAGCCTCGGGTCGACCGGGGCGTGGGTAACGGACAGACGGGATTTCTATCTTATCCAGGCGCCGGAGGCGTTTCGGTTTCAAATGCTGAACCGCTGCTTTTCGGGGGACTCTGATCTCTCGGCAACCGTTCAGCAGTTGCCGGTGGATGCGCGGGTGATGTGCCATGATGGTCTTGCGCTCAATCCAAAAATCACCTATCGGCATGATTTGATCATGGCCGAGGCGTTGTTGGCGTCTGGGGTTTTCGATTTCAATGGGGCCGGTGAATGAATAAAAGAAAGAAATACCGGCTTGTTGCGCTGGACCTGGACGGAACGCTGACCCAGCACCGCAGTCCGCTGGAGCCCCATTGCCGGCAGATATTGGAATCCTTGCAGCAGAAATTCAAGCTTGTCATGGTGTGTGCCGGGGGGTGTGAGCGGGTGCGTCGCCAGCTGGGCGGCCTGGAGATAGACATTCTCGGCTACTATGGCATCCAGGCATCTGTTGCCGCCGATGGATTTCAAATAAAGCCAGCCGGCTTTGTCAGGCCGCCGGATAAGGATGGCATACTGAACTGTGTTGCCGGTCTTCGGAAACGTTTCGGTTTTCTGGATTATGCGGGAGAAAGCGCGGAATTTCATGATTCTGGTGTGGTGACTTTCCCATTGCTTGGGCAACGGGCCGCCTTGGATCAAAAATTGATTTTTGATCCAGACCGGGCCGTCAGGCGGAAAATATACGCCGATGTGGTCGCGGCATTCCCTGATTACAATGTGTTCATTGGTGGTTCATCGTCCTTTGACTTGGTTCCGAAGCCTTACGATAAGTATCATGCGCTTGAAGGCTATCTGTCCAGGGTCGAGGTTTCTCCCGATGAGGTCATCTACTTCGGAGATGATTTCGGGTTTGGGGGGAATGATTCTCCGATTGGATCATCCGATCTGGATTGTGTTGTTGTGGATGATTATCGGAGCTTTCCAACTCTGGCTCATGATCGTCTTCTGTCTTGATAAAAACCAGATTGACCTTTTGGACTGCATGGGATGGCTGCCTTGGAAAACAAAACACTGAATATTGCCGTTTTGCTGGCGGCGGGCAAGGGGGGCGAGACCGAGTTCAATGGCGCCAAGCAGCTGGTTCGGTTGGCTGGAAAAGCGATTGTCGAGCATAGCATGGCTGCTTTTCAGGGGAATGACCGGATTGATGAAATCATTGTCGTGACGAATGACCATTGCCGGCTGATTATAGAAAAAATCATTCTCTCCGGCGGCTTCTCAAAGGTCCGAAAGGTGTTGCTTGGCGGGAAATCCCGTGCGGAGTCTTCCTGCATTGCAATAGAGGCAGTGCGCCAGCGCGCGGCACGGGACACCATCCGATTGATTTTTCATGATGCGATCAGGCCATTGGTGAGCCAGCGTGTGATCAATGAGGTTGTCGATGCCTTGGATGCCTATCATGCGGTCAGCACGGCAATTTGGACGGTCGATACCATTGTCAGAACCGATCCGATCAGCGCCTTGCTTCAGGAAATCCCGGATCGGCGCGACCTGAAAAGCAGTCAGACGCCGCAAGCATTCAGTTTTGATGTGATCCAGCGGGCTTATGCTTTGGCGATGGCTGATCCAAACAAGGTTCTGATCGACGATTGCGATGTCGTGCACAAATACTTGCCTGAAGAACCTGTCTATATGGTAGAGGGAGACCCTGCCAATCTTAAGTTGGAGCGCCGCAATGATTTGCAGATATTGGATAAATTCTTGCAGCTGCGCTCATTTGAACAGGGATCGGTTCCGGGCGGCAGCCTTGAGTTGTCAAGATTAAAAAACAAGGTTCTTGTGGTGATCGGCGGCACCAGCGGCATCGGGAAAGAAGTGGTTTCTCTGGCGCAGGCCTATCAGGCAAAAGTGGTTTGCGTGAGCCGCCGCACAGGCTTTGACGTCAGGTCGTTGGACAGCGCGCGTGCGTTGTTTCATGATGTCGCTGCCCAACAGGGCCGGGTCGATATCGTCATCAATACGGCAGGTATTCTGATCAGGCAGCCTCTGGTGGATATGAACATCAGCGAGGTGTACGAAATAATGGATGTGAATTATCGCGGCACCGTCAATGTTGCGATTGCGGCTTTCCCGTATCTGAAGGCCAGTGCGGGGTGCTTGCTTAATTTCACATCCAGTTCCTATACCTATGGGCGCGCCTTATATAGCATTTATAGTTCATCCAAGGCAGCCATCGTGAACCTCACTCAGGCCCTGGCGGATGAATGGCTTGTGCATTCGGTTCGCGTCAATTGCATCAATCCAGAACGCACAGCGACCCCGATGCGGAGGGCCGCCTTCGGGATCGAGCCGCCTGACACATTGTTGCAGCCAAAATCCGTGGCCTTGAAGGCTTTAGCGGTGGCGTGCGGTGGCGGGACGGGTCAGATTATCGACATCAAGCAATGAAAATTTCTCATGTGCTGGCCAGGATTGTGGCGGCGTTTTGGCCTGTCTTCGATCGCCTGGTGCCAAAGCGGACAGATTTCTGGGCATTTTCCACCCATCACTTGGACACGGGCAAGTTCATCGAGAGCCAGCGCGCCTTGTTTGAGGCTGTTAAAAAAGAAAATGGCATCAAAAAGCTGATCTTCTATCGAGGCAGCCTTGCGTACGCCGATGTGGAAGATGCTGTCAACTATGAGTTTCTGGATTTGCAAACCTGGCGTGGGCTTTATTGTCTGGCGCGCTGCAAAGTGGTCTTGCTCACGCATTCCATCTCGATGGATTTTTCATTGCGCTGGGGGGCCAGGTCTTACTCAGTATTGCGTCTGCATTGCCTTGGCAGGGTTGTGGTTAATCTGTCTCATGGGATATCCCTGAAAAGCTTGAATTACACTTCCAGCCGGAAAATGCTCGAACATCTGGATCGAAATAGCTACAAATCCAAAGAAAGGCTTGGCTATGCCGGGATGCTGGCGAGTTCGGATATCCATGGCTATGCGATGGCGGCCATGTTCCATCCAGTCAATTTCCAACAAATCTGGGTTACCGGGTTTCCACGCAATGATTTTCTACTCATGGCGGATGATTCCCTTCCGCGATATCTTTCCGAGAATATCGGCCGTATACGGAACTTGACGAAAGGCAGGCGCTTGGTCTTGTATGCGCCCACGTATCGGCAGACGCGGCTTTCTCCAACGGCCTATTATTATCAGTTCAGTCCGGCGGAAATTGATGCGCTGCGATCGGTGTTGATGCGGCATGATGCTGTCCTGGCTTATCGCCCCCACTATTTTGGCAATGATTCCAGCGGGACGAATTTAGATCGGTACATAGATGGCGAACTGATCGTGGATGCCTCTAAACATGTTGTTGACGATGTTTCCGCCTTGGTCAGGGAATCCGACATCATTATGACAGATTATTCAAGCGTCTATGTCGATGGGCTGTATATTGATAAACCGGGGATCTGTTTTGCGTATGACTTGGACGAATACAACAGCAATCAGGATGGTGTATTGTATGACCTGGATCTGATCTTCCCGGGGGCGGTTTTCAGGACATTCGATCAGTGCGTGGATCGCATGGATCGGATTCTTTCCGGGGCTATGCCGGATGACGGAGCTTGCTTCTCAAAGAAAATGCTTTACAAGCATATTGATTTTTATAATTCCAGACGTGTGATTGAGCGCATACTGGAAAGCACAAGCGGCAATGGCCAGTTTTAGAGCAGGGCTTCGATCATGTCGGGGGAAAACACAGGGATTCCCAGCCGATGGCGGACATCGGCGCGTTCCTGAAAAGAGTCGTCGATAAAGATGGCTGCGGCCGGGTGAATATGATGCGCCTTGGACGAGCCGTCCTTGATGTGCATGACGTTGTCGAACAGGCTGTCCAGCCGCATTTTAATCAGCGTGTTATTTAAATCCCCCGCATGGCGGGTCAGCAGCGTCACGGTGCAGCCGTTGTTGATGGCTTGGTACAGGAAAGCCAGCAGCGTGACGTTGACCCGCCCCTGGATCAGCAGACAGTCGTCCAGATCCACATAAACATGCCGATAATCAAGCTGAATCCGAAAACGGTTTTCCAATGCCCGATCCAGTACGATCGGATACGGGTTGGCCAGGATCGACACGGGCCAATCGAAGGCATCAAAGGCGCTCAACAGCGGCAGGTTGACCCCCAGGCCGCGCTGCAGCGCGGATGACCCTGCGAAGCGGGCGGCGACTTCCAGCAGCTTGGGGCAGCCGTCTTGCCCCAGTTTGGCCTGGAAGAACCAGGCCCCGCGTGGACGCAGTGTACGGTTGATGATCGTTGCCCAGTTGGCAAACAGGTCGGCGAATGCGGCATCGGGCGACGTGCGGACGCTGATGCCGTTGCTGATCCGGTCGCGTCCCCGGGCCGCGTGAAACAGTAGCGCGCCGTGGCGGTCGGAAAAGCAATCCACCGTCCATTCCCGGCCGGGCAGATATTCCAGGATCAGCATGTCCTGGCCGGGCCGTCGGGCCAGCAGCGCGACGGCATCGTCGGCATCGTCGGCGCGGGCGGCGTGGCGCGACCCATAGCCTCGGTCGGGTTTGATGAAGACGGGGTAAGCAGGGATACCGGCGATATCCGGGTAGCGGCTGGGGATGGGGATCAGGCCGTCCAGCGCAGCGTAAGTCAGCCGTTTGGACGCGCAAAGGCGGGTGGTTTCCGGCCCGCTGCCGATGGCACGGATGCCCAGGTGCGCCGCCAGATGCTGCACGGTATCGGCTACCGCGTCCATGGTTGGGTACAGTGCGTCGATGCGCTGCGCCTGGACGATTTCCGTCAGGCGCGCCGCAAAATCGGGGTGGTCGTGAAACGGCAGGCCACCCACGTAGTTTTCGTAGACGAAGCGGCCGTGGTCATCCACGCTGGATGCGCCGATCAGGTCGAAGTGCGTGGAATAGCGCAGCGCCCGGTGGATTTCCAGACCAATTTCCGAGCCGCAGGGAAAGACCAGGAGGCGTTTTTTCATTGCGCCGTTTGTAAAACGAGGTCGATCAGCCGGGCTTGGTCGTCGGCCGGCAACGTGGGGTAGATGGGCAGGCAGATGACCTGTTCGGCCAGCCGATGGGCGTGGGGCAGGTGGTCGGGCGTGGCGCTGGCCAGCCCGCGATACATGGGAAACGAGCTGACCAGGGGATAGAAGTAGCGCCGAGCGTGGATCTGGTGAGCTTTCAGGACATCGTATAGCGCGTCGCGGCTGACGGGATGGTCGGGCAGGACGAACAAAGGGCAGTAGGCGTGGTTCCAATCCAGATTGCCGGGCACTTGCTGCAGGCGCAAGCTGGGGATGTCCTGGAAAGCTTCCCGATAGCGCTGATGGATGGCGGTGCGGGCCGCCAGCGCCTGGTCGATGTGTTTCAGCTGCAGCAGCCCCATGGCGGCGCAGACTTCGCTCATTTTGCCGTTGATGCCGGGGGCCACCACGGTGGTCTCGTTGGCGAAGCCAAAGTTTTTCAGGTAGTCGATGCGCTGCTTGATCTTGGCATCCGGGCAAACGATGGCGCCGCCCTCAAAGGTGTTCATTACCTTGGTGGCGTGAAAGCTGAGCACCGCCAGGTCGCCATCGTTCAGGATACTGATGTCGTCTTTTTTGACACCGAAGGCATGTGCTGCGTCGTAGATGACTTTCAGGCCGTAGATGTCCGCCACTTGCTGGATGCGATCCACATCGCAGGGCAGACCATAGCAGTGCACCGGCAGGATGGCCGTGGTGGCGGGGGTGATGGCTTCCTCGATGCGTTCCGGGTCGAGATTGCAGGTGACCGGATCAATGTCGACAAAGACGGGCTTGATGTTGTTCCACAGCAAGGAGTGCGCCGTGGCGGCGAAGGTGTACGGCGTGGTGATGACTTCGCCGCCGATGCGCAGGGCCTGCAGGGCGGTGACCAGCGCCAGGGTGCCGTTGGCAAACAGGCTAAGATGCTGGACGCCCAAGTAGGCGGCCAGTTCTTTTTCCAGCTGTTCGTGGAAAGGGCCACCGTTTGTCAGGCGCTTGCTGGCCCAGATCTGTTCCAGATATGGGATGAATTCCTGCAAAGGAGGCAGGTGCGGCTCGGTGACGAAAATGGGGCGCTGTGCGGTCATGTCATCCTGTGGTGAAATAGGGCCCTGGGCCAAGACTGCCTGTTTCTGGATGATACCTCAACCGCCAGACCCGCAGTAGGCTGCGGGAAGGGGGGCGTTGGGGGCCAATGGGCGTTTTCTGGGTTGCATGCCGCGATGGCTGCGAGAGCAATCCCGGGGTGGCGTCTTTCAATGTGATGGAAAACGGCGGTACGTCAAGATGATCAATAAAAAACAGTTATACGACTTTCTGGAAACTCCGCAGCTGCAGCAGATGGTGGCCACCGTCTGGAGCTTGTTGGGCGACAGCTTTCGCCAGGCGCAGGCCCTGTTGCCCGCCGAACAGGCCATGGCCAGGAAAGAGCTTTCCTTCCATGATCAGGTGCGTTTGCTGGCCTATCTATGCAATCTGTTGGGCGATTTGCCCGGGGATGTCGTTGAGATCGGCGTCTGGAAAGGCAAATCCCTGAGTCTGATGAACGAGGTCTGCAACCGGCAGCGCCGGGTGATCGGCATCGACCCGTTTGCCTTGGATAAGCAGTTCGAGGAATTCAGCCATTACAAGCGGCTGCTGTTCCCGAACGTCATGGTATTGCGTGGTTTTTCCGAGCTATGCGCGGCGGATTTTTATGCATTGAATCCCACGGTGGCATTGTTGCACATTGATGGTGGCCACGAAGGCCGCAATGTTTTGCTGGATTTTCTGTTATATGCCCCGAGTGTCGTGCCGGGCGGGTTTGTCGTATTCGATGACTATGCGGATGCTGCCTATAGCCCGGAGGTGGGGCCCGCCGTCGATTTGTTGCGGGCAGGCGGCTATTTTAGCCAATACAATGTTTTGGGTTCTGTTCGTGGTTTTGAAAATAGTTATTTGATCCAGAAAGTTTGATTGTATGTGCTCTAAGGATAGATTGATGGCAACGGATTTTGAAACGCAGCAGGATGAGAGCCCCCCTTTGGTTTCCATAGTGATTCCAACTTTTCGGGGGAAGTATCTTCGAGCCACGCTTGACAGCTTGCTGGCCCAGGACTTTCTGGATTACGAGGTGGTGATCGGCGATGATTGCCTAACGGATGATGTTCGGGTTGTTGTTGATGATTTTATTAAAGTCAATAATATAAAAAATTTTAGATATTATAAGAATGAAAGAGTTCTTGGCGGCGGTTGGAACTTTGGACGCTGCATTTATAGAACGAGAGGGGTTTATATAAAACCGCTTTTTGATGATGATGTTCTATTGCCGGGATGCTTATCTAGATTCGTGCGTATCCTTCAGAATTACGAGGATGTTTCTGTTGTTAGCTCTCGTCGATTGTTGATAGATGAAAAAGATGATCGTTTGCCTGAAAACATCGCTACAGTCGATTTTTTCGATCAGGATTCAATAATTCACGGAAAGGATCTTGCTTCCTTTTTTGGTGATATTGCTTTAAATTTTGTTGGTGAGCCAAGTTCCATCATGATGCGCCGTAATAGCGTATATGATTGGTGCAGCAATTTATTTTACTTGGGGGGGTTGCATATAGAGTGGGTTGGTGATTTGGCCATGGTGGTCAAGTTATTACGCCAGGGCAACCTCGCTCTGTTGGATACGCCTTATTCCGCATTTCGTGTTTCCAAAGAGCAATTCAGCCAGCAAGGACGCGATCAGCCTGGCATCGGTGAAAAAGGCCACAATGATTTCAGACGCATGATTCGTGAATTGGGTTGGTATCGAGCCAAAGATAACCACCTGGTTCGTGTCAAGCCTCTGAACAATCCACGCCAAGGCTTTGCACCTCTCGATTTAGCAGAACGCATCCGTACTCGACAAGCAGTCTTGTTGCGTTCTTTAAATCCAGAAACCGAATCCTGGTCCGTCCCCGACTGGATCGCCGAGCGCACCCCTTCCGCCGCCCGCGTCCTGGCCATTCAGACCATGCTGCGGGCCAATCCCGATGTGGGCACCCTGGGCGTGGCCGTTGTCGTCCCGGATGCCCGGGATCTTCAGCCGCTGGCCGATACCCTGGAAAGCCTGGGTGTCCAGCACCGTCCTGTGGATGGCGTCTGGCTGATTGGTGACGATATCCCCGCTGTGGCGGCCGGCGATGGCATTGAAATCGTGCAGGGCGAGGGCGGCTGGCCCAAGCGGCTGTCCGACCGCGTTGCCCGTGGGGGCGCCCCGGATTTCATCTGGATCGTGCATGCGGGCGACCGCCTGCTGCCGCAGGCCACGCTGTTGATGGGTGAATATCGCCTGCGCAGCCCCGACCCTCTGGTCTGGTATACGGACGAAGCCGCGCTGATCGACGGTGAGCCGGCCAACCCCATGCTGAAGCCCGATTTCAATGTGGATCTACTGCGCAGCTACCCCTATGTGGGCCGCAGCCTGATCATCAGCACGGCGGCCGTGCAAGCGGCGGGCGGCCTGGACGATCGGCTGGATGACTTGGCGCCGGTGGATTTGCTTTGGCGTTTGGTGGAACAGGTCGGGCCGCCCGTGGTGGGGCATCTTCCCGAAGTCCTGCGGTATGGCGCGGTCGGCTTGTTGGATTGGGTGGAGTCCGCCCGGACGCAGGTCTGGGCGCCGGTGGCGGCGCAGGCCCATCTGACGCGGATGGGGTCGCAGGCGACGGTGGAAGCGACGCCGCATCCGGGGGTCTCCCGGGTCGCCTATCCCCTGGATTCGCAGCCGCTGGTGTCGATCGTCATCCCCACGCGCGACCAATTGCCGGTGCTGCGCGCCTGCATTGAAGGCTTGATGGCGCACACCACCTATCCGCATTATGAACTGTTGATTGTGGACAATGGCAGCCAGGAGGCGGGTGCGGTTGAATTCCTGGCCCAATTGGCCGCGATGGGCACAGCGCAAATCCGGGTGTTGCGCTGGCCCCAGGCTTTCGACTTTGCCGCCATGGGTAATTTTGCCGTACAGCAGGCGCGTGGCGAGGCCGTGCTGTTTTTGGACAACGATATCTGTTTTACCGATCAGACGCGGGCGGATTGGCTGCAGCGATTGCTGTCCCTGGCCTTGCGGCCGGAGGTGGGCGCGGCAGGCGCCCGGCTGGATCTGCCCGATGGCAAGGTGGATCAAAATGGCCTGGTGCTGGGCCTGAACGGCTGCGTGGGGGCGGCTTTCCATGGACAGCCGGCCGACCGCCGCGGCTATATGAAACGCATGGTGGCGCAGCAGGATGTCAGCGCGCTGGGGGCGTCGTGCCTGATGATGCGACGCAGTGTGTTCCAGGAACTGGGCGGGTTCGATGCCCAGGATTTTCCAATTTACTATGCCGATACCGATCTGTGCCTGAAGGCGACCCAGGCGGGGTATCTGCTGGTCTTGGAGCCGGACACCGGCCTGCGGCATATCGGCGGGGCGACGCGCTTGTCCAGCAAGCAGTCCGGCGTTCGGGAAGCGCCGGACGCGGCGGATCGGGATCGCCTGTTTGCCCGCTGGCTGCCGCAGTTGGCCCGCGACCCGAACTATCATCCCGCCTTCGACAAGTTCTCGCCGGGCTTTGCCTTGAGCCGGGATGCATCGCGGATACAAGCGCCCTTGCCAGGGCGGCCGCTGCCGGTCGTGATGGCGATGCATGCGGACTGGGAGGGCTGCGGCCATTATCGTATTTTGCATCCTTTCCACGCACTGTCGGATGAATTGCGCCTGGATGGCAGCCTGAAGATCGGGAATTATTATTTCGGCGACGTCGCCAGGGTGCGGCCCGACGTCCTGGTGCTGCAGGGGGCGTGGATCGTGGACGGTATCCTGGAGGAAATCCGCCGCTACCGGGATCTGACTCAGGCCAAGGTCGTGCTGGAATTCGATGACTACCTGCCGAATATTCCCACCCGCAGCATTTATCGCCAGCGCATGCCGCAAAGCGAAATTAAGAAAATGCGCCGGGCGATTGAGGAAGTGGATTGGCTGGTGGTGTCCACGCCCGTGCTGGCCGAGGAATATCGGGATTACCATGCCGATATCCGGGTGGCGCGCAACGGCCTGCCGCGTGCGATCTGGGGGGATTTGCAGTCTCGGCGGCGGGTGGGCCGCAAGCCGCGGGTAGGCTGGGCGGGGGGCATCAGCCATACGGGGGATTTGGCGGAAATCCGGTCTGTCGTGCAGGATTTGCAGGGCGAGGTCGAATGGGTGTTCATGGGGATGCAGCCTGAAGGCGTGGCTTGCGAGTATCACCCGGGGGTGGCGATTGACCAATACCCCGCAAAGCTGGCCAGCCTGAATCTGGACTTGGCCGTGGTGCCGCTGGAAATCAATCAATTCAATCGCTGCAAAAGCAATCTGCGGGTGCTTGAATTTGGCGCCTGCGGGGTGCCGATCATCGCAACGGATATCGACCCCTATCAGGGTGACCTGCCCATCACGCGGGTGCGCAATCGTCCGCGTGATTGGACTCAGGCGATCCGCAGCCATCTGGCTGATCTGGACGCCTTGGCCCGACAGGGCGATGCCTTGCGCCATGCTGTCCTGGAAAACTGGATGCTGGAAGGCCGCTTTCTGGATCAGTGGGCGCATGCGTGGGGCGCTGCGATCGAGGATGCCGCGCCATCTGTTTAGCCCAGGATGGCTTGCACTTTTTCCAGGATCTGTTGCGCGGGGATGTCCATGCAGGCGTAGTTTCGGCCTGCTGGGCAGCCGGTCTGACAGCAGTATTGGCAGTCTTCCGATTGGGCAATGGTGTATTCGGCTCCCAGGATATCGGGGTGCATGGCGCCCGGGATCATCAAGGACGGGCACCCGACCAGCTTGGCAAGCCATTGGGTGGATGTCGGGACAGTGATGAGAAGATCTGTGGCCGCCAGCTGACCAAGGGTCGTTGCCATGGGCTGGCTGCCGTCAAACCTGCTCCAGACATGGTAGCCTGCGGATTGCAGTATCCGCGTCAGTTGTTCTGCCTGTTTATAGTGTTTCAGCGCCGCGCTGCCTTGTGTGGAGAGCGCGATGATTTTTTTTCCCGCGACAGCCTGGCGTAATGACGGGTCGGGGCTGATCCGCAGGCGGATATCCACAGGCCAGGTGAAGCCGCAGCAGTGGTTTAAATAGTATTCGGGGTAGTGGGCTGCGGTGTGCGGCTTTAGCCACCATGGCTGCTGCCAGTCCGACATCTTGGGGTAGGTGCTGCGCATGTAGCGCGTATTGGAAAAATACGAGGCATCGAGCTTGCCTGCACCCAAGGCGAGATTAAGGTCGCTTATCGACCGATCTAAATGATTGCCTTCGACGTTGAAACCGGCATCCTTGAGCACCTGTGCCAGGAAACAGGGCATAAACCAGGTGTCCAGGCAGATGATCCGGTCATATTGGCGCGACGCAATGAAGCGCGCAATGTTTGTGAAGCTTTCCATGGCGGGCGTCAGGTCGCGTGGCCACTGCTCGGGTGTAATGCCCAGGACGTCGGTGACGATGGGAACCAGATCCATGAGTTCGATCCCGGCATCGTAGGTCAGTACGTCGATGACGGTATCTGGCGCCGCTGCTCGGGACAGGCCTGAAACAGCCGGAATGAGGATTGACGCAACATCGCCCAGGCCAGCCAGGCGGGTGATCAGGAGCTTTTCTGGCATGATGGAAACCGGGCCCTGGATAGGTGGTGTGGCGTAAAAAAACCGTCGATGTGTATCGACGGTTTTTTGCCGGATGGGGTGGAACGGAGCCCACCCCTATGGCGGTGCCGCTTAACGCAGCAGGGACAGCATGGTTTGCGGCACCTGGTTGGCCTGTGCCAGCACGGCCGTACCGGCTTGCTGCAGGATTTGGGCGCGTGTCATGTTGGACACTTCCACCGCGTAGTCGGCGTCCTCGATGCGCGAACGCGAAGCCGACAGGTTGTTGATAGTGTTGTTCAGGTTGGCAATGGTGGATTCGAAGCGGTTCTGGACAGCACCCAGATCGCTGCGCATCTTGTCGACGCTCGCGATGGCCGCGTCGATTTCCTTCAGGGCGCCAGACACCACGCCTTGGGCAGCACCTGCGCCCGAAACGGCGGCAGAGCGCGTCAGGCCGGCTGAAGTGATGGACGTTGCTCCGCTCAACAGGGCGGAAACCTGGGCATCGGTGCCCTTGATGCTGATGGTCTGGTCGTCACGGGCGCCAACCTGGATGGCCAGGCCTTGGCCTGAACCGGAGGGGATGGAGCCATTCAGCACTTTCACGCCGTTGAATTCGCTTTGTTGGGCCACGCGGTCGATTTCGTCCAGGCGCTGCTTGATTTCAGCGTTGATGGAATCCAAGTCATCGTCGGAGTTCGTGCCGTTGTAGGCTTGCACGGCCAGTTGGCGGATGCGCTGCAAGTTGTTGTTGATTTCGTTCAGGGAGCCTTCCGTCGTCTGCGCGATGGAAATACCGTCGTTGGCATTGCGGGCAGCCTGGGACAGGCCGGTGATCTGGGCCGTGAAACGGTTGGCGATGGCTTGGCCGGCGGCGTCGTCCTTGGCGCTGTTGATGCGCAGGCCGGAAGACAGGCGTTCGATCGAAGTACCCAGGGCGGACTGGGATTTGTTCAGGTTGTTCTGGGAGACCAGAGCAAGGTAGTTGGTGTTAATGACAGCCATGAGAGACTCCTAAGTAGTTTGGCGGAGATCCGCCCTTATTGCCCAGGATGACAAACCGAGTGACCTCCTGTTCTGACTCGTTAACGGAGGGGGGGCGGGGAACTTTAGGGTGGATGTGAAAAAAGGCCGCCCGGATTTTTTTCATGGTGCGCCGGCCCGCCGTGACCTTTGTGTCCGTCCGCATTTTTCCGGGCTGGCCGTTTGCCCGGGCGGTGTTCACAATGGGCTGCTCCTGTTCTGGATGCCCGCCATGACCACCCGCCCCGTGAACGACTACGACAGCCCCTGGAAAGAGGCGCTGGAATTGTTCTTCCCGCAGGCCATCCAGCTGCTGGCCCCGGACTTATACGCGCTGGTCGATTGGGCAGCCCCGATTGAGTTCCTGGATAAGGAATTGCAGGCCATCCGGCATGCGGCGGTTCCATCCAAAGGCCGTCAAGTGGTGGACAAGCTGGTTAAGGTGCGGCTATTGTCGGGGCTCCCTGTGTATTTGCAGGTGCACCTGGAAGTCCAGGGGCGGCTGGCCACCGAGGCGGATTTCCGGGCGTTTTCCTGACGCGTCTTCCAGTACCACACGCTGCTGCAGATCCGTGAAATGCGCCGGCAGGGTCTGGCGACCCCACCGCCCATCTACAGCCTGGGCATACTGATCGACCAGCCCGGCGCTGGGCAGGCGCCGGTCACGCAGCTGGCTTATCAGGATAAGTACCTGTCGCAAAAGACCGAATTCGTCTTCCCGGTTGTAGAATTAAGGCAATGGGCCAATCGGCTGGACGACCTGGATGCTCTGGCCCCGCACAACCCGTTTGCGGTGTTTGTGATGGCGCAAATCCAGGCGTCCCGCCACCCGGACAAGACCACGCGGTTGCGGCCTTTGGTCGATTTGGTGCGACGCTTGTACGGCTATGGCTACGACCGGGATCGAATTGGTCAACTGGTGCGTCTGGTGGAATGGGTGGTGCGCCTGCCCACCGATCTGGAAACCGATTATTTGCAGGCTGCCCGGCAGCTGGAACAGGAGCATGAAATGAGCTACGTGACGATTGCCGAGCGGGTGTATACCCAGCAAGGGCTGAAGATGGGCATTGAGCAGGGGATTGAGCGGGGCATTGAGCAAGGCCAGGCCAATTTGTTGCTGCGCTTGGTCGAACGCCGCTTTGGCGCACAAGCCGACGACGTCCATGAAAAAATCCGTTCGGCCAACAGCGCCCAGTTGGAAGCCTGGTCATTGAATTTTGTGGATGCCCAGGTCTTGGATGACGTGTTCAAGGATTAAGGTGTGCCGCCGCGATTGCTTTAATGACAAGGCCCAACCCGGGCAAGAAAGCGGTACGCTCTTAGTACAACATCTTCTGAAGCAAAGCTGCAGGCTGGGGATGAAGCAAGCCCCACGGCCAGATGGCAAAGCAAATGGGATACTGGTTAAGCAGATTTAGATTCTTGCCTGAATGTCATACGGTTAAAGAGTAAGCCATTCGCTTAGGGGGAATGGTCGTAACGCGCATACCAACACGACAATCCATGACATTTTTAGCCGTCAGGATTTTTCCGGGATAGTGGTTTGCCGGGCAGGCATTCACAATGGCTGCACCCTGTTTTGGATGCCCGCCATGTTTCACCGCCGTCCGCGTCCGGCCCAGCCGCTGCCTGATCCATCTTCATCTTCGTCGTCGCTGTCATCGACTTCGCCATTGCTATCGTCACTGTCTGTGTGTTTCAGGTTGGGGCACACAGTCCCGTGTTTTGGGTATGTTAAAAAAATGCCCAAGGATTGCCAATTTGCTTGATGTGTCAAGGCGGAACAGAAAGAAATGTTCGCGCCGCCGCCGCACCACCTTCAAGAGCTTTCCACTGTTGCGCCACCACACCGGGCACTCTTGATCTAAATCAAAACAATTATCATTATGATTGATAAAAACACTATATTTCCATATAGTGGAGCTCGCGCCGGGCGAGCACACGCCGCCTCTCCCTTCTTTTACTGCCCCACGAGCCATGACCGCACCCCGACATTCCTGTTGAGACTGACCTATACAGGAAACCAAAAAATGAATCACACGCTCATGGGCCAGGGGGAAGCTGCCGCCACGCTGCGCGTCGGCGCGCGCGCGCTGGTGCTGGCATTCAGCCTGCCGCTGGCGGCAGGTGTAGCCTGCGCGCAAGAAGCTGGTGCGCGAGAAGCGGGCGCGCCGCACGCCACCTGGCTCGATACCATCACCGTGACGGGCACGCGCACCGAACTCCCCGTCATGGACAACCCCGCCTCGGTCTCGGTCGTGGATCAGGAACAGCTCGAACGCCAGGCGCCCAGCAGCATCGCCGACCTGGTGCGTGACGTGCCCGGCATCGAAGTCGTGGATGCCTCCGTGCCGGGCATGCAGCGCCTGCGCATCCGGGGCGAATCCTCGCACCGCGTGACCATCCTGGTGGACGGGCAGGAAATCACCGACCATAGCGACTACGGCACGCCCATCCTGGTGGATCCGGCCAACGTCGAGCGCATCGACGTGATCCGCGGGCCGGCCTCGGTGCTGTACGGCGCCAAGGCCATCGGCGGCGTGGTCAATATCATCACCAAGCGCGGCGCGCCCAAGCCCGTCCAGCTTGAGCTGGGCGGCACGTATTATTCGGGCACGCGCGGCTGGCAGGGCTGGGCCGCCGTGTCCGGCACCCTGGGCGATTTCGACTACCGCCTCTCGGGCAGCGCCGACCGCCACCACGACCGCAAGGTGCCCAACGGCACCTATACGCAGACCGGCCATTTGGACGGCACCAACTACCGCGACAACGATGTCTCGCTGCATCTGGGCTATACCTTCGGCCAGAACCGCAATCACTACCTGGCGCTGAAGGCCGAGCAGCACAAGTTGAGCACCGACAGTTGGACGGATCCCGATTATATTCAGGCGCCGATCCGTGATTTCGGGATCGACCTGCCCAAGCGCGACCTGCGCAAGGTCGGCCTGTACTACGACGCGAAGGATCTGAGCCCGGTGGTGCGCAAGATTCATGTGGACGCCTACCACCAGACCGTGGATCGATTGTTCGAGAACCGGGTCGAGGTTCAGCCCACCCCGTTCATGAACGTCAAGAACACCGCCACCTCGGACGACCGCAACCTGAACTACGGCGGCACCGCGCAGATCGATCTGGCGCTGCACCCGGATCACTATACGATCGCCGGCCTGCAGTACCTGATGGACGACCTGGATACCAGCAAGAACAGCATCACGACCACTGCAACCAAGCCGCCCATGCCGATGCCTGGCACGAAGGTCACCGTCAGCCCGACGCACACCCGCGCCTCGCTTCAGACGACCTCGGTGTTCGCCCAGGATGAATGGTCCTTCGCGCGGGACTTCAAGCTGACCGCCGGCCTGCGCTACTACCATGTGAGTTCGAGCCTGGACGACACCACCAACGCCGCCCTGGCGGGCCAGGGCGACAGCACCACCAACCGCCTGGTCAAGTCCCTGGGCCTGACCTGGACCGGCCTGGAAAACACCACCCTGCGCGCCCTGTATTCCGAAGGCTACACCACGCCGACCCTGATGCAGCTGTATACCGACACCACGGCCGGCAGCGGCAATCTGACGCGGGCCAACCCCGGCCTCAAGCCCGAAACCTCGCAGAACTACGAATTGGGCGCCCGCTACCAGCACGCCGGCGTGGTTCTGGATTCCGCCGTGTTCTACACGCGCGCCAAAGACTACATCAGCTCCACCCGATGCGCTGCGGCGGGCACCTGCCCGGCGGGCTACGGCGTCAACGATTACACCTATGTCAACGCCAACCGCGCCGAGACCCACGGTGTCGAACTGGTGGCCGAATACGCGCTGCCCGGCACGAACTTCACGCCCTACGTGTCCGGCGCGTGGATGCAGCGAGAACTGAAATACGCCGCCTATTCGACCAAGGACAGTGGCGTGCCGTCTTTCTCGGGCCGCCTGGGGGTGCGCTATGACACGATGCTGTACGGTGCCGACGTCTGGGCCGACCTGTTCGTGCGCGCCGCCACGTCGATCAAACAGGCCACCAGCGAGACCGAGAGCGACCGCCTGCCGGGCTGGGGCACGCTGAACCTGGCCTTCGGCGGCACGCACGGCAAGGATCGCAAGGTGCAGGTCGGGGTGCAGTTCAACAATATCCTGGACAAGGAATACCGCGCCGCCTTCGATTCCCTGCCGGGCACCGGCCGCAGTGTGGAAGTCACCTTGCGCACGACGTTCTGATCCGCGCTATTGCGCGCCACCCGGCGGCCCCGTATCCGGGCCGCCGCTGCGCCGCTGCGTCGCTGCCGCATGGAAGGGCTGCTGTTTTCTAAGTCTTTGTATAAATTGGACTTTTTCTTTCATATGGGATACCCTTTACTAGGGCGTCCGGGGCATGGTGCCGTCGGACATATGAATAGGAGCATCATGCGTGAGAAAACCCGTCACTCCCAAGAAAAAAGGCATTGTCGTCGAACCCTTGAACTGGGTTTCCCCCGAAATGAGGGAAGAACAGGCAAAGCAAAAGCGTGACAATGCTGCTGCGCGTGGCGAAACGTCTTCAGAAAAAGAAGATTGAAAACGAAGGCTTGCTGCCTGGCGGACACCGCTGCCGCCGGCAGCGGATGCCACGATAGCCCGGCTGCCGCGCAGCGGGTGGCGGGGCCGGGCGCCGCAGCGCGCAAGGCCGCCGGATCGGTTCCGCCACCCGCGAGGGTGTCGTTGCAAAAATAGCGTCTGGCTCGGCCGATGTCCGGCCCAATCTGTTTTATGATTTGGATTGACGTCAGATGCGTGTATCCCTACGTATCTTGCTGAAATTTAGTTTAAATTTGTATTGTTGGCGATACGATGGGCACTGCGGCCAATTCCTCTGAATTCCTTGATCTTTACACCCCGAAACTATGGACGATCCTCAAGCAGGGCTATGGCTTGGCCGGCCTGCGGGCGGATGCCGTCGCGGGGCTGACCGTCGCCATCGTGGCGCTGCCCTTGTCCATGGCGATTGCCATTGCCTCCGGGGTCACCCCCGATCGCGGCCTGTATGCCTCGATCTTTGGGGGGTTCATCGTGTCCGCGCTGGGCGGCAGCCGTTTTCAGATCGGCGGGCCGGCTGGGGCTTTCATCGTGCTGGTGGCCGCTGCCGTTGCGCAGCATGGCGTGGAAGGCTTGTTGCTGGCCACCCTGATTTCCGGCTTGATGCTGATCGCCATGGGTTTGCTGCGCCTGGGGGTCTTCATCAAATATATTCCTTACCCCGTCACGGTGGGCTTTACCGCCGGCATTGCCGTGATTATTTTCGCCAGCCAGATCAAAGACCTTCTGGGCCTGCGGCTGGATCACGAGCCCGGCCCGCTGTGGCCCAAGCTGCAGGCGATCGGGGGCGCGCTGCCCACGTTTGGCGTCATGGCGGTGGTGGTGGCGGCCGTCACCGTCGGCGTGATCCTGCTGGTGCGCCGTTTGCGTCCCCAGTGGCCATCGTTTCTGATTGCGGTGGCGGTGGCCACGGTGCTGGCGTCTGGCTTGCAGTGGCCGGTGGATACCATCGGCAGCCGTTTCGGCGGGATTCCGCAGACCCTCCCCATGCCGCACTGGCCCGCCATCACCTGGGACAAAGTAGTGGCGGTGCTGCCCACGGCGCTGGCGTTTACCCTGCTGGGCTGCATCGAAAGCCTGCTGTCGGCGGTGGTGGCCGATTCCATGACCGGGCGGCGGCACCGATCCAATTGCGAATTGGTCGCCCAGGGGGTGGCCAATGTGGTGACCCCCTTGTTTGGCGGCATTTGCGTCACGGGCAATATCGCCCGCACCGCCACCAACGTGCGTTCGGGGGCCCACGGGCCGGTGGCGGGCATGCTGCACGCGGTGTTCTTGCTGCTGTTCGTGCTGGTTGCCGCCCCCGTGGCCTCGTATATTCCTCTGGCCGCCTTGGCGGGGGTGTTGGTGATCGTGGCGTGGAACATGGTCGAGAAACACGCCTTCATGCTGTTGCTGCGCGCTTCGTGGGGCGATGCCATCGTGCTGATGGTGACCTTCCTGCTGGTCATTTTCCGCGATCTCAGCGAGGGGATTCTGGTGGGCTTTGCCTGCAGTACCCTGTTGTTTCTGCATCGGATGTCGCAGGCGGTTTCGGTGGAACACCACAGCCCTCGCGTCGAGGACGACGTGCCCGACGCGGTGGGTGAGCCGTCGGAGGATCTGGATTCGAGGTCGCCGGCGGCCAATGACCCGGAAATTGCGGTGATCCGGGTGACGGGGGCGTTTTTCTTCGGGGCCACCGCAGCGGTGGAATCTGTGCTGGATCGCATTGCGGATCAGCCCAAAGCCTACATCATGGACTTGTCCGCCGTGTCCTTGCTGGACGCCACCGCCGTGGCCAGCATCGAGGGCTTTGCGCACAAGGCCAAGCGCCGCAAGGCGCGCGTGTACATTACGGCGGGCACGCCGGCCGTGCGCCGCACCCTGGTCAGCCACGGGATACGGGGCGTGCGGTTCTGCGACGATATCCACACCGCCACCGCATTGGCCCGGCGCAAATTGCGCCAGGCCGCCCCTGCGTGACAGGGTTCGGCGGCCTTGGCCTGGCGTGCAAGCGCGGTGTCGGGCCTGCTGCCCGTCAGGCCGGCGGCTCGTCGAGCAGCAGCACAATCAAGACCAGCATGGCGCAGGTCAGGAACATCACCGCCTTTTCCTGACCGTTCCAGAGGGGCGATTGCCACATGCAGAACCATTCGCCGCCGATGATCACGAATCCCACGAAATACGTCAGAAACACCAGCGCCAGCCCGCTGGCCGCGACCGTCTTGGCGCGGATGAAGCGGGCGCGGGTGCGCCGGGCGAGAAACAAACGCAGCGCCCCCAGCAGGCACAGCCCGGCCATCAGGGATTCGGCCGCGATGATCAGCCAGTAGGCGGCGGTCTGCAGCCGGACGTCGGTGATGGCGCGGTGCTTCAGGGCATTGTCTGAAAACACCGTGTCCATGGACAGGACGTGCTGCACGAACCGCCAGTTGCTCTCGTAGTCAGCCAGGTTGTTGAAAGTGACCAGCAGCGCCCACAGACCGACGGCAAGCACCATGCCGGTTTTCAGCAGGCGGATGCCGGTTGGTTCGTTCAGGGGACTGCGATCCGGGTTCGGGTTCGGGGTCGGGTTCGTCATGGCTTGGTTTGTCATCGTCTGGTCCGTCATAGTCTGGTTCGTCATGGTTTGGCGTCGGCGTTCTGGATGGTCGGGTTAAATCTTATCGCGTGGTTTCCATGTGATCTGCCATAATGTTCACACCCATAATGTGCATGCCTAAGGCATGTGGATACCAGGAGGACATGAATGAACATCAGGCGCAGGACGTTTATGCAGGCGTGTGGCGGGGCGGCCGGGGCATCGCTGCTGCCGGGAATGGCCGTGGGCCGGACGGCCCCGGCGTTGGCGGATGCTTCCCCCGCTCAGGTCGAAAAATCCATCAAGGCGGGGTTCGGCGGGGGCTTTTCCGTCTACCGGCAGGCCCGAGGCCAGGACGGCATCCAGGCCACGATCGGCCATGGCAGCCGCCGTTATGTCGTGGTATCCAATAACTTGCTCGACTGGGCCGTTGTGTCCGGGAAATAACAGGGGAGCTTATGTCCGCAGCCATTAAAAGCATACGCATTCATCCCGGCATCGGCCTGGCCCGCATGGGCAACAGCGATGAATTCTTCATCGGCCCCGAGGCCCCCGGGGTGGTGGTGGATCCCGGCGGCCAGGGCGGGCCCGGGCCCGACGGCGGCAGCTATCGTGATGCCGACATGCGTCTGAAACGCCAGGCCCAGCGCTATCGCGTGTATGCCTACGATGCCGACGACCAGGTCATCGGCGAACTCTCCGCCGCTTCCGATCAGGTCAAGTCCTTGCATTGGCGCGTGCACGTGCGCAACATGAAAGCCGCCAACTACGCGTTCCAGGGGGCGTATTTGTTCAACCCCGACAAGCTGCGCAATGCCGGCATTCAGCCTGGCTTGGAACCCGGCCAGCGCGACCAGTTGATCATCGACCCCGGCGTGCAGACGATTGCCTCCGGCCAGCGCGACGCGGTGGTTCTGAAGGGCGACGTCTTCACCGGCATCGAAAAAGGCAAGCTGCCCGGCGCTTTGCGGTTCGAGGGGTATACGCCCGCCGACATCACCCAGGAAGTCGACGTCACCTATGCCCCGGCACGCGGTATCGAGCTTGGCCAACTGCGGCTGGATGAAGCCGACCGCCTGTTGTTCGTCGCCTCGCCCGGCAAAGGCGGGTGCGTGACCACCCCGAAAGTCGCCCTGTCCAACCCCAGCGAATTCCACAATCCGCCCAACGGCCCCGATAGCGGCGAAGATCCGCTGACCAATCAGTTCGCGTATTTCAATATTCCCGGCTGGTGGGACGATACCTGTGGCGGCGAAATCGACGTGACGGTCACCTTGGCCGATGGCACGGTGCTCAGTACGCGCGATGGCGTGGCGTCCGCCACGGACGAAGGCCGCCGCAATCCTTTGCGCGGGGCCTGGGTCGTCACGGCGCCGCCCAAGTATGCGCCCCATATGATGCACGTGGTCTCCATCCTGGATCGCGTCTACGAAGCCTTTCCCGAGGTGTATCCGCACGCGGGCGAGAAAACGGATTTCTACCGGGATGTCTATCCGCTGTTCGCCAAGGCGGTCAATTATGGCTGGGTCAGCGCCCAGGCGGCGGGGGTGGATCCCAGCACCAAGAACCTGGCGCACGGCCCCAAGCAGCCCGGCAATCTGCTCAGTCCCGATTACGTCACGGCCTTGTCCAATCCCGGCGAGGATTTCAAACCCTTGCGCGAACGCATCTACACCCTGATGCGGCACGCTTCGGGCCCGCGCAGCCGCTTGGTGGATTCCCTGATGCCCGCGCCGCCGCTGCGGCCCGAGAGCTGGAAAAAACCCGAATTCACCACGGCCGTGGATGAACACCAGATGCCCAAGCTCTGGGGGACGGGCGGGAAACCCCTGCAAAATCAGCAGTTGGGGGACGATTTCCCCAATCAGTTCCTGAGCCTGACCGACTGGCAGCTGCGCCACTTGCAGGATTGGGCCGAAGGCAATTTCCAGGTCGGCGCCCCGCAGGCGCCGGTGGCGCTGGATGGGCTGCCGCTGGCCCAGCAGCCGCACGCCCTGGATGCCGCCGCCCTGGAGCCCACGATTGGCGGGGGTTTCCATCCCGGCATCGAGTTCCCCTACCTGATCATTTACCGAGAAAAATTCGCCGCCGCCTTCCGGGTGGCGGGGGATATCGAGCCCGGCGCCCTCAGCGCTTATATGTCCAGCCCCTGGCAGGGCGATTTCTGGTCCTGCAATACGGCCTGGTGGCCCACGCAGCGGCCCGACGTCGTATTCCAGTACGACAGCAAGACCCAGGATCGCACGCACCGCGAATGGTTCCGGGGCTACGACGAAAGTGGTGAGCCCTTGTCGTCCACCGACGGCTACGACCAGATGTTGTACGCTTGGCCCAAGCTGGGCATGGTGCTGCCGCTGAAATCCGCGGATGGCCAGTTTGTGCGCGATAACGGCGAAATCGTCTTTGTCGAGCAAGAACGCGATCCCGTGCTGGATCGGCCGCCCGGCAACGCCGGCTGATGACGTCGGGTGCGCCTGTCGCGGGCGCTTCCTGGGATGTCGTGGTCGTGGGGGCGGGGCCGGCCGGCTGCGCTGTTGCGATCACGCTGGCGGGCTTTGGCTGGCGCGTGCTGCTGGTTGAAGCCCGCGCCGCGCCGCGCTTCAAGCTGGGTGAATCCATTGCCCCCGGGGCCGTGGGCTTGGTGCGGCAGTTTCTCGGGCCCTCGGCGGATGTGCTGGATCGCGTCGCCGCCGGCTTTCGGACGGCGGGCAACGTGTCGTTGTGGGCCGGCGCACAGCCTGATACGACGGATTTTTTCTATACCCCCGCGGGCCACGGCCTGTGCGTCGACCGCTTGGCGTTCGACCAGGCCCTGCGCGACCGGGCAACCGCCGCCGGGGCGACGCTGGTGGGCGGGCGCTTCGTGTCCTGCGTCCGCCAGGTGGACGGGCTGTCGCGCTGGCGGGTGACGCTGGATCAGGCACAGGCACAGGCACAGGCGGGCGGCGCCTGCGTGCATCAGGCCCGGTTTCTGGTGGATGCCTCCGGGCGCGTCGCCGTGGTGGGCCGCGCCTTGGGCGTGGCCTGCCAGCCTTTGGACGGCCTGTTTGCCTATGCCCAGTGGTACGACAGCGCGATGCCGGATCAGGACGTCTATACCCGGATAGAATCCGGCCCGCTGGGCTGGTGGTACAGCAACCGGCTGCCGGGCGCGGCCGCGCGGCGCCTGCTGGTGTTTCATACGGATCACGATTTGCCGGCCGCCCGCCAAGCCGCCCACCAGGCCGGCTTTGACGCCTTGCTGCAGGCTTCGACCCACCTGCGGCCCCTGCTGCGGGACAAGGGTTATGCCGCCGACGGCAGCCGCCCGGTGCGTGGCGCGCCCGCGGGCAGTCAGCGCCTGCAGGCGTTTGGCGGGCCGGATTGGCTGGCTGCGGGGGACGCCGCCCAGGCCTACGATCCCTTGTCGTCCCAAGGCATCTGGAAAGCCCTGGACAGCGGCAGCGAAGCCGGCCATCAGGTGCATTATCAGCTGCAGGCGGCCGTCCCCGCGGGCCGGCCGCAAAGCCAGGTGCAACAGTATCTGGATGGCCAGGCGCTGCGCTGGGATCGCTATGTGCTGCAGCGCAATTTTTATTATGCCCAGCAGGATCGCTGGCGCGAGGGGGCGTTCTGGCAGCGCCGGCGGGGCGATTAGGCTGACCCCTTGTGCTACAGTCCCCCGTGTTCTGTCGTTCTCGTCTGGTATTGCCGAATGGAAATCGTTTTTGCCTCCCGCCATGAATCCAATCCCCAGGAATGGATCGATGCCCTGCAGCGGGCGCTGCCCGAGCACCGGGTGCGGGCGCTGGATGACCCGCAAGCGGCGGAGCAAGCCCGGATCGCCGTGGTCTGGGCCCCGCCCGCGGATCTTTTCCAGCGCGAACCCGGTCTGACGCACGTGTTCAATCTCGGGGCCGGTGTGGATGCCTTGCTGCCGTTGCCCGGCCTGTCCGATGCCGTCACGCTGGTGCGCATGGAAGACGGCGGCATGGCGGTGCAGATGGCGGAATACGTGCTGCATTATCTGATCCGCGAATCGCGCGACCTGGGGCGCTATGCCGGCCTTCAGGCGCAGGCGCGCTGGCAGCCCCTGGCGGACATCGACCGGCAGGCCTGGTCCGTCGGGGTCATGGGCGCGGGGGTCATGGGCGCGCGGGTGGCCCAGGCTTGCGCCGCCCTGGATTACCCGGTGGCGGTCTGGTCGCGCAGCGGTAAAACCGTGGCGGGGACGCCAGGGTATGCGCACGGCCAACTGGCCGAATTCCTGGCGCGCACCCGGGTGCTGGTCAATGTTTTGCCCCTGACGGCGCAAACCGAAGGTATTTTGTCGCAGGCCGTATTCGACCAATTGCTGCCCGACGCGTATTTGATCAATATTGCGCGGGGGGCTCATCTGGTCGAGGCCGATTTGCTGGCCAGCCTGCAATCGGGGCGCTTGCGCGGGGCGGCCCTGGATGTCTTTGCGCAAGAGCCGCTGCCCGTCGGCCATCCCTTTTGGGCCGATCCCCGCATCCAGGTGACCCCGCACGTGGCCGGCGCCAGCCTGTTGTCGCTGTGCGTGCGGCAGATTGCGGACAAGATTCGCGCCGTCGGCCGGGGCGAGGCCATTACCGGCGTGGTGGATCTTTCCCGGCAGTACTGAGCGGCAAGCGCCCCGATCCCGGCTTCCGGCAGATCAGTGCGCGGCGTCCGCCTGGCGGGCCAGTTGCCTGGCCCGGGCCAGGCGCCGGTCGGCGTGTGCCAAGCCTTGCAAGAAACGCTCGGGGATGGCCTGGATGCCGCCGATGGCGCCGCACAAGGCGCCGGTCAGCATGGCCCGGGCCATGTTTTGTCCGCCGCCGTTGATCGCGTGCAGGACGGCCGATTCAAAATCCCCCTGGAAGCGGCCCGCCAGGTAGTAGGCGGCGGGAAACTGATGGTATACCGCGCACGGCATGCCGTATACCAAGGATGCCTTCCAGGCGGGTTCGATGCGGATGTCCGGGTCTTGCGCGGCGCGCACCACGCAAGAGGCCGTCAGCAGGGCGTCGGGCGACGGGAACTGGCCCGCGTGGCGGGCGGCCTCCGGCCCTGAGGACGGGGGTTGCTCGCCCGGCTGGGTGACCGCATGAAAGGGCAGGGCGCCGTCGTGCACCAGCGCCATCAGGCGGCTTGAAGTCTGGGCGTCCAGGGGTTCGCCGCGCAGCAGGCTGCCCAGCACGCAGGTATAGGCCACCGTCATGGCCATGACGGTGGTGTCGTGTTGCGTCAGGGCGGTATTGGCCGATGCCAGCTTGGCCAACTGGGCGGGTTGACGGGCGTAGCGGACGGCCAGGGCGGGCATGCGTTCGGCGGCCTCGGTGGTGTCGGCCAGGCCGGACACCTGTCCCCAGGGGCGGTGTTCGCGCATCCGCAGGCGCCAGGTTTCACGGATGGATTGGCTGGTATAGCCGCCCGGGCCGCCCATGGGGGCGCCGTCCAGCTGGGTGAACAGATCCTCGTCCAGCCGCCGGCAGAAGTCGCTTTCCTGGTAGCCGCCCTGATCTGCCAGGGAGGCGGCCAGCAGATCCAGGATCAGGCCGGCCTGCGAAGATTGTCCCGCCTTCATGCCGCCGTGGTAGCGATCCGCTTGCGGGTCGGCATAGTCGGTGATCCAGGGGCCGTAGTCGCGGCGCAGGGCGTCCAGGTCGTAATACCAGTGGGGCCCCAGGGCCAGGGCGTCGCCGATATAGGCGCCCATCAGTGCGCCGCAGGCGCGGTCTTCGAAGGTGGGGGTCAGGGAGGTCATGGTGTGCGGTGTCCGGTAGGCTCAAGGTGCCAGTATGCGATTTTGTCCCGCTGGATTGCAAGCTGGCCGGCGGATGCGGATCATGCCGCCGGGGGCCGTCCGGGACGGATTGCGGTTTTCGGCCCGCGGGCGCATGCTACAGTCACCCGAATTTTTCCAAGGAGCCCTCGAATGCAGTTTTACCCGATCGGAACCCCGGGCGTCGCCTGGGGCGATGCTGAAAAAGCCCAATGGCTGGGCCGTCAGCGGCGCCAGCGCAGCTATGCCGACCAGGTGCTCGACGCGATCGAGCCGCTGCGCGGGCTGTACGATGTGATTCAGTATGGCCAGCTGGATTACGCGCCGGATCACTACCCCCTGATGGCGCTGCGCAGCAAGGATTGGCAGGCGGATCGCCCGCTGGCGCTGGTGACGGGCGGGGTGCATGGCTACGAATCCAGCGGTGTGTTCGGCGCCTTGCAGTTTGCCGTGCAGCATGCGCAGGACTATGCCGGGCGGCTGGATATCGCCATCGTGCCCTGTGTCAGCCCCTGGGGATTCGAGCGCATCCATCGCTGGAACCCGGCCGCCCTGGATCCCAACCGTTCGTTTCGGGCCGACAGCCCCGCCGGAGAGTCCGCCGCCCTGATGCAATGGGTGGCCCCGTTTGCCGGGCGGGTCAAGGTGCATATCGACTTGCACGAGACTACGGATACGGACGAATCCGAATTTCGTCCGGCCCTGGCCGCCCGGGATGGCCGGCCATTCACCCCGGGCGGCGTCCCCGATGGGTTTTACGTGGTGGACGACACCGAGGTCCCGCAGCCCGATTTCCAGCAGGCCATCATCCAGGCGGTGCGGCAGGTCACGCATATTGCCCCGGCCGACGAGCATGGCGAAATCATTGGCTCCACGGTGGTCGCGCCGGGGGTCATCCGCTATGCCCTGCGGTCTCTGGGCTTGTGCGCGGGCCTGACCGATGCGCCTTACCGCTGCACGACCGAAGTCTATCCCGACAGCCCCCAGGCCAGTCCTGAGCAATGCAATGCGGCCCAGGTGGCCGCCGTGCGCGCCGCGCTGGATTTCGCCCTGGCCCATTGATCAGGGTAAATCCCAGGCTTGCATTGGGTGCCGCGCCTGCCTATACTGAAGCTGCTACCAAATGGTAGTGCTTCATCGCCATCAAGGCGTTGACATTGCGCTGCGCCCATGCAGCGCTACTGTCCCAGTGGCAGTAAGGCCCCACCAAGAGGTGGGGCCTTTACGTTGGTGCGCACTCCATAGTGCGCGGCGTATCGGCGCGTCTGGCGTGGCGGGCCAGCGCTCAGACGGCTTCCACCGCCTGGCGGACAACCCGGTTGCGGCCTTGCTGCTTGGCCAGGTATAGCGCCCGATCTGCCGCTTTGATGACGGCCTCGCTGGCTTCCAGGCCATCCGGCCGCCCGCCGGCCACTCCAATGGATACCGTGACCGTCCGATCCGGCAGTATCGGCGCCTGCGCCACCGCTGCCCTCAGCCGTTCGGCGATCACCGTGGCGATGTCCGCCTGGGTGGCGGGCAGCAGAACCAGAAATTCCTCCCCGCCCAGCCTGAACAAGGCGTCCCCGTCGCGTGCCTGACCGCGCATGATGTCGCTGAGCTGGCAGATGACCTGGTCGCCCACATCGTGGCCATGGGTATCGTTGATGCTTTTGAAAAAGTCGATGTCCAGCAGCATGACGGCATAGGGCTGGCCCATGTCCTGACAGGCTTGCAGCGCCAGGCCCAGGCCGCGGCGGTTGCCCAGCTTGGTCATGGGATCCTGGTAGGCGGCCTCGTGCAGCAGCCCCAGTTGCAGGCCCACGGCCCCCAGGCCGGACAACAAGGCGTTTTGCAGGTATTCAGCTTCGAAATACCAACAGCGCACCGAGCGGATGCGCTGTGGCATCTGATCTTCGTAACCTTCTTGCATGATTTGGGCCAGGGCTTCCAGGGGGCGCGACACCAGCGTGGACAAATACCACAACAGGGCCAGCAGCGCGACCACTGGGATCAGCAGCTGCCACAACATGTTGTGCATCAGCGTGCTCAACTGCGCAAGCGTCACCCGTGTGGGCCGCTGCACCACAATCCCCCATTGTGCACTGGGAACATAGGCAAAGCCTGCGAGCATATCCTCGCCTTTGCTGTTGATGATGCGTTGCCTGCCTTGGATGCCCTTCAGCACGGCATCGATGGCCAGGTTTACCCCGACTGTCGTGCCGATCCTGTCTTCATCCGGGTGGTACAGTAAGCGGCGGGCGGAATCGACCACGTACACGTAGGTATCATTGCGAAAAAAGTGTTCGCTCAACTGGCGGGCCAGTGCGCCGTTGGAGTTCAAGTAGATGGTGCCGGTCAGATAGCCCCTTTCTGGCTTGTTCGCCGAGCGCAGGGGGTGGGTCAACTGGATGGCCAGATTGCCCAGGACGGTGGTAAATGGCTTGCTGATGGTGGGCCCCTGGTGGCGCAGGGCCGTGCGTGGGGTGTCCAGGTCGATGCGTCTGCCTTTCAGATTCCTGGACTGCGGCGATACCGTGACGATGTACCCCTGGTTGTCGGTGATTGAAACGGTATTGAAACCCACGCCTTGCTCCCTCAGGTAATCGACCTCGTCCTGGAGGGAGGCGAGCTGCTGGCTGGATTGCGCGATGCGGTTTGCCGTGTAGGCCAGGTCTTGCTGGGCTTGTGCCAGCAGGGTGGCGGTGGAGGCCGCCAATTTTTCGGCGAAGGCCTGGTTGGACGTCAGGGTGTCGTCCATCAACTGGTCTTTTTGTACCTGGTAAACCCCGATCGTGCCTGCCAGCAGCATGGTCAGCACGCTGCCTATAGACAGAACCAGCACCAGTTGGCGCAGGGTGATACGTGAACGTGGCCGGATCAGCATCCCGGGTGTCCTTTTTGTTGGCGGCATCCAGAATGACTGCCTTTTACCCTGTAAGCCTACTATAGATGGGCGGCCGGAACCATGACGCGCGGCAGGGCTTGCGAGATTTAAAAAACTTGCTTATAATTGCGTGCTTTGGCGCATTAGCTCAGTTGGTTAGAGCGACGGAATCATAATCCGCAGGTCCGGGGTTCGAGTCCCTGATGCGCCACCAGAATTTTCCCTGTTAAATCAGGACATTGAAGCCACCCGCTGCGGTGGCTTTTTTGTTGTCTGCGGTTCGGGTGTCAACCGAGTGCCAATGCGGGGTCAGCGGATCACCTTCAGCGTTTGCAAGTCCAGCAGCGTGAACTGCCCACCCTCGCGCCAACCGCCTGTATCGATGTAGAAGACATTGCCCAACTGCGCCATTCTGGACAGGGTACGTGTCCATGGACTACGGCGCGTACATTCCTGATGGGCTGTGTGTACCGCGTGCGGTAACGATCCGTCGACCACAGACAGGCTTCCCGATCGTTGGCGCTGAATTGTTCATGGTGGATGGCCTGCCAGTCGTCGTAGGGGAAATCGGCATGGACGATGCCGACCATCCCTTGTGGGGTGTCCACCTCTATCGCCAGCGGCAACCCGCGCAGACGTTGTGCGATGCGTTCCTGCTCGACCCGACTGCGCTGATCCAACCATTGGCCGCCATGCGCCACATGATCGACCGCAGGATACGGATCGCCGGCGGCCCTGCGCCATGTCATCAAATCGTGGTTGCCGCAGATGGCATGAAACCAGGGCCGATCCAGCCAATGCAGCACATGCTGGGATTCCGGCCCGCGATCCACCAGATCGCCCACCGAAAACAGCCGGTCGAATGCCGGCGCAAACCGGATCTTCTGCAAGGCAGTTTCCAACTTGCTGAAGCAGCCGTGTATGTCGCCCACCGCGAAGTCTCGGCCTGACTCGTTGGCGCTGAATTGTTGTACAAGGGGATTACGGGAGGTCATGCTGTTGCCGGGGCCGGTGATGCTGAATTTGTCTTGGCGACGTGATCATGGCCAGGTCAGCATGCCTTGACATCGTCTTATCGGTACAACGTACTGAGCCGATGCGGCCATGTCAAGGGCGGGCACGGAAGCCGCCGCCCGGCTTGCCAGAAACGGGTGGGCGCCCGGCGAAGCGAATCCTTGGTACCCGGCTGTTGGTGAGCAATGCTGCGGCTTGCCTGATTCACCGCTGATGCCGTGTCTGCCGCTGGCGGCTATTCGGCCTTCTTCAAAGCAGCCTTTCAGGGCCGACAAAGCGAACCACATGGCGCCACATCGCATATTCGTAAGAAAAACGCCTGGCCATCGGTGTCCGTGGCCTGGCTGTCTCTTGGAACGACGTCGATAAGTATTCCAGCGCCCGGTTTATCTGTAGAATCATGAACCAATACCCTTTTTTACAGCAGTGTCATTTGTTAACCCAAGGAGTGTAGACATGGCCCTTCCTCAATGGACCGACCAGCAAGTCTTCGATCAGATGAACTCCGGCAGCACATGGCCCAATCCGGTCATTACGTATGCCTTTCCTCAGTCTTCCAGCGCATATTCCGACCCGGAGTTGGCCGAATACGCGGCTGGGTTTTCACCCTTGAACGCGGCGCAGCAGCCCCTGGTTCAGTTGGGCATGATGTTGTGGGATGATCTGATCGCGCCCAGTATTACCCAGGGGTCGGTGCACAGCGCCGACATTCTGGTCGGCAATACGGCCAATACGGATGGCTACGCCTTTGCCCTCTATCCGCGCGATGGCGGCACGGTCTGGTTCTCGTCCCATCATGACAACCTGCTGGCGCCGAAAATCGGCGAAGACAGCTTCATCACCTTTGTGCACGAAATCGGCCACGCGCTGGGTCTGGATCACATGGGGGATTACAACGGCGACGATGACGATGGGCCGTCGTCCTACCAGGACAGCGACATGCTGTCGATCATGTCGTATTATGGCCCGGGCATGAACCGGGGCGAAGGCCTGGTGGCCTGGGGCGATTGGTTTGGGGCCGATGGCCGGGGGCATTCGGCCCAGACGCCGATGGTCAACGATATCATGGTGATCCAGGAGATGTATGGGGTCGACACCACCACCCGGGTAGAGGACACGGTCTATGGCTTTGGCTCCAATGTCCAGGGCCCCCAGGCGCAGATTTTCGATTTTTCCGTCAATGAATACCCCATTCTGACGATTTACGACGCCGGCGGGGTGGACACCCTGAATCTCAGCGGCTGGGGGACGGATAGTCTGGTCAACCTCAATCCGGGCCAGTATTCCTCTGTCAATGGCATGACCAACAATCTCGCCATCGCCTGGACGACGCTCATCGAAAACGCCGTGACCGGGGCGGGCAACGACGTCTTGCGTGGCAATGCCGCCGATAACTACCTGAATGGCGGCGACGGTCAGGACAGCGCGGTGTTCAGCGGGGCGCTGCCCGGCTACGACCTGAGCTACAACGTGTTCAGCCGGGAATACGCCGTGCTGGATCTGACGGCGGGCCGGGATGGAACCGACACGCTGCTTAATATCGAATACGCCAATTTCAACGGCTTCCAGGCCAACCTGAATGATCTGACTCCGGCGGTCTACCGTTTTTACAACGCCGACCTGGGCCTGCATTTCTATACGTCCAATAACGACGAAGCCACTGCTGTGACCCAGTTGAACGGTTTTGCGTATGAAGGCGAGGTGTTTGGCCGCAGCGTCGATGGCGCCAGTATTCCCGGTGCGGACACCGTGGTCGTGCAGCGTTTCTACAATCAGGCCACGGGCGATCACTTCTATACCGCGGGGGTGGACGAGGCCAATAGTCTCATGGAACTCGGCGGAGCCTGGCAGTACGAAGGGCAGGCCTTCAATGCCTACGGCGCCCAGGTGGATGGCACGACGGCGCTGTACCGCTTCTTGAATGCCGAGTCCGGCACCCATTTCTACACGGCGGATACCGCCGAGATGGAAGCGGTGATGCAAAGCGGCTATTTCAACTACGAAGGCATTGCCTTTTACGTGACCGCCTGAGCGTGACCGCTTGATGCGATGCCGGGGGGCATTGTCCCCCCGGCCCGGCCATCCGTGAGGCGAAGATGCGCACAAAGCACAAGGGCTTGCATATCGAAATATGTAAGCCCTGATTTGTATGGCGCGACTGGCAGGATTCGAGCACACGACGAGACAATGCAAGTCAGTGGCGCGGTCATTTGTCCGAGCGCCATGTCTGGCCTGAAACGAACGTTTGTAAGGTACGCCAACATCCTATTTGTCTGTAGAATCATGAACTAATACCTTTTTTTACAGCAGTGTCATTTGTTAACCCAAGGAGTGTGGACATGGCCCTTCCCCAATGGACTGACCAGCAAGTCTTCGATCAGATGAACTCCGGCAGTAAATGGTTTAGCCCGGTCATAACGTATGCCTTTCCCCAGTCTACCAGCGCATTTTCTGACCCGGAGCTGGCCGACGTCTTGACTGGGTTCTCACCCCTGAACGCGGCGCAGCAGCCCCTGGCTCAGTTGGGCATGATGTTGTGGGATGATCTGATCGCGCCTAGCATTGTCCAGGGGTCGGTGCACAACGCCGACATCCTGGTCAGCAATACGTCTGCTACCGAGGGCTACGCCTTTGCCCTCTATCCGCGCGATGGCGGCACGGTCTGGTTCTCGTCCCATCATGACAACCTGCAGGCGCCGAAAATCGGCGAACACGGCTTTATCACCTTTGTGCACGAAATCGGCCACGCGCTGGGTCTGAATCACATGGGGGGTTACAACGGCGACGATGACGATGGGCCGTCGTCCTACCAGGACAGCGACATGCTGTCGATCATGTCGTATTATGGCCCGGGCATGAACCGGGGCGAAGGCCTGGTGGCCTGGGGCGATTGGTTCGGGGCCGATGGCCGGGGGTATTCGGCCCAGACGCCGATGGTCAACGATATCATGGTGATCCAGGAGATGTATGGGGCCGACACCACCACCCGGGTAGAGGACACGGTCTATGGTTTTGGCTCTAATGTCCAGGGCCCCCAGGCACAGATTTTCGATTTTTCCGTCAATGAATACCCCATTCTGACGATTTACGACGCCGGCGGGGTGGACACCCTGAATCTCAGCGGCTGGGGGACGGATAGTCTGGTCAACCTCAATCCGGGCCAGTATTCCTCTGTCAATGGCATGACCAACAATCTCGCCATCGCCTGGACGACGCTTATCGAAAACGCCGTGACCGGGGCGGGCAACGACGTCTTGCGCGGCAATGCCGCCGATAACTACCTGAATGGCGGCGACGGGCAGGACAGCGCGGTGTTCAGCGGGGCGCTGCCTGGCTACGACCTGAGCTACAACGTGTTCAGCCGGGAATACGCCGTGCTGGATCTGACGGCGAACCGGGACGGAACCGATACGCTGCTTAATATCGAATACGCCAATTTCAACGGCTTCCAGGCCAACCTGAATGATCTGACTCCGGCGGTCTACCGGTTTTATAACGCCGACCTGGGCCTGCATTTCTATACGTCCAATAACGACGAAGCCACGGCTGTGACCCAGTTGAACGGTTTTGCGTATGAAGGCGAGGTGTTTGGCCGCAGCGTCGATGGCGCCAGCATTCCCGGTGCGGACACTGTGGTCGTGCAGCGTTTCTACAACCAGGCCACGGGCGATCACTTCTATACCGCAGGGGTGGACGAGGCCAATAGTCTTATGGAAATCGGCGGAGCCTGGCAGTACGAAGGGCAGGCTTTCAATGCCTACGGCACCCAAGCGGATGGCACGACGGCGCTGTACCGCTTCTTGAATGCCGAGTCCGGTACCCATTTCTACACGGCGGATACCGCCGAGATGGAAGCCGTGATGCAAAGCGGCCATTTCAACTACGAAGGCATTGCCTTTTACGTGACCGCCTGAGCGTGACCGCTTGATGCGATGCCGGGGGCCTTGCCCCCGGCGGGCGGCCCTCAAAGAAGTCACGCAAATTCACCCAGGCAAAGAAAAACCGCCTAGGCGTTGGCCCCTAGGCGGTTTCTAACCTGCTGATATTGCAGGGTAATTCTGGCGCGGCTGGCAGGATTCGAACCCACGACCCCTTGGTTCGTAGCCAAGTACTCTATCCAACTGAGCTACAGCCGCTAAAGAGGCGTAAATATAACATGTTTTTTTAAAGCTGTCATATTACGCTTTTTCCTGTGATGGCCTGTGGTTTCAGGACAAATACACCAGTTGCCCGGTGCCCGCCGGTAATAACCATGCCTCAGCAGGAAAGCGTGTAACTATAGCACGGATTTTATCTTCTCGCATTTGGCTGAAGGCCGTGGACAGGGCATCGGCGGTGGTGGCGTCGCGCGTGCGCACGCTGACGCTGTGCCAGCGCGGCGTGGCGCTGCCGGTGTGGGGGTCGAACAGGTGGCCGAGGTGGCCGCTGGCGTCCAGGGGGGTGCCCGATCCGCTGGAGGTCGCCAGGGCCTGGTCGTGCAGTTCGATGGTGTCCAGCAGCTGCCCAGCCCGATCCGGGTCGGCCAGGCCGGCCCGCCAGGGGCGGCCGGCGTCGGGCCGGCCCAGGCTGCGGGCTTCGCCCAGGTCGATCAGCGCGTGTTCCAGGCCGTTGGCGCGCAGCAGTTCGGTGACGCGGTCGGTGATGTACCCCTGGGCGATTCCGTTCAGGGTCAGCGCCATCCCCGGGTGCCTCAGACGGATGCGGTCGGGCTGGATGTCGATGGCCCGGTAGTCGACCGCAGCCAGGGTTTGCCGCAGCGAGGCGGCCGGCGGCTGGCTGGGGTGCAGGCCCTGGCGCACGTACCAGTCCCACAAGGGCTGGACGGTGGGGTCGAAATAGCCCCCGGTCAGTTCGGCCAGGGCGCAGGCCTCGGACAGCAGGCGGCACAGGTCGGCGGGCGGGGCATCCAGCCGCCCGGCGCGATTCAGCCGCACCAGCGCGCTGTCGTCGCGGTACAGGCTGAAGATGCGTTCCAGGCGATGGATTTCCCCGATGGCCAATTGGATCAGTTGTCGGGCTTTGCGGGGATCGGGGTGCAGCAGTTGCATCTGGGCGTCCGCGCCCAGGGCGATCCCGCGCCAAGTGGTCAGGGAGGGCAGTTCGGCGGCGTGGCGCAGGGCGGCGTGCAAAGGGGTGGTTCCCAGCAGGGCGGCGCTGGCGGCGGCGATGCCCAGAAATCGGCGGCGGGTGGGTGATGATGTGCTGGTCATGATCGCTCTCCAGAATCCTTGGGGGCGGTAAGTGGCACGGCGGTGGGGGCGTCGGGTTCCCGGTAGCGCAGGATATAGTCTTCGGGCATATCGCCGAAGCCGACCACCCGCCCGCCATAGCGTTGGGCATAGGCCTGGGCGTCTTCCGGTCTGGCAAAGGGCAGGGCATCCGGGGCGCCCATGCCGCCCACGGCATGGCTTTCGATCAGGTAGTGGGCTTGACGGGCGTCGATCCAGGCGTCATCGGGCGGGTTGCCCTGCGCGTCCGCCTGGCCCATGTCCTGCACGTAGATGGCCACGATGGTCTTGGGTTCTTCGGGCAGCAACTGATAGGCGAAGACTTCGCGCACGGTGGAAAACCAGACGGCGCGGGTCTGGTCGCGCAGCAGGATCTGACCCTTGGGGCCGATGTGCTCGGTCAGGTGCATTCCGCAGTAATGGCCGACGGCGTCGTCCGTCAGGGCGACCGGGGCGGGCGGGGGGCCGGAGGGGCTGCCGCCGCCGCAGGCCGCCAGCAGCAGGCCGGCCAGGGCGGCGGCCAGGGCTCGGCCCAGACGAGGAAGAAAAACAGGGGTCATAGCGATCTCCGGCCAAAAGCCCGGGCGGCCAGGGCCAGCGGAACGGCGATCCACAGCACCTGGGCCAGCAGCAGCCATCCCAGCGACAGGCTGGCTTGGCCGCTCAGGCCCGCCATTCCGGCGAACATGGCGATGTTTTCGTGTCCGGTCAGGTTCAGCAGGCGGTACACGTCGGTGGGGTTGAACAGCAGGATCGTATTCAGGAGGGGGGCGGTGATCACCCGTCCCTGGTCGACGACCAGGATCCCCAGCAGGGCCATGTCGTAGATGACCACCAGGAACAGCCAGACGCCGATGGCGATTCCCGCAGCGGTGGGGCGTTCCTGCACCAGGGCGCTGATCAGGTAGCCCATGGCCAGAAAAGCCGCGCCCAGCAGGACGCTGGCGGCGATCAGCAGGGCGAAGGGGCCCCAGGCGGTGAAGTCCAGGCCGCCGAAGGCCAATTGCAGGGCCAGGCCGGCGAGCCCGTAGCCCGCGCCGATGGCCAGGGCCAGAATGATCAGGTGCCCCAGGAACTTGCCCGCCATCACCTGTCGGCGGGATATCGGGTAACTGAGCAGCAGGTTCATGGTGCCCCGGTCGATTTCGCCCACGATGGCGTCGTAGGACAGCAGCATGGCGATCAGGGGCACCAGGAAGATGGACAGGCTGGACAGGCTGACCACCGTGACGGTCAGCGGGTCGACCTTGACGCTGCCCGTGGGGGCGCTGCCCAGGAACCCCAGCGACAGCGCCAGCATGGCCAGCAGGAGGGCGACGGCCAGTACCCAGCGGTTGCGCAGGCCGTCGCGGATTTCCTTGCGCATCAGGATGAAGGTGGGGCTCATGCGTCCTCGCGCTGTAGAAAGTGGGCGTACATTTCGTCCAGGCCGGGTTGTTCCAGTTCGATGTCGATGACGTGATCCAGGGTCTGGGCGGTTTGCAGGTGCCGCAGTTTGTCGGCCTGCGGGCAGCTGATCTCGATGCGCTGGGCGCTGATCTGGCGCCAGCCCGCGGGCGGTGTGATGGGGTCGTGGCTCAGGCTCAGACGGATGCGGACGGGCAGGTCGGCGTCGCGGCGCAGGTCGGCCAGGCTGCCGTCGGCGATTTTGCGGCCTTTTTGCAGGACGATCACGCGGTCGGCCTGGCCTTCGAGTTCGGCCAGCGCGTGGGTGGACAGCAAAATGGCCGTCCCGCTGTCGCGCAGTTCGCGCACGATGTCGTAGAACAGCAGCCGGGACGCGGGATCCAGGCCGGTGGTGGGTTCGTCCAGCAGCAGGATGCGGGGTTTGCCCAGCAGGGCCTGGGCCAGGGCCAGGCGCTGGCGCATGCCTTTGGAATATCCGCCCACCCGCCGCCGCGAGGCTTCGGCGATGCCCACGCGCGACAGCAGGGCGGCGTTGCCTTGGGTGCTCACGCCTTTCAGGCGGGCGTAGAAATCCAGGGTTTCCGCCCCGGTCAGGGTGGGGTGCAGGGCGACGGTCTCGGGCAGATAGCCGATCTGGGCGCGGACGCGGGATGCCGCGCGGCTGCCCGCCAGTTCGCCCAGCACCCGGACCGTGCCGGATTCGGGCCGGATCAGGCCCAGGATGAGTTTGATGAGCGTGCTTTTGCCGGCGCCGTTGTGGCCCGCCAGGATCACGCATTCGCCGGGCTCCAGGTACAGGCTGACGCGGTCGACGGCGCAGTGCGCGCCGTAGCGTTTGGTGACGCGGTGTAGGTCGATCGGGGGCGCCGTGACGGTCATGGCAGGGCCTCGTAGCGTGTCCAGGTGGGGGTGTCGGGGGCGGCCATCAAGGGGGCGCTGTCGATCACGCCGCCGGGCAGGATGGCCGGGAACTGGGATTGCGCCCAGCGCACAATGGTGACGGCCGGGCTGTTCAGCAGCAGCCGGGCATTGGGCGCGCGCCAGATCACTTGGTCGATCAGGCCGTTGGGCCGATAGGCGGTGTCGCCGATGCCGTCGCCGTCCAGGTCGAAGGCGGCGGCATCGGACCAGTAGTTGCCGCGCTGCTGGTCGGACCATTCGAGGAATCGGGTGCCGACGTATTTGACCTGGTTGCGGTTGGCCACGAAGGCGTTGCCGTGGATGCGGTTGCCTTCCGAGCCGGTATAGTGCACGCCGATCCCGCAGTGCTGGAAACGGTTGTCGGCGATTTCATTGAGGTTCGCGTTATAGATGAAGACGCATTTTTCGGCGTTGACGACGACGTTGCCCTGAACCTGGGAGTCGTCCGTGGCGTTCAGCATCAGGCCCTGGTGGGTGCTGTTCACGGCCAGGTTGCCGCGCACCTTCAGGCGGCGCGAGAACATGATGGCATAGCCGATCTCGTTGCCCAGGGACAGGTTGTCGCTGACTTCGCTGTCATTGGTATACATATAGTGCACGGCGTAGCGCAGGTGGTCGAAGCGGTTGTTGCGGAAGACGTTTTCGCGGCTGTTGTTGGAAAAAATGCCGTCGCGGCCTTCGGAGATATGATTGTCGGATACGGTCGAGCCCGGGGCGTTCCACACGGTTACCCCGTTGCCGCGTTCGTTGACGCGCAGCCCGGTGTTGCCGATGATGCGGTTGTGTTCGACCAGGGCGTCGGGCGAGCCCCACAGGTACACCCCCACGGAATTATCCACGATCCGGTTGTGCGCGATGTGGGCGCGCGCGGCGGTCTTGTCCAGGAACACCCCCGCGTCCATGTCGGGCAGGCTCAGGCCCGAGTGGCGGATGGTCAGGTGCCGCAGGGTGACGTCCGGGGCTTGCACCCACAGGGTGCGGCCCTGGCGTTCGCCGGTGATGATGGCGCTGTGATCCGGCGGCCCTTCCAGGGTCAGGGGTTTGTCGATGACCACGTTGCCGGGGTAGTCGCCCGCCGCCAGGCGCAGGGTGTCGCCGGGGGCGGCGGCCCGAACCGCCGCCTGCAGGGAGGCGCCGGCGGCGATGTCCAGTATGGCGGCATGCGCCCCCCCGCAGGCCGAGAAGGCCAGGCCAAGCGCAAGCCCCAGGGCTGCGCCAGACGACAGAAAGGGGGGCTTGGACATGGTTTTCAGGCCTGTTTGGGCTTGACGTACATCTGGCCCGACATTTCCATGTGCAGGGCGTGGCAGAACCACTGGCAGTAATACCAGTGGACGCCGGGGCGCGAGGCCGTGAAGGTCACCGACGAGGTGGCCTGAGGGCCGATTTCCATGGCGATGCCGTAGCCGGTCAGCGTGAAGCCGTGGGTCAGGTCTTCGATGCGCTCCATATTGGTGACGTAGACGGTGACCTCGTCGCCTTCGTTGACTTCGAAGTTGGACAGGCTGAACACCGGGGCCACGGCCACCATGTAGACGCGCACCTTGTTGCCGTCGCGGATCACGGTGGAACCGCCTTCCAGGGTGACGCCGTCTTTTTCGGCTTGCTGGCGGGCGTCTTCCCACATGACGTCGTCGCGTTCCCAGATGTGCTTGGGGCGCACCTTGCTGCGATGGACCAGCAGCATGTCGTGCGGCTCGGCGAAGCTGGGGCCGTCGTGCACCAGTTTCATCTCGTCGCCGGAAATGTCGATCAACTGGTCGTTTTCGGGCTTCAGCGGGCCGACGTTCAGGAAGCGGTCTTTGGAGAATTTGTTCAGCGAGACCAGCCACTTGCCGTCGGCTTCCTTGGTTTCGCCCATGGTGGTGTGGTTGTGGCCGGGCTGGTAGTGCACGTCCAGCTTCTGGATGATGGGATCGACGTCCTTGCCGGCGTAGGCTTCTTTGGCCTTTTCGATGTTCCACTTGACCACCTGGCTGTCGATGAACAGCGTGGTGTAGCCGTTGCCCCGGCCGTCGAAGGCGGTGTGCAGGGGCCCCAGGCCCAGTTGGGGCTCGGCCACGACCACGTCGCGTTCTTTGATCTTGTCGTCGAACAGGTCGTCCAGCTTGCGCACATCCAGCACGGTGACCGTGGGCGAGAGCTTGCCATTGAGGACGAGGTGGATGCCGTCGGGGGCGGCGTTGCAGCCGTGCGGCGAATTGGGCACCGGGATGTAGCGGGTGTACTTGGAGCCTTTGCGCCCGTCGATGACCGGCACGCCGTTGATTTCCTTGTAGTCGCCGTTTTTGACGGCTTCTTCGATGCGGGCGAGGTTGAACACGACGCACCAGTCCTGCTCGTTGGCGGACATGTCGGTGACGTTCAGGCCTTTTTCCGAGTTGTAGCAGGTGGAAAAGGAGTATTTGCCCTGGTAGTCGGCGTCGCCGTTGTCCAGATTGCCGTCCACCATGACTTGCCAGGCGACCTGCATGGTGTCGCCGTCCACGGCGGTGTAGATGGCCCAGAAGTTCTTCTGCGGGTCGTCCATGACCGCGCCGGTATTGGGCACGGGCACGATGTGTTCGCCGTTGCAGAACACATAGCCGGTGCGCGGGTAGCGTTGCGGGCGCAGGCCGTGGATGCCGTCGGCGTTGGGGATTTCCAGGATTTTGTCGGTCTTCATCACGTCGCAGCGGATGCGGGCGACGCGGTTGTTGGCCTTGTCGTTGATGAAAACGTAGCGCCCGTCGTAGGTGCCGTCGGTGAACGACATATGGGGGTGGTGCGCGTCGCCGTTGGGCAGCACGGGCTGGTTGCTGTCCTTCAGAAACTGGCGCGTTTCCGGCGTCAGGTTTTCGTTCAGGATCTTGCGGCTTTCGTTGGTGCGGCCCCAGCCGGTGGCGCTGCACATATTGAAGACGGGGATGCGCACGAATTCACGCATGGACGGCAGGCCCATGACGCGGATTTCGCCCGATTGGCCGCCCGAGTTGAAGGCATAGTATTCGTCCAGATCGCCCGGGGCGACCTCGATGGACTGGTGGCCTTTTTTCTCGTCTTTGGCGTGCGCCGCGAAGGGGGCGGCGGTGCCGATGGCGGCTGCCCCCGTCAGGGCGGCGGTGCCGAGAAACCCGCGGCGGCTCAGGCCGGGTTTGTCATTGCTTTGGTCGGACATGAAGTTCTCCCAGGTGGAGGTGTGGCATAGCGTCCCCGGCCGCCGGGCCGGGGTGGGCCGCTATGGGTTTGATGAAGCGGGGCTGTTGTCCACGGGGCGCGCGCGCACGGTGGGTTTGCGGCTGACGACGACCTCGCCGGGCAGGCCCGCGTCGGGCGGCGGCGCTTTGGTGCGTTTCAGCTTGGCGTTTTTCTGGATCAGGTGCGGGCAGCGCTTTTCGTTGTGGTACAGCTGCTGGCAGTTCAGGCACTGGATGCATTCGTTGGGGTTGATGTCGCCTTCGGGATTGATGGCCTGCACCGGGCATTCCACCGCGCACAACTGGCAGGGGTTGCCGCAGGTCTTGTAGCGGCGCAGCCAGTCGAAAATGCGCAGGCGCGCGGGGATGGCCAGGGCGGCCCCCAGGGGACACAGGTAGCGGCAATAGAAGCGCTCGATGAACAGGCCCGGCACCAGCACCAGGATGGCGAAGATGACGAACGGCCAGTCGCGCAGGAACTTCAGGATGATGGCGGTCTTGAAGGGCTCGATCTCGGCCAGCTTTTCGGCCAGGCCCAGTTCGTACATCGACACGCCGAACAGGATCAGGAAGAAGATGTATTTCAGGCCCGCCAGGCGGGTATTGACGCCGTGCGGGACTTTGATCTGCGGCACGCGCAGCAGCTTGGCCAGCTTGTTCAGGAGTTCCTGCAGGGCGCCGAAGGCGCACAGCCAGCCGCAGAAGGCCCCGCGGTTCCAGAAGATCATCGACATCGCGGTGGCCACCCACAGGATGAACACGATGGGATCCATCAGGAAGTATTCCCAGCTGAAGTCCGTGCGCAGCGACGTGGTGAAGGTCAGGACGTTGACGACGGACAACTGCGCCTGGGCGTACCAGCCGATCCAGAACAGGGTGAAGATCAGGAATCCCGTGCGAAAGCGCTTATAGAGCTTTTCGTGCTTCGTCAGTTGATCCTGGAAGAAGAACACGCCGATCAGCAGCACCAGGGCAATCGAAATAATGACGATCTGCCCGACCTTGGCGGCCCACATTTGTTTCCACAGGGCGGGGGCGGCGTATGCGTCGGCTTCGGCATAGGCGGCCGGGCCGGCTTGCGCGGGGCGGTCGGCTTCGGCGGGCGGGGGCGGCGGGGCGTCCACCTGGGTGTAGGCGTCCGGCAGGGTGTAGTTCAGGCTCAGGGTGGTGAAGGCTTTTTCCTTGACACTGAGTACCCGCTGCACGGCCAGTTGCAGCCGCCAGGGTTCGACCGGGTTGAAAGTGGCGTCTTCCGGCACGGTGAACAGGGCGATTTCCTTGAGGCCGGGGGCGCCGGCCGCCATGAGATCGGCCAGGCGCTGGTGATCCAGGTCGGTGAAGTGGAAGCTGTGTTCTTCCTGCACGACTTCGATGCGGTCGAATACCCCGCCGCGCACGTAGCCCGAGCCCTTGAAGGAATAGCGCCCGTTGCCCGCGACCAGGATGGCGGATTGCCCCGGGGCCAGGCGTTCCTGCAGGTATTTGTATTCGGTGTCGCCCAGCAGGCTGCGGCCGATGCCGGGCACGCTGACCACGGCGGTGTAGAGGTCGATGAAGGTGTCGTCCGGGTCGCCGGGTTCGGGCTTGTCGATGGCCGCCTGGCGGCCGGTGTTTTCAAAAGCCTGGTTGATGTCGGCCACGCGGACATGCAGCTGGCCGACAGCGCCGGATTCGAGCAGCGTGTCCCAGGATGCCGTGTCGGTCTTGCTCATGTCGATGCTGCGGGTCTCGACGGGGGCGGCGGCGGTCTGGCCTGCGCGGCCGATGCCGTAGTCGCGCGCCACGGCCATGACCGAGCGTGTGATGCTGTCGCCCACCACCATCAGGGTGACGGTGGCCCCGCTGACGATGTCCACGGGGGGCGGGCTGCCGGGCTTGGGCGGGCTTTTGATATAGTTCAGGCCCACATAGCCCGCAATGAAGTGATCCACTTTGGATTCGGGAATGCCGATCAGGACGATGGGTTCGTGGTGTTCGACCAGTTTGGCGCCCACGATCTCGCCGTCCAGCGACAGGCCCACCAGGGTGTCGATGGGCTTGCTGGAATAGCCCCGGGTGTTGACGATGTCGGTGGTGAGGTACACATAGCCCAGCAATTGCTTGCCCGCGTAGGCGCGGGCGACCACGGGCTTGCCTTCCGGGGGGCCGATGCGGTCGGCGCCGGGGAAGATGTCGGCGGGCTGGATTTTTTGCAGGAACGCGCCCAGGCGCGGGCCGCCCCCCAGAGCCGTGCCGCTTTGGCCGAACTGGTACGCCTGGTGCTTGACGTTGCTGGACGTCTGGGCGAATGCCTGGGGCATGAATGCGGACAGGCTGAACACCAGCGCCACAAACCAGACGGCCCAATACACGCGGGCAGGCAGGGAACAGGAATACAGCAAAAGCTGGCGGGCGCGGCGCAACATGGCATGAACGGCAGTGGGTCAATGACCGGGCCATCTTATCGACTAGGGATAACCCTTGTCTTGAGCCATATCAAAGAGAAGCCTGAATTCTTGCTGAATGTGTTCGGGCTCAGGGCTTTTGCTTGCGGCGGGGGGGGCGGCTGACGGCGGGGTGGCCGTCGATGTAGAAACGCAGGAGCTTGTCGGCCCATTCGCCGGCGTAGTCGACGCCGATGCGGGGGCTGGTGGCGATACGGCCCGGCGCGGGGGCGTCGTCCCGGGCCAGCCACAGCGTTTCGCCGCACAGGTCGATGCCGTAGTGATCCAGGTTGATGTCCAGGGCGCGGCATAAGCGGCCGGGGCCGTTGGTGGCCGCTTGCACCCCGCCGACCGGGGCCAGCGCCCGCAGCAGGACGGCGGTGCCGCTGCCCTCGGGGCCGGTGACGACATTCATGCAATGGTGCATGCCGTAGATCAAATAGACATAGGCGTGGCCCGGCGGCCCGAACATGGCCCGAGTGCGCGCCGTGCGTCCGCGCGCAGTGTGGGCGGCCAGGTCGGTGGGGCCCAGGTAGGCCTCGACTTCGACGATGCGTCCCAGGCGCAGGCCCTGGGGGGTGGCGCGCACCAGCAGGCGGCCCAGCAGGTCGGGGGCGACTTCCAGGGCGGGGCGGTCGTAGAAGGCGGGGCCCAGTTTTTGGCGCGTCCCCTGGATGGCGTCCGAGGGCAGGCGCAGTTTATCCAGGTTGGCGGGGGCGGTCATGCGTGGGGCCTTTGGGTCGCTGTGGCTGGGTGGAATGGGCGGTATGGGCGGCTTGGCTCGGCGTCAATCCTGGGCGGCGGCCATGGCCAGTTGATCCAGCAGCCGGGTTTTTTCCGCATCGGGCAAGAAAGCGGCTTTCAGGCTGTTGGCGGCCAGGACGGCCAGTTCTTCGCGGGACAGATCCAGGGCCTGGGCGCATGCCAGGTAGTTGTCCAGGACGTAGCCGCCGAAATAGGCCGGATCGTCGGAGTTGACTGTGACGCAAGCGCCGGCGCGCAGCAGCTGGGCCAAGTTGTGGTCGGCCAGGCGGGGAACCACGGCCAGTTTCAGGTTGGACAGGGGACAGACGGTCAGGGGGATCTGGCGCTGGATCAGGGTGCGCAGCAGGTCGGGGTCGTCGCTGCTGCGCACGCCGTGGTCGATGCGCGCCACCTGGAGGGTGTCCAGGGCGGTGCGCACGTAGGCGGCCGGGCCTTCTTCGCCGGCATGGGCCACGCGCTTGAAGCCCAGTTCGGCGCAGCGGGCGTAGATTGCGGCGAATTTTTCCGGCGGATTGCCGAGTTCGGCGGAATCCAGCCCGATGCCGATCCAGAGGTCGCGGTACGCGTCGCGCAGGGGCAGGGCGGCTTCCAGGGTGGCGAAGGCGTCGGCCTGCGGCAAGTGGCGCAGGAAGCTGAGTAACAGGTAGCTGCTGATCCCCAGCGTCTTGCGGGCTTCGCGCAGGGCGCGCGCCAGGCCGGCGAACACGGTGTCGATGGCGATGCCGCGTTGCGTATGGGTTTGCGGGTCGAACATGATTTCCGTGTGCGCCACGCCATCGGCGTGGGCGCGGCGCAGGTAAGCCATGGCCAGATCGTAGAAATCCTGTTCGGTCACCAGGACGCTGGCCCCGGCGTAGTACAGATCGAGGAACGATTGCAGATTGGTGAACTGGTAGGCGGCGCGCACGGCGTCTACATTGGCGTAGGGCAGCGGGACGCCGTTGCGCGCGGCCAGCGCGAACATCAGTTCGGGTTCCAGCGTGCCTTCGATGTGCAGGTGGAGCTCGGCCTTGGGCAGGCGGCGCAGCCAGGCGCTCAGGCCGGTGTCCCGCGGCGTCGGTGCGCCGGGGCTGGGCAAGGAGGAGGGCATGTCTGAACCTGTCTGGTGGGCAAATCCCGATTATAGTCGCCGCGTTGCCGCGTTGCCGTCTGCACGCCCGTGTCCCCGTTTTGCGCCGCCGCCTGCCGCCGGGTCTTGGGTCGGCGAGGGCCGGCCCGGCCGCAGACGGCGGGTGGTTGCCATTGGCCGGCGAGGGGGTAGACTGGGATGTCATCGTATTTTCAATCGGAGGGCCGCGCCATGGGCAAGCCAGATTTTTCCACCGGGCAGCCGGCGCATCGCCTAGCGCCGGGCAACCAGGCGCCGGACAACCAGGTGCCTGATCTGCCGGATTACAACCTGTACCTGACGGATGCCTGCCTGGTGGAAGGCGTGCGCCGCGAGGGGGCGCACAGCCATGAGGCCAGCCTGGCGGCCTGGGGCCAGCGCCTGGGGCGGGCCGACCTGGCCCGGCTGGCGGCCGAGGTCAACCGGGCGGCGCCGGTGCTGCGCGCTTTCGATCGCACCGGGCATCGCATCGACCGGGTCGAGACACATCCGGGCTGGCCGCACTTCCTGTCCCTGGCGTTTGCCCAGGGCATGCAGGGCCGGGCCTGGCTGCAGCCGGAGGAAGGCGCCCACGTTGCGCGGGCGGCGCATTACCTCATGCACGGCCAGGTCGAGGCGGGTTCCTTGTGCCCCATCACCATGACGAGCGCGGCGATCCCGCTGTTGGCCCGCGAACCCTGGTTTGCCGACCTGCAGCCCAAGCTGGCCAGCGATGACTACGACGACCGGGATCTCCCCTTGGCGCGCAAGCACGCCATGATGGTCGGCATGGGCCTGACCGAAAAACAGGGCGGCTCCGATTTGCGCAGCAATCTCAGTGCGGCGCAGGCGGTGGGCGATGGCTGGTTTCGGCTGTCCGGGCACAAGTGGTTCTTTTCTTCGCCCATGTCCGATGCCCACCTGATGCTGGCGCGCGACGGTGATGCCCATTCCTGCTTCTATGTGCCGCGCTGGCTGGATGATGGCCAACGCAACGGGGTGCGCATCCAGCGTCTGAAGGACAAGCTGGGCAATCGCTCCAATGCCAGCGCCGAGGTCGAGTTCACCGACGCGCTGGGCCGGCGGGTGGGCGAACCCGGCCGGGGAATCGCCACGCTGATCGAAATGGCCAGCACCACGCGCATGGATTGCGTGCTGGGCAGCGCGGCGCTGCTGCGCCAGGGGGTGGTGCAGGCCATCCACCATGCCCGGCACCGGCGGGCGTTCGGCCAGTACCTGATCGACCAGCCCTTGATGCGCCAGGTGCTGGCCGACCTGGCGCTGGAATCCGAGGCCGCCACGGTGCTGGCCTTGCGTCTGGCGCGCACGTTCGATCACCCGGAAAACCCGGCGGAGCAAGCCTGGCGACGTATCCTGACCCCGGCGGCCAAGTTCTGGGTGTGCAAGCGCAGCATCGAGGCGCTGGCCGAATGCATGGAGGTCTGGGGGGGCAACGGCTACATCGAAGACGGCCCCATGGCGCGCCTGTATCGTGAAGCGCCGGTCAATTCCATCTGGGAAGGCTCGGGCAACGTGATGTGCCTGGACGTGCTGCGGGCGGCCCGCCATGCGGGGGCGTATCTCGGCCAAGCGGTGGATGCCCTGGCCCAGTCGCACCCCGGCGAGCCCGCCTTGCGGGACACCGCTTCGCGCCTGCTGCGTGGCTTGCAGGCCCCGCAGCCGCCGGTGCATCTGGCCCGCCAGATGGCGCAGGATCTGGTCTTGCTGGCGCAGGCCGATCTGTTGCTGCGGCACGCGCCCGCGGCCGTTTCGCGGGCTTTCGTAGACAGCCGCCTGGCGGACGCCGGGCGGGTGTATGGCGCCGGCCTGACGGACTTGACGTCCGAGGCCTTGCTGCAACGCGCCTGGCCCGGCTGAATCAGCCGCTACAATGCGGGTTGGCCGGCGCGCCGCTTGTGCATGCGTGCCGTCGACGCTCATCCACCGGGGGGCCATCCGGCCTGAAGCCCATGCGCAATCTGCTCTTTCGTTTGCCCTGTCCCCGGCTCCGGCCGCCGGATGTCCGGGGTCGTCCGGCGGCCGGCTTGTCCGCGCTGGCGTTGGGCGTCGCCCTGTGTCTGGGGCTGCCGCAGTCTGCCGGGGCGGCGCAGGCCGCCTATACCATCCAGGGGCGGGTGGTGCAGGTGGCCGATGGCGATACCCTGACCCTGCTGCGGGGCCGGCAGCGCGTGCGGGTGCGTCTGGCCAGTATCGACGCCCCGGAAATCGGCCACAGCAGGCAGCGCCCGGGCCAGCCTTATGGGCAGGCGGCGCGGCGGGCCCTGGCGGAACTGGTCGCGGGCAAGACTCTGGCGCTGCGCTGCTACGAACAAGACCGCTACGGCCGTGAAATCTGCGATGTGCCTTTGGCCGATGGGCGCACCGCCAGCCAGGCGCTGGTGGCCGGCGGCCTGGCCTGGGCCAATCTGCAGGGGGGCGGCAAGTATCTGCGCGACGACACCTTGCCGGGGCTGCAGCGCCAGGCCCGCCAGCGCGGCTTGGGCCTGTGGCAGGCCCCCGGCCCGGTCGCGCCCTGGGAATGGCGCTGGAAATGCTGGCAGGCTCTTGAAACCGGAAAAACCACCACCATCTGCTGACCATGGCACTGAAAGTATTCGACCTCGCTTGTGAACATGACCACGTCTTCGAGGGCTGGTTTGCTTCGCAGCAAAGCTACGACGACCAACTGGCCCAGGGGCTGGTGCGGTGTCCCGTGTGCCAAAGCCGGCGGATCACCCGGCGGGTGTCCGCGCCGCATCTCAATCTGGGGCATTTGCGCCAGCCGGACGCGCGGGATGCGGCGGCGGACAAGACGCCCGTACCCGCGGGGCGGGCGGCCGTGGCGGCGCCGTCCAGCCGCCAGCTGGCCAGCCTGCAGGCCGAAGTCCTGCGCCAGGTGCGCAAGATCGTGCGCCAGACCGAAGATGTCGGCAACCGCTTTGCCGACGAGGCCCGCCGCATGCACGAGGGCGAAGTCGAAGAACGCCCCATCCGGGGGGTTGCCTCGGTCGAAGAATGCCGCGAACTCGCCGAGGATGGTATCTCGATCATGCCCATTCCCGACATTCTGGATGATGACCGCTTGCAATGACGGGATCGTCGCCGGTATCCTGCGCGCCGTCCGTTTGCAATAACGGGATCGTCACCGACATCCTGGCGATGCCCGCCTGCAATGACGGAACCGTCGCCGCCGGATGAAAAAAGCCGGCGCCATCGAGCCGCATCCGCCGGGGTGGATCAATGTCCAGCCCCGGGGCGGCCCGAAGGCGCCGGCGTAGCCGCTTTCTTACATCACGCGGCTGCGGTATTCATTGGTGCGGGTGTCGATTTCGACCTTGTCGCCGATGTTGCAGAACAGGGGGACGGCGAGCTCGAAGCCGGTGTTGATCTTGGCGGGTTTCAGCACCTTGCCGGACGTATCGCCCTTGACGGCGGGTTCGGTGTAGGTGATTTCACGCACGATGATGGTGGGCAGTTCGACCGAGATGGCGCGGCCGTCGTAGAACACGACCTGCACCGCCATGCCTTCTTCGAGGTAGTTCAGCGCGTCGCCCATGCTGTCGGCCTCGACTTCGTGCTGGTTGTATTCCTCGTCCATGAAGACATACATGGGGTCGGCGAAATAGGAATACGTGCATTCCTTGTTGTCCAGCATGACTTGTTCGAATTTTTCGTCGGCCTTGTAGACGGATTCGCTGGCGGAGCCGGTCAGCAGGTTTTTGAACTTGAGCTTGACGACGGCGGAATTGCGGCCCGATTTATTGTATTCGGCCTTTTGCACGACCAGAGGGTCGTTGTTGACCATCACGACATTGCCGACGCGCAGTTCTTGGGCGGTTTTCATGGTGTTAGGACTCCGGGGGATTGACATGCCCCGGGCAGACCAACGCGCATACCGAGGCAACAGCAGAAAAAAGTTAACTGTGCATTCTAACCTGTTTGGCGGTGGTGCAGGCAAAACGCCACCAGGCTCTGGGCCAGATCGGGCTGCCGGGCCAGGTCGCGGGCCCAGTTCCGGCTGCGCCGCCGCCATTGCGCCCAGGGCGCTGGCGCCAGGGCCGCCGCCAGGTCGCGGGCCAAGGCGGCGTCGTCTTCCTGGTTCCAGGCCAGGGTCAAGGCCCGGGCCGGGGCGGGCCATTGAGCCCGATCCAGCCAGGCGTTCAGCTTGTCCAAGTGAGCGGCTTCGGCCTGGCGGTAGATGTGCCATACCAGGGGCGCGCCGGCCCAGATTGCCCGCACCAGGGAATCCTCGCCCCGGACGAAGTTCAGGTCGCAGCACCACAGCAAGGCGTCGAAACGGTCTTGGGGCACAAAATCGAAGGGCAGAACCCGCATGGCCCCCAGGCTGTCGAAGCCAGGGGGGGCGTGGCCGGGCGTCAGGACGTAGACGGGCCGATCCAGCCGGGACAGGGCGGTTCGCAGCCCGTCCAAGGGCGCATCGGGATAGCAGAACAACAGGATCAGCCAAGCGTCCCGCGCCCAGCCGCAGGTGTCCAGGCCGGTCAGGGCTTGCAGCCGCTGGAAGCGATCCTGCCGGCGGGCCTGGCCGTGCCGGGCGAATAGATCGGGCTCACGCAGCAGGCCGCCGCTGGCGGGGCTGAAGCCCGGGAAATAAAAAAACTTCTTCAGCCCGCCAGCCTGCGGCGAGGGCAGGCCGTGGCAGCCGTCTACCCAGGCCTCGGCGCTGAGGTATTCCAGGTTGATCCACAGGCATTCTTGCGCGGCCATGGCCGCCTGGTAGGGGCTGGGGAGTGTGCAGCCGAAGGCTTCGATGACCACGCCCTGGCGCGGCGGCGGCGTGTGCGCCGCCTGCGCCCAGTCGTTGACGGTGACGCCCGCCCAGGTCTGGGTGGCGCGCCGAACCTGGATGGCGGGCGCCAGCGCCGCCAGGGGGGCCAGGCGGTCGATCCACAGACGAACCGGATGACCCAGGGCACGCAGCTGGCGGGCCAGCCGCCAGCAGACGCCCGCGTCGCCGTAGTTGTCGATGACCCGGCAAAACAGGTCGAAGGGCTGGCGGGGGCCGGGGGGGGTCATCCGGCGGGCCATCCCTGCGGCCCGCCGGCCGGCGCGGCGTGGCGGCCAGGCAGGCGGATCAATGGAATTGCACCGGATCCGGGTCGATTTCTTCGGGCAGCTCGGGGTGCTGCATATCGCCCAGCATATTCGGGAAAAATGGCGTGCCGCAGTCTTCGCAGAATTCTTGGGCCTGGATGCCGGGCAGCCGGCGGACTTCTTGGATGCCGGCTTCGCGCAGCAGCGCCGCGAGGGTGTCCCAGGTGTCCGCCTGGCCGTCTTCCGCGGGGTCGGGGTCGGATTCCTCTGGCGTCAGCGCGGGCCAGATGCAGCCGTAGATGACGTCGTTGCTTTGGCGGGTGCAGAACCCGATGCGATATTCTTCGATGGCCTGGTCGCCGCAGGCGACGATGGCCGCCCGGAGCTCTTGGCCGGGCAGGTGGGCAGCGGTCTGCAGCCAGGTGATGGCGGCTTTCAGGGTCAGGGGCCGGATGGCCTGGTCGGCGGCGCGGGTGCTGTGGTAGAAGGCTTCCGGGGGCAGGTATTCGGTCAGGCAGCCGGTGAACAAGGGCGTGACGATCTGCGCGCAGCCTTCGGACCATCGCGTGGCCACCGCGTCGCGGCTGGGCGCGCCATCGGCCGGCGGGGCTTGCCATTGGAACAAGGCCCGCCCCTTGGGCACCACCACCAGGGCCATCAGGAAATAGGCATCGGCCAGCAGATCCTGGGGCGTGTCGCCGGGGCGGATGTCGGGGGCGTCGCGGCGGGCCCCCAGGGCGTGCTGGGCCATGGCGTTGACCCACTGGCGGGCGTCCCGAAAGGATTGCGGCAGCTGGTCGAAGCGCACGAGATCGGGCACCAGATAATGGATGGCGTCCGGGGACAGGACGGTTTCCGCCAACAGCGCCGACAACTGCTGGCGCTGTTGGGGATCCAGCTGGCCCGCCGGCAGCTGGTAGCGCGTCCAGGCCAGGATCGGGGCTGAAATCAACTGGGCGTCGTAGGCCTGGTTCTGGTGGTCGAGGTGGATTGCGCTGGAATAGGCCTCGGCCTGTTCGACCAGGATTTCGTAGGCGGGGGATTGCTGATCCAGCAGATAGTCCAGGGCGGCCTCGATGGGGTGGCCATGGCGTGCGGCCAGGGCCTTGACCAGGGCCTGGCCCAGGGTGTGCTGCCACCAGCTTGCCTCCAGCCGGCTGCCGCAGGCAGCCAGGGATTCTGCCAGCGAGATCAGGTTTTGGGAGGTGCGAGACAAGGAAGATGTGCGAGCGGACATGGATGAATGAAAAAATCTGGGTGGCGTTAGTGTACCCCGAGCGCTGCGTGGTTTTTGACGCCAAAAGGCCCCGGCGATGCCGGGGCCTTTGTGTCTCGGGTGCCGGCCATGGGCCGGGCACCCGTCGGGGGCTTGCGCAGCGGCCGGATCAGGCGTCGACCGTGTTGGCCACCGCCGTGAAATCTTCGATCTGGTCGAAGTTCATGTAGCGGTAGATGTCCTGGCTGTCCTTGGCCAGCAGGCCCATGGCTTCCAGGTATTCGTCGCGGGTGGGGATGCGCCCCAGACCCGAGCAGATGGCCGCCATTTCGGCCGAGCCCAGGAAGACGTTGGCGTTTTTCCCCAGACGGTTGGGAAAGTTGCGCGTGCTGGTGGAGAACACCGTGGCGCCTTCGCGCACCTGGGCCTGGTTGCCCATGCACAGGGAGCAGCCCGGCATTTCCATGCGTGCACCCGCCGTGCCGAAGGTGCCGTAGTGGCCTTCTTTGGTGAGTTCGCTGGCGTCCATCTTGGTGGGCGGGGCCACCCACAGCTTGGAGGGCAGGTCGCGCTTGCCCTTCAGCAGAGCGGCGGCGGCGCGGAAGTGGCCGATGTTGGTCATGCAGCTGCCGATGAAGACTTCGTCGATGGCCGTGCCGGCCACGTCGGACAGGGTTTTCACGTCGTCCGGGTCGTTGGGGCAGGCCACGATGGGTTCGTGGATATCGGCCAGGTCGATGTCGATGACGGCCGCGTATTCGGCGTCGGCGTCGGGTTCGACCAGCTGCGGGTCGGCCAGCCAGGCTTCCATGCTCTTGATGCGGCGCGTCAGCGTGCGGGCGTCCTGGTAGCCATTGGCGATCATCCATTTCAGCAGCGTGATGTTGCTGTTCAGGTATTCGATGATGGGTTCTTTGTTCAGGCGCACCGTGCAGGCGGCGGCGGAGCGTTCGGCCGAGGCATCGGAGAGTTCGAAGGCTTGTTCGATCTTGAGGTTGGGCAGGCCTTCGATTTCGAGGATGCGCCCGGAGAAGATGTTTTTCTTGCCTTTCTTTTCGACGGTCAGCAGGCCTTGTTTGATGGCGTACAGCGGGATGGCGTTGACCAGGTCGCGCAGCGTGACGCCGGGCTGCATGGCGCCCTTGAAGCGCACCAGCACGGATTCGGGCATGTCCAGCGGCATGACGCCGGTGGCGGCGGCAAAGGCCACCAGGCCGGAGCCCGCCGGGAAGCTGATGCCGATGGGGAAACGGGTGTGCGAGTCGCCGCCCGTGCCGACCGTATCGGGCAGCAGCATGCGGTTCAGCCACGAGTGGATGATGCCGTCGCCCGGGCGCAGGGACACGCCGCCGCGCGTGCTGATGAAGGCGGGCAGTTCGTGGTGGGTCTTGACGTCCACGGGCTTGGGATAGGCGGCGGTATGGCAGAAGGACTGCATGACCAGGTCGGCCGAGAAGCCCACACAGGCCAGGTCTTTGAGCTCGTCGCGCGTCATGGGGCCGGTGGTGTCCTGGCTGCCCACGGAGGTCATGCGCGGTTCGCAGTAGGTGCCGGGGCGCACGCCCTGGCCTTCGGGCAGACCGCAGGCGCGGCCCACCAGTTTTTGTGCCAGCGAGTAGCCTTTGCCGGTGTCGGCGGGGGCTTCGGGCAGGCGGAACAAGGTGGTGGGGGGCAGGCCCAGCGCGGCCCGGGCCTTGGCCGTCAGGCCGCGCCCGATGATCAGGGGGATGCGGCCGCCGGCGCGCACTTCATCCAGCAGGACGTCGGATTTCAGCTGGAATTCGGCGATGACCTGACCATCTTTGAGTGCCTTGCCGTCGTAGGGGCGCAGTTCGATCACGTCGCCCATATTCATGCCGGACGTGTCCAGCTCGATGGGCAGCGCGCCGGAGTCTTCCATTGTATTGTAGAAGATGGGGGCGATCTTACCGCCCAGGCACACGCCGCCGAAGCGCTTGTTGGGCACGAAGGGGATGTCTTCGCCCGTGTGCCAGATGACGGAGTTGGTGGCCGATTTGCGTGATGATCCGGTGCCGACCACGTCGCCCACGTAGGCCACCAGGTGGCCCTTGGCCTTGAGTTCGTTGATCAGGGTGATCGGGCCGACCTGGCCCGGGGCGTCGGGCGTGATGCCGTCGCGCGGGTTTTTCAGCATGGCCAGCGCGTGCAGCGGGATGTCCGGGCGGCTCCAGGCGTCGGGGGCGGGGGACAGGTCGTCGGTGTTGGTTTCGCCGGTTACCTTGAAGACGGTCAGCGTCAGGCTGTCGGGGACTTCGGGGCGGCTGGTGAACCATTCGGCATCCGCCCAGCTTTGCAGCACGGCCTGGGCCTGGGCATTGCCCGCCTTGGCTTTTTCTTCGATGTCGTGAAAGGCGTCGAACACCAGCAGGGTTTTCTTCAGGCCTTCGGCGGCCACGGGGGCCAGCGTGGGATGATCCAGCAGTTCGATCAGGGCGCCGATATTGAATCCGCCCAGCATGGTGCCCAGCAGCTCGGTGGCGTGCGTGGGGCTGATGAGGGCACAGGTTTCGCTGCCCAGGGCCACGGCGGCCAGATAGGACGCCTTGACCTGGGCGGCGTCGTCCACCCCGGCCGGGACGCGGTGCGTGAGCAGATCCAGCAGGTATTTTTCTTCGCCGGCGGGCGGGCTTTTCAGCAGTTCGATGAGGTCGGCGGTTTGTTTGGCCGTCAGGGGAAGCGGCGGTACGCCAATGGCCTCGCGGGCGGCGGCTTCGGTGCGATAGGATTCCAGCATGGAGATGCCCCAGAAAGTAAGGGTTTGAGAATGCCGGTATTTTAAAGGGGAAGCCGGATTTGGGCAACAGTCTTATATAAGATATAAGACTGTTGCCCCGGTTTGCACCCGCGCCGCCCGGTGCCGGGTGTCCGATGCGCCGCTTCGGGAAGCGGCTTTAGAAGGGAATCGGCTTTAGAAGCGGTAGCCCACCCCGACGGTTGCCACCCAGGGGTCGATGCGGGTCTTGCCGATGTTTGCGCCGTTCAGCCGCACGGTGGACGAGATGTCGATGTAGCGCAGGTCGGCGTTCAGGAACCAGCGCTCGTTCAGCTGGATATCCATCCCGGCCTGGGCGGCGACGCCCCAGGAATCCCCCAGGCTCAAGTCGCCCAGCGCGCTTTTGGTGCTGAAAAACGTCGTGTAGTTCAGGCCGACGCCCACATAGGGCTGAACCGTGGATTCGGGCAGGAAGTGCCATTGCACGCTGAGGGTGGGCGGCAATTGCTTGGTCGAGCCGATCTCGCCGAGACCCTTGGCGTTGATGGTGTGCTTGAACGGCACGGCCGCCAGCAGTTCGATCCCGATGTTCCGGGTGGCCATGTAGGTCAGGCTGAGGCTGGGGCGCGTGCTGCCGTCGATATCCAGTTTCACCGCGCCGTTGGCCACGGTGCCGTTGTTGGATTTGGGCTCGACGTGCGTGACGCCGACCTTGACCAGGACATCGCCGGCCTCGTGCGCGAGCGCCGGGCTGGCGGCGAGGACGCCGGCAAGCAGGGCGCAGGCAAGGGTGGTTTGACGAAGGGTTGATGCCATGAGGGCCTCCACGTTGGCGGTATGGTTTTACGAAAGGCCCTATTGTGTTGATGTTTTGGTCAAAAAACCTTAACCCGGATCAAATCAATGGCATTTATATAAGATATAAGTGATTGCTTGCCGAACCCAACAAAGTTAGGCTTTTTTAGCCGATGAATAGATTAGTAGATTAGTCATTGAGCGGCTTGAGCACGACAGCTTGGCCGGTCTCTGCGGCGGTCGGTTGTCATAAGCCGTTGCATAGGCCGTTGGCGGTATTTCCCGATGGATGAAGCCTGGATGACCGGGGGGCCGGCTGCGCATTCCCCAGCGTCCGCGTCTGGGGGGTGTTGCTCGGCGGGGCGCCAGGCAGCGGTCCGGCCTTTGGCCGGACTGCCCGGATCTGCCTCGTCCGCCGGGGCGTCGGGCGAACTCGGCCTGCGGCCTCAAACACGCCCGACGACAGCCCCCCGGCTCCCTTCGTCAGCATCCGGCGCTGCCCGACCGCGCCCCACCGGGCAACACCCCCCAGACGCTCATCGGCACCGCCTTGGCCAGCTCAATGCCCGCGTTTGATCGATGCTGACGGGCCAGTCTCGCTCAGTCGGCTTCACGCAGTCAGTCTTGTGCAGTCAGTTCCACCCAGTCAGCCTCCTCGGCCAGCCCCCTCAGTCAGTCCCTTCAATCAGCCCCTTCAATCAGCCCCTTCAATCAGCCCTCGTATCCCCCGTCCCTCGACAAACAAAAACCCGCGCGTGGATTCCTCTCCACGCGCGGGTTTCGACGCCAATCACGGCAATGAGTGCTCAATCGGCGGCCAGTAAATCCTGGTATTCGGGATGCCGTTGCATATAAGCCGCCACATAGGAGCACACGGCCTGGACGCGCCATCCCTGCGTCCGGGCCGTGTCCAGCCCGGCGCGCACCAGGTCGGCGGCGATCCCGCGCCCGCCCACCGGGGCGGGCACCCCCGTGTGCGTGAATGCCGCGATCCCGCCGGACAGCACATAATCCAGCACGCACAAGTGGCCGTCCTCGGTGACTTCGAACCGGGAGGCGGCCGCATTGTGGCGCACGGTGCGGGGCGCAACCCCCGCGGCAGCCGGCGCCTGGTCAGATGACATACAGATCCACGTATTCGTGCACCGGCATGGCTTCCAGTGTGGCTTGATCCAGCGACACATCCAGAATGCGTTGCTGCTGGCGCACCGGGAACTGGCGCGCCAGATTGGTGCGGAACTTGGCTTCCAGCAGCGGGATGCCGTCGGCGCGGCGGCGTTTGTGGCCGATCGGGTATTCGCAGACGATTTCGTCCAGCGTCGTGCCGTCGTTGAATTCCACCGTCAGGGCATTGGCGATCGAGCGTTTTTCCGGGTCGTGGTAGTCCGCCGTGAAGGCCGGATCCTCGACGCAGACCATCTTGTCGCGCAGGGCGTCGATGCGCGGGTCGGCGGCCACGCCGTCCTCGTAGTCGGCGGCGGTCAGGCGGCCGAAAATAATGGGCACGGCCACCATGTACTGGATGCAGTGGTCGCGGTCGGCCGGGTTGTCCAGCGGGCCTTTCTTGTCGATGATGCGGATGCAGGCTTCGTGGGTGCGGATCGTGATTTTCTTGATGTCGGCATCCGTCTTGCCCGCCGCCGCCAGTTTTTCGTGGATCTGCATGGCGCATTCGACCGCGGTCTGCGAGTGGAATTCGGCCGGGAACGAGATCTTGAACAGCACGTTTTCCATCACGTAGCTGCCGTAGGGCCGCTGGAATTTGAACGGCTGGCCCTTGAACAGCACATCGTAGAAACCCCAGACCGGCGCCGACAGCACCGAGGGATAGCCCATTTCGCCGGTGCGGGCGATCAGGGCCAGGCGCACGGCGCGGCTGGTGGCGTCGCCCGCCGCCCACGACTTGCGGCTGCCGGTATTGGGCGCGTGGCGGTAGGTGCGCAGGCTTTGGCCGTCTACCCAGGCCAGCGATACGGCGTTGATGGTTTCCTCGCGCGACAGGCCCAGCAACTGCGAGACCACCGCAGTGGAGGCGACCTTGACCAGCACGACGTGATCCAGCCCGACCTTGTTGAAGGAGTTTTCCAGCGCGATGCAGCCCTGGATTTCGTGGGCCTTGACCATGCCTTCCAGCACGGCGCGCATGGTCAGGGGCGGTTTGCCCGCCGCCACGGCGTTGCGCGACAGCCAGTCGGCCACCGCCAGGATGCCGCCCAGGTTGTCGGAGGGGTGGCCCCATTCGGCGGCCAGCCAGGTGTCGTTGAAATCCAGCCAGCGGATCATGCAGCCGATGTTGAAGGCCGCCTGGACGGGATCGAGCTGAAACTGGGTGCCGGGAACCTTGGCGCCGTTGGGGACGACCGTGCCGGGCACGATGGGGCCCATGAGTTTGCGGCAGGCCGGGTATTCCAGGGCCTCCAGACCGCAGCCCAGGGTGTCGATCAGGCAGTTGCGCGCCGTGGACAGGGCGAGTTCGCTGTCGATTTTGTAGTCGAGGACATAATCGACGATATCGACCAGAACCTGGTCGGGCTGGGGGCGGACGTTGGAAATAGTCGCAGACATAATGATTCCTGAAAAAGTTGCGGCTTATTTGCGCTTGGCAAGCGGGACGAATTTCTGGTCTTCCGGGCCCACGTAATTGGCCGTGGGGCGGATGATCTTGTTGTCGATGCGCTGCTCGATGATGTGGGCCGACCAGCCCGCCGTGCGGGCGATCACGAACAGCGGCGTGAACATGGCGGTGGGCACGCCCATCATGTGGTACGACACGGCCGAGAACCAGTCCAGGTTGGGGAACATTTTCTTGGCGTCCCACATGACGGATTCCAGCCGTTCGGCGATGTCGAACATCTTGGTGGAACCGGCGGACTTGGACAGTTTCTTGGCCACGGCCTTGATGACCTGGTTGCGCGGGTCGGACACGGTGTAGACCGGGTGGCCGAAGCCGATGACGACTTCCTTGGCCTCGACGCGGCGGCGGATGTCGGCCTCGGCTTCGTCGGGGGTTTCGTAGCGCTTCTGGATTTCGAAGGCGAACTCGTTGGCCCCGCCGTGTTTGGGGCCGCGCAGGGCGCCGATGGCGCCGGTAATGGCCGAATATATGTCCGACCCGGTGCCGGCGATGACCCGGCCCGTGAAGGTGGAGGCGTTGAATTCGTGCTCGGTGTACAGGATCAGCGAGGTGTGCATGGCGCGCACCCATTCGTCGGACGGGGCTTCGCCGTGCAGCAGGTGCAGGAAATGGCCGCCGATGCTGTCGTCTTCGGTTTCGACGTCGATCACGCGGCCGTTGTGGCTGTAGTGATACCAGTACAGCAGGGCCGAGCCCAGGCTGGCCATCAGGCGGTCGGCGATGTCGCGGGCGTCGGGCAGATTGTGGTCGTCCTTTTCGGGCAGCACGCAGCCCAGCACGGAGGCCGCCGTGCGCATCACGTCCATGGGGTGGCTGGCGGCGGGCAGGGATTCCAGGGCGGTCTGCACCTGCAGCGGCAGGCCGCGCAGGCGGCGCAGTTTTTGCTTGTAGGCGGCCAGCTCGGTTTTGTTGGGCAGTTTGCCGTGGATCAGCAGGTGGGCGACTTCTTCGAATTCGCAGGTGTCGGCGATGTCCAGGATGTCGTAGCCGCGATAGTGCAGATCGTTGCCGCTGCGGCCCACGGTGCACAGGGCCGTGTTGCCCGCCACGATGCCGGACAGCGCGACGGATTTCTTGGGTTTGAAGCCGGGGGCGGGCGCTTCGGCGGCCGGGGCGGCGGCGGGTGTGCCGGTTTTCTTGGTTTTGGAGGATGTGGCCATCAGAGGTCTCCTTGGGGACGGAATTTAACGGAAGCGGGGCGGGCGGTTCAGCGCGCCTTGCCCTTGCCTTGTTGGAACAAGGCGTCCAGTTGGTCTTCGTATTGGTGGTAGTCGATGCGGTCGTAGAGTTCTTCGCGGGTTTGCATCAGATCGAGGACGTTGTGCTGATGGCCGTCGCGCCGGATGGCCTGGTAGACGGCCTCGGCGGCTTTGTTCATGGCGCGGAAGGCGGACAGCGGGTACAGCACCAGGCCCACCCCCGCGCCGGCCAGTTCCTGCACGGTGAACAGCGGGGTTTTGCCGAATTCGGTGATGTTGGCCAGCACCGGCACCGGCAGGGCCTTGGAGAATTTGGCGTAGGTGTCCAGGTCGTAGGAGGCCTCGGCGAAAATGGCGTCCGCGCCGGCTTCGACGCAGGCGTGGGCGCGATCCAGCGCGGCGTCCACGCCATCGACGGCAATCGCGTCGGTGCGGGCGATCAGGTAGAAATCGCTGTCGGTGCGGGCGTCGGCGGCGGCCTTGACGCGGTCGGCCATTTCTTCGGTGCTGACGATTTCCTTGCCGGGGCGGTGGCCGCAGCGCTTGGCGCCCACCTGATCCTCGATGTGGCAGCCGGCGGCGCCGAACTTGATCAGGGACTTGACCGTGCGGGCGATGTTGAAGGCCGATGGGCCAAAGCCCGTGTCGATGTCCACCAGCAGCGGCACGTCGCAGACGTCCGTGATGCGGCGGATGTCGGTCAGGACGTCGTCCAGGGTGTTGATGCCCAGATCGGGCAGGCCCAGCGAGCCGGCGGCCACCCCGCCGCCGGACACATAAATGGCCCGATACCCGGCGCGTTTGGCCAGCAGGGCGTGGTTGGCATTGATGGCGCCAATGATTTGCAGGGGGGATTCTTCGGCGATGGCCTGGCGCAGCAAAGCGCCGGGCGAGGAGGGACGGGTCATGAACGGCTCCGGTGTGCGGCCGCGCCGGGCAGACCCTGTGCGCGGCAGAAACGCCCCGGGTAGGGGCGGGGTTCCAGTCGATGGTGGGGGGATTGTGTGTCCGGGAGGATTCCCTGTCTGTCATCGACCGGACAATTTGGCCGGTCGCCGGGCCGGTGTGGCGCCCCGGTGGCCCGGCACTGGGGTTATTTCAGGAGATCGGCGATCCCGTCGCGTTCTTCCAGCAGTTCGTTCAGGGTGTGATCCATGCGCTCGCGCGAGAAATCGTCGATTTCCAGGCCGCTGATGCGGGTGTATTCGCCGTTTTCCGTGGTGACGGGCACCCCGTAGATGATGCCTTCGGGGATGCCGTAGGAACCGTCGGAGGGCACGCCCATGGTGACCCACTTGCCCTGGCTGCCCAGCACCCAGTCGTGGATGTGGTCGATGGCGGCGTTGGCGGCCGAGGCGGCGGACGACAGGCCGCGGGCCTCGATGATGGCCGCGCCACGCTTGCCCACGGTGGGGATGAAGGTGTCTCGAATCCAGGCGTCGTCATTGATCAGGGACTGCACCGCTTGGCCGCCGATGGTGGCGAAGCGGGTGTCGGGGTACATGGTGGGCGAGTGATTGCCCCAGACCACCAGTTTTTCGATGTCGGCCACGGCTTTGCCGGTCTTGGCGGCCAGCTGGGACAGGGCGCGGTTGTGATCCAGGCGCAGCATGGCGGTGAAGTTCTTGGCGGGCAGATCCGGTGCGGATTTCATGGCGATGTAGGCATTGGTGTTGGCCGGATTGCCCACCACCAGCACCTTGACGTTGCGGCTGGCGACTTCGTTGAGGGCCTTGCCCTGCGCGGTGAAAATCTGGGCATTGACCTGCAGCAGGTCTTTGCGTTCCATGCCTTGGCTGCGCGGACGGGCGCCCACCAGCAGGGCCACGTCGGCGTCTTTGAAGGCGGTGCGCGGGTCGCTGTGGGCGCTCATGCCGGCCAGCAGGGGGAAAGCGCAGTCGTCCAGTTCCATCATGACCCCGTGCAGGGCCTTCTGGGCGCGCTCGTCCGGGATTTCCAGCAATTGCAGGATCACGGGCTGGTCTTTGCCGAGCATTTCGCCCGAAGCGATACGGAATAGCAAGGCATAGCCGATTTGACCGGCGGCGCCCGTGACGGCAACGCGCATGGCGGGTTTGGACATAGAGATTCTCCGAGTGGATGTGGTAAAGAGTATCCGGGTTCAGGGGGCCGGCGACCTGCCTGCGCGTGATCCGGGCAGGCGGTCGGGCGTCGGCGGGAAGCCCCTGATAAAAGTGCCGAAAAGAGTAGTGTATTTCATCTATCAGCGTCAAGGGTCTTATATCTTATATAAGACAGAAGAGTATTAGACATCTGCGCGTGGAAATGCGAAAATGCACAAGTTCCATTTTGTAGCATGGGCCGCCCTGCCGCACTTTCCAAGACATGTCCGATACTTCTCAGCTCGATCGCCAACAGCCGCCGGGACGCACCCATCACAGTGCCGCCTTCAGCCCGTTGTATCAGCAGATCAAAGGGCTGATCCTGCAGGGGCTGGATCGCGGCGAATGGAAGCCCGGCGAATCCATCCCCAGCGAACTCGAACTGGCCGCGCGCTTTCAGGTCAGCCAGGGCACGGTGCGCAAGGCCATCGACGAACTGGCGGCCGACAACCTGCTGATCCGCCGCCAGGGCAAGGGCACGTTCGTGGCCACCCACAACGAGGCCCGCGTGCGCTATCGGTTCTTGCGGCTCAGTTCGGATGACGGCCAGCCGGGGGTGTCCACCAGCCAGATCCTGGATTGCCGCCGCGCCAAGGCCTCGGCGGATGTGGCGGCGGCCCTGGATTTGCGCGCGGGCGATGCGGTCGTCAACATGCGCCGGGTGCTGTCCTTCGACGACGTGCCCACCATCCTGGACGACATCTGGCTGCCGGGCAGCCCCTTCAAGGGCCTGACGCTGGAATTCCTGCAACGCTATCGAGGGCCTGTGTATGCCCTGTTTGAAACCGAATTCGGGGTCAGCATGGTGCGCGCCGAAGAAAAAATCCGCGCCGTCGCGGCCAGCCCCGCGCAGGCCGGCCACCTGCGGGTCGAGGCGGGCAGCCCCCTGCTGCAGGTGGAACGCATTGCCTACACCTACGGCGACCGTCCCATGGAACTGCGCCGCGGCCACTACGTGACAGAACGGCACCATTATCGCAACAGTTTGAATTGATCTCCAGATCGGCGAAAATGCCGTATCCGCACCAAAATTCCTTCATTATCCACTACGAGGCCATCATGTCTGAATCAGCCACAAAGCCGCGCCCGCAGTTTCGTAACCTGGGGTTAAGCGACCTCATGCGCTACAAGCTGCCCCCCGCGGGCAAAGCATCCATCCTGCACCGGGTCAGCGGCGCATTGCTTTTCCTGGCGCTGCCCTTGATCCTGGTGCCGCTGTTCGCCCAAAGCGTGCAGACCCCGGAAACCTTCGCCGCCATGAAAGACTGGGTCGCCAGCCCCGCCTGTAAGCTCGTGCTGCTGGTCTTGATGTGGGGGTATTTCCATCACTTCTGCGCCGGCATCCGCTACCTCACGCTGGATTTGCACATCGGCAACGACCGCGCCGCCTCGCAGCGCTCGGGCGCCCTGGTGATTGGCCTGGGCCTGGCCCTGACCGTCGTGTTCGGCTTGAAATTGTTTGGAGTCTGGTAATGACACATGAACGCATCGGTCGCAAGCGCCTGGTCGTGGGCGCCCATTACGGCACACGGGATTTCATCGTCCAGCGCATGACGGCGGTCATCATGGCCGTCTACACGCTGGTTCTGGTTTTCTACGCGGTTTTTGTCCCCAGCCTGGATTTCGAATCCTGGCGGGCTTTCTTCATCTTCACGGTGGGGGCGCTGCCCGTGGGCCAGATGCTGGCCACGCTGGCTTTTCTGTCCCTGATCTGGCACGCCTGGGTGGGGGTGCGCGACATCTGGATGGATTACGCGCATTCCGATGGCCTGCGCCTGGCCCTGCAGGTCCTGACCGCGCTGTGGCTGGTGGCCTCGGCGGCTTTCTTTGTCAAAATTCTCTGGAGTCTCTAACGTGGCCGCTGTCAAGAAATCTCTCCCGCGCCGCCAGTTCGATGTGGTGGTCGTTGGCGCCGGCGGGGCCGGCTTGCGCTGCGCGCTGCAGCTCTCCAATGCCGGCCTGACGGTCGCCGTGCTGTCCAAGGTCTTCCCCACGCGTTCGCATACGGTGGCCGCGCAAGGCGGCGTCAGCGCTTCGTTGGGCAACATGAGCGAAGACCACTGGCAATGGCACATGTACGACACGGTCAAGGGCTCCGATTGGCTGGGCGATCAGGATTCCATCGAGTTCATGGTGCGCGAAGCCCCCAACGCCGTGTACGAGCTCGAACACTTCGGCATGCCTTTCGATCGCAACCCGGACGGCACCATTTACCAGCGCCCGTTTGGCGGCCACACGTCCCATTTTGGCGAAAAGCCCGTGCAGCGCGCCTGTGCGGCGGCCGACCGCACCGGCCACGCCATGCTGCACACGCTGTATCAGCGCAACGTGGCGGCGCGCACCAATTTCTTCGTCGAATGGATGGCGCTCGACCTCCTGCGCAACAACGACGGCGACGTCCTGGGCGTGACCGCCATCGAAATGGAAACCGGCGAAATCTACGTGCTGGAAGCCAAGCACACGGTGCTGGCCACGGGCGGCGCGGGCCGCATTTGGGCGGCCACCACCAATGCCTTCATCAATACGGGCGATGGCCTGGGCATGGCGGCGCGCGCCGGCATCCCCCTGCAGGACATGGAATTCTGGCAGTTCCACCCCACCGGGGTGGCGGGCGCCGGGGTGCTGATCACCGAAGGCGTGCGCGGCGAGGGCGGCTTTCTGCTCAATAAAGACGGCGAGCGCTTCATGGAACGCTACGCCCCGCAGCTCAAGGATCTGGCCCCGCGCGATTTCGTTTCGCGCTCGATGGATCAGGAAATCAAAGAAGGCCGGGGTTGCGGCGATGGCAGCTACGTCTATCTCAAGCTGGATCACCTGGGCGCCGAGACCATCCAGAAGCGCCTGCCGTCGATCCGCGAGATCGCCATCAAGTTCGCCAACATCGACCCCATCAAGGATCCGATTCCCGTGGTGCCCACCATCCACTACCAGATGGGCGGCATCCCGGCCAATTATCACGGACAGGTCATGACGTTGGTCAATGGCGAGGAAAAAATCGTCAACGGCCTGTACGCCATCGGCGAATGCGCGGCCACTTCGGTGCACGGGGCCAATCGCCTGGGCACCAATTCCTTGCTGGATCTGGTGGTGTTCGGCCGTTCCGCGGGCAATTTCATCGTCGACCAGCATCCCGAGCGCCAGCACAGCCATCAGGTGCTGCCCGACACGGACATCGACGCCTCGCTGGATCGCGTCAACCACCTCGAAACCCGCACCTCGGGCGAAAAGCCCCAGGACGTCGTCCACAAGATGCAGCAGGCCATGCAAAGCCATTACGGCGTGTTCCGCAAGCTCGACAAGCTCAAGGCGGGCGAGGCTGTCGTTGCCGACCTGGTGCCCCAGGTGCGCGACATGTATTTCTCGGACAAATCCAAGGTCTTCAACACGGCCCGCCTGGAAGCCCTCGAAGTCGCCAACATGATCGAGGTCGCCCGCGCCACGGCCAAGTCCGCCGCCAACCGCCTGGAATCCCGCGGCGCTCACGCGCTGGACGAATACCCCGAGCGCGACGACGTCAACTGGCTGAAGCACACCTTGTGGTTCTCCGATGACCAGCACGGCCGCCTGGAATACAAGCCGGTGCGCATGAAGCCCCTGACCGTGGACACCATCCCGCCCAAGCCGCGCACCTTCTAATCCTGGATAACGTCATGACCAAACGTATCGTGAAATTTGAAATCTACCGCTACGATCCAGACAAGGACGAGCGCCCTTACATGCAAAAGCTGGAAGTCGAACTGCAGCCATCCGACAAGATGCTGCTGGACGCCATCCTGCGCATCAAGAACGAAGTCGACGACAGCCTGGCGCTGCGCCGGTCCTGCCGCGAAGGCGTGTGCGGGTCCGATGCCATGAACATCAACGGCCACAACGGCCTGGCCTGCACGACCAACATGCTGACGCTCACCGAGCCCATCGTCCTCAAGCCCTTGCCCGGCCTGCCGGTGGTGCGCGACCTGATCGTGGACATGACCTTCTTCTACGACCAGTACCATTCGATCAAGCCCTACCTGATCAACGACGAGCCGCCGCCCGAAAAAGAGCGCCTGCAGTCCCCCGAAGAACGCGAGGAACTCAACGGCCTGTACGAATGCATTCTGTGCGGCTGCTGCTCCACTGCCTGTCCGTCTTTCTGGTGGAATCCCGACAAATTCGTGGGGCCGGCGGGCCTGCTGCAGGCATACCGCTTCATCGCCGATTCGCGCGACCGCGCCACGGGCGAGCGCCTGGACAACCTGGAAGACCCCTATCGTCTGTTCCGCTGCCACACCATCATGAACTGTACCGAAGTCTGTCCGAAGGGGCTGAACCCCTCGGCGGCCATCGGCAAGATCAAAGAAATGCTTGTGCGCCGGACGGTGTAAGCCACATGCCGGGCGATCTCTCTGATCTGGACCGCGCCCGCCTGCGTTGGCGGGCGCGGCGCGGCCTGCTCGAAAACGACCTCATCATCACGCGCTTCCTGGATCGCCACGAAGCGCAATTGACGGATGTCGACGTGCGGGCGCTGACACAGCTTTTTGAAATGGGCGACAACGAATTGCTCGATGTTCTGCTGGGGCGTTGCGACGTGTCTGGGGTCTATGACACGCCCGATATCCGGCGGCTCGTCCAGCAAATGAAAGCGCTGTAACTTAAAGGAAAATCACATGCAGCTATCCGATAAAAAAGCCACGCTATCGTTCTCCGACGGCAGCCCTTCGGTGGAGTTCCCCGTATACCAGGGCACCGTGGGCCCCGAGGTCATCGACATCCGCAAGCTCTATGGCGAAACCGGGATGTTCACCTTCGACCCGGGCTTCCTGGCGACCGCATCGTGCGAATCGGCCATCACGTTCATTGATGGGGGCAAGGGGCAGCTGCTGTACCGGGGCTACCCCATCGACCAGCTGGCCCACAAATGTGATTTCCTGTCCATCGCCTACCTGATCATGAACGGCGACCTGCCGAATGCCCAGCAAAAGCACGATTTCGACGACCTGGTCACGCATCACACCCTGGTGCATGAGCAAATGCACACGTTCCTGCAGGGCTTCCGCCGCGATGCGCACCCGATGGCGGTGCTGACCGGACTGGTGGGGGCCTTGTCGGCCTTCTACCATGATTCCACCGATATCACCAACCCGGTGCACCGCGAGGTCTCGGCCATCCGCCTGATCGCCAAGATGCCCACGCTGGTGGCCATGGCCTACAAGCATTCCCTGGGCCAGCCCTTCATCTATCCCCAGAACGACTTGTCCTACACGGGCAATTTCCTGCGCATGATGTTCGCCACGCCGTGCGACGACTACCAGGTCAACGAAGTCGTCGAGCGCGCGCTGGATCGCATTTTCATCCTGCACGCCGACCACGAGCAAAACGCGTCCACGTCCACCGTGCGCCTGTGCGGCTCGTCGGGCACCAATCCGTTTGCGGCGATTGCCGCCGGGGTGGCCTGCCTGTGGGGCCCGGCCCACGGCGGGGCCAACGAAGCCTGCCTGAACATGCTGGAAACCCTGGAAGCCAATGGCGGGGTGGCCAAGGTGGGCGAGTTCATGGAAAAGGTCAAGGACAAGAACTCCGGCGTGCGCCTGATGGGCTTCGGCCACCGGGTGTACAAGAACTTCGACCCGCGCGCCAAGATGATGCAGGAAACCTGCCGCGAAGTCCTGGATGCCCTGGGCCTGCACAACGACCCCTTGTTCAAGCTGGCCATGGAAGTCGAACGCATCGCCCTCGAAGACCCCTACTTTGTGGATCGCAAGCTGTATCCCAACGTGGACTTCTATTCCGGCATCGTGCAGCGCGCCATCGGCATCCCCACCTCGCTGTTCACGGCCATCTTCGCTCTGGCGCGCACCGTCGGCTGGATCGCCCAGTGGAACGAAATGCTGTCCGATCCCAACTACAAGATCGGCCGTCCGCGCCAACTGTACACGGGCGCCGCGGCGCGCGACGTGCAACTGTAAGTCCGAGCGTTCGCCCGGCGAGGTTTCCCGTTGAGTGTTGAAAAGCCCCCGCGCATTGGACGAATGTCCGGTGCGCGGGGGCTTTTCGATAAATTGAGCAGATCGAGTGGATGCAGTAGACTATTTGATAGGCTTATGCGAGGAATCTAAAATGCAAACGCTTACCGCCAGCGAAGCGAAAGCTCGATTCGACGAATTGATAGATCGGGTACAACGAGAGCCGGTTCAGGTCACGCGGCGCAACCAGGTGGTTGGCGTCATGGTGTCTGCGGAGGATTACCATGCGATGCGTGCCTTTTATGCGGATCGGTTGCGGCGCACCTTGAAACAAAGCGCAGAAAGCGCCGCTGCCAGGGGCCTGACGGAGGCGCAACTGGAACAGCTTCTAGTCGATGAGGATTAAACGTGCCGTCGTTGATACCAATGTGTTGATTAGTGCCGCGCTGTCAGCCCGGTCTGCTCCAGTGCAGATCGTAGATTGTCTTTTGCAGCACGCGACCTTGGTGTTTTCGCGTGAGACCTTTGATGAATTTGAAACCAGGCTCTGGCGTCCGAAATTTGATCGCTATCTGGATGCGGATCGCCGTCGCCTGTTATTGCATGACTTTGCCGCCGTCGCCCGATGGGTGGTTCTGCCGGCGGCGCCCAGGCCAACATACAGCCGTGATCCTGATGACGATATGTTTCTTTATACAGCCTTGCATGGTAAGGCCGACTGGCTGATCAGCGGCGACAAGGATTTGCTGGGGCTTTCTTTTTCTGACTGGGGGTTTGAGATTCTATCGCCCGCGCAGGCCTTGGAAAAATGGCACCAGAAGTAAGGAAACCCAATAATCTTGAAACTTGGTTTTAGTTGATTCGCTTTCGCTTTCGCTTTCTCTGTGCATTGATGTCAGGCCGTGAGCCCCGGCGCCAAGCCCGCCAGGGCCAGCTGCGCTTGTTGCATCAGGGCTTGGCTTGCGGCGTCCTGGCTGGGCGCGGCAGCGGGGCTGGGCGTGTTCAGGCGGGCGCGCAGCGCCCGGTAGATCGCCAGCCAGCCGCGCCGGGCCAGGTCGGGTTCCCAACTGTCCAGGCGCTGGGCCAGGCAATCGTCGGCCAGGCTTTGGGCCAGGGGGTAGGGTGTGGCGTTGGCAAGCAGGCTGGGCAGGGATTCCAGCAGGGCCAGGCGGGCCAGAAAACGGTCGCGTCCCGCCCAGGTGGTTTCGATCAGGGCCTGGTAGGCGGCGATGGCTTGTTCGGGATGGCCGGCGGCCTGGGCGGCCTGGGCCTGCTGCTGGGTTTGGCTGGCCCGGTCGGGCGGCGGGCCGCCCGCGCGTTCGGCGCGGCATTCGGCCAGCCAGTGGCGGGTGGCCTCGTCGGCAAACGGGGTGCCGTCCGAAAACGTCAGGTGTTCGAGGCCGGGCAGCCGTTCGGCGAATGCCAGGGCGTGTTCAGTCACCGCCTGGCGCAGGGGCGCCCCGGCGGGGCCCATCAAGCCGAAGCCGCGCGCCGATTCACGATCCAGATCCAGCCAATAGGGAAACGTGCCCAGGCGGGATTCGCAAAATTCGATCAGGCCGTCCGGGTTGTTGTTTTGGCGGATGGTGGCAAAGGCGTCCAGAATGGCTACGGGCGGGGCCATCAGGGCCGTGGCGCCTTGCTGGGCCGGTGGGGCATCCAAAAGGGTGCTGCGCGCGGTCAGGCGGTTCAGGTCGATGCACAGGGGGTTCAAGGGGGCCAGTGTCCGCAGGCTTTGGTTTAGCCGGGCGATGTAGTCCAGGGCGGGGTGCAGGGCCTGGATGACGGCGTCCGGGCTGTCCAGACTGGCCGGGAGGCCGTCGGCGGCCGGGGAAAATGCGGGCAGGCTGGCGGCCTTGGCCGGGGGCGCGGCGGCCGGGACGGCGGCGGGCGGATGTTTGGCCGGGTCGGCCTGTCCGGCCGGTGCCGCGTCGGTCTGCGGGGTGTCTGTGTTGCCTTCGGCGGGGGCGCTGGTTTCGGCGGGGGACGTTGCCGCTGCCGGCGGCGCTTCTTCTTGTACTTCCAGGCGGCGGATGTGCTGCGTCAAGGCCTGCAGCGGCGGGCTTTCGGGGTCGAGTTCGGCCAGGCGGCTGTCCAGCGATTGGATATCGGCCAGCATGGCGGCGTGTTCGGCGGGCGGCAGCGGGGGAATTTCTGCGGTTTCCAGCCAGGCGGAGGCCCGGTCGATCCCCCAGATCAGGGCGTTGCGCCGCCCGCGCAGGCGCTTGACCGCGGGCCAGGCGCTGTCCCAGAAGCGGGCCACCAGTTGGTCGAACAGGTGCAGCGCGGCGGCCAGGCCCTCCACCTTGTGCCGGTGTATCCAGGCGGCTGACAGCCACGCGGCCACCATGAAGTCTTTGCTTTGCTGGGCCAGCAGACGGCTGGCGATGGTTTCGACCCGGGACCAATCGACCTGGCCCGAACTGGTGGGGCTGGACAGTTTGTCGATTTCGCTGGAAAGCGCGTCGTAGTCTTCGCCATCGCGGATGTCGGCGCCGCCGGGGGCGGCGTCGGAGATGGCTTGCAGCAGGGGTTCGGTATCGAGGGTCATGCGCGTGATTATAGAGTTTGACGCGCCGGGCCGGCTTATCCCAGGCGAATCAGGCTGACGTCCCGGGGTTCGCCGTCGGGCAGGGTGCCGATGGCCAGCAGGTCGGGGTCGCCGTCCAGGCGCGTGTAGTAGCGTTCGTCCGGGCCGATGGCGTTGCGCAGCGCCCAGGCCTCGAAGGCGGTGTCCGCCGCGGTGAATTGCACGCCCTTGAGTTCGTATTGGTTATCGGTGCTGGCGGGCAGGCCGCCTTTGGGGCCCACCGCGTGGAAGTCGATTTTTGCGCCGTGGCCCGCCACGCCCAGCAGCGCCCCCGGGGCGGTGTGTCCCGGCTGGGGGTGGGTTTCCAGCCAGACGCCCAGGCGTTCATGCGCGTGCAGGCCCAGGGCGATGGGCCAGGCCGGGGCGCTGGGCGCGTGGGCGCGGGCCACGACCTTGGCCGGCCAGCCGGCGGCGGGCAGGGGCGTCCAGTCGTCCAGCACGGCCGGATGAACCGGGGGCGGCGGGGCGTCCGGCGCGGCGCCGGGATCGGGCGCGTCGCCGCCCAGCACGGTAAACCCGTTCAGCGGGCGGCCCAGCTGGGTGTGCAGCCGCAATCTGAACAAGGCCAGGTCGCGGCGCAGGATCGGGTCGGCGTAGCGGCTGGCGGGGCCGAACACCAGCACAACCGCCGCATTGGCGCTGGCGGCTTCCTGGGCGGCGGCCAGCCAGGCCAGGCCCTGGGGCCAGCGCTGGCCCCGGATGGGCAGGCCATAAGGCTTGAGCTGCCGGGCGGCGGCCTGGGCCGCGTGTTCGTCGTCGGACAGGTTGATGAACCAGGCGCATTTGTCAGTCATGGGGCCTCGCAATGGGTAGATGGGCGCCGGGGGAAGCGCCGCGCAAGCCGGGCGTCATCCCCGGGGGCATGGGGCACATGGGTTTGTTCAGCGTTAATCGAAGCGGGCCGTGAACTGGCCGTGTTCGTCCACGTCCAGATGGGCCTGGCTGAGATCCTGGGCATTGGCCATGTGCGTCAGCAGGGTGTTGGACAGCAGGGGCAACAGGGTGCCGCGCAAGATGAAGTCGATATTGCGCGCCCCGGTATCGACCTCGGTGCAGCGCTGCGTGATGGCGTCCACCACGGCCTCGCTGATGTTCAGGCGGATTTTGTTGTTCTGCAGCATGCGGCGGGCCAGCTTGTCCAGCTTCAGGCGCACGATGCCTTGCAAGGCATCGGCTTTCAGCGTGACAAACGGGATCACGGTCATGCGGGCCAACAGGGCGGGCTTGAAATGCTGCGACAAAATCGGCCGCACGGCCGCCTGGATGGCTTCCATGGGGGGGATTTCGTCGCCCGCGCACAGTTCGGTGATGACATCCAGCGCCAGATTGGAGGTCAGGAAGACCACGGTATTGCGGAAATTGATCTCCCGGCCTTCGCCGTCGGACAGCACGCCTTTGTCGAACACCTGGTAGAACAGATTGACGACATCCAGGTGGGCTTTTTCGACTTCATCCAGCAGCACCACCGAATAGGGCCGTTGGCGCACGGCTTCGGTCAGGACGCCGCCTTCGCCATAGCCCACATAGCCCGGGGGCGAGCCCACCAGGCGGCTGACGGTGTGTTTTTCCTGGAATTCGCTCATGTTGATGGTGACGATGGACTGTTCGCCGCCAAACACGGTGTCCGCGATGGACAGGGCGGTTTCGGTCTTGCCGGTGCCCGAAGGCCCCACCAGCAGGAAAACCCCCATGGGCTGATCCGGGTCGCGCAGGCCGGAGCGGGCGGATTTGAGGACTTCGGCGATGGTGTTCAGGGCGTAGTCCTGGCCGCGGATGCGGGTTTTGAGCGTGGCTTCCAGGCCGAGCGCGGCGCTGGCCTGGTCGCGCATCATCTTGCCCAGGGGGATGCCGGTGCGGTCGGACACGACCTTGGCGATGGTGTCGCCGGAGACATCGATGAAAATCAGTTTTTCCTGGGCCTGCAGGGCATCCAGGGCCTGTTCGGCCTGGATCAGATCGGCTTCGATGGCGGCCGCATCGCGCAGCGGGGCGGCGGCAGTCCCCGCGTTCAGGGGGTCGGCCTGCGGGGCTTCGGCGGCCGATGCGGCCGTGGATTCAGCGGCTGGAGCGGTATCCGCCGGGTTGCCGGCCTGGCCGGCTTCGGCGGTGTCGTGTCCGTGCGGGGCGGCCTGGCTGCGCTCGGCGCGCAGCGCCAGCACACGGTGGGCGGCGTCGTGCTGCGCCTGGTAGCGCGCGCGGGCGGCATCCAGCTGGGCCTGGGTGTCGGCCAGGGCCTGGTCGATATCGGCCACCCGCGCCGTGTCGGTGGGCACGCGGTTGTCGATGTCGCGCAGCAGGCCGCGTTTTTCGCGTTCCAGCATTTGCAGCTGGCGTTCGAGGTCTTCGATGAAATCGGGCTTGGAGCTCAGGTTGATCTTGATGCGGGCGCAGGCGGTGTCCAGCAGGTCGATGGCTTTGTCGGGCAGTTGGCGGCCGGTGATGTAGCGGTTGGAGAGCTCGGCGGCGGCGGCCAGGGCTTCTTCGCGGATGATGACCTGGTGGACTTGTTCGTAGCGTTCTTTGAGCCCGCGCAGGATTTGCACGGCCATGGGCACGTTGGGCTCGTCCAGCTTGACCAGCTCGAAGCGGCGCGCCAGCGCGGGGTCTTTTTCGAAATACTTCTTGTATTCGCTCCAGGTGGTCGCGGCGATGGTGCGCAGTTCGCCCCGCGCCAGGGCGGGTTTCAGCAGGTTGGCCGCGTCGCTGGAGCCCGCCGCGCCGCCCGCGCCGATGAGGGTATGGGCTTCGTCGATGAACAGGATGATGGGGGTCGGCGAGGCTTTGATTTCGGTGATGACGCCGCGCAGGCGGTTTTCGAACTCGCCCTTGACCCCGGCGCCGGCTTCGAGCGCCCCCATGTCCAGCCCCAGAATGGTGACGTTGCGCAGCAGGTCGGGGACGTCGCCCTCGGCGATGCGCACGGCCAGGCCTTCGATGACGGCGGTTTTGCCCACGCCGGGATCGCCCACGCAGATGGGGTTGTTCTTGCGGCGGCGCGCCAGGATGTCGACCATCTGGCGGATTTCCGGGTCGCGGCCAAAGACGGGGTCGATCTTGCCGTCGCGGGCCTTGGCGGTGAAGTCTTCGCAGAACCGCTGGACGGCGCTGCCGCCGCGGCCATCCGGGGCGGCAGACGCCGGGCCCGCGCCCGGGGCGCCGGCGGCGCTGGTCATGGCCGATTCGCGGGACTGGCCGGCCACCGCGCCCAGCAGCTGGATGACGTGGTCTTTGTCCAGGTGTTCCAGCAGGGCGGCGTAGGTGCTGTTGGCATAGAAAGACCGGCGCGCGGCAAAGGCCGCCAGCAGCGCCCCGGATCGGATCGAGGACTCGAACAGATCGACGGAGGCCACCATCCAGGCGTCGGAGAACAGATCGGGCAACAGGGGGGAGAACTGCGGCCGCGCCCCATTGCCTGTTTTAAAGGATTCCAGGGCTTGTTCCAGCGCCCGCTGCAGGCGGCCGGGGTCGATGTCCGCCTGGCGCAGGATCAGCCGGATGTCTCCGTTGGGGTCGTCCAGCAGGCGCACCAGCAGATGTTCGAGGGTGATTTCGTAGTGGGTGCGATTGAGGCACAGGCCGGCGGCGTTTTCCAGCGCATCACGGCACGCCGGGTTGAGGCGTTCGACCAGGGATCTGAATTCGACAATTTGCATAAGTGTGCGCCTGGAAAGGAGACAGGATAAGAAACGGGCAGCAAAGCCGCCCGTTTGACGACCGAATAAGGCATCGGCCCGGCCATGTGGCAAGCCGCCACATCAGGGAGATCAGGACTTCGGGGCGTTCCAGGAATCCTGGGCTTCGATGCCATCGGGGGTGAAGGTTTCGATGATGGTCTCGTAGGTGAAGGAGACAGCCTCCATGTGGCCCATGGACTTGTTGGCCGGATCCAGGCAGATCGGGACGAACTTGTGCATGGACGTGATGATGGCGTTTTTGATTTCCACCGTGTAGTAGAGTTCTTCCTTGCCTTGGGGCGAGATCCGATAGTATTCCAGCTTGGCGTCGGTCAGCTGTTCGCCGGACGTGAGCGCCTGGAACAGCTTGGGCGAGGCTTTGTCGATTTCCTTGGTGATGGTCAGCGGGCCGTGGATGCGCTTGCCGGTGGGCAGGCCGGTCTGGATGGACTTCGGGATTTCGATGGTGTGGTCGACTGCCTGAACCAGAATGGTATTTTCGTGGCCCTGGATGGTGCAGCTGCCGTCGATTTTACCTTGAGTTTGGCCGGTGAGGGTGAGGTAGCCGGGCATGGGCATGGTGGATCTCCTAAGCGTGAAGGGTGCCGGCTGGGACAGCCGGCGGTATGGGTTTACTTGCGATCGAGCTTACCGACCAGGGATAGGGTGAATGATGCGCCCATGTATTTGAAGTGCGGGCGCACCAGCATGGAAACCCGATACCAGCCGGGGTCGCCTTCCACATCTTCGACATTGATCTGCGCCGTGCGCAAGGGGCGACGGCTGCGAACCTCGGGCCCCGGTGCATCCATGTCGGCAACGTATTGGCGAATCCAGTTGTTTAGTTCACCTTCGAGGTCTGCACGTTCCTTCCATGTACCAATATTTTCACGTTGTAGCACTTTGATATAATGTGCCAGGCGGCTGACCACGAAAATGTAGGGCAGCTGGGTACCCAGCTTGTAGTTGGTTTCGGCCTCTTTGCCTTCTTTGGTGTTGCCGAAGAATTTCGGCTTCTGGCACGAATTGGCCGAGAAAAACGCCGCATTGTCGCTGTTCTTGCGCATGGCCAGGCCAATGAAGCCCTGTTCGGCCAGTTCGAATTCGCGGCGTTCGGAAATCAGGACCTCGGTGGGGATCTTGGTCTGGATTTCGCCCATGGCCTGGAAATTGTAGATGGGCAGGTCGCCCACCGTGCCGCCGCCTTGCGGGCCGATGATGTTGGCGCACCAGCGGTAGTCGGCGAAGCTGGCGGTCAGGCGCGAAGCGAAGGCAAAGGCGGCATTGCCCCACAAGAAGGCGTGGTTGCCGGCGGAGACATCTTCTTCGTAGTTGAATTTCTTCGAGGGGGTGGTGTCGTTGCCGTAGGGCGTGCGCAGCAGGAAATGCGGCAGCACCAGGCCCACGTTGCGCGCGTCCTCGCTTTCGCGGAAGCCGTTCCATTTGGTGTATTGCGGCATCTCGAAGATCGAGGACAGGTCTTTGAGATCGGGCAGCTTGGCGAAGTCGTCCAGGCCGAAGAAATGCGAACCCGCCGCCGCGATGAAGGGGGCGTGCGACATGGATGCCACGCTGGCGCAGTATTGCAGCAGCTTGACGTCGGACGAACCCGGGCCGAATTCGTAGTTGGCGATGATGGCCCCGAAAGGCTGGCCGCCGAACTGGCCGAATTCGGCGGTATAGCAGTTTTTGTACAGGCCGGATTTGGTGACTTCGGGCGAGTCTTCAAAATCGCTGAGTAGATCGTCTTTGCTGACGTTCATGATCTGGATTTTGATGTTTTCGCGGAAGTTGGTGCGGTCGATCAGGAACTTCAGTGACCGCCAGGAGGATTCCAGGCGCTGAAAATCCGGGTTGTGGAGGATTTCATCGACCTGGCGGCATAGTTTCTTGTCGAGTTCGGCGATCATGTCGTCGGCCAGCGAGGCCGTGATGCGGTCGGTCGCCCGGGCAGGATCCAACAAGGATGAAATAAAGGTCTGGATGCCTTGGCGGGTGATGGCGTAGGACTCGTCGCCGGGGCGCACCCGTGTGGTTTCCAGTAGTTGGTCGATCAGGGAACCGCTGCCTTCCTGGGCGCTGGTTTGTTCCTGTTTTGCGGCTTCTTCGCTCATGCTTGCTTCCTGCTTGTGTACTGTAGGGCCCGTCCAGCGGGGAAAATGGCGATCGGGTTATTGCTTGTCGTCGATGCCGAGTTCTGTCAGCAGGCGTTGGCGCGCGCCGTCGTCCTGGACGAGTTCCTGGAGTTTCTTGCGGAAGTCGGGGATGTTGCCCAAGGGGCCTTTGAGGGCTTTCAGCGCGCCGCGCAGTTCGACGATGGAGCGCAGCTCGGGGACTTTTTCGACGATGCTGTCAGGTTGGAAATCGGCCAGGGATTCGAATTTCAGGCTGACCGGGATGTTGTCTTCGGAGTCGGGTTCCAGGCGGTTGGGAACGGAAAGGTCCAGGGACAGGTTCTGGGCCTTGAGGACGTCGTTGTAGTTGTCCTTGTCCACGTTGATGGGGGCGCGGTCTTCGACGCTGCGGTCATCGGCGCTTTGCGTGAAGTCGCCCAGGATCAGAAGCTTCAATGGCAGCTCGACCTCGGCGTGCGCATCACCGGTGGCCGGCTTGTAGGTGATGTTGACGCGCTCTTTGGGCGCGACGGATCCTTCTGTAGCCATATGTGTCTCCTGTAATGGCAATCCCGGCAATGGGGATAAAAATTTTGACCTGAGATACTTAATCTGTCAATCGTTGAAATCTGTCACTTTCGCGGCGGGCCCGGTTTTCGCGGCGGATCCGGTGGCCGCCGGCGGGATCGTCAGGGTTCTGCCCGTAATGATCAGGTTGTTGTCCTTGATGTGGTTCAGCTGCTGGATGGCGTCGATGCTGGTGCCGTAGCGCCGGGCGATCGAATACAGGGTGTCGCCGGCCAGCACCTTGTGGGTGCGCAGCGGCTCGGGGGCTGGCGCGGGGGGCGGCGGCGGAGGGGGCGGCTCCGGCTCGGGCTCGGGTGGCGGCGAGGGGTTCAGCAGCAGGTTGGCGCGCTGCTGGATGTAGAGCGGCAGGGTGGACGCGATCTGGCGCGGCGACCCGGCGGTCCAGCACTGGCCGGCGCGGTCGGGAACCTTGAGGGCGACGCGGGCGGGCACGGCCCCGACGGCCGGCGTGTCGGTCTGGGCCAGGTAGTCCAGCTGGTCGGCCATGGTCAACAGCTGATCGGCGCCGACGAAATCGTAGCGCACGTGGATGGTGCGCACGTCCAGGGCATCCAGTCGGGCTTCGGATTGCGGGAAGTCGGCGGGCGTGAAGATGTGTTCGCCGTCCTGGAAGTCGGCCAGGAAGCGCGCCATGCCCATGGGGCCGGGATACCGCTGGGTCAGCGTCAGGTCGTCGATGCTGATGCGCAGGGTCACGTCGCCGCATTGCTCGGGCGACCAGTCGAAGCTGTTGGTGACGGCCATGTTGAAGTTGTCCAGGGTGATTTCCTGCTGCGCGCACTGGATCGACAGAATGGCCGAATAGGGCTGCGCCTGGGCCCCTTCGTTGACCCCCAGGGGCCGGGCGGTGATCAGGATGTTGGCGCTTTTCCCCTTGGCGGCTTCGGCCTGTTTGGCCTTGACGACGGATTCGACGCGGGTGTCGACCGAACGGTTGAGGAAAGGCAGGAAGTCTGGGTTGAGGGGGGCCTTGAAGCCGTTTTTGTCCAGCAGGCTGAAACCGCTGGCCTGGCGTTTCACGAAGGGTTTCAGCGGGCCGTCGGCAAAGGCCCAGACCGAGCCTTGATCGCCGAACAGCTGGTCGTCGGCTTCGCGCGTGCTGACGGCCAGCTGGGTTTTCCACAGCACGTCGTGTTCCCAGGCCTGCTGAATGTGGCAGGAGGCCTGTTCCAGGGCGTACAGCGTGAGGATGCGCAAAGGCCCGCCCACCAGCTTCCAGATCATCTGGTCGTCGGGCAGGTTGTAGCCCGACGCCTGGCGGAAGGCGTTCAGGCTGTCTTGCGCGGTTTGCAGGTCGGAGCTGGCGGCCTTGGGGTCGGTGCCCAGGTTGAAGTAATCGGCGGAAAGCTGGTAGGCCTGGCCCGCGCCCTCCAGCGCCTTGGCGGCGGCCACGTCGAATTGCTTGGCGTAGTCGGCAAAGGCCTGAACCCCCTGGATGGAGCGGTTCAGGGTGCTGCCGGCGGCCGCGGCGGCCTGGCCCTTGATTTCGGGATGCAGAATGCGGGTGCCGATGGTGTTGATGGTCTGGATGATGGCCGATGCCTTGTCCAGCGACACGTTGTCACTGGTGGCCCGGCGTTGGGTGCTGAATTCGCGCGCGAACTGCAGCCAGCCGGGCAGATCGGTGTCCGGCGTGCGGGCGAATTCGGTATTCAGGCGGTCGAAGAACAGGTAATAGGGGCTGGTGACGGTATCCACGCGGGTCACCAGGTCGCGCCAGGCGGGCTCGTTGGTGATCAGTTGTTCGCCCTGGTCGAAAGACCAGGCGAAACTGCGCCAGGTGTTCATGCGCTCGCTGGCGTACCAGGCGTCGAACGCGCCTTTCTTGAACTGGAAGTCGGTCGAGTTATCCAGGGCCTGGCCGATGGCGGCCAGTTGTTTTTCGATCAGTTGGTCGCCCGCCAGGGTCATGGCGGGCGGGATTTCGTTGTAGTTGGTGCCTTGCGAACCCGGCAGCCAGAAATCCCGCAGCGCGACGGGGCTGAGTCCGGGCTGCGCGTTGGCCCAGGACAGCAGCCAGGGCAGGTGATCCACTTGGTCGACGGCCTGTTGCAGCAGCGTCCGGTCGGACTCCAGGCTGTCTTGCAGCCAGGGGGCGTCGGTGGGGCTCCAGGCCTTGAAGGCGGCGGCCATTTGCGCGGGCGCGTCGCCCAGCGACGAGGGCAGGTTCAGCCCCAGCGTCGCGGTGATTTGTTCCGGGGCCTGGGGCATTTTAAGCAGCTGCTCGTAGTCGGCGCCCTGGATGCGCGCCTGGGTCTGGTTGATGTTGCGCACCAGGGTGATGACGGCGGTGGAGTAGGCTTTTTCGTGCGCCGGATCCTGGTCTTGCAGGGCCGGCAGGATGACTTCGCGCCGATTGCGTTCCTGCAGGTCGCGGTAGCCGTCCACGTATTGGGATTTGATGTCGTTTTCCAGGCTGATGAGATCGGGGCTGAATGCCAGCCAGCGGGTGGCCCATTGCTGTTCGTGGTCGTCGAGCAGGTTGATGATGCGCAGCATCCCGCGCAGCGACTGGATGCGTTCCTGCACGGGCAGGTCTTTGTCCAGCGAGGTTCTGGGGTAGGCGTCCTGGATGTCTTTCAGGCTGGTGCGGGTCTGGTAGTAGGACACCAGCAGGAAACCCAGCGCGGCCAGGCACAGGCAGATCCAGGTGACGGTGGCCAGGTTGCGCGTGGCCTGGCGCCAGCGGTCGACGATGACGGTGGGTCGCCAGGCCCCGTGATCGGCGGGCAGGACGTACTCGAAGATGTCGTGCAGGAAAAGACCTTTGCGCACGGGGCCGGCGGCGGATGCCTCGGCCGGTCGGCCCAGCAGATCGGGCCAATGCTGGCCGTCTTGCGTGGCGCTGGTCAGGAAGATGCCGCGCAGCAGCGGTTGTTCCAGGTAGGGGCTGTTGCCCATGCTGGCGGCCAGGAATTGCTTCAGCCCGGCGCGCAGGCGCTCGACCTCGTCGGGGAACAGCAGCAGCTCGGGGCCCGGGGCCTGGCCCTGGATGGCCGTGTCCAGGCGCAGCTGGCGCAGCCGCAAGATGATTTGATCGAGCGCCTGGTCGGCGAACTGGGCCTCGGCCCCGTCGCCCTCGGCCAGCGTGCCGGTAAAACCCAGGGCCTGGTTGATCTGGTGGGCCGGCAACTGCCGCGACCAGGCCTCGAACCCGGGGATGTGATCGGCCTGGGTGATCAGCAGGTGGATGGGGAAGCGGCGGTCGAACAGGCGGATCAGCTGGTTGATGTGTTCGCGCAGCGCCTGGCCCTGGCGCGCCAGGGTGTCCGGGGAAGCCTGCATCAGTTGGTCGGCGGTCACGCAGAGCACCAGGCCGTTGATGCCTTCTTTCAGGCGGTATTTAGACAGCAGTTCGAGGATGCGGTCCCATTCGGCCTGGTCGGTTTCGGTGTTGTCCGCGGCGACGTAGCGTCCGGCGGTATCCAGGATGACGGCGCGGTTGAGAAACCACCATTCGCAGTTTTCGGTGGGGCCGATGGCGTCCAGGGGGGCGGTGCCGCGCACCAGGCTGCCGGGTCGGGATTGGGTGACCGCCGTGGTCTTGCCGCTGCCGGGCAGGCCGATCACCATGTACCAGGGCAGCGCGTAGATGGGGTTGCCGTAGCGGCGCAGGCTGGAATGGCGCAGCGTGCCGATGGCTTGTTTCCATTTGAGGTTCAGCCGGGTCAGGCCCGCCGGGGTGTCGACCTTGGCGCGGCCGTGGATTTCGGAGGCCGCCAGCTTGGCGCGCGACCGGGCCAGCAGCCACAGGCGCCGCAGCAGCTTGTAGCCCAGCCAGAGGCCGATGCAGCCGAAGAAGACGGCCAGCGCCCCCCAGGCGGGCCACATCAGATACATGGCCAGTATCCAGCTGAACAGGCCGAGGGCGATGAGTTGCAGGAACCTGAGCAGAAAGGTTTTCATAGGTTGATCGCCTGGCGGAATTGCTGGACTGCTTGGGTGAGCTGGGCGTGCATGGCCAGGGCCAGCGCCAGGATGAGCAGCGGCGGCACAAGGATCAGCAGCAGGCGCTGCGGCGTGAGGCGCGCGCGCAGGCCGCGGCGGCTGGATTTGGATTGCGCGGGATAGGCCACGGGAAACATCCGGGCGTCGGCCGCCCGGGCTTGCTGCGCCGCCTGGGGCAGCAGGCGGTAGTGTTTCATGCGGATGTCGGTCAGGTCGGCCGTATTGCTGGCGGTCAGGTAGCGGCCTTGGAAGCCCAGGCACAGGCACAGCAGGTAGACTTCACGCAGGTCGTGGTCTTTGGGGCCGAGCTGCTCCAGGCGTTCGAAGAATTCGCGCCCGGCCAGGCCGGTCTGGAAGTAGCGGCGCTGCAGCAGAAAGGGCTGCCAGGCGTGCTCGTCGGGCCAGTGGCGGCCCCGCGAGATGGTTTCGTCCGCCCAGGCCAGAACCGGATACAGCGCCTGGCGGAAGGTATCGGCGCTGGCGCCCTGGCGCAGCGCCTGGGCGTGGGCCTGGTCGATCAGTTGGTCGATGGTGCCGGAGAGTGCTTCCGGGGTGTCGCCGGATTGGCTCTGGAAGGCTTGAACCCGGGCCATCAGCAAGGTGAAGCAGTCGGCTAAGGGCATGGGGTCAACCTCGCAACACGATGATCTGGGCCCGCAGGTCGTCCGGGGCGTCGGCCCAGAACAGGCCGATTTCGGCGGCTTGGACGATTTGTTCCCATTCGGCGCTCATTTGCTCGATGCGGAAATAGCGGGCATTGGCGCGCTTGGGGATGCCCTGGGGCGGGGCGTTGAGTTCGATGAGATCGGTGCCCGGCAGCGCGTGGTCGATGAGGGACGGCAGGACTTTCGGGGCCGCCAGCCGGGCCAGGCGCAGGAAGTCCTGCGTGGTGGCTTCCCATTTTTTGGCCGATTGCAGCATCAGGTAGAAGCGGTTGCGGGCCGCGAAGTGATCGCGCGCAATGGCGGCGACCCGGTAGTCGTCCAGGGGTTCCAGCGTGACGCGGAATTCCGGGCCGGCCGAGATGTCGTTCAGCAGCCGGCCGATCAGTTGCCGCGCCGCCTGGAAGCAGGCCTGTTGGTTGAGGTGGTCGTAGGCGGGCAGGCCTTCGTCGTTGGGCTGGTCGCGGCGCCGGCCCAGGGCGTCGTAGGGCTCGCTGAAGGTGCTGAGTTCGCCCACGCAGCTGCGCAGCGCGCCATAGACCATCCAGGGGTGGATTTGGGGGGTTTCGGCCAGGTGGGTCAGCAGGGGCACCTGGCGATTGAGCGCCTGCAAGGCCTGCATCAGGGTGAAATAACTGGAATCCAGGTCTTGTTGCAGGTCGGCCGGGGCTTTGTATTCGGCCAGCTGGCGCATGCGGCCCGAGAGATCGTCGCGGATGTCGCGCAGCTGGTTCTGCAGCACGGCCGAGCCGGACAGGTGGAAGCAGGGGGGAACCCGGGTGTTGTTGAACTGGATGGTGTCGTTGACGCGCTGCAGCTGGCCGATGGGGATCAGGTCGTAGTCGTCCAGGGCGTCGAGTTCGGGGCCGAAGAAAACCCGCACGATATGCTTGATGATGGGGACTTGGGCCACGGGGCCGTCGCCGTACAGATCCGGGGTTTCCTGGCCATCGGCCTGCGAGGCATAGCGGGTCGTCGCGTGAGCGGCGTCTTCAAAGGCGTCGACCACCGTGACGTTGGGGTAGGCGACCGTCAGTTTCTTGAGGCCCAGGTAGAGATCCAGCGGCTGGTCGGTGTCTGTCCAGGCTGTATCGAAGGCGCGCGGGGCGATGATGGCGTTGCCGGGGAATTCGACATAGGTATTGGGCCGGAAAATCAGCTGGGCTTCGCGGATGTCGATGTGCTGGGCGGCCAGGCCGTCGGGGGCGAATTCGAGCTTGCCCACCCCCCAGCCGTGGGGCGTGGCCAGCTGGTACAGTGGTTTTTGCAGGAATTGCTGGTGCAGGTCTTGGCGCTGCAAGTGCTGGGGCTGCAGGAACAGCCCCTGATGCCAATAGGTTGCAGTGCGGAAATCCATGGGTGCGATCCTTAGTTGCCGAGCTTTCTGGCCGCTGCGTTGGCGGCTTGGGCCGCTTCCCGCGCCGCGCCGCCGGTATCGACTTCGAGCTTGCTGTTGTCCAGCGGCACGGTCTCGATGTTGGGCTTGGCCTCGGGGTCGAAGGTCAGGCTTTGGGCGTTGGTAATGCGCTGGCGCCCCAGTTGCAGCTTCAAGGCCAGGTGGGCGGGTTGTGCGGTGTAGGTGGTACTGATCATACCGCTGCTGTCCATGTTCAGCGGGATGCGGAACAGTTTTACCGCGTCGTCGGCGGAAAAATTGTAGTAGCCGACGATCAGGCCCACGTAGCGGGTGTCCTGGACGCGATCCAGCGTCAGGATCGTGTGCTTGCCGGGGCTGACCACGTAGCGATCCAGCTGCAGGACGTCTTTGCCCGCGGTGCCGCTGGCCAGGGTTTGCTTGATGGTGTCGGCGTCTTTCAGGAGGCTGGTGAAGGTCTTTGCGTCCGCCACCTGGAATACCCCCAATACCACGGTGTGCGGCCGGCTGAAATAATCATTCAGGTCGGTGTCGCTGTCCAGTTCGATCTGGATGGCGTTGCGGGCGTAGTCCCAGGCGACCTCGGCCTGGGCCTCTTTGGCCGTGTTGCCCCCCAGGGCTGAATTGACGCTGGAACATCCCGCCGCCAAGGACAGCAGGCCGGCCAGCAGCAACAGCAAGATTGGGTGCGAATAAGGCATGGGGATCAAGGTCTTGGGCGGGGCGGGCGAAAATCGTGCGCTTTGTGTTGGGGCAGGGTAGAGTAACCCTTATTTACCAGACGTTGGGATTATAGCTGATGCGGATTGTCCAACTGGGGCTTGGCTACTATGACAAACCCGATAAATCATGTGTTTGCGTGGCCTTTTCGATGTTGCTTCTGATATGCGGCGCGGGGTCGGTTCACGCCGCCGGGGTGCGGGTGCCCGTCTTGTCCATCACCCACGATACGGTGGCCCAGCCGGCCCAGGAGAAAGTCTGCTGGGATGTCATTGTCAGCGACCGTGAACTCGCCCAGCGCCAGTATCAGCAGCAGTCTTGGGTGGTCAAATACTGGAAGCCCATCCTGGGGGGGATTCTGGGCGGGGCGCTGGGCTATCACTTCACGGCCAATTATGGGCCCACCCACCAGAAATGGGTCTACCCCACGGTGGCCGGGGGGATGGCCGTGGGGGCGCTGGCGGGCCCGGGGGCCGTGTTGGGGGGCTATGCCTTGGGCACGCTGGCGTATGCCTATGTGCCGGGCAAATTGCCCGTGGTGGCCGCCGTCAGCTTGCTGGGGGCCATTCTGGGGGATAAGGCGTTTGATTTCTTGTTTCCCGATAAACCGTCCAAAGATTTGCTGGCCCCGCCGCAGCCGGGCCAGTATCTGGTCGATCAGAAGTTTTATGTCGAGACCAGCTGCTTGCCCCGGCCGGTGGTGCGCTATACCCAAAGCGCCTACCGGGTGGTGTACGACTACCAGGGCCAGCGCCATACGGTCAGCGTGCCCCGGTTTCCGGGCGACACGATTGAACTGGACGCCAACGGCAAGCCGATGATGTTGCGGCCAACGCCTGCGCAGCAGGTTCGGGTCAGAGAGATCCCGCAATAGGCGCCCAATCGCCCGGCGGCGGGGCGGCGCTGTCGGGCATGCGCAGGGTTTCATTGACGCGCGCGCCTGCCCACTGGGCGGCAGTTTCGTCGATGCCGTCCAGGCTGCACACCTCGAACTGCGTCTGGCGAAAGCTGGCCTCGTCCAGTTTGGCGGACGACAGGTCGCACAGCTTCAGGTAGGCGTTGTCCCAGACACTGCCGCTGGCGTCGATGTCTTCCATCTGGCAGGTGGAAAACCGGCTGTTCTGACAACGGGTCTGGTGCATGACGGCATAGGTAAAAATGCAGACGTCAAAGCGGGCATCGGACAGGTCGGCCCCGCTGAGATCGGCCAGGGCCAGATGGATGCGCTCGGCTTGTGCGCCTTTGAAACTGGCGCCGTTCAGCTTGGCCTGGGTAAATTGCGTGTCGCTCAGGGTGCAGCCGGAAAAATCGGCGTTTTCCAGTTGGGCGTCGATAAACAGCGTTTGATCCAGGGTGCAGCCCGGGAATTGCTGGCCGGTCAGCTTGGTTTGCAAGAACAGCGCTTGATTCATGCGGTTGTTCTTGAAAATCGCCTGACTGAGGTCGGTGTCGGTGACGGACAGGTTTTCCAGGCGGGCGTCCGTCAGGTCGGTGGCTTCCAGAAAACAATGATCCAGCTGGGCCAGGGACAGGTCGGTTTGCAGCATCCGCGCCTGGGTCAGGGTGCAGCGATCCAGTGAGCAGCCGGAAAAATCGGCTTCGGTGGCCTGGATGCGGTTCAGGCTGACCTGGGTGAATTGCGCGGTGGACACATTGGCGTTCTGCAGCTGGGCATCGTCCAGAATGCAGCGCGTGATGGTGGCGCCCAGCCACTGGCTGCCGTCCAGCTGCGCCTGGCTGAAATCGCATTCTTCAAAGGACGCCTGGCAAAAATTGACCCGGCGCAGGTCGGCCTGCTGAAAAATCACCCCGTGAAACGCGATGCCGGAAAAATCGGTGTCGGCCAGATTGGCTTTGGCCAGATCGGCGTCTTTCAGGGTGTTGTCGATGATGGTGGGGGGGGACGCGGTCATGGTGTGTTTTTACCAGGCGGTTGCGGCACGTCGCCGTGTTCGATGACGTGCAGCAGGGATTCGATTTCGGTGAAAAAACCGCTCAGGTTGCCCGCGCGCTGGGCGACGAGCTGGGCAAACTGCTGCGTGTGGGGGTTGGCCATCAACACCTGCATGACGTGGTCGTCATCCACGCCGTGCTGTGCCAGCGCGGCCTGAAAGCGCAATTTTTGCTGGCGGATTTCTTCGTGCAGGGCGCGCCCGGCGGACGGGCCGTCCGGCTTGTCCAGATTGTCCGGGCCGCGAGGGCTGTCCGGGCCGTCGTCCGGGATGAAGCCGGGCGTATCGTCCGCGTAGTGGGCGGCCATGGCCTGCACGCAGGACTGCAGATAGTGTTCTGTGGGATGCTCTGGGGTGTCCGAGGGTTCCAGGGCCACCAGCAGGGCATTGATGTCGTGCCCCTCGGCGCTGCGGGTGGGGGCCAGGGCGCGGTAGACGACCAAGCCCTGCGCCAGGCTGGGCAGCAGCCACAGGGTTTCGATCGTGGCTTGCAGTTCGGCGAAGCGGTGGCTGCCGTCGGGCAGGGTCTGGTGGACGAAAAACCGGGGGCGCAGCGCGGGCACAACCCCATGCAGATGGGGGTGCTGCGGGTGCATGGATTGCAGATGGATGGTTTCGCCGCCGGCCCAGTAGGGGGTGGCGGATGGCGGGTCTGTTTGCGGAATGAAAAAGGGGCCTGCCGCAGTGTCTGCTTGCGTCAGCTGGATCGACAGGCAGGCGCCGGGCGCCTGGACGGTGATCTGCGCCGCCTGTCGCGGGGGGGCTTGCCAGCCGCCCGCGATGTGCAGTTCGCCTTGCAGCTTGGGCCAGCCGGCATCCAGATCCTCGCCCAGCAGGCGGGTGAGCTGGGGCCACGGCGTGTCGGGATTGGGCGCCGTGGGGGCGCCGGGGGCCGGGCTGAGGGCGAAGGGCGCAATCAGGCCCAGGGCCAGGGCCTGTTGCTGATCCAGGCACAGGCTGCGCTGCACCAGCCGCGTATCGGGCGGCAGAATGCAGGCGAAACGGGGCATATCCAGCGCCATTTTTACTGACCCCCCAGGCGTTTGGCCCGGCGGGCGGCGGCCGTGACCCGGGCGTGGGCCGCGATCACGGATTTGTTCAGCTTGGCAACGGATTCTTCCATGAGCTTGGCTTTGAGTTCGGCGGCTTTCAATTTTGCTTCGAGCGTCGCGTTTTTGGCGTCGGCGGCGATCAGCCCCGCCTGGATTGCAGCCAGGTCCGTCGAGGTGGGCAATGGGCCGCCCGGCGCCAGGATCGTGACGGCTCCGCCAATGCTGATGCCGGTGCTGTCGATGGTCAGATTGGTTGCCCCAAAGGCCAGCTTGACCGCCGAGCTCTTGCAGGTCAGGGCATTGCCGCCGTGCCCGATATTGGCATGCGTGTCGTCCAGGGCCAGAACCCCTTTGCCGGCCTGCGCCTGGATGGCCTTGCTGGTCTTGACGCTTAAGGCGGTGTCCTGGGTGGCGCGGATTTCGGTGCCGCTGCTGTCGATCTGCAGTTTATCGTAGTTGACGGCGCTGCCGTCCCCCTGGACGACTTGGAAGACCTGAACGGGACTGTGCTGCCGGATGGCGCTTTTTGCCTTGGTGTTGAATTCATCTCCCCACGCCTGGATGAGGCCGCTGTTGTCGAGATCGAGCCTGGAGCCATCGGTGGTGAACGCATCCGGGGTCGTGGTAAAGCGGGTGATGCTGGAGTCATCGCTGACCTGCTCGTATTGCAGGTCGGCGGTGGCCGTGGACAAGGTGATCCCGGTGGTGTTCAGGCTGATGCCCGCGGAGCCGGTCGCGCCCGTGGGCGCGCGCACCCCGAGAAAAGCCGCCGCGACTTTGTTCAGCGACAGCACGGCCGCCGGTTTGTTGTTGTATTGGCCGTCTTCCAGTTTGCTCAAGGCAATACCCAAAATCGTACCAATGGCGACCATCGGGTAAAGCCCCATCGTAATGGCGGAAAAAATATAGGTGGGAAGCTTGTCTTCCAGTTCGAGGCTGCTGGTGGAGGCTCGGGATGTTTCCATTTCTTCTTTGGCGGCTTGGATGGCAGCCGCTTGTTTTGCCAGATCAGCTTCTTTTTTTGGGTCTTTGGGCGTCGTGGCGTCGTAGGCCGCTTTCTCCTTGTCGTATTTTTCCTGGGCTTCACGAATTTTTTGTTCGTTTTCCGTTTTGTTTTTTGCGTTTTCTTTGTCGGCTTTATCGTTTTCTTCGTTGGTTTGTATGGCGGCTTTGGCGATGACGGTGGCGGCCGCCCCCAGCAGGAGGGCTGCTTGTGCGCCAATCAAGACCTTGATGGCGGTTTTGATGGCGGCCGTTTTGGCATAGCTGACGACATCCCCCCCGGTGGAAATCGCCTGGTTGTTATCGCTGTGCGTAGTACCACCCTCGCTTTCTTCTTTTTTTTCCCCCTTCGTGAATTCGTGCCCAGTGGACATGGTGGCTTCGTAGGTGGCCCCGATGGACACCCCGGTTTTCATGGCGGCCGAGAATTCGTTGGAGATGCCCAGGGTGATTTCGTTTTTTACCGCATAGGACATGGAAAATTCAGACCCAGCGGTGATCGTGGCTTTGCCGTCGCCATACCAGCCGAATTTTTTGCCTTTGGTGTGTTCGACAATGCCGGAACTTGCTGCGGATTCTGCCATGGTAGGGCCTTTAGGGGTTAATTGCAGTTGACCTTGACCTGGCTGGGTTGCAGCAAGGCGCCAAAGCAATTGCCTTTGTTGGATTTTGCGCTGTCGCCTTGGCGCACCACCGGTTTGCCTTCAAATTTGACTTTGAAGCTGGCGCTGACGAATTCGCATTCGCCCATGAAGGTGCCCGAGACCACCCCGCCCAGCGTGCCGGTAGTGTCGCCGTTGCTCAAGGGGATCTTGGACGATTTGGTGACGGCGGGGACGCCATCGACCAGCACTTTGGTGGTCGGGGGCGTGGCCATGGCCGTCATGGCCATATTGGGATACGGCACGGGGATGGGGGGGGCCGGTGGAGCCGGGGTCTTGCAGACGTCCGGCATGCAATTGACTTGCGCGGGCTTTAACGTGGCAACGAAAGGCATGGCGGTGTCCTTAGCCCAGGTCGATTTTCTGGCCGTCGATCTTGACGAAGCCCGTGGCCTTGGCCGTGATGTGGCCCGCCTGCAGTTGATGGTGGTCTTGAACCACGGTGCTGCTGCGGCCTGCACGGGTTTCGTCCAGCCCCTGAACCGAGCGGAAACTGTCGATCGAGCGGGAGATCAGCCGTCCCAGCGTGGCGGACAGGGTTTTGGCGCCGTACTGGATGGAGACCGCGTGAGCCTGCAGGGTATCGAACCAGCCTTGCCAGTGGGTGATGCGGGTCTGGGCGCTGACGGCGGTGACGTCCAGCTGCCCGCTGTGCAAGGCCAGGGTGTCCTGGCTGCCCAGGGACAGGTTTTTGGCGTGCAGCCGCAGGCCCGCGGCATCGGCTTGCAGCAGGGCCCCGCCGGGCAGCGCCAGCCGGGCCTGCTGGGGGTCGGCGCGTTGCAGGATGGCCAGCACATAGGCGGGTTGGCCCGCATGGGCGGGGCTTAACAGAACCAGGTCGGCCACCTGGGGGGTTACCAGGCAGCTGAAAGCCTGTTGCGCCCCGGGGCAGCTGGGCGCGTCCGTCAGGAAGGTATCCCCCACGATGCCAATGATGCGGGCGTGCAGTAATGGGACGTCCGTGTCTGTCGGGGTGGGTTGGATCTGGGGTCGGGTCGGGTGCATAGCGGTGTCCTACTGGGGGGGCGACCATTCTTCGGCTTTTGCCTGGGCCGGGTTGGTCCGGGTCGTGTCGTTCAGGCGGGCGCCGTCCCATAGCGTCCCGTCCTCTTGTGCTTTGTGCAGATTGCAGAGATTTAGTTCCGCGTTGCGGAAGCTGGCGTGATCCAGAACGATGTGGGACAGGTTGCAGAGTTTCAGGGTGGCGTGATCCCAGACGCTGGCCTTGGCTTGCACGTTGGCCAGGGTGCAGATGGAGAACTGGCTGTTCAGGCAGCGGGCGCTGTTCAAGGTGGCCAGGGAAAAATCGCAGAGTTCGACGTGCGCGCCGGTCAGGTTGGCCCCGGTCAGGTCGGCCATGGCCAGGCTGGCGTTGGTGATTTTGGCGTCTTGAAAGCTGGCGCCGGTCAGGTTGGCCCGGGAAAACTGGGTGTTGTCCAGGGTGCAGCCTGAAAAATCGGCGCCGGGCAGCTGGGCTTCGATGAACAAGGTGAGCTCCAGGTCGCAGCCTGGAAAACGCTGGCCGGACAGATCGGTTTTCATGAGCATGGCGCTGCCCATGGGGTTGTCGCAGAACACGGCCTGGCTCAGGTCGGTTTCCAGGGCCATGAGGCGTTCCAGGTTGGCGCCGGTCAGGTCGGTGCCGACCAACTGGCAGGATTTCAGCCGCGCCAGGGAGAGATCGGCCTGGTTGAGGGCGGCCTGGTCGAGCGTGCATTGATCCAGCAGGCAGGCGGAGAGGTCGGCCTGCCGCAGGGACGCCTGGGCCAGGCTGACACCGTTGAGGGTGGCCGTGGACAGCTTGGCCTGGGTCAGGTCGCTGCGATCCAGCAGGCAGCCGGTCAGGGTCGCCCCGACGAGGTTGCTGTGGCTCAGTTGGGCGTCGCTGAAGTCGCACTCCTGGAAATCGGCTTGGGAAAAATCAGCCCCGGATAAGTCCGCCTGGCAAAACCGCACCTGGCGAAACTGGATGCCGGAAAAATCCGTGCCGGACAGGTTTTCCTGGCTGAGGTCGGCGTTTTCCAGCAGGCCGTTGACGATGTTTGCGGAGAGAGGCATGGCGGGCGGAGGATAAAAGGGTTACAGACGCACGGGCAGAATGGTGGCATCGGTATTGCAGCCGGCCACCGTCACCGTATCCAGGACGGTGTCGATGAAGCTGGCGGCATACAGATTGCTGTCCAGAATCTGGCAGTGGGCGAGATCTGTGTGGTTGAACGAGGCTTCCATCAGGTTGCTGCGCCGCAAGACGGCGTGGCGCAGGCGGGCGCGATCCAGGCTGGCCTTGCGCAGGTCGGCCTGGTTGATCTGGACATTATCCAGCAAGGCGTCGGACAGGTCGGCGCCCTGGGCCTGGATGTCGTCCAGGCAGGCGCCATCCAGCATGGCCCCGGTCCAGCTGGCGCCGTTGAGGATAGCCGCTTGCAGTTTGCCGCCTTGCCACTGGGTGCCGGGCGAACATTGGCTGTCGCTGAGATCGCAGCGCTGCAGGCTGGCGTGGCTGACGTCGGCCAGGGTGAAATTCGCCTGGCGGCAGCTGGCGCCGTCCAGTTGGCTGCGCGCCAGCCGCGCCCCGGTAAAGTTGGCTTGATCCAGGTGGGCTTGCGAGAGGTTGCAGCCTTCCAGGTTGGCGTGGGAAAAATCCGTCCCGTCGGCCTGCAGCTGGGGGGCCTGGATTTGTTGCAGCCAGGCTTTGGACAGCCCGGCGCCCTGCAGGCTGACCCCGGTCAGATCCGCCCCGGCGAAGTTGGCCCCGTGGCAGTTGCTGCCATCCAGGTTGGCGCCCTTCAGGTTGGCCCCGGCCAGGCTGGCCTGATCCAGGGTGGCTTGCGTCAGCTGGCAGCCGGACAGGTCGGCGGCGTCCAGACGGGCGCCCTGCAAAATGGCTTGGCTGAAGTTGGCCCCTTGCAGCCTGGCCCCGGCCAGATTGGCCCCGGACAGGATGGACGCGGAAAAATCCGCCCCGGCCAGATCCAGGCCCGCCAGGTTGGCGCCGCTGAGATCCAGCCCGCCGCAGGGGCGGCCCTGAGCGTAAAGGGTCTGCACTTGCAGACGGTGTTGAATGGCCCGCGTGGGATCGTGCAAGGCCGGGTCGGGTTCGGCTGGCGCGGGGGGAAACTGCGGGGCGTATTGGGCCGTGATCAGGGCGGGAGGCATGACGGACGCCAAGGAGCGCGCGGGCGGATTGAACTGCTGCGCCAGGTGTTGCAGTTGTTTTTGTTCGGCGTCATCGAACGTTTTAAGCAGCCCTTCGATTTCGGCGAAAAACCCGCCGATGCTGCCGTTGCGCTGCTGGATGGCCTGGGCGAACTGGCGTGTTTGCGGGTGGGCCAGCATTTGCGCGATGATGGTTTCATCATCGACGCCTTCGGCCCGCAGGATCGCCTGGAAGCTGTCTTTTTGCTGCAGAACCTTGGCCAGCAGTTGCTGGCTGGAAAGCTGTTCGGCTTCGGTTTGCAGCTGCTTGGCGGCGGCTGGCGGGGTGACTTGCCCGGACATCTGCTGGATGCAGCGCTGGATGTAGTGATCCAGCGACTGGGGGGGGGGGTCGGGGGTTTCGGTTTCGGCCAGCAGGGCGTTGATGTCGCGGCCGTCCGAGGTGTGGATCGGACACAGGGCGCGGTAAATGGCCAGGCCCAGCTGCACTTCGGGCAAGAGCCACAGGGTATCCAGGTGGGTGTCCAGTTCTTTGAAGCTGGGGTTGCCATCCGGCAGGGTCTGGTGGGTAAAACAGCGGATGCGGTCTTGCGGCACGCGCCCGGCCAGATCGGGATGCCGGGGGTGCATATTGCGAATCAAAATGGTGTCGCCGCCCGTCCAGAAACGATCCAGCCACTGGTCTTTGGGGGCTTGCTGGAAAAACAGCGGGTCGGTGTCGAGGGCGTGGTGCGGCCAGCGGGCCTTGAGCCAGGCCGGGTCGTGCGCCCCGGCATAGGCCTGCCGGGCGGGATGGTCGGGAGCCAGGGGGGCGAAGCCGCTGACCTGGACGTGATCCTGGTCGATGGCCAGGCGTTTGTCGATGGCGCCCGCGGTGATGTGGGCGGAGACCGGCCACTGATGGTGGCCCGCCGGGGGATGGCAGGTGCCTGCGGCCAGGAGTTCGCCGCGCAGCTTGGGCCAGGCTTCGTCCAGGGTGGCGGTCTTGCCCAGGGCCTGGCCCACGGCGTCCCATAGGCTGCCCGACCACGGGGCCGCTGACGCCCCGGGGGGGTGCAGGGAAAACGGCACGACCACCCCCAGGGACATGGCCTGCTGGCCGCCGCCGAGGCGCAGGCTGCGCTGGATGAGTTCGGCCCCAGGGGGCAAGAAAGCGCGAAAGGACGGAAGAATGGGCGTCATGAGGCGGAGTTGGCGGTTTCGGTGGCGGATTCGACCATGGCGCGGGTTTCCAGCAGGGCCAGGTTCATGGTTTGCATGGCGTCGTTGAGGGCCTCCAGCTTGGTGGCCTGAAGTTTGACTTCGGTTTGATCCTGGGTTTGTGCGGTCGTGACGTTGACCAGATCGGCTTGCAAGGCGGTCAGTGTGGAACAGACCCCGGTTGGGGCGGTGGGGCTGAGAATATCAATGCCGTTGCCCAGATGGATGCCGGTGGTATCCATCTTAATGGTGTTGCCGCCGAAGGTGATTTCGATTTGGCCATTTTGGATATTGATTTTGTTGCCCCCCAGGCCCACGCTGGCGCTGCTGGCTGCCAGCTTCAGGAAGCTGTCTTTTTTCTGGGCGGAGATGCCATCGCCCACGCAGACTTGCAGCAGCGTATCCGAGTCTGCGCGGATGCTTGTCCCCTGGACGCCGAGTTTCAGCCAGTTGTTGGCCGTGGGGACGCCTTTGGCGTTGGTGGCCTGTAGCTGATGGGACATGGCGTACTGGGAATTGGCGCCGCCCAGAAAGGTGTATTGGTCGCTGGCCCAGGTTTCGATCGGGCCGGACGCGTTCAGGCGGATGCGCGCGCCCGGCGTGCCATAGGCGTCCGGGGCTTGATCGAAGCTGGTTTGGCTGTCCGTGCCGGGGACTTTGGCGTATTTCAGGTTTTTGTCCGAGGCGATCAGGCTGAGTCCCGTGTTGTTCATGGCCAGGCCCATGGATCCGGTTCCGGTTGAGGGACAAATGCCGAGGAAGGCCGCCGGCAGCTTATCGAGCGACAGCACGGCGGTGGGCGCGTTGCCGTATTGGATTTTCTTGATTTTTTTGTACAGGATGTGGGTAATCGCGCCCAGGACGGTGATGGCGTTGACGCACAGGGTCAAGGCGGAAAAAATATAGCCTGGAATATTGTCTTCCATGGTCTGGCTATACGTGAGTTCGTGCTCGGAAACGTTTTTGTTGGCTTCGTCGACGGCCTTTTGGGCGTCGACGGCGGCTTTCAGGGCCGCTTTCATGGCGTCTTCGGCTTTTTCTTTTTCTTCGGGGGTGCTGGCGTTTTCGAGTTGCTTTTTAGCGGCCGCCAACTGGGCGTTGGCGGCGTCTACCTTTTCATTGGCGGAATTTTGCTGTTTTTTGCGTTGCTGCTGGTCGTAAGTGGCTTGGGCGATGGTGGTGGCGGCGCCCGTGGCCAGGATGGCCGCCTGGGCAAGAATCAGCACCAGGGCCGCGCCGCGCACGGTTTTGGTCATGGTGTCGTGGGGGATGTCGCCCCCCACGGTCAGCACGTGCTTATCCAGGGTATGAACGGATTTCCCCTTGGATTCGGTCATTTCGTGTTCGTGCTTGAAGCCGAATTCGGTGGAAAGCCCGGCGGCCAGGGTGGCCCCGATGCTGATTTCGGACCTGACGGCCGCCGTGAACCCGTTGGAAACCCCCAGCGTGATGTCGTTCTTGACCCCGTAGGTCATGACGAAATCGGCGTTGGCGACGATTTTTGATTCGCCCGTTCCGTACCAAGTGAATTTCTGGCCGTTCGTGTGTTCTACGATGCCGGTTTCAGTGTCTGAGCCGTCTGCCATGGGGTCTCCTGGAGTGATTGCCGGCGGGGTTTACAGAGAAGACAGGATCGAGACAGGATCGCTGGCCGGCGACGGGGCTTGTTCTTGGGAACCCGCCTGGGGCAGGGTGCCGATATAGAACATGGAGCTTTTGACCGGTGAATACACGCCGACGAATTCCCGCCCGGGCTGGTCGGACATGTTCATGAAGTTGCCCCCGACGGTGCGCACGGCGTTGCTGGTGGAGTTGACGTTGCGCACAATGCTTTGGTGTTCGGAATTGGGCACCGCCCCCAGGATGACGGGCTGGTCGGGGTCGCCCTGGTTGAACGCCAGCAGGACTTCGGTGCCGCGCAGCAGGGGGAAGTGCATGCCTTCGAATTTGCCGGCGTAGGGCGTGGCCATGCGCAGCCAGGACGAGCCTTTATTGAGCGGCTTGTCGGAATAATCGTAGGGCAGCTGCACTTTGTATTGGCCGTATTCGTTGATTTCGGCCAGTTTGCCGTTGCCTTCGGCATCGACGATGGCGCTGATGACGCCGCTGATGACCGGGCGCGGCGTGCTGCGCGGGGCGCGGTATTGCAGGTCGGCGGGGATGGCCTGGAACTGGCAGTGGTAGGCGGAGCCGCGTTCGCCCTGGTTATAGGCCGTGTTCTGGCCGGCCAGCACGACGCCCGCCTGCGACCCCTGATGCTGCACCTGGGTGACTAGGTAGCGGGCGTTGACGCTGTCGCGGAAATGATGGGTGACGTCCAGGAAATAGCCGCTGCGCACCCCCACGGCGGGGGCTTCGCCCAGGTAGACCGTGCCCTGGGCGTTGAAGCCCTCGGCGCAGACGGCGGCCAGGCGCTGGGCGTCGTCCTCGGTGCGCAGGTTTTGGCCATAGAGCATGTAGCGGCCCTGGGCACCCTGGGGAATGGCGCTTTCGTGGCGGATGGAGTCCCCCAGGCTGGCCTTGCGGTAGTTGAAATCCTGCACCAGCGCCGCGCTGGGCAGCTGGGTCTTGCGGCAGCTGAACGCCGTGACGCAGCTGTCCTGGCGGTCGGTCTGGACGTTTTCGGGGGGGGTGTAGCGCAGGGTGACGGCATCGGCCGGCTGGGCCTGCCGGTGATCCAGGATGGTGAGGACTTCGCCCGTGGTGCCGCTGTGGTCGAAATAGTAGTACAGGCCTTCTTGTTCCATCCAGCGCGATAGAAAATTGAGGTCGCTTTCTTGGTATTGGCAGGTGAAGCTGCGGGGCCGGTAGACGGCCGGGTTTTTCAGCAGCAGGCGCACGTCGGGCCCGCGCAGGTTGTTGCGTTCGAGAACCTGGGTGATCAGATCGGGCAGGGTTTGCTCGTTGAGATAGACTTCGTTCAGGCGATTGAGCCCGGCCTTCCAGAACCGGGGCACCAGGCGGGCCTGGTAGAAATAATATTGATCCACGTAGCCCAGTTGCTGGATGCTGGCCAGCATGCCGTGGTAGGGCACGGATCGGGATTGGTCGCGTGACCGCAGCTTGAGCGTGGCCGAGGCCTGCAGGGCGGCGTCCAGGTCGATGTCGGCTTGGTCGCTGACCAGGATCAGCTGGAACTCGAAGGGTTCGGAGATGGCTTCGCGGCCTTCCAGCCGGATAACCTGGAACGAGGCATCAAAAGGGGCGAGCTCGAAGGTGAAGAGCAGTTCTTTGTCGGCGATGGCCATGGTGGTCTCTTATCGTGCGGTCTCTATTAACAGCTTACATCAGACTGGACATGAAGCAAGCGCCTGCCGGTTTTCCGTCGTTTGGCGCATCTCGTGGATCGGGCAGGATAGGTATTGGATTATCCCGCGGAGGATTGGTTCCCTTGATGCTTGAATCGTTAAGAATCCTCTGAACAAGTCCTCGCGCCGCGTGCGTCTGTGGTTTGGGGCCGTCTGCGCCTTGCCTCCAGCCCCAAACCACAGCGCTTTTTAGTTAAAGCGTCAGTACCAGGGCCTGGTAAGGATGTTTACCCTGGGCGGGCAGCCAGCTGTTGCGGCCCAGGGCGCCCCAGGCCTGGACGCCCAGGTGCAGGGGGCCGACCACATCGGGGGCGGGCCGGAGTTCGAGTCGGATGTGCAGGGGCGTCACCAGGTAGTAGCGCACCAGGAACTGCAGTTCTTTGAAGGCGGCGCCGCCCGGCAGCAGGCGGGCGAACAAGGCTTCGCCGATCTGGTTGATGCGCAGGGTCAGGTTGCCGGTGCGGCAGCGGATTTCGCTGCCCAGGTGGGCGTCGCCGCCCAGGACGCAGTTTTGCCGGCCCAGGGCCATCTGCTGGGCGGGCGGGATGGGGCGCTTGCGGATGTCCTGCTGGATGATTTCGACCTGGGTGTCCGGGTACAGCGCCGCCACGATGGTCTGCAGGCCCATGGCGGATCGGGGATATTGGCTGAACAGCCCGGCAAAACGCAGCAGGTGGGCGACGCCGGGACGATCCAGGTATTTGAGCGGCCGGCATATCCCCACGAAAGTATGGAAGATTTCCAGCAGCCGGTCATCGCCGAATTCCTTGATGCGCATGTGCGCGCGTGATTTCAGCCAGGCGCGGAAAAAAAGCGGGTACAGCGTCTGGCTGATGATGTCCAGGAAGTCGCGGTTGCTGTGGTGGCCTTCGTGGCGCTCGTCGAGCAGGTCTTCGGTGTAGAAGTTGGGCAGGGGCGAGGTCACCCCGTACAGCCCGAGGAAGTTGGCGGTCAGGCGGTATTGGCCGGGCGCGGATTCCTGGATGTTGCTGAGGTCGGTGCCGGGGAAATCCAGGCTCAGGTGGGGCCGTACCCGGACGTCGGGCTCGGGGCTGTTTTGGGGGTGCGGCAGCAGGCGCAGCAGCCGGTAGGCCTGTGTAAAGGAAAACCGTTCGCCCTGCGTGAGCAGCCGGTTTTTCAGAGCACTGTTTTTAGTCCCAAGCGGATCGGCCATGTGAATCGTGTCCCGGTGTTTTTGTCTTGGATTTCAAAGCGCGTGTAGGCATTGATGCTGATGTAGCTGGCCAGGAAGCGATCCAGCACGCAGCCCCACAGGTACAGCGTGCCCGCCCCCGGCCAGTTTTTCTCGTCGCAACTGAGCACGATGTGCTGGCCTTGCATCAGGCTGCCGCGCACCAGGCGGGATTCGGGGGTGACCGTCAGGCTTTGCAGGCCCTCGATCTGGCGGTCGTTGGCGCTGCGCACGCTGTTGTCGTGCGAGCAGGTCGAGTTGTACAGGTGCAGGATGGCGCGCAGGTTGGTGATGCTGGACAGGGACAGCAGGTTCAGCGTCGTGTGGCTGATTACGTCCCAGAGCAGTTTTTCGCCGTGCGGCGGGTCGATCGCGGCGGTGATGGGCGTGATGTTGCGAAACGTGAAGCGTTCGGGCGACGAACTGGTGGGGCGTGAGATGTCCCCCAGCTTGAGGCGCTCCGGCAAGGTGCGGTTGGTGCAGGTCAGGTTGATGGACAGGGTTTCGTTGGCGGGGGCTTCGTCCTGGTCGTAGACCACGGACAGGTAGGTGTCGATGGTGCTGCCCACGATGGCGGGGCGGATGGACGTGCGGTAGCTGGCCTGCGCCTGCTGGCGCGTGTGCGACAGCAGGGAAAAGGGCACATAGCTGCGCGGCAGTGCGCCCCCCTGCAGGTAGCCGCTGACGGCGTCGATCGAGTAGATTTGGTGGTGCTGGCGCTGGGTGCCGTGCGGCAGGATGAGGTATTCGGAAAGCTCGTGATCCAGCTTGATGGGCTCGGCCTCGGTGCTGAACAGGTTGACCACGGGGGTGACGTGCAGGGCGAAGCTGCGCGTGCTGATGCCGGGGACGTTGTGGCTGGTCCTGCGCAGGAAGATTTCGATGCGGAACCGGCTGCCTTGCAGCACGCCGTTGCCTTTTTGCAGATCGGAAAAGTCGAGGAACAGGAATTTCTGCGGCATGAACAGCAATTCTTGCATCCAGCTGAAGGCCGGGAACGCGTTGTCGGGGTAGGGCAGCAGAGGTTCTTCGAAGCCCGGCGTTTGCAGCTGCGTGGACAGCAGCACCGAATGCCCGGCCTGGTCGCGCAGGCGGATGCTTTGCACCTGGCTGTTGAGCAGCATGAACAGGTTGGCGGCTTCGACGGGGTCGTCGGCCAGAAACAGCCGCAGCTGCGACGGGAAAGCGGGCGTGTCGTCGGGCCCGGGGGCGTTGAACTGGAGTTGCAGGATGTGGCTGCCGTCCGGGGATTTTTCGGTGCTGGCGGATTCGAGGGTGATGGGCGAGACCAGGAGGTCGGCGGTGGTGCGAAAGCGGCAGGAGATGTCTTCCAGCGGCGTGGCGCCGATTTCGGTGCCGGCCTGGATCAGGGCGGTTTCGTTGATCTGCGCCTTGGGGCTGAAGGCTACCATCGAGGTGGCGGGCAAGGGCCGCAAAAACTGCGGCACCAGGACGCTGGCCAGTTCCTGGACGATTTCAGGAAATTCATCGTCCAGCTTTTGCCGGGTCAGGCCGTTTAAAAAGGCGACGCCTTCGAGCAGGCGCTCGACGTCGGGGTCGGTGGAGACCGATCCCAGCATGGGGGCCACTGCGGGGTTGGCCTGGGCGAATTCCAGCGAATGGGTGCGCAGGTGGGCAAGTTCGGTGGCGTAGAACCGATTGAAGCGGGTGGCCATGGGTGTCGTGTGAAGCGGTTAATCCAATGATCTTGCATGATGCCCGGGATCGGTGTCAAGAAGACCTTGACGGCCGCCCGGGGCGGTGGGCGGGCGCTTGCGGTTCACCCTTGGGCCGCGGCCGGGGTGTCGGGGATGCTTTGGTCGGCATGGCCGGACAGCGCCGCGCTGAGGCTGTAGAGCGGTTCGAAGGATTCGGCCTGGGCCATGGGCCAGGCGGTGCGGAAAATCGTATTGCGGAATTTGCCTTCCAGCAGCTCGCCTTTTTGCAGGTCGGGGTACAGGGCCGAGAGCACGCGGACTTCGCCGTTGGCCAGGCGCCGGGCGATGTGATGCGGGCGCAGGTCGGCGGGATGCCGCAGGCCGGCGGCGCCCAGCAGTTCGCCCAGGGCCTTCAGGGTATTGGCATGGTAGTTGGCCACCCGCACGGATTTGTCCGCGACGACCAGCGCTTTCTGGCGTTCGGGATCCTGGGTGGTGACGCCGGTGGGGCAGCGCCCCGTGTGGCAGACCTGGGCCTGGATACAGCCGATGGCGAACATGTAGGCCCGGGCGCTGTTGCACCAGTCGGCCCCCAGCGACATGATGTGCGCCATGTCGAAGGCGCTGATGACTTTGCCCGAAGCCCCCAGGCGGATCTGTTCGCGTAGGCCGATGCCGACCAGGGTGTTGTGCACCAGGCGCAGGCCCTCGCGCAGCGGCGTGCCGACGTGGTCGACGAATTCGATGGGCGCCGCCCCCGTGCCGCCTTCGGCGCCGTCGACCACGATGAAGTCGGGCGTGATGCCCGTGGCTAGCATGGCCTTGGCGATGGCGAACCATTCCCAGGGGTGGCCGATGCACAGCTTGAAGCCCACGGGCTTGCCGCCGGAGAGCTGACGCAGCTGCGCAATGAAATGCATCAACCCGATGGGGGTGCCGAAGGCGCTGTGGCTGGCGGGCGAGATGCAGTCCTGTCCGGCCGGCACCCCGCGGGCGGCCGCGATTTCGGGGGTGACCTTGGGCGCGGGCAGCACGCCGCCGTGGCCGGGCTTGGCCCCCTGGGACAGCTTGATCTCGATCATGCGGATGTTGTCCCGGGTGGCCATGTCGGCAAAGCGTTCGGGGGAAAAGCTGCCGTCGGGGTGGCGGCAGCCGAAGTAGCCCGAGCCGATGTTCCAGATGAGGTCGCCGCCGTGTTCCAGGTGGTAGGCGCTGACCCCGCCCTCGCCGGTGTCGTGGGCGAAATGGCCCAGGGCCGCGCCTTTGTTCAGGGCGCGCACGGCATTGGCCGACAGGGCGCCGAAGCTCATGGCGGAAATATTGAAGACGGACAGATCGACGGGCCGGGTACAGTCCGGGCCGCCCACCGTGATGCGGAAATCTGTGTCGGGGATGTGCGTGGGCACCATGGCGTGGTTGATCCACTGATAGCTTTTGTCGTAGACATCGCCCTGGGTGCCGAAGGGGCGTTGATCCATCTGCTGCTTGGCCCGCTGGTAGACCAGGGAGCGGTCGACCCGGGAGAACGGCAGCTTGAGGGTGTCGTCCTCGAAAAAATATTGGCGGACTTCCGGGCGCACGTATTCGAACAGGAACCGCAGGTTGCCGATGACGGGATAGTTGCGGCGGATGGCGTGGCGGGTCTGGCTGAGGTCGTAGACCCCCAGCGCGGACAAAGCCAGGAACAGCAGGCAAGGCAGCCACCAGGCGGCGTTGATCCACAGCGCCAGCAAGGCGCACAAGACGGTCAGGCCGATGACGAGATGAAAAGCCGTGTGGCGCGTGAACAAACGAGGCATGGCGGTGGCATCCTGTGCGTATCCAAAGCCATACCTTAGCAGAGGCCGGCGGCGGCGGGGGCGGCCGCCGGGATCCAGACGAGTTGCGCGGCCTGGCCGTCCGGGCACCAGACGATGGCGTTTTGCCGGAAGCGCCGGGCCAGTCCCAGCCCTTGGGCCAGAGGCAGGCCGGGTATCCAGAAGCCCGGCTCGTCCGGCCAGATCCGTGTGGGATCCAGGCCGCAGGCCGGCAGCCAGGGGCGATCCAGCTGCGCCAACGCGTGCCGCAGGGCCTGGGTCCGCCGCCGGTTGGCGGCGGGCCGCAGCAGGCGGCTGCGCGGGTTGCAGGCGGTCAGGATCAGGCTGTGGCGGCTGTGGTATTGCCGGTGCAGCGCGGCCAGGGCCGGGTGATGCTGGCCGATGCGCAGCAGCAGGGCCGGGGTGGCGTCGATGCGATAGAGCGCCGCCTGGTAGGCCAGGGCCGGCGGCAGGCGCGGCGGCATGCGCGGGCTTTAGCGGCGGCCCGTCAGGGATCCCAGCAGGCCGCGCACCAGCCGGTTGGCGGCGTTGCGCACCATGCTTTTGGCGACGGATTGCACCACGCCGTCGCGCCGGCCGCCTCTGGGGCCGGTGGAGCCGAACAGGAAATCGCTCAAGATGCCGCCGGCGCCGCCGATCCCGTTCCCGCCCTCGGCGGGGGGCTGGGCGGCGGCCGAGGCCCGCCGCTGCAGGATTTCGTAGGCCGATTCGCGGTCCAGCGGCTGGTCGTATTTGCCGCCCAGCAGGGATGCGGCCCGCGTGGCTTGGCGTTCGGCGGGTGTGGCCGGACCGATGCGGCTGCCGGGGGCCGCCAGCCAGACGCGCTGGGTCGGGCTGGGTTGGCCCTTGGCATCCAGCAAGGACACCAGGGCTTCGCCCACGGCCAGTTCGGTGATGGCCGCTTCGATGTCCAGCCCGGGGCTGGGGCGCATGGTCTGGGCCGCGGTGCGCACGGCTTTCTGGTCGCGCGGGGTGAAGGCGCGCAGGGCATGCTGCACGCGGTGGCCCAACTGTCCCAGGATCGTGTCGGGGATGTCGCCGGGGTTTTGCGTGATGAAGTACACCCCCACGCCTTTGGATCGGATCAGGCGCACGACCTGCTCGATTTTTTCCAGCAGGGCCTTGGGGGCGTCCTTGAACAGCAGGTGGGCTTCGTCGAAGAAAAAGACGAGCTTGGGCTGGTCGAGATCGCCGGCCTCGGGCAGGCGTTCGTAGAGGTCGGCCAGCATCCACAGCAGGAAGACGCCATATAGGCGGGGGGATTGCATCAGGCGGTCGGCCGCCAGGATATTGACCATGCCGCGTCCCTGGGCGTCCGTGCGCATCCAGTCGAAGACGTCCAGCATGGGTTCGCCGAAGAATTGTTCGGCGCCTTCGTTTTCCAGGCGCAGCAGGCTGCGCTGGATGGCCCCGATGGAGGCCGGCGATACCTGGCCGTAGCGGGTGCGTAGTTCGGCCAGGTGCTCGCCCAGATATTGCAGCATGCTGCGCAGGTCTTTCAGATCCAGCACCAGCAGACCTTCGTCGTCGGCCACCCGGAACACGATGTTCAGAACCCCTTCCTGGGTGTCGTTGAGATCCAGCATGCGGGCCAGCAGCAGGGGGCCCAGGTCGGAGACCGTGGCTCGGATGGGATGGCCCTGCTGGCCGAAAATATCCCAGAAGGTGGCGGGGCAGGCCCCCCAGGCGGGTTCGGGCAGGCCCAGCTTGCGCAGGCGCTGGCCCAGTTTGTCGGAAGGCTGGGCGGCCTGGGAGATGCCGCTGAGATCGCCCTTGACGTCGGCCATGAATACCGGGGTGCCGATGCGCGAAAAGGCTTCGGCCAGCACCTGCAGGGTGACGGTTTTGCCTGTGCCGGTGGCCCCGGTGATGCAGCCATGGCGATTGGCCATCTGCGGCAGGAGGGTGGCTTCGAAGTCGGTATTGCGGGCGATGAACAGCGGTGTGGCCATGAGCGATCCTTTGAGCGGTGCCGAATGCGTTTCAGGATACCTGAATCCCGGGCTCGCCTGCCTGCATCCGGCCGATGCGGGCGGTGTGCGGGAAGCCTTCCGCCCGCAGCAGGGCCAGGATGGCGTCGGCGGCGTCGGGGTGGCAGGCAATCAGCAGCCCGCCGGAGGTCTGCGGGTCGGTCAGCAGGGCCTGCGCTTCGGGCGGCAGGCCGGCGTCCAGCGCGATATTGGCCTGGCAGGCATGCCAGTTGCGGGCGGACGCCCCGGTCTGGATGCCTTCTCGAACCAGGGCGGGGGCGGCGGCCAGCCAGGGCAGGGCGGCGTAGTCGATCTTGGCCCGCAGGCCGGCGCCCCGGCACATTTCCAGCGTGTGGCCCAGCAGGCCAAAGCCCGTGACGTCGGTGAGGGCGTGCACGGCGGGCAGCGCGGCCAGCTGCGTGCCGGGCGTGTTCAGGCGGGTGGTGCTGTCGATCAAGGCCTGGTAGCCCGCGGCGTCCAGGCGGTTTTTCTTCAGGGCGGCCGACAGCACGCCCACGCCCAGGGGCTTGCTGAGGATCAGGGCATCGCCCGCCCGGGCCTGGTCGTTGCGCTTGATCTGATCCGGGTGGGCCAGCCCCATGACGGCCAGCCCGTAAATGGGTTCGACCGAATCAATGGAATGCCCCCCGGCGATGGGAATGCCGGCGGCCTGACACACGGATGCCCCGCCCGCCAGAATGGCGGCAATGGTGTCGTGCGGCAGGGTTTTGAGCGGCATGCCCACCAGGGCCAGGGCCATGATGGGGCGTCCGCCCATGGCGTAGACATCCGATAGCGCATTGGTGGCGGCGATGCGGCCGAAATCGTAGGGGTCGTCCACGATGGGCATGAAGAAGTCGGTGGTGGCGATCAGGGCCTGGTCGTCGTTCAGGCGATAGACCGCCGCGTCGTCCGCGGTCCGGGTGCCGACCATCAGTTGGGGAAACGGCCCGGACGGCAGCGCGTTGCGCATCAGCTTGGCCAGGATATCCGGCGCGATCTTGCAGCCGCAGCCACCGCCGTGGGACAGGGCGGTCAGCCGGGGGCTGGCCGTATCGCCGGGCGTGGCAGTGTCGGTCGTGTCGGGTGTGGCGGTGGCGGACGTGGCGGGTGTGCGGGTCATGGGGTGCTCCGAAGGCGTAGTTGGGTCAACAGCCGCGCCGCCTGCGCCGGCCCGTCGCTGGCCGTGGGGTCGAAGGCGAAGACCGGCGCCTGGGCCAGGCCGGCGTAATGCCCCTGGCTGCTGCGGCGATAGGCCGGGTCGTAGTGGTCTTGCACCAGGGCGGCGAACAGTTCGGCGTGGCGGCCCTGGTCGATCAGGGTTTGCCAATCCCGGATTGTCTGGCGGCTGTGCAGGCCCACCAGCCGCGCCAGGGTCTGCTTGAAGACCGCCGGCGCTTGGAACAGATGGGCATAGTCCTGCAACAGGAAGCCGATACGCTGCGGCAGTTCGGCCTGCACGCGCACGCATTGGCCGCCATGCATGCCGTGCAGCAGGCTGTCGGGCAGGCTGATCTGGCCGATGCGCCGGCTTTCGGCTTCGACGAAGACCGGACGGGCGGGATCCAGGGCGTCCAGCGCCCGCAGCAGGGCGGATTCGAAGCCGCGCTGGCTGGGCTGGGGCTGGCCGGGCAGCGCCCCCAGCAGTGAGCCGCGATGGCGCGCCAGGCCTTCCAGATCCAGGGTCTGCGCGCCCGCCCGCGCCAGGGCCTGCAGCAGGCGGGTCTTGCCGGATCCGGTGGGGCCGGCCAGCACGATGTAGCGCAGCTGCGCCGGGCGCAGGGCCAATTGGTCGATCACATGGCGGCGCCAGGTTTTGTAGCCGCCGTCCAGTTGGCGGGCGCGCCAGCCGATCAGGTTGAACCAGGTGGTCATGGCGCCGGAGCGTTTGCCCCCGCGCCAGCAGTAGATCAGGGGCCGCCAGCTTTGCGGCCGGTCGGCGAACAGGGTGTCCAGGTGTTCGGCAATGTGCCGGGCCACCAGGGCCGCGCCCAGACGGGTGGCCTTGAAGGGGGATTCCTGCGCGTACAGCGTGCCGATGACGACGCGTTCTTCGTTACTGAGCACGGGGGCGTTGAGGGCGCCCGGGATATGGTCGTCGGCGAATTCCGCCGGGGTGCGCACGTCGATGATGTCGTCGAACCGGGACAGCGCATCCAGGCCGCAACGCAGGGCACCGGGAGGGGGGGATGGGTGGGTCATGCCGGGAGGTGGTGGGTGCTGAGGGGTTCGAACCCCCGACCTACGCCGTGTAAAGGCGCCGCTCTACCAACTGAGCTAAGCACCCCCGATCAGCCGCCTGTCTGCGGGTCAAGGGCGCAATTATATCGGGGCCATGTGGATAGGGCAAACATGCCGGCTTGCCGTTGCCGGGCCGGCCGCGCATGGAAAAGCCACCGCGAAGGTGGCCTGGTGCAAACGCCCGCCGTGGCGGATGATCAGTTGACGGCGTCTTTCAGGGCCTTGCCCGGGCGGAATTTCGGCACACGCGCTTTTTTGATCTTGATGGCTTCGCCGGTGCGCGGATTGCGGCCGGTGCGGGCGGCGCGTTCGGTGACGGCAAAGGTGCCGAAGCCGACCAGGGTGACCGAACCCTTTTTCTTCAGGGTGGTTTTGACGGCACCGACAAAGGCTTCCAGGGCGCGACCCACGTCGGCCTTGGAGAGATCGGTCTTGGAGGAGATATGCTCGATCAGCTCGGTTTTGTTCATTAAAAAGTACCCCTGAAGGTTATTGTCGTTTGGTGGTTAAGCCGTATTAAGCCTTTGAATCGCCCCCAGTGTCAAGAGGAAAACGCTGGAGACCCGCATGTTTCCTGATGCTTCTGGTTTTATCAAATGGCTTTTCAAGGGCTGGTTTCAGCGGCTTGCCAGCGCGTTGGCGAAGTCCTGCAGCAGGTCGATTTCGTCTTCGATGCCGACGGAAATCCGCAGGAATCCGTCGGGAATGCCCATCTGGGCGCGGCGCTCCGGGCCCATTTCAAAGTAAATGGTGTGCGCCGCCGGCAGGATCAGGGTGCGGTTGTCGCCCAGGTGGGTCGCCAGGGCGGCCACGCGCAGGCGGTTCAGGCATGCGAAGACGTCCACTTCGGGCTGCAGCACCACGCCCAGCAGGCCGCCGTAGCGCGTGCCGAAGAAGTCGGTGGCGCGCTGGTGCTGCGGGTGGCTGGCCAGGCCGGGATACTGAACCCGGACGACCTGGGGCTGGGTTTCCAGGAATTTCGCCAGTGCCAGGGCGTTGCCGCAGATGCGGTCCATGCGCAGGGCCAGGGTCTCGGCGCCGGCGGCCAGGCGGTGCGCGATGTCGGACGACAAGGTGCCGCCCATGTCGCGCAGGCCTTTTTTCTTGATTTGCAGCAGCCCCCAGGTGTGGGCGTCGTCTTTGCGGTATTGCTCGTAGATGTGGGGGAAGTCCGACCAGTCGTACAGGCCGGTCTGGGTGATCGCCCCGCCCAGGGCGTTGCCGTGGCCCCCGATGTGCTTGGACAGGGAGTTGACCACCAGGGAGGCCCCGAAATCGCGCCCCGGGCGCAGGTAGGGCGAGGACAGAGTGCTGTCCACCACGTAGACCAGCCGGTGCGCCTGACAGAAGTCGCCGATGGCTTTCAGGTCGGCCACCTGGGTGCCGGGATTGGCGATGGTCTCGACGAAGACCATGCGCGTATTGGGCCGCAGGGCGGCCGCGACCTGGGCGGCGTCCGTGGCGTCCACCAGGGTCAGTTCGACCCCGAAGTTTTCCAGCGTCATCAGCAGGCTGTTGGTGTTGCCGAAGATGTATTTGCTGGCGATCAGGTGGTCGCCTTGGCGCAGCAGGGCGAAGAAGATGGCGTTGAGGGCCGCCATGCCGGTGGCGAAGGCCAGGGTGCCGTTGCCGCCTTCCATGGCGTTGACCTGGGCTTCCAGGGCCGCCGTGGTGGGCGTGCCCGTGCGCGCGTAGGTGTAGCCTTTTTTGCGGTTCTGGAACACGGCGGCCAGTTCGTGGGCGTCGTGGTAAGTGTATTCGGTGGACGGGTGGATCGGCGCGTGCACGGCACCATGGGTGGTGTCGCTGCGGTGGCCGAAATGCACGGTCTGCGTGGTGAAGCCGGAGTCGGACATGGCGGTGGCGGAGTCGAAGTCGAAGGAAAAGTGGAATTATGCACCCGGGGTGTTTTTGCCCGCGCATAAGCTTATGTGGCGTCTGCGGCGGGCGCGGGGTCAGGCGGCGCCGCGCTGGCGCACGGTCTCGTACAGGCAGACGGCGCTGGCGACGCTGACGTTCAGGCTTTCGACCGAGCCCAGCATGGGGATGGAAACGCGCTCGTCGCAGGTTTCCCGTGTCAGGCGGCGCATGCCTTCGCCCTCGGCCCCCATCACCCAGGCCAGGGCGCGGCGGGCGTCCACCTGGTGCAGGCTGTGGTCGGCGCCGTCGTCCGTGCCCACCAGCCAGATGTCGCGTTCGCGCAGCGCCCGCAGGGTGCGGGCCAGGTTGGTGACCATGAGGTACGGCACGGTATCCGCCGCCCCGCAGGCCACGCGCCGCACGGTGGTGTTCAGGCCGACGGCGCGGTCTTTGGGGGCGATGACGGCGTGTACCCCGGCCGCGTCGGCCGTGCGCAGGCAGGCCCCCAGGTTGTGGGGGTCGGTGACGCCGTCCAGCACCAGCAGCAGGGCGGGTTCCCGGCGGTCTTCCAGGACGTCCAGGACTTCGTCCACCGTCACGGCCAGCGGCCGGGCCTGGGCCAGGGCCACGATGCCTTGGTGGCGCACCCCTTTGGCCAGACCGTCCAGACGCCGGCCATCGGCCGCATGCCAGCGCACGCCGGCGGACTCCAGCTGCTGGATGCAGCGCTGCATCCGGGCGTCCTGGCGGCTGGTGTCCAGATAGACGTCGCGGATGGAATCCGGCGCGTGCCGCAGGCGAGCCTGCACGGCGTGAAAGCCGGCCAGAATGTGTTGGGAGGCCATGAGGGATCCTAGCGATGTGCGGTGAAATGGGCGGTGGCGCGTGGCTGGACGGGGTGTCCATCGACGCGTCGGGCGAGGCCATATTGTAGAACGGTGGTCGAGGGGTGTCTGAAGCCCGGCTGCCCGCTTTTGTCGGGCCGGCCCGTCCAGTTTTTGGGGCTTGGACGGGGCGGCGGGCGCCGGCGGGTGCTCTGGGCCTGGCTTGACCGCGCCGGCGGCCAGCGGGATTCCAGGCTTCGTTTGCCCGCGCCGGCGGCCGGCGGCGGGATTCCAGGCCCCGTTTAGCCGCGCCGCTTGCCGGGCGGGGTGCGGGCGGCGCGCTTGACTTCGGCGCGGCGCTGCCGGGCCGTGGTGCCGCGCAAGGCCGCCGGTTTGGCGCTGGCCGCTTTTTTGTGGGCCCGGGGCGGTGCGTCGCCGCGGGTGTCGCCTTCGATGTGGGCTTGCAGGGTTTTGTAGTCTTCGCCGCGCACGGGCCGGAAGTCGATGCGGCGGGCTTCGAGATCGACCCGGGAAACCTGAACCTGCAGGGCGTCGCCCAATTGGTAGCGGAAGCCGGATCGTTCGCCGCGCAGTTCGTTGAGGGCTTCGTTGTACTGGTAGTAATCGCCGCCCAGTTCGGAGATATGCACCAGGCCTTCCACGTACAGCGTATCCAGCGTGACGAACACGCCGAAGCTGGTGACCCCGGTGATGTGGCCGCTGAAGACTTCGCCGACGTGTTCGCGCACGAACCAGCATTTCAGCCAGGCCTGGACATCGCGCGAGGCGTCGTCGGCGCGCCGTTCGCGCGCGGACAGCAAGGCGCCCAGGGATTCCCAGCGGTCGTGTTCCAGAACCTTGGCCGGCAGGCTGGGATCGGCCAGGTCGCCGGGCAGCGCCGGGGGCAGGTAGCGTTGTTTGCGCAGAATGCCGCGGATGACGCGGTGCACCAGCAAATCCGGGTAGCGCCGGATGGGCGAGGTGAAATGGGCGTAGTGTTCGTAAGACAGGCCGAAGTGCCCGGTTTGCTCGGGGCTGTAGATGGCCTGCTGCATGGATCGCAGGCACAGCGTCTGGATGATGTTGAAATCCGGCCGGGCGCGGCTGGCCAGGATCAGCTTGGCGTAGTCGGCGGTCTGCGGGTCGTCGCCGCCTTCCAGCGTCAGGCCCAGCAGGCGCAGGGCTTCGCGCAGCGCCTGGAGTTTTTCCGGGGTGGGGCCGTCGTGTACCCGGAACAGGGCCTGGCGCTTGTTGCGCACGATGAAGTCGGCCGCGCAGGTGTTGGCGGCCAGCATGCATTCTTCGATCAGCTTGTGGGCGTCGTTGCGCGTGTAGGGTTCGATTTTTTCGATGCGGCCCAGGGGGTTGCAGACGATGCGGGTTTCGACGGTGTCGAAGTCGATGGCCCCGCGCTTGCGCCGGGCCTGCTCGAAGCACTGGAACAGTTCGTAGGCGGTTTGCACGTGGGGGTAGAGACCGCCCAGGGCCTGCGCCGCCGGCCCGTCGGGCTGCTGCAGGGCGGCCCAGATGTCCGTGTAGGTGGTGCGGGCGTGCGAATGGATGACCGCTTCGTAGAACTGGTAGGCCGCCACCGTGCCGGCCTTGACGCCGCCGGCCGGGATCATCATGTCGCAGACCATGACCAGCCGGTCGGTGTCGGGGTTGAGCGAGCAGACGCCGTTGGACAGGGCCTCGGGCAGCATGGGGATGACGCGGCGCGGAAAATACACGCTGGTGCCGCGATCCAGGGCGTCTTCATCCAGGGCGCTGCCCGGTTGCACGTAATGGCTGACGTCGGCGATGGCCACCAGCAGCCGCCAGCCGGGCCGGGCGCGCTTGGCCGTGCCCAGGTCGGCGGGCATGCAAAAGACGGCATCGTCGAAATCGCGGGCGTCTTCGCCGTCGATGGTGATGAAGGGGATGTCGCGCAGGTCGATGCGCCCGGCGTATTCGGCGGCGCGCACGTGGTCGGGAACCGAATTCAGCTGGCGCAGCGTGGCGTCGGAAAAGCCCACCGGCACATCGAATTTGCGCACGGCGATTTCTATTTCCATGCCGGGGTCGTCGATTTCGCCCAGGACTTCGATCACCCGGCCCATGGGCTGGATGTGGCTGGCGGGCTGGCGCAGGATCTGCACGGTGACCACCTGGCCGGGCTCGGCCCCCCCGGTGTCCGCCGCGGGGATCAGGATGTCGTGCTTGATGCGCTGGTCTTCGGGGGCCACCACGTAGGCGCCGTGTTCTTTCAGGAAGCGGCCGACCAGCTTGACCGTGCGGCGTTCGAGGACTTCGACGATCACGGCTTCGGGGCGGCCCCGGTAGTCGCCGTTGGGTTTGACCCGGACGCGGTCGCCGTGCAGGACTTTGGCCATTTCGTGGGGCGACAGAAACAGATCGCGGCCGCCGTCGTCGGGGATCAGGAAGCCGAAGCCGTCACGATGGCCCTGGATCATGCCGTCAATAAAGCCGGTGTTGTTGCATATTTGCAACCTTCCTTGGGCGTTATAGCGCACCTGGCCGTCGCGTTCCATGGCTTTGATGCGCCGGACGAAGCCGGTGGACAAGGGGATGGAAGCCTGGGTGGCATCGGCCAGGGCTTCGAGGGATAAGGGTTTTCCTGCCTGTCGCAGTGTGCCGAGCACCTGTTCGCGGCTGGGGACATTCGGGTCGAAATCAGCGGGCTGATCAGTCGTCTGCACCGGAGAAGCGTCACGGTTATTGTCGTTGTTGGTTCGCTTTTTCAAAGGCTATTTGCATCCAAAAAAAATGTGTTGTATAGTTCTGTCTTCGCTGAACAACGCAGCAAACAAAGCAGCAAGGTTTCAGCGAAAGCAATAGCATACACGTTATGCCGTGCCCAGGTGGCGGAATTGGTAGACGCGCATGGTTCAGGTCCATGTGCCGCAAGGTGTGGAGGTTCGAGTCCTCTCCTGGGCACCACTTCTTAGTTTTAAGAAGTCTAATTCAGTACGATGCCTTTTGGCATCACACAATAAAACCCGCATAGACCTTAAGTCTTGCGGGTTTTTGCTTATGCGTGATCCATGTTCGTCCAGCATCCGGGCGGCCAAAGCATCCGACAGCCCTGCCGAATCGCCATCGGACGGTGTTGTTGGGAATGATTTTTCTTCGCAATGGTAAAGCTGAGTTTTTTACTCATGTTATAGTAAATCAGGGCTTGCCTGCATTGTCCCTGTCTGCGTTGCCGTCCAGCCTGGAACCCCATTGTCTCGTCCCTGGGTCGCCGTTGGCTGCCGATTTGCAAGAACCAATCGCTATGCCCGAGGAAGCATTATGTCCCGTGTCATCATGAATCGTCGCTCTGTCCTGGTTGGCGCGGCGGGGCTTGCCCTTGGCCTTGCCGCGCCGTCTGTGCTGCGGGCCCGGCCCATCGCACGGCTGGCGCTTTACGGGCCGCCGGCCTCGCCTACCGTCACGCTTGCCTATGCCGTCGCTTCCGGCGCGCTGGCGGATCTGGCGCAGGAGGTCTCGCTCACGGTGTGGCGCAATCCCGATGAGTTGCGCGCGGGGCTGACTTCGGGCCAGATCGACTTGTCGGTCGTGCCCGTGCAGGTGGCTGCCAATCTCTATAACCGGGGGATGGGGCTGCGGCTGGTCAACGTGATGACCGACGGCCTGATCCATGTGGTCGCTGCGGAAGGCAGTATCACGGCGTTGTCCGATCTGGCGGGCAAGCGCATCGCCGTGCATTTCGTCAACGACACGCCCGATCTGATCTTGCGCGCCCTGCTCAAGCAGCAGGGCCTGTCCGACAGTGTCGAAATCGTGGCCACCGGCACGCCCGCCGAGTCCGCGCAGCTCCTGCTGGCCGGCCAGATTGAAGTCGCCCTGCTTAGTGAGCCCTTCGCCACGGTGGCGATCCTGCGCGGCCAGACGGCCGGTCGCCGCTTTGCCCGGGTGATCGACATCCAGAAGGAATGGGGCGAGCAGACGGGGCTCGGGGCGATGGCCCCGATGGCCGGGCTGGCGGTGACAAAGGGTTTTTCCAAGTCCGCGCCCGACGTGATCGCGCCGCTTCACGCGCGCCTGGCCGAAGCGACCGCGGCGGTGATCGCCGATCCTGCCGCCGCCGCCGCAAAGGCGGCCGGCCCGCTTGAATTGCCGGCCCCGGTTCTCGCCGCTTCCATTCCGCATTCGGCGCTGGTGGCGCGCAGGGCCGGTTCCGTTCGGGCAGAAATCGAAGCGATGCTGTCCCTGATGGCCGAAAGCGATGCGGGCATCATTGGGGGCAAATTGCCCGATGACGGGTTCTATGCGCTGGGCTGACCATGATCGGTTCGGGTGCCGGCTGGATCATCGCGCCGCTGCTTGATCGCTGCGGGCGGCTCGGCCGGTTTTTCTGGTCGGGCTGGGCGGGGCTTGCGGGATTATGTCTGCTTGCTGCCCTCTGGCAGGCCGGGCATGAAGCCTATGGCGACTTCATCCTGCCGGCGCCGCTGGCCACGCTGTCCTCCGCGATCAGGTTTCTCGCCGACGGTACAGCGCGCGACCTGCTGCTGCTGACCAGTTGGCGCGCACTTCAGGGTTTTGCCGCCTGCGCGGTGGTCGGCGGGATTGCGGGGCTCGCGGCGGGCTACTCGCCGGCAACCCTGCGGCTGACCCAGCCGATCCTCACCGTGCTTCTGGGGGTGCCGCCGATCGCCTGGATCGTGCTGGCCATGATCTGGTTCGGGTCGGGCGACACCACGGTGGCCGTCACCATCCTGATCTCGGCCGTGCCGCTGGTTTTTGCGGGCGCGGTGGAAGGGGTCGTGGCGCGTGACAGGGGGCTCGATGCCATGGCGCAGGTTTTTGGCGCCGGCCCGGTTCGCCGCTTCACCCACGTCGCCTGGCGGCAGATTGCGACGCATCTGCTGCCTGTGCTGATCATCGCGCTGGGCACAGCGTTCAAGGTTGCCGTCATGGCGGAACTCCTTGCCAATGCGGGCGGCGTCGGCGGCGCGCTGGCCCGCGCCCGCTCCATGCTCAGTATCGATGACGCGCTGGCCTGGGTCTGCCTCACGGTGATCGCGCTGATCGCCGTGGAATACGGGCTGATCCGCCCCATCAAGGCCGAGATGGAGCGCTGGCGCGAGGCCGCTTCGCCTTGGGGGGTGAAGCGATGAGCCTGCTGTCCTTGCGCAAGGTCGGCCATGCCTTTTTCGGCCGTACCGTCCTGGACGGCATCAGTCTCGACATCGAGGCTGGCGAAATCGTTTCTCTTTTGGGGCCGTCCGGCTCGGGCAAGTCTACGATCGCCCATATTGCCGCCGGCTTGATCGAGCAGACGGATGGCCGGGTTCTGCGCGCCTATACCCGCCATGCCATGGTATTCCAGGAGCCACGGCTGATGCATTGGGCAACCGTGGGGCGGAATATCGGTTTTCCCTTGCGGTTGGCGCGCGCGCCGCGCCGCGACCGCGCCGAACGGGTGGAAAACGCCGCGATCCAGGCGGGGCTGCTGCCCGAAGATCTGGACAAATTTCCCGTCGAGCTTTCGGGCGGCATGCGCCAGCGTGCGGCGATTGCGCGCGCTTTGGTCAATCAGCCGGACTTCATCTACTTCGATGAGCCGTTTACCGCGCTCGACGTGGCGCTGAAGCGGCGGATGCAGGATCTCGTGATTGCCGCCGCGGCAAACGGCCGGTTTGGCGCCTTGTTCATCACCCATGATGTCCTGGAGGCAATCCGCATCAGCCACCGGATACTCGTGCTCGCCCAGGATGGGCGCGGCATAGCCGGGGAACGGCGCGTGGCCGGAGACCCTGGCGCCAGGAGCGAGGACGAGGGGTTTGCGCTGCGGCAGCAGTTCCTGACGCGCGATCCGCTGTTCGCCCATATCCACGAGATCGACGAAAGGACGCGGCCGTGACGGTTCCGTTGCATCGCGTGCTTGCGGACGAAGGCTTCCGCATTTTTTTTCCGCTGGCGGCGCTTCATGCCGCGCTCTGGCCCTTCCTATGGGTGGCGGTATGGTCGTTCAACCTGCCCTTTGCCCAGGCCGTGCCCTCGGGGCTGTGGCATGCCCACGAGATGATCTTCGGCGCGTGGGGGGCGGCGCTGATCGGTTTCATGACCACGGCCGCGCCGGAGTGGACCAATTCGGCGCGGCCGCGCGGCCGCGTGCTGTGGGGGCTGGCTGTGCTGTGGGGCGTCGGCCGCCTCGCCGGGCTGCTGGGCGCGAGTCTGTTGCTGCCGCTCTCGGCGCTGGCCGACCTGGCCTGGATTTCGGCGTTGGTCTGTTTTCTCGCCCGGATTTCCTGGCGCTATCGAACCGCGCGTGTCCTGTCTTTCATGGGATGGATTGTCGCGCTGGGTCTGGCCGGGGCCGTGGCAAGATGGGCGATGCTGGTGGGCGACACCGGTCTTGCCTCGACGGCGCTGCGCGTCGCGGGCCTCGTTTTCCTCGGCTTGCTCGGCCTCGCGCTGGCGCGCATCACGGTGCCGGTCACCAATGTCGTGCTCGACCCCACCGAGATGACCACGCCTTTCCGGCCGCATCCGGGGCGGCTCAATCTCGGCTCCGGCCTGGTCGCCTTGGCATTGGCCGGCGAACTGGCCGGCTTGTCCCCCGCCGTCACCGGCTTCCTGTGGATCGGGGCGGGCGCCGGCTTCATGGATCGCATGGCGGAAGGCTTTGTCGGGCGCGAATTCTTCCGGGCGGAGATCATGGTGCTGATGGCGGCCAGCGGCTTTGCCGGCGCGGGGCTGATCCTGCTCGGTGCTGCGCGGCTGGGCGCGCCGTGGGGAGAGGTCGCCCCCTTGCATCTGGCGCTGATAGGCGGGCTTGGGTTGGGCGTACTGGCCGTGCTGGCCGTCGCCGGGCGCTTCCACACGGGGCAGGGCCTCGGCCTTCATTGGCGGACGAAGCTGGCTTTTCTTTTGGCCGCCGCGGCGGCCCTGCTGCGGGCGTTGCCGGAGATGGGGTGGATGCCCTGGCCGCCGGGGCCGCTGCATCTGCTCCCGGCGCTGTGCTGGGCGGCGGCTTTCGCGTTCTGGCTCGTCGACTACTGGCCGGCGCTCAGTGATGCGGCAACGCTTATTCGGCGGGCAGGATGATCAGGTTCTGCCCGTCGGGCGTGGTCACCTGCCGGGTGTTTTTATGCCGCTTGGCGGCCGCCTGGCCTTGCCCGACCTCGACCCGCACGGAGGTGGTTTGCTGCTGGTCGTTCTGGTGAATGAAGACATGCAGGTAGTGCACCCCTTCGCTGAGGGCGTGCAGGGCGGGGCTGTCTGTGGCCAGGCCATCCTGGTCGGTGTGCAGCACGGTCTGGCCGGTGGATTCCAGCTGCAGGCCGGGGTCGGTGGTGTAGCGCACCGTCAGGGGGGTGTGGGCCGGCCCCTTGAAGTTCAGGGCGATGCGGGCGTGGCTGTCGGGGGCAAGCGCGATGCTGTCGGTGCGCTCGACCTGGACGACGGCGCCGGGTTTGCCGATGATTTGGGCTTGCGCGCCGCTGAAGGGGCCCAGGGATAGCCCGAGAATCATGGCGCAGGCCAGTGTGGTGGTTTTCATGGTGGGGTCTCTCAGGGCTTTTTGTCAAGCTGCAGGATGCTGCAGCCACGGATGGTTCTGGCGGCGAACTGGGCCACGTAGGTGCCTGCCGCCAACTGGTAATTGAAGACGCCGGTATCCGGGGCCGGTTCTTCGGGTTTGCCTTCGGTGGGGACTTCCTGGCCCCTGTCCTGCAAGGCGAAGAACAGGCCGTCGTCTTCGCTTTGGACGAAGACCCGGTAGGCGCCTGGCTGCGGGATCTGGACGCGAAACTGCATCCGGTTGCCCAGTTTGTTGTAGTCGCCGTATTGCGTGCTGAGGCAGAAGCGGGACGGCTCCCCGATTTGGAGATCGTGGTAGATGGGCAGAATAAGCGCCTGCATGTCCGGGCGCAGGTTGTCCGGGTAGGCCTGCCGGCTTCCCCAGATGTCCAGGTCGTTGCCCCAGGCCATCTGCAGCGTCCGCAGGGATTGGTCGATCTGGGCTTGCGCGCCGGGGGGCGCGCTGGCGCGCAGGTAGGTGGCGAAGGAATACAGGCTGGTCAGTGCCGGGGTGGTTTTCTGCGGGCCGGTCAGGGTGTGATATATCGACGCCAGGCCGATATCGGGGGATTTATACCATTGGTACAAGGTGTGCTGGATGGCGTCTTCGCTGAACCAGCCCGCGTCGGCCAGCTCGATGGTGTCGAGATCCAGGCTGAAGCCGATGCCTTGCCTGGGCCCGGAGGTATCGACGTACAAGGGGTCGTCGCGCACCATGCCGGCCAGGGCGTTGCCCAGCCCTTCGCCGAAGGCGACGGTCATGTTCAGGCGGTCACCGCTGCCGTGATTGCCGCCGAGCGAATCGGATCGGGAGGCGTAGTGCTCGAAGTAGTGGCCCCATTCGTGCACGATGACGCCGGTGTCGTATTCGTCCGTATCGACGTCCGCCTTGCCCAGAATGTACAGGCCGGGTTGCGGGGACTGGTGGTTGAAATGGCTGGTGCCGATTTCGCCGTTGCCGACCTCGCCGTCTGCGGGCAGGTTGTCGGGGCTCCAGTAGATATTGAGGGGGTGCAGCTGCACGTCGGGGTCGACGCCGCGGATTTTGCCGATGGCGGTGTAGACCTGATCCAGGATGGCGAAGGGGGCGGCGGCCCGCACGCGCGCGCCGTAGCCGTCCAGATCCGCCCATCCAGAGGCGGCGTGCAGATTGCGGGTTTGCGGGATTTCGCCGCTGTCGAAGGCGGGGCCTTCCAGGGCGTAAAGCGCCGCTTGGCCGCTGGCGAAGCCGGCCGAGGTATTGTCGCGCACGGCGAAATCCCAGCTGGCTTGCCCGGTTTGCTGCATGCGGCTGATGGCGCGCAGCCGGATTTGGGTGTTTTTGGGGATGGACAGGCTGAATTCCCCTTGCGCGTCGGTGATCCCGGTGTCCAGGGTATTGCCGGCGGCATCCACGGCGACGACCTGAACCCCGCGAACCGGTTTGGCCTGGGTCTGCGCGTAGTCCAGGGCGGCGGATGGGCGGCCGCCCTGGGTGGTGGGGATGGCCGGCACGAAGTCATAGCTGACTTGTCCGCTCAGGCTGATGTTTGGCCCTGGGGGCGGGGTGGGCGCGGGATCCGATCCGTCGGAGCCGCTGTCGCAGGCCCCGAGAAGCAGCATCAGTGGAAGGGCAATCAGGGCGATGAGTGGTCGATTTTTTTGGCGCATGGGAGTCCTGGTCGGCGAGTGGTCTGGCATGATTCCGGTGCTGGATGGCGCATGATAATGGATATGTATAAATGTATGTTAATTTTTGCTTGAATTCGCCTTGTTGTCATTGAGAATCGTTTTCATTCCTGCTAATATTCCGCTTTTACTGAAGTGGTATTCGGGTTCATGGCTTTAGGCTCATCTTTGCGTTTTCCCTGGCTGAAGGCAGCGGCGGCTTGCCTGGCGGTGGGCTTGCATGCTGCGGCATTGGCGATGATCTTGTCCGCCCCGGTCGCTCAGGTGGCGTTGGGCGAACCCGACGCGTTTGACGTGCAGTTCGTCGAACTGGGCCCGGCGGAAGAACCCGTGACGGAAGCGCCGCCCGCCGAAGAACTGCCCGACATCCCCGAACCCGACACGATTGTTCCGCCGGATCCCGAGCCCTTTTTCGAGCCGGAACCGGAACCTGAAATCGAGCCCGAGCCGGAAATCGAGCCGGAACCCGAACCCGAGCCGGAGCCCGTGGTCGAGGAGCCCGAGCCGGAGGCGATCACCGAGGCCCCCAAGCCCCCGCCCCCGCCCCCGCCGCAACCCAAGCCCAAGCCGCAACCTAAGCCACAGGTTGCGCCCAAGCCCGTGGCCGTGCCGCCGCCCGCGGCGGCGGGCGGGGCCAAACAGGCCAGCAAGGCCCGGGGCGAGGCGCAACCGGTCGATCCAGATCGGCCGCGCACCATCGGCCGGGTGGACTACCTGGGCAAGCGGCCCAACCCGGATTATCCCCGCGTCTCGCAGCGCCGGCGCGAGCAGGGGCGGGTGGTTCTGCGGGTGCTGATTTCGCCGCTGGGCCAGGTGGCCCAGGTCAATATCCATCGGTCTTCCGGTTATGCGCGCCTGGATCAGGCCGCCGTGGATGCCATGCAGCGGGCGCGTTTCCGGCCGTATACCGAAAACGGGATTGCGTATAAAGCGCTGGTGGACATCCCCTTTGATTTCGTTCTATAGGTCCAAGACCTGACAGGAGTACAAGAAAATGATGCTTGATCTGATCAGCGGCGCCGCGCTGGCGCTGGCGCAGGCGGCCGGGCCCGATGTGGCGCAGGCCGCGGCGACGGCGGGCCAGGTGGTCAACGACGTGGCGCAGGCTGCTGCGGCGGCGGGCCAAGTGGCCGCCGACGTGGCGGACACCGCCGCGGCCGCCGCCACCCTGGGCGGGGCGTCGGCCACCGCCGTGCTGGATGCCGCGCCCGGGCTGGCCATGGCCGACCAAGGGGTCATGCACTTTGTCGGCCAGAGCGATGCCGTGGGGAAATCCCTGTTCGTCTTTCTGATGCTGATGTCGCTGGCCAGTTGGTATCTGATCCTTGCCAAGGGCTTTACCCAGCTGCGCATCCGCCAGCGCTCCAAGAAATTCCTGGCGGAATTCTGGGCGGCCAGTTCCCTGGAACAGGTCGAAAATGAAATCTCCACCCACGGGGCCGAAGAACCCTTCGCGCACCTGGCCAGCCACGCCATCCACGCGCAAAAGCACCATGCCAAGTATGGCGCGCTCAAGCTCGAAGAAAGCGGGTCGACCGCCGCTTTCGTCACGCGCACCATCCGCAAGGTCATTGACGAGGAAACCGCCCGCCTGGAAAACGGCCTGACCGTCCTGGCCTCGGTCGGCTCCACCGCGCCGTTCGTCGGTTTGTTCGGCACGGTCTGGGGGGTGTACCACGCGCTGCTGAGTATCGGCATGGCCGATGGCGTCACCATCAACCGCATTGCCGGCCCGGTGGGCGAGGCCTTGATCATGACGGGGCTGGGTCTGGCGGTGGCCATTCCGGCCGTGCTGGGATACAACGCCTTCGTGCGTCTGAACCGGGTCTATCTGGCGCAACTGGATGCCTTCGCACACGACCTGTTCACGTTTCTGACCACCGGCCAGCAAGTGGGCGATGGCGGCCATGAACGGCACGAGCGCCATGGCCGCCACATCAGCCTGGCCAGCAGCCGGGAGGCTTGATCATGGCATTCGGCAGCTTTGATTCCAAGGGGCCGGGCACCGCCATGTCCGAGATCAACATGGTGCCTTTGATCGACGTGATGCTGGTGCTGCTGGTCATTTTCATCATCACCGCGCCCCTGCTCAGTCATTCGATCCGCATCAATGTGCCGCAGGTCACGGCCCAGCCCGTGGAGCAGAAGCCCGTGGTGATCGACCTGGCCATCGACCCCATCGGACAGTTGTTCTGGAATGACCAGCCCGTGGCCATCGAAGCGCTGGAGGCGCGCTTCGCCGCCGAAGCCGGCGCCGATCCGCAGCCCGAGATTCGTATCCGCGCCGATGTGGACACGCGCTACAGCGAATTGGCCGAGATCATGGGGGCGGCGCGCCGGGCCGGCATGAAACGGCTGGGTTTCGTGACGCAGCCGGGCGCGGCCACGGCCAATAAATCCGGCGACCCGGCTGCTGCCGGCCAGGCGGCTGGGGCAGCGCCCGCCGCCGCGTCGTCGTCGCAGTCCGCCGCCGCCTCGCCGCAGTCCGCCGCGTCGTCGTCGCCCACCCCTGCTGTGGCGCAGTAAACCCTTTGTTCAAGCGCCTGTCAGCTATGTAACGGGCGCGCCGGGCGGTGTCGGGCCGGCCTGTCTTCAGGCTAAAATCGGGCCATGCGAGTACTAGTCATCGAAGACGACACCACCCTGGGCCACGCGCTTCAGGAATTCCTCAGCGGCCAGGGCTATGCCGTCGATTGGCTGCAGTCGGGCGACCGCGTCCAGGGCGCGGCGACCGCCCAATCCTACGACCTGCTGCTGCTGGATCTCAACCTGCCCGGACTCGGGGGGCTCGACGTCCTGCGGCAGTTGCGCGCCGAAGGGGTGCAGACCCCGGTCTTGATCCTCACCGCGCGCGATGGCCTGGATGATCGCGTGGCGGGCCTGGATGCCGGGGCGGACGACTACGTCACCAAGCCCTTCGAGCTGCCCGAACTGGCCGCCCGGGTGCGCGCCCTGGCCCGGCGGCATGCCGGCCAGGCCCAGACCGTTCTGGAATGCGGCCCTCTGGCGTTCGATACCGTGGGCCGCCAGGTTCGCGCCAATGGCCAGCGTCTGGCCTTGTCGGTGCGCGAGCTTTCCGTCCTTGAAATGCTGATGGCCCGTCCCGGGCGGGTGGTCACCAAGCAGCAGATCGTCAATTCCCTGTCGGCCTGGGATGCGGATTTCAGCGAAAACGCGGTCGAAGTCTATGTGTATCGGCTGCGCAAGCGCCTGGATGGCACGGGCGCCGGCATCCAGACAGTGCGCGGCTTTGGCTATCTGCTCGACGTCGACAGTGTCTGATCCCGTTCCCCATGCGGCCGCGGGGCGGCAGGCCCCGGCCGCCCATCCGCCGTCACCCGGCCAAGCGGCGGGCGGGTTGCTGCGGCGCTTGATGCCTCAGGATTCCCTCGCCCGCCGCCTGGTGCGCCGCTTGCTGCCGGCATTTTTCATTCTGGTGGCCATCGACCTGCTGGCCACCTGGTTCATGACCGGCGTGATCCGCCCCCAGCCCTGGGTGCTGCGCGACCTGTTCTGGGTGATGCTGCTGACGCAGGGGTTCCTGGTGGTGCTGTTTGCCTGGGTGCTGATTTCCGGGATCCGCACCGAGCTGGCTTCGATCAACCGGCTGGCCGACCAGATTCGCCAGCGTTCCATCGAAGACCTGCAGCCGCTGGATACCGCCGGCATTCCCAGCGAGATTTCCCCGCTGGTGCATCATTTCAACGATCTGCTGCTGCGCTTGGACGATTCGGTGCAGGCGCAGCGCCGCTTCGTCGGCCATGCGGCGCACCAGCTGCGCACGCCGCTGTCCGGGCTGAAACTGGAATCCGAGCTGATGCTGGGGCAGGATTTGCCCGAGGACATCCGCACCCGGGCCCGGCGCATCAAATCCGTCACCGACCACATGATCCGCATGGGCCAGCAGCTGCTGGTGCTGGCGCGGGCGGATCACGCCCTGCATCCGCACGACAGTTTCGTGCGCCTGGATTTATGCGAATGGATGCGTCTGGCGGGATCTGAATGGCTGGATCGGGCGCACACGCACGGCCTGGGCCTGCATCTTAGCGCGCCGAACGACCCGGTCTGGGTCGAGGCCGACCCCGTGCTGCTGGGCGAGCTCCTGGGCAACCTGATCGACAATGCCCTGCGTTATGGCCGGGGCGCGCGCGACATTCAGCTGCGCGTGGTGTCCAACCCGCCGTCGTTTGCGGTCGAGGACGATGGCGTGGGCATCCGGGCGGACGACATTGATCGCGTTTTCGAGGCCTTTTACCGTGCCGCCGATGCGGGGCCGGGCGGATCGGGCCTGGGCTTGGCCATCGTGCGGGAGATCGCCCGCGCCCATGGCGCATGGTGGAAAGTCGTCAGCCGCCCCGACTTTCCCGGCACGCGGGTGACCTTGATGTTCCCGGGGCCGCGCCGGAATACGCGCCTGACCCGGACGGAAGCCCCATGAGCGCCTCAGCGGACGGCCGGACACCGCAGGCGGCGCTGCTGCTGGGGGCCTTGGGGGTGGTCTATGGCGATATCGGCACCAGCCCCTTGTACACCGTCAAGGTCGCCCTGTCCGGGGCGGGCGGCCCGACGCCGGCGCACATCCTGGGGATGCTGTCGATCCTGTTCTGGATGCTGGTGATAGTGGTGTCGGTCAAGTACGTCACCTGTATTCTGCGGGCGGACAATCGCGGCGAAGGCGGCACCCTGGCCTTGATGGCCTTGGCCAAACGCGGCCGCTCCGGCCGGGTGCGCTGGCATTTGACGTTCCTGGGGCTGGTGGGCGCCAGCCTGTTTTACGGCGACAGCATGATTACGCCGGCCATCTCGGTGCTGTCGGCGGTCGAAGGCATCGGGGTGGTGTCGCATCGGCTGGATGCCTGGGTGGTGCCGATTGCGGTGCTGGTGCTGCTGGCCTTGTTCATGGCGCAGTCGCGCGGCACCGGCGCGATCGGCCGGCTGTTCGGCCCCGTGATGCTGTTGTGGTTCCTGACGCTGGGCGGGCTGGGCGCCTGGCGCATCGCCGGCCAGCCGCAGGTGCTGTTGGCCGTCAACCCCCTGTGGGCGCTGCGCTATATCGTGGATGCGCCCTGGGAAACCTTCCTGGCCCTGGGGGCCCTGGTGCTGGCCCTGACCGGGGCCGAGGCCCTGTACGCCGACATGGGGCATTTTGGCCGGGACGTCATCCGCCGCGCCTGGTTCGGCCTGGTGCTGCCCTCGCTGGTGCTGTGCTATTTTGGCCAGGGGGCCTTGCTGTTGGGCGACCCCGCCGCCATCCGCAACCCCTTTTTCCTGATGGCCCCCGATTGGGGGCTGATCCCCTTGGTGGGCTTGGCCACCCTGGCAACCGTGATTGCGTCGCAGTCGGTGATCTCCGGGGCGTTCTCGGTGACGCGCCAGGCGGTGCAGATGGGCTATTGGCCGCGCATGGTCATTTTGCATACCTCCGCCCGGGCGGAAGGCCAGATTTATCTTCCCCGGGTGAATGGGTTGCTGTTGCTGGCGGTGCTGGCCCTGGTGCTGTCGTTTGGCTCGTCCGACAGCCTGGCGCATGCCTATGGGTTTGCCGTCACGGGCACGATGCTGATGACCTCCGTGCTGGCTTTCGCCGTCTTGCCCCGGACGGCGCGGGGGGTGCGGCGCGGGGCCTGGCTGGCCCTGATCGCCGTGTTCTTGCTGATTGATGTCCTGCTGTTCGCCTCGAATACCCTGAAGCTGCATGAAGGCGGCTGGCTGCCGCTGGTGGTGGGTATCGCGCTCTTGACTCTGATGATGACTTGGAAGCAGGGCCGCCAGCGCATTCACGACACCCTGGCGGGCGACCATCAGCCTTTGGTCAGCTTCATGGAATCCCTGGAGGCCTATCCGCCCACCCGGGTGCCCGGCACGGCGGTGTTCATGAGCATGATCGTGGGGACGGTGCCACCCGCCCTGTTGCACAACCTGAAGCACAACAAGGTGCTGCACGAGCAGGCGCTGTTCCTGACGATCGAAGTGGCCGATACGCCGTATGTGCCGTTTGGCGAGCGCGTCAGGATCGAGCGCGTCAGCCGCAGCAGCTGGCAGGCGGTGGCCCGCTGGGGCTTCAAGCAAGAGCCCGATGTGCCCCAGGTGCTGCAGCAGATCGCGCAGGAAGTCCAGGATCTGAACCTGGAGCCCATGCGGACGTCGTATTTCCTGTCGCGCCAGACGGTGATCGTGGTGCGCCGCCTGCCCTGGTATCAGCGCTGGCGGCGTCATCTGTTCGCCTTCATGGCGCGCAATGCCAGCCGCACCACCCGGTTCTACAAGATTCCGCCCAACCGGGTGGTTGAAATGGGCATGCAGATGGAAATCTGATGTGCCGTCCGGGCCGCCGCTGCCGGCGCACGGCCGTCGACCGTTGGCGGGCGCGGCGGCGGGCCGGGCTTATTGCGTCACGGGGGCCGGCGTCGTGGCCGGGGCCTGGGCGGGCGTCGGGGCCGGGATGGTGATGGTGGTCTGGCGCAGCACCCCGCCGGACAGCACCGACCCCTGGGTTTCGGTGTTGCCGTTGTTCATCAGCGTCAGGCAATCCTGGCGCTGGGACTCGGGCAGGGCGTCGCAGCGCTGGGTGCGATGCCGGGATTCGGTTTCGGTCGACGGGCTGGTCAGGGTGTTGTCTTTGGCGGCCTGGGCGGCGGCGCCGGCTTCTTTCAGGCACGCCTGCCGGTCGACGTCGGCGACGGTGCCGCAGCGCTGGACGTCTTGCTGGTATTGGCTGGTCGGGGCGGCTTGCGCGCTGGGCGCGAAAAGCGCCGCGCAGCCTAGGCTGGCGGCAAGCAGGCTGGCCCGCAGAGAGATCGGAAGGTGTGGATGCATAAAGACTCCTTGGTCACATCCGGGCATGTCCCCGCCCGGTGTAGGGCATGGATCCAGTGTACGGGTTTCCCCCAGTTTCCGTGTTACAAAATCGTGCATCCGTGGGTGATCTTGCGGTGCGCGGGGGGTGTCTGGCCCCGGCTGCAGCCGGGCGGGACGCGTTTCAGGGATGGTGCGTGTGCTGATCCGGCGGCGGGCGCCGGATGGCGCTTTGCATCAGCAAGATGGCGGTGACGGGGGCGGTCATGAATAGAAACAAACAGATCAGCCATTCGTGGAAAATAGGCCGGCCCTGCAGCAGGCTGGCCACCAGGGTGGCCGCCAGGGCCACACAGAAAGCCCCCAGCGTCATGCCCAGGGTGGGGGCGTGCATGCGCTGGAAAAAGCTGCGCAGGCGCAGCAGGCCAAAAGACCCGATCAGGGTGACCAGGCCCGCCAGGATCAGCAGCAGGGCGACCGCGATGGCGGCCCACAGCGGTAATGTGTTCATGGTTCGATGACCTCGCCGCGCAGCAGAAATTTAGCCAGGGACGCCGAGCCGACGAAGCCGAACAGGGCGATCAGCAAGGCGACGTCGAAGTACAGGCCGGCTTCAAAGCGCAGGCCCAGCACCAGCAGGATCAGCATGCCGTTGATGTAGAGGGTGTCCAGCGCCAGGATGCGGTCCTCGGCGCGTGGGCCGCGGATCAGGCGGATGGCGGCGCAGACCAGGCCCAGCACGAAGCACAGCAGGGCGAAGCCGATGGCCCAGTTCAGGATCAAGATGCTTGTCATGGTTCGAAAATCTCCATCAGGGGCCGTTCGTAGCGTTCTTGGATGATCTGGGTGAGGCTGTCCGGGTCGCTGAGATCCAGCACGTGCAGGGTCAGGATATTGCGCTGGACGTCGTGCCCGGACCAGACGGTGCCGGGGGTGAAGGTGACGATGCAGGCCAGGGCCGCCAGCCCGTGCGGATCCTGGATGCGCAGGGGGATGTCCAGAAACCCGGAGCGGGCCTGGGCGCGTTCGCCCAGCAGGATGCGGCGGCTGACCATGTAGTTGGAGACAGCGATGTCGCAGGCCACGTGTCCCGCCAGGCGCAGGGCGGTGAAGGGATGCCGCAGGCGGGCCCGCACCGGGCGCAGGATGGGGGCCAGCAGACTGAGCACGATGGCGATCGCCAGCCCCAGGGCGATCTGTCCGGTGGACAGGCTGTCGTTCAGCAGCAGCCACAGCGTGAGCAGCAGCATGGGCAGGGGCAGCCAGCGCAGGAGGCGTTTCATTGCGAGGCTCCCGGGAACAGACCGCCCAGCACCGACTGGACGTAGCGCTGCGGCTGATCCAGATAGTGGGCCGTGTCTTCCAGGTAGCGCATGACGGGCCCCGCCTGGATGGTCAGGACGGCGCAGGTGGCCAGCAGGAACAGGATCGGCGCGACTTCGCTGAGGCGCAGCCGGGGCGCCTGCAGGTCTTCCGGTATCCAGAACAGGCGCACCCCGCAGCGGGCCATGGCCATCAGGCAGGCCAGCCCGGACCCCAGCATGGTGGCCACCAGCAGCCAGACGTTGAATGTCGGCGCGCCGGTTTCCGCGGTTTGCAGGGCGGCGGACAGCAGCGAGAATTTCGCCACGAAGCCCGACAGGGGCGGCAGGCCGATGATCAGCAGGGCGCAGGCGAAAAAGCTCAGTCCCAGGAAAGCCATGGTGGCCGGCAGGGGCGAGCCCACGACTTGTTCGGACAGGCTGGCGCCGTCCTGTTCGTCGGATTCGTAGGCTTCCTGGGTAATGGCCAGCAGGTTGGCGCCGAAGGATTGGGTGCGCTCGGCGAGTTCCAGCAGCAGCATCAGGGCGGCCAGGGCCAGCACCGAACTGAGCAGGTAATACAGGGCCGGGCCGGTGAGGGTGACGCCGGGCATGCCCAGGGCGGCGAACAGCGTGCCCGACGAGGTGATGATGGCGTAGGCCGCGATGCGCCGCGGCTGGGTGCTGGCCACCATGCCCAGGGTGCCGAAGGCCAGGGTGGCGATCCCGGCCGGGAACATCCAGGCCCCGCCGAAAGCGGCGGGGGCCCCTGCGGGCACCAGCAGTGAACCGATGCGCAGCAGGGTGTAGATGCCGACCTTGGTCATGATGGCGAACAGGGCGGCCACCGGGGCGCAGGCCTCGGAGTAGGCGTTGGGCAGCCAGAAGTTGAGCGGCCAGGCGGCCGCCTTGATCAGAAACGCCACCCCCAGGATGGCGGCGGCGGCGTCGAACAGCTGCCGGTCGGCGCCGGTCAGGGCCAGCGCGCGCACGGATAGGTCGGCCATGTTGAGGGTGCCGGTCAGGCCGTAGATCAGGGCGATGGCGATGAGCAGCAGGAAAGAGGCGATGAGATTGACGCCGATGTAGTGCAGCCCGGCCCCGACGCGGCGTTTGCCGGAGCCGTGCAGCATCAGGCCGTAGGAAGCGGTCAGCAGGATTTCGAAGAAGACGAACAGATTGAACAGATCGCCCGCCAGGAAGGCGCCGTTCAGGCCCATCAGCTGCAGCTGGAACAGGGGGTGGAAGTGGCTGCCCGCCCGATCCCAGCGGGCTGTGGCATAGAGCCAGGCGCAGACGCCCAGCACCGCGGTCAGGCCCAGCATCAGGGCGGACAGGCGGTCGGCCACCAGGACGATGCCGAAGGGGGCGGCCCAGTTGCCCAGACGGTAGACCCCGATGTTGTCGAACCACAGCGACCCGCCCACGCCCTGGGTGGCGCGGATCAGGGCGAAGGCGGCCAGAACCTGCAGCAGCAGCGACAGCCCGCCCAGGCCGAGGCGCAACCGGCGCTGATTGTCGCGGGTGAGCAGCATCAAGGCGCCGGCCAGCAGCGGCACCAGTACCGGCAGCACGGGGAGATGGAGCAGCCAGGACATCATGGGCGGTGCTCCTCGCCGTCGACGTGGTCGGTGTCGCTCATCCCGCGCGACGCCAGCAGCACCACGAGGAACAAGGCCGTGGTGGCGAAGCCGATGACGATGGCGGTCAGCACCAGGGCCTGGGGCAGGGGGTCGGCGTAGCTGGCCGGATCGGCCCAATTGGGGTCGATCACCGGGGGCGCGTCCAGGCGCAGGCGGCCCATGGCGAAGATGAACAGGTTGACGGCGTAGGACAGCAGCGCCAGCCCCATGATGAATTGGAAGGTGCGCGGGCGCAGCAGCAGCCAGATGCCGGAGCCCGCCAGCACGCCGATGCCCAGGGAAAGAATCCATTCCATGCTTTAAGACTCCACAAGCGGCGCATCGGCCGGTTCGGTGATGTTGCGGTGGAAGCGCAGGGACTGGTGAGCCAGGGCGATCAGCATCAGGATGGTGGAGCCCACCACCAGCATATAGACCCCCAGGTCAAAGAGCAGCACGCTGGACAAGTGCACCTTTCCGACCAGCGGCAGGGCCAGATCCAGGCTATAGGACGACAGCAGGGGCTGGCCCAGCCACCAGACCGACATGGCCGCCCCCCCCGCCAGCAGCAGGCCCAGGGCGATCCAGGCCTGGGGCCGGATCAGGGGCCGGGCTTCGACCCACAGGATGCCGCCCACCATGTATTGCAGGATGATGCCCGTGGCCATGACCAGGCCGCCGACGAAGCCGCCGCCGGGCAGGTTATGGCCGCGCAGCAGGAAATACAGGGAAATCAGGGTGGAGATGGGCAGCAGCAGGCGCACCAGCACGGCGGGCACCCGCATCAGGCCCGTGGGCAGGGGGGCCTTCAGGTTGGTGGCGCCGGTGTCGCCTGGATGCGGCAGAATGCCCATCAGGTAGGGCGGCATGATCAGGGCTTCGGCCGGGGGGCGGAAGCGCCGCAGCAGGGCGTAGACACTGAGCGCCACCGTGGCCAGCACCGTGATTTCGCCGAAGGTGTCGAAGGCGCGGAAATCCACCAGGATCACGTTGACCACGTTGGCCCCGCCGCCCAGCGGCCAGGCCTGTTCGACGAAAAAGCTGGAAATCGGCTGATTGGCCATGGGGCGTGTCATCATCACGTAGGCCAGGGTGGCCAGCCCCGCGCCGCCCGCCACCGCGACGGCCAGATCGCGGCGATGGCGCCAGCGGGTGCGCCAGGGCGTGAGGCCGGGGAATTCGTCCACGCGCAGCGGCAGCCAGCGCAGGCCCAGCAGGATCAGGACGGTGGTGACGACCTCGACGGTCAATTGGGTCAAGGCCAGGTCGGGGGCCGACAGCCAGGCGAAGGTGATGCAGGTGACCAGGCCCGTGGCCCCCGCCAGCATCAGCGATGCCGTGCGATGGAACTTGGCCTGGTAGGCGGCCGCCAGGGCGCAGGCCCCCCCCATCAGCCACATCAGCCCGAAAGACCATTGCAGGGCGGTGGGCCGGTCGGGCGCGCCCGGCCACCAGCCCCCGGCCCACAGCGGCAGCAGGGCCACCCCCAGGGTGCTGAGTACCAGCAGCAGCACCTGCAGCTGCAGGCGCTGGGTCTGCAGGCGGCCCAGCAGCCAGGCGGACCAGGCGTCGATGGCCTCCAGGGTGAGTTCAAAGCTTTGGCGGCCGTCGAAACGGTAGATGAGGGGCACCTGGCCCGGCGCGCGCTGGTCGCGCTGCCGCAGGCCCAGGTACAGCCCGATCCCGCCCAGCAGGGCGAGCGTGCTCATGATCAGGGGCAGGTTGATGCCGTGCCAGACCTGCAGGTCGAAGGCGGGGACGCGCTCGCCCAGCAGCCCGAACATCACCAGCTGCAGCGTCTTGCCCAGGGTGAATTCGGGGAATATCCCCACCGCCAGGCAGATGACGACCAGCACGGTGCAGGGGATCAGCATCATGCGCGCGGGATCGTGCGGCGTGCGCGGCAGGTCGGTGGCCGGGGGGCCGAAGAAGACCTGCAGCACCAGGCGCAGCGAGTACGCAACGCTGAAGGCGCCGGCGATCACGGCCGCCAGGGGCAGGCCCCAGCGGGTGAACCAATGGCCGGTGATGAACACGGTCTCGGCGAAGAACATTTCCTTGGAGATGAAGCCGTTGAGCAGCGGGACGCCCGCCATGGCGGCCGCCGACACCATGGCCAGGGTGGCGGTCAGGGGCATGAGGGTGCGCAGGCCCGACAGGCGGGTCAGGTCGCGGGTGCCGCTTTCGTGGTCGACGATGCCGGTGGCCATGAACAGCGAGGCCTTGAAGGTGGCGTGGTTGATCATGTGGAAGACGGCGGCCACCAGGGCCAGCCGGCTGTTCATGCCCAGCAGCAGGGTGATCAGGCCCAGGTGGCTGATGGTGGAATATGCCAGCACGCTTTTCATGTCGCGCTGGAAAGTGGCCGCGTAGGCCCCCAGCAGCAGGGAACAGAGCCCCGCCCCGCCGATGATCCAGGTCCACCAGTCGGTGCCGGAGAAGATCGGCCAGAAGCGCGCCAGCAGAAACACCCCGGCCTTGACCATGGTGGCCGAGTGCAGGTAGGCCGACACCGGGGTGGGGGCGGCCATGGCGTTGGGCAGCCAGAAGTGAAACGGAAACTGGGCGCTTTTGGTCAGCGCCCCCAGTGCCAGCAGCACCAACAGGATCGGATACCAGTGGTGTTCGCGGATGCGGCCGGCGGCGGCCAGCACCGCGTCCAGGTCGTAGCTGCCGACGATGTGGCCGATGATCAGCATGCTGGCCAACAGGCAGAAGCCGCCGCCGCCGGTGATCAGCAGCGCCATGCGGGCGCCGCGCCGGGCTTCGGGCCGGTGCTGCCAGTAGCCAATGAGCATGAAGGACGACAGGCTGGTGAGTTCCCAGAAGACGATCAGCTGGATCAGGTTGCCCGCCAGCACGACGCCCAGCATGGCCCCCATGAAACTGAGCAGGAAGGCGAAGAAGCGCGGCGCGGGATCCTGGGCGGACAGATAGTAATGGGCGTACAGGGCGATGAGCGCCCCCATGGCCGAAACGATGATGGCGAACAGCCAGGCATAGCCGTCCAGGCGCAGGGTGAGATCCACCCCCTGGGAGGGTATCCAGGGGATGCTGACCTTGATCAGCCCGGTGGCGGCCAGCGCCGGCGTCAGGGACAACACCAGGATCAGGCAGGCGGCGGCGCTGAGGCCGGCAATCCAGGCTCCTGAGCGGCGCGCATCGGCTGGCAATAGCGCGGCGCACAGACTGCCGGCAAACGGGATCGCCAGGATCAGGGTCAGAAGCATGAAATTATCGTGGGTTTAGAGTGACAAGCAGGTGTTTATGATACGCGAAGTTGGGGCTTGACTTGAATCAAGCCGGATTTGATCAAACCGCTGGACAATGTCGCTTGATAAAGGACAATGGGGCACTTGCGATTCGTTTCAAGAGATGCGCTTCGCTATTTTGCCCCAGGAGCTCATGGCATGACCACCCCCGCAGTATCCGCAACCCTGGATCGGGCCGCGTCGCTCGACCCGGCCGGTTTTCCCGCCGATCCGCAAGCCATTACCTTGCAGGCGCTTGAAATTTCCGAAGCCCTGATCCGCCGCTTCGACCAGTCCGGGCCGCGTTATACCTCGTACCCGACGGCGGACCGCTTCGAGCGCGACTATCCGGCGGAAACCTATCTGCGGCACTTGGCGCTGCGCGCCGCGCAGCCGCGGGCCGCCCCGCTGTCGGTGTATGTGCATCTGCCGTTTTGCGAGTCCCTCTGCTATTTTTGCGCCTGTAATAAGATCATCACGCAGGATCACAGCCGGTCGGCCGAATACCTGGACATCCTGTACCACGAGATGGATCTGCTGAGTCCGCATCTGGGCGCGCAGCGCCAGGCCATTCAGTTGCACCTGGGGGGCGGCACGCCCACGTTCCTCAGCGCGGCCGAACTCACGGCGCTGATGGATCATCTGCGCCGCCATTTCGATTTCACCCCGGATGCGGAACTGGGGGTGGAGATCGACCCGCGCACCGTCACCCCCGGCACCCTGGCCCTGCTGGCCGGGCTGGGGTTCAACCGAACCAGCTTCGGGGTGCAGGACTTCGACCCCGACGTGCAGGCGGCCGTCAATCGCATCCAGCCCTACGACATGGTGCGCGATGCGCTTCAGGCCAGCCGCGATCACGGTTTCCAGTCCATCAATGCGGATCTGATCTATGGTTTGCCCAAGCAGACCCTGGATAGCTTCAGCCGCACGCTGGATCAGCTGATCGAACTCTCGCCCGATCGCGTCGCCCTGTACAACTATGCCCATTTGCCGGATCGCTTCAAGTCCCAGCGCCTGATCCGCGCCGAAGACCTGCCTTCGGCCGAAACCCGGCTGCAGATTTTCCTGATGTCGGTGCGCCGCCTGCTGGGCGCCGGCTACGTGTACATCGGGCTGGATCATTTCGCCAAGCCGGACGACGAGCTGAACCTGGCCCGGCTGAACCACAGCCTGCACCGCAATTTCCAGGGCTACACCACGCGGGCCGAATGCGACCTGATCGGGTTCGGGATTTCCGCCATCGGCAAGGTGGGCGACGCCTACGTGCAAAACCACCATTCCTTGAACGCCTACCGCGACATCCTGGCGCGCGGCCAGCTGCCGACGGCCAAGGGTTTCAATCTCAGCCGCGACGATGCCATCCGGCGCGAAATCATCATGACGCTGATGTGCAGCATGCCGTTGGACTTTGCCGCCTTCCAGCAGCGCCACGGCTGTGATTTCCAGTCCTGTTTCACCGATGAACTCGCCCGCCTGGGCCCTTATGTCCAGGCGGGCCTGCTGGCGCTGGACGACCGGGGCCTGCAGGTGCTGCCGCGCGGCCGGGTGTTCGTGCGCGCGTTCGCCATGGTGTTCGACCAATACGTGCGCCGCCCCCGGGTGGCCGCTTATTCCAAGCTAATCTGAGCGGCCGGGGCGGGTGGGCAGGCGCCACAGGTAGATCGTGACGCCGATGCCCGGGATCAGCAGCAGCCAGCGCGCCCAGGGGATCGGCATGATCCAGGCGGACAGGGCCAGCGAGGGCCACATCAGGGCCAGGGCGATGCATTTGCTGCGCAGCGGGATGCCGTGCCCCGACTGGAAGTCGCGGATGTATGGGCCAAGCACCCGGTGGGACAGCAGCCAGGCGTGCATGCGCGCCGAGCCGCGCAGGTAGCAGAAAGCGGCCAGCAGCAGGAACGGGGTGGTGGGCAGCAGGGGCAGGAAAACCCCCGCGATGCCCAGCGCCAGGGCCAGGGTGCCCAGGATGGTGTAAAGGGCGCGGATCATGCGCCCGATTCTAGCAATAAGGCAGGAAGTCAAATGGACAAACCCCAGATGGATGAGGATTTTTCGCGCCGCGCGCGCATCCGGGATTTATTGGCCCAGGTGCCGCTGTTCAACGAGCTGCCGCCTGGCGAGCTGGATCCCATTGTCTCGGGAACCAGCGAACTATCCGTGCTCAAGGGGGAGATCGTGTTTCGCCGGGGCGATCCCTGCGTGGGTTTCCACGTGGTGGTCTACGGCCAGATCAAGCTGGTCTTTGTCTCCAATTCCGGGGTCGAGCGCGTGGTGCGCCTGATCGGGCCGGGCGATGGCTTTGGCGAAGCCCTGATGTTCATGGGCCAGCACTATATTGTCACCGCCCAGGCCTTGCACGATACGCTGCTGCTGCATGTGGGCCGGGAGGCCCTGTTCGAGCAGATCGACCGCAACCCCGGGGTGGCCCGGAAAATGCTGGCCGGCCTCAGCCGCCGCCTGTACAGCCTGATGGGCGATGTCGAGGCTTACACCCTGCACACGGGGGCGCAGCGCCTGATTGCTTTTTTGCTGCGCGCCTGGCCCGGCCAGGAAAACCAGCCGTTTCGCATCGAGATCAGCAAATCGGTGATCGCCTCGCGCCTGAACCTGACGCCGGAACATTTTTCGCGCACCCTGCGCGAGTTGAGCGAACGCGGCATGATTCGCGTCCGCGGGCGCGAGTTCACGATCCTGAGCGTGGACGGCCTGAGAAACTACCGGGGCTGAGGGGCCGGCGGCGCGGGCGGTACGGCGGCCATGTCGGCCAGCGCCCGGCGGTAGCGCCGCAGGGCCCGGGCCAGGTTCCAGCCCTGCATCAGGGCGGCCAGGATCAGCAGGGGCCCCGCCGCCCGTCCAGCATCGGCCCAGCCCGCCGCCGCCAGCACCCAGGCCAGCAGCATCAGCACGTGGACGGCCCAGTGCCATTGGGCGGGGCGCTCGGGGATGTAGGCCCCCATCTTGGGCAGGATTTTCAGGTAGATCTTGGCATAGGCCGGGTTGTGCGCGGGAACGACGACCGCGTCCTGCGCGTGCTTCCACAGCAGGAACGGGAAAATCTTGTACAGCATGCCCTGCACCACGCTGCCCAGGCCGCCGGCGATCAACAGCACCCCCAGCACGGTTTCCGCGTGGGCCGATTGGCCGTGGCGCATCCAGACCCAGACGGGCGCACAGGCCAGCAGGCACAGCAGCCCGGTAAACCAGAACAGCGTGGTGGGTTCGGCCGTGGGGCGTTTACGATGCCACAGGCGCTGCAGGGCCGTGCCGATCCAGGCGGCATAGGCCCCGGCCAGCAGGAGTTCCACAGTTTCGCGCATCAGGCGGGGCAGGCCGCTGCTGGCATCCAGCGCGGTCCAGGCCAGCAGCAGGCCGGGGATCAGCAGCGGCAGCCAGCGGGCCAGGGGCTTGGGGAAGATTTCAGTCAGCTGGAATATCGGCAGCAGCTGAAAAGACATCCCCATCAGCAGCAGGCCGCCCCAGCCCAGCAGGCCCCACAGGATGTGGCTGCCCAGCCAATGGGACAGGCTGCTGCCCAGGCCCAGCGACACCGCCATGGACACACCGATCAGGGCGGTCAGCGCCAGGGACAGCAGGGCGCCGCGCACCGGGACGAGGATTTCCCGGGCGCCTTTGTAGACTTGTTTGCGGTGCCGCCACAGGGCCAGGCCCACCGCCCCCAGATAGACGATGAACGTACAGGACAGCGCGGCGGCCGCCAAGAACCAGGCCGCCGGCAGCCACCAGAGGAACCCGGCCGCCAGCGCCAGGGTGCCCAGCGTTAGCAGCCCGTGCGCGCTGGCCGCGACCAGCCGGGCGGGGCGCACGGGGACGTTGCAGGCCACCGCCAGAATCTGGATCAGGGCGCCCAGCATGGCGCTGCCCAAAATGCCCAGCGTCCAGAGGTGCGTGAGGGCCAGGGCCGTGCCGCCCCAGCGCGTCGCCAGCGCCTGGGGGCCGGCCCAGGTCATCAGCAGGCCGGCCAGCAGGCCGAAGACCGGCACATTCAGGAAAAAAGGCAGGGGGACGGCCAGGGCCGGCGTTTTGTCAAAATCCAGGGCGCGCTGCATGGTGTCTCGGGCGGGGTTCAGTCGATCCAGATGGAGACCTGGAAATGGGTTTCCTTGAACAGGCATTCGTGCTGGAAGCCGTCGCGGTCCAGCAAGGTGTACAGCGGGTAGGGTTCGCGGTCAATCAGCAGGTGCAGCCGCTGGCCGGGGGCCAGGTCGGCCAGGGCTTCCAGGCAGAGCTCCAGCGGCTCGGGCGGGGGCAGGCTGCGCACGTCCAGGGTGATGTCGGGATGGCTCATGTCGTACCTCGGTGGTGAAGGCGCTACCTTACACGATTCCGCCGGTTTGGCTGCGGGAAACCCCGCGCGGCGAGGCGTTAAGCCTGCGGTGGCGGCGGGCCGATTGCCGCGGATTTGATGCGGGTTAAGGCGGTTGGCGGACAGATCGGGCATAGTACATGGGTTGCACCCGGGCGGTGCCGCCTGGCGCGGCATCCCGCCCAAACCAAGCCGGCCTGCGCAGGCCGGCTTGCGGTGCTTTCCCGATTGTCGCCGCAGCGGGGCTCGGCCACGCGCCGTTTCCGCACGGCCCGAATTGCCAGGATGCCCCTTATGTCGTCATTGTCTTCTGCTCCGCGCCCGGGCGTGGTTCATCACCACGATCCTTCCGGCTTCGAGCTCGTCTGCCCGGCGGGCAGCCTGCCGGCCCTGAAAGCCGCCGTCGACGCGGGGGCGGATTGCGTGTACCTGGGGTTTCGAGATGCCACCAATGCGCGTAATTTCGCCGGGCTGAACTTCGACGCGGCCGCCATCGCCCAGGGTATCCGGTATGCCCACGACCGTGGGCGCAAGGTCTTTCTGGCCCTCAACACCTACCCTCAGCCCGATGCCTGGCGGCTCTGGCGCCAGGCGGTGGATCAGGCGTCCCAGGCCGGCGTCGACGCCGTCATCATGGCCGATCCCGGCCTGATGGATTACGCCCGCACCCGGTATCCCGATCTGCGCCTGCACCTGTCCGTGCAGGGCTCGGCCACCAACTACGAGGCCATCCAGTTCTACCACGAACGCTTCGGGGTCGCCCGGGCGGTGCTGCCGCGTGTGCTGTCCGTGGCCCAGGTGCAGCAGGTTTGTGAAAACACCCCGGTTGAAATCGAAGTCTTCGGTTTTGGCAGCCTGTGCGTCATGGTCGAGGGCCGCTGCGCCCTGTCGTCCTACGCCACGGGCGAATCCCCCAACACTCACGGGGTGTGTTCCCCCGCCAAGCACGTGCGCTGGCAGCAGACCGGCCAGGGCCTGGAATCCCGCCTGAACGGGGTGCTGATCGACCGCTACGACGAGGGCGAGAACGCCGGCTACCCCACCTTGTGCAAGGGCCGCTTCGACGTGGCCGGCGAAAACTACTACGCCCTGGAAGAACCCACCAGCCTCAACACCCTCGAACTGCTGCCCAAGCTGATGGCCATGGGGGTGCGGGCCATCAAGATCGAGGGCCGCCAGCGCAGCCCCGCCTACGTGGCCCAGGTGACCCGGGTCTGGCGCCAGGCCATCGACCAGGCCCGGGCCGTGCCGGCGCGCTATTCCGTGCATCCGTCCTGGATGGCCGAGCTCAACAAGGTGGCCGAGGGCCAGCAGCATACGCTGGGCGCTTATCACCGCCCCTGGAAATAACCCGACGGCCCCGCCCGCGGGGCGGATGCCATGCCATGGCATCGGATGGCCACGGCGGCGCCGTGGCATGGGCTGCTTTAAAGGATCAACACCATGAAACTCGCTTTGGGCCCCCTGCAATACTACTGGCCGCGCGTCACCACCCTCGAATTCTATGCCGCCGTGGCCGATTGGCCGGTCGACATCGTCTACCTGGGGGAAACCGTCTGTTCCCGCCGCCACGAACTGCGCCTGCCCGATTGGATCGAAATCGCCGACATGCTGGCCCAGGCGGGCAAGACGCCGGTGCTGTCCACCCAGGTGCTGCTGGAATCCGGCAACGACCTGAATACCCTGCGCAAGATCACCGACAACCCGGATTACGCCATCGAGGCCAACGACATGGGGGCGGTGCATCGGATGCGGGGCCGTCCCTTCATTGCCGGACCGTTTCTCAATGTCTACAGCAAGCCCACGTTGGACGTGATGGCCGCCCAGGGGGCCACGCGCTGGGTGCTGCCCCTGGAAATGGGCCGGGCCGGGCTGGCCCAGCTGCAGCAGGATCGCCCGACCGGCCTGCAGACCGAAGTCTTCGCCTATGGCCGCATGCCGCTGGCGTTTTCCGCGCGCTGCTTTACCGCCCGCAACCGCAACTTCCCCAAGGACAACTGTCAGTATGTCTGTATGGAATACCCCGACGGCCTGCTGCTGGAAACCAAAGAATCCGAAGCCTTCCTGACCATCAACGGCATCCAGACCCAGTCCGCCCTGGTGCATACCCTCATCCACGAATTGGACGAGGCCCGCGCCCTGGGGGTGGATGTCTTGCGCCTGAGCCCCCAGTCCCGGCACATGGATCAGGTGGTGGCGGCGTTTCGCGCCGTGCTGGATGGGCGGGAATCGGGCGCGGACGCCCATCAGCGCCTGCTGCCCTTGATGCCGGCCGGCCCCTGCAACGGCTATTGGCATGGCCGCCCGGGCCTGGACATGGTCTTGCCCGGCGAAATCGTGGTGTCCAAGGCCCCCGATGCGCGCGCCCCGGGGGTCAAGGCCCGATCCGCCGCCTAGTGGGCTGTCCGATCAACACTGGAAACCGCCAATCTTGCCGCTTTATTCGTTTTTGTGACGCTGCCGGGCAACGCCCTCGGCGGACTTGGCCCTTACTCTTTATCCGAGACACTCATGCAAAATCCCGCTTCGCCGGTCTATCGCATCCCCCAGCCGCTGGCTCAGGCCCTGGGGCGTTTGCCCCGCTATCCGGGCTCTGTCCTGTTCGTCACGGGGCTGAACCTGATGCTGGCGCGCCACCTGCATCCCGATACCCTGGATAGGCTGGAAGGCCGCTCTCTGCGCATCCACGTGGCCGATGCGCAGCTGCGCTTCGACTACACCTGGCGCCAGCAGGCGTTCCGGGCCGCGCACCACGGGGCGGCGGAACCCGACCTCACCATTCGCGCCGATGCCCTGGATTTCTACCGCCTGCTGCAGCGGGTCGAAGACCCGGACACCTTGTTCTTCAGCCGCCGGCTCGTGATCGAAGGCGATACCGAGCTGGGCCTGATGGTCAAGAACACCCTGGATTCCATCGACATGGCGGTGTTCCACCCCCGCACGGTGCTGCGGGATCTGCTGGGCGGGCTGCGCGCCAAGCTGGGGCGCCGCCCGGTTTACAATGACGCCTGACATTCATTGACCCTCTCCGGTTGCGTGTCCTGGCCGCTACCCGTCCAGGCGCCGCCCGGCTACCGCCCATGACCCAGGTGAAATCGGCAAAAAGCGCCAAAGCCCAATTATTCGAAGACCTCAAGCGCCAGATCCTGACCATGGAACTGGGCCCGGACGAAGACCTGGATGAAGTCGAGTTGTGCGAACGCTACGGCCTGTCGCGCACGCCGGTGCGCGAAATCTTCCGCCGTCTGAGTGGTGAAGGCTATGTGGACATCCGCGAAAATCGCGGGGCCCGCGTGTCGCCGATGAACCATTCGACGCTGCGGCATTTTTTCTTGGTCGCCCCCATGATTTATGCGGCGGTCGGCCGCCTGGCCGTGCGGCACTTCACGGTCCGCCAACTGGCCGACCTGAAAGCGGCGCAGGCCCGGATGCGCCAGGCCAGCCAGGTCGATGACGCCCTGGCGATGGTTCTGGAAAACAACCGTTTTCATGAAATCATGGGCGAAATGTCCGGCAACGTCTATCTGCAGACTTGCCTGAATCGCCTGCTGATCGACCATGCGCGGATCGGCCGAACCTTCTACCAGCCGCATGACGCGGACATGGCCGACCGCAGCCGCCTGTCGGTCGATCACCACGACCAGTTCATCGAGGCGCTGGAAGCGCGCGACGAAGAAGCCGTCGTGCGCCTGTCCTATGCGCATATGGAATTATCGCGGGAGCATATGGAGCTATTCATCATGCCGCCCGGGCTGAAGCCGGAACCCCCGCAAGCCCTGTAGCCCCCGGCCGTTGTGCCGGGCCGGGCCTTTTCCGCCCGCGCCTGTTTCCACCTGCCACTGCCGGACTTCGTCCGCGTCCGTCTGGCGCGGCGGCGAGCCCGTGCGGGCCGGCCGCCCGCCGCCATCGCTTTCGCCGCCATTGCGTTCGCCGCTGACGCCCGGCAAGGCGCGCCGTCGGGATTGTCCGAAGCGTGCCTTCGGGGCTGTTCGGCGCGTCCGCCCGGGGCAAGTGCCCGCCCGTTTCATCCGCCTCATCCGCCGTTATCGCCCGCGCCCGCCGCGTGCATCGTCCTGCCGTTATTAGCCACTATTTGCCGCTTTCTCCGCGCCGCCCGCCTCCGGCGGCCGCGGGCGTCGTTGCGTCCCCCCGGTTCGCTGCCTCGGCCATATGCCGTCAAAAAGTATTTGACTGAAATCCAATTTTTACTATAATAAAATACAAATTAAATACACAAAGAATACTTTGGATGAGACAGCCATGAACATTTTCCGGCCCAAGGCCGAAAAATCGCCGGCCGGGTCGGCAAAGGCCGGCAAAATCCGGCTCTACGAGGATCTGAAACACCAGATCCTCACTTTGCAACGGGAACCGGACGAAGACCTGGACGAACTGGACTTGTGCGCGCGCTACGGCCTGTCGCGCACGCCGGTGCGCGAGGTCTTTCGCCGTCTGGACGGCGAGGGCTACGTCTGCATCCGTCCACGCGGCGGCGTGCGCGTCGCGCCGATGAACCACGCCACCTTGCGGCATTTCTTCCTGGCCGCCCCGATGATCTACGCCGCCTCCGGCCGGCTGGCCGCGCATCACTTCAAACCGGCCCAGATGGCCCGGCTACGGGAGACCCAGGCGGCGTTCCGGCGGGCCGGCGCGGCGGGCGACGGCGCGGCCACGGTGCTGCACAACAACCGCTTCCACGAAATCATCGGAGAGATGTCGGGGAACATCTATCTGCAGGAAGGCTTGAACCGCCTGCTGATCGACCACGCCCGGATCGGGCAGACGTTCTACCAGCCGCATGGCGACGGCCTGTCCGAGCGCCAGCGTCTGGCGGTGCAGCACCACGACCAGTTCATCGAAGCCATCGAGGCCCGCGATGAGGACGCCGTCGCCCGGATCACCTTTGCGCACTGGGAACTGTCGCGCCAGAACGTGGAACTGTTCATCACGCCCGCAGGGCTGGGCACGCGGGATTCGCGTGACGCTGCGGAAATCCTGTCGATAAAGGAGCAATCAGATGTTTGATGGTATCTACACCCCCGCCATAACGCCTTTCGATGCGGCGGGCCGGATCAACAAGCCGGTATTCGCCGAGCTGCTGGAATCCCTGATCGCCGCCGGCGTGCACGGCATCGTCATTGCCGGGTCGACCGGCGAATACTATGTCCAGACGCCCCAGGAGCGCGTCGATCTGGCCGCCTACGCCAAGCAGGTCATTGGCGGGCGGGTGCCGCTGGTCGTTGGCACGGGGGCCACGCGCACCGAGGAATCCGTCGAGTACGCCCGGGCGGCCCAGGAAATCGGCGCCGATGCCATCCTGGTGGGGTCGCCGCCCTATGCCTTGCCGCTGGCCGCGGAAAACGCCCGCCACACCCTGGCGATCGACCAGGCCGCGGGCCTGCCCGTCATGCTCTACAACTACCCGGCCCGCATGGGGGTCTCCATGGACGCGGAATACCTGGCCCTGGTGGCGCGCTCGGGCAACATCCGGGCCATCAAGGAAAGCTCCGGCGACATCGGCCGGCTGCATGTGCTGGTCAACGCGCATCCGCGCCTTGAAGTGTCCTGCGGCTGGGATGACCAGGCGCTGGAGTTCTTCGCCTGGGGCGCGCGCAGCTGGGTCTGCGCCGGATCCAATTTTCTGGCGCGCGAGCACGTGGCGCTGTACCAGGCTTGCGTCCTGGAAAACGATTTCGCCAAGGGCCGCGCCATCATGGCGGCCCTGATGCCTTTCATGAATTTCCTGGATGCGGGCAAATTCGTGCAGTCGATCAAATACGGTTGCGAACTGGCCGGTCTGGCGGCCGGCCCGGCGCGCGCGCCGCTGCAGCCGCTGGACGACGAGGAAAAAGACCGCTTTCAGGCGCTGCTCGTCCAGCTGCGGCGCGTGGTTGCCGATATTGTCACCGGAGGCCGACATGCCTGAACTGCTGACTGCCAAAGAATACGCGGCGCTGGCCGCCACCCTGGAATGCTGGGGCGAAGCCTTTATCGACGGCCGCTACCAGCCGGCGGCGGGCGGGCGCACCTTCCCCAGCATCAACCCGGCCACGGGCGCTGTCCTGGCCCACGTGGCGGCCTGCGAGGCGGCTGACGTGGATCGGGCGGTCGCCGCCGCCAAGCGGACGTTCGATGACGGCTGCTGGCGTCGCCGCGCCCCGGCGGCGCGCAAGGCGACCCTGCTGGCGCTGGCCGATCTGATGGCGCAGCACTGGCACGAGCTGGCCGTGTTGGAAAGCCTGGACAGCGGCAAGCCCGTGGGCGAGTGCCATGAGGTCGATCTGCCGGAAACCCTGCGCACGCTGCGCTGGCATGCGGAACTGATCGACAAAATCTACGACCATACCGCCCCGGTGGGCGAGGACGCCCTGGCCCTGGTGGTGCGCGAGCCCATCGGTGTCGTGGGGCTGGTGCTGCCCTGGAATTTTCCTTTGCTGATGCTGGCCTGGAAAATCGGTCCCGCGCTGGCGGCCGGCTGCTCGGTGGTGGTCAAGCCGGCGGAACAGACCTCGCTGACCACTTTGCGCGTGGCCGAGCTGGCCTGCCAGGCGGGCGTGCCGCCCGGGGTTTTCAATGTCGTGACCGGCACGGGCCAGGACGCCGGCGCGCCCATCGGGCTGCACCCGGACATCGCCATGGTCGGCTTTACCGGCTCGACCGTCACGGGACGCCGGTTTTTGCGCTATGCGGCGGACTCCAACCTGAAGCGCGTCGTGCTGGAATGCGGCGGCAAGAACCCGGCCGTGGTTCTGGCCGATGCCGAGGATCTGGATCGGGTGGCCGAGCACGTCGTCAATGGCGCGTTCTGGAACATGGGTGAAAACTGCTCCGCCACCTCGCGCCTGATTGTCCATGCCTCCATCAAGCAGGCCCTGCTGGATCGCATCTATGCCTGCATGGCAACGTGGAAGATGGGCGACCCGTTGGACCCGGACAATCGCATGGGCGCCTTGGTCAGCCCGGCGCACGTCCAGAAGGTGCAAGGCTTTCTCGACCAGGCCCGGGCGGAATCCCTGGCGGTGACCCAGGGCGGGGCCGTGCGCGAGGCGATCTATGTCGAACCCACCGTGGTGGTCGACGTCGGCCCGGACAGCGCCTTGTTCCGCGAGGAAATCTTCGGGCCGGTGCTGGCCGTCACGACTTTCGAGACACTGGACGAAGCCATCGCCCTGGCCAACGACACCGCTTATGGCTTGGCGGCATCCGTGCATACCGGCAGCCTGCGCCATGCCCTGCGCCTGGCGCAGGCGATTCGCGCCGGCATCGTCACGGTGAATTGCTTCGGCGAAGGGGACGTGACCACGCCGTTCGGCGGCCACAAGGAATCGGGTTTCGGCGGGCGGGACAAATCAATCTGGGCCCATGACCAGTACACCGAACTGAAGACCATCTGGATCGACGTGTCCGACCCGCGTCTGGAAGGTGTGCAATGAGCTCGGCCGGCAAGGTGCGTCAGCCGGTGGAGACCGGGGTGTCGGGCTGGGCGGCCATCGCGCCGCGCCAGTTTCGGGCGCAGGTTCTGGCGGGCCGGCAGTTGGCCGACTGGCTGATCGTCGGGGCGGGTTTTGGCGGCCTGTCGGCGGCGCGCCGCCTGCGCCAGCTGCGCCCGCATGACCGGATTGTCGTCCTGGATGCCCTGGAGGTCGCCGAGGGCGCATCGGGACGGAATTCCGGGTTCATGATCGACGTGCCCCATAATCTGGCGTCGGGCAATTATTCCGTCGGCGGCGCGGCGTCCAGCCAATTGGAAATCCGCCAGAACCGCCTGGCCATCGCTTTTGCCGCCCAGGCGGCGGAAGAATATCGCATGCCGGCCGCCACGTTCGATCCGGCGGGCAAGATCAACGTGGCCGCCACCGAGCGGGGGATGGCGCTGAACCAGGGCTTCGCTGAATCGCTGCGCCAGATCGGCGAGGCCAGCGAAGCCCTGGACGCCGCCCAGATGCGCGACATCACGGGCACGGATTATTACCTGGGCGGCGTGCACATGCCGGGGGCGGCCATGATCCAGCCCGCCGACTATATCCGGCGCCTCGCCCAGGGGCTGGCGGGCCGCATCGACCTGTTCGAGCGTTCGCCCGTGCGCGCCCTGCGCCGCCTTGGCGCGGTATGGGAAGCCGTGTCCGACCACGGCAGCGTCCAGGCGCCCAAGGTCATCCTGGCGGTCAACGGGCATATCGAAAGCTTCGGCCATTTCCGGCACCGCCTGATCCATGTGTATACCTACGCGTCCATGACGGCGGCGATTGCCCAGGCGCCCGGCGCGGATCGCTGGGCCTTGCTGCCGGCGGATCCGATGGGCGCCACGCTGCGCAAGATCACGCTGGACGGCCAGTCGCGCCTGGTGATTCGGACGCACTTTACCTATAACCCCGATATCCGGGTGTCGGCGGCCCAGGTGGCGCGCATTGCGGCGCGGCAGCGGCAGTCCTTCGATGCGCGCTTCCCCGCCTTGAAGGGGATTCCCCTGGAATACAGCTGGGCCGGGGCGCTGTGCCTGAGCACGAACCACGCCCCCGCTTTCGGAGAAGTCGAGCCCGGCTTGTATTCCGCCTGCTGTGAAAACGGGCTGGGCACGGTCAAGAGCACCCTGGCCGGCATGATGGCGGCGGAACTGGCCACCGGTACGGACAGCGAGCCCTTGCGGCAGTTCCGACGGCAGCCGCCGCCGGGGCGCCTGCCGCCTGGGCCGGTGGCCTGGCTGGGCGTCAACGCCGTGATTCGATGGCATCAATTACGCGCAGGCCGGGAGGGCTGATTGCCCGGCGGCGCAAACCCGGGGCCGCCGGTGCGCGGCCCAGACATTGCGGCGGTCGAACGCGCCCGCCGCGCGACAATACCAGGAGACAACGCATGAAACTGTTCAAGAAAATACTGTGTGCCGCCACCTTGGCCGGCGCGATGGTGTCGTCCGCTCACGCGGCCAAAGCCACCATCGCCATGGGCACGATGTCGTGGGAAGACCTGACCCCCATCACGTACATCACGAAAAACCTGCTGGAAAAGGCCGGCTATGACGTCAAGGTAACGGAGTTTTCCGAGCTGGGCATCGCCTATGCCGCCCTGGCGAAGGGCGATGTGCAGATCATGGCGTCGCAGATCAACTACGCGGCCCAGGATCACTGGAACCGCAACAAGAGCCGGCTGGAAAAACTCTCGCCGGTGTCGTTCGGCCTGTACCAGGCGATTGCCGTCCCGGATTATGTGACGATCGACTCGATGACGCAGCTGAACGACCATGTCGATCAATTCGGCGGCAAGATCATCGGGATCGAGCCGGGTTCCGGCCTGATGCGCGATGCGGATAATGCCGTCAAGGCATACGACCTGAAATACAAGCTGATCACCGGCAGCACCGCCGGGATGACGGCGGCCTTGAAATCGGCCGTGGATCGCAAGGAATGGGTGGCTGTCACGCTGTGGGATCCGACCTGGATGATGATGAAATACAACATGAAATTCCTGAAAGATCCCCAGGAAGTCTTTCCCGGCCCCCAAGCCTACTATTGGATCGGCAAGAAAGGTTTTGCGGCCGAGCATCCCGAAGTGCGCGAAGCGCTGGCGGGGATCTACGTCCCCTTGAGCGCGATTGCGGAAATCAACAACGGGATGAATGATGGCCAGACCGTGCAGCAGGCCAGCGAGGCGTGGATCGGAAAAAATGCCGATCGCGTCAAGCGCTGGGAGAACATGAAGCCGTATTGATGGCCAGGGCGCCCGGGCCGCGGTGTCGCGGCCCGGGCGCAACCACAACCGATCTGCGCGGCCTCCGCGCATCTGGAGGATGTCATGACGACACCGGATCACCAGGCCGATGAAATTCTGGTCGACTGTCAGTCGGTCTGGAAGGTTTTCGGCGAAAAAGCCCCTGCGGCGATGAAGGCCATTCGTGAGCAGGGTTTGTCCAAACGGGACGTGCTGCGGGAATTTTCCTGCATGGTCGGCGTGTCGGCCGTCAGCCTGCAGGTCAAGCGGGGCGAGATTTTCTGCATCATGGGGCTGTCCGGCAGCGGGAAATCCACCTTGATCCGCCTGTTCAACCGGCTGATCGCGCCCACGCAGGGCCGAATCCTGGTCAAGGGCAAGGACTTGGCCACCCTGGATGCGGCGGCCTTGCGCGCCATGCGCGCCCACCACATCGGCATGGTGTTTCAAAGCGTCGCTTTGCTGCCGCATCGCACCGTCCTGGAGAACACCGCTTTCGGGCTGGAAGTCCAGGGGGTGCCGAAGGCGCAGCGCAACGCCACCGCGGTTGAAGCCCTGGGCAAGGTGGGGCTGTCCGATTGGCGGGACCATTACCCCGGCGAACTGTCCGGCGGCATGCAGCAGCGGGTCGGGCTGGCCCGCGCGATCACCGCCGATCCCGAGATCATCTTGATGGACGAGCCGTTCAGCGCGCTCGACCCGCTGATCCGGCGGCAACTGCAGGACGAATTCCGCGCGCTGACCAAACAGCTGGGCAAATCGTCCGTTTTCATTACCCATGACCTGGACGAAGCCATCCGCATCGGCGACCGGATCGCCATCATGAAAGATGGCGCCCTGGTTCAGGTCGGAACCGCCGAGGAAATCGTGCGCCATCCGGCGGACGATTATGTGGCGGAATTCGTGGCCGGCATTTCCCGCCTGCATCTCGTCAAGGCCAGATCCATCATGCGGCCGGTCGGCGAGTTTCACGCCATCCACCCGGATGTCCGGGTCGAGGATCTGCCGCGCGCGGCGGCCGGGGCGGTGATCGCCGAGCTGATCGCGCTGTCCACACGGGGGCGTGCCGTGGATGCGGTGGCCATCGTCGAAGACGAAGGGCTGGTCGGCATTGTGACCCCGCGCGACCTGTTGCACGGCATCCAGGGCGCCCCGGATGCCGGGCGTGCCGTCGCCTGACGCACAACGGAGCGCGTTCATGAAAGAAATTGATTCGATTGCCGCTTTCGACCACTGGATGGACGAGGCGCTGATCCGCTTGACGGACAGCCCCAGCCCGGTGTTCGCCTGGATTCAGGCCGGTCTGGACGGCTTGTATGGCGCCATTCTGTGGGCGCTGGGCCTGGCGCCGTTCTACCTGGTGGCCGTGGGGGTGGGGCTGTTGGGTTGGCGGCTGGTCGGCCTGCGGTTCGGCGGCCTGGCCGCCGTGGCATTGGCGGTGTGCGACTGGATGGGGCTGTGGCCGGAGACCATCGGCACGCTGGCCCTGGTGATGGCCGCCACCCTGCTGGCCCTGGCAGTCGCCGTTCCGGCGGGCATCCTGAGCAGCGATGTCCGGGTGTTGGAGCGGCTGTCCACCCCTGTGCTGGATTTGCTGCAGACGCTGCCGCCCTACATCTACCTGCTGCCCGGGATCGCCCTGCTGGGCTATGGCCCCGCCACCGCGCTGGCGTCGACCCTGGTCGTGGCGATTCCCCCCGCGTTCCGGCTGTCCATGCTGGGCATGCGGATGGCGCCCATCGAGTATGTCGAACTGGGTATCGCCACCGGCATGACCCGCTGGCAGATGTTCGTCAAGATTCGCCTGCCGTTTGCCATTCCCAGCATCATGGCGGGCGTCAACCAAAGCCTGATGATGGCGTTCGGCATGGTGGTCATCGCCGGCATCGTGGGCTCCGGCGGCCTGGGGCAAACGATTTACGACGCCATCCGCAAGCTGGACATCGCCAAATCCATTGATGCCGCCATCGCCATTGTCATCCTGACCATGATCCTGGATCGGCTGAGTCAAAGCGCCCACCGGGCCGCCCCTGGAGGAAGAAAATCATGAACCCGACCTTGCCGCCTTTTTCTCCCGGCGCTTTTCTGACGCCGGCGGTGGATTGGCTGAATACCCACTGGCACCCTCTGTTTGCCCTGATCAGCGACGTGATTCAATTTGTCCTGGACAATGCGACCGCGCTGCTGCTGGCGCCGCCCCCGTGGGGGCTGATGCTGGTGGTGGTCGGCCTGGCTTTTGTCGGGCTGGGCCGCCGTCCGGCCATGGTGGCTTTGCTGGCGTTGGGCTTTTGCTGGGGGGTCGGGCTGTGGGATGAGGCTATGCAGACGATTACCCTGGTCTCGGTGGCGGTTGCTTTGTCCGTCGCCATCGCGTTCCCGCTGGGGGTTCTGGCGGCGCGGCGCCCGCGCCTGGAGGCCGCGATCCGCCCCGTCCTGGACATCATGCAGACCGTGCCGCCCTGGGTCTACCTGATCCCCGCCGTGATTCTGTTCAGCCTGGGCAACGTGCCCGCCATCATCGCCACCATTGTCTACGGGATTCCGCCGATGCTGCGCCTGACGACGCTGGCGTTCCAGCAGATTCCAAAGGACTTGCTGGAACTGGGCCAGGCGCTGGGCGCGCCGCCGCGCACCGTGCTGTTCAAGATCGAAGTGCCCGCCGCCATGCCCACGCTGCTGGTGGGCCTGAACCAGTGCATCCTGTTGTCGCTGGCCATGGTCGTCCTGGCCGGGCTGGTCGGTTCGGGCGGCCTGGGCGCGGAAGTCACCCGGGGGCTGACGCGGATGGAAATGGGCCTGGGCCTGCGGGCCGGCCTGGCGATCGTGGCGGTGGCATTGCTGCTGGATCGTTTGTCCCGGGCCGCGCTGGGTGGGCAGGGCGGCAGGGTGCGTCGTTGATCCGGGTTCGGTTGGCCGGTTGCCCCGTGCCGGCCCCGGCCGTTGGCGTTGGCCGGCGGCCCGGCTTGGCGGCCGGCGCGGGCCGGTTCGGTTCAGTCGTCCAGGCCCTGTGCCGGGGCGGTGCGCGCCGTCAGCCGCCCCGCGATGGCCGCGCGCCCCACACTGGCCAGCAGCAGGGCGGTCGCGGCGGCGAATACGCCCAGGGCCGCGATGGTGCTGCCGTGTTCCATGGTGCGCGGCCCCCAGGCCAGCGACAGGATGGTGGGGCTGGAATAGCCGATGTAGACCATGATGTAGAACATCGAGATCAAGGCCCCGCGATGCTGGCTGGGGGCCAGTTTGTCGGCCACGGCCACGCCCGAGGCCATGGACAGCCCGTTGGCCAGGCCGATGGCGGCGGAGGCGGGCAGCACCCACAGCCAGCCGCCGGGCTGCACGGCCAGGTAGCCCAGCGCGCAGCCGGCGGCGCCGCACAGGCCGGCGATCCAGGCGGCCCGCGCCGGGCCCAGCCGCATCGCCCAGAAGGTCGCGGCGGCGGCAAAGCCCTGAACCAGCAGGGCGCTGACGCCCAGGATGAAATAAATCTGCGCAAACCCCGCTTTGCCCAACTGGATGGGGAAAGCGATCAGCGACAGCATGGTAAAGGTGTAGACCAGCAGGCCACAGGGAACCAGATAGCAGAAAAACCCCCGGGCCGTGCCCGGCGGCAGCCCGATCTGGATACGGCTGTCCCGGCGCTGGGTCATGGTTTCCGGCAAGGCATGGAAAATGGCCAGCGCGCCCAGCACCAGCCCCAGGGCGATGAGGAAGGTCAGGGTCTCCGGCAGGGGCAGCCATTGCACCAGGATGCCGGACACAAAAGGGCCCAGGGCGAAGCCCAGGGCCATGACCCCGCTGGCCAGCATGGACGCGCGCGCGGCGTTTTCCGCCCCGGCCATTTCGCGCAGCCACACCGTGCCCACCGTGAAAATGGCGCCGCTGGCCACGCCCTGCATGAAGCGGGCGGCCAGGATCATCGGCTTGCCCCAGGCCGCCGCGCCCAGGAGCGCCAGCACCGCCAGCAGTAGCAGGCCCGCGGACGGCAGGACGATGGCCCGGCGGCCGCGCAGGTCGGATTGCGGGCCGCCCGCCAGGAACGCGATCATCAGGCCCAGGGCATAGACCGTGAAGAACAGCGTCAGATCCGTGGTGGACAGGTGCAGGTCGATGGTATAGAACAGCATCACCGGCGACACGGTCTGGGCCGTATAGGCGACGGCGAACAGCGCCAGACACAGCAGGCCCTGCTGCTTGATCGTGTCGGGCGGCGCGGTACTCATGCGGGGGCGGTCTCCCGTTGCGCGGGGTATACCGGAAACTGGCGGCACAGGGCGACCACCTGCGCGCGGATGCGGGCGATGGTGTCCTGGTTGTCCAGGTCGTCCAGGATTTCGCACATCCAACCGGCCAGCTGGCGGGCTTGTTCCACCTTGAAGCCGCGCGAGGTGATGGCGGGCGAGCCCACCCGGATGCCGCTGGTGACGAACGGCGGCTGCGGGTCGTTGGGCACGGCATTTTTATTGACCGTGATGTGGGCCGCCCCCAGGGCCGCGTCGGCGGCCTTGCCGGTAATGCCCTTGGCGGACAGATCCACCAGGAACAGGTGGTCGTGCGTGCCGCCGGAAACAATGCGCAGCCCGTGGGCGACGAAGACTTCCGCCATGGCCTGGGCGTTGTCCAGCACCTGCTGTTGGTAGGCCTTGAATGCCGGCTGCATGGCTTCTTTCAGGGCCACGGCCTTGGCGGCGATGACGTGCATCAGCGGCCCGCCCTGGGCGCCGGGGAAAACGGCGGACTGGATTTTTTTCTGGATATCGGCGTTGGCCCGGCCCATGATCAGCCCGCCGCGCGGGCCGCGCAGGGTCTTGTGGGTGGTGGTCGTGACGATGTCGGCGTGGGGCACCGGGCTGGGGTACAGGCCGGCGGCGACCAGCCCGGCAAAGTGCGCCATGTCCACCATGAACAAGGCCCCGACCTGGTCGGCGATCTGGCGAAAGCGCGGGAAATCCAGGATCTGTGAATAGGCGGAGAAGCCCGCCACGATCATTTTGGGCTTGTGTTCCAGCGCCAGCCGTTCGACTTCGTCGTAGTCGATCCGGTCATTGGCGTCCAGGCCGTACTGGACGGCGTGGTAGAGCCGGCCCGACGAGCTGACCTTGGCGCCGTGCGTCAAGTGGCCGCCATGGGCCAGGCTCATCCCCAACAGGGTATCGCCCGGCTGCAGCAGGGCCAGGTAGACGGCGGCGTTGGCCTGCGAGCCGGAGTGCGGCTGGACGTTGGCCCAATCCGCGCCGAACAGCTGGCAGGTGCGGTCGATGGCCAGCTGCTCGACGATGTCCACGTATTCGCAGCCGCCGTAGTAGCGCTTGCCGGGGTAGCCTTCGGCGTATTTGTTGGTCAGTTTGGTGCCCTGCGCCTGCATGACGCGCGGACTGGTGTAGTTTTCCGAGGCGATCAGTTCGATGTGTTCTTCCTGGCGCCGGTCTTCGGCCTGGATGGCCGCCCAGAGTTCGTCGTCGAAGCCCTGGATCTGTTCATTTCCTGAAAACATGGTGTCTCCCTGGTTGTGTGGCAGCCGGGCGCGCCGCGCCCGGGGGGCGCGGGCGGCGATGGGGCTGGACTACCGACCATTCTAGGGAGGCTGGCGGTTTAGGCTTGTATATTCTTGCCATAGTACGGGGATGTCCTGGCCGGTGTGGTCAGTCGGAATGCAGGGACTGGTCGAGGACGGCCGCCTGCGACTGCGCTTTCACGGGCAGGGCGGCGCGCCGTTCGCGGCCCGGTGTGATGCCGAAGAATTCCCGATAGCGGTGGGTGAAATGGGTGACGGAGACAAAGCCGCAGCCGGCGGCGATGTCGATGATGGATTGCTCGGTGCCGCGCAGCAGCTGGCGCGCGCGCAGCAGGCGCAGTTCGAGGTAGTAGGCGTTGGGGGTGCATTTCAGGTGTTCCTGGAACAGCCGTTCGAGCTGGCGCACCGAGACATGGATGAATTGCGCCAGTTCTTCTTTGGTCAGGGGTTCTTCCAGGTTGTTTTCCATCAGCATCACGACTTCGGTCAGCTTGGGCTGGCTGGTGCCCAACTGCTGGCGCAAGGGGATGCGCTGCGGATCCTGGGTCGAGCGTATCCGTTCGCAGATCATCAGTTCGGACACTTTGGCGGCGATTTCCAGATTGCCGATCTGCTGGTTGATCAGGGCGATCATCATGTCCACCGGCGCGATGCCGCCGCTGCAGGTGTAGCGGTTGCGGTCGATCTCGTAGATGTGCTTGGAGACAATGATGTCGGGAAAATCCGTGAGCAGGCGCTCGGTGTCCTCCCAGTGCAGGGTACAGCGGTAGCCGTTCAGCAGGCCGGCGCGGGCCAGCCAGTAGCTGCCGGTGCAGATCCCGCCCAGCGCGGTGCCCAGGTGATCCTGGCGGCGCAGCCAGTTCAGGCAGTAGGGCGGGATGCGGGCGGGGATGGGGTTGGATCCGCAGACGAATACGGCGTCCAGCGGGGGGGCCTGATCCAGCGCCCAGTCGGGCTGTATGGATACGCCGTTGCTGGACGTGACCATCCCGCCGTCCGGGCTGATGGTGCTCCAGTGGAACAGCACGCTGTCGCTGGCCAGGTTGGCCATGCGCAGGGGCTCGACGGCCGATGAGAACCCGATCAAGGTGAATCCGGGCACCAATAGAAAGCCGTAGTGCAAAGTACCCGGAGTCCGCCGGACGGCGGCGGACGGTGGGGTGGGGGTGTTCATGCTGCGGTGTCTCCGTCTGAAGCGCTGGGCTTCAGGTAGTGTGGTTGAGGTTTCTGGCGATCCTCCTTGTGGGGGATTTTCGTTTTCAGGCAATTAGAGGTCGTTTTTGGCAAATAGCGGCATGCGCACGCTCTCTAAGATGGATGCACGAACACTGACTATAGCGCAGTGATATCCAATTGAAGCCCCTTCTGGAGACATCGACATGAGTAACTTGCAGTTTTCCAATGCCGCTACCGCTGCCCAACAGATGCGCGAAACACGTCTGCTGCAGATACCCAATGGCCCGCATGCCAAACCGACCTTCTCGGCCGCCGAAATGCAGCGCCGCGTGGATGCCGTGCGCGCCTATATGTCGGCCAACGAGATCGACGGGGTCTTGTTTACCTCGTATCACAATATCAACTATTACGCCGACTTTCTATTCTGCCATTTCGGCCGCTTCTATGGGCTGGCGTTGACGCACGACAAGCACACGACCATCAGCGCCAACATCGACGCCGGCCAGCCCGGCCGCCGCAGCTTCGGCGACAACATCGTCTACACGGACTGGCAGCGGGACAATTATTTCCATGCCGTCCAGACGCTGCTGAAAGGCAAGAAGCGCGTCGGGGTCGAAATGGATCACGTCACCGCCGAGAATCTGGAAAAACTGCGGGCCGCGCTGCCCGGCGCCGAGCTGGTGGATATCGGCAAAGCCTGCATGCGGATGCGCATGATCAAGTCCGACGAGGAAATCGCCCTGATCAAGCAAGGCGCCCGGGTGGCGGACATCGGCGGGGCCGCCTGCCGCGAGGCGATTGCGGTCGGCGTGCCCGAACACGAAGTCGCGCTGGCCTCCACCCAGGCCATGGTGCGTGAAATCGCCCGCACCTACCCGGATTCCGAGCTGATGGACACCTGGACCTGGTTCCAGTCGGGCCTGAACACCGATGGGGCGCACAACCCGGTGACGACCCGCCGCATCGAGCGCGGCGACATCCTCAGCCTGAACTGCTTCCCCATGATTTCCGGTTACTACACCGCGCTGGAGCGCACCCTGTTTGCCGAGGAGTGTTCCGACGCCCACCTGCGGATCTGGGAAATCAACGTCGAAGTGCACGAGGCCGGCCAGAAGCTGATCCGCCCGGGCGCCCGCTGCTGCGACATTGCCGCCGAACTGAATGAGATCTACCACAAGTACGATGTGCTGAAATACCGCACGTTCGGGTACGGGCACTCGTTTGGCGTGCTGTCGCACTACTATGGCCGCGAGGCCGGGCTGGAACTGCGCGAAGACATCGATACCGTGCTGGAGCCCAATATGGTGGTGTCCATGGAACCGATGCTGATGCTGCCGGAAGGCTTGCCGGGCGCGGGCGGGTATCGGGAGCACGACATCCTCGTCGTGCAGGCCGAGGGCGCGGAAAACATCACCAAGTTCCCGTATGGCCCGGAACACAATATCGTCAAGGGCTGATTCTTCTTTGATCCTGGGCACCCGACCCCGGCCTGGCCCGGGCTGGGTGCCTTTTTGTTTTGCGGCTTGTGGCGATCCGCCGGCGCCTGGGCCGAAGACCTGACCCGCGGTGGGGTGGCGCTGGCGAAATGGGCGTCCGGCATGGCATCCTATGAGGGAGAAGCCGGCCAACCCCTCCCCGATGGTTCGGCGCATGCAGTGGCACACAAGGAGCACAGAATGAATCAAGACATCCGGTCGCGGTTTCCGGGCCTGCCAGACGGCCTGCTGGAAAAGCGGCCATTGTTATGGGTCAATCCGGCATACGATGCACAGGCGGACGGCCGCGCACTGGCCTGGGATCCCGCCGTGGCCGAAGCCCGTTTCGACCGCTGCGCCGGGTTGCTGCGGCAGGTTTTTCCAGAGCTGACCGCCAGCGCCGGGCATTTGGCTTCGCCGTTGGTGCCCATTCCCGGTTTGCAAAAAGCCCTGGGGGCGCCGCCCGCATCCGGGGTCTGGATGCTCAAGCGCGACGACGCCCTGCCGGTGGCGGGCTCCGTCAAGGCGCGGGGCGGCTTCCATGAAGTCCTGTCGCTGGCCGAAGACATCGGCGCGCGCGCCGGCCTGCTGCGCGACGACACCGACCGGCGCGTGCTGGCCGATCCCGCTGCGCGGGATATCCTGGGCCGCCATACGCTGGCGGTGGGCAGCACGGGCAACCTCGGCCTGGGCATCGGCCTGATCGGCGCCGGCCTGGGGCTGCGCGCGGTGGTTCATATGTCGGCCGACGCCAAAGAATGGAAAAAACAGCGGCTGCGGGATCGCGGCATCGACGTGGTCGAGCATCAGGGCGATTATGCCGCTGCCGTCGCGGCGGGCCGGGCGATTGCCGATGCCGACCCGATGATGCATTTCGTCGATGACGAGCATTCCGAAGCCTTGTTTCTTGGCTATGCCGCCGCCGCCCGCGAACTGGCCGCCCAGTTGCAGGCCGCCGGCCGGCCCGTGGATGCCGCGCACCCCCTGTTCGTTTATCTGCCCTGCGGCGTGGGCGGCGCGCCCGGCGGGGTGTTGTACGGCCTCAAGCGTCTGTTTGGCGCGCATGTGCATGGTTTCTTCGTCGAGCCGACCGCCGCGCCTTGCATGCTGGTGCAGTTGGCCTGCGGCCTGGACAAACCAGTGTCCGTCTACGATGTCGGGCTGGACAACCGCACCGAGGCCGACGGCCTGGCGGTGGGCCTGGCCTCGCCGCTGGTGGCGCCGCTGATGCACACGCTGCTGTCGGGGGTCTTCACGGCCGATGAATCCCTGTTCTACGCCGATGCCTGGCGCCTGGAAGAAGCCGAAGGCATTTACGTCGAACCCTCGGCGGCCACCGGCCTGCGCGGCCCGCTGCAGGTGCTGGATTCGGCCCAGGGCCAGGCTTATCTGCGGCGCCATCGCCTGCGGGACGCCATGGGGGACGCCACCCATGTCGTCTGGAGCACGGGCGGCTCGCTGGTGCCCGAATCCATCCGCGACACGTTCCGGCAGCGCGGCCGCCGCGAGGCGGGCGCCGCCTGAAGTCCATTGGGGGAAAACCATGCCACGTCCGATTCTCGCCACCACCCATGTCCAGGCGCTGGCGCACAACCTCCGCGTCGTCACGCACCGCATGGCGACTGAAATGTCCGGGGTGCCGCCGCGCACCTGGGCCGTGATCAAGGCCAATGCCTATGGCCACGGCCTGGATGCCGCCGTGCGCGGGTTCGCCGCCGCCGACGGCCTGGCCCTGCTGGACATCCAAGAGGCCGTGCGCTGCCGCGAGCTGGGCTGGCAAAAGCCGATCCTCCTGCTGGAAGGCTTCTTCAAGCCGGCCGACCTCGACGTGATGGCCCGGCATCGGGTGGGGACGGTGGTGCACAGCCAGGCCCAGTTGGCCATGCTGGCCGCGTGGCCGGGGCCGGGGCGGGTCGATGCGCATGTCATGTTGAATTCAGGCATGCACCGCCTGGGCTTTCAGCCGGGCGAATACCGCCGGGCCTTCGATGACGCCCTGGCCCTGCAGCGCGCCGGCAAGCTGGGCATGGTCGGCAAGATGACGCACTTCGCGCGCGCCGATGACGACCTGGCCGTGACGCGCACCCAGCTGGATTGCTTCCATCGGATCGTTCAGGGCCTGCCCGGCCCGGTCAGCGTCTGCAACTCGGCCGCCGTCATGGATGCCGGCCTGGTGGCGGCGGTGGACGCCGACGACCAGTGGGTGCGCCCTGGCATCTGCCTGTACGGGGCTTCGCCCTACGTCGGCCGGGATGCCGAATCCCTGGGCCTGCGTCCGGCGATGACCCTGAGCGCCGAACTCATCAGCACGCACGTCCTGCCCGCCGGCGAGGCCATCGGCTATGGCCATGCCTACCGCACGGATCACGACATGCGGGTGGGCATTGTGTCCTGCGGCTATGCCGATGGCTATCCGCGCCACGCCATCACCGGCACGCCGGTGACGGTCGCCGGGGTGCGCACGCGCCTGGTCGGCCGGGTGTCGATGGACATGCTGTCGGTCGATCTCGATCCCGTGCCGCGGGCGGTCATCGGCGATCCCGTCGTTTTGTGGGGAGCGGGCGGCCCGTCTGTCGACGAGGTCGCCTGGGCCAGCAGCACCATCGCCAACGAACTGCTGGCCGGCCTGACGCATCGGGTGACGCGCGCGATCCAGTGACGCGCGGCCGATAAAACACGGCCGGCCGGGCCGCCGATTCGTTTTCAGACAATGAATCGTCGTTCCTGAAAAAAGCCTGGAGGCGAACGGTCTCTAAGATAATCCTTATTCTGACCGCAGCCGGATCATTTCCGAACCATAACGGAAAATCGCCGGCATTCCCTCCAGGAGACAACACCATGGAATACGGCACCGCCAGAATTCCGCATGACAAACGAGAATACGGGTTTTTCGACCAGGTCGTGACCTGGTTCGGATCCGGGGTCAATACCGGGTCGTGGTACTTCGGCGGCATGGCGGCCGCCATCGGCATGAGCTTCGTGTGGCAGTACGCGTTCATCTACCTGCCTCTGATGATGATCCCCTGGGCCATGATCGGCTGGATCGCCTGGAAGCACGGCGCATCCACCGTCACCTGCACGGTGCCCGTGCTGGGCGTGCAAGGGTCGCGCTGGGCCGGGGTGGGCGAATTTTTCGGCATGATCGGCTGGCCCAGCATCAACACCTTCATTGCCGCCATTTCCCTGACCTATGTGTTCCACGAGATGTGGGGCTGGGCCACGTATGGCCAGCCGGATTCCACCGGCCCCTTGATCCTGGGCATCCTGGTCACGGCCGTGGTGCAAGGGGTGATCGTGGTGGTGGGCCACCGGGCGATCAAGTACCTGGAATGGATCTCGGTCGTCTTGCTGGTTGTCCTGGGCATCTGGGAAACCTGGGTGGTGCTGCAGCATTGGGACTACGCCAAGATCGCCAGCCTGACCCTGCCGGAGGCCCAGCACACGCCCGCCTTTTATTTCGACCTGGCGTTCGGGTTTTGCTGGGGCTGGGCCATGATCGGCGATTTCTCGCGCTTCGCCAAGGGCCCGGGGGCGGCCACGGCGGGCAGCTGGCTGGGGGTCAACCTGGGGCAGGGATGGTTCATGATCGTCGGGGCCATCGGGGTCATCGGCGTGGTGCTGGAAACCGGGGTGTTCGACCCGAACAACTCCGATCCGAGCTCCACCATCGCTTCGCTCGGCCTGGGAACCGTCGCCTTCCTGGTCGTGTTCTTCGCCACGGTCAGCACGAATGTGACCGTGCTGTACGGGGCCGGCATGGGCCTGGTGGGCGCGACCCGCAGCACCTCGCCCAAGCGCTACCTGCTGTTCATCGCCGCTTTGCAGTTCGTCATGTGCTTCCTGCCCCTGGCTTTCGGGAAATTCATCGAGTATTTCGAGTTCTTCCTGGGGATTGTGGGCGGCATTTTCATTCCCTTGTGGACGCTGGTCGTGGTGGATTACTTTATCGTCCGCCGCTGCCGGGTGCGCGACGAGGATCTGTTTGCCGGGATGCATGCCGATGGATCGACGAAAAGCCGGCTGGGCGACTGGAACGGCGCGGGCTGGATTGCCATGGGCCTGGGCCTGGGCGTGTTCTATCTGCTGCACTATGCCTTGACGGACACCGCCGCCGAGTGGACGGCCTCCTTCCCGGCGATTATCGTCACGGCGGTCAGTTATCTGTTCATGACCCTGGGCCTGAAGATGGGCCGTACCCGATTGATCTAAGGAGATAAAAGATGAAACGAGTCCGAATTGCCGAACTGGCCTGGCCGGTGTATGCGCAACGCGTCGAGGCCGGGGCGCCCGTCCTGATCCCCGTGGGGGCGCTGGAACAGCATGGCCCCCACATGAGCATGAATCCCGATGTCCTGCTGCCCACCGCGATTGCCGAGCGGGTCGCCGAGCGCATCGGCGGTCTGGTGGCCCCGGCCATCGCCTATGGCTACAAGTCGCAGCAGAAAAGCGGTGGCGGCAACCACATGCCCGGGACGACCAGCCTGGATGGCCTGACCGTCACCAGCATCATCCGCGACGTGCTGAAAGAGCTGGCCCGGCACGGGGTGCGCAAGGCCGTGCTGGTCAATGGCCACTATGAGAATTCGGCGTTCATCACCGAAGGGGTCGACCTGGCGCTGCGCGAACTGCGCTGGGACGGCATCCATGATTTCCGCTGCATCATCCTGTCGTATTGGGATTTCATCGGCCAGCAGACCATTGATGAAATCTACCAGGGGGATTTCCCCGGCTGGGCGGTCGAACACGGCGGGGTGCTGGAAACCGCGCTGATGCTGCACCTGCACCCCGACCTGGTGGACATGAGCCTGGTGCAGGATCACCGGCCCGCGGAATTCCCGCCGTATGACTTCTTTCCCATCAAGCCGGAATGGACGCCGCCGTCGGGCTGCCTGTCCTCGGCCAAGCGGGCGACCGCGGCGCATGGCCAACTGATCCTGGACGTCTGCGTGCAGGGGATCTCGGCGGCGCTGGCGACGGCTTTTGATTGATGCCGGCGCATGTCGCTCGCAGGTAATTAAAGGTCGTTTCTGACTATCGGGCACGCGGTGGATTGCGCCAGAATGAAAACCATAAAAGTAAATTCACTGCCGCCCTCGGAGACAAACATGCCTATCTTGAAAGCAATCGCTTGCCGCCCTGCCGCCTGACGGCCGGTCGCCAGTGCCCTGTTTGGCGCGTTCGGAATAGACGCGAGCGAACCAAGCAAACCGGGCACTGGGCCATCCGGTTCCGATCGGCCCGGATGCTGTTTCTCTGTATTCAATCCGTTGTGTTGCCAGTATCCCGCCCCGCCGTTGGCGGCCCGCGGGCCTGATGTGGCGTCGTCCACGGACATCCCCGTCTGGATGACGCGCTGTTTTCACTGACGTTCGGAGACTATGAAAATGAAAATCAAGTGGGTGGGTGGTGCGTTGGCCCTGTCGTTCACGGCCCTGACGGCTTTGGGCGCCGGCCCGGTGGCGGCCCAGGAAGATCTGGCCATCATGAGCTTTGGAGGGGCCTATCAGCAGGCCTGGAGAAAAGGCGTTTTCGAGCCCTATACGGCGGAAACCGGCATCAAGGTGGTCGAACAGGAATACGGCGGCGAAATCGCCAAGATCAAGGCGATGATCGAATCCGGCAACGTGACGCTCAATGCCGTCGATGTCGATGCGCCTACTTTGCTGCAGGGGTGCGACGAAGGCATCTTCGAGAAGATCAATTGGGATGAAATCGGCCCGCAGGACGACTGGATCGAGGGCACGACCTCCAAGTGCGGCGTCGGCACGATTGTGTATGCGACGATCCTGGCCTACGACGGCGCGGCGCTGAAAGACGGCCCGCAGACCATCCAGGATTTGTTCGATATCCAGAAATTCCCCGGCAAACGGGGGCTGTGGAAGAACCCCGCCACCAACCTGGAGTTCGCCTTGATGGCCGATGGGGTGGCGCCCGACCAGGTGTACAACGTGCTGGGCACGCCCGCCGGGGTGGATCGCGCTTTCGCCAAGCTGGACACCATCAAGCCGCATATCGTGTGGTGGGAAGCCGGCGCGCAGGCGCCCCAGTTGCTGGCCTCCGGCGAAGTCGCCATGACGACGGCCTGGAATGGGCGGATCGACAACGCCAACAAAGAGGGCAAGGATTTCAGAATCGTTTGGGACAGTGAAATCCTGGACTCCAACTTCTGGGTCATTCCCAAGGGGGCGAAAAATCAGGCGGGCGCGCTGCGCTTCATCCAGTACGCGATCGAGCCCCAGAACCTGGCCCGGGTGACCGAATACATTCCCTACGGCCCGGTGCGCAAATCGGCCGCCCGGTTCGTGCAGCGGGATGTGGCGCCGCGCCTGCCGACGAACCCGCGCAACATGACCGGCGCCCTGACGCTGGACAATGGCTTCTGGGCCGATCACGGGGATGAAATCCGCCGCCGTTTCACGACGTGGATTGCCCAATAACACGGTGGCCGCAGGGAGGCTGTTCAACATGGATTCCATCGCAAAAACCCCGTCCGCCGGATCGCCCGGCGCCCCGGACGATTTCCTGGTGCAGTTCCAGGACGTGAAGAAATCGTATGATGGCGCGAGCTTTGTGGTCTCCGGGCTGAACCTGGCGGTGCGCCGGGGCGAGTTCCTGACCATGCTGGGGCCTTCGGGCTCGGGCAAGACGACGACGCTGATGATGCTGGGCGGCTTCGAGCGCCCGACGCTCGGGCGCATCCTGCTGGATGGAAAACCTGTCGAACGGCTGCCCCCGGAGAAACGCAATATCGGCTTTGTCTTTCAGAATTACGCCTTGTTCCCGCACATGACGGTGGCGGAAAACGTCGCGTTTCCGCTGCGTTATCGGGGGATCAAGGGGGCCGATGCCGCCGCCAGGGTGCGCCGGGCGCTTGAGCGCGTCAACCTGGGCGCCTTCGGCGACCGGCGTCCCGTCCAGTTGTCCGGCGGCCAGCAGCAGCGCGTCGCCCTGGCGCGCGCTCTGGTGTTCGAGCCGTCCCTGGTGCTGATGGACGAACCCCTGGGGGCGTTGGACAAGCAGTTGCGCGAACACATGCAGATCGAAATCAAGCACCTTCAGGTCTCGTTGGGCATCACCATGGTGTATGTGACCCACGACCAGTCCGAGGCCCTGACGATGTCGGATCGTATCGCGGTGTTCCATGACGGGCGCATCCAGCAGTTGGCCGACCCGGAGACCCTGTATACGCGGCCGTCGAACCGTTTCGTCGCCTCGTTCATCGGAGAAAACAACACGCTGCCGTGCACGCTGGTGTCCCAGGCGGACGGCGAAACGGCTGTGCGCATGCCCGACGGGTCGGTGCTGAAAGGCATGCGGGAAGGCACCAACCGCCTGGCCGGAGATTTGACGCTGTCCATCCGGCCCGAAAGCCTGGTGCTCGCCGGCGACCGGCCCATGCGCCATGCCAATCATTTCACCGGCACGGCGCGAGATGCTTTTTTCCTGGGCGACCACCTGCGTTTGTCTGTCGAGGCCTTTGGCGGGCAGTTGCTGACGGCCCGGATTCCGGTGCGCGAGGCGCGCCGCTTCGCGCCGGGAGACACCGTGGCCCTGGCATGCCATGCGGCGGATTGCCGTTTACTGGAGGCCTGACATCATGACGACTACCGCGACTGCGCCCGGCGAGGTTCTGAAGGCGGTTCGGGCGGCCGAAAGGCCGGTGCGCCGCGCCGCCTTTTCGTTGGCCTTGCCGCTTGTGGCGTTTCTGGCCGTGGCGTTCATTGCGCCCATCTTCTATCTCTTGGCGACGTCGGTCGACAACCCGGAGGTGAGCCGGGTGTTGCCGCGCACGCTGGTCGCGCTGCAGGACTGGGACGGTGTGCCCACCCCGGACGAACCGGTCTACGCGGCGCTGGCGGCGGATCTCAAGGTGGCCCAGGAAAACAGCACGGCGGCCTTGCTGGGCAAGCGGCTGAATTATGAAATCCCCGGTATGCGTAGCCGCGTCCTGGCGGCGGCCCGTGTCGTCGAAAAGAAAACGGCCGGCCCGTACAAGGAGATTTTCCTGGGACTCAGCACCGATTGGGGGTTGCGGGATGTGTGGGCTGTCATCCAGCGCGACGGCTCGGCCTATACCCCGTATTACCTGCTGCGCGCGCTGGACTTGCAGCAAAACCCCGATGCTTCGGTCGGACGGGTGGCCGACGACCAGGCCGTCTTCGTTGATATTCTCGCCCGAACCTTCTACATCGCGGCCCTGGTGACGCTATTCACGCTGGTCCTGGGCTATCCCGTGGCCTATGTGCTGACCATCGCGCCCAAGACGATTGCCGCCATCATGATGCTGATGGTGCTGCTGCCCCTGTGGACGTCCCTGTTGGTGCGCACCACGGCCTGGGTGGTTTTGCTGCAGTCCAACGGCGTCATCAACGACTTGCTGCTGTCTCTGCATCTGGTTGCGGAACGCGTCCAGTTGATTTTCACCCGCGTGGGCACCGTGGCCGCCATGACGCATATCCAGCTGCCCTTTACCATTTTGCCTATTTATAGCGTGATGCGCTCGATTTCCCTGACCCAGCTGCGGGCGGCGCGTTCCTTGGGGGCGCCGCCCCTGTCGGCCTTCTGGCGTGTCTATGCCCCGCAGACCTTGCCCGGCGTAGTCGCCGGCTGCCTGATGACCTTTATCCTGTCCCTGGGCTACTACATTACGCCCGCGCTGGTGGGCGGGGCCCGCGACCAGATGGTGTCCAATTTCATTGCCGACTTCATCAACCGCGATCTCAACTGGGGTCTGGCATCCGGCTTGGGCGTGGTGCTGCTGGTGGTGACGCTGGCGATCTACCTGCTGTTTCTTCGTTTGGTCGGCGGTGCCGACAAGATCAAATTGGGGTAAGGCTTATGTGGCTGCCGTCTTATGCAACACCGCTAGAGCGCCTGCAGCGCACCGTGGTGGTGATTTTCGCCGTCGTGGTGCTGCTTTTTCTGATTGCGCCTATTTTCATCATCGTGCCGCTGTCGTTCTCGAAAGATCCTTTCTTCACCTTGCCGGTGCAGGAATATTCATTGCGCTGGTATGCGGATTTTTTCAGCAGCGCGCGCTGGATCACCGCCATCGTCAACAGCGCGATCACCGCCGTGCTGACGACTCTGTTGGCGACCACCCTGGGCACCCTGGCGGCGCTGGGTATTTCGCGCCCGGAATTTCCCGCGCGACGCCTGGTCATGGCCTTGCTGATTTCGCCCATGATCGTCCCGGTCGTCATCGTCGCCGTCGGCAGCTATCTGTTTTTCGGCCAGTTCGGGCTGACGAACACGCGCACCGGCCTGGTGCTGGCGCATACGGCCTTGGCGACGCCTTTTGTGGTGATTACCGTGACGGCCACGCTGTCCACCTACGATACCAATCTGACCCGGGCGGCGCTCAGTCTGGGGGCGCCGCCGCTGGCGACATTCTTTCGCGTGACCCTCCCCAGTATTTTCCCCGGCATGCTGTCGGGGGCCATTTTCGCCTTCGCAATTTCCTTCGACGAAGTCGTCGTGGCCTTGTTCATGACGGCCGCCGAGCAGCGAACCCTGCCGGTGCAGATGTTTTCCGGCATCCGGGATCAGATCAACCCGACGATCATGGCGGCCGCCACCCTGTTGCTGGGGTTGTCCATCCTGCTGTTCACCATTCTGACCCTGCTGGCGCGTCGGGCGGAAAAGGCGTCGGCTTAAAAAAACAGCTTCAGATTGATTCGTTCCGTTTGCAAGCGCCTTTTGTTGCGGCGGATTTGGCGGTTGCCTGCCCGAGCGGCGCGGCGGTGTTTGAAGACTGTCACGGGGGCCGCCCTGTCGGACGGGGCGGCCTCCGTGGCCGGCGCGGGACGCTACAGCACCACAGTGCGGTTGCCGTTGATGAATATCCGCCGTTCCAGGTAATGGCGCACGGCCCGCGCCAGGGCGCGGCATTCCAGGTTGCGGCCGGTGGCCAGTAGCTGGTCGGGGTTCTGGGTGTGATCCACGGCTTCCACGACCTGGTCGATGATGGGGCCTTCATCCAGGTCGTCGGTCACGAAGTGGGCGGTGGCCCCGATGACCTTCACCCCGCGTTCGTAGGCTTGGTGATAGGGCTTGGCCCCTTTGAATCCGGGCAGGAAAGAATGGTGGATATTGATGGCCCGGCCCGCCAGGGCCTTGCTGGTTTCGGGGCGCAGAATCTGCATGTAGCGGGCCAGAATCACGAGTTCCGTGCCGGTGGCGGCGGCCAGATCCAGAATGGCGGCTTCTTGTGCGGCGCGGTTTTCGTTGCTTACCGGCAGGTGGTGGAAGGGGATGCCGGCATTGTCGGCATGGCCGCGCAGGGAGGCATGGTTCGAGGCGATGGCGGTGACGTCCATGTTCAATTCGCCCATGCGGGTGCGAAACAGCAGATCCGCCAGACAGTGCTCCAGTTTGGACACCAGGATCAGCACTTTCGGGCGCTGTGTCAGGTCGTGAATCGCCCAGCGCATCGAGAACCGCCGCGCCAGCGCGGCAAAGTCGCGGTCGAGCGTGGCGCGGTCCAGCGCCTGCGGGCCTTCGGTGTGGAACACGCAGCGCACGAAGAATTGCTGGGTATTTTTTTCATCGAAGACGGTGAATTCGTCGATATAACCCTGGCGTTGATCCAGAAACGACACGATGGCGGCCACCTGACCGGCCTGGCTGGGGCAGGACACCGTCAGGCAAAAGGCCGTGGCGGTGCCGGGGGAGGGAAGATTTTGCATGGGGTCTCCGATTTTGTGCGGGCTCGTCGCGTTGCCGCAACGGGAAGAAATGTGTCCGTACTACACCACCGGTTTGGCCAACTGGCTAGAATGAAACCGTCATGCCATTGGAATCGAATCACACGCAAGGAACGCAAGCAATGACCAGCAAACCCGTGCGCTTTGGCTTTATCTTGCTGCCAAGCTTTACCCTGACCGCTTTTTCAGGCATGTTGGACGTCCTGCGCCTGGCCAGCGACGAAGGCGACCACAGCCGTCCCATGCGTTGCGCCTGGCAGGTCATCGACGAAACCCTGGCTCCGGTGCGTTCCAGCAGCGGCATCCAGGTCGTGCCGTCCGAGACCTTGGGCGATCCGGCCCGCTTCGATTATGTGGTGGTGGTGGGCGGCCTGCTGAAACGGCCCCCGGTCAACGCCCAGGTGCTGGATTTCATCCGCGAGGCGGCGGACAAGAACGTGCATTTGGTGGGCTTGTGCACGGGGGTCTTTACCCTGATGCTGGCCGGAGTGCTTGAACAACACCGGATTTGTATCAGTTGGTTCCACTACTGGGATTTTCTCGAACGCTTTCCCGGCGTCGATCCGGCCCAGGTGGTGGCCGACCGGCTGTATGTGTTCGACCGGCGGCGCATTACCTGCTCCGGGGGGCGGGCGTCGATCGACGTGGCGGCGGAAATCCTGCGGCGGCACATCGACCAGTCCATCGTGCAGAAGGCGCTGCGCATTTTGCAGGTGGACAATGCCGGCCGGGCCAGCGCCGCCCAGCCCCTGCCGCCGGGGGTGCAGCCCACCACCCACCCCGTGGTGCGCCGCGCCGTCCTGCTGATGGAACAGCACGTCGGGCATGCCTTGACGCTGGATGAACTGGCCGGCCGGCTGGGGGTGTCCGTGCGCCACCTGGAACGCCTGTTCAAGCAGGCCACCGGCCAAAGCCCGCAGGCCTATGCCCGGGGCATGCGCCTGCGCCTGGCGGCCTGGATGTTGACGCACACCAAAAAGACGATTGCCGCCATTGCGTCGGACTGCGGGTTTTCCGACGCGTCCCATCTGGGGCGCGAATTCCGCGCGTCTTTTCACCTGCCGCCCAGCGTCTGGCGCGACCGGGCCCAACTGCCCGACGCGCTGCTGGCCGCGCCCGACCCGATGGCGGATTATGTCAGCGAGGTCTTTCCGGGCCGCCGCGATTTTTTCTGAATTTTCCAAGCGCGGATCGCCGCCGCGCCACCGCCGGGCGGTTCAAGCGGAGGTGCTGGGTGTTTTTTACACGCGTCTTGCAACGCCGATTGCGGGCACGGCCGACGGGGTCGGGCGGGGCGGTGCCAGATTCTTCCATTGCTAAGGCGGAATTGTTCTAGCGGTCAGTCCCCGGATTTGATGTACTGGCACCATGTCGCCCAAACGGGCGCGCCATTAGACCAGTGGGGAGACCATGAGCAATCGCTACTCGATCTTCAGCCTGATCCGCAACGGGCTGAGTCATAACGAACATTGGGGGCGGGCCTGGCACAGCCCGGAACCCAAGCGGGAATACGATGTCGTCATCGTGGGGGCCGGCGGCCACGGCCTGGCCACTGCGTACTACCTGGCCAAGGTTCACGGGGTGCGCAATGTGGCCGTGCTGGAAAAAGGCTGGCTGGGGGGCGGCAACACCGCCCGCAACACCACCATCGTGCGCTCCAACTACCTGTGGGACGAATCCGCCCAGCTGTATGAAAAAGCCATGCAGCTGTGGGAAGGCCTGTCGCAGGATCTGAACTACAACGTCATGTTCAGCCAGCGCGGCGTGATGAATCTGGCCCACAACCTGCAGGAAGTCCGCGACACCCAGCGGCGCATCAACGCCAACCGCTACAACGGGGTGGACGGCGAATGGATCACGCCGGCGCAGGTCAAGGAAATCGTGCCCAACATCAATCTGAACAGCCGCTACCCCGTGCTGGGGGGCTCGTTCCAGCGGCGCGGCGGGGTGGCGCGCCACGACGCCGTGGCCTGGGGCTTTGCGCGCGCCGCCGACCGCCTGGGGGTGCACATCATCCAGAACTGCCCGGTCACCAATATCCGCAAAAAGGATGGAGTCATCGAAGGCGTGGACACTGGCAAGGGCTTCATCAAGGCCAAGAAGGTCGCGGTGGTGGTGGCGGGGCATTCCAGCGTGCTGGCCGATATGGCGGGCATCCGTTTGCCCATCGAGAGCCATCCTTTGCAAGCCCTGGTCTCCGAGCCGGTCAAGCCCTGCATCCACACCGTCATCATGTCCAATGCCGTGCACGCCTATATCAGCCAGTCGGACAAGGGCGATCTGGTGATCGGCGCCGGGATCGACCAGTACCTGGGCTATGGCCAGCGGGGCAGCTTCCACAGTATTGAGCACACGCTGCAGGCCATCGTCGAGATGTTCCCGTCACTCAGCCGGGTGCGCATGAACCGCCAGTGGGGGGGGATCGTGGATGTCTCGCCGGATGCCTGCCCCATCATCAGCAAGACCGACATCAAGGGGCTGTACTTCAACTGCGGCTGGGGCACGGGGGGCTTCAAGGCCACGCCGGGCTCGGGCTGGGTCTTCGCCCATACCGTGGCCAACGACGAACCGCATCCTTTGAACAAGGCGTTTTCCATCGACCGCTTCTACAGCGGCCACCTGATCGACGAGCACGGCGCGGCTGCCGTCGCCCACTGAGGAGCCCCATCATGTTGCAGATCAAATGTCCCTGGTGCGGGAACCGGGCCGAGTCGGAATTCAGCTACGGCGGCGAAGCCGGCATTGTCCGGCCCCTGGACAGCACCGACCTGGACGACCGCCAGTGGGGCGACTATGTCTTCATGCGCCGCAATACGTGCGGGCCGTTCCGCGAGCAATGGGTGCATGCCCACGGCTGCCGCCGCTGGTTTATTGCGACGCGCGATACGCGCACCTACGACATCCAGGATTACGAAACCTTCGACCAGAACCAGGAGGCATCATGAGTCAGAACAGTCGTCTGCCGCAAGGGGGCCGGGTGGATCGTGGCGCGCCATTGAATTTCACCTTCAATGGCAAGGCCTATACCGGTTTTCGCGGGGATACGCTGGCCTCGGCCCTGTTGGCCAACGGGGTGCATTTCGTGGCCCGCAGCTTCAAATACCACCGGCCGCGCGGCATCCTGACCGCCGGGGTCGAAGAACCCAATGCCCTGGTGCAGCTGGAAAGCGGTCTGTATACCATTCCCAATGCGCGCGCCACCGAGGTCGAACTGTACGACGGCCTGAAGGCGGTCAGCGTCAATGCCAAGCCGGACATCGAACGCGACCGCATGGCCATCATGCAGCGCTTTGCGCGCTTCATCCCGGCGGGGTTCTATTACAAGACCTTCATGTGGCCCCGCAGTTGGTGGGGCAAGTACGAAGAACGCATCCGCGATGCGGCCGGCCTGGGCACGGTGCCCGAATCCGCCGACCCCGACCGCTACGAAAAGCGCTACGCCCATTGCGACGTGCTGGTGGTGGGCGCGGGGCCGGCCGGCCTGGCGGCCGCCTGCGCGGCCGGCCGCACGGGGGCGCGGGTCATCCTGGTGGATGATGGCGCCGAGCCGGGCGGCAGCCTGCTGCGCCTGCCGGAGGAAATCGACGGCCAGCCGGCCAGCCGCTGGGTGGCCGAACGGCTGGCCGAGCTGGGCCGCCTGCCGGAGGTGCAGGTGCTGTCGCGCACCACCGCCTTCGGCTATCAAGATCACAACCTGGTCACCGCCTGCGAACGCCTGCACGACCACTTGCCCATTGCCAGCCGCCGGGGCGTGCGCGAGCGCGTCTGGAAGATTCGCGCCCGCCAGGTGGTGCTGGCGACGGGGGCTCACGAGCGCCCCCTGGTGTTCGGCAACAATGACGTGCCCGGGGTGATGCTGGCGGGCGCGGTGTCCACCTACATCCATCGTTTCGGCGTGCTGCCGGGCCGCCGGGCCGTGGTGTTCACCAACAATGACAGCGCCTACCAATGCGCCATCGACCTGAAGCGCCATGGGGCGCATGTCACCGTGGTGGATCCCCGGGTCGTGAGCGACGGCGACCTGGCCAAAGAAGCCGCCGGGATGGGTATCGACGTGCTGCATCAGGCCGTCGTTTCCCAGGCGCTGGGCGGCAAGCACGTCACGGGGGTGCGCTTGCAGGGGCATGGCGCGGCCTTGAAAAACGGGGCCGATACCTTGCCGTGCGATCTGCTGGCGATGTCGGGCGGCTGGAACCCGGTGGTTCACCTGTATGCGCAGTCGCGTGGCCGGCCCCGCTGGTGCGACCAGCGCGTCTGCTTCGTGCCGGGCGATCCCGCCCAGCCGCAAAGCAGCGCCGGGGCGGCCAATGGCGATTTCAGCCTGCAGCAGGCGCTCGATGGCGGGGTGCGGGCGGGTCTGGCGGCGGCCCAAGGGGCCTTGGACGCCCAGGCTGTCGAGGCGCCGGCCTGGCGAGCGCGGGCCGTGCGCGAGGCGCCGCTGCTGCCGTTGTGGTCCGTGGGCAAGGGGGCGCAGATTGCGCGAGGGCCGAAGCAGTTCATCGACTACCAGAACGATGTCTCCGTGTCCGACATCCACCTGGCGGTGCGCGAGGGCTATCATTCGATCGAACACGTCAAGCGCTATACCGCCATGGGCTTTGGCACGGATCAGGGCAAGCTGGGCAACATCAATGGCATGGCCGTGGTGGCCGAGGCGCTCAAGCAAAGCATTCCCGAGACCGGCACCACCACGTTCCGTCCCAACTACACGCCGGTCAGCTTCGGCGCCGTCGCCGGGCGCGAACTGGGGGATTATTTCGACCCCATCCGCAAGACTTGCCTGTATGACTGGAACCGCGAACAAGGCGCGATCTTCGAGGACGTGGGCAACTGGAAGCGGGCGCACTACTACCCCAAACCGGGCGAGGACATGCACGCGGCGGTGCGCCGCGAGTGTCTGGCCGTGCGCAACGCGGCGGGCATCCTGGACTACAGCACGCTGGGCAAGATCGACGTGCGCGGCCCGGACGCGGCCGAATTCCTGAACCGCATGTATATCAATTCCTGGACCAAGCTGCAGCCGGGGCGCTGCCGCTACGGTCTGCTGCTGGACGAGAACGGCATGGTCATGGACGACGGCGTCAGCATCCGCCTGGCCGAAGACCACTTCATCCTGACCACCACCACGGGCGGCGCCGCCAAGGTGATGAGCTGGATGGAGCGCTGGCTGCAGACGGAATGGCCCGACCTGCGCGTCTACCTGACGTCGATCACGGATCATTATTCCGTGGCCACCGTGGCCGGGCCGCATGCGCGCAAGATCCTGAGCGCGGTGTGCCGGGACATTGATTTCGGCAATGACGCCTTCCCCTTCATGAGCTTCAAGGAAGGCACGATCGACGGGGTGTTCGCCCGGGTGCTGCGGGTCAGTTTTTCGGGTGAGCTGTCCTACGAAATCTACACGCCGGCCAATCATGGCCGTCATGTGGTCGAACGCCTGATGCAGGCGGGCCAGCCCTACGGGATCACCCCCTACGGGACGGAAACCATGCACGTCCTGCGCGGCGAAAAAGGCTACATCATCGTGGGCCAGGAGACAGATGGCTCGGTCTCGCCGGTCGATCTGGGCATGGGCGGCATGGTGGCCAAGACCAAGGATTGTCTGGGCAAGCGCTCGTTGATGCGCAGCCACACGCAGGGGGCGGGCCGCAAGCAGCTGGTGGGCCTGCTGCCGGTCGACCCGACCTGCGTCCTGCCCGAAGGCGGGCAGATCCTGCAGGGGCCGACCCAGGCGAAGATCGCCCCCATGTTCGGCCATGTCACCTCCAGCTACATGAGCCCGATCCTGGGCCGCTCGATCGCCATGGCATTGCTGGTCGATGGCCAGTCCCGCATGGGAGAGGAAATCACCGTGGCCACGGCCGATGGCCAGTTCATGCCGGCGCGTGTCAGCAGCCCGGTGTTCTACGACCCCGAAGGAGCCCGTCAACATGTTGAGTGAAATCGAAACCCCCTTGGTGAGCCTGCAAAATGGCGACGGCCAGCCTTTGTCCCGCGGTTCGCTGGACACGGCGCAGTTGTCCGAATTGCCCGGCGTGCCCTTGATCAACCTGCGCCTCGACCCCGCCGACGCGGCCTTGTCGGCGGCCGTGCGGCAGGCCATCGGGGTGGATCTGCCCGTGGCCCCCAATACGGTGGCGCAGGCCGGCGACCGGCTGGCCCTGTGGCTGGCCCCCGACGAATGGCTGCTGCGCTGCGTGGGGGACGACCCGGCGGGCCTGGTGGCGGACATCGGCCGGGCGGCCGGCGCGGGCTGGTTCGCCGTCACGGACCAGACCAGCGGGTATTCCGTCATGCACCTGCACGGGCCGCAGGCCAGCGCGGTGCTGAATGCCGGCTGCCCGCTGGATCTGCATCCCCGCGTGCTCAGACTGGGCCAGTGCGCCCAGACCCATTTTTTCAGAACCAGCATCCTGCTGCGGCCCCTGGCCGATGATGGGCAAGCCTGGGAACTGATCGTGCGGCGCAGTTTCGCCGATTACGCGGCGCGCCTGCTGTTGGATGCGATGGGACTGTAGGTGGCGCGGGCGGTTCCGGTGTGGTTTGCCGGGCCGCCCGCAGTGCGTTCAGGGCCGCCGGATCGCAAAGCGCGGAAACAGCGCGGCCAAAGCGGTTTCGATGGCCGGGCCGGGCCAGTGCGCCAGGCTCTGGCCCTGGGCATTCAGCGCATCGTCCGCGCAGCCCTGGGGCCGAAAAATTTGTACGGCATAGTGCTGGACGCCCAGGTCGGCCAGCGTCCGTCCCAGGGCCAGCAGGCCCTGGGCGTCGATCAGGCTGGGATGCGCCGTGGTGCGGCATTCGAAGTCCACGCCGCTGTCCAGCACCGCCTGCAGGCTGGCGCGGGCCGGGATGCCGCTGCCGGCCACTTGCGTGACCTGTTCGTATTGCGCAAAGCCGGCCTTGACATCCAGCCCCACCCAATCCACCAGCGGCAGCACCCGGGCCAGGCGGCGCGGGTGGGTGCCGCCGGTGTGCAGCCCGATCCGGTAGCCCAGCGCGCGCGCCTGCCGGATGGCGGCGTCCAGGCCGGGATCCATGGTAGGTTCGCCGCCGCTGAAAACCACGGCGTCGATCAGCCCGACCCGGCGTTGCAACAGGCCCATGACCTCGGGCCACGGCACAGGGCTGTCGGCGGTGCGCGGCTGCAGATGCGGGTTGTGGCAGTAGCCGCAGCGCCAGGGGCAGCCCTGGACGAACACCACGGCGGCCAGCAGGCCGGGGTAGTCCGTGGCGGTGAACGGCACCAGGCCGCCGACCTTCAGGCGCCCGCCGCCGTGGGCGCCGGGGCGGATGCGCCGGGGTGTGGCGCGAGGGACGGCTGAGGCGTCCGCGTCAGGTCGGAGGAGTGCGTCAGGCCGAGCGTCCGCATCAGACTGGGCGTCCGCGTCAGGCCGAGCGGACGCGACAGGCCAGGCAGGCGCGTCAGGCCGGGCGGGTGTGGCTGTCGGGGTGGCGCGCATCTGCCGTCCGCCTTTATGCGGGGCGGGCGGCGGGGGCCTGCCCGGCGCGGCGTTCGACGAAGAAGCGGCGTTCGTGGAATTCGCCTTTCTTGCCGATGTTGAAGGACGACACCGGGCGGTGGTAGCCCATGACGCGCGTCCAGATTTCGCACGGCTGGCGTTCGGCGTTGTCCAAGGGGATGTGGGTGGGGTTCATGGAGTGCTCCTGAAGGATGAAAGGGCATCGCCACCGGATGCGGCGGTGCGGGGGTTGCTGTCCGCTTGCGCTTGGCGCTGTTTTTCCTGGATCAGCGCGTCGTCGCAGTGCGGGCAGAAATCGTGCCGGCCCGGCAGGTAGCCGTGCTTGGGGCAGATGGAAAACGTGGGGGTGATGGTGATGTACGGCAGCCTGAAGCGGCCCAGGGTGCGGCGCACCAGGCTGCGGCAGGCCTCGGCGGAGGACAGCGGTTCGGTCATGTACAGGTGCAGAACCGTTCCCCCGGTGTATTTGCGCTGCAGTTCGTCCTGGCGTTCCAGGGCCTCGAAGGGGTCGTCGGTAAAGCCCACCGGCAGCTGGGATGAATTGGTGTAATACGGCATGTCGGCGGTGCCGGCCTGCAGGATATCGGGCCAGCGGGCGCGGTCTTCTTTGGCGAAGCGGTAGGTGGTGCCTTCGGCCGGGGTGGCTTCCAGGTTGTACAGATGCCCGGTGGTTTCCTGGTACTGCACCATGCGGGCGCGCACGTGATCCAGCAGGCGCACGGCGAAAGCATGCCCCCAGGCGCTGGTGATGTCGTGCGCGTCCGTCGTGAAATTGCGGATCATTTCGTTGACGCCATTGACGCCCAGCGTGGAAAAATGATTGCGCAGCGTGCCCAGGTAGCGCCGGGTATAGGGGAACAGGCCCTGATCCATGTGCTGCTGGATGACGCGGCGCTTGATTTCCAGGCTGTCGCGGCCCAGATCCAGCAGGGTGTCCAGGCGGGCCAGCAGGGCGGCTTCGTCGCCCCGGTGCAGATGGCCCAGCCGGGCGCAGTTGATGGTGACCACCCCCAGCGAGCCGGTTTGTTCGGCCGAGCCGAACAGCCCGTTGCCGCGCTTCAGCAGTTCGCGCAGATCCAGCTGCAGGCGGCAGCACATGGAGCGGATCATATTAGGCTTGAGTTCGGAATTGATGAAATTCTGGAAATAAGGCAGCCCGTATTTCGCGGTCATCTCGAACAGGCGCTGCGCGTTGGGGCTGTCCCAGTCGAAATCCGGCGTGATGTTGTAGGTGGGGATGGGAAAGGTAAAGGCCCGGCCCCGGGCGTCGCCCGTCATCATGACTTCGATGTAGGCTTGGTTGATCAGGTCCATTTCGGCCTGCAGTTCGCCGTAGGTGAAATCGGTTTCACGCCCGGCGATCACTGGCGTCTGGCCGCGCAGGTCTTCGGGGCAGACCCAGTCGAAGGTCAGGTTGGTGAAGGGGGTTTGCGTGCCCCAGCGCGACGGCACGTTCAGGTTGAAGATCAGTTCCTGCATGCACTGGCGCACGGCGGCGTAGTCCATGCCGTCCTGGCGGATGAAGGGCGCCATGTAGGTATCGAAGGAGCTGAAGGCCTGGGCCCCGGCCCATTCGTTTTGCAGGGTGCCCAGGAAATTGACGATCTGGCCCACGGCGCTGGACATATGTTTGGGGGGAGCGGATTCGACCTTGCCGGGCACGCCGTTCAGCCCTTCGGCCAGCAGGGTGCGCAGCGACCAGCCCGCGCAATAGCCCGACAGCATGTCCAGGTCGTGGATGTGCAGGTCGCCCTGGCGGTGCGCCTGGCCGATGGCTTCCGGGTAGACGTGACTGAGCCAGTAATTGGCGATCATCTTGCCCGACGTGTTGAGGATCAGGCCGCCCAGCGAATAGCCCTGGTTGGCGTTGGCGTTGACGCGCCAGTCTTGCTGCTGCAGGTATTCGTCGATGGAGCGGATCACATCGACCTGGGGCACGGGGCGCGCCGTGGCGTCTGGCGCCGGGGTGTTCATCGTTAGCGTATCCACTTATTAATCCTATATATTGTGTTTTTTTGAATAGTAAACACAATATATAGTGTTATCAAGGGAAACTCAGGAATTCTTCAATAGGCTTGATGTGGGTTAAGAAGCGGGGCGGATGCCATCGTGATGCCGCGATGCCGGGGGTGGATGCTGGTGGCGTCGCGTGCGCGCGGGTTTGATGCCGTCCCGCAGGGCTCTGGCGTCGTTGCCCGGGATTGGAGCGAAATTGGCACGAAAAAGCCGCCCGGTGCGGGCGGCCTTATGGGCATCGGGCGGGGTGGTTCAGGGCACGATGTGGAAGTCGATGACGATTTCGCCCGGGTTGCGCGCCAGGTATTCGAATTCGATGTTTTCGCCGAAGTGGTTTTTCAGCTGCTGCAGCAGGGGCAGGGGGTCGTGATCGTTGCAAAAGCGCATGGTTTCGCCGGGCTGCAGGGCCGACAACGCACCGAAGATGGCCGCATGGCGAAAGCGCTTGGCGATGCCGCGGGCATCCAGGGGATAGGTGTTTTCGGCGAACATGGGGATAGCGTCAGAGGCCACGGTGCGTGATTCCTGAAAAGATGAATTGGAAACTCCGATTATAAGAATCCGGCCCGCCCGGCGGGGGGGTAGCCCTATGGGCAGCAAGGACTAAGCGGTGTAATGCGGCGTAGAGTGGCGCGGCGTGACGTGGCGTCGCGTGGCGTAGAGATGCGCGGCGTAGCGTGGGTTTTCAGGCGTCGGCCTGATCCGGGTGGCGTTGTTCCCAGTCTTTGATGGCTTCCCGCCAGGCGCGTTTTTCTTCGGCGTAGGTGTCGTAGACGCATGGGGTGCAGCCATTGCCGCAGCATTCGTTCAGGTCGGGCTCGATGGGTTCGACGGGACGCGGATCGTCCGAGGGGGTGGGGGTGTTCATGGTGAAAGCGTCGGTCGGTTTTCAGGAAACCGCCAGGGGATGCCGGCCCGTGCGCGGTGCTTGGCGGGGGCGGGGCGGCATGCGGCACTGGCGCATGGTCAGACGCAGCTGAGATTGGCCTGGTTGCTGCGTTGGATGGCTTCGGGGATGTCGATGCGCACGCTGGATTGCGCCCGCCCGTCGATGAACATCATCAGTTCGCCGGTGCGAAACGGAATCCAGGTTTCGTTGTCGGTCAGCGGCTTGGTCGTGATCACCGACACGCAATCGCCCTGTTTCGCGTAGTGCGAAAAATCCAGCGTGACGTCGGTGTCCACCAGGTGCGCCACCTGGAACGGCCAGGCACGGGTGATGTAGGACAGGCTGGTCGAGCAATGCGCCAGCATGCAGCGGCCGTTGGCCAGCAGGAAGTTGAATACCCCGTATCGGGTCAGTTCGGCCGTCATTTCGGCCACGGCGGAAAACAAATCCTGGTCGTCGGGCTCGGCGCGGCCGAAGCGGCGGCGCAGGCCTTCCATCATGTAGCAGAAGGCGTGTTCGCTGTCGGTCTGCCCGATGGGCAGGAAGTCGCCCGCCAGGGCGGGGGAAAAAGACTTCAAATCCCCATTGTGGGCGAACAGCCAGTGGCGGCCCCAGAGCTCGCGCACGAAGGGGTGGCTGTTTTCGAGTTCCACCGCGCCCTGGGTGGCCTTGCGGATGTGGGCGATGACGTTGCGCGACTTGATGGGATAGCGCTTGATCAGGTCGGCCACCGGGGATTGGCAGCTGGGTGCGTTGTCCAGGAAGCAGCGCGCGCCCCGGCCTTCGTAGAAGGCGATGCCGAAGCCGTCGGCGTGGTGGTCGGTGCCGCCCCCGCGGGCGGCAAAGCCGGTAAAGGAAAACGTGATGTCCGTCGGCGTGGCGCAATTCATGCCCAGCAGCTGACACATGGCAGGCCCTTGCAAGAAAGCCCGGGACGATGCGCCCCGGTTGGTTCAAGCTTGAATTGTAACGCGCTTATACGCAATCCGCGCCGTTAACCCCATGACGAATGGTGATCTGCCGGTTTCTTGTGCCCGGGCTGCAACATTCAGTGCCGCAGCATCAGGATGGCCTGCCGGTATCCGCTGGCGGGGTAGATGGCGGGCATGGGCGGGTGTTCGTCGCTGGGCCGCAAGGCCTGGGTGCCAGCCAGCAAAGCCTGAACCATGGCCTCGATTTCCAGCCGCGCCAGGGGGGCGCCCGGACAGGCGTGGATGCCGGCCCCGTACAGCAGGTTCAGGCCGGGGTCGCGATCCAGGCGGAATTCGTCCGGGTCGCCAAAGACGGCCTCGTCGCGGTTGGCCGCCGCCCAGATCAGCGTCAGGCGTTCACCCGGCTGGATTTGGACACCGCCCACCCGCACCGGACAGGTGGGGGTGCGCCGGTTGGCGATCAGCGGGGCGTGGATGCGCAGGATCTCGTCGTTGGCCGCCCGCACCAGCGCGGGCTGGCGACGCAGCTGGTCTTGCAGATCGGGGTGAACGGCCAGGTAATACGCGATGATGCCGATGCTGGAGGCCATGGTGCCCAGTTCGCCGACCGTCCAGTTGCGCAAAATACTGACGATTTCGTCTTCGGTCAGCGGGTGGCCGTTGACGGTGTCGCGCATCAGGCTGGTGGTGATGTCGTCCGGGGCCTGGTCGCCCGCCCGGCGGCGGGCTTTCAGCAGGTCGCGGATGGTCTGGTCGAATTCGGTGGCCACGGCGGCGATGGCATGGCTGTCGCCCGACAGGGTGGCCACGTTTTTCTTGTGTATCCACTGCAGCAGGGGTTCGTGCAGGCTGTCGGGCCAGCCCAAAAACGCGCACTGCATGCGCAGGGCGAAGGGGTGCGCCAGGCCAAACATGATTTCGACGCTGCTGTTGCGCGGCAGGGCGGCCACCAGTTCGTCGCAGATGCGCCGGCAAGTGGGTTCGAAGGCCGCCATGCGCTCGGGGCCGAAGTACGGTTCGATCAGGGCGCGGTAGGCCGTGTGTTCGGGCGGATCCATGCTGTTGGGCACGGACACGAAGCGCGAGGCCTGGCTGCTGAAGGTGTCGTGATCCTGGATGATGCGCACCACGTCGGCGTGGCGAAAAATGGAATGGTGCAGGTAGTCGCTGTGCGCCACCGGGCAGCGTTGGCGCATGCGGTCGTAGGCGGCGATCGGGTCGGCAAGGACGTCGGGCGCGCGCGGATCCCAGTCTTGGTGTGTGGTCATGCTGTCCTCGGGGAGAATCAGTGGGCCTTGGACAAGGCGTTCATGACTGTATCATGGGGTTTACCCTAAAAAGCGTAAAGCCCATAGATATCAAATATTTATTGCTTGAACTATTAATCTGAAGCAAAAAAACGGGCGATTGTCATGTCTCCGCCGGATTGTCATGTCGCCGCCGTTTTACGTCGCGCTGTTCAGGCCGGTATGTCCAGGGCTTCCGGCGGGGCGCTGGTGTCGGTGGTCAGCAAGTGGTTGCTGTCGGCGAAGTCGCAGGCGAATTTCCAGGCCAGGGGTTCCAGCTGCCGCAGGCGGTGGTCGATGACCACGCAGGGGACGCCGTCCATGCGGCGCGGCATGGCGTAGGGCGAGTACGACAGCGGGTTGTGCAATGATCCGGCGGGCCGAAACTGGGAAAGCACGCCGGCCAGACGCTCGGCCCAGTCGCTGGGGCGGAATCGCTGGCCATCCAGGGTTTTGCCGTGGATGATCAAGTGCTGGACAGGGTGGGTCATGTGGGTTCCAAAGACGGGGCACGCCTGGAAAACAGGCGCGCAACATCCCCTACGCCGCGCATTGTATCCGATCGGCGTTTTGCGCGTCCCGCCCGCGCACGGTAATATGGTCGTTTTACAGAGGGTGTCCCATGTCAGCAGCCAATCCCACCGGGCCTTTGCGGCATTTTTTGCAGTTGCGCGATTTCTCTGAGGACGAGATCCACTATGTCATCGACCGCGCCCGGCTGATCAAGGACAAATTCAAGCGCTACCAGCCGCACCACACGCTGCACGACCGCAATCTGGCCATGGTGTTCGAAAAGGCCAGCACCCGCACCCGGGTGTCGTTCGAGGCCGGGATGTACCAGCTGGGCGGCTCGGTCATCTACCTGACGACCGAAGGCTCGCAGCTGGGCCGCGCCGAACCCATCGAGGACACGGCGCGGGTCATCTCCCGCATGGTCGACTTGGTGATGATCCGTACCTTCGAGCAAACCCGCATCGAGCGCTTCGCGGCGCATTCGCGCGTGCCCGTCATCAATGGCCTGACCAACGAATACCATCCCTGCCAGATCCTGGCCGATATCCTCACGTTCGTCGAGCACCGGGGGCCGATCCGGGGCAAGACCGTCGCCTGGATCGGGGATGCGAATAACATGTCGTATACCTGGCTGCAGGCGGCCGAGCTGCTGGGTTTCACCCTGCATGTGTCGGCTCCGGCGGGCTATCGCCTGGATCCGGTTCGGGTGGGACAGCAGCCCGACACGGTGCTGCGCCAGTTCGACGACCCCCTGGAAGCCTGCCGCGGGGCCGATCTGGTCACCACCGATGTCTGGACCAGCATGGGCTACGAATCCGAAAACGAAACCCGCCGCCTGGCGTTTGCCGATTGGTGCGTGGATGCCCAGATGATGGCGGCCGCTCGGCCGGATGCGGTGTTCATGCACTGCCTGCCCGCGCATCGGGGCGAGGAAGTCGCCGGCGACGTCATCGACGGCCCGCAAAGCGTGGTCTGGGACGAGGCCGAAAACCGTCTGCATGTGCAAAAAGCCCTGATGGAATTTTTGCTGCTGGGCCGGCAATAAAAGCCGGGGTCGGCACCCTTTGTGCGTTGCCCACGCAAAAAAGCGCCCGAAGGCGCTTTTTTGTTACCAGGCAAGCGGCGTTTCGGAGATCAGGCGAGGGCCTTGATCGCGGCGGACAGGCGGCTTTTATGACGCGCGGCTTTGTTCTTGTGAATGATTTGCTTGTCGGCGACGCGGTCGATCACGCTGCTGGCCTTGCGGAAGGTTTCGTTGGCAGCGGCCTGGTCGCCGGTTTCAATGGCCTGGCGCACGCGCTTAATGGCGGTGCGCAGCATGGAACGCATGCTGGCGTTGTGTTTGTTAAGGGCAACGGCCTGACGGGCGCGTTTACGGGCTTGTGCTGAATTGGCCATAGATTATGATCTGGTTTGCAAAATGGAAACGGTTGCTTGCCCTGTTTGGCAAAGACAGTAAGTTTATCCTACGCTTGGCGTCGTGTAAAGTCTTTGGGCCGAAAGCCGAATAAAAACAAGGTGCTGAAGTACGCTAGGACGCATGCGGCCAGCACCCCCAGCAGCCAGGCCGCCCGGCCAGCGGGGTGGGCCCCCAGCGCGATCCAGTCCAGGTCGCGGTTGGCCCAGTGCAGCACCGCGCCCAGCACGCCCAGCGCGGGCAGCAGCTTCAATACAAACAGCGGCCAGCCGGGCAGGGGGGTATACAGCCGGCGGCGGCGCAGCAGCACGACCAGCACCAGGGCGTTGGCGCTGGCCCCCAGGCCGATGGACAGGGCCAGGCCCGCATGGGCCAGCCAGGGCACCAGGGCCAGATTCATCAGCTGGGTAAAGACCAGGACGCCGATGGCGATGCGCACGGGGGTGCGGATGTCTTGCTTGGCATAGAAGCCCGGGGCCAGGATCTTGATGGCCAGCAGGCCCAGCAGGCCCACCGCGTAGGCGGTGACGGCCAGGCGGGTCTGGGCGACGTCCGCGCCGGAAAACGCCCCGTAGTTGAACAGGGTCGCCACCAGGCCGTCCGACAGCAGGGCCATGCCCAGGGCCGCGGGCAGGCCCAGCAGCAGCACCAGCCGCAACCCCCAGTCCAGCAAGGCGTTGTAGGCCGCGTGGTCGTTGCGGGCGTGCGCCGCCGACAGGCTGGGCAGCAGCACCGTGCCCAGCGCCACCCCCAGCAGCGCGGTGGGAAATTCCATCAAGCGGTCGGCGAACGACAGCCAGGTCACGCTGCCGGGTTCCAGCCAGGTGGCGATGTTGGTGTTGATCAGCAGGGACAGCTGGGCCACGGACACCCCCAGGATGGCGGGCAGCATCTGGCGCATGATGCGCTGCACGATCGGATCGCGCCAGGCGGCGCGCAGGCCTTGGCCATAGCGCGGCAGCAGACCCAGCCTGCCCAGGGCCAGCCATTGGACGCCAAACTGCAGCACGCCGCCCACCAGCACGCCCACGGCCAGCGCATGGATGGGCTGCGCCATGCGGTCGGCCAGCAGCAGGCTGGCGGCGATCATGGCGAGGTTCAGCAGCACGGGGGTGAAGGCGGGGATGGCAAAGCGGCTGAAGGTGTTCAGCACCCCGGAGGCGAAGGCCACCAGAGACATGCAGATGATGTAGGGAAACATCAGCCGCGTCATCCAGATGGCTTCGTGGAATTCCTCGGCGCGGGCGGCGGTGCGCATGCCGCTGGCCATGGCGGTGACCACCCAGCCCGCGCCCAGCATGCCGATCAGGGTGACGGCGCACAGGGTGGCGAACAGCAGCAGCGCGACGCGATCCAGCAGGCGGCGCAAGTGATCCTGGTTTTCGCGCTGGCGGACTTCGCCCAGGATGGGGACGAATGCCTGGGAAAACGCCCCTTCGGCAAACAGGCGGCGCAGCAGGTTCGGGATGCGAAACGCCACCCAGAACGCGTCGGTCAGAGGCCCGGCGCCGTACACGCTGGCGATCATGACATCGCGCAGCATGCCGGTCACCCGGGAAAACAAGGTCAGGCCACTGATCGTGGCCGCCGAACGCAGCAGACTCATTGGCTTGATTCAGCCACTCCCCGCAACCAGCGAGGCGGCTGGTGCGGCGTGGGGGCATTTTTACTTTGGCGCCATGCGGATGGCGCCATCCAGACGGATGGTTTCGCCGTTGAGCATGTCGTTGTCCAGAATGCCGAGAACCAGCTTGGCGTAGTCCTCGGGGCGGCCCAGGCGCGAAGGGAACGGCACGCTGGCGGCCAGGGAATCCTGGACTTCCTGGGGCATGCCGAACAGCATGGGCGTGCCGAAGATGCCCGGGGCGATGGTCATGCAGCGCACGCCCAGCTTGGCCATGTCGCGGGCGATGGCCAGCGTCATGCCGACAATGCCGGCTTTGGAGGCGGCATAGGCGGATTGGCCGATCTGGCCGTCGTAGGCCGCGACCGAGGCGGTGTTGATGATGACCCCGCGTTCGCCGGTGTCCTGCGGGGCGTTGTCGGCCATGGCCAGGGCGGCCAGGCGGGCCATGTTGAAGGAGCCCACCAGATTGATGTCGATCACCCGGCGGAACAGGGCCAGGTCGTGCGGGCCGGATTTGCCCACGATGCGGGCGGCGGGCGCGATGCCCGCGCAGTTGATCAGCGCGCGCAGCGTGCCTGCCGCCGTGGCCGCGCCGACCGCCGCCTGGGCGTCGGTTTCCGAGGTGACGTCGCAGTGGATGTAGGTTTGGCCGAGTTCGGCGGCCAGGGCCTGGCCGGCTTCGTCTTGCACGTCGGCCAGAACCAGCCGGGCGCCGGCGGCGGCCAGCGCCCGGGCCGTGCCGGCCCCCAGGCCGGATGCCCCGCCGGTGACCAGGATGACTTGATCTCGAATGTCCATGGTCTGCCCCGGGATCAAGCCGCTGAATGGGCGCGCAGGATGCCCAGGATGCGATTGCGGATTTCGTCCACCGAGCCCACGCCGGAAATCTTGGCGTACTGCGGCGCTTGCGCATCGCCCTGGCCGGCCCATTGGGCGTAGTAGTCCACCAGCGGCCGAGTCTGGTCGCGGTAGACCGACAGGCGGTGGCGCACGGTTTCTTCGCGGTCGTCGTCGCGCTGGATCAGGGGCTCGCCGGTGTCGTCGTCCAGGCCGGCCTGCTTGGGGGGATTGAAGGTGACGTGGTAGGTGCGCCCGCTGGCGACGTGCACCCGGCGGCCGCTCATGCGTTCGATGATGTGTTCTTCGGGAACGCTGATTTCGATGACGTAATCGAGGGCGATCCGGGCGTCCTTCAGGGCGTCGGCCTGGGGGATGGTGCGGGGAAAGCCGTCGAACAGATAGCCGTTGCGGCAGTCGGCCTGTTGCAGGCGGTCGCGCACCAGGCCGATGATGAGGTCGTCGGACACCAGGCCGCCTTCGTCCATGATCTTCTTGGCGGCCAGGCCCAGGGGGGTTTGCGCCTTGACGGCGGCGCGCAGCATGTCGCCCGTGGAAATCTGCGGGATGCCGAATGCCTCGGTGATGTAAGCTGCCTGGGTGCCTTTGCCCGCCCCCGGGGGGCCTAGCAGAATCAAACGCATGATTATCCTCCTGAGTTTTTCAAATTTTTTCGATTATGCCGCAATGCAGCACACCCTGCATGGTCAGTGGGCGTCGATTGCCGGGTTTTGATCCAGCAGAGCCCGTACCCGGGCCAGATCCTGGGCCGTGTCCACCCCCGCGGCCGGGTGGGTGGGGGTAGGGTGCACGTAAATGGAAAAGCCTTGTTCCAGCGCGCGCAGTTGCTCCAGGGATTCGGTGCGTTCGAGTTGGCCGGGGGGCAGCTGCGGAAAGGATTTGAGAAACCCGGCGCGGTAGGCATACAGGCCGATGTGGTGCCGGGCGGGCAGGCCGGGCGCCAGACGCCGCCCGCCGTCGGCCAACGCGTCGCGCGCCCAGGGGATCGGCGCCCGGGAAAAATACAGGGCGCGCTGCCGGTGGTCGCACACGACCTTGACCGCGTTGGGGTCGAACAGGGTGTCGGCCTGGGTGATGGGGGCCGCGCAGGTGGTGATGGCCGCGTCGGGGTGCCGCTGCAGCAGCGCGGCCACCGCGTCGATCAGCCGGGGGTCGATCAGGGGTTCGTCGCCCTGGACGTTGACCACGACGGCCTCGTCGGGCAGGGACAGCGTCTGGACGACTTCGGCCAGGCGGTCGGTGCCGGTGGGGTGGTCGGCGCGGGTCATCAGGGCTTCGATGTGGTGCTGGGCCGCCGCCTGCAGGATGTCGGCGTGGTCGGTGGCGATCAGGACGCGGCGGGCGCCGGATTGGGCCGCCCGCCGGGCGGTGCGCACCACCATGGGCAGGCCGGCCAGATCCAGCAGCGGCTTGCCCGGCAGGCGCGTCGAGGCCGCCCGCGCCGGGATGACGACGATAAAGCTCATGCGGGCGCGGGGGCCGGCTCCAGTGGCCGGGCTTCGGCGGGCAGCATGATCGGCACGCCGTCGCGGATCGGGAAGGCCAGCCGGTCGATGGCGCAGAGAAGCGCCTGGGCTTCGCGGTCGTGGCGCAAGGGCCCCTTGCAGACAGGGCACACGAGAATCTGCAGTAAGCGGTTTTCCATGGGACGGAGACTGAGCAGATGACAAAACAAACAGTGTAATGCCAGAAGTTGAAAATGTGCGGCTAAATTTGTCGGGCCAGGGCGGCCAGCCAGTCGGGGTCGGAAAACCAGGGGGTGGGATAGACCGTCCAGATGCGCGGGTCGTCGATGCGCGCCTGCTTGACGGCGTCTTTGGCGGTGATCAGGATCGGCCCCGGCGGCAGGGCCTGCAGCTGGGCCAGGGAGGCCGCCCGGTGGTCGGGGGTGGCCAGGGTCCGATCCAGCCTCAGGCCCGCCTGGCGCAGCATGTCGAAAAACCGCTGGGGCTGGCCGATGCCGGCCGCCGCATGGCAGGTTTCGCGGCCGTACCGGGCCTGCCAGTCGGGCCAGTCGAGGCGGGCCTGGGTGGCGCATTGCACCAAGTACCCGGGTTGCAGGCGCATGGCGACGGCCCGGGCGCGGCCGGCGGGCGCGTCCCCGATGGGCGGGGTCTGGCCGGGGCTCAGGTGGGTGATCAGCCAGTCGGCCCGGGCCAGCCGGGCGGGCGGTTCGCGCAAGGGCCCCGCGGGCAGCAGGCGGCCGTTGCCGATCCCGCGGCTGTCCTGCACGATGATTTCCACGTCGCGCGCCAGGGCCCGGTGCTGCAGGCCGTCGTCGGCAATCAGGACGTCGGTGTCCGGGTGGGTGGCCAGCAGCGCGCGCGCCGCCCGGGCCCGCTGGGGGTGAACCGCCACCGGCACCCCAGTGGCGGCGTGCAGCAGGGCGGGCTCGTCGCCCAGCCAGCGGCTGTCGCGCCGCTGGTCGCTCAGGTGGGGTTCGGCCCCGACGTGGCTGCCGTAGCCCCGGCTGATCAGCCCCGGGCGGCGGCCGATGGACTGCAGATATTGGCAGACGGCTTGCGCCACGGGCGTCTTGCCCGTGCCGCCCACCAGAATGTTGCCGATGACGATGACGGGCACGGCGGCGCGCCATGCGTTGCGCGCCTGGCGCGCCATGCGCCGCTGCGACAGGATTCCGTACAGGCAGGCCAGGGGCAGCAAGGCGGTGCTGCCCGGCCCCCGGCCGCGCCACAAGGCCTGCAGGGCGTCTTCCAGCCGGCGCCGGCCCGGCGCCTTGGCGGGGGCGGTCATGGCCCGCCGTCGGTCAGGAAATAGACCCGGCCGATGCCCGCCAGGCGCGCGGCTTCCAGGGCCTGGACGACGGCGGCGTGGGTGGCCTGGCCGTCCGCGTTGATGCGCAGGATGGCTTGCGCTCGCGGGCCGACCGCGGCCTGCAGGGCGGCCGTCAGGGCCGCCGGGTCGTTGGCCGGCAGGAAATGGCCGTCCAGCGCGTATTGGCCGTCGCGGTTGATGGTCAGTTCCTGGGCCTCGCGGGTGTCCGCCGCCTGCGCCTGGGCCTGGGGCAGGGCCACGGCCAGCTGGCGCGCCCGGTTGAACGAGGTGGACGCCGCCAGGAAAATCAGGATCACCAGCAGGACGTCGATCAGCGGGATGAGATTGATTTCGGGCTCGTCGCGGCTGCGGCGGTGGTGAAAGTTCATGCGGCGGGGCGTCGGTTGATCAGCCGGTTCAGCGTGCCGGCTTCGCGTTCCATGGTGTGCAGAAAGTATTCTACGCGTGAGCGGAAATAGCGGTGGAAGGCCAGCGCGGGGATGGCGATCAGGATGCCGAAGCCGGTGTTGTACAGGGCGATGGCGATGCCGTGCGCCAGCTGGGCGGGGTCGCCGCCGGCGGGGTCGTAGGCGCCGAAGATTTCGATCATGCCCACCACGGTGCCGAACAGGCCCAGCAGGGGGGCGATGACGGAAATGGTGGACAGGCCGCCCAGGTAGCGGTTCAGCCGCCAGGAGACATCCCGGCCCACGGCCTCGATGGCGTCCTGGCGCCGGGTTTCGTCTTCTTGGCGTTGGGCGGCGACCTCGGCCAGGATGCGGCCCATGGCGCTGCCGCGTGCCAGGCGCAGGATGGCGTCGGGGTCGTCTTGCTGGCGGCGCATGAGTTCCAGCACCTGCTCGGGCAGGCCGCTGGGCATGACCAGGCTGCCGCGCAGCGCCAGGGCGCGTTCGATGATCAAGGCCAGCGTGATGACCGAAGTGGCGATCAACAGCCAGATGGGCCAGCCGGCCGCGTCGATGATATCCAGCACGATCGGTTCCTTTTGGGTGAAGCGCCGCCGGGGGGCGGCCGTGGCCGTATTCTACCCGCGCCCGCCGGGATCGGGGGCTTTCGCGGGGGAAAGCGGCGTGTGGCAAGGCTTTGCGGGCAGTATCCACAGATTCTGTGGATAATTCTGTGCATAAACTTGCGAACCCGCATGATTCAAGCCTGTTTGCAGTAGATTGGCTATTTATTGCGCAAGCTCAGAATTTCGTCAGCTTTTATACAAATCAATGACTTGCGATAATTTCTTTAGGTTTTTTCTGATGAGTTCCCCGTTCAGGCGCAAAAATAGGCCGGTTTGACAAATCCGAAATCTCTGTGGATAGGTTTTGGCTGCCCGGGCGGCCAAAAGCGGGGGCCGGCTGGACGGCGGTGAAAAATGCGTTAGACTTGAAGTTTCAAAAGTATTTTGAAGGAAATGTCATGGCTTTTACCCTGCCGCCGCTCCCCTATGCCCTGGATGCCCTGCAGCCGCATATCTCCAAGGAAACGCTCGAATTCCACTACGGCAAACACCACCAGGCCTACGTCACCAACCTGAACAAGGCCATCGAGGGCACCGAGCTGGCATCGCTCAGTCTCGAAGACGTGATCCGCAAGGCGTCGGGCGGGGTGTTCAACAACGCCGCCCAGGTCTGGAATCACACCTTCTACTGGAACAGCCTGTCGCCCAACGGCGGGGGCGAACCCAGCGGCGCCCTGCGCCAGGCCATCGAAGCCAAGTGGGGCAGCGTGGATGCTTTCAAGACGGCGTTCTCCGCATCGGCCGCGGGCAACTTCGGCTCTGGCTGGACCTGGCTGGTCAAGAAATCGGACGGCACCCTGGACATCGTCAACACCAGCAATGCCGGCACCCCGGTCACCTCCGACGACCAGGCCCTGCTGACCTGTGATGTCTGGGAACACGCCTACTACATCGACTACCGCAATGCGCGTCCCAAGTATCTGGAAAGCTTCTGGAGCCTGGTCAACTGGGATTTTGCCGCCAGCAACCTGGGCTGATCGGCCCGGCCGGCAAGCGCACTAAAAAACCACCCCGAAGGGTGGTTTTTTCGTCACCGGCCACAAGGGGGGGCGGCCCTGGCCCCGTGGGGATTGGGTCGTTGACGCTTGGCCCTTCTCGTCGTCACCGGACGCCCGGGCGATTCAGGGCAGACCGCTGACGCGGTCGCCCGCCCGGATGCCCGCGCGCCGGAACCAGCCCTGGTTCATTTCCAGGGCGGCGCCGACGGCTTCGGGCGAGCAGTGCGTGTCCAGGCTTTGGGGCTGCATGTCCTGGATGGACACGATCCGGCCTTGCGGGTCGATGAAGGCGATGGACAAGGGAATCCGGGTGTTCTTCATCCAGAAACAGCGGATGTCGGGCTGGTCGAACAGGAACAGCATGCCGGCGTCGGCGGGCAGGTGGTCGCGGTGCATCAGCCCCCGGCTGAGGGTGGCCGGCGTGTCGGCCAGTTCGGCCTGGATCGTGTGCGCGCCGATGGTCAGGCGGGCCTGGGGCGGCTGGGCCCCGGCCTGGACGGCCCACAGGCCCGCCCCCAGAGCCAGCGCCAGCGCCAGCAGGGCCAGCGCCCGAAGCGTCCAGCCTCGAAGCGCCCGGCCCCGTCGCCGGGCCCGCCGCGCGTGTCCCGCCGGATGGTCGTCGGGCGGTGTTCGGGCCGGTTCGGGCCTTGGGCGCGGCCCCGTGGCTGGGCCAACAAGAAAAGCAGAGCCTTTGACAGGCCCTGCATCGCGGTAGAATGACAAGAAATACCCAGCGTGATTAAGCAGCAGTAATATTCAGGGCTTGTTTGCCTTTCGGACCCTGCGCAATATCGAAAGCGACTTTCTGGCCTTCTTTCAAGGTTTTGAAGCCGTTCATCTGGATGGACGAGAAATGTGCAAAAAGGTCTTCGCCCCCGTTGTCCGGGGTGATGAAGCCAAAGCCCTTGGCGTCATTGAACCATTTTACGGTGCCGGTGAGTTTTTGCGATTCTCCGGTGTTTTCGATGGATTCCGACATGCAAACTGCCTCTATGTGTGGGTTTAAGCGGCCCGCGCCAGCGCCGGAAACGGCAACAAACCGCGGGACACGTCGATCATGCTGAATTCCACCGCCTTCAGTCAACTATGGAAACCACTAAGTTCGGGGCCGCATGCCAAGCATAATTCAACATCAGCCTGAATTGGTCCAGGAAAACCTGCCCGCGCGCCTGTCGCCGCCGCCCATGTACCAGGTCGTTCTGCTGAACGACGACTACACGCCCATGGATTTCGTGGTGCAGGTGCTGCGGCGGGTCTTTCACAAAACCGATGCCGAGGCCGAGCGCATCATGCTGCAGGTGCACCACAAGGGCCGGGGCGTTTGCGGCATTTATACCCGGGATGTCGCCGCCACCCGGGTGGACACCGTCTTGCGGCTGGCCCATGCCGGGCAGCACCCCCTGCAGTGCCTGATGGAACCCGTGCCCTTGTTTTAATGCTTTTTTCTCATCCCGCGCCCCGCACTGGGGATTGCCCCGATGGTGTGGAACCAACAGGGGCCGCATTTAGTCATAGAATAGACCTAACGGATTGTCTGGTCCGCTCCGCAACAATGGAGGAAGCGTGATTTCCGAAGAACTTGAAGTCAGCCTGCATATGGCTTTTGTCGAGGCCCGCGCGGCTCGGCACGAATTCATCACCGTCGAGCACTTGCTGCTGTCGCTGCTGGATAACGCGTCTGCGGCGCAGGTGCTGCGCGCCTGCGGTGCGGATGTCGAACTCCTGCGCCAGGATCTCCGCAAGTTCGTGGTCGAGAACACGCCCGTCTTCCCGGGGGATGGCGAGGTCGATACCCAACCCACCCTGGGTTTCCAGCGGGTCATCCAGCGGGCCATCATGCACGTGTCCTCCAATGGGTCGGCCAAGACGGCGGTCACCGGGGCCAACGTGCTGGTCGCCATGTATGGCGAGAAAGACTCCCACGCCGTGTATTTCCTGGTGCAGCAGGGCGTGTCGCGCCTGGACGTCGTCAATTACCTGTCGCACGGCATCACCAAGACCCCCCAGGATACCCCGCCGGCCCAGCCGCCGCGGGTCGATCCGCCCGTCGCCGACCCCAAGGCCGATCAACAGAAGTCCCCGCTGGAAACCTACGCCACCGATCTCAACGCCGAGGCCCTCAAGGGCCGCATCGACCCCCTGATCGGCCGCGAGGACGAAGTCGAGCGCGTGATCCAGGTGCTGTGCCGCCGCCGCAAGAACAACCCGCTGCTGGTGGGCGAGGCGGGCGTGGGCAAGACCGCCATCGCCGAAGGCCTGGCCTGGCGCATCACCCAGGGCGACGTGCCGGAAATCCTCAACCAGACCCAGGTGTATTCCCTGGACATGGGCGCCTTGCTGGCCGGCACCAAATACCGGGGCGACTTCGAACAGCGCCTGAAACTGGTGCTCAAGGCCCTCAAGGACAACCAGCACGCCGTGCTGTTCATCGACGAAATCCACACCCTGATCGGCGCGGGTTCGGCGTCCGGGGGGACGCTGGACGCCTCCAACCTGCTGAAGCCGGCCCTGTCCTCGGGCTATCTGAAGTGCATCGGCGCCACCACCTATACCGAATACCGGGGCATCTTCGAGAAAGACCACGCGCTGGCGCGGCGCTTCCAGAAAATCGACGTGCCCGAGCCCTCGGTCGAGCAGACCGTGCGCATTCTGCGCGGGCTGAAAGCCCGTTTCGAGGCCCACCACCAGGTTCGCTATTCGGGGGCGGCCATTACGGCGGCCGCCGAACTCGCCGCGCGCCACATCAGCGACCGCTTTCTGCCCGACAAGGCCATCGACGTCATCGACGAAGCCGGCGCCGCCCAGCGCCTGCTGCCCAAGTCGCGCCAGAAAAAACTGATCGGCCCCGCCGAAATCCAGGCGACCGTGGCGAAAATCGCCCGCATCCCGCCGCAAAATGTCTCCACCAACGACCGCAACAAGCTCGCCACCCTCGAACGCGATCTCAAGGCCGTGGTGTTCGGCCAGGATCCGGCCATTTCCGCCCTGGCGGCGGCCATCAAAATGGCGCGTTCCGGCCTGGGGCGGCCGGACAAACCAATCGGCTGCTTCCTGTTTTCCGGCCCCACCGGGGTGGGCAAGACCGAGGTCGCGCGCCAGCTGGCGTTTGTCCTGGGGATCGAACTGCTGCGCTTCGACATGTCCGAATACATGGAACGCCACACGGTGTCGCGCCTGATCGGCGCGCCGCCGGGCTATGTCGGCTTCGACCAGGGCGGGCTGCTGACCGAAGCCGTCACCAAGCAGCCGCATTGCGTGCTGCTGCTGGACGAAATCGAAAAAGCCCATCCCGATGTCTACAACATCCTGCTGCAGGTCATGGATCACGGCACCCTCACCGACAACAATGGCCGCAAGACCGATTTCCGCAATGTCATCCTGGCCATGACCACCAACGCCGGGGCCGATGTCCTCAACCGCAATGCCATCGGCTTTGCGGCGCCCCAGCGCACCGGCGACGAAATGGCCGAAATCAAGCGCCACTTCACGCCCGAATTCCGCAATCGCCTGGACGCCATCATCGGCTTTTCCGCCCTGCCGCGCGAAGTCATCCTGCGGGTGGTGGACAAATTCCTCATGCAGCTCGAAGACCAGCTCCACGAGCGCCATGTGGACGTCGTGTTCACGGATGCCCTGCGCGGCCACCTGGCGCATGCCGGCTTCGACCCGGCCATGGGGGCGCGTCCCATGCAGCGCCTGATCCAGGACACCATCCGCCGCGCCTTGGCCGACGAACTTCTGTTCGGCCGCCTGGTGCACGGCGGCCGGGTGCTGGTCGATCTCGATGCCCGGGATCAGGTGGTGCTCAGTTTCCCGGACGACCCGGAAGGGGCGGGCACTGTCCCGACCCCCTCGCATCCCGAGCCTGAACTGGTCGACTGATGACGCATCGGGCCCCCGTCAAGCCCCCGGTCAAGCCCCTGTTAGCCTGCCCTCACTGCGATACGCTGCACCAGCGCCTGCCGCTGGATGCGCGGGGCCAGGCTGCCTGCCGCTGCTGCGGCACGGTGCTGTACCGGCGCGGGGCCTTGGACATCCGGCAATGGGTGGCGCTGGCGCTGGCCTGCCTGGTGGCTTTCGCGGTGGCCCAGGGGTTTCCCGTGTTGTCCCTGACGCTGCTGGGCCATGATTTGTCCCTGACCTTCTGGCAGGCCCTGCATTTGTGCTGGGATCGCGGCTATTACCTGATTTCGGTCATGACGGGCCTGGCGGGGTTCTGGATACCGCTGCTGCAGATCACCCTGACGCTATGGCTGATGCAGGCCATCGCCGCCCGGCGGCTGCCACCCGATTTTGCCGGGACGCTGCGCTGGCTGCGGCATTTGGCGCCGTGGTCCATGGCCCCCGTGCTGGTGCTGGGGATACTGGTCGCGTTGGTGAAGGTCGCCGACATGGGACATTTGCGCATCGGCCCCGGCCTGGCGGGGTTTTTCGCCTTGAGCTTCCTGCTGTCCGGTTTGTCGCGCTGGGACGCCCATGCCCTGTGGCGGGCCGCCGAAGACGCCGGCATGGCCAAGGTTTCCGGGCAGGACGGCCACGGGGTGGCGTGTGAAACCTGCGCCTATGTGCAGGCCCCCGCCCCGGATGGCCGCTGCCGCCGCTGCGGGGCCGGCCTGACGGAGTCCCGCCATGGCAGCCCTGTCGAAGTCTGGGCGCTGGTGCTGGCGGCCGCCATTTTTTATATTCCGGCCAATGCCTTGCCGATCATGACGATCACCACGCCCTTGGGCAGCAGCGGCCACACGATCCTGGGCGGGGTCATCGAACTCTGGCGCCTGGGTTCCTGGGACTTGGCCTTGATCGTGTTTGTGGCCAGCGTGATGGTGCCGGTGACCAAGCTGCTGGCCTTGTCCTTTTTGCTGTTGAACACCAGGCCCCGGGGCAACCATGTGCAGCGCCAGCGCACGCGCCTGTATGCCGTGGTCGAATTCGTCGGCCAGTGGTCCATGCTGGACGTGTTCGTGGTGGTGCTGATGGCCGCCATGGCCGATTTCCCCGGCCTGTCCCGCATCGACGTCGGGCCGGCCGCCATTTATTTCGGCGCGGTGGTGGTGCTCACGATGTGCGCCGCAATGCGTTATGATCCCCGGCGAGGCTGGGACCGCCTGCGGGCCGCCGGCCATCCGATCCAACCCGACCAAGGAGTCTCATGACCGACCAGCATCCGCCTGCCGCGCTGGACGATGCCTCCGCGCCCGGCGCGCCGGAAATCCGTCCCGGCCGTTCGCTGCGCTGGTCGTGGGTGTGGCTGGTGCCGTTGTTGGCCCTGGTGGTGGCGCTGTCGCTGCTGGCTTCGGTATGGGTGCGCAATGGCCCGGTCATCACCATCACTTTCCCATCCGCCGCGGGCATCGAGGTCGGCCAGACCAAACTGCGCTATCGCAATGTGGTGGTGGGCGAGGTCAAGAATGTCCGGGTCAGCGAAGACCGCGAACATGTGCTGGTGGATGTGCAGCTGGCCCGCGAAGGGGCGAAATTCATCACCCAGAAAGACGCCAAGTTCTGGGTGGTCAGCCCGCGCGTCAGCATGGCGGGGATTTCCGGGCTGGATACCCTGTTGTCGGGGGTGTACATCAGCGTGGATGCGCCGGTGTCGCCCCCCGAAGGCGCATCCGTCACGCAGTTCGTCGGGCTGCTGAATCCGCCCGAGGTCCTGAGCGGCGAAGCCGGTAAGCGCTACCAGCTGCATGCGACCTCTCTGGGGTCGCTGACGGTGGGCTCTCCGGTGTATTACCGCCGCATCGAGGTCGGGCGCGTCGTCAACTACGAAATGGCCCAGGATGGCCGGGCGGTCGATATGCAGATATTCGTCCAATCGCCCTACGACCGTTTCGTCACGCCCGACACCCGTTTCTGGAATGACAGCGGGGTCGACATGTCCCTGTCCGCCGAAGGGGTGCAGATTCGCACCAGCGGCTTGTCCGCGATCCTCAATGGCGGCATTACGTTTGCGCAGGCCGATGAATCCAGCGCCTTCGAAGGCACCATCGACGACAAGCCCGCGCCGGCCGGCGCCCGCTATACCTTGTTCGACAGCCGTGATCGGGCGCTGGCCGATCCCGATGGCGACCCCGTGTCCGTCGAATTCCGTTTCTTCGATTCGGTGCGCGGTCTGCGCGTGGGGGCCGAAATCGACTACCACGGCATGTGGATCGGCCGGGTGGTCGATATCGACCTGGAACTCGACCGCAAAAACCAGCGTTTCTTTTCACGGGTGCGCGCCCAGATTTTCCCCAAGCGCTTTGGCCAGGCCTACCTCGATCTGGTCGAAACCGTGCACGGCGCGACGGGCTACGCCCTGCTCAATCCCCTGATCAAGCATGGGCTGCGCGCCCAGCTGCGCTCGGCCAGCCTGCTGACCGGCCAGCAGTATGTGGCGCTGGATGTCTTCCCCAAAGAAAAAACCGATGCCGTCATCCCTGGCAACCCGAAGGACACGGATGCCTATATCATCCCCACCGTGCCTGGCGACTTCGCCCAGATGCAGCGGCAAATCAGCAATATCGTGTCCAAGATCAACGCCTTGCCGATCAACGAAATCGGTCTCGAAGTGCGGGATGGCCTGGACAACCTGAATCAGCTGCTGAAGCGCCTGGATACGCAGCTGGCGCCGCAGGCCGGCCAGGTTCTGGAGTCGGCCCGGCGTTCGCTGGATCAGGTCGGGGCGCTCATCGGGGCGGATGCGCCGTTGGTGGGTAATGTGCAAGATACCCTGCGCGCCTTTGAAAATGCGGCGCGTGGTCTACAAATGCTGGCGGATTCCTTGCAGGCCCAGCCGGATCAGCTCTTGCGCGGGCCCGGCCCGGATCGCCTGCATTGAGCGGCATGCGGCAGCGGGTCTGCCGCTTAGGAGAACACATGCGACGTTGGGAATGGATGCTGGGCGGATTGTTGTTGGGGACCCTGGGGGGGTGCGCCAGCCTGCCCGTGCAGTATTTCAGCCTGGCGCCGTCCGATCCGGCCATGGCGGCGGCTTCGGCCCGGCCGGCGGGGCCGAAACCGGCGGCGGATTACGCCCTGCGCCTGGCGGTCGTCAGCGTGCCTGCCGAGGCCAACCGCCTGCAGCTGCTGGTGCGCGACCCGGCCGTCGATCCCGCGGTCGAGGTCTTGAACCAATCGCTGTGGAGCGCCCCGCTGAAGGATCAGATCCAATCGGTGCTGGGGGCGCGGGTCGGCGCGGAGCTCGGGGTGCCCGACCTGCAGGGCATGGCGGTGGGCGCCGAGATGCCGGTGCGCGAAATCAATGTGCGCGTCACGAAATTTGAATTGATCTGGGGGCAGGGCACCGCGCTGGATGCCGTGTGGGTGGATCGGGCCGCGCAGCAGTCGCGCCTGTGCTGGGCGCAGGTCAGGACGTCCGGCGGCGGGCAGGCGGTGGCGGCCCTGGTCGAACAGCAGCGCCAGGCCGTGCAGCGGCTGGCGGTGGCGATGGCCGGCAAGGGGGCGGCCCCAGGGGGTGAACCGGGATCCGGCATGACCCTGGAAAGTGGTTGCACCTGAACGTATTCGGGGTTATCCATAATGGATGAATTCGGGTTAACCTACTAAGCTGCGTGCAACAGATCGGCGCCTTCATCGTGGGGGTTTGCCGTGCTTAATCCGAGAGCCCCATCATGGCCACAGTTACCCTGGGAGTCAAGGTCGACGAGACTTTGCGCGAACGTCTTCGGCTGCATGCCGAAAAATTGGGGTGTACCCCGCATTGGTTGCACAAGCAGGCGCTATTGGCCTACATCGAAGCCATCGAACGCGGCCTGCAGCCCGCCGACATTGATTTCCGGCCGGATGCGGCCCAGCCCGACGATGCCGCCGAGCCCGAGCCGCAAACGCCGTTTTACGCCTTTGCCCAGGATATCCAGCCGCAGTCGGTGCTGCGTTCGGCGATTACCGCCGCTTACCGGCGGCCCGAACCCGAGTGCGTGGCCATGCTGCTGGATCAGGCCGAGTCCGCCCGGCCCGATCAGGTCGACGCATTGGCCCGCCGTCTGGTTCAGACCCTGCGCGACAAGCGCAAAGGGGGCGGGGTCGAAGGCCTGATCCAGGAATTCTCGCTCTCCAGCCAGGAAGGCGTGGCCTTGATGTGCCTGGCCGAAGCCCTGCTGCGCATCCCGGACCAGGCCACCCGCGACGCCCTGATCCGCGACAAGGTCAGCCGGGGCGACTGGCGCGCCCATGTGGGCGAGTCGCGTTCGCTGTTCGTCAACGCGGCCACCTGGGGCTTGCTGGTCACGGGCCGCCTGGTCAGCGTCAACAGCGAACAGAACCTCTCGCAGGCGCTGACTCGCCTGATCGCCAAAGGGGGCGAACCCTTGATCCGGCGCGGCGTCAATATGGCGATGCGCCTGATGGGCGAACAGTTCGTCACGGGCCAGACGATTTCGTCCGCGTTGGCCAATAGCCGCAAATTCGAGGAAGTCGGCTTCCGTTATTCCTACGATATGCTGGGCGAGGCCGCCACCACGGCCGAGGATGCGGCCGAATACTATCGCTCCTACGAGCAGGCCATCCACGCCATCGGCAAGGCGTCCCAGGGGCGCGGCATCTACGAAGGCCCGGGCATTTCCATCAAGCTCTCGGCCCTGCATCCGCGCTATTCGCGGGCCCAGCGCGACCGCGTCATGGCCGAACTCCTGCCGCGCATGGTCGAACTGGCCGTCCTGGCGCGGCACTACGATATCGGTCTCAATATCGACGCCGAGGAAGCCGACCGCCTGGAACTGTCCCTTGATCTGCTGGAAGCCCTGTGTTTCGACGAACGCCTGCGCGGCTGGAACGGCATTGGTTTCGTCATCCAGGCCTACCAGAAACGTGCCCCGCTGGTGATCGACTTCGTGATCGACCTGGCGCGGCGCAGCAAGCACCGGATGATGGTGCGCCTGGTCAAGGGCGCGTATTGGGATTCTGAAATCAAGCGCGCCCAGGTCGATGGCCTGGAAGGCTATCCGGTGTACACGCGCAAGGTTCACACGGACGTATCCTATCTGGCGTGCGCCCGCAAGCTGCTGTCGGCCCCCGAAGCCGTCTACCCGCAGTTCGCCACGCACAATGCCCAGACCCTGGCCGCCATCTATTACCTAGCGGGCGAGAACTACTATCCCGGCCAGTACGAATTCCAGTGCCTGCACGGCATGGGCGAACCGCTTTACGAAGAAGTCGTCGGCCCGGCAAGCAAAGGCCACCTGAACCGGCCTTGCCGCGTGTATGCCCCCGTGGGCACGCATGAGACCCTGCTGGCCTACCTGGTGCGCCGCTTGCTGGAAAATGGCGCCAACACGTCGTTCGTCAACCAGATCGGCGACAAGGCCATCCCCATCGACCGCCTGATCGAAGACCCGGTGCACAAGGCGCGCGCCATCCAGCCGCTGGGCGCGCCGCATGACCGCATCCCCTTGCCGCGCGACCTCTATCGCCAGCACGAGGATCGGGCCAATTCCGCCGGGCTGGATCTCAGCAACGAACACCGCCTGGGTTCATTGGCCGCCGCGCTGCTGGGCAGCACCGACCATCCCTGGCGGGCGTCCCCGCCGGGCGACTGGGTGGCCGAGCGCGCCCAGGATGTGCTGAATCCGGCGGATCGGCGCGACGTGGTGGGCCAGGTGGTCGAAGCCAACGACGCCGACGTGCGGGCCGCGCTGCAGCGGGCCGAATACGCCGCCCCCATCTGGCAGGCCACGCCGGTGGCCGACCGGGCGCAATGCCTGCGCCATGCGGCCCAGCTGATGGAAGACGAAATGCAGCTGTCCATCGGCCTCATCATCCGCGAAGCCGGGAAATCCTACCCCAATGCCGTGGCCGAAGTCCGCGAGGCCGTGGATTTCCTGCGCTACTACGCGGTGCGCATCGAAACCGAATTCTCCAACGACAGCCATCGCCCGCTGGGGCCGGTGCTGTGCATCAGTCCCTGGAATTTCCCCCTGGCCATCTTCACGGGGCAGGTCAGCGCCGCCCTGGCGGCGGGCAATGTGGTGCTGGCCAAGCCGGCCGAGCAGACCAGCCTGGTCGCGGCTTACGGGGTGTCGGTGCTGCATCGGGCCGGGGTGCCGGTGGATGCGGTGCAACTGTTGCCGGGCCGGGGCGAAACCGTGGGGACGGCCCTGGTGGCCAGCCCCGTCGTGCATGGCGTCATGTTCACGGGCTCCACCGAAGTCGCCAAGCTGATTGCGCAGACCCTGGCCGAGCGCCTGGATGGTGCCGGGCATCCGGTGCCGCTGATCGCCGAGACCGGCGGCCAGAACGCCTTGATCGTGGATTCCTCCGCCCTGACCGAGCAAGTGGTCTATGACGTGCTCAGTTCGGCGTTCGATTCCGCCGGCCAGCGGTGTTCGGCGCTGCGCGTCCTGTGTGTCCAGGACGACTGCGCCGACCGCACCTTGGCCATGCTGCGCGGGGCCATGAAAGAACTGCGCGTCGCCCGTCCCGAGCTGCTGTCCACGGATATCGGCCCGGTGATCGACGCCGAGGCCCAAGCCACCATCGAAAAGCACGTCCAGGCGATGCAGGCCGCCGGCCACGTGGTGGATCGCCAGGCGCTGGACGACGAACAGGTGCGCCACGGCACGTTCGTGGCCCCCACCCTGATCGAAATCGCCGATATCGCCGAACTAGAACGCGAGGTCTTCGGCCCGGTGCTGCACGTTGTGCGCTATCCGCGCAACCAGCTGGACGCCGTCATCGACGCGATCAATGGCCGGGGCTATGGCCTGACCTTCGGCGTGCATACGCGCCTGGATGAAACCGTGCACCACGTCACGGACCGCATCCAGGTGGGCAATATCTACGTCAACCGCAACATCGTCGGAGCCACCGTGGGGGTGCAGCCCTTCGGCGGCGAGGGCCTGTCCGGCACCGGGCCCAAGGCCGGCGGGCCGCTGTACCTGCACCGCCTGCTGGCCCTGTCCTCGGCGGATCTGCCGGTGGAAGGCCTGCCCGGCCAGGACGCCCAGCCGCTGGACTTGCCGGGGCCCACCGGCGAGACCAACCGCTATCGCCTGAAGCCGCGCGGCACCGTGCTGTGCCGCGCCGTCAGCGCCGCCGGGGTGCAGGCCCAGGTCAAGGCCTGCCAGCGCACTGGCAATGCCATGTTGTGGGTGGACACGCCGGAAATCCGTTCGCTGCACCAGGAAGTCGGCCTGCAGTCGGCCCGCTGGGTCGGCACGGGGGCCTTGGCCCAGGCGGATTACCAGGTCGCCCTGTTTGAAGGCGACGGCGACGATCTGCTGGCTCTGACCCAGCTGGTGGCCGCCCGCCCCGGCCCCATCGTCCCCGTGCTGGCGCGCCGTACGCACGAACTGGCCACCGGCCACGCCTACCCGCTGGAGATGCTGGTGCGCGAAGTCTCCCTGTGCGTCAACACCGCCGCCGCCGGCGGCAACGCCACTTTGATGATGGTGGGATGATTCCAGACACAAAAGGGTCCCTGCGGACCCTTTTGTGCAGGAATCATCGGAGTGCCCTGCAGGGCACGACGTGGGGGGCGCGACAATTCTAAGCAACAAGGGTCCCTGCGGACCCTTTTGTGCAGGAATCATCGGAGTGCCCTGCAGGGCACGACGTGGGGGGGCGCGACAATTCTAAGCAATAAGGGTCCCTGCGGACCCTTTTGTGCAGGAATCATCGGAGTGCCCTGCAGGGCACGACGTGGGGAGGGGCGCGACAATCCGAAGCAAAAAAGGATCCCTGCGGATCCTTTTTTGCTCAGAAATCATCGAAGCGGCCTGCAGGCCGCGAGGTGCGTCAATCCTGGCGTTCTGTCACTTCGACCAGATGATATCCAAACTGGGTGCGCACAGGCCCTTGCACCACGCCCACGGGGGCACTGAAGACCACCTGGTCGAATTCAGGCACCATCTGCCCGCGCCCGAACGTCCCCAGGTTACCCCCGTCGCGGCTGGACGGGCAGCTGGAATGTTCGCGGGCCACGGCGGCAAAATCCGCCCCGTTCTCGATGTCGGTCTTCAGTTGCAGGCATTGTTCTTCGGTATCCACCAGAATGTGGCGGGCGGCGGCTTGAGTCATCAGCGGGCTCCGGTTTTCTTCAGTTGTAAACAAGAAAGCATAACGCATTTATGCGGCTTCATCGCCGCGCGCGTGCTTGCGTGGAACCTCATCGCTGTGCGGGGTGTCGGGCGGGACAGGTCGCCATTCGGCGGCTGCGCCGAGTGTGTTGGGGTGGGCTCCGACAATCCCGCCCGACACCCCGCACAGCGATAGCCGAGAGCTGACGCATCGCTGCGCATGTTGACGCGTTGTCGTGCATCCGCTGTGCCGCAGCACGCATGTGCCAATTTGGAAACGGCACTCAAACGCAACAATAATTTACATATTGGCCTGGAAACAAAATCCAGGCACAATAATTTCCAGGCCTTGCGGCCCAGAACCAGTGCCCGCAGCGCGGCAATTTTCGTCCGTCGGTGTGCGGGTGATGGGGCCGGGCTGTTGGAGCAAACCCCAACCAATTCGGCGAAGCCGCCAACTTGCGACCTGCCCGGCCCCATCACCCGCACACCGACGAGGCCGGACAAAAAAACCCAGACTTTCGGCCACCCGGGCGCGACCGGACAAAAAAACCCAGACTTTCGGCCACCCGGGCGCGACCGGACAAAAAAACCCCAGACCCTCGACTACCCGGGCGCGGCCTGACAAAAACCCCAGACCCCAGGCCACCCAAGCGCGGCCCGCCAGAAACACTCAGCCCATCAACCACCCGGCCGAGACTTCGGCGGAACCCCCCGGCAGCCCATGTCACGCCGGCGCTCAATGCCCCAGGTACGCCGCCTGGATTTCAGGCGAAGCCAGCAATTCGCGGGCCGGGCCCTCGTGGGACAGCTTGCCGACTTCCAGCACATAGCCGCGGTCGGCCAGCTTCAGGGCCATGCGGGCGTTTTGTTCCACGATCAGAATGGTGACCCCCGTATCGCGCACATCGCGCAACACCTGGAAGATATTGCGCACGATGATGGGGGCCAGCCCCAGGCTGGGTTCGTCCAGCAGCAGCAGGCGCGGCTTGGTGACCAGGGCGCGGCCGATGGCCAGCATCTGCTGTTCGCCGCCCGACAAAGTGCCGGCCAGCTGCGCGCGGCGTTCGTACAGGCGCGGGAAAATCTTGTAGACGTGCTCGCAGCTGTCGGCGATTTCCGCCGGCGGGCGGGTAAAGCCGCCCATGCGCAGATTTTCCGCCACCGACAGCGTGCCGAACACGCGCCGGCCTTCGGGCGACTGGCCGATGCCCAGGCGCACGATGCGGTCGGCCCCCATGCGGGTGGTGTCGTGGCCGTCGAAGGTGATTTTTCCAGAGTGCGGGGCCAGCAGCCCGCTGAGGGTGCGCATCAGGGTGGTCTTGCCCGCCCCATTGGCCCCCAGGATGGCGACCACTTCGCGCTCGGCGACTTGCAGGGAAATGCCCTTCAGGGCCTGGATGTGGCCGTAGTTGACGCGCAGGTCTTCGATTTGCAGCAAGGAACTCATGACTGGGCCTGTTCTTCGTGGATGGCATGCATCAGGGGGTCGTCTTCGTCGTCGTCATCCTGGCCCAGGTAGGCCTCGATCACCAGCGGATTGGTGCGGATGGCTTCGGGCTTGCCTTCGGCGATTTTCTTGCCGAAGTTGATGACCACGATATTGTCGGTGACGTTCATCACCACGCTCATGTCGTGTTCGACCAGGATCACGGTGATGCCGGCGTCGCGGATCATGCGAATGTTGTCGTTCAGCCCGGCGGATTCCTGTTCGTTCAGGCCGGCGGCGGGCTCGTCCAGGATGATGAGTTCGGGCTGGGCCACCAGAGTGCGCGCCATTTCGACCCGGCGCTGGGCCCCGTAGGGCAGCGAGGTGGCGATTTCGTGGGCGACGTCGGCCAGATCCAGCTGCCGCAGCACCGCCATGGCGCGTTCTACCAAGAGGGCTTCTTCCTGCCGCTGGGCGGGGGTGCGCAGCAGGCCCTGCCACCAGGCCTGGCGCATCAGCAGGTGCTGGCCGGCGATGACGTTTTCCAGCACCGTCATGTCGGTGAACAGGCGGATGGTCTGGAAGGTACGGCGGATGCCGGCCTTGGCCACCAGGTGGGGCGGCAGGCCGGTGATGTCCTGGCCCTGCCAGCGGATATGGCCGTCGGTGGGCTTGTAGACCCCGGTGATCATATTGAAGACGGTGGTCTTGCCGGCTCCGTTGGGGCCGATCAGGCCGACGATCTCGCCGCGGCGGATCTGGAAGCTGAGGTCGTCCACGGCCCGCAGGCCGCCGAAACTGATGCCGATGCGGTCGAGTTCCAGGAGCACGTCGGACGAAGGGGAGGTGGTCGGAGACAGAGTCATAGGGTTCCCTTGCGCGCGGGCCAGATGCCTTGGGGGCGAAGAATCATGACGAGAATCATGGCGATGCCGAAGACCAGGTAGCGGTACGAGGCGAATTCGGTGAAGATTTGCGGCACGACGAACATCATGGCCGTGCCCAGCAGCACGCCGGGCACCGAACCCTGGCCGCCCACCAGCACGATGGCGAACAGGACGACGGAGTCCGTGAACTGGAAAGAGCCGGGGCTGACGGCCGAGAGCTGCATGGCGAACAAGGTGCCGGCCAGCCCGGCGATGCCGGCCGACAGCGCGAAGGCGGCGACCTTGGTGTTGCGGGCGTTCACCCCGAGGGTGGTCGCGGCCAGCTCATCGTATTTGATGTAGCGGAACGTGCGGCCCAGGGCGGAGCGGTCCAGATTGCGCATCAGCCACAGCACGGCGGCCATGACCACCCAGTTCAGGTAGAAAAGCTCGCTCTGGGTGCCGAACATATGGCCGAACAGGGTGGGCCCGCTGATGCCGAACAAGCCGTCGGCCCCGCCGGTCAGGCCGAACAGGTTGTTTTTCATCGCCAGCACGAAAATGGCGTTGAAGCCGATGGTGACCACCAGCAGGTAGTCGCCGCGCAGCTTGACGATGGGGGCGGACAGCACCGCCCCCAGCGCGGCGGACAGCACGATGGCCACGGGGATGGTCCAGAGAATGGGCCAATTGAAGGTCAGGGACAGGATGGCGCTGACATAGGCCCCGATGCCGAAATACACGGCGTGGCCCATGTCGTACATGCCGGCCCGGCCCAGGACGATGTCCTGGGACAGGGCCACGATGGCGTAGATGGCGAAGATGCCGCCAATCGTGATCCAGGCCGGCGACATGACCGAGGGGATGGCCAGGCCCGCGACCCAGAGCAATGGCCCCAGGATGCGCAGCAGCCGGGTGCCGGCGGCCGGTGCGGGTTGGGCGGAGGCGGCTTGTGGAATGTTTTGTGTGGGAGTCATGGCTTAGACCTTTTCTGCGACACGTTCGCCCAGCAGGCCGGATGGCCGCACCAGCAGGATGGCGATCAGCAGGGTAAAGGTGATGGCATCCTGCCAGGAACTGGAGATATAGCCGGCGGCGAAGGCGTTGAACAGCCCCAGCACCAGGCCGCCCAGCATGGCGCCGGGAATGTTGCCGATCCCGCCGATGATGGCGGCGATGAAGGCGTTGAGGCCGTAGGACCAGCCCATGGTGAAGAACACCTGGCGGTAGTACAGGCCGATGAACAGGCCGCCGATGGCGCCCAGCACCGGGCCGATGATGAAGACGGTGGCGATCACGCGGTTGACGTTGATGCCCATCAGGCGGGCGGCGTCCTGGTCGATGGCGGAGGCGCGGATGGCCGTGCCCAGGCGGGTGTGGTGCACGAAATAATACAGGGCCGCCATCAGCAGGAAGGCGCAGATGATGATCAGCAGCTGCACGAAGCTGAGGTAGGCGCCGCCGACTTCCCAGGTGATATTGGGCAGCAGGTTGTTGGGAAACACCTGCACATTGGGCGACCAGATCAGCATGATGCCGTTTTCGATCAGCATGGAGGCGCCCAGGGCGGAAACCACGGCCGACAGGCGGTGGGCCTTGCGCAGGGGTTTGTAGGCGAATTGGTCCAGCAGCGTGCCGGCAACGGCGACGGCGATCATGGCGATCAGGAAGGCCAGGATGATCAGGACCGGAATGGACAGGCCGCCGAAGGCGCCTGAAGTCAGGGTGGTCAGGCCGATAAAGGCCCCCAGGATGCAGAGGTCACCATGGGCGAAGTTGATCATTTTCAACACGCCGTACACCATGGTGTAGCCCAGCGCGATCAGGGCGTAGATGCCGCCGACCGTGATCCCATTGATGAATTGCTGGAGGATAAAGTCCATCGATCGGTTTCCGTGGTGGTTCTTGGGCGCCGTGACCAACAGGGGTGGCCTGGCTGAGAGCGGCGATGGGTCCGTGGCCCGCCGTCAAGCGGGCCACGGCGGTAATGCCGGAGTGTTCAGTTTCACCTTGGGTGCGGAAAAACGGTTCGTCCCCGGTGTTCCGGGCGGCCGGGCTTGTGGCGCCGGTCGCCCGAATATCGGTATGGCTTTATTGGCGCGGGTCGAGCTGGCGCGGGTAGATGGTCTTGTAGCTGCCGTCGGCCTGGACTTCGAAGGCCGACATCAGGCTGCCGATCCGTTCGCCCTTGTCGTCCCAGGTGAACGGGCCGGTCAGGCCGCCGAAGGGCTCTTTCAGGTTATGCAGCCAGGGAATGAGCTTGCCGGTGTCCGTGGACTGGGTGTCCTGGATGGCGGCGATGACGGCGCGGAAACCATCGGCGTTGGTCAGCGTGTAGATGCTGGGGGGCGGCGCGCCGAATTCTTTGGTGTAGTCGGCCAGGAATTTCTTGGCGGCCGGGTAGGGCAGGTTTTCCGGGGCCGGCACGTTGACGATCACGGCGCCCGCTGCGGCGTCGCCCGCGATCTTGGCGAAGTTTTCGTTCTGGTTGGCATCGCCGCCCACGAACACGGCGTTCATGCCCAGCTGCTTCATCTGGGCGCGGATCAGCCCGCCGTCGGTGTAATAGCCCGAGAAGAACAGCACGTCCGGGTTCTTGGATTTCAGCTTCGTCAGCACGGCGCTGTAGTCTTGCGTGCCCGCGTTGATGAAGTCTTCGCCGACGATGCTGCCGCCTTCTTTCTTGATGGCGTCGACCGTGGCCTTGGCCAGGCCGGTGGCATAGCTGGAGTGGTCGCTCAGTACCGCGATGCGCGGGTATTTCTTGACCTTGACGAAGTAGTTGGCGACGAACTCGGCTTCGTCGCTGTTGGGGGGCGCGTTGCGGAAGAAGGTCTGCCAGCCTTTTTGCGTCAGTTCGTCGCTGGTGCCGTCGGACGTCTGGATGACGTTGGCGGCGGAATAGATGGGCGCGGCGGCCAGGGCGGCGCCGCTGGTGTAGGTGCCGATCACGGCGATGACGCCGTCGTTCACCAGTTTGCGGCCGCAAATGGCGGCCTGGGCGGCTTTGCCTTCGTCGTCGCAGACGATGACTTCGATCTGGCGGCCCAGAATGCCGCCGGCGTCGTTGTGTTGCTTGGCAATCAGGCGCACACCGTTTTCAATGCCCTGGCCTTCGGCGGCGTATTCGCCCGTGATGGGGGCCTGGACGCCGATTTTGATGGGGCCGTCCGCCGCAAGCGCCGTGCCCATGCCCAACAGGGCCATGGATACGGCGGCAGAAAGCGTGGAAATTTTTGTCAGCCTGCTCATGTCTGGATTCTCCTTTGCATGGACCCGGATGGAACCATATATCAGTAATATATTAAGACCGTGCGTGCGACACCATCAGGGTCTTCCCGAAGTGTCGCCCGCGTATCCCGTCTGGCGAATCAGCCGGGGGGCGGCGCTTCGGCAATCCTGCGGCGCGGCGCTGCTCGGGTGAGCAGCCTGTGGACTTGGCCGGTGGGACACGCCGGGAAACCGGGTACAACCAATCACACCGCACAAGAACGGTTTAGAGTTTAACCATTGGACGATGCAGGTACAACCCAGGGGTTTTACTAATGCCGCCCGGTGCTGCCGAAGCCGCCGGTGCCGCGCTCGCTGCCGGTGTCGAAGGTGTCCACCGGGTGCAGCGCCACCTGAACCACGGGCTGGAACATCAGCTGGGCGATGCGTTCGCCCGGCTGGATCGTATACGCCTGGACGCCGTCGTTGGCCAGCAGAACCTTGATTTCGCCATGGTAGTCCGCGTCGATGACCCCGATGCCCTGGGCCACGCGGATGCCGTGCTTGAGCGACAGACCCGAGCGTGAAGCCACGATGGCCACCAGGCCGGGATCCATCATGTTCAGGGCCAGTCCGGTGGGCACGGGCACGCGTTCTCCGGGCAGCAGCGTATGGGGTTCCGCCAGGCAGGCGCGCAAGTCCATGGCGGCGGAGCCGCTGGTCGCGTAGTCGGGCAGGGGGAGGGCGTCGGTGCCCAGCAAGGGGTTGACGATGCGGGCTTGAATGAGTCGTCGTTGCATATTATGGCTGTGAAAAAGGTGGATTGAGGGGGGCGGATCGCAGCGGTGGCGTCCGGGCCCCGGGGGTAAGCGGCGCGCCGCCTGCCGGCGTTCAGCGAATCGCCGACCCCCGGCATCGGGGGAAGCGGGTCGGGGCGCGGGTCAGCCGATGGGCGCGGCGTGTGTTTCAGGGAGATGGCCGGCAATCCAGCCGATCAGCTGACGGGCGGCCTGCAGCTTGCCCTGGCGCGGCAGGGGATGGGTGCCGCGCGCATCGAAGATGATCAGTTCGGTGTCGGTCGCGTCCATGCTGTGCTGGGCCAGATTGCCGACGATGACCGGGATGCCCTTGCGCTGGCGTTTGGCCTGGGCGTGGGCGTGCAGGTCTTCGGTTTCGGCGGCGAAGCCCACGCACCAAGGGGCCTGCGGCAGGGCCGCGACCTCGGCCAGGATATCCGGGTTTTGCACGAAATCCAGTTGGGGGGGCTGCGCGCCGGGCTGTTTTTTCAGCTTCCGGGCCGAGGGGTTGCGGATGCCCCAGTCGGCCACGGCGGCCACGGCGATGAAGATATCCGCCTGGGCGGCCAGGGGCAGGACGGCGGCGTGCATGTCGCGGGCGCTGCGCGCGTCGATGCGCGTCACCTGGTCGGGGCAGTCCAGGGCCGTCGGGCCGGAGACCAGCGTGACCTGGGCGCCGGCCTCGGCGGCGGCCCGGGCCAGGGCATAGCCCATGCGCCCCGACGAACGGTTGGTCAGCACCCGCACCGGGTCGATGGTTTCGCTGGTGGGGCCGGCGGTCAGCAGGACGCGCCGGCCCGCCAGCACCTTGGGCTGGAAAAACGCGATCAGGGCGCGCAGGATCTGGTCGGGTTCCATCATGCGGCCGGAGCCGGTTTCGCCGCAGGCTTGCTGGCCTTCGGCCGGCCCGATCAGGGTGACGCCGTCGGCCCGCAGCTGGGCGGCATTGCGCTGGGTGGCGGGATGGATCCACATCTCGTGGTTCATGGCGGGGGCCGCCAGCAGGGGCACGGCCCCCCGGGCCACGCACAGGGTGGCCAGCAGGTCGTCGGCCAGGCCGTGGGCCAGCTTGGCCATGAAGTCCGTGCTGGCGGGCGCGATCAGGATGGCGTCGGCCCCCCGGCTGAGGTTGATGTGCGCCATGCGGTTGTCCATGCGGCTGTCCCAGGCGTCTTCCCAGACCGGGCGGCCCGACAGCGCCTGCAGGGTCGCGGCGGTGATGAAACCCGTGGCGGCGGCCGTCATCACCACGTCCACCGTGGCCCCTTCGTCTTGCATCCGGCGCAGCAGTTCGGCGGATTTATAGCAGGCGATGCCGCCGGTCAGCCCCAGGATGATGCGTTTGCCGTGCAGGTCTGGCATGAGAGATCCCCTATGAATGGCGAGTGCGGCGGCTGCGCAGGATTTCGTCCAGGATCAGCAGGAGGGCGCCGCAGGTGATGGCGATATCGGCCACGTTGAAGGCGGGAAAATACCAGTCGCGCCAGTAGAACAGCAGAAAATCCACCACGTGGCCGTGCAGCAGGCGGTCGAGCGCATTGCCCAGGGCGCCGCCCAGGATGCAGGCCAGGGCGGCCCCCAGCAGGCGCTGCCCGGTGTGCGTGTACAGCCAGCGCAAGATAAAGACGGCCACCGCCAGGGCGATGCCGGTGAACAGCCAGCGCTGGCCGCCGCCGCCGTCGGCCAGAAAACTGAAGGCCGCCCCGGTGTTGAACAGCAGGGTCAGGTCGAAGACCGGCAGCACGGGGATGCGCTGGGCGTAGGCCAGCTGCTGCAGCACCCAGGTTTTGGTGGCCTGATCCAGCAGCACCAGCGCCGCCGCCAGCAGCAGCCAGCCCGCCAGTGCGCGCAGGCGCTGGCGGCGGGTGGGGGCGGGGGCCGCTTGCAGCGCCAGCGCCGAGGGCGCCGCGGGGCCGAGATCCCGGCGGGGCGAGCGGGGCGGCTGCACGGGCCTAGGCATGGCGCCGGGTTTCGCCCGCGCCGTACAGGTTGTCCACGCAACGCCCGCAGAGTTCGGGGTGGGCCGCGTCGTGGCCGACATCGGCCCGGTGATGCCAGCAGCGCCCGCATTTGTCGTGGGCGCTGGCCTGCACCGCGATGCGGGTGGCCCCGTCGGCGGCGTGGACGTCCGCGCGCGAGACCAGCATCACAAAGCGCAGGTCGTCGCCCAGGCGCCGCAGCAGGGCCAGATCGTCGCCGCTGGCGTGGTAGTCGATTTCGGCGGCCAGCGATGAGCCGATCTCGCCCCGGGTGCGCACGGCTTCGATCTCGCGCATGGTGTCGGCGCGGATGTCGCGCAGGCGCGTCCAGCCGGCCGACAGCGCCGCGCCGTCCGCCGGGGCGGGAATCGCGTGGAAGGTTTCGGTGAAAATGGTGGGCGATGCCGGGTTGCCGCCCAGGTCGGCCCAGGCTTCTTCGACCGTAAAGGACAGAATGGGGGCTAGTAATTTAAGCAGGGCATGCGTGATGTGGTGCAGCGCCGTCTGGGCCGAACGCCGCGCCGGGCTGTCTTTGCCGGTGGTGTACAGGCGGTCTTTCAGGATGTCCAGGTAAAAGGCCCCCAGGTCTTCCGAGCAGAAAATCTGCAGCCGGGCCACGGCGGTGTGGAATTCGTAGCGCTCGTAGGCCGCCAGGATTTCGGCCTGCATGTCGGCGCACATTTGCAGGGCGTAGCGGTCGATTTCCAGCAGTTGATCCGGGGCGATGAGATCGGTGGCCGGGTTGAAATCCGCCAGATTGCCCAGCAGGAATTTCAGCGTGTTGCGGATGCGCCGGTAAGATTCGACCACGCGATCCAGGATTTGCTTGGAAATGGACAATTCGCCCGAATAATCGGTGGCGGCCGTCCACAGGCGCAGGATTTCCGCCCCCAGGGTGTTGGAGACTTCTTGGGGAAACACCACATTGCCCACGGACTTGCTCATTTTCTTGCCCTGGCCATCGACCACGAAGCCGTGCGTCAGCAAGGCTTTGTAGGGCGGGCGGCCATACAGCATGCAGCCGGTCAGCAGGGACGAATGAAACCAGCCCCGGTGTTGATCCGAGCCTTCCAGGTAGAGGTCGGCCGGCCAGGCCAGCTGCTGGGCGTGCGACCCTTTGAGGCAGTGATCCTGCCCGCCCAGCACGGTGGCGTGGGTGGTGCCCGAATCAAACCAGACATCCAGCGTGTCGCGGTTTTTCTCGTAAAGGTCGGCCTCGTCGCCCAGCAGTTCGCGCGGATCCAGGGTTTGCCAGGCCTCGATGCCGTCGCGCTCGACGCGCTGGGCGACTTCGTCCAGCAGCTGGGGGGTGCGCGGGTGCAGCGCGCCGGTTTCCTTGTGGATGAAAAACGCCATCGGCACGCCCCATTGGCGCTGGCGGGAGAGGGTCCAGTCCGGGCGGTTGGCGATCATGGCGTGCAGCCGCGCCCGGCCCCAGGCCGGGTAGAAGGCGGTGTCGTCCACGCCCTTCAGGGCCATGTCGCGCAGCGTGGGGCCGCTGACGGGGGCGATGTCCATGCCGGCGAACCACTGGCTGGTGGCGCGGTAGATGATGGGGGTCTTGTGCCGCCAGCAGTGCATGTAGCTGTGCGTGTGGGATTCCGTGTCCAGCAGGGACCCGGCCTCGCGCAGGGCATCCACGATGTGCGGATTGGCTTTCCAGATCAGCTGGCCGCCGAACAGCGGCAGGCTGTCGGCATAGTGGCCGTTGCCCAGAACGGGGTTGAGGATGTCGGCGTCGCCCATGCCGTGGGCCTTGCAGGAGATGAAATCCTCGACCCCGTAGGCGGGGGCCGAATGCACCACGCCGGTGCCGGAATCCAGCGTGACGTAGTCGCCCAGGTAGATGGGGGCCAGCCGCTGGTAGCCCGGGTGGGCGGCAGACAAGGGGTGGCGAAACGCCAGGCCGTCCAGGGCCTGGCCGGGGGCGCGGGCGATGATTTCGCCCGTCAGGCCCCAGCGCTGCAGGCAGGCCTCGGCCAGCTCGGCGGCCACGAGCAGCAGCGGCCCCGTGGCGCGCGGCTGGGCCAGGCGCACCAGGGCGTATTCGTGGTCGGGGTGGATGTTCAGCGCCTGGTTGGCCGGGATGGTCCAGGGGGTGGTGGTCCAGATGACGATGGCGCCGTCGTCCACGTCGCCCGCCAGGCCGAAGGCCCGGGCGATGGCGGCGCGGTCGTCGAAGGCGAAGGCCACGTCGATGGCGGGGTCTTTGCGGTCGGCGTATTCGACTTCGGCCTCGGCCAGGGCTGAACCGCAGTCAAAGCACCAGTTGACCGGCTTCAGGCCGCGAAACACGAAGCCTTTTTCCATGATGCGCGCCAAGGCCCGCAGTTCGTCGGCCTCGTTGTGCGGGTTCATGGTGAGATAGGGGTTGTCCCATTCGGCCAGCACGCCCAGGCGTTTGAAGTCGGTGCGCTGGCGTTCGATTTGCTCGGCGGCGTAGGCGCGGGCCTTGGACTGGACTTCGGCCACCGGCAGGTGCTTGCCGTATTTTTTCTCGATCTGGATTTCGATGGGCATGCCGTGGCAATCCCAGCCCGGCACATACTGGGCGTCGAAGCCCGCCATGTCGCGGCTCTTGACGATGATGTCTTTAAGGATCTTATTGACGGCGTGGCCGATGTGGATGTCGCCATTGGCATAGGGCGGGCCGTCGTGCAGGATGAACTTGGGCCGCCCCGCCGCCGCTGCCCGAATCGCCTGGTAAATCTTTTTTTCTTCCCAGGCGGCAATCCAGCCGGGTTCGCGTTTGGCCAGGTTGCCCCGCATGGGGAAGGGGGTGTCGGGCAGATTCAGGGTGTCTCTATAGTCCATGGGAGGCGAAGTAGTCGCGAGCGCTGCGCACATCCTGGCGGATGGCGGCGATCAGGGTGGTTAAATCGGGAAAGGATTCCTCGTCGCGCAGAAAACGCAGGAATTCGACGCACACCAGTTTACCGTAGGCGTCCACCTGCTGATCGAGCAGGTGGGTTTCCAGCAACAGCGGGCCGTCGCGCGTGACTGTGGGGCGCACGCCCAGGCTGGCCACGCCGGGCAGGGGGGCGGCGGCCAGGCCATGCACCCGCACAATGTAGATGCCCGAACGCGCCGCACAGGGGGCGGGCACCCGCAGGTTCAGGGTGGGAAAGCCCAGGTCGCGTCCCAGCTTCTGGCCGTGGATCACGTGGCCGGACACCCGGAACGGCGCCCCCAGCAGGCGCTGGCTTTGATCCAGCCGGCCCACGGCCAGCGCGGTGCGCAGGGCCGAACTGGAAATGCGCTGGCCCTGGCCGTCCAGCACGTCGGCCAGGGTTTGCACGCTGAAGCCGTATTGCCGGCCCATGCGGCGCAGCAGGTCGATGTCGCCGCTGCGTTTGTGGCCATAGCGGAAATCCTGGCCCACCAGCAGCCAGCGGGTGTTCAGGCCGCGCACCAGCAGGTGCTGGATGAAATCCTGGGCGCTCATGTCGGCCAGCGCCTGGTTGAAACGCTGGATGACGATTTGCCGCATGCCCTGGTCGGCCAGCCGGTCGATTTTGTCGCGCAGGCTGCTGATCTGAGTGGGGATGAGTTCGGTGCGCCCGCCGCGCCGGGCGAAAAAGGCCCTGGGATGGGGGGCGAAGGTCATGACGCTGGGGATCAGATCCTGGGCCAGGGCGTGGGTGCGCACCTGATCCAGAATGGCTTGATGGCCCAGATGAACCCCATCGAAATTGCCGATGGTCAGGGCGCTGGCGGCGTTGGTGTCGCGCCGGGGCAGCGTGCGGTACAGGCGAAGGGCGGGTTTCACGTCGGAGAGTTTACAATTAAAGGTTTGGGGTGTTCGAAGCGGCACCCCCGGGCCATGATTTTATGTCGGAGAACCAACGCATGGAGCATACCCCCGAACGGCCGCTGCGGGTGGCCATCCTGATTTCGGGCCGGGGCTCGAACATGCAGGCCCTGGCGCAGGCCGTGGCGGCCGAGGCCCTGCCGGTGGACATCTGCACGGTGGTGTCCAACCGCGCGGATGCGGCCGGCCTTGCCTGGGCCCGCGGCCAGGGCTTGCCCGCCGTGGCCCTGGCGCACCGGGATTACCCCAGCCGCGAGGCCTTCGATGCGGCCTTGCAGGCGCATCTGGACGCCCTGGCCCCCGACTACATCCTGCTGGCCGGCTTCATGCGGGTGCTGGGGGCCGATTTTGTGCAACATTTTGCCGGCCGCATCATCAATATCCATCCCTCGCTGCTGCCGGCCTTTCCCGGCCTGCACACCCACCAGCAAGCCCTTGCCCAGGGGGTGCAGTGGCACGGCTGCACGGTGCATTTCATTACGCCGGTGCTGGATCACGGCCCCATCATCGCCCAGGGGGTCGTGCCCGTGCGTCACGACGACACCCCCGACGCCCTGGCCGCCCGCCTGCTGCCGATGGAACACCAAGTCTTTGTCCAGACGCTGCGCTGGCTGGCGCAAGGCCGGGTGCGGCTGCTGGCCGATGGCCGGGTGCGGGTGGCCGACGCGCCGCAGCGCGCCTGGCTGGGCGCCACTTTTTTTGAGTCATAGGAACCGCATGAGCAAGCATGACACCAAGGGCGCCGAGCGCCGCCCGCCCAGTGGGCGCGGGGTACGGCCCCAAGCGGGCCGTGAAAAACCCCAGGGCGGCCAAAAGCCCGCCCATCCCCGTTCCGCCGCCCGGCGGGCGGGGCGGGATGCCGCCGCGCAGTCGCCGGCGCGGCCTTATGTGATGGCCGCCGCCCGTATCGAACAGGTGCGCCAGGTGCTGGGCGAAGTGCTGCAATGGCAGTACCCGGCCGATGCCGTGCTGTCGCATTGGTTTCGCGCCCACAGCAATGCCGGGCTGCGCGATCGCGGCGAAATCGCCGAAGCCGTGTTCGACGTGCTGCGCCACCTGCGCCGCTACCGGCAGTTTGCCGAAAGCGGCCAGGGGGCGGCCACCCGGCGGCTGGCGATTCTGGGCCTGGCGTCGGTCTGGCCCCGATCCACCTTGGACCCCGGCCTGGACGAGCACGAAAAACCCTGGCTGGATCACGTTCAGGGGTTTGCGCTGGACGCCTTGCCGCCGGGCGTGCGCCACAGCGTGCCCGAATGGCTCGAAACCCGGCTGGCGGCCCTGCCGGATGCGGATGCTTTGCTGCGGGCGCTGAACCAGCCGGCCCCGCTGGATTTGCGGGTCAATCCCTTCAAGACGGATCGGGATGCGGTCTTGCGGGCCTGGTCCCAGGGGCCGGAGGCCAAGTGGGCCGCCCAGCCCACGCCGTACTCGCCCTGGGGCCTGCGCATCCAGGGGCGTCCGCCGGTCAATCGCTGGCGCAGCTTCGAGCGCGGCGAAATCGAGGTTCAGGATGAGGGCAGTCAGCTGCTGGCTGCGCTGGTGGCTCCCAAGCGGGGCGAAATGGTCATTGATTACTGCGCCGGCGCGGGGGGCAAGACCCTGCTGCTGGGGGCCTTGATGCGCTCGACCGGGCGCTTGTATGCCTTCGACGTGTCGGCCGCCCGGCTGGCGCGCGCCAAGCCGCGCTTTGCCCGCAGCGGCCTGTCCAATATCGTGCCCGTGGTGATTGCCGAACGTCACGATCAGCGGGTTAAACGTCTGCGCGGCAAGGCCCACCGGGTGCTGGTGGATGCCCCGTGCAGCGGCCTGGGCACGCTGCGCCGCAATCCCGACCTGAAATGGCGGCAGCACCCGGATACCCTGGCCCAGTTGCTGCTGGCCCAGGCGGCCATTTTGCGCGATGCGGCCGCCTGCGTGCGCCCGGGCGGGCGGCTGGTCTATGCCAGCTGCAGCCTGCTGCCCGAGGAAAACGAGCAGCAGGTGCAGGCGTTTTTGGCGGACAACCCGGATTTCATCCTGCTGGATGCCGGGGCGGTGCTGGCCGACCGGGGCATTGCGTTGCCCTTGTCCGGCCCCATGCTGCGGCTGCGCCCGGACGTGCATGGCACCGATGGGTTTTTTGCCGCCGTCATGCAGCGCGCCAAGCCGGCGGCCGGCGGCGCCGATGCCGATGCGGCTGTGGACACAAAGGCGGACACGGGGGGCGATGCCGATGCGGCGGTGGATGCAGCGGCCGACACGGATCGCGCCTTGTCGGCCGATGGCGCGGCTGCCGCGCCCGGCGCGCTGGATCAGTCCGCCGCCGAATAGCGGTCGCGCAGTGTGCGCTTCAGCAGCTTGCCGGAGGCGTTGCGCGGCATGTCTTCGACAAAGAAGACCTGCTTGGGCACCTTGAACGCCGCCAGGCGTTCGTGGACGTGGGCGATCAGGTCGCCGGCGCTGGCGCTGGCCCCGTTTTTCAGGGCCACGACAGCCGTCACGGCCTCGATCCAGCGTTCGTCGGGCAGGCCGATCACGGCCACTTCGGCCACGGCAGGGTGGGTGTACAGGCATTCTTCCACTTCGCGGCTGGCGACCACCACCCCGCCGGTATTGATGATGTCCTTGATGCGGTCGGTGACATACAGGTAGCCGGCCTCGTCCAGGTGGCCCACATCGCCGGAATGGAACCAGCCCCCGGCAAAGGCGGCGGCGGTTTCTTCGGGCTTGTTCCAGTAGCCGCTCATCAGTTGGGGAGAACGATGCACGATCTCGCCCATGACGCCCGCGGGCTGGTCGTTCAGGTCGGCATCCACGATGCGGGTTTCCACATTGAAGATGGGCCGCCCGGCGGAGGCGGGCCGTTCGGCGTGGTCTTCGGGACGCAGCACCGTGGCCAGCGGGGCGATTTCGCTTTGCCCATAGCAGTTGTACAACTGCAGGGCGGGCAGCCGCTGGGCGAGTTCTTGCACGATGGGCACCGGCATGATCGAGGCCCCGTAATAGCCTTTTTGCAGCGAGGCCAGCCGGGCCGGATCAAACGCCGCGTGACGCAAAAAGGCGATCCAGACGGTGGGCGGCGCAAAGAACGACGTTATCCCCTCGCCGGCGATCAGCTCGAAGCAGCGTTCGGCCTGGGGGGCCTGGATCAACAAGGTGGCGGCCCCCACCAGCAGCTGCGGCATGACGAACACGTGCATCTGGGCCGAATGATAAAGCGGCAGGGCGGCCAGGGATCGGTCCGCCGCGCGAATGTCCAAAGCCAGCAGGGTGCTGGTGTATTCCGCCAGCAGGGCGCGGTGGCTCATCATCGCCCCTTTTGGCGCGGCGGTCGTGCCGGATGTGTACAGCAGCTGGGCGATGTGCGCTTCGGAAAAATCGGCATCGGGCAGGCTTTCCGGGCCGTCGGCTTCGGCCCAGGCCAGGATGTCCGTCCCCTGGCCTTCGGCCAGCGTGCCGCGCCAGGCGCAGCCGGGGATGTCGCCCAGCGCCTGGATGGCGTCGGCCAGCGCGGCATCGTGAAACAGGGCCTTGGCGCCCGATTGCTCGACGATATAGCGCAATTCGTCGTTCAGCAGGGCATAGTTGATGGGCACGTGGATCAGGCCCGTTTTGGCGCAGGCCAGCCACAACAGGATGTACGCATCCGAGTTGCGTGCGTATGCGGCGACGCGATCCCCCGTTTGCAGGCCCAGGGCCAGCAATTGGTGCGCGACGCGGTTGACCCCGCTTTGCAGCTGGGCGTATGTCCAGCGCCGGGCTTCGTATTGCAACGCCAGGCGCTGGGGGTTGCGCCGCACGGATCGGTCGAAGGCGTCGCCGATCCGGTTGCGGTGGCTGCGCTGGATGTCTGGTGAAATCTGCATGAGGTCTCCTTTTTGGCTTGCTTTTTGGGGGCTTTCCGGGCCGGCGGCCCGTTGGGGGCTTACAGGCGCTCGATGACGGTGGCGGTGGCCATGCCGTGCCCGATGCACATGACTTGCAGGCCGAATTGGCCGTCGCGCCGCGCCAGGCCCGCCAGCATCTTGGCTATCAGGCCGGCCCCTGTGGCCCCCAGCGGATGGCCGTGCGCGATGGCGCCGCCCCAGGGGTTCAGGCGCTGCCGGTCGGGTTGCAGTTCGCGGGCAAAGCACAGCGCCACGCTGGCAAAAGCCTCGTTGACTTCGATCCAGTCCATGTCCTGGATGGACAGGCCGGCCTGCCGCAGGGCCTGCCGCGCCGCTGGGACGACCCCCGTCAACTGCAAAACGGGGTCGGATCCCACCACCACCCGGCTGCGAAAACGGGCCAGGGGCTTGAGGCCCAGGGCGTGCGCGGCGGCCGCGCCGCCGATCAAGACGGCGGCGGCGCCGTCGGACATCTGGCTGGCGTTGGCGGCGGTGACCCGGCCGCTGTCCGGCGACCGGAAAACCGGGGCCATGCCGCGGATGCGGGCTTCGTCCACGGGCACCCGGATGCCTTCGTCGCCAGCCAGCGTGAACGGATCGCCGTCTTTGCCGACCCCGTCGATGGGCAGGATTTCGTGGTGCCAACCCGATTGGCGGGCCTCGTCCGCCCGCCGGTGGCTTTCCATCGCGTAGTCGTCCATTTCCTGGCGCGATATCCGCCAGGTTTCGGCAATTTTTTCAGCGCTTTCCACCTGGTGCGGGATGGGGTAGCGGGCCAGCAGGCCGGGGTGCAGGGCATCGAAACCGGTAAAGGGTTTTTGCGGATCCAGGGTCAGATCCAGAAACATGGGCACCCGGCTCATGCTTTCGACCCCGCAGCCCAGGGCAAAGGCCAGATCGCCGCTGGCCACGGCCTGCGCGGCGGCGTGCACCGCGTACTGGCTGGATCCGCACATGCGGTTGATGCTGGCCCCCGGGACTGCGGCGGGCAGGCCGGCCAGCAAAGCGGCCTGGCGGGCGATGTTGCCCCCTTGTTCGCCCGCCTGGCTGACGCAGCCGGCCAGGACGTCGCCCACGCGTTCGCCGGGTACTTGGGCGCGTTGCAGGGCTGCTTGGATGACGGCGGCCAGCAGGGTGTCGGGACGGGTGTGGCGCAGCGCCCCGTTGCGCCGCCCAAACGGGGTGCGCACGGCGGACAGAATAACGGCTTCATCGGGTTTCATGGGAATCCTTGGCGTGGGGCCGGGCGCGCGGATCAATCGTGCCGGGCGCCCGGTGGGGTGGGATGGGCTTAACGCATGCGCTGCAATTCTCGGGCGATGATATTGCGCTGGATTTCGCTGGTGCCTTCGTAGATTTGCAGGACTTTGGCATCGCGGAACAATTTTTCGACCGGGTATTCGGTGGAGTACCCCATGCCGCCGAAAACCTGGATGGCTTCGGTGGCGGCCCACATGGCGGCATCCGCCGCAAAGGCTTTGGCGCAGGCGGCTTCCGTGGTGTTGGGCAGGCCCTGATCCAGCCGCCAGGCGGCCTGGTAGGTCAGCAGCCGCGCCGCGTCCAGCTTCATGCGCATCTCGGCCAGCTTGTGGGCGACGGCCTGGTGGTCGATCAGGCGTTGGCCCATGCTGCTGCGCTGGGTGGCGTAGGCCAGGGATTCGTCCAGACAGCGCTGGATCAGGCCCACGCCAAACGCCGCCACCATGGGCCGGGAATGATCGAAGACCCGCATGGCCAGGGCGAAGCCGTCGCCCGCCGGCCCCAGCCGCTGGGCTTCGGGCACGAACACGTCATCCAGAAAGACTTCGCAGGTGGGGGCGCAGCGCTGCCCCAGCTTGCTTAACGGGGCGCCGACGCGCAGCCCCGGGCTGTCGGCCGGGACAATGAAAGCGGACAGCCCCCGATGACCGGCATCGGGGTCGGTTTTGGCGAACACCACTAAAAAATCAGCCCAGTTGGCGTTGGATATCCAGGTTTTGCCGCCGGATAGCCGATAGCCCCCCGGGGCGGCCTGTGCGCGGGTGCGGATGCCCGCCACATCCGACCCGGCGGCGGGCTCGGTCAGGGCAAAGCTGGCATAGCCCCCTTGGGCCAGGATGCCCAGGTATTGCCGCTGCTGTTCGGGTGTGCCGCCCAGCAGGATCGGCGCGCTGGCCAGGGCGTTGATGCACAAGGCCGTGCCGATGCCCAGGCAGGCATGGCAAAAGGCTTCGGTGATCAGCACCAGTTCCAGGCAGCCCAGGCCACCCCCGCCGACGGATTCCGGCAGGTGGGCCGACAACAGGCCCAGCGCCTGGGCCTGGTCGTGAATCGGCGCAGGGAATAGGCCGTTTTGGTCAGCCCGGGCAGCGTGTGGCTGGATTTCCTGGCGGGCGAATTGCCGGGCCAGCGCCTGGATGGCCTGCTGTTCTTCGCTGAGTTGAAAATGCATGTCCGCCTTTCTGTTTTTCAATGAATGTCTGGATGCGGGCAAGCCTTCATCCGCGACCGGGTTGGGTTTCCGATATCCATGCTAATCAAGAACCTTGGTTTTGTAGATGGCATAATCAGTCTGATTATTGATGTTTTTTGCCAATTTGCCGCCTCCCTAATTCGGTGGGGCCGCGCTGCCCGAAGCGGAGTCCTTTCCCCTCATGACCACAATGCCCGCGACGATGACCGTGCCGGTCAGCATGGTGACGGATATGCTGGATCGCCTGGGGATTCCGGCGGACGAGCCCTCCGGGGCCGTGGCCCGGGCGGGGATTGCCCCCGCGTTGCTGGGGCGGCCCGCCGCGCGGGTGACCGTCGAACAATTCGCGGTGTTTTATCGGGCGCTGGTGCTGCGGTACGACGATGAAACGCCGGGGTTTTTCACGCGCCCCCTGCGCAGCGGCACCTTGAAATTCTTGTGCCTGAGCCTGTTGGGCGCCCCCACGCTGCAAGGGGCTTTGCACCGTTTTTGCTGGTTTTTCCGGCTGGTGCTGGACGACGTGCGCTTTGTGCTGCATGCCGACGGCCGGACGCTGGCGATCAGGCTGGAAGAATGCCATCCCCTGGGGGCCCAGCGGGTGCTGATCCTCGAACTCATGCTGCTGCTGGTGCAGGGGGTGTCCTGCTGGCTGGCCGATCAGCGCCTGGCGCTGGATCGGGTGGACGTGGCGTATCCCGCCCCGGCGCATGCCGGGGAGTACGCCAATATGTATTCGGGGCCGGTTTTTTTCGGCCAGGCCCGCACCCGGCTGGTGTTCCGGCCCGAGGCCCGGGCCCTGCCGGTGCGCCAGGCCCAAGGGGCGGTATCGGCTTTTCTGCGCCACGCCCCGGTGGATTGGATTCGCCCCGCCATTGGCGAGCGCTCGGTCTCGCATCGGGTGCGCGATCTGTTGCAGGCGCAGGCGGCGCCGACGCTGTCCGCGGCCCAGGTGGCCGATCGCCTGCACTTGTCCCCGCGCACCCTGGCGCGGCGGCTGGCCGCCGAAGGCACGCGCTTCCAGGCCCTGAAAAGCGCCGTCCGGCGCGACATCGCCATCGCCCGCTTGCTGGGCACGCGCCAGCCGGTGGCGCAAATCGGGGCCGACCTGGGCTTCGAGGACCCGGCGGCGTTCAACCGCGCCTTTCGGCAGTGGGCGGGGATGACGCCGGGCAGCTATCGCCAGGGACGCCGATCCGAACCCCGGCACCCGCGGTGACCGGGCGGGGTTTTTGAAGCGCCCCGCGCTTGGCGGGGCCGGCTTGGCTGGCCGGAAATGGAAGGGTGTTCGCGCCTGGGATATTAATGTAACTTTAAATCATCCGGGGGCCGACATCCTGTAGAATTTTTTTGGCATCACAAAACTTCAGGCATTAAAAAAATTCAGGCATCACAAAACTTGGCCTTGCCCGACCCGGAGACTGCATCCATGGTATATAACCTGTTCAACGAAGACTATTACCTGACCTATAACCCGGATGTGGCCGCCGCCATTTTGCAGGGCAATGGCCTGACCGCCGAGCAGCATTTCAATCTATTCGGCAATGCCGAAGGCCGCGCCCCCGGCCCCTTGTTCGACCCGCAATACTATCTGTCGGCCAACCCGGACGTGGCCGACGCCGTGCTGGCCGGCCTGATCACCGCGTATGATCATTTTCTGCTGTACGGCGCCCCGGAAGACCGTTCGCCGCTGATCATCTTCGACCCCGACTATTATCTGGCGCTGAATCCCGACGTGGCCGCCGCGCTGGGCGCGGGTTTGAATGCGGTGCAGCATTTTTTGCAGTACGGCAGCAACGAAACCCGCGCCATCTCGCCCTTCATCGACCTGGCCGCGTATCTGGCGGCCAACCCCGATGTGGCGGGCGCGGTGGCCGCCGGGCAGATGACCGCGCTGCAGCACCTGATGAACTACGGCGTGCTGGAAGGCCGCGACCTGGGCAACGGCATCGACCTGGCCATTTTCCAGAACGATGCGTCGTTCATGGATGCGTTGAGCGCGGGCGATTACGACCTGGCATTGGCGCGCATGACGCAGGTCGCCCCTTTTCTGCCCAGCTTTCAGCCGCCCGCGGGCTGGACGCCCGCGCCCGACACGCCGATTCCCGTGGATTTCGTGCCGCCCGAGGGCACCAAGCTGGTGGTGCCGCCCGGGGTGGTGGTGCCGGATGACTTGCTGCCGCTGCCCGACACGTTCGAGCAGGATCATTCCGGCGGCGGCGGCGGTGGCGGTGGTACGGGGGGCGTTTTCGCCCTGACGGCCGGGACAGACGATTTCAACGTGGCCAACGAGCATGCCACCCCTTGGGACGACGTGTTTACCGGGGATGCCACGACCGTGCAACCAGCCGACCAAATCGATGGCGGGGGCGGCACCGATACGTTTGTGTTTACCGGCTCGCCGACTCCTTTGCTGAGCCCTGCGTCGATTCCGCTGCCGCAGCTGTCGAATGTGGAAGTCCTTGAGTTGCGTACCGGTGGGGCGTTCACGCTGGATTTGTCCGGTACCGGCGTGACGACCTTGACCTTGCCGGACAAGATCGAGGCGATCGGGGTCCCGGGTAGCAGTCCTGGCACGCCAGGTGACGCTGGGGATAATGGCATCGACGCAACGGACCCAGGCAACGACGGCGGCGATGCCGGGGCTGGGAGTACGGGCGCACCGGGAAGCCCCGGCGGTGCCGCGAGCGCTGGCGTGGCCTTGACCCTGGATCAGGACAATAGCCGTCTGGTCATCGACCAGGGCATCACGGTCACCGGCGGCGCCGGCGGGCAGGGCAGTGCTGGCGGTAAGGGTGGAAGCGGCGGGGATGGTAACGCCCCTGCAGCGGGGGGCGATGGCGGCAATGGCGGGATGGGGGGCGCTGGAGGATCGGGCGGCGCGGGCCAAGCGGGCGGCGCGGCGAAGACGGCGCTGTCGGTCTCCGACGGTGGTGCGGCGATCGACAGCTTCACGCTGGTGTTGAATGGGGTCACTCTCAGTGCCATTGGCGGTGCCGGCGGTGCCGGCGGGGCCGGCGGGGCCGGCGGTCAAGGGGGCGCCGGGGGGCGGGGCGGTGACGCCGGCGGCATAGGGAGTGCAGGGGGTGCCGGGGGGTTTGGCGGTGCCGGGGGTGTTGGCGGCCAGGGGGGGGATGGCGGCACCGCCGGTACCGTGGTGGATATGGTTTCGAATAGCATTCATACCCTCAACATCATTTCCAACGCCAGTGCGGACAGCACGGTGACGGTCAATCGTCTGCTTTCCGAAGGGGGCGCGGGCGGTGCAGCGGGTAAGGGCGGCGCGGGCGGTGACGGAGGCGCGGGCGGCGGCAAAGGTGGGGGCGGCGGCACTGCTGGCTTCGATGGTGCTGACGGCGCCACAGGCGTACCGGGGTCGGATGGTGCCGATGCTCTGGCCGGCGTGGGGCTGGCACTCGGCACAGGGGTTACGGTGAATATTTCCGGGGCGGCCGATCTGGATCTGGGGCGGGTGACCGGCGCGGATATCACCCTGGACGCCAGCGCGTTGAGCGGGGATTTCACGGTGGCCACAGATCATGAGGATCAGACTCAGACGATCCAGGGCGGCAGCGGCCGCAACCAGATCACCCTGGACGGCGGCGTGGATCACGTCGATCTGGCGCAGTCGCAAGCCCAGTCGGATACCCTGATCATTCTCGGTGCGACCGGTCAGGATGCGACAGCGGGCTTGTTCACCACGGTGAGTGATTTTGGCACGATGGCGGCGCACGGCGATGTCCTGAAAATCGGCGGCTATAGCAGCGTCGTGGCGAATGGCCCCACCGTCGTGGACGGCACGCTGACCGTCCAGGTTCTTGATGGGATTGCCACCTTTGACGGTGCAGGCGCGGGCAGTCTGGATCTGGCCGCAAAAACCACAGCCGCTTTCAAGGCGTTGAACGAAGGGGAGGCCCTGGCTTTTGTGCATGATGGCCATACCTATCTGGCGGTGGAACGCATCGATAGCAGCGCCTATAACAAAGGCATTGACTTGGTCATTCAACTGACCGGCGTGGACGACCTGACGGCCTTGGGGGCGACCGCTGCGGACCATACCCTGGTGCTGCAATCGGAAGATTGGGCCATTGTTTGAAGGTGAGGGCGGCACGGCACGGCACGGCGCCGTGTCTGGGCCGCCCCGCACCGCGCCGGCCTCCTCCGGTGTCTGGTTCTCGATCCCCGGCCTGCGGTCTCCGGTTCTCGATCCCCGGTGCTTGGTCTCCGGTACTCGGTCTCCGGCCTGCGGTTCGTTCAGGGGCTACACTAAGTAGCTTCCCTGTAGACAATGGATTGCGGTTTCGCATGTTAGATGGCCTGAACGAACCCCAACGCGCAGCGGTCACGCTGCCCGCGCAACACGCTCTGGTGCTGGCGGGGGCCGGCAGCGGCAAGACCCGGGTGCTGACCACCCGCATGGCCTGGCTGATCCAGTCGGGCCGGCTCAGTCCGTTCAGCCTGCTGGCGGTCACCTTTACCAACAAGGCCGCGCGCGAAATGCTGGCGCGGCTGTCGGCTCTGCTGCCCATCAACACGCGGGGCATGTGGGTGGGCACCTTTCACGGCCTGTGCAACCGCCTGCTGCGGGCGCATTACCGCGATGCGGGCCTGCCGCAAACCTTCCAGATTCTGGACAGCGCCGACCAGTTGTCCGCCATCAAACGCATGCTGAAAGCCCGGGGCGTGGATACCGAACGCTACCCGGCGCGCGACGTGCAGCGTCTGATCAATGCCGCCAAGGAAGACGGCCTGCGGCCCAAGGATATGGATTTGCACGACAGCCGCGCCCGCCAGATGGCGGATCTGTATCAGCATTATCAAGACCAGTGCGAACGCGAAGGCGTGGTGGATTTCGGCGAACTGCTGTTGCGCGCCTATGAACTGCTGCTGCGCGAGGCGCCCATCCGCGAACACTACCAGCGGCGCTTCCAGCACATTCTGGTGGATGAGTTTCAGGACACCAACGTGCTGCAGTACCGCTGGCTGATGCTGCTGGCGGGCAGCCACACGCCCGTTTTTGCGGTGGGCGACGACGACCAGTCCATTTACGCGTTTCGCGGGGCCAACGTGGGCAATATGGCGGATTTCGAGCAGCGCCATGCCCACGGCACGGTCATCCGCCTGGAACAAAACTATCGTTCGCACGGCCATATCCTGGATGCGGCCAATGCCTTGATCGCGCACAACAGCCGCCGCCTGGGCAAGAACCTGTGGACCGATGCGGGCGCGGGCGAACCCCTGCGCGTGGTCGAACAGGTGTCGGATCAGCTCGAAGCCCAGTGGCTGGTGGATGAAATCCGCGCCTTGCTGCGCGAAGGCCGGGCCGCGCATCAGGTGGCCATTCTGTATCGCAGCAATGCCCAGTCCCGGCCCATCGAGCATGCCTTGTTTTCCGCCCGCGTGCCGTACCGGGTGTATGGCGGGCAGCGCTTTTTCGAGCGCCAGGAAATCAAGCATGTGCTGGCGTACCTGCGCCTGATCGACAACCCGCACGACGATACGTCCTGGATGCGGGTGGTGAATTTTCCCACCCGGGGGATCGGTGCGCGCACGCTGGAACACCTCGCCGATGCGGCGCGCCAATACGGCACCAGCCTGGCCGGGGCCGTGGCCTATGTGCCCGGCAAGGCGGGTAGCAGCCTGGCCCGCTTTGCGGCGCTGATCCGCGACATGGCCGCGTCGGCGCAATCCCTGGATTTGCCGGAACTCATCGGCCAGGTGGTTCATCAAAGCGGCCTGGAAGCCCATTACCAGGCCGACCGCGAAGGCCAGGAACGCCTGGAAAACCTGCAGGAACTGGTCAATGCGGCCACGGCCTTCGTGGCCGAGGAAGGCCTGCAGGGCCTGGTGGCGGGGCGCATCCCCGAATTCTCCGCGGGCGGCACCCGGCCCGACATGGCCGATCCAGCGGCGGATGTGGCGGGGGCGACAGATGCGGCGCGGGCGGCGGCGCCGATGACGCGTGTTCGCGCGGCGACGGCGGAAAATTCGGGCGCGGCAGCGCAGGAGGTGGATGCGTTTTCGGATGTGTTTTCGGATGCGGACGAAGGGACGGGGATGATCCCGCCCGCCGTGATGTCGCCCCTGGGGGCGTTTCTCACCCATGCGTCACTGGAAGCCGGGGACAATCAGGCCCAGGCGGGCGAAGACGCCGTGCAGCTGATGACGGTGCATGCCGCCAAGGGCCTGGAATTCGATGCGGTGTTCATCACCGGGCTCGAAGAAGGCCTGTTTCCGCACGAAAACAGCCTGCTGGACGCCGGCGGCCTGGAAGAAGAACGCCGCCTGATGTACGTGGCGATCACGCGGGCGCGTGAACGCCTGACGCTGACCCTGGCGCAAAGCCGCATGCTGCACGGCCAGACCCGCTACGCCCTGCGTTCGCGTTTTTTGGATGAAATCCCCGAAGAACATCTGAAATGGATCACGCCGCGCCAGCGGGCGGCGGCCGTGCCCGAGGCCCAGACGGCCTGGCGCGGGGCCTTCCGGCGCGGCGCGGGGCAGGACGCGGGCGGCAGCCGGTTCGCCCCGCGTGCGGTGCGCACTCGCGCGGCCGATGTCACGGTGGGGGATCAGTGCTTTCGCATGGGGGCCAGCGTGCGCCATGGCCGCTTCGGCGAAGGCACCATCGTGGCCCTCAGCGGCAGCGGCGCCGAAGCCCAGGCCCGGATCGAATTCAGGGACGCGGGCACCAAGACCCTGGCCCTGGGGGTGGCCAAGCTGGAAATCCTTTAGACCGCGTTGATGTGTGAGTACCGATCAATCAGGATTATCACTAGGAGCACACAATGCGTATGCACAATCCCCCGCACCCGGGGAAAGCAGTACGAGCGTTTATTGGCGAAATGACCATCACCGAAGCAGCTGCGCGGCTTGGTGTAACACGCGCATCCTTGTCGCGGATCATCAACGGAACCAATGGGATTTCCGCTGATATGGCGCTGCGCTTATCTGCCGCGTTGGGCACTAGCGCAGAGATGTGGCTCACCATGCAAGCCAAGTATGACCTCTGGCAGGCCGAGGACAAGCCACGGCCGGATATTCTGCCGTTCCGCACAATGGCCCACGCTTGATGGTTTTGGCCTCAGAAGCCGTGAAGCAGAAAATCAAAAATGGGGTTCAGTATTTTTGCGGGGGTGGGGGCTTTGTTTAAAGGAAGCAGCGGGATGACGACCCGTGTATTCAGGGGTTGTAAGATGTCTGCTTGGACATCGAGCAGATAGCCTGAGTCGGACGGGTTCGGGTAGACGTCGTATCGGCCCATTAAAATGCCTGGTACTTTGCCAGGGGCAGGCCGTGTGCCTGGATGAACGCGTTGGCGCTTTTGAGGGCTGCCTGGTTTTCGTCCAGCCAACGCTGGCTGCGCGCTTGTTGGATGGCTTGGGAAACGCCTGCTTGGGCGGCCTGTGGAATATCAATGTGCAGCGGGGCGATGGTTGTCATGTCGTTTCTCTGGCTGGCTGAGGCACATCACATACACAGCATTCAGCATAAACCATGCGTGTGCAAATTGCATGGTTCGATGCTGTTATGCAGCGGTCTGATCTGCTGCGTTCCCTATTGCCGCCCCCAGCGCCGATGCAGGCGCTGGGCGGTGGTGTCCAGGGCAAAGCCCAGGGCGCCGATCAAGACGATGACCGCCATCAGTTCGGAATACGCCAGCCGGTCGCGCGTGTCCAGGATGAAATAGCCCAGGCCCGAACTGACCCCCAGCATTTCGCAGGGCACCAGGATGATCCAGACGATCCCGATGGCCAGGCGCAGGCCCGTCAGCATATGGCCCAGGGCCCCGGGGATGACGATTTTCCAGAGGATTTCCGCGCGGGTGGCGCTCAGGCTGCGGGCCAGCAGCAGCCAGCGCGGGTCCAGCTGGCGCACCCCGGCGCTGGTGTTCAGGATGATCGGCCAGACGGCGGCAAAGCTTAAAAGAAAATAAATCGGCGCATCGCCCACTCCGAACAGCATCACGGCAATCGGCATCCAGGACAGCGGCGAGACCATGCGCAGAAACTGAAACGCCCCGCTGGTGGCGGATTCCAGCGGCCGCGACAGGCCGATGGCCAGGCCCAGCGGGACGCCGAACACCAGCGCCCAGAACAGGCCCACCGCCACCCGCTGCAGGCTGACCAGGGTGTGGCTGGTCAATTGGTTGTCGGCGATCAGGTGCGCCAGGCTGGGCAGGGCCTGGCCCGGGGCGAACAGCCGGGCCATGGCCAGATCCTGCCCCAGCAGGCCGATGCCGGCGGCCCACAGCAGCAGCAGGACGGCCAGCCCGCCCGTGCTGAGAATCAGGCGGCGGCGCGAAGACAAGGGGGCGGAGCGGGTGCGCATGGCTAGTTGACCTCGAAGGTTTCCGACCGGGTGTAGCCGCCCTCGATGCCGAAGGCCGCCAGGCCGCCCTGGGCCTCGATGGCCTGGCGCACGTAGCGGTCATCGACCAGGTCGTGGGCGACGAATGCCGGATCCAGATCCTGCAGAAAAGCGTTTTCGCCCATTACATAGGTGGATTTCAGCAGTTCGACCAGTTTTTCGGTATAGCTGGGATAGGGATAGGGGCGGAAGTCAATGCGCTGTTCGGCCCAGTCCGGGTGCAGGATCGCCCCGCTTTGGGCGTATTCGGCATCGCGTTCGGCCGAAGGCAGCAGCACCCGCGCCAGGGTGGCGGTGTCGTGCGGGGTATAGGCGGCCTTGTGGTTGCGCGCCAGGATGTCCACGGTGTCGGCGCGGTGGTCGCGCACCCAGGCCTGGGCCTGGACGATGCCGTTGACCACTTTTTGCGACCATTCGGGGCGTTCCTGCAGATCGCGTTCGTGCATGGTGACCACGCAGCAGGCGTGGTTGCGCCAGACGTCGCCCGTGAAGCGCCAGACCTTGCCCACGCCCAGTTCTTCGGCCTTGGCGTTGAAGGGTTCGGCCACGATGTAGCCCGCGATGCGCTTGCTGCCCAGGGCGGGCAGCATGTCGCCGGGGGACATGACCACCAGCTTGACCTGCTGCTGGGTGGGCTCGCCGTCGCTGATGAATTCCAGCCCGGATTCGCGCAGCAGGGCCTGCAGGACGATGTTGTGCACCGAATACCAGAAGGGGATAGCCACCGTGGTGCCGCCCAGGTCGGCGGCGCGGTTGATTTCCGGCAGCACCGTCAGGCAGGAGCCCTCGGTGTGGTTCCAGGCCACGACCTTGGCGGGCGATTGGCTGCCGTAGCGCGACCAGATCGTCATGGGCATCAGCAGGTGCACCACGTTGACCTGGCCGCTCAAGAAGGCTTCGACGATCTGCGCCCAGCTGCGAAACCGCCGGGGGGCTTCCACCTGCAGGCCCTGTTGCTCGAACAGGCCGTTGTGGTGCGCCACCAGCAAGGGGGTGGCGTCGGTGATGGGCAGGTAGCCGATGCGCACGGGGGCGTCGGGCTGGGCGGCGTGGGCCTGGCGGCCCGCCTGCAGCAGGGGCAGCGCCCCCGCGGCGGAGAACAGGGCCGACAGTTTGAGGAATTCGCGGCGGCGGGCCCGGGTGCTGTCGGGGGTGCCGCAGCACGGATCCAGGGGTTTGTATCGTGTCATTGAGGTCTCGGTAGTCTGGCGCTGCGCAGCGCCTGCAGGATCTGCACGCGCAGCGCGGTCAGTTCAGGGGCGGTTTCGTCCCGGGGGTGGGCCTGGTCGATGGCCCATTGGCCGATCAGGCGGCCGGGCTGGCCGCCGATCAGCACGATGCGGTCGGCCAGCAGCAGGGCTTCGTCGATGTCGTGGGTGACCAGCAGGGCGGCGGCCTGGTGGCGGGCCCGGATTTGCAGCAGCAGCGTCTGCATTTCGTGACGGGTCACTTCGTCCAGGGCGCTGAAGGGTTCGTCCAGCAGCAGGATTTCCGGTGCCCGGGCCAGGGTGCGGGCCAGCGAGGCGCGCTGCGCCATGCCGCCGGACAGTTCATCCGGGTAGCGCCGTCGGGCGGCTTGCAGGCCGACTTCGCCGATGGCTTGCTGCACGCGCTGCTGACGGGTCTGGGCGTCCAGCCGGGGCTGGTGCTTGAAATCCAGCCCGAAGGCCACGTTTTCTTCCAGGGTCAGCCAGGGCAGCAGGCTGGGATCCTGGAACACCATGCCCAGCGCGGGGGATGGCCCGTCCAGCACCTGCCCGTGCAGGCGGATGTCGCCCGCCTGGGCGGATTGCAGGCCGGCCAGCACGCGCAGCAGGGATGATTTGCCCACGCCGCTGGGGCCCAGCAGGGCGATGATTTCCCCGGCCTGGAGATCCAGCGAAAAATCGGCCAGCACCGACACGCGGCCCGCCTGCCCCGCCGAATCGTAGCCGAGGGAAACCTGCCGCACGCTCAACACGCTGCCGTCGCGGGTGCCGGCCGGGGCCGGTATGGGGTGGGCCGCCATGCGTCAGGCCGCCTGGCGCTGTTCCAGCGCGTGGATTTCCTTGCGCAGGTGTTTCAGGGCCGGGGTGACGATGGCCACGAACAGGGCCTCGCGCAGGCGGCGCTGGGTGGGGCTGCTCATCAGGTAGCCGGCCGCGCCAGCGTGCAGCGCGGCCGATTGGGTGGCGCGCAGGCTGAGTTCGGATCCTTGGGCGCGGGCGCGCAGGATGCCCAGCAAGGGCGCGGATTCTTCCTGTTCGGCCAGGGCGGCGGTCTGCGCCAGCAGGGTATCCAGGTCGCCCCGCAGGGTGTCGGCCTGGTCGTCCAGGTAGCGGTTGACATGATCCAGGCGCTGGTTGGCTTTCTGGATGGTGTCGAGGCTGGCTTGCACCAGCCCGGCGCCAATGCCGATCTGCAGCAGCAGAAACCCGGCCTTGAAGCGCCGCACATAGGCGTCGAACTGCTCGGGGGTGGACAGCACGTCGGCGGCGGGGACAAAAACGTTTTTCAGGCGCACGCCGTAGGTCGCGCTGCCTTCCAGGCCGGAAAACGCCGGGCAGGCGCGCAGGGAATAACCCTCTGCCCCGGGGGGGATGGCGAACATCACATAGGTGCCGTCGTCCAGGGCGGCGGCCGCGATCAGGAGATGGCCGGCCCCGAGATTGGAGACCCAGGGCAGGGCGCCGCTGATGCGATAGCCCTGGCCGTCCCGATGCCCGCGCAAATTGATTTGCTCGATGCCCGCCAGATGCTTGACGACATTGGACATGCCCGTGCCCGCCAGCAACTGCCCCTGGGCGACTTGGGCCAGATAGCGTGCCCGCACTTCGGGGTTGGGACTGAGCTGCAGATACCAGGCGCAGGCCGCCTGGCACCAGGCCAGGAAGCCCGTGGTGCCGCAGGTTCGGGCGACGCGGGCGATGAGGTCGATCTGGGCCGGCAAGCCCAGGCCCAGGCCGCCGGATTCGGCGGGCAAGGCGGCGGCAAAGCCGCCCAGGGCGCCGAAGGCGCGCAGAAAATCGCCTGGGAAAGCCCCTTGGTCGATGGCTTCCACCTGGGGGGCCAAGGCGTTGTGGATCAGCTGTTCGATGCCGCCGTCCACTTCGGCTGGCAGTGCATGGCTTGACATGATGGTTCCCGCGGGGTTCAGGCGTAGGCCTGCAGTTCTGGGTTGATCGGGGTGCGGGCCAGGTTGTTGGCGTAATTGCACAGGGTGGCCAGGCTGACGCCCAGCACCACGTCCAGCGCGTGGGCATCGGTATAGCCGGCGGCGCGCAGGTCGGCCAGGGCGGCGTCGTCCACCTGGCCGCGCTGTTCCAGCACTTGCAGGGTGAACTTCGCCAGGGCGTTGTGTTTGGGGTCGTCCAGGGCCTGGGTGCCGCGCAGGGCGTCCACGAATGCCTGCGGCAGCTGCAGTTTCTTGGTGGCGATCTTGGTGTGGCCGGCCACGCAGAAGCCGCAGCCGTTGTAGGTGGCCGCCGTGATCTGGATGATTTCGCGTTCGGTGGGGGTCAGGCCGTTGCGCCCGTTGATGGCCCCCACCACCTGGTAGGTTTCCAGCGCGGTGGGAGAATTGGCCAGCACGCCCAGCAGGTTGGGCAGAAAGCCGCTGGCTTTTTCCGCGGCGCGCAGGCGTTCTTGCGCTTCGGCGGGGGCGGATTCGATGGATTGAATGGGAAGACGGCTCATGACGGTTCAGAAGGACAAGGTTTAGACCTGATCATTCTAAAGAGCCGAACCCTCATAGCGAACGACTATAAGAGAATTAAATTATTCAGATTTGGAATATAGAACCTGGAAGCGCGCCGGAAGGTGCCCGGCGGCGCGCCCGCCTGGAGAAGGCGCGCGCGGGCGATCAGGCTTCCAGGGCTTCCAGTTCGGTCTGGATGTCCAGCCAGGCTTCCTCGTCGGCTTGCAGGGCCTTGCTGAGTTCGCCGTGTTCGGCCAGCAGGCCTGGGCGCGTGTCCTTGTGGGCGTCCGTGTAAAAGGCCGGGTCGGCGATCAGGGCGTCCAGCTCGGCCAGCCGGGCCTGGGCCCGGGCCATGCGGTCTTCGATTTTCTTCAGCCGGGCTTCCAGGGGCTTGCGTTGCGTGGCCAGGGCCTGCCGGGCCTGGGCCTGTTCGCGGCGCAGCGCTTTGCGGTCCTTGTCCGGGGCGGTTCCGGTGCCGCGGGCGGCCTGGTTTTGCCGGGCCTGGCGCTGCTGCAGCCAGTCGCGGTAGTCCTCCAGGTCGCCATCGAAGGGCTGGACATGGCCGTCGGCCACGATCCAGAAGGTATCCACCGTGGTGCGCAGCAAGTGCCGGTCGTGCGACACCAGCAGGACGCTGCCGGGGAATTCGGCCAGGGCGCGGGCCAGGGCCTCGCGCGTATCCACGTCCAGGTGGTTGCTGGGTTCGTCCAGCAGCAGCAGGTTGGGTTTGCGCCAGACGATCAGGGCCAGGGCCAGGCGGGCTTTTTCACCCCCGGAAAACGGCGCCACCGGCTGGCTCACCATGTCGCCGCCAAAGCCGAAGCGGCCCAGCATATTGCGCAATTCTTGTTCACGGGTATCCGGGGCGATGCGGGCGAAGTGCTGCAGGGGGCTGGATTCCGGGTCGAGCACGTCCAGCTGCTGCTGGGCGAAATAGCCGACTTCCAGCCCGCGCGCGGGCTGAACCTGCCCGGCCAGGGGGGCGAGTTCCTGGGCCAGGGTCTTGACCAGAGTGCTTTTACCCGCGCCGTTGACCCCCAGGATGCCGATGCGGCTGCCGCCGCGCACCATCAGGCCGACGTCGTCCAGGATGGTGCGGGCCGGCCCGCCGGGGCCGGCGGGGTAGCCCAGGGCGGCGTCTTTCAGGCGCAGCAGCACATCGGGGGTCTGTTGGGGATCGGGCAGGCGGATGTCGATGCCCGATTCCACCGCCAGAGGGGCCAGGGTCTGCATGCGCGCCAGGGCCTTGACCCGGCTTTGGGCCTGCTTGGCTTTCGAGGCCTTGGCCTTGAAGCGGTCGATGAAGGCCTGCAGATGGGCGGCTTCGCGGGATTGCTTCTGGCGCGCCAGTTGGTTTTGCCGCAGGCGCTCGGCGCGTTGTTCCAGGAAATCCTGGTAGCCGCCTTTGTAGCGGATGAGCTTGTCGTGCTCAAAGTGCAGAATGGTGCGGGCGACCGCGTCCAGGAATTCCGTGTCGTGGGAAATCAAGAGCACCGTGCCGGGATAGCCGCCCAGCCAGCGTTCCAGCCACAGCATGGCGTCCAAATCCAGGTGGTTGGTGGGCTCGTCCAGCAGCAGCAGGTCGGATGGGGCCATCAGGGCGCGGGCCAGGGCGATGCGCATCTGCCAGCCGCCGGAAAAACTGGCCACGGGGCGCGTCCATTCGTCGGGCGCGAAACCCAGGCCGGCCAGCAGCTGTTCGGCCCGCGACGGGGCGCTCCAGGCCTCGGCCTCGACCAGGGCGGCTTCCAGCTCGGCGATCCGCTGGCCCTGATCCGGGCGCAGTGCCGCCCGCTGCGCCTGGATGTCGCGCAAATGCCGGTCGCCGTCGATGACGAATTCACGGGCGGCGCGATCCGTGTCGTGCAGAATTTGCTCGACGCTGGCCAGCCGCCAGGCGGCCGGGATGTCCAGCGTGCCGGCGTCGGGGTCGATCTGCCCTTGCAGCAGGGCGAATAAAGATGATTTTCCGGCCCCGTTCTTGCCCACGAAACCCACGCGTTCCCCTGGGTGAACGACGAATTCGGCGTCTTCCAGCAAGACCTTGACGCCGCGCCGCAGGGTCAGGCCGTTGGCGCGGATCATGCCGCCAGCTGCGCCCGGCGCAGCAGCAGGATTTGGTCGCTGGCGCTTGCCGTACTGAGCCAGATGGGATCCAGGTGCGGAAAGGCGGCCAGGAAATGGTCTTGTTCGTGGCCGATTTCCAGCACCAGCAGGCCCTCCGGGGCCAGGTAGCGCGGCGCGTCCGCCAGGATGCGGCGCACCAGATCCATGCCGTCGTCGCCGCCCGCCAGGGCCAGGCGGGGTTCGTGGCGATATTCCTCGGGCAGCGCGTCCATGGCCTGCTCGTTGACGTAGGGCGGGTTGCACAGGATCAGGTCGTAACGCCGGTCGGCCGGCAGGTGATTGAACAGGTCGCTGCGCAGGTCGCGCACCTGATCCTGCAAACCGTGCAAGGCGATGTTCGACCGGGCGACGCGCAGGGCGCCCGGGGACAGATCCACGGCATCCACCTGGGCGTCGGGGAAAGCCATCGCCGCCAGGATGGCCAGACAGCCCGAGCCCGTGCACAAATCCAGCACGTGGGCGACCGCATCCGGGTCTTCGACCCAGGGGGCCAGCTGCTCGCCCAGCAGTTCGGCAATCGGCGAGCGCGGCACGATGACGTGTTCATCCACCAGGAAGCGCACCCCTTGCAGCCAGGCTTCGCCGGTCAGGTAGGCGGCGGGCTTGCGGCTGCTGACGCGCTCGTGGATCAGATCCACGCAGCGCTGGCGTTCGCGTTCCAGCAGGCGGGCGTCCAGGAAGGGTTCCAGCGTGTCCAGCGGCAGGTGCAGTGTGTGCAGCAGCAGGTACACGGCTTCGTCCCAGGCATTGTCGCTGCCGTGGCCGAACACCAGGTTGGCGCCCTGGAAACGGGTGACGGCCCAGCGCAGCAGATCGCGCAGGGTGAATAATTCGGTATGAGGAGAGGCCATGATCCGGGTTCAAGTGGCAGGCGTGGCGGTGCGGGCCAGAGGCCCGTGGCGCCGACGCGCTGCCGGGTCAGGCAGGGCGGCCGGTGGCCGGGGCGTCGGCCAGCAGGATTTCCAGCAGCCTGCGGTAGATGTTTTTCAGGGGCACCAGGTTGTCCAGCGGCAGGGATTCTCCGACTTGGTGGATGGTGCGGTTCAAGGGGCCGAATTCGACCACCTGCGGGCACAGGCGGGCCAGGAAGCGGCCATCGGATGTGCCGCCCGTCGTGGACAGGGACGCCTGGACGCCGGTTTCTTCGGCGATGGCCGATTGTAGCGCAGTGCACAGGGGGCCAGGCGGGGTCAGGAACGGTTCGCCGCCCAGCGTCCAGCGACTGTCGTATTCCAGGCCGTGGCGCTGCAGGATGTGCTCGACGCGGGCCTGCAGGTCGGCCGGGGTGCTGGCGGTGGAAAAGCGGAAGTTGCAGTCCATCACGGCCTGCCCGGGGATGACGTTGCCCGCCCCGGTGCCCGCATGCAGATTGGAAACCTGGAACGTCGTGGGCGGAAAATACGCGTTGCCCTGATCCCAGGCCGTCGCGCCGAGTTCGGCCAGGGCGGGCGCCAGCTGGTGGATGGGGTTGCGGGCCAGGTGGGGATAGGCCACATGCCCCTGGATGCCGCGCACAGTGATGCGCGCCGACAGCGACCCGCGGCGGCCGTTCTTGATGGTGTCGCCCAGCCGGGCCGTGCTGGTGGGCTCGCCCACGATGCAGTAGTCCGGGGTTTCGGCCCGCGCCTGCAGAACCCGGCAGACATGCGCGGTGCCTTCGGTGGCGGGGCCTTCCTCGTCCGAGGTCAGCAGCAGGGCGATGGATCCCGGGTGGGCGGGGTGGGCGGCGACGAATTCTTCGGCGGCCACGACAAAGGCGGCCACCGAGGTTTTCATGTCGGCGGCCCCCCGGCCCACCAGTTGGCCGTCCCGTTCGGTGGGCTCGAACGGCGGGCTGGGCCAGTCGGCCGGCGGGCCGGGGGGCACCACGTCGGTGTGGCCGGCGAACACCAGCAAGGGGCCTTGGACGCCGCGCCGCGCCCACAGATTGCTGACCCCGCCGCTGGGCAGGGATTCGCAGGCGAACCCCAGGGGCTGCAGGCGCGCGGCGATCAGCGCCTGGCAGCCGGCGTCGTCCGGGGTGACCGACGGGCGGGCGATCAGGGCGCGGGCCAGGGCGAGTACGTCTTGATCCGCCATGATCAGGCCCGCAGCAGGTCGTTGATGCTGGTCTTGGCGCGGGTCTTGGCGTCGATGCGTTTGACGATGACGGCGCAGGCCAGGCTGTGGCTGCCATCGGCCGCCGGCAAGGTGCCCGGCACCACCACGGACCCGGCGGGCACGCGGCCATAATGGATTTCGCCTGTGGCGCGGTCGTAGATCTTGGTGCTTTGCGAAAGAAACACCCCCATGGCCAGCACGGAATTCTCCTCGACGACCACGCCTTCGACGACTTCGGAGCGCGCCCCGATGAAACAGTTGTCCTCGATGATGGTGGGGCCGGCCTGCAGGGGTTCCAGCACCCCGCCGATGCCCACCCCGCCGGACAGGTGCACGTGGCGGCCGATCTGGGCGCAGGACCCGACGGTGGCCCAGGTGTCCACCATGGTGCCCGCGCCCACGTAGGCGCCGATGTTGACGTAGGACGGCATCAGCACCACGTCGGGGCCGATGTAGGCCCCGCGCCGCACGGCGGCGGGCGGGACGACGCGAAACCCGCCCCGTTCGAAATCGGCCGCGTCATAGTCCTGGAATTTCAGGCCGACCTTGTCGTAGTAGCGCAGCGGGCCCTGCCCGGTCTGCTGGTTCTCGGCCAGCCGGAAGGACAGCAGCACGGCCTTCTTGATCCATTGGTGGACTTGCCATTGACCGTCGATTTTTTCCGCCACGCGCAGCGTGCCCTGATCCAATCCGGCCAAGGTCTGCTCGATGGCTTCGGCCAGTGCCGGGGGCGCGTTGCCCGGCGCCAGGGCGGCCCGGTTTTCCCAGGCGGTGTCGATCAGGCCGTGCGTGGATGGATTCATGATGTTCGTCCGTTGGTGTGCGGGTGTGCCTCGTCCGGGCAGCCGTCGGGCCGCTAGGCGAGGCCGGTCGATGGGGCGACGCACCGGCAAATAAAAAAAGGGGAAAAATTTTAGCAGCTTGCGCCGCGACGTGCCCAGGCTGAATGCTTGACATGGATCAAGTCTGTAACGAAAATAAAAACACATCCAAATCCAGGGATGGATACATGACTCGCTGTGGCGATAAGCGCCGGGTCGATCACGGCGCCATGCCGATCTCGATCACGGCGATCTGTCGATCTCGATCACGGCGCTATACCGATCACGCCGATCTGTCGATCACACCGATATTGACAAGCGGCGCCAACTCTCGCAGCATTGGGGCGACCCAGCGTTGATGATTTCAGCGGATACCCCGCCCCCACCTATGGCATCTATGAAACGGCTTGTCTCTCGATTCACCCTGATCCCCCTGGCGCTTCTTGCCCTGGGGGCCGGGGTATACGCCTGGTCGGGCCATGCCGCCGCTCCCCAGCCCGCCGCCGCCCCGGTCGTCCTGGTGGGCGATGGCCAGGGGACCCCGAAGGCCATGGCCTGGGTGCCGCCCGGGGTGTTCCAGATGGGCAGCGACAGCAAGCTGGCGCAGCGCAACGAAAAACCCGCGCATCCGGTGCGGGTGCATGGCTTCTGGATGGATCTGACCCACGTCACCAACGACCAGTTCGCCGCTTTTGTGCAAGCCACCGGCTACGTGACCACGGCGGAATCCAAGCCCGACTGGGAGACCGTCCGGGTGCAATTGCCGCCCGGGGTGCCGCGTCCGCCGGATTCGGTGCTGGTGCCGGGGGCCATGGTCTTCGTCGGCACGGCCGCGCCGGTGGATCTGTCCGACTACAGCCAATGGTGGCGTTATGTGCCCGGGGCCGATTGGCGCCACCCGCAGGGGCCGGGCAGCACCATCGAGGGCAAGGGCGATCATCCGGTGGTGCAGGTCAGCTACGCCGATGCGCAGGCCTACGCCCGGTGGGTCGGCAAGCGCCTGCCCACCGAGGCCGAATGGGAATATGCCGCGCGCGGCGGCCTGGAACAAGCCACGTATGTCTGGGGCGACGAACTCAATCCCGACGGCCAGGTCATGGCCAATTACTGGGACACGAACCAGCCGTCCTTCCCGGTGGTCAAGCCCGAGGCCGGCGGGGCGGCGGGCACCTTGCCGGTCACCTCGTTTCCCGCCAATGGCTATGGCTTGTACGACATGACCGGCAATGCCTGGCAATGGGTGGCCGATTGGTACGATGCCCGGTATTTCGCCCAGCAGGCCCAGGCGGCGGGCGGCCAGCCCATCGAGAACCCCCGGGGGCCGGATCAATCCTATGATCCTTCCGATCCCAGCGTGCCCGCCACGGCCCCGAAACGCGTGATCCGGGGCGGATCGTTCCTGTGCAACGAAAATTATTGCCTGTCGTACCGGCCCAGTGCGCGCCAAGCGGCCGATCCCTACAGCCCCATGTCGCACGTCGGCTTCCGTCTGGTGTCCGACCAGCCGGCGCCGACCGATGCGCAGCGGGTTCAACTGGCCGCTGCGCCGCATTAGTGCGCCCGCGCGCCCGCGCCCGCCGCCCGGCGGCGGCCTTGCCGGATCAGCGCTCGACGGCCTTGCGCCGGGTCGCCGCATGATGGCCTACTGGACGCCCTGGCCGATCGGCCTGGTGGCCGGTCTGGCGGCCGCGGTGGCCCTGTCCGCCGTGTTGGGGCTGGCCCTGATTCGCCTGGCCTGGTCGCTGCCCCGGCGGCTGGATGCCGCGCTGCCCGCGCATCCCACGCGCCTGCACCGGCGCCTGCGCCTGGCTTTTTGCTTGTTGGCGCCGTTGCTGTCCATGGGGTGCGTCTGGCGTTTCGGGGTGACGGGGGCCGCCGCCGCCGCCATCGTGCTGGTTTGCGTCCTGCTGGCGCTGGCCTGGATGGACGCCGAGACCGGCTATCTGCCCGACCGGCTGACCTTGCCGCTTTTGGGGGCGGGGCTGCTGCTGGGGGCCCAGGGCGTGTTTGTCGCGTTCATGGATGCGCTGATCGGCGCGGCCGCCGCCTATTTGACGCTGTGGTGCCTGGTCTGGTTTTTTTTGCGGTTTCGCGGGGTTCACGCCTTGGGCGGCGGAGACATTAAACTACTGTCCGCCCTGGGGGCCTGGCTGGGCTGGATGGCGCTGCCCCGGGTATTATTACTTGCCGCGTCGGCCGCTTTGGCGCTTGCCGTGCTGCGGCGCCTGACCGGCCATCTGGCGGCGGGCCAGGCGCTGGCCTTCGGGCCTTATCTGGCGGCTGCCGGGATATGGGTTTTATTGGGTGGATGAAGATGAACGATGATTTAGTCAGGGGCCACGGTGGCGGGCACGAAACCCGCCGGGGCGGGCGGGGCCACCGGGGCGGGCACTTGTTGCAGGCCCCCGTCAAGGCCGATGCGGATGCCGTCGGCTCCGATGGCGTCCAAGGTGGCGCCGGGCGCCAGCGTGTCGCCCAGCCGGTAAGCCCGGGCGGGGCCTTGGTCGATGGACAACAGGGCGATGCCTTGGGGGCCGCCGGCCATCAGGCCCAGGATTTTGACATTCAGTTGGCCTTGGCCGCTGCCGAACCAGGCGATCACCGCTTGCGGCGCCTGTTCGGCGGGCGGGTCTTGCGCCAGTCGAGCGGGCGCGGGATCCGGGCGGGGGGCCAGCAGCAGGGCGCCCCACACCCCGATGCCGCCGGCGATGGCCAGCAGTGCCAGCGCGCGCAGAAGGCGGGGGGCCTGGGGCCGGATCGAGGCCGGCAGCAAAGGGGCGGTCAATTTCATCGGGGCGTCGGCAAAGCAGGGTGGGCGTTCAAGTATACGGGCGCGGCCGCCCGCTCACAACGCGGTTTCTCCCTCATCGAGATCATGGTGGTGGTGGTCATCATGGGGGTGCTGGCCGCGCTGATCGTGCCCAATGTCATGGATCGCCCGGATCAGGCCCGGGTGATCGCCGCCCGCCAGGATGTGGCGTCCATCATGCAGGCGCTCAAGCTGTATCGCCTGGATCACGGGCGCTACCCCACCGCCGAGCAGGGTCTGGCCGTGCTGGCCGCCCGCCAGGATGACCGCACCGCCTATATGGATCGCCTGCCGGTGGACCCGTGGGGCGCGCCCTATCAATACCTCAATCCGGGCGTGCATGGCGAGGTCGATGTGTTTTCCCTGGGGGCCGACAGCGCGCCCGGCGGCGAGGGCAACGATGCAGAAGTCGGTTCCTGGGGACGCTAGCCGACGCCGGGCTGCGCTTGCGGTCGCGCCGCAGCGGGGCTTTTCGCTGATCGAAATGATGGTGGCGCTGCTGATCATCGGCATCGCCGCCTCGGTGGCCACGATATCGGCCTTCGGCGGCGCATCGCGCCAGCCCCTGCGGCAGGAGGCCCAGCGCCTGGCCTTGCTGTTCATGGCGGCCCAGACCCAGGCGCGCGCCACGGGGCGGGTGATCGTCTGGCTGCCCGGGCAGGCCGGCTATCGTTTTCAGCAGCTGCCGCGCCCGCTGTCGCTGCCGTCGCGGGTGGCTGCCCGGGCGGGCCGGACGCCGGACGCCGGTTTTGCGGCGGATTCCGCCTTGCGCCCCCGGCCCTGGCCGGACGGCCAGGCGGTTGCCGTCAGCCTGCAGCCGCCCGTGCCGCTGCGGTTCGATGCCGATTGGGTGCATGCCCCCCAGCAGATCACGCTGCAGTCCGGCCAGCAGCAGGTGCGCATAGTGCGGTCGGCGGATGGCCGCTACCAGGTGCAGCCGTGAGTGCCGGCCAGCGCGGCTTTACCCTGATCGAGGTGCTGGTGGCCCTGGCCATCGTCGGGGTCGCGCTGGCGGCCAGCATCCGGGCGCTGGGCCTGGGGGTCGGCGGCGCGCAGGCTTTGCAGCAGCGCAGCCTGGCTTTGCTGTCGGCCGGCAACCTGCTGGCCGACATGCGTTTGCAGCAGGGCTTCCCGCCCCAGGGCCGGTCGCGCTTGGCGTGTCCCCAGGGCGGGTTGGCCCTGCAGTGCGAACAAATCGTGCGGGCCACGCCCAATGCCCGGTTTCGGCGGGTCACCATCCGGGTGCGGCTGGCGGACGGGCCCGTGCTGGCCGAGCTCGATGGCCTGGCTTCCCGTCTGCCATGACCGCGCCGCGCTCGGCCCAGCGGGGCTTTACCTTGATCGAGGTGCTGGTGGCCCTGGTGCTGCTGTCCCTGTTGAGCCTGATCTCCTGGCGCGGCCTGGACGCCCTGTCGCATGCCGGCGAACGCCTGGATGCCCAGGCTGGCGAGACCCAGGCGCTGATGCAGGGCTTCGGCCAGCTGGCGCGCGACCTGCGCCTGCAGGCCGGGCCGGACGTGCTGGCCGCCTGGCCGCTGGCGCTGGATCGCCCGCCCATACGGATTCAACTGCTGCCGCGCACCCCCGGGATGTCCTGGGATCCGGCCGATGGCTTGCAACTGGTGCGTTCCGCGGGGGGCGGGCTGTGGCAGCGGGTGCATTGGTTCACCGCTGAAAACGCGCTGTACCGGGCGGTGGGGCAACCGGCCTACCACCTGCCTTTGCCCGCCCCGGGGACGCCGGTTCGGGTGCTGGATCAGGTGGCGGACTGGTCTCTGCGGGTCTGGCGGCCCCGGCAGGGCTGGACGGATGCGCGGGCCATTGCCCGGCGTCCGGCGGACGCGGCGGACGCGCCGCCCGTCGCCGCCCCGGACGACGAAGGCCAGATCGGCCTGGAATTTGTGATCCGCCAAGGCAGCGGCCGCGCCGTCCGGGATTACCGCTCGGTGGTGTTGCTGCCATGACGGCGCGTCCGCATGCCCAGCGCGGGGTGGCGATCATCGCCGCGCTGCTGGTGGTCGTCGTGGCGGCGGCCCTGGCGACGGCCCTGGTCGACCGCCAGGGGCAGTGGCTGGCGCGCCTGCAGACCGAGCGCAACCTGCTGCAGGGCCAGTGGCTGCTGCAGGGCGGGCTGGATTGGTCCGGGCTGATCCTGCGGATGGATGCCCGCGACAATGCCACGACCCGCCTGGATGGCCTGTGGACGCAGACCCTGGCGGATTTTCCGGTGGGGCCGCCGGAAGACCCGCGGCGCGCCTTGTTTTCCGGCCAGATCGAAGACATGCAGGGCCGCTTCAATTTGCGGGATCTGGCCCAGGATGGGCAGATCCGGCCCGTGGCGGTCGAGGCGCTGCAGGGGCTGCTGCGGTCGTTGGGCCAGGATCCGGCGGCCGCGGCGCTGATTGCGCAGCGCGTGGCCGAAGGCCAGCCCATGGCGGGCCGGGCGCCCCGGGCGCTGGGTTTGCGCGACGTGGCCGATTTGGCCGCGGTGGCCGGCTTGCCCGCCGGCCTGCCCGGCGTGCTGGACCCTTATGTGGCGCTGGTGCCCGCCACGGTGTCGATCAACATCAATACGGCGCCGGCCGAGGTGCTGGCCGCCGCGATCCAGGGCCTGGGCCTGGCGGGCGGGCGGGATCTGGTTGCGCAGCGCGAGCGCGGCCAGTGGTTTATCCACCGGGGCGATATGCTCAATCGCTTGTCCCAGGTGCCGCCCGCCGCGCTGCGGCGTCTGGATGTCCGCAGCGATTGGTTTCGCGTCACCGGCGAAGTGGCCTTGGATGATACGATGGTCGCTTTGCAAGCCTTGCTGCATCGTGACAAGCAGGGGCGGGCGGTGATCCGCTGGGTTCGCTATGAATAAAAACAAACCGAGACAACACCTTCGGCTGGCCTTGCCGGCCCTGCGCGATCTGACCCCCGAAACGCCGCTGGCTTTTGTGCTGGTCGGGCGCGATGGGCAGGTGCTGCGCTCGGGCGTCTTGCCGCTGCGCGAACTGGCCGTCGGCCTGGCGGGCTGGCCCGTGCAGATGGCGCTGCGGGCCGAGGACGCCGTGGCCGCCCAGGTCGGCGTGCCGCCGGTGCCCCCGCGCCGCCTGGGGCCTGTCGTGCGCAGCGTGATCGAGCCCATGGTGCTGTCCGATCCGGCGCAGTTGCTGCTGGCCCATGGGCCGCGCCAGGCCGATGGCCGCGTGACCGTGGCCTGGGGCGACCGCCCGCGCCTGGCCCAGGCCTGGGCCTTGTTGCAGTCGCTGGGCCTGCGGCCCGTGTCGCTGGTGCCGCTGGCCCTGGCCCTGCCGGCCGATGATCCGCGGCCCCAGGAGGCCCTGGCCTTGCCGGCGGGGCCGCGCTGGCTGGCCGATTGGCCGGCCTGGTCGCTGGCGGACGGTCTTTCGCCCGCCGGCGGGCAGGCGCGCTGGCGGCGGCCCCTGGCCTGGGCCGCCGCGGCGCTGGCGGTCTGGGTGCTGGGCCTCAATGGGTATGCCGGCCAGCAGCAGGCGCGCCTGGATGCCTTGCAGCAGTCCATGCGGCATACCGTGCAGCAGGCCTTTCCTCAGATACCCGTCGTGATTGATCCCGTGCGCCAGGCGCAGCAGCAGCGCGATGCCTTGCGCCTGGCCGGCGGGGAAGCCGCCGAGGCCGATTTCCTGCCGCTGGCCATGGCGGCGGCCCAGGTTCTGGATTTCGCCCAGGGGCAGGTGCGCGCCGTGCAGTACCAGGAAGGCGTGCTCACGCTGGATTTTGTCGGCGGTTTCCAGCCGCCGCCCCCGGCGAGCCTGCGGCAGGCGGCCGCCGCCCGGCGGATCGTGCTCGACCCGGATGACACGCGGCCCGGGGTCTGGCGCGTGCGCGCCCAGGACGAGAAGGGGCGGGAACCATGAACATACGGATGACCCAAGCGGCGGCGCGTCTGCTGGCCGACGGCCGCCAGCGCCTGGCCCCATTCATGGCGCGGGCGGCGGCGCGCTGGCGCAGCTTCAGCCCGCGCGAACAGCGCTGGCTGGGCCTGGCCGGCTGTGTGTCGGTGGGGGCCTTGCTTTGGGTGCTGGGGGTGCGTCCGGCGCTGCACACCCTGGATCGGGCGCGGGCCGAACTGCCCGTGCTGCAGGGGCAGGCGGCCAGCCTGGATGCCATTGTGCTCGAAGCGCGCGCCTTGGCGCGCAACCGCCACGGGGCGATGGATGCGGACGCTACAGAGCAAGCCCTGCGGGACAGCCTGGTTCAGGCCGGTGTATCGGCCGCCCTGGCGCGCCTGCCCGCGGACGCGGCGGATCAGGGGGCCGCGTCGGCCGAGGCCGCCCCGCGCTGGCGGCTGCAGGTCGCCCGGGCCTCCGCCGGGGGCTTGCTGACCTGGCTGGCCAGTGTGCCGCAGGTGGCGCGGGTGCGGGTGGAGCAGCTGGATTTGCGGCGCAGCCATGTCGATGGCCGCGACCGCCCGGGCCTGCTCGATGGTTGGATCGTGCTGGCCTTGCCGTCCGAGGGCCGCCCATGAAGCGCCTGGGCTGGTGGTGCCTGTTGGCGGGCGTGGCGTTGCTGGCCGCCGCGCTGGTGCTGCCCGCGCGCTGGCTCATGGTCTGGACGCCGGATCGCGCCCTGGTGCGCATCGCCGATGCGCAAGGCAGCCTCTGGGCCGGGCAGGCCCGCCTGGCCGTGGGGATTCCCAGCCAGCGGCGCAGCCTGCCGGATCCCGTTCACTGGGATGTCGGCCTGGCCGGCGGCCCGCACCTGGTGCTGAGGCATCCGTGGTTGCGCGGGCCCCTGACCCTTTCCCTCGGCCTGGACGGGGTCTTCCTGTCGGCCCAGTCCCTGCGCGCCCCGGCCTTCATGTTGACGACGTTCCATGCCTTGTTCAATGCGCTGGAGCCCGGCGGAGAACTCTTGCTGCAGTGGCCCGAACTGCGTCTGGGCTGGCGCGGCGGCGTGACGGCCCGGCAGGCCGAGGCCCCTGTGCTGCAGGCGCAGTGGCTGTCGGCCCGTTCCGCCCTGAGCGCGATCCGCCCGCTGGGCGACTACCGCGCCTCGCTGTCGGCCGCCCCGTCCGGGGCCTATGCCCTGCGGCTGGACACGGATCGCGGCCCGCTGTACCTGCAGGGCGAAGGGGTCTTGCCGCCGGCGGGCCGCTTTCAATTTCAGGGATGGGCCTGGGCCGATCCCGGCGTTTCCGATTACACACAGCAGGCCCTGAACGGCCTGCTGACCGCCCTGGGGCCTGTGGCCGGCCCCGAGGGCCGCCGATCATTGCGGATGCACTAATGAACCAAGACACTGCCTGGAACCCCCCGATGGACACGATGAAAGACGTTGCGCACAGCAGGATTCACCCCGCCAGTCCGGGCCAGCGCGGCCTGCTGCCCGCGCTGGGGCTGCTGCTGGCGCTGGGCGGGTGCGCGACGACCGAGCCTCCTCCCGGGCAACCCCCGGAATCCCCCCTGGTGGTGTATACCGCCGTGGGCGCTGGACAGGCCGTTCCCGCGCCACCTTATGCGGCCGATGCGTCGGCCCGGCAGGCCAGCCGCCCGCGCCGCCTGCAGCCGATTCCCACACGCCCCGGCCCCGTCGCGCCGGCGGCGGCGCCCGATGCGCCGGCCTCGGCCGACGCCTTGACGCGACTGAACTTCCAGGAGGCCGAATTGGCGGGCGTCGTGCGCGCTCTGGCCCAGTTCACCGGCCGCAATTTCGTGGTCGATCCGCGCGTCAAGGGCCAGTTGACCCTGGTGTCGGATACGCCCGTGGATGCCGAGACAGCCTATGCCATGCTGCTGGGCGCGCTGCGCATGCAGGGGTTTGCCGTGGTGGCCGTCGACGGGGTCAACCGGGTGGTTCCCGAGGCGGATGCCAAGCTGCTGGGCGGCACGGTGGTCGCCGGCGCCGCCGGGGCCGCCGGCGGCGAGCTGCAGACCCGCGTGTACCCCTTGCGCTACGAAAACGCGGCCGATCTGGTGCCGGTGCTGCGGCCCCTGGTGGCCCCCAACAATACGATTACGGCCCAGGTCGGCAGCAATGCCCTGGTCATCACGGACTATGCCGACAACCTGGATCGGATCGCCCAGGTGATTGCCCGCATTGATACGCCGCTGACCATGAATACCGATGTCGTGCCGATCGAATACGGGGTGGCGCTGGACGTGGCCGCCCTGGCCCAGCAACTGCTGCAGGACGGCGCCAACCGCAACAACCAGCAGGTCGCGGTGCTGGCCGACCCGCGCAGCAATTCGGTGCTGCTGCGGGCGATCACGCCCGAGCGCCTGAAGCAGGCCCGCGACCTGATTCTGCGTCTGGACACGCCCGAATCGCGCACGGGCAACCTGCACGTGGTGTATTTGCGCAACGCCCAGGCCACCCATCTGGCCGAGGTCTTGCGCGGGGCCTTGTCGGGGCAGGGGGGCGGCGGGTCGGCGGACTCGGGCGTCGCCTCGATGCTGTCCGCCGCCGGGGCGGCGGCCCCGGGCGGCGGCGCCGGCCTGCCCGCCGCCGCGCTGTCGACCCTGGCGGACGGCGCCGGCGCGTCAGGTGGCGGTGCCCTGGCCTCGTCGGCGACGTCGGGCGGCAAGCAATCGGTGGCGTTTTCCGCCGGCGGCGCGACCATCCAGGCGGATGCGGCCACCAATACGCTGATCATTTCGGCGCCGGAGCCCCTGTACCGCAGCCTGCGCGAAGTCGTCGATCAGCTGGATCAGCGCCGGGCCCAGGTGCTGATCGAAAGCCTGATCGTAGAGGTCAATGCGGAAAAGGCCGCCGAATTCGGCGTGCAGTGGATGGCGGGGGGCAACAGCATCAACGGCGACGGCGCCGCCGTGTTCGGGGGGGCCAACCTGGGCGGCACCGGGCTGGGCGGCGACCTGACCAACACCTTCACCACCATTGATGCCCTGGGCAAGGGCTTGAGTCTGGGCGTGGTCAATGGCACCGTGGATATCCTGGGCAAGCAGGTGCTGAATCTCAGCGTGCTGGCCAACGCCATGCAGCGGCAATCGGGGGTCAATGTGCTGTCCACCCCCAACTTGATGACGCTGGACAACGAATCCGCCAGCATCATCGTGGGCCAGACCTTGCCGTTCGTCACGGGTTCCTATACGACGTCGGGCGATGGCGCCAGCAATCCCTTCCAGACAGTGCAGCGCGAAGACGTGGGCCTGACGCTGCGCATCCAGCCGCAGATTTCCGAGGGCGGCACGGTCAAGCTGTCCCTCTACCAGGAGGTCAGCACGGTCGATCCGACTTCGGATGTCCAGCGCGGCTCGATCATCACGCGCAAGCGCGCCCTGGAGACCAAAGTGCTGGTGGATGACGGCCAGATCATCGTGCTGGGGGGGCTGCTCGAAGACGTCATGAACGACACGACGACCGCCGTCCCTTTATTAAGCGAGATTCCCGTGCTGGGCAATTTGTTCAAGTATCAGTCCCGGAATCACACCAAGACCAATCTGATGCTGTTTCTGCGGCCGCACATCGTGCGCACCGCCCAGGATGGCGCGCGCCTGACACTGGATCGGTACAACTTCATGCGCTCGGCCCAGACCGCCTTGCCCATCGAAGCGTCCTGGCTGATGCCTGGCGGGGCCGTCACCGACTTGCCGGGCTTGCAGCGCGATCCCGCGACGGGGCTGCTGGATTTGCGGGGATTCCGGCGGGCCGATGAAAACCGCCCGGCGGACGTGCCGGCCGGTGCCGCCGACCCGGCCTATTCGCCGGCGCAGCCGGCTGCGGTGCCGCAATGAGCAATCGCCTGCCCTATGCCTGGGCGCGGACCTGGCGGGCCTTGCTGCAGGACGGCGTCCAGGGCCAGACCCTGACGGTTTCCGAACGCACGCCGGACTGGGCGCTGGCCGAGATTCGCCGGGTGCATGGCGAACTGGCCGCCCGCCAAGTGCCCGATGCGGATCTGGACACCTTGCTGGTGGCGGCTTACGCGCAGACGGGGGATGCCGCGTCCGTGGTCGATGCCGCCGCCCAGGACATCGACCTCGACCAGTTGCTGCAGGACTTGCCCGAAGTGGAAGACCTGCTGGATACCCACGATGGCGCCCCGATCATTCGCATGATCAATGCCTTGCTGACCCAGGCGGCGCGCGACGGGGCCAGCGACATCCACATCGAGGCTTTCGAGACCCATTCGGTGGTGCGTTACCGGGTCGATGGCACGTTGCGCGACATCGTCAGCCCGCGCCGCGCCCTGCACAATGCCCTGGTGTCGCGCATCAAGGTCATGGCCAGCCTGGACATCGCCGAAAAACGCCTGCCGCAGGATGGCCGGATCGCCTTGCGGGTGGGGGGGCGGCCCATTGACGTGCGGGTCTCCACGCTGCCGACGGGCCACGGCGAGCGCGTCGTGCTGCGTCTGCTGGACAAAGAAGCCGGCCGCCTGCAGCTGGAGCGCCTGGGCATGGCCCCGGACGTGCTGCGCGGGCTGGACGAACTGATCCGCCGGCCGCACGGCATTGTCCTGGTCACCGGCCCCACCGGCAGCGGGAAAAGCACCACCCTGTACGCCGCCCTGGGCCGCCTGGACGCCGCCACCACCAATATCCTGACCGTCGAAGACCCCATCGAGTACGATCTGCCCGGCATCGGGCAGACCCAGGTCAACCCGGCGATCGACCTGACTTTCGCCTCGGCCCTGCGCGCCATTCTGCGCCAGGATCCCGACGTGGTCATGATCGGCGAGATCCGCGACCTGGAAACCGCTGAAATCGCCGTGCAGGCGTCCCTGACCGGGCACTTGGTGCTGGCCACCCTGCACACGAACGACGCCGTGGCGGCGGTGACCCGCCTGCTGGACATGGGGGTGGAATCCTTTTTGCTGGCCTCCACCCTGCAAGGGGTGCTGGCCCAGCGCCTGGTGCGCAAACTGTGCGCCGCGTGCTGCGTGCGCCAGGCCGACGGCCGCGCCGACTGGAACCCCGGGGGCTGCGCGGCGTGCGGCCATACCGGCTACAGCGGGCGCACGGGGGTGCACGAGCTGTTCGTCCTGGATGACGGCCTGCGCGGCATGATCCACGGCAATCAGGGCGAAATGGCCTTGCGCCGGGCGGCCGCGGCGCAAGGCATGCTGAACCTGCACCAGGACGGCGAGCGCTGGGTGCGCGCGGGGGTGACGTCACGCGCCGAAATCGAGCGCGTCACCCGCGATCATTGACGCCGCCGGAGGCCGCACATGCCATCCTATCACTACGAAGCCATCAATCAGGACGGGGGCACCGAGCGCGGACGCCTGGATGCCGACAGCGCCGGCAGCGCCCGCCAGCACCTGCGCAACCAGGGCCTGCTGCCCATCCAGGTCGTTGAGTCGCGCCGCCGGTCCGGTGCGCGCTTCGAGTGGGGCGGCCATATCCGCGAACGCGAACTGGGCGGGCTGACCCGCCAGCTGGCCAACCTGCTGGCGGCCAGCCTGCCCCTGGAAGCCGCCTTGCGGGTGGCGCTGGAACAAGCCGAGCGCGCCCCCGTGGCCCGCGTGCTGGCGGCGGTGCGCGACGATGTGCGGGCCGGGCTGCGGCTGGGCCAGGCGCTGGCCGCCCATCCCCAGGATTTTCCCGATATCTACCGGGCGCTGGTCGACGCCGGCGAGCAGTCCGGCAATCTGGCCGAGGTGCTGGAACGGCTGGCGGACTACATCGACACCCGCGGGGCCTTGCGCAGCAAGGTGTTGACGGCGTTCATCTACCCTTGCATCGTCACCGTGGTTTCGGTGGCCATCGTGATTTTCCTTCTCAGCTACGTCGTGCCCCAGGTGGTGGGGGCGTTCAGCCAGGCGCACCAGACCCTGCCGTGGCTGACCCGGGCGATGCTGGCCTTGAGCCACGCCGTGCAGCAATGGGGCGCGCCGGCCCTGCTGGGCCTGGCGCTGGCCCTGGGCCTGTGGCGCCTGTCCCTGCGGCGGCCCGCCGCTCGGCTGGCCTGGCATGCCCGGGTCTTGCGCCTGCCCGTGGTGGGCCGCTATGTGCTGGGGGTCAATGTGGCGCGCTTTGCCGCGACCCTGGCCATCCTGACGGGCAGCCGGGTGCCGCTGCTGGTGGCGCTGGACGCGGCGGGGCGCACCTTGCACAATGCGCGCCTGCGCGCCGCGGTCGAGCAGGCGGCGCGCCAGGTGCGGGAGGGTGGCGCGTTGGCGCAGGCCCTGCAGTCGCAGAAGGTCTTCCCGGCGCTGCTGGTGCACCTGGTGGGCAGCGGCGAGCGCACGGGCGAACTGCCCGCCATGCTGGATCGGGCCGCCGGCGTTCTGGCGACCGATCTGGAGCGCCGCGCCATGACGCTGACGGCGCTGCTGGAACCCGTCATGATCCTGCTGATGGGCGGCATGGTGATGCTGATCGTCCTGGCCGTGATGATGCCCATCATCGAAATCAACCAGCTGATTCAATAATGCCCGGCTCCGGCTCCGGCTCCGGCTCCGGCTTCGGCTTCGGCTCCGGCTCCGGCGCGGACGATGGCGGGCGGTGCGCGGGGGCCGGCCTTGCGGCCCCGGGTCGGCCCTGGCGCGTCAGATGCCCATCAAGCCCCGGGCGATCCGCGCCATGGTCTGGTAGCCGGATTCAAACAGCTGCATCAGGAATTCGCTGCTGCGGGGCACCACGATGGCCAGCATGATCAAGCCGGTGCTCAGGGTGATGGGGAAGCCCACCGCGAACACCGACAGCTGCTGCGCGGTGCGGTTGAGAATGCCCAGCGACAGATTGATGGTCTGCAGCACCACCAGCAGCGGCAGGGCCAGCAGCAGGCCGATGATCCAGATTTGCGCGCTCCAGTCCATCAGGGCGGCCCAGCCGTCGGCATGCAGGTCGGCGCCGATCGGCATCAGCGTGAACGAGCGCGCCAGGCCGTCCAGCATCAGCAGGTGCCCGTTGACCGCCAGGAACATCAGCATCGCCACCAGGTTCAGCAGGCGCGACAGCACGGCGGTGTTGGCCCCGGTGGCCGGATCGAAGAACGAAGCGAAAGCCAGCCCCATGGGCAGGCCGACGAATTCGCCCGCCATCATGGTGGCGGTGAAGATCAGACGCATGCAGAACCCCAGGGCCATGCCGATCAGCACTTGCTGCACGGCGATCAGCAGGCCCGCGTAGGAGGCCGGCGCAATGGCGGGCTGCGGCCCGATGACCGGCGCCAGCACCAGGGTGATGGCGACCGTCGCGCCGATCTTGATGCGCACCGGCACGTTGGCCTCGCCCAGGATCGGCGCCAGCGAGATCAGGCCGCCGATGCGCAGCATGGGCCACAGCAGGCTTGTGATCCAGGCGTACAGTTGTTCGAGCGGGACTTCGATCACGGCAAATCAGCCGGCCAGCGTCGGGATGGTCTCGATGAGTCGGCGGATGTAGTCCACCATGGTGGCGATCAGCCAGGGCCCCAGCGCCACCAGCGCGGCCCCCACGCCCAGCACCTTGGGGATGAAGGACAGCGTCATTTCGTTGATTTGCGTGGCGGCCTGGAAAATACTGATGATCAGGCCCAGCGTCAGCGCCACCAGCAACAGGGGGCCGGCCATTTTCAGGGCGACCATCAAGGCCTGGTAGGTCATGGACATCACTTGTTCGGGGGTCATGGCATGATCCTTATTGGTAGAAACTGCGCGCCAGCGCCCCCAGCAGCAGGTGCCAGCCGTCCGCCAGCACGAACAGCATCAGCTTGAAGGGCAGCGAGATGCTGACGGGCGGCACCATCATCATCCCCAGCGCCATCATCAGGCTGGCCACCACCAGGTCGATGATAAGAAAAGGGATGAAGATCGTAAAGCCGATCTGGAATGCGGTTTTGAGTTCGCTGGTGACGTAGGCGGGCACCAGGATGCGCAGGGGCACGGCTTCGGGGGTTTCGAGCGGGCCGATGCCGGCCATCTCGGCGAACAGGCCGAGGTCGGCCTCGCGGGTCTGGCGCAGCATGAACGCTTTCAGCGGCTGGGCGCCGCGGTCGAGGGCCTGCTCGAAAGTGATCTGCTCGGCCGCCAGCGGCTGGTAGGCCTGGGTGTATATCTGGTCGAACACCGGCGACATCACGAACAGCGTCAGGAACAGCGACAGGCCCACCAGAATGGTGTTGGGCGGCGACACCCCCGTGCCCAGGGCGTTGCGCAGCAGGCCCAGGACGATGATGATGCGGGTGAAGCTGGTCATCATCAGCAGGGCCGCCGGCAGGAAAGACAGCATGGTCAGCATGACCAGGGTCTGGATGCTCAGGGACCAGGTTTCGCCGCCGTTGGGGCCCGGCGTGCTGGTCAGCGCGGGCAGGGTGGCCTGCGCCAGGGTCTGGCCGGGCCAGGCCAGCCACAGAAGGACGCCCAGGGGCACCGCCATGCGCAGCAGCAGGCTGGCGCAGGCGGGTCGCCGATGATGTCGCGGGCCTTGCATCAGGGTCTCGATCTGGATTTGTCCAGCACGGCGGCGAAATCGCCGCCGGCGTCGGAGGGGGGCGGGACGGTGTCCGGCAGGGTGTGCAGCAGCGAAATGGATTGCGGCGTGACCCCCAGCACCAGGCGCGCATCGTCTACCTGGACGATGGCGACGTGGCAGCGCGCCCCCAGGCTGCGCGTCGCCAGGACTTGCAGCAGGCGGCTTTGGCCCGGCTGGCGCAGCCAGCCGCCACGGCGCGCAATCCAGGCCAGCGCCAGCATCAAGACCAGGACGAACAGCAGCGCGCCGATGACGCGCAGGGTCTGGGCCTGATCCATGGCGGGTTCAGCGGCGGTTGTTCAGCCGGGCGATCCGGTCTGAAGGGGTGATGATATCCGTCACCCGGATACCGTATTTTTCGTCGACGACGACGACTTCGCCCTGGGCGATCAGGTAGCCGTTGACGTAGATGTCCATGGGTTCGCCGGCCAGGCCGTCGAGTTCGACCACCGAACCCTGGCCCAGCTGGAGGATGTTCTTGATGGTGAGCCGGGTGCGGCCGAGTTCGACGGAGAGCTGGACGGGAATGTCCCTGATCATGCCGATGTCGCTGTCGCCGTCGTCCCCCTGGCTGTCCAGGGGCTGGAACACCTGGGCGGCCGCCGGCTGCGCCGCCGGGGGGGGCGGCTTGGGGGCGGCGGGCGGCGCGCTGGGTGCGGGGCTTTCGTCGGGCGGGGTGGCGGCGGTCTGCTCGGCCAGGGCGGCGGCCCAGTCGTCCTCGGCGCTCAGGCCGGACGCCTGGGTGGCCTGGTCGTGGGCGGAGTCCTGTTGTTCGGCCAGCGCGGCCGCCCAGTCGTCCTCAAGGTTGCCGGTCGAGGGGGAATCCGCGGGGGTCGGTTCCTGGGGGTCGTCGTCTTTGATGTCGCTCATGTTTTGGTGCGGGCTAACAGTTGTTCGGAATCCCCGGTCGAGGCAAGGATCTTGTGCACGCGCAAGGCGTAGCGGCCATTGGACGTGCCATAGCCGCATTGGAGCACGGGCACGCCGCCGACGCGGGCGGTCAGATCGGGCCGGATGTCGACGGGCAGGACATCGCCGACCGACAGGTGCAGGAGTTCGGCGATGGAAGTTTCAATCTGGGCGAATTCGACGCTGAGTTCGACCTGGGCGCTGCGGACTTCGCGCGACAGCTGTTGCGTCCAGCGCTGGTCGATGGAGTCGGAGGCGGACTGCTGCAGCGGCCGGGTCAGGATGTCGCGGATGGGCTCCAGCATGGAGTAGGGCAGGCAGACGTTGAGCTTGCCCCCCGACGAGCCGAGCTCGATGTTGAAGGTGGTCAGCACCACGACATCGTTGCCCGAGCCGATATTGGCGAATTTGGTGTGCATTTCCGAGCGCATGTACTCGAATTCGATCGGGTAGATGTTGTCCCAGGCCTGGCCGTAGCATTCTAGGGTCAGACTGAGCAGGCGCCGGATGATGCGTTGTTCGGTATTGGTGAAGTCGCGCCCTTCGACCCGCGTATTGTAGCGGCCATGGCCGCCGAACAGGCTGTCGATCACCAGGAACACCAGGCTGGGGTCGAAGGTGAACAGGCCCACCCCGCGCAGGGGCTTCATGGCCACCATGTTCAGGTTGCTGGGAACGGGCAGATTGCGTTCGAAATCAGAATATTTCTGGATTTTGATGGCGTTGACGGTGATGTCCGCATTGCGCCGCATGAAACCGAAGAACATGGACCGCAGACGACGCGCGAAACGCTCGTTGATGAGTTCGAGCGTCTGCATGCGATGGCGCACGACCCGATCGGGCGAACCCAGATCGTAGGGGCGCACGCTGCCTTGCGGCTGCTGTTCGGCGGCCTGGGCGGCGGTTTCCTCGCCGGTGACCCCTGCCAGCAGCGCATCGACTTCGTCTTGGGAGAGCATGCTTTGGTAAGACATTACTGCACCACAAAGGCCGTAAAGAGGACGTCTTCGATCTGCGGGCCCGGCAGCTGCGCGGCAAACGGGCGCGACAGGCTGGCCCGGATGCCCTGGCTGAGGGCTTCACGGCCTTCCGGGGTCTGGATCTGGGCCAGCTGCTGGGCGGACAGCACCTTGAGGATGCGGTCACGAACCTCGGGCATGTAGTCCTGGATTTGCTTGCGGGATTCTTCGTTGTCCAGGCGCAGCGTGATCGCCGTATACAGGATGCGGTTGCGCATCTCGCCGTACAGCGTCACGGTGAAGGGTTCGAGTTCGGCGAAAATCGGCGCCCTGACCGGCGGCGGCGCCGGTTGGGCCTCGGCTACCGGGGCGGCCGGCGCGTCGGGCGTGCCGGCGCTGGTGCGATTGAGGAACAGCATCGTCCCGGCCACTGTGGCGCCAATGATGACAATGAGCAGGAGTATGAATTTAAGTAGCCTGAGCATGGTTCCGATTTATGGGGTCGCAGAGGTCGAAAGGCTGCATTGTAATGCCTGTATGCAACGGTGTAACAGGACGGTCATGCAAAGGTATCAACCAGGGAGTCCGGGCGGATGGCGCGTTGTGCCGGTGCCGCAACATCGAGCGGGTGGGCGGCGGTCTCGGTGTGGCCGTCCAGGCTGAAGACCGCCCCGTCGGGATTGGCCGAGCCCGACCCTTGCTGGGCGAATTGCTGTTGGGCCGATTGGTCGCTGACGTTGGCCTGGCCGAGGGACAGGCCGGATTGGGCCAGTTGCTGCTGCAGGTTGGGCAGCGCGTTTTCGAGTGCCTGGCGCACGTTGGCGTGGGGCGAGACAAAGCTGGCCTGGATGCTGTCGCCCAGGTGCAGGGTGATCCGCACGGGCCCGAGCTCGGGCGGGTTGACGTGCATCATGACGGTCTGGGTGCCGGTCGCGCCGGCCTGGGTGAGGCTGAGGAGTTGCCGCCCGACGTCCTGAGGCCATTGCGGGCTGTGCAACGGGGTGGGGACGTTGAGCTGAATGGTGCCGGCGGCGGCCGAGGCCGCCTGGCCCGCCGTGGCGGCGGGTGTCAGCAGGACGGCGCCGGGGGCGGCAATGGATGCGAGGTCGCCGGCCGTGGCGGCGGTGTTCGTCGCGGCGGCGCGGGCGGCCGTGCCGTCGGCGGACCCGGGGTGGGCCTGGGCGGCGGCCAGCGGCGCGCCGCCGGCCCCCTGCGGGGTTGGCGTGGTCTTGAGCGGGACGGCGGCGCCGGCGGGCGCCCGGCCGGCGGCGGCCGGCGTTGCGATGCTGAAGCGCAGCGGGGCTTCGCCAGGCGTGGTTTCTGTGCGCTTGGCCGAGCGCGCATCGGCCGGGGTCTGCGCCTGCGCCTGCGTGGCGGCGCGGGCCGCCGCGGCGATCAGGGGCGCCGCCGGGTCTTGCGGCCGGGCCTGCGCGGCATGGCCATGGGCGGTTGTCGGGGCCTCTGCCTTGCCCTGCGGCGTCGCGTCGGCCTGCGCGCGGGCGGGCAGGTCTTGCCACTGCGCGGCCCGGTTTTGGGCCGGGGCGGGTACGTTGTCCGGCCGGCCCGGGTGGGCGTCCGCCTGGCGGGGCTGGGCGGGGTCGGCGGGGGCTTGCATCAGGGGCAGGCCGACGGCGTCCAGGATCAGGGCCAGGGCCTCGTCGGGGCCCAGGGGATCGGGTTTTTCGGGGTCGGACGACTGGGCGGCACGCGTGTCCGCGCCGGGTTTCGCATCGGCTGCGGCGGCGGCCCCGCGCTGGCCGGACAATACGCTGGAAAAAGAAGCGGTCTCGGCGGGCGCATCGGGCGCGCGCGTGGAATGGTCGGCCGATGTCGGGTTGGGGGATGCGGTGGGAAGCACGGGCATGGTCATGACAGTAGCGTATTTAGTATGACTGCCGCAAGCGGCGGTACAGATTGGCGGCGGCTTCGTCGCTGATGCGTTGTTCGCGGCGCTGTTCGCGGGCCTGCAGCTGGCGGAGTTGGCGCGATCTCAGGGTTTCGTAGGAATTCAAACGGCGCTTTTCGTCGCGCCATTGGCGTTGGCCGGCCTCGATGCGGGTGTCGATCTGGGCGATGATTCTATTTTGCTGTGAAATGGCTTCGTCCAATGTGGCGATAAAGTGCCTAAAATTGTGGTAGTTCGAGGCGGTTACCCCGTTTTCCGTCGTGTTTTGCAGGCGCCGGGTGTAATCGCCGCGATAGGTGTCCAGGGTATCCAGCTGCCCCTGGGCCTCTCGGCGCTGGGTGGCCAGTTCGGCCAGCCGCCGTCCGGCATCGTCGACCTTGTCCTGGGACAGGTTGATCAGGATGTCCAACGAAGTTTCATGCGCCATGGGTGGTCTCCTGGCCTAGCACGCCCGCCAAGGCAGCCACGGCGGCCGGATAATCGACCTGCACGTTGATGCCTTGTTGCAGATAACCCTCAAGCCAGGGATAGCGTTCGATCGCCTGGTCGATTTCGGGGTCGTTCCCCGCAGTATAGGCCCCTACGGCGATCAGGTCGCGGTTTCGCTGGTAGCGCGACACCATGCGCTTGAATTGATGCACGTGGCGGAACTGGCTGTCGGGGACGATGGCCGACATCACCCGCGAGATCGACGCCTCGATGTCGATCGCGGGGTAGTGCCCGGATTCGGCCAGGATGCGCGACAGGACGATGTGGCCGTCCAGGATGGCGCGGGCCGAATCGGCGATGGGATCCTGCTGGTCGTCGCCCTCGGTGAGCACGGTATAGAAAGCGGTGATGGAGCCCGCGGCGCGGTCGCCCTGAGGGGCGCCGTTGCCGGCGCGTTCGACCAGGGCGGGCAGCTTGGCGAAGACCGATGGCGGATAGCCCTTGGTGGCGGGGGGCTCGCCGATGGCCAGGGCGATTTCGCGCTGCGCCATGGCGTAGCGGGTCAGGGAATCCATGATCAGCAGAACGTGTTTGCCCTGGTCGCGGAAGTGTTCGGCCAGGCGCGTGGCGTAGACGGCGCCCTGCAGGCGCAGCAGGGGGGAGACATCCGCGGGCGCGGCCACTACGACGGATCGGGCCAGGCCGTCGGTGCCGAGGTTGAGTTCGATGAATTCCTTGACTTCGCGGCCCCGTTCGCCGATCAGCCCCACCACGATGATGTCGGCCCGGGTGTATCGGGCCATCATGCCCAGCAGCACGCTTTTCCCCACCCCGGAGCCTGCGAACAGGCCCATGCGCTGGCCGCGCCCCACAGTGAGCAGGCCGTTGATGGCGCGCACGCCGACGTCCAGCACGGTGTCGACGGGAGCGCGGGTCAGCGGGTTGATCTGGTGTGCCGTCAGGGGCGCTTGTTCCAGGTTGGCGGGCAGGGGCTTGCCGTCCAGCGGCCGGCCGGCGCCGTCCAGCACCCGCCCCAGCAGGGCCTGGCCGACAGGCAGATGGCGGGCCTGGTCGATGCCGACCGTGGCCGCCTGGTCGGGCAGCGCGCGGGAGGGCAGGGGAACCGGATCCAGCAGCAGGGATTCCGCCGGGACGACGCGGGCGCCGGGCCGCAGGCCGGTGATGTCGCTTTGCGGCATCAGATACAGGGTGTCGGCGTGGAAACCGACCACTTCGGCATCCGCCCAGAGGTCGCGCCCGGGGGAGACCTGCACGCGGCAGGCGGCGCCCACGGGCAGCTGCAGGCCGGTGGCTTCCAGCACCAGGCCAGTGGCGCGGGTGACCCGCCCCTGGCGGCGCACCGCCTGGCGCGCATCAATGCGGTGTTCGCAGGCTTGCAGCTGCGCGCGCCAGCGGGCGCCGGCGCTGTCCAGCAGGCCGTCGGCCGCGGTCATAGCGGCCTCGGGGGCTGGCCCAGCGCCGAAACGATGCGCTGCCAGCGCGTTTCCAGGGTGGCGTCCACCGACCCCAGGGCTGTCTCGGCGATGCAGCCGCCCCGCGTGAGGCGTTCATCGGCGACCAGGCGGTATTGGGCGTGGTCGGTTTCTTTTTGCAAAAAGGTTCGCACCAGATCCAGGTCGTCGGGGTGCAGCCGCAGACTCAGCGGGGTGCCGGGTTCGGGGCGCGCCTGCAGGATGTCCTGAACCAGATCGAGGATGTGGTTGGGGTGTTCGCGCAGCTGGCTGCGCAGGACTTGCTCGGCGATGCGGGTGGCCAGCTGTATCAGCGACTGGCCGACTTCTTCTTCCAGATGGTTCAGGGCCTGGGCGCAGGCCGTAGCCAGCGCGTCCAGGCGCGCGGTTTGCGCCTGAACCTGGGCCCGGCCTTCTTGCAGCCCCTGGGCCAAACCTTCGGCGTGGCCTTGCGACTGGCCTGCTTCCCGTCCGGCGGCCAGCCCCTCGGCGTGGCCGGCCGTCTGGCCTTCCGCCAGGCCTTGGGCCCGGCCTTCTTCGAAGCCGGCCTGGTATCCCTGGGCGGCGGCGTCCTTGCGCGCCTGCGCCAGGGCTTCCGCCCGGCGGCGCAGCGCCTCGGCCTGTTGGGCCGGATCCTGAGGACTGTCCTGGGCGGCGGTGCGCTGCCGGGCACGCAGGGTTTCCAGCGAATCCATTTCCCAACGCTGCCAATGGGCGCGCGTATGCAGGTCCATGGCGCGCTTGTCAGACATACTCGTCGTTGCCCATGCTGAGGTTGATCTGGCCGGCGTCGGCCAGCTTGCGGGCCACGGCCAGGATGGCTTTCTGCTCGGTCTCCACGCGCGACATGCGCACGGGCCCCTGGGCGTCCAGGTCGTCGCGCAGGATCTCGGCGGCGCGGTTGGACATGTTCTTGAAGAATTTCGCGCTGAGTTCTTCGCTGGCGCCTTTCAGGGCGATGGTCAGCGAAGCGGTGTCGATTTCCTTGAGGATGAGCTGGATGGCGGCGTCCTCGACGTCGGCCAGGTTGTCGAAGACGAACATTTCGTCGACGATGCGCTGGGCCAGATCGGCATCGATTTCGCGCAGGCTGCTGACGACTTCTTCTTCCTCGGTGGTGTTCATGTAGTTGAGGATCTCGGCCGCCGTGCGCACCCCGCCCATCTTCGAGCGCTTGGCCCCCTGGCCGGACAGCACCTCGTTGAGGACTTCGGTGAGCTCGTGCAGGGCCGCGGGCTGCACCCCGCCGAACGTGGCGATGCGCATCATGACGTCGTTGCGGGTGCGTTCGTTGAGCAGGGCCAGAATGGCCGAGGCGCGGTCGCGTTCGAGGTGAACCAGGATCGTGGCGATGATCTGCGGGTGTTCGCCCGCGATGAGTTCGGCCACGTTGGCGGGTTCGAGCCAGTTCAGGGCGTCGATGCCGCTGCCTGTGCCTTCGGCGCCCGCTTCGAGGATGTCTTCGATCAGGCTGGCGGCGCGGTCGTTGCCCAGGGCCTTGGTGAGTACCGAGCGGATGTAGTCGTCGGAACCCAGCGTCACGGCCATGAACTGGTCGGCTTCCCGGCGGAAGTCTTCAAGAACCTGGTCGACGTCGGCGCGGGTGACCTGCTTGAGGTTGGCCATGGCCGAGCCGATCTGCTGAACCTCGCGGGAAGACAGGTATTTGAAGACCTCGGCGGCCGCGTCTTCGCCGAGCGACATCATCAGGATGGCGCAGCGGCTGAGGTCTTCTTCAGGATTTGGCATTTTTCGGGTCCATCCAGGATCGCAGAACCATGGCGACCGCGCGCGGATCGCGCTGGGCGAGTTCGCGGGCGGTGTCCAGGTTTTCTTCGTAGCGGTTCATCTCGGTGGCGCGCAGCTCGTCCTGGCGCCGCTGTTCGCGCATGGTTTCCAGGTGGGCTTCGTTTTTGACGCGCTCGACCTGGGCGTTGGCGAAGCCCTGGACAATGGGCCGCACGATGGCGCGCCAGAGGACGAGCAGCGCCAGCAGGATCAGCAGAACCTTGCCGGCTTGCAGGGCGAGTTCTTGGTAGGCGGGGTTTTCCCAGGGCTTGTAGACGGGTTCTTGGTTGGTGAATTCGCTGTTCACCACGCTGAGGGTATCCCCGCGTTCGGCCGAATAGCCCATGGCCTGCTTGACCAAGGCGTTGATGTTGTCCATCTCGGCTTCGTCCAGCGGCGAGGATTCGCCGTCTTTGTTGCGGTAGTTGACCACCACGGCGACCGACAGGCGCGTGAGCGTGCCCAGTTCGTGCTTGACGTGGCTGATGGTGCGGTCGACTTCGTAGTTGACCGTGGCGTCGTCGCGCACGGAGCCGCGCGGGCTGGGGACAGGGATGCCGTTCAGGGTGAGCGGCGGATTGTCCTGGGCGGCCGGGTTCTGGGCGTTGGCGGCGGCGCCCGGGGCCGCCGTGGGCGGATTCTGGATGGGGGCGGTGGCGTTGGCGGGCGGCTGATTGCTCAGGGCGCCCGGGACGCCGCCGGCCGCGGGCATGTCGTTGTCGACGGCTTCGCTGGTCTGTTTGCTGCGGATGGCCGCCGTGCCGGGGGTTTCGTTGGGGCGATAGACCTCGGAGGTCTGTTCGCGTTGTGAAAAATCCACATTGGCGCTGACCTGAGCGCGGACGTTGCCATAGCCGACGATGGGGTTGAGCAGCGTCAGGATGCGCTGGGATGTGCGCTGCTCGATGTCCGTGATGAAGTTGCGCCGGGTGCTGTCGATGGCGGCTTCGCCGCTGGGGTTGGAGAGCAGGTGCCCGTCCTGGTCGACGATGGAAACGTTGGATGCATGCAGCTGGGGCACGCTGGAAGAAACCAGCCAGGTGATGGCGGACACCTGGGCCTCGCTGAGGCTGCGCGAGGGGTAGAGCGTGACCAGCACCGACGCGGTGGGGGGTTCGCGGTCGCGCACGAACAGGGATTGGCGCGGAATCGCCAGGTGCACCCGGGCGGACTTGACGGGCTGCAGCGCCTCGACGGAGCGTGCCAGCTCGCCCTCCAGGGCGCGCTGGTAGGTGACCTGTTCAGAGAACTGGCTGGCGCCGAACTGGGCCTTGTCCAGGAGCTCGAAGCCCACGCTGCCGCCGCGCGGCAGGCCTTGTTCGGCCAATTGCAGGCGCAGGGAATAGACCTGATCCGCGGGCACCAGGATGGTGGCGCCGTTGTCCGCGAACTGATAGGGGATGTTGCGCTGGTTGAGGATGTTGACGATGGTTCCGCCGTCGCGCGATTCGACGTTGGAAAAGAGGGTCTTGTAGTCTGGTTCACGCATCCACAGCGAAGCGACCACCAGGACGGCGATCAGCGCGGCGCCCAGTCCGAGCAGGAGCGGGCGGGGCAGCGATGCAAAGCGCGCCAAGGCGGGATTGTGGTTCATCCAGTTGGCAATCGGATTCATCGAAGCGGGGAAGCGGAAAGAGGCGTCAGGCTGCGCCCTGGCCGGAAATCATCGGTCTGGTGAATGAGCATGCTGATGCGGCAGTATGGAAGATGGATGGCGGCTATTATGGCGGCTATTGCTTTTTAGGCAAGCACGGAAAAGCCCGGTTTTTGGGGCTTAGTTAAGGTAATCCCGTGCCGGGGCGGGCCCCGGCGGGCGGCGGGGTATCGGGACAACAGCCGAATTGGCGGCGCTTCTCCCCTTTATTGAATTCGCTCCGATCACTGAATATGACGTATAGTACAACGCTGTAGCAGTCTTGTGACGCTCGCCCCTTTTTCTGCATGATTTTGTAAACGCATCCAGATGATCAATTCCCAGGCCCTTGCCAGTGTCGAAAACCTGCTTGCCCAGATGCGCTCGGTGGCGCGCGCCTCCCAGGGTCTGACGGTTCAGCCCCAGGATGCTTCGGCCGTTCGGCCAGGGGGCTTCGCGGCCGAACTCTCCCGCACCCTCGACCGGGTCTCGCAGGCCCAGAATGCCGCCAACACGCAGGCCCAGCAGTTCCAGCTGGGCGCGCCGGGCCTGTCCCTGAGCGACGTCATGATCGACCTGCAAAAGGCCGGCTTGTCGTTCCAGACCACCGTCACGGTGCGCAACCGCCTGGTCGAAGCCTATAAAGAAATCGCCAACATGGCGATCTGACCCCCGCCGCCCGGTCTTATCTGGTCTTCAGCCCTTGTCCGCCGCGCGCGGGCCCAGCGGCCTGGGCAGGAATTCCTTTTTCGTCACCCCCTGGCCTTCGCTGTCCAGGGCGTATAGCCAGGCCAGCAGTTCCGCGATGGCCACGTACAGCTTGGGCGGAATATGAGCGTCCAGATCCACCTGCATCAATAGATTGACCAGCTCGGGGGATTCGTGCACGTACAGGCCGTGATCCTGGGCGGTCTGGATGATGGTTTCGGCCAGCGTGCCGTAGCCTTTGGCGACGACCCGGGGCGCCTGGTCGTCGGGGTCGTAGGCCACCGCGACCGCCGTCGAGCGATGGGGATCAGGAGGCGGTGATTTCATCGGGTTCGGTGTCTGGGTTTTGCGCGCCGGCGTCTTGGGCGCGGCGATCGGGGTCTTCGGCCAGGATGGCCAGCTGGCTGGCTTGCAGGCCCTGGGCCTGGAGGCGCGAACGCAACGGCTCGACGGCCTGGGACAGGCGCTCGGCGGCGTCCGGGGCCAGCAGCCGCATGACCAACTGGTCGCCGGACAGGCTCAGGCGCGCCTGGATTTCTCCCAGCACCGGCAGCCGCAGGACGAGGCGGGTGGACCAGTGTTCCTGATCCACGGCAGGATCCTGGCCGTCGTCGGGCTGGCGGCGGCGAACCTCGCATTCCATGTCGGCCCCGGGCCAGGCTTCGCCCTGCCAGATGAAACCCTGGTTGGCCAGCACTTCCAGCTGTTGGCGCACCATCAGGTGCGCCTGGGGGTCGATGGCCGGAATCGGGGCGTGCTGCTGGGCCTGGTGGCCCGTGGCGGTGGTCTGCTGGCTGTGTGCGGCCTGGGTGGCGGGGCTGGCCGGATCGGCCTGCGGCAGCTGGGATTGCTGGATGAGCGCGGACAAGGACGCGGGGGGGCGCGCCGGCGCCTGGGCCGGGTTCTGAGCCTGGGCCGGTTGGGCGCCTTGCCGGGAAATCTGTCCTTGGGGCTCTTGGCGCAGGGCGTGCGCGCTGGTCTTGCCCGCCGCCAGCTGCGCCAGGTGGGATTCGTAGAACAGGCCGCTGCCCTGGATGGACTGCGAGAGCGCCTGGGCAAATCGGGCGGCCAGCGCCCCGGGCTGGTTGAGGCTGCTGGCCAGTTGGGCCCAGACTTGGTTGGGGCCGGCGGGCGGGAGGCCCCGGGGCATTGCCGCGCCGCCTTGAAGCGCCGGGCTGCCCGGGGACGCCCGGCCGCCGGCCAGGGCATTGGCGGCCGCCTGCCTGTCCGGCGCGGCGCCGCCGGGCTGCTGCTGGCCGCCGGGGGCTGGCAGCAGGGGCGCGCGTCCCCGGATGGGCTGGCCGCCCTGCGGATATTGGTTGAGCAGGGCCAGGATGATGCGTGCCGCGTAGCCCAGCGTGGTGGGGGCGGATTGGGTGGTGCCGCGAAACGTGGTCGAGCGCCCCAGCAGGTTGTCCAGCTGCATTTCGCGCGTGGCTTTGCCGATGAGCGCGCGGCGCTGGCCTTCGGCATTGGCCTGATCCACGGATTCGCGTGGCGTGCGATGGGCCGGGTTTTGCGGGGCGTTGGGGTTTTCCGGGTTGGCGGGCTGGGGGATGGCCTGGGGCCCGGCGCCCGAACTGATATTGGCCTGTTGGCCCAGCGTGACGCCCAGTGCCGCGTCCAGCTTCTGGACGAGCAGGGTGCCTAGATTGGAAGGTGCCCCGATGCTCATGGTGGATCAGGGACGTACCGTGCTGTAATACGCTTGCAGGACGGTTCGTTGCCTTTTGATGGTGCCCAGCAGATGGCCCAGGCGGTCGAGCTCGGGGGCCACCAATTGGCGGATGTGGGCGTCGTCGTCCAGGATTTGGGTCAGCAGCTTGCGGCGGGCTTCGCGCTGCTCGTCGCTCAGGGGTTCAAGCTGGCGCAGGCGGTCGACCGCCTGCTGGTATTTAAGCCCCTCCGCGACCAGCTCGTCCCATTGTTGAGCCTGGGCCAGTTTCAGCATGCTGGCCGACAGCTTGGCGATGGCCTGGTAGTGCTGCAGCACGGTTTTGTGTGGCGAGGGCAATTGCGGTCATCCTAGGTTTAGCTGCCGGGGGTTTGCTTGAAGGCCGGGTCGGCGGCGGTGTACCAGGCGTCGGCGAGGTCGGCCAGCTGCTTTTCGGCGGCGGCGAGGCGGTCGGCGTCGCTGTGCAGGTTGGACAGCATCAGGTCGCGGATGATGAGATCGTAGGAGGTGACCAGAAGGCGGGCGACTTCGCCGCCGCGCTCGGTGTCGACACCCGTTTTCAGGCCGGAGTCGATGATGTCGATGGCCTTGGACAGGGCCTTGCCGCGTTCGGCGGTGTTGCCCGCCTGCAGGTGCAGGCGGGCCTGCGCCACCGAGGTCAGCGCCCCCCGGAACAGCAGCGAGATCAGGCGTTCGGGCGAGGCGCCGAGAATTTCGGTTTCGAGACCGATGGTGGCATAGGACCCGGTGGCCCGGGCCGACCGGGAACGTGGCGCGTAAGACATGAGGGTTTACGATTTGTTGTTGGCGCTCAGGGCGCTGAGTTGTTGCGACAGATAGCTGCTGAGGGAATTCATCTGGCTGACCATGGCATCCAGCTGGGTGAACTGGTTGCGGTAGGTGTCCATGCGCTGGTTGATGCGCTCGGCCGTGGCTTCGTACTGTTTCTTGATGTCGGCCACGGTTTTTTCCATGCCGGTCTTGGTGGTGGTCAGCATGCCGTCGGACTTGATGAAGGTGTCCGCCGTGTCGCTGACGCGCTTGCCGATGCCCGTGTCGCTGGTAAACAAGGACTTGACGCCTTCGGTGTCGTCGGCCAGGGCCTTGTCCAGCTTGGTGTTGTCGATTTCGAGTTTGCCGGTCTTGGGGTCGGTGGTGATGCCGATTTCGCCCAGGTTGGTGCCGCTGGCGGAGAATGCGCTGGAGATGGCGTCGCGCATGCGGGTCTGCACCGTGCGGGTCAGGCTGTCGCCCGTGAGCGCCGACGACTTCTGGTTTTCCATGTCGTAGGAGGTCAGGGACTTGATGGTGTCGTTCAGGCTGTTATAGGCCTTGACGAAGTCCTCGATGGCTTTCTTGGCCACGGAAGGGTCTTGCGTGAGGGAGAGGCTGGTGGCTTCTTCGGTGGTTTTGTTCAGGGTCAGGGAGACCCCGTCGATCACGTTTTCGATGGTGTTGGTCTGGCTGGTGATGGCAATGCCGTTGATGCTCAATGAGGCGTCGGTGGCGGCGGACACCGTGATGCCCGGGTTGGAGCCGTTGCCGCTGTCGTAGCCCAGGAAGGCTTGCAGATCGGCATTGCCGTCCACCTGGATTTTGCTGACGGCGGCCTCGGTGCCGGTCTCGCGGTTGGTCAGCAGCAGCTGGTACTGCGACCCGTCGGTGCCGTTGTTGACGAGGGTGGCGTTGACGCCCAGATCGGGGTCGGCGTTGATGGCCTTGACCAGGTCGTTGAGCGAGGTGCCCTTGCCGGTGAGATCGAGGGTCTGGTCTTCGCCGTTGACGGTGAAGGTGACGGTGCCCCCGGTGCCGATGTCGTCGGTGCGGCTGCCGCGGCCGTCATAGACCAGGGTCTGGGCGGCGGCGAGGGAATCCACCTGGATGGAATACTGCCCGGCAATGGCCTTGTTGGTGGTGGTGACGGAAAAGGCGTCCGATCCGGTCTTGGCGGCGATTGCGCCGAAGGCGTCGGCTTTGCCGACGGCGTCGGCGGCCTTCTGGAAAGAAGCGATGGCGTCTTTCAGCTTGCCGTATCCCGAGACCTTGGCTTCGGCGGCCGTTTGGCGCGATTGGATGACGGCCAGCGCCTGGTTTTCGTTTTTCTGCAGATTGTTCAGCAGATCGGTGAGCGGCAGGCCGGACAGGCCGAGGGAGGATATGCTTGCCATGGTGAGGGCTCCTGTTTACCGCCGTGTGCGGGATGTCTTGAAAGAAATGCCGACGTCGGCGGTTGAAATGGTGTGGATGCGGTGTTTGGATCGTCAGGCCTGGGTGTCCACCCCCGAGCCCTGCAATTGCACGATCATCTTGGCGATGCGCAGCATGGCTTCGGAGGGGATGGTCTTGATGACGTCGCCGCTGGCGCTGTCGACGATGGACACCACCAGCTGCTGGGCGTCTTTGTCCATTTCGAAGCGCACCCCGGTGGACCAGGCCTTGAGACTGTCGTTGACCGCTTCCAGGGCTTTTTCGAGCGAGGACTGCGGCGCGTTGGGGTCGGCCAGCAGGGCCGCGTCTTGCTGGCCGGCCTGGCGCGAGGTGCTGGCGCGGGCGTCTTCGGCCGGGGTGACCTGGACGGCGGGTTCGGGAATGCCGGCGGGACGATCGTTGACTGCAACAGGCATGCCCAGGCTGGCGGGGGAGAGTTGGTTGCCGATGGAGTGAATCATGTGCGTTCCTTTGAGTAGGATTTCCACGTGAGCCAATGAAACCGACTGGACGGGGCCCGGAAAAAAATGGGATGAATCCCTTCTGCATCCATAACGGCAGATGCCGGGAAAAATTTAGCCTGCGGCCGGGTTGCTGCAGTGGATGGCCCGCTTGGGGCATACTTGCATTTTACGTTGTCTATCACGGATTGTGCGATGCCCCTGTCCGAGGATCAGCTGATCAGCCAGTACGCGCCTTTGGTGCGCCGCCAGGCCTTGGGCCTGATCGGCCGCCTGCCCGCCAATGTCGAACTCGACGACCTGATGCAGGCGGGCATGATGGGGCTGCTGGATGCCGTGCGCCGCTATCGGCAGCAGGCCGATGCGCAGTTTGAAACCTATGCCATCACCCGCATCCGGGGGGCCATGCTGGACGAACTGCGCAGCCAGGATTGGCTGCCGCGCAGCGTCCGCAGCAAATCCCGCGCAGTCGAGGCCGCCGTCCAAAGCCTGCACCATCAGCTGATGCGGGCGCCCACCGAAACCGAAATCGCCGCCGAAATGGGCCTGGAACTGGCCGAGTATCAGGCCCTGCTGGACGATGCCCGGGGCATGCAGGTGCTGATGGTCGAGGACTTGGCCTTGCACCGCGACGACCCGGGCAGCGGCGGCGCGCTGCTGGATTCGATTGCGGGGGATGCCGGCGCCAATCCACTGGACTGGCTGATGCGCGACGGCTTGCGCGCCGTGCTCATCCAGGCCATCGAAAACCTGCCGGCGCGCGAGCAGCTGCTGCTGTCCCTGCAGTTTCAGGAAGACCTCAACCAAAAAGAAATCGCCGCCGTGCTCGGGGTGACCGAAGGCCGGGTGTCCCAGTTGCGCTCGCAGGCGGTCGCCCGGATTCGGGCCTGGCTGGCCAGCCACGCCTGGGCGCCCGACGCCGGCGAAACCGACTACGAAAATCTGTTTTAGTACGGGTTTTTCTCGATGGCGGAATCGGATTTGTTCTGCCTTAAAGATTCATGTAATATGCATCTTATGCGGTTCAAACGGCCGTCCCACATGGAAGAGAGACTCTCATCATGAACATTGATCGCTTCAAGAATCATCACATCGAAATCCTCAGCGGCATTGCCGCGCTGCGCAAGCTGGCGCATCGGGGGGTATCCGATTACGCGGTGGACATCGCCCAGGAACTCAGGGCGCTGTCGCAGGTGGTCACCCAGCATCTGGCGATTGAAGACCGCATTCTCTATCCCTCGCTGGAGCGCAGCGGCGACGCCCGCATGGCCCGCATGAGCCGCGCCTACCAGAACGACATGCAGGGCATCGCGTCGGCCTTCATTCACTTTGCGCGCCGCTGGAGCAATGTCTCCCTGCTGCAGAAAAACCCCGACGGTTTCCGCTCCGAGGCCAATACGGTTCTGAAAAACGTGCATCAACGCATGGTGCGCGAAAACCACGAGTTCTATCCCACCATCGAGTCCCTGTAGTCCCGGGCGGCGTGCTGGGCTGGCCAGCCCGGTTCGTGAAGGCGGCATGGGCGCAGGCCGGGCCGGATCGCCTCGGCGGCATGCGCCCATGCCGCCGGCCAGCGCGGGGGCGGCGGGTTTCCGGCGTGGCGGCGCACACATGGGACGTGTGCATTCTATATAATGGTCGACTAGCTTCCCGTTGTGGCCAAACGCATGAAAACCTCCGAAATCCGCCAGAAATTCCTGTCCTTCTTCGAGTCCAAGGGGCATCAGATCGTGCCTTCGTCGCCGCTGGTGCCGGGCAACGATCCGACGCTGCTCTTTACCAACGCCGGCATGGTCCAGTTCAAGGACGTCTTTACCGGCAAGGATACCCGCCCGTACCATCGGGCCACCACGGCGCAGCGCTGCGTGCGGGCCGGGGGCAAGCACAATGATCTCGAAAACGTGGGCTATACCGCGCGCCACCACACCTTCTTCGAGATGCTGGGCAATTTCAGCTTTGGCGACTACTTCAAGCAGGATGCCATTCTGTATGCCTGGACGCTGCTCACCGAAGTCTACGGCCTGCCCAAGGAAAAACTCTGGGTCACCGTCTACCACGAAGACGACGAGGCCTACGATATCTGGGCCCGGCAGATCGGGGTGCCGACCGACCGCATCATCCGCATCGGCGACAACAAAGGCGCCCGCTATGCCTCGGACAATTTCTGGCAAATGGCCGATACCGGCCCTTGCGGGCCATGCTCCGAAATTTTCTACGATCATGGCCCCGACATCTGGGGCGGCCCTCCGGGTTCGCCCGAAGAAGACGGCGACCGCTACATCGAGATCTGGAACCTGGTCTTCATGCAGTTCGAGCGCGATGCCCAGGGCGTCATGCATCCGCTGCCCAAGCCCTGCGTCGACACCGGCATGGGTCTGGAACGCATCGCGGCGGTGCTGCAGCACGTGCATTCCAACTACGAGATCGACCTGTTCCAAAGCCTGATCCAGGCGGCGGCGCGCGAGACCGGCGCCACCGATCTCGCCGATAATTCCCTGAAGGTCATCGCCGACCACATCCGCGCTTGTAGTTTCCTGGTGGTCGATGGCGTGATCCCGGGCAACGAGGGGCGGGGCTACGTGCTGCGCCGCATCATCCGCCGCGCTCTGCGCCACGGCCATAAGCTGGGCCAGAAAGGCGTGTTCTTCCATCGCCTGGTGGCCGATCTCGTCCGGCAGATGGGCGCGGCCTATCCCGAACTCGCCCAGCAGCAGGCGCGGGTCGAGCAGGTGCTGCGCCAAGAAGAAGAACGCTTCGGCGAGACCCTGGAAAACGGCATGCGCATTCTGGAATCCGCCCTGTCCGGCCTGCCCGCGGGCCAGCCGCTGGATGGCCAGACTTTGTTTACCTTGTACGATACCTACGGCTTTCCGGTGGATCTCACCGCCGATATCTGCCGCGAACGCAAGATCCAGGTGGATCTGGACGGCTTCGAGTCGGCCATGGCGCACCAGCGCGAACAGGCGCGTGCCGCCGGCAAATTCAAGGCCGCCGCCGACCTCAGCTACGATGGGGTGGATACCCGCTTCGAGGGCTACGAGCACCTCGATGGCGCGGCCCGGGTGACCGCCCTGTATGTCGAGGGTGCCGCTGTGGCGTCGATCGCCCAGGGGCAGGATGCCGTGGTCGTGCTGGATGTCACGCCTTTTTACGCCGAATCCGGCGGCCAGGTGGGCGACACGGGCCTGATCCTGCGGGCCGGCGCGCGCTTCCAGGTGGGCGACACGCAAAAAATCCAGAGCATGGTGTTCGGCCACCACGGCACGCTGCTCGAAGGCACACTGGCCGTGGGCGACGCGGTCACGACCCAGGTGGACGCCGCCCGGCGCGCGGACACCATGCGCAACCACTCGGCCACCCACCTCATGCACAAGGCCCTGCGCCAGGTGCTGGGCGATCACGTACAGCAGCGCGGCTCGCTGGTCGACCCGGACAAGACCCGCTTCGACTTCGCCCACGACGCGCCGGTGACCGACGCGCAGATTGCCCAGGTCGAGGCTATCGTCAACCAGGAAATCCTGGCCAACCAGGCGGTGCGCACGCAGCATCTCAGCTACGACGAGGCCGTTGCCGGGGGGGCCATGGCCCTGTTCGGCGAAAAATACGGCGACGTCGTGCGCGTGCTGGACATCGGCTTTTCACGCGAACTCTGCGGCGGCACGCACGTGGCCCGCACCGGGGATATCGGCCTGTTCAAGATCACCGCCGAAAGCGGGGTGGCCGCCGGCATCCGCCGGGTCGAGGCCGTCACCGGACGGGTGGCCCTGGCCTGGGTGCGGCATCGGCAAGACCTCCTGGCGCAGGCGGCCGGCCTGCTGAAAACTCAGCCCGACGGCATCCCCGACCGCATTCATGCGCTGCAGCAGCAGGCGCGCCACCAAGAACGCGACCTGCAGCGCCTGCAGGACAAGCTGGCGGCGGCGGCCGGTTCCGATCTCGCCGCCCAGGCGGTGCCGGTGGCGGGGGTCAACCTGCTGGCCACGCGGGTCGGCGGGGTCGATCCCAAGGCCCTGCGCGGCCTGGTCGACCAGCTCAAGTCCCGGCTGTCCAATGCCGTGATCCTGCTGGCGACGGTCGCCGACGACCGCATCAGCCTGGTGGCCGGGGTCAGCCCCGAACTTACCACGCGGGTGAAGGCCGGCGACCTCCTGGGGGCCGTGGCCGCGCAGGTGGGCGGTAAGGGCGGCGGCCGTCCCGACATGGCCATGGGGGGCGGCACCGATGTGGCGGCCCTGGATGGGGCGCTGGCCTCGGTGCCGGCCTGGCTGGCCGATTGCCTGAAGGCGGCCTGATGTCCGATGATTTGCCTGCCGTCGACCAGGAAGTCGACGCCCGGGGGCTGAATTGCCCCTTGCCCATTCTGCGCACCAAGAAAGCGCTGGCCCGGATGGACAGCGGCCAGGTGCTGGCGGTGCTGACCACCGACCCCCATGCGGGGCGGGATTTCCAGGCGTTTTGCCAGCAAACCGGCAATGCCCTGCTGGGCCAGCGGGCGGGCGGTGAAAATACCCTGGTGCATTATGTGCGGCGGCGTTGACCCGCTGTGACTGGGCCGGGTTTTGTCTGATCCGCCGGCGCTTGGTTTACCGGGCGCGGGACGGATTGTTGTTTTTTGGCGGGTGGCGGGGCCGCTTTCCCCCCGTACAGATTGCGGAAGCTGGCGATCTAGTGCTAGAATTTTGTGTTTTACATCGGTTTATCAAAGGATTATCAATGGTTGTGATTCGTCTGGCCCGCGGCGGCTCGAAGAAGCGTCCCTTCTACAATGTCGTTGCTGCCGATTCGCGCAATCGCCGCGATGGCCGTTTCATCGAGCGCGTCGGTTTCTATAACCCGGTGGCTGGCGAAAACCAGGAAAACCTGCGCCTGTCCCTGGATCGCGTGCAGCACTGGGTGTCCAATGGCGCCCAGCTGTCCGGCACGGTCGAGCGCCTGGTCAAGGAATACACCGCCAAGGTCGCCGCAGCGGCCTGAGGCCGCTGTTCTGCCCGGGATGCAAACGCAGGCGCTGTCCGCTTCCGCCCCCGATGATCTGATCGAGGTCGGCCGGGTGGCAGCCGCCCACGGAGTGCGCGGCTGGCTGAAAATCCAGCCCTACTCGCCCCAGGCCGAAGCCTTGCGCAGCGCGCCGCTCTGGTGGCTCAAAGCGCCGGAACCCTTATCGGTTTCCGGCGCTTTTCTGCGTGCCGGCGGCATCCGGGTATTGGCCTGTCGCCCGGGGGGGCAGCATCTGCTGGCCCAACTGCAGGACATCGCCGACCGCGATGCCGCCGAACACCTGCGCGGCTATGGCGTGTGGGTGCCGCGCGCGGCGTTTCCCGCAGCTGCGGACGACGAATACTACTGGGTTGATCTCATCGGCTGCGATTTCCACGCCCGGGCCGCCGATGGCGCCGCCGTCTTGCTGGGCCGGGTGGCCCAGGTGCTGGACAACGGCGCCCACGCCCTGTTGCAGGTGCAGTGCGGCCACTATGCCGCGCCCGGAGCGTTCCAGGCGCACCTGGACGCCAAGCAGCGCCCCGTGCACGTGCTGGTGCCGTTCGTGGCGGCGCATATTCTTCAGGTCGATCTGGCGCGCCGGCGCATCGACAGCAACTGGCCCAGTGATTTCTGACCGCGCCCGGCGCGGTTTTTTTCATGCGTTTCGATCTGATTACCTTATTTCCCGACATGTGCGCCGCCCTGGCCGCGCAGGGGGTGTGCGGGCGCGCCCACCAGCGCGGCGTGTGGTCCCTGCAAACCTGGAATCCGCGCGATTACACCCGGGATGTCCACCGCACGGTGGATGATCGCCCCTTTGGGGGCGGGCCGGGCATGGTCATGATGGCCGAACCCCTGGCCCTGGCCATCGAGGCGATCCGGGCGGATCGGCTGGCCGCCGGGGCGGATGCCGCCGGCCTGCCCGCGCCCGTGGTGCTGCTGTCGCCCGCCGGACAGGTGCACCGCCAGGCCCTGGCGCGCCGCTGGGCGGCAGGGCGGGGGGCTATTCTGGTCTGCGGCCGCTACGAAGGCATCGATCAGCGCTTTATCGACACCTATGTCGATCAGCAGGTGTCGCTCGGGGATTTCGTTCTGTCGGGCGGCGAACTGGCCGCCCTGGTGCTGGTGGACAGCGTCGTGCGCCTGCTGCCCGGGGTCTTGCACGATGCCGAATCCGCCGAGCAGGATTCTTTCAATCCCGCCTTGACGGGCCTGCTGGACAGCCCGCACTACACGCGCCCCGAGATCTGGCGCGGCCAGGCCGTGCCGGAAACTTTGCTGTCCGGGCATCACGCACGCATCCAGGCCTGGCGCCGTCGACAGTCTGTGCGGCTGACGCGCGACCGGCGCCCCGACTTGATCGAACAGGCGCGCGCGGCGGGGCGGCTCAGTCGTCAGGATGAAGCCTGTCTGGATGCGTCCCAGGCCGAAAACGAAGAATAAGCTGGACAAGCGTTCAGCCGACTCCGATCCGTTTTTCCCCGCGCCGGAATGCTGTTGTCGTCAACTGTCTTGATCTAAAGCAAGTCTGTGGCCGGCCTGGTTTTATATGATGATCTGACCGTGCAATTTCATCAGCCGCGACGGGGAATCGCAGGGGCACTCAAGCCGCTGCGGCAGCCGGCGGGTTTGCGCGGATCGGCGCATGCGGAGCACGGGTTTCGGCCGTTTGCGCTGGTTAATGCCAACTGACTATTTTTGAGGCTCGGATGCAGACATCCTCCATGCCGTCTTCGACCCAAACCATTGGGCGCATTGACGCTTTTCTGAATCGGCTGCGTTTGTGGCAGAAATTTTTCATCCTGGCGGTGCTGGGGGTGATTCTGGTCGCCACCCCCACGTTTTTGTATCTCAACGAATCGGGCAAGCAAGTCCGGGCCACAGACCTCGAAATCCAGGGGCTGGGGCCGGTGCGCGAGGCGCTGCAGGCGCTGCAGTTCATGCAGCAGCACCGGGGCCTGTCGTCTTTGGTGCTGAACGGCGATGCCAGCGCGGGCGCCCGGCGTCTGAGCAAACAGGACGAGGTCGAGCAAGCCCTGGCCGCATTGGATAACAGCCTGCGCCAATCGGCCCGGGACTCGGCGGTCGCCGGCCTGTGGCAGGCCATCCAGAACGATTGGCTGGCCTTGACCGGCCAACTGCGCCAGGGGGGGTTCCCCCCCGAGGCCAGTTTTGCGGCCCATACGCGCCTCACCGGCCAGATTCTGCAGCTCAGCGACCTGCTGCAGCAGGCCTATGGCCTCAGTTTCGAGCCCCAGGCCACGGGGTATTACCTGATCGACGCCGCGCTGAACCAGGCCGCGCGCCTGTCCGAACTCTTTGGCCAGGCGCGCGCCCTGGGGGCCGGGATCTTGACCCGGCGGGCGGCCACCCCCGAAGAACGCATCGAAATCCGCGTCTTGCTGGATCGCGCCCAAGAGCACTATCAGGGCCTGAACGTGGCCATCGCCAATGCCACCCGGCTGGACGCCCGTCTGGCGGGCGCGCTGGACGCCCCGGGCAAGGCGGCGCTGGACAGCGCCAACCAGGCGATCCAGCTGGCCCGGGCGCGGATCATTGACGCCCAGGCCCTGGATTATTCCGCGACGGACTATTTCGCCGCGTATACCCAGGCGGTGGATGCCCAGTTCGGCTTGAATCTGGCCGCCGTGGATCAGCTGGAATCCTTGCTGCAGGCGCGCGCGGATCGCCTTGCCCAGACGCGATACGTGCTGGGCGGGATCATCGTGCTGCTGAGTCTGCTGGGGGCTTATATCAACCTGCGGATCACCCGGGCCTTGCTGCGCCAACTGGGCGGCGAGCCCGATTATGCCGCGTCGATCCTGAACCGGATCGCCGACGGCAACCTGGCCGTGCCTATCCAGCTGCGCGCGGGCGACCAGACCAGCCTGCTGTACGCCATGCAGGACATGCGCGATCATCTGGGCGATATCGTGGCCGATGTGCGCAGCGGCGCCAATGCCATCGCCACCGCCTCGGCCCAGATTTCGGCGGGCAACCAGGATTTGTCCGCCCGCACCGAGCAGCAGGCCAGCGCCTTGACGCAAACCGCCGCCACCACCGAACAGATCACGGCCACTGTGCGGCAGAACGCCGACCACGCCCGGCAGGCCAATACCCTGGCGGCCGCCGCGTCGCGCACGGCGTCCGAAGGCGGGGTCATCGTGGCGCAGCTGGTCGATACCATGCAGGAGATCAACCAGCGTTCCGAGCAGGTGGCCGACATCATCAACGTGATTGACAGCATTGCCTTCCAGACCAATATTCTGGCCCTGAACGCCGCGGTCGAGGCCGCCCGGGCCGGCGAGCAGGGCAAGGGCTTTGCCGTGGTGGCGGCCGAAGTCCGCGCCCTGGCCCAGCGCAGCGCGTCCGCCGCCAAGGAAATCAAGGGTCTGATCGACACCTCGGTGCAGGCCACGGCGCGCGGCAACGACCAGGCCGCGCACGCGGGCGACACCATGCAAGGCATCGTGGACGACATCCGCCGGGTGACCGACATCATGAGTGAAATCGATGCGGCCAGCCGCGAACAGGCCACCGGCATCGAGGAGATCAACCAGGCCGTCACCCAAATGGACGACGTCACCCGGCAAAACGCCAGCCTGGTCGAAGAATCCGTGGCCGCCGCCGCCAGCCTGAAGGATCAGGCCGATACCCTGGCCCAGCTGGTGTCGGTGTTTCGTGTGGCGGCCGATCTGGCCCCGCCGCCGGCGCAGGGGGGCCGCCGGACGCCTTTGCCTCTTGAGTTCCAGCCCGTCGGCTGATCGGGGGATGATGCGCCTGGCGGCCGTCGGCCCGTCTGCAAAAATTCGGGCGGGCTGGTATCGTATCGGCACCGTATCCACAGGGAAACCCGCGCCATGTGTACTTCATTGCTATATGCTGACGCCCAGCGGCGCGCCTATCTGGGCCGCACGCTGGAACTCAGCCTGGAACTGCCTTACCAGATCGCCCGCTTTCCCCGGGGCGCCGAAATCCGCTCTGTGGTCGAAGGGCATCCGGGCCTGCAATGGCGCATGGATCACGCGGTCATCGCCGTGACCATGCCGGCGGCGATGCCCGCCCCCGGGGCGGCGTTTGCCCCGTCCGATCTGAAAATCATCGAAGGCGTCAACGACGCGGGCCTGGCCTGCAGCGTGCAGTCCTATCCGCAGGCGGGCGGGCCGCAGGCCCCGCTGGACCCCGCCCGGCAGGCGATTTCCGCCGCCGATATCGGCGCTTTCGTGCTGGGCCGATTCAGCACCGTGGCCCAGGTCAAGGCCGCCTTGGCGGACACCCAGATCGAACTGTCCCGCATCCCGATTCTGGGGGGGCTGCAGATGCCGTTTCATTATGGCGTGCACGATGCCGGCGGGGCCAGCCTGGTCATCGAATTCCACCGGGGGCAGTTGGCCGTCTACGACAACCCCGTGGGGGTGATGACCAACGCGCCGCAGTTTTCCTGGCACTTGACCAACCTGAACAACTACGCGTTTTTGTCCAATGTCGACCGTTCACGCGGGCGTTTTGCGGATTACGCCGTCGAGCAGCCCGGGTCGGGCATCGCCAAGGCCGGCTTGCCCGGCACGGATACCTCGGTCGATCGTTTCGTGCGGGCCGCATTCTATGCCCAGTTCGCCGAAAAACAAAGCGATCCCGATCTGGCCGTGCAGATGGTGGCCCACATCATGAACAATTTCGATCGGCCACGCGGGATCACCATTGATCCGCCCGGCGAGGGCAGCGGTCATTTGCAGGTGGCCGGCCACGACTTGAACACCATCCCCACCGAATTCACCAGCTGGACCAGCCTGACGGATCTCGACCGCCGGCGCCTGTACCTGCGCGGCGGCAGCGGCATGGGCTATACCTGCTTCGATCTCCCGTCCCAGGCGGCCAACCCCCGGTTCAGCGTTGCGCCCATGGCGCATCTGATGCCGTCCATGCCGCCGCCCGTCGATCTCGCCTGATCGCCGGGCGGGGATGCCGCCGGCCCGGGGGCCTGGGCTGGCGGCGGGCTACCGGGATGCCGGCCCCATCACGGTATCGAAGAACGCGCCGACGGCCTGGTGCGCGGTCAGGGGCAGCACATGGGCCACATACTGGTCGGGCCGCACGATGAGGATGACGCCCGCGCGGCTCAGGCCGCGTTCCGCGTAGATATCGCTGCCATCCCCGCCGGGCCCGCTGCTGGCGGCAAAGACTTTTTCGTAGTCCCGCAGCCCATAGGGGCCGACGACGGGCTTGAAGACCGCCGGCACCTGGTTGATGTTGATGGTATCGAAACGCTGCTGGTAGATGACTTTCGCGTCGACCCAGGCGTCCGAGTCGAGCGTGGACGGGGTGCGGACGATGGGGGAATGAGGGTCGGTGGCCAGCCAGTGGGCGAAGGCCGTCAAGGCCGAGTCTTCCCCGGGGGCGGCCTGGTCGGCAAAGGCGTACAGCCGCCAACGGCCGTCGGCCGGTGCCTGGTGGCCCAGCTGCAGGACGTTCATGTCGCACACCCGCACCACCGGCGATGATTTGAAGCGCTTGCCCACCGGGTAGCCAGTGGCCAGATCCTGGTGCTGCTGCCCGCCGGTAATCATGGATGGCGCGTACTGCGTCATGAAACCGCTGGGAAACTCGAAGGTTCTGACGTAGTATTTTTCGACTTCGGCGGGGTCTTTCAGCTGGTCGGGCGGGGTGGCCATCAGGGTGGACCATTCGCGGTCGAAGCGGATGAGCTCGCTGGCCACCACCTGGCGCTCGGCTGAGTAGGTGTCCAGCAGGCCGGCGGGGCTGCGGCCTTCCAGGACGTGGGCAATCTTCCAGGCGATGTTGAGGCCGTCCTGCATGGAGACATTCATGCCCTGGCCGGCCTTGGCGCTGTGGGTGTGGCAGGCGTCGCCGGTGATGAAGACGTGCGGGCTGCGGCGGCCGATGTCGGCCTCGTCCACGTCGTCGAAGCGGTCCGTCAGGCGGTGGGCGACTTCGTAGACGCTGAACCAGGCCACATGTTTGACATCCAGCGCATAGGGATGGATGATCTGGTTGGCCCGCGCAATGATGTCCTCGATGGGGGTGGCCCGGATGGTCTTGGCGTTTTTTTCGTCGATCACGCCCAGATCCACGTACATGCGAAACAGGTAGCCGCCTTCACGCGGGATCAGCAGGATATTGCCGCCATCATGCGACTGGATGGCGCATTTGGTGCGGATGTCCGGGAAATCGGTATTGGCCAGCACGTCCATCACCCCCCAGGCGTGCATGGATTCACTGCCCGACATGACCCGCCCGATGGCGTCGCGCACCTTGCTGTGGGCGCCGTCGCAGCCGATGACGTACTTGGCGCGCACGATGCGCGCCTGGCCTTCCTGGGCCAGGGCCGAGCCCCGCAGCTGGACTTCGACGGGGTATTCCTCGTCGGGGTGGATACGCAGGCCCAGGAACTGCCAGCCGAAGTCTATCTTGATCTTCGCCGGCGCATTCATCATGGCTTCCGCGAAATAATCCTGGATGCGCGCCTGGTTGACGATCAGGTGCGGAAATTCGCTGATCTGGTACGAGCCGTCGGCGGGCAGGCCGCTGCGCACGACGTGTTTTGGGTTGTGCGGGTCGGGGGTCCAGAAGGCCATGGCCGTGATGTGATAACCTTCCTGGATGACCCGTTCGGCAAAGCCGAAGGCCTGGAAGGTCTCGACCGAGCGCGACTGGATGCCGTCGGCGTGGCCCAGGTTCAGGCGTTCGCCCCGGCGTTCGATCAGGCGCGCCTGAATGCCGGGAAACTGCGCCAGCTGGGCGGCGGCGATGTGTCCGGCCGGCCCCGCCCCGACGATCAGAACATCCATGGTATCGGGCAGGGTGTCGGGGCGGTCGATCCCGGCGCCCGCGGCGGGCCGGATGCGGGGCTCGCCGGAAATATAGCCGTGGTGGTGAAATTGCATGGTTTTCCTCTGGTGCTGGGCGGCTTGCGGGCCGGCGGCCCGATTGCCGTGGGCCGTTCCTTTAAGTAGCTAATATATTAGCATTTAGTTAAAGATTCTAGCAATTGCGCTTCGCAAGAAAAATTCGGCTTTACCCTAGGGGCGTCAAGCCGCGCAGCGCCTCCATCCTGATGGCCGCCACGCCCAGGTCTTCCCAGTGCTCCGGCTGGCAGGTGAACAGCAGGATCTGGTGGCGCCGGGCCGCGTCGAACAGGATGCGCTTCATGTGGGACAGGCGCTGCGGATCGCTGTGCACCAGCGCGTCGTCCAGGATGATCAGAGTGGGCCGGCCCGCCGCCTGCAGCAGGTCGGCATAGGCCAGCCTGCTGATCAGGCCCAGTTGCTCGCGTGCCCCGTAGCTGAGGGCCAGATAGTCGTCGTGGGCTTCTCCGTCCCGGGCGGGACGGCTCAGTTGCCGGGGCAGCAGCGCGTCGTCCAGATCCAGGCGGGCGCGGGGAAACAACAGCGCCAGGTAGTGATCCAGGTGCCGCTGCAAGGGGGCCTGGATGCGCTGCGTCAGGGCGCGGCGCTTGTCGTTCAGCAGGCCCAGCAAGCGATCCAGGGCGGCGGCATGGCGCTGGTAGGCGTCGCAGCGCTGCCGGCCGTGCCGCAGCCGCAAGGCCACCTCGGCGCGCTGTTCCTCCAGCCCGTGGGCGCCCAGGGCATCCAGCGTGCTTTGCAGCCGGGCGATGTCCAGGGTGCGCGCTTGGGCTTCTTTTTCCAGGATGTCCGCTGTGGCGCCCAGGCGCTGGATGTCCTGGCGCAGGATGTCGGGCCGCGCCGCGTCGATTGTCCGCTGCCGCTCGTCCAGCGCCTGCTGCAGCAGGGGGTCTTGCGCGCGCAGCGCCAGCAGTTGCTGCTGCCATTCGGCGGTCTGGCGCCGGTGATCCGGCGCTTGCAGCGCGTCGTGCAGCCGCTGCCATTCCCCTTGCGCGCTGGCGGCGGCCTGCCGGGCCAGGCTGTGCGCTTTCTCGAATTCTCCCTGCTGCTGCTCGGCGGCCCGCAGTGCCGTCTGGGCATGTATTTGCCGGCTTTCCGCCTCGGCCAGGCCGATATCGTCCGGGCCGGGCGAGGGCAGGTCGGCCAGTTGCCCGCGCAGGGCTTGCTGCCGTTGAACCCCCAGGGCCTGCTGGGTGGCCAGTTCGTCCACGCCTTGCGGCGCCAGGTTTTTCAGCAGCAATTCGTGGCGGCCGATGGTTTCCTGTTGGGCGCGGCGTTGTTCGGCCTGGGTTTCGGCGTGCGCCAGACTGTTTGCTTGCAAGGCGTCCAGGGCGGCTTGATAGCGGTCTTGCGCGGCCTGGCTGCGGCGCGCCAGATCGGCGATGTCCGCGCCGCCGGGCCGCAGGTGCAAGGTGCCGACGCCGGGGATGCGGATTTCGGCGGGGGCGATCAGTCGGCGCTCGCCCTGGCCCGCCAGGGTCTCGTCGCCCAACTGGAGATGCTGCGCGGGCAGCAGGTCGAAGCGCAGTTGCGTGGCCATCGCCTGCCGGGCGATGTCGATAGTGTTGAGATCTTGGTGGATGTCGCGCAGTTGCTTCAAGGCGTCCGGGCCGACGGGGTTGGCCTGCACCTGGCCGCGCAGCGCCAGCAACTGCGCCTGCAGCGTGCGCGCCTGATCCAGCCGCCCGGCCAGCGCCGCCAGATCCTGATCCAGTTGGGCCAGTTCGCGGCGCACCACGTGGTGCTGTTCGCGTCGGCGCATCCGGTGCAGCGTGTCGCTGGCCGCCCGGTAGTCGGCCTGGGCCTGGTTCAGCCGGCGCGCAACCTGCGGCCGACGGGCTTCCAGGTCGTCCAGGGCAGCGCTGGCCCGCTGCCGTTCACGCGCCCGGTGATCCAGATCGGCCTGCCGCTGGGCGCAGGCCGCCAGTTGGTCGTGGTACAGGGCTTGTTTGTCCCGGTTGTCCCGCAGCGCCTGGTGCTCGCGCTGCTGCGCTTGTTCAAGACCTTGTACGGCGGCCAGTTCGGCCTCGGCCCGGGCCGCCGCCTCGCGGTAGCCCCGCCAGGGGCGGGCCGCGTCGCCCGCCTGCTGATTCAGCAGTTCGCCCAGGCGGTCGACTTGCGCCTGGTAGGCGGCGATGGATTGATCCAGGCTTGCCAACTGGGCTTCGTCGTCGGCGCATTGCTGCCTGGCTTCGGCATAGGCCCCGGTGGGCCGCCCCGTGCCGGTCAGGATGCGGGCGCGCTCTTGCGTCACCGCGCCGATCAGGGCTTCGCCCGCGGAACTGGCCACTTCACCCAGACTGCGTCCCAGGGCGGATTTCAGGTAGTCCGCCGCATGGCCGACGGCTTCGTGAAGATCCTGGCCCGTGCCTTGCTCGATCCACAGCAGGCCGGGTATGCCCCAGTGTTCGGCCCGGCTGGCCCCGCGCGCGGCGAAGCGGTAGCCCAGCAGTTCGGCCAGCTTGTCTTCCGCCTCGTCGCCGTCGAAGCGCTCGCCGTCGATGCTGAGGTCGCAGCGCTTTTGCTTTAAAAAGCGCTTGTGCAAAGACCAGTGCCGGCCTTGCCAGTCGAAATCCAGCTGGATGCTGGGCGCGGCGGAAGAATCCCCCCAGGGCCGCAGGTCGTCCACCATGCTGGATTTGTGCCGCTCGAAAAAGGCGGCGCGAATCGCCTGAACCAGCGTGCTTTTGCCGGATTCGTTGGGACCGGCGAACAAATTGATGCCGGGGGCCAGGGGGCCGACTTCCAGCGGCCCGCGAAATTGGCGCAGCTGTTCGATGCGAATGCGCAGAAGCCTCATGGCTGGGCGTCCGTCTGAGCGCGCAGCAGCCGGGACAGAATGACCAGGGCGTCCCGGGCGGTCTGGCCCTCGGGGCCGTCCTGCTGGCCTTGCAGTTCGTCGATGACTTCGCCCAGATAGCCGTCGGCCTGCAGGGCGGCGATGTCTTGCGCCGACGGGGTCAGGCGCAGCCTGTCGAGGTCGGCCTGCAGGCTGCGGCAGCGCCCTTGGGTGACGGACAGGGCCTGCTGCAGGCGGGTTTCCTCCGCCAGATCGATGTGGCCGGAGATTGCCAGGTCGAGGACGGTGTGGCCGGGCAGTTGCCGCAGGCGCGCGATCAGCTGATCCAGGTCGGTGGCCAGCGCGAGTTCGACGTCCCAGTGTTCCCAGCGATATTGGCTGGTCGGGCGCGGGGTGACCTGCGGGAGACCTGAGTCGCCGGGCAGGTCGACCAGCAGGACGTGACCCGCGCCATTGTCCTTGAAGCGTTCTTGTTCGGGCGTGCCACTGTACCAGGTGCGGGGGCCGGCCTGCTTCAGGCCGTGCCAGTCGCCCAGCGCCAGGTAATCGAGCCGGGCGCGCTCCGCCCGGTCCGCCGCGATCGGGTTGGATGTATCCGCCGCCTCGGCCAGCAGCCCCTGCACGCTGCCGTGGGCCAGCCCGATGCGCCGCAGGCCGGGCGTAGTCCGGGCGGTGTCGAACCATTCGGTCAGGTCGTGGCGGGTCTGGCGCTGGGTGAGGGGCGCGGCGAGGATCGCCAGGCCGACGTTGGGGAGCTCCAGGGTATCGGGCCGCAGCAGCACATGGACATGGGGCGGGATCGCCGCCAGCCGCCGGGCGCGGCTCCAGACGCTTTCGGCCAGCGCGGCATCGTGGTTGCCGGGGATCAGCACCCAGGGGCCGGGGTAGCCCTGCAGGGCATTGAACAGGCGCCGGATGGTGCGATCCGATACCGTTTGCGCATCGAACACGTCGCCCGCCACCAGAACAGCGTCCACCCGGGCCTCGGCGGCCAGCGCCGCGATGCGCTGGATCGTGGAAAAGCGCGCATCGGCCAGCACGGCGGCGTCTTCGGGGGCAAACCGCCCGTATTGGCGGCCAATCTGCCAGTCGGCGGTGTGCAGGATTCTGGGCATGGCGTCTGGCGGCGCGGGCGCAATCGGTATACGGGAAAGCGTCAGTATACCGATTGCGCGCGAAGCGTCAGCGCAGCGTGTAGGTTCGCTGGCAGGCCTTGTTCAAGTGGGCCAGGATGACCGCTTCATCCTGGCTGTCGGTGATGCCGTCGCGGTACTGCGGGGTCGGGAAGTCGTAGACGCTGGACTGCCCCCAGTCGCGCGCGATCTGCCGCCAGTTGTCCAGATCTTGCGCATCGACCACGCCGTCCAGGTTGCCGTCGCCCGGGCAGGGCGGGTTGGATGCCAGCATGGCGTCCAGCTTGTCGCGCAAGTCCTGGCGGATGGCTTCCAGGCCGGGATCCGAGGTGGGCAGCAGATTGCGCTCCGCAGTATCCAGCAGCGGCACCGGGGCGGCCTGGTTGACTTCGTACAGTTCTTCGCTGCTGAATTCCTTTTGGCTGTCGGTCGCCGGGTCGTAGTCCACGCTGGTGTTGACCACCAGCTTGTAGCGTTCGTTGCGGATCGCCACGGAGGATTCGGGCACCAGGACGAGCGCGCTTTGGGGCGGATCGGCCTTGTAGCGCGCCTCGTTGACGTCGGCGCAGGTGGCGTAGCCCGCGCCCGGCGGATTGGTGGGGATCACCGAGGGGTCGTCGTAGCCCTCGCCCCAGTAGATGCCCATATTGTCTTCGCACACGCTTTTCGAGGTTGGGATCACGGTGCAGGCCGTGCTCATGACGCAAGGGCCGTTGCGCCCGCCGTTGGCCTGTTCATTCAGCCCCCCCATGGTGAAGTTGATGGTGCGCAGGCTGCTCTGGGCCGGGTCGGTCAGGTAGGGCAGGATGCCGACTGAATCAATGGTGTGCGGCACTTCCCGCTGGGCATCCAGGCCGGCCAGTTCGCCGAAGAACTGGTACAGATCGACCGTGTTGACCATATGGTCGACTTCGCGGTCGGGCTGCGCCACCTGCGGCCCGGCGATGATCAGCGGATCCCAGACGCCAGTCTGGTAGGCCGTGCCCTTGGCCCGCGTGAGATCGAAAGGCAGCTTCACGGCGGATGCCAGGGAACCATTGTCGCCGACGATCACGATCACGGTGTTGCTGGCTTCGGGCTTGTAGTCCAGGCTGCCGTCTTTTTTGCGGGTGGCCAGGCCGGTTTCCACCAGCAGGCGGCCGAATTCGGTGTCCAGGGCCTCTGTCATGCGATCCTGGATGATGCGCTGATCCAGCGCCCCGCGGTCGCTGCCGTCGGCTGTGCAACTGAGCGCATCCAGGGGGCTGGCGCCGCCGGGCGCCAGAGGCACCAGTTTTTTCGGGGGCTGCTGCCAGGGCGTATGGGCGGCGCTGTAGCTGACCGTGGCCATCCAGGGCTTGCCGGCGGGGCGGGCGTTGATCCAGCGGATGGCGGCGTCGGTTTCGATGGTGGTGCGATAGCCCCGGGCGCGCGGGTCGGACAGCGGGACGGCCTCGGTGACGCCCTGGTCGATGATGACCAGCGGCGAGACATAGTAGGCGTTTTCGATATTGAAATCCAGGTACGACGGCATGGCGCCGCAGCTGGCGTTGGGGACGAGCAGGCCCCCGGCGGCGATGCACTGCAGGCCGGCCGCGTCTTGATCCGCCGAGGTCTGCGTCATGACGGCGCAACTGCCGTCGGCCTGGTAGCAGGCCCCGCTTTTGGCCCCGCCCGCGACCCGTTCGCCGGGGATGAAGCCGCACATGCGGGTGCCCGCCTTGTCGTAGCCGCCCACCGTCCGGTCGTTCGACCCGGGCAGTCCGCCGATCCAGCCGTAGAAATAATCCCAGCCCAGCACGCTGGGCGTGGCGTTTTCGGCCTGGTTGTTTTCCGGTCCGCCCAAGTGGAATTTACCGAACATCGCGCTTTCATAGCCCGCTCGCTTCAGCAGCTTGGGCGTGGTGATGTCGTAGGGCGACACTTGGGACGTGGCCAGATCGCGGGGGCCGATGGCCTGGTTGATGCCGGTGCGCAGCGGATATCGGCCCAGGAACATGGCGGCCCGGCCCGGCGAGCACTCGGGCATGGACCAGGTGTTGCGAAACCGCACCCCGGCCTGGGCGACGGCATTGATGTTGGGCAGGATCGGCCACATATCGCCGCCGTAGCCGAAGACCTTCATCTGGTCGATGCCGACGTCGTCCATGATGACGAACAGGATATTGGGCGCTTGCGCCACGGGCTGGTCGGGGGTGCCGCCATCGCCGCCGCCGCTGTTGTCGCAGCCGGCCAGCGCCAGCATGGCCAGACTCGCCGCGCATAGGGCGGGAATATTTTTCTTCAAGGGTTTCTCCGGTATGTGCGGCCTTCGGGCGCAGGGTGCGGGCCGTTGCTCGTTTCGCTAAAACGTACCAGATTTTTCTTGAGGTGTGAAGTTTATTTTCATGCCCCGGTGCTGTCGCGCGATCCTGGGCAGGGGTTTTCCTGGACGGGGTTTTCAATGGCCGGCCCGGATTGCTGTGTTCGTGGAAAAAACAAGCAGGTACAATTTATGCATAAACAATTTGCGCATCATACAAAGACAACCGGCAAAGCCCGACTTGAATCAAGCTTCAACCCAGCTTGATTCAAGTTTGATTCACATGGCGAGCAGGCTGCCCGAGCGGCCCTTGGTGGCCTGGTTTGCCCGCTGCGGCCTTGCCCGACCCGGAGACCGTATTCATGGCATACAACCTGTTCAACGAAGACTATTACCTGACCTATAACCCGGATGTGGCCGCCGCCATTCTGCAGGGCAATGGCCTGACCGCCGAGCAGCATTTCAATCTATTCGGCAATGCCGAAGGCCGCGCCCCCGGCCCCTTGTTCGACCCGCAATATTATCTGTCGGCCAACCCGGACGTGGCCGACGCCGTGCTGGCCGGCCTGATCACCGCGTATGATCATTTTCTGCTGTACGGCATCCCGGAAGACCGTTCGCCGCTGATTGTTTTCGACCCCGACTATTATCTGGCCTTGAATCCCGACGTGGCCGCCGCGCTGGGCGCGGATTTGAATGCGGTGCAGCATTTTTTGCAGTACGGCAGCACTGAAACCCGCGCCATCTCGCCCTTCATCGACCTGGCCGCATATCTGGCGGCCAACCCCGATGTAGCGGGCGCGGTGGCCGCCGGGCAGATGACCGCGCTGCAGCACCTGATGAACTACGGTGTGCTGGAAAGCCGCGACCTGGGCAACGGCATCGACCTGGCCATTTTCCAGAATGATGCGTCGTTCATGGATGCGTTGAGCGCGGGCAATTACGACCTGGCGTTGGCGCGCATGGCGCAGATCGCCCCTTTTCTGCCCGATTTTCAGCCGCCCGACGGCTGGACGCCCGCGCCCGACACGCCGATTCCCGTGGATTTCGTGCCGCCCGAGGGCTCCAAGCTGGTGGTGCCGCCCGGGGTGGTGGTGCCGGATGATTTGCTGCCGCTGCCCGACACGTTCGAGTCGGATCATGCCGGCGGGGGTGGGAGCGGCGGTGGCGGGGGTGGCCCCGCCTTTACCGTGACGGACGACGGCGGCGGCCTCCATACCCTGGGTGTCTTGAACGGCGACGTCGTGATCACCGTGGACGGCGACGACTATGTCTTTACGCCGGCCACGGGGGCGGCGGTTCGCGTGCCGGTGGATGACGTGGACGGCCTGATCGTCAACGACATCACCCTGTCCGGCCTGGGGCCGGTGATCAGCGGCATGCAGATCACCGGCACGGGCGGCGTTGTGGTCAATCGGCTGCAGGATCAGCACGATGACGCGGGCAATATGAACGCGGACTTGAGTGGCCTCAGCACCGTTCAGGTTGATGCATACTACGATATTGCCGGTGGCTCGACCCTCAGCCAGGATATCAGGCTGGGCACGGCTTCGGTCTGGGTCGAGAACTCGACGGGGGAGGGCGACCTGAGAGCCTATAGAAAAGCGGACTCGTTAGACTTTGGAGCGTCATCGCTGCACCTTGCCGATAATGTCGAATTGATTGCTTTCGGCTACCAGCTTGAGGGCGCCCAGATCCAGGGGCAAGGCAAGGTGAGTGTCAGCCGCTTGTCGGCTGATTCAGATTTTTCCGGCCTGGCGGATTCTCTGATCGTCACAGCGACAGTCAGTTCGGGTAGCTCGGATGTCACCCTGAATCCGACATTGGCTGTGGTTGACCTGTTTTCTGTCCAGTCAGCCGCAACCTTGACGTTGACGGCTGATCAGGCGGACGGCCGGCCGATTGCCGGCAAAGGCGAAGTCACAATCCTGGGGGCCGCTGGCGACCAGATACTGACCGTTAAGACGACTGGTGAGGGCCTAAGCAAAGGCACCAACTTCATCGCCGGCGGCCTCGGGGCCGACCAGATCACCCTGGGCGATGGCGAGGACATCGTGATCGTCGGCGGGGCCAGGCCGGCCGTCGCGCAGGAAACCACCTTGAGTTTCAATACCAGCGCGCTTGGATATGATGTCCTCGAACCGCTAACTGTCACCATTGAGGCTGGTGGTCTGGGCCCCGTCACGATCAGCAGCTCGATTGCTCCACTCAGTATGGAAGGCAGCCTTGCTAATTTGGCGGCAGCGATCAACGCGTCCACCGCGCTGGCGGGCGTGATAGAACCCGTGGATGACGCCGCCGATTTTTCCGGCGGCCAGCTCACCCTGGTCGCCGCGGAGGACGGATTGGCTGGGGCCTTCAGTGTGACGTCATCGGCCAGTCAGCTTGAGGCAATCGAGATCACCCAATGCCCGAAGGACGCCCGGGACGTGTCGGAATCTCCGGCCATCGACCATGGCTGGGATGTGATTACCGGGTTTACGGTAGGCCAGGACTACCTCCAGCTGGAGGACGGCTATACCGTGGTCAAGACGGGCAGCATTACGGTTGGCGCCGACTCGCATGCGATCAGTAGTGCGGGCATTGTGGCCGACACCAGCAGTATCGGGGAACTGGACACGGTCCTGCAGGCCCTGGCCGACCAATTGACCGCCACCAGCCAGGCCACCGTGGCGTTTGAGCACGGTGGCCATACCTATGTGTTTCAAAGCGACGGCGTCGGCGGCCTGACGACGGCCGACACGCTGATTCAGCTGGCCGGTGTAACGGATTTGGACGACCTGGACGGGATCCTGGGTTCCTCACTGCCGCCGCCCCCCTGATTCGTCCGAGTCGACCTTTTCGTCAGCCGAACGGCGGACGTTCCGGCTGTCGATGACGCTTGGAGCGGGCGGCAACGGCCCGGCCTGATGTCGCCCAGGCCGTTGCCGCCGTCGCTGCTGGTGCCGCTGTCGCTGCTTGTATCTCCGTTGCCGCTGGCAGCCGTTGCCGCCTATGCCGTTGCCGGCGTGGCGAATTCGTCGAATGCGGCCACCGCATTGGCCGCGTACATGGCCACGGGCCCACCGCCCATGTAGATGGCCACGCCCAGGGCTTCGTGCACTTCTTCGGGGGTGGCCCCCAGGCGAACCAGGGCCTTGGTGTGAAACCCGATGCAGCCGTCGCAGCGCGCCGCCACCCCCAGGGCCAGCGCGATGAGTTCCTTGGTTTTCGGGTCCAGCGCGCCGCCGGCCAGGGCGGCCCTGCCCAGGTCGCTGAAGCTTTTCATGACCGGGGCCTGAGTCTTGCGCAACTGCGCAAGGTGGCTGGAGATTTCTTGCGTTATGGCTTGGTACGGTTTGGTCATTGCCGGGTTCCTTTGTGATGGTGGTTGCCCGCCGCCGCAGGGCGGCTTGGGCTGGTGGTATGGATTGCCTGCGTGGGTGATGCTGTGCTGTGTATTGTCCATTAATTAAGAATATGCTAAATTAGATTTAACTAAATTACAAGACAGAACACCGGGATTCATGACACACGCTTTATCCGATCTAGAACGCCTGCAAGACAGTGCCGCCCAGGCGGCGGCCTTGCTGCACGCGGTCGGCAATCCGCACCGGCTGCTGGTGCTGTGCCTGCTGCTGGCCGAGGACGAAATGACTGTCGGCGCGTTGAACAAGATGGTCGATCTCAGCCCATCGGCGTTATCGCAGCATCTGGCCAAAATGCGCGACGAGGGCCTGGTCACCTACCGGCGCGAGGCGCAGACGCTGTATTACCGCATTGACAACCCCAACGTGGCCAAGCTGATCGGCACGCTGAAAGATATTTTTTGCCCTTGAATGGGCGCCTGGCAGTACGTCGGCTGGCAAGCGGCGGGTATTCCGGGGGCGCATCGGGGGGCTTTCATCACAGGAGAAAACGGATGAAATCCAACTTAGGTGGTTTAGATCGTGGGTTGCGCGTGGCGCTGGGCGTGGTGTTGATCGCCCTGGCCGCCACCGGAACCGTGGGCTGGTGGGGCTGGGTGGGGGTGATCCCGTTGGTGACCGGGCTGGCGGGCTTTTGCCCCCTGTACCGGCTGCTGGGGTTCAGCAGCTGCCCGTTGAAGAAATAGGGTTTGGGCCGCGTGGTGTCCGGGCAACCGCTTGCCGGTATCCCGGTTCTCGACCTTGGGCAAGCCTACGACCAGCGCTACGCCGATGCCGACTTTCACTATGATGGCCATGGCCGCCTCTCTGAATTCTTTGGCCGCAGCGTGGCGGTGCATCGTCATGACCGCTACTTCCAGCTCCATTACATCCACAACGGGCATGTCCATCTTTACCTGGACGATCGCCCATATCGCCTGGAAGGGCCGTTGTGTTTCCTCACGCCGCCTGGCGTCCCCCACGCCTTCGTCACCGATGCCGCCAGCGAAGGCCAGGTTGTCACTGTGCGCCAGCAACTGGTCTGGCAACTGTTCGAAGGCGAACCCGTTCTGTCCCCCCGGCTGAACCAGCCGCTGTGCGTCAGCCTGGGCGAGCAGCGGGACGAGGCCGCCCGCGTTGCGGCGCACCTGGCGCCCCTGTTCCAGCAGGTGGCCGACGAATTCGCCAGCCGGCGCGATGGCCGTGAGGCCAACCTCCTGGCCTTGCTGCGATTGATCCTGTCCAAACTGCTGTATCTGGCCGAATGGCCGCAGCGCGACAGCCTGGCACCGGCCCATGACCTGCTGCAGTTTCACCGTTTCAACCAGCTGGTGGAAGCCTGCTACATCGAACACTGGCCATTGCGCCGCTATGCCGACGCGCTGGGCCTGACCACCGCGCGGCTCAACCTGATTTGCCGGCGCCTGGCGGGCATATCGTCCAAGCAGCTGATTTTCGAGCGCCAGTTGCAGGAAGCCAAACGCCTGCTGCTGCACAGCGGCCAGTCGGTCAACCAGATATGCTTCGCCCTGGGCTTTCGTGATCCAGCCTACTTCTCCCGATTTTTCAGCCGCCATGTCGGCATGCCGCCGACCGACTACCGGGCGCGGCGGCGGGCCACAGCAGAACCTTGCGAAAAGTACAAGCTTAACGACGAAAACTGCATTTAGCGGTTCGCCGCCGTGCCCTACCATGTTGCTTCCAACAACGGGAGACAAGGAAGCTGATCCATGCAATACCATTTGAACGGTTTCAAACCCGGCAATTATCAGGTGTCCGACGAGGCGCGTGAGCCCGCACTGCCGCCGCCGCTGCTTGATCTGCCGAAAGCGGTCGATGTGCTGATCGTCGGCTGCGGCCCGGCGGGCCTGGCGCTGGCGCGGCAATTGGCGGACTTCGCCGATATCAAGACCTGCATCGTCGAGCAGAAGCCCGGGCCGATGCTGTTCGGTCAGGCGGATGGGATTTCCTGCCGCACCATGGAAATCATGGAAGCCTTCAACAGCAGCGAACGGCTGGTGAAGGAAGCCTATCCGTTGCACCAGAATGCCTTCTGGGAACCGGATGCGCAGAATCCGCAGCGGATCAAGCGCGCGCACAAAGTGGCGGATGCGCGGCTGGGGCTGTCCGAGTTCACCCACGGGGTGGTCAACCAGGCGCGCTTGCACGACATCCTGCTCGATGGCATGGCGCATTCCGTCACGCATCTGGTGCCGCATTACAACCGCCGCCTGCTGGAATTGACGGTGGATCGGGACTTGACCCAGGATTTGCAGGCATATCCCATCACCGCGATCTTCGAGCGCAACGATGCCGGCCAATCCAGCAAGGTTGAAACCATCCAGGCCCGCTATGTGGTGGGGTGCGATGGCGCCCGCAGCGCGGTGCGCAAGTGCCTCGGAATCGAATTGCAAGGCGACTCGGCCAACAAAGCCTGGGGCGTGATGGATGTGCTGCTGGTGACGGATTTCCCGGATATTCGGGTAAAGAGCTTCATCCAGTCGAAGGATCACGGCGCGGTGATGGTGGTGCCGCGCGAGGGCGGCTATCTGGTTCGTCTGTACGTCGAACTCGACCTGTTGGGCAAGGATCAGCGCGCTTCTCAGCTGGAACTGGGTGTCGATGACCTGATCGCCAGGGCCCAGCGGATCATGAATCCGTATCAGTTGGCGGTCAAGGAGGTCGCTTGGTGGTCCATTTATGAAGTTGGACAGCGCGTGGCCGAGCGTTTTGACGACGTCCCGGCGGGCAGTCCGGGCGATCTGATCCCCCGCGCCTTTGTCGCGGGCGACGCCTGCCACACGCACAGTCCGAAAGGGGGATGGGGCCTGAATACCTCGCTGCCCGACACCTTTAATCTGGGTTGGAAATTGGCGGCGGTGCTGCGGGGAAAATCGCACCCGAAATTGCTGCGGACATACGCGGCCGAGCGCCGCAAGGTGGCTTTCATGCTGATCGACGCGGATCGAGAAATGTCGGCGCTGGTCGCCACGCGCCCCAGCGCCGGCAAAGACGCCGCATCGGCGAAAACCGGCACCGCCGAGATTGAACACTTCATCGCCCGCCAGAACGGATTCATCGCCGGCACCTCGATTGGCTATGACGAGTCCTGGCTGTGCGCGGGGCACCGGCATCAGGCCTTGGCGGATGGGCTCCCGGTCGGGCAGCGCTTTCGTTCCGCGCAGGCCGTGCGCGTGGCGGATGGGTGTCCGGTGCCACTGGGGCACCTGAACAAGGCGGATGGCCGCTGGCGGATATTCATTTTCGGCGATGCGCGCAGCCCGTTGGACGCCGCCTCGAAGTCGGCGCGGTTGATCGCGTTCCTGGCGGATGCGGAGACCTCGCCGGTGAGGCAATATACCCCGGCCGGGGCGGACATCGACTCGGTGATTGATGTCTATGCCGTCTTTCAGCAGCAAGATCTGGCCATCGAGCAGATGCCGGATTTCCTCTGGCCCGCAAAAGGAAAATACGGCCTGCGCGATTACGAAAAGGTTTTCCAGACAAACGAGACCTACGACGTTTTTGAACAGTATGGCGTCGATCGCGCGCAGGGCTGCATGGTGGTGGTGCGCCCCGATCAGCACATCGCCAATCTTTTGCCGCTGGATGACCATGCCGCGTTGAGCCGGTTTTTTGAGGCATTCATGCTGAAATAGGCCAGCGGGATTTGCGCCCCGTTTTTTCGACGGCATCGGCGAGGGCTTGCGCGGCCCGCCGCGCTCAACGCCCGAAAATCGTTGCGTAGCGCTCGGGCTTGAAACCGACCTCGATGCCGTGCGGCGTCGCCAGCACCGGGCGCTTGATCATCGTCGGCTCCGCGGCCATCAAGTCGATCGCTCTGGCTTCATCCAGACCGTCGCGTGCCACTTCGGGCAGGGCGCGAAATGTCTTGCTCGCCTTGTTCAGCACCTTGTCGAGCCCTGCTTCGGCAACCCACGCGGCGACCTCGGCGCGGGTGATGCCCGCGACGCGATAATCGTGGAATGTGAAATCAACACCCTGCATACCAAGCCACGCAAAGGCCTTCTTCATTGTGTCGCAGTGCTTGATGCCGTAGATGGTAACCGTCATGCCGGGTTGCTCATTGATGTCGGATTGTTCATCTTTTGGAGTGTAGACCTTTTTGGGCAGTTTACGTCGACAGCACGCCCGGCGCTTGCCGTCAACGAACTGATCGAGGCCCGTGGGCCGAAACAGCGCGAAGCTGCGGAAGTGCTGGGGGTCTGGTAGCCAAAGTTTGTCTGCGTTGAAAAACTACCGCCAAGCCCAAGGCGGTAAATGTGATTTGATATCTGATGCGCTACACGATGCAATCAATCATGATAAAGACATCCCGGTATAAAGGATTGAAAGCCTTTTTTGAACAAGGATTCGTTGCGGGTAGCGGAACAAACTGCTCATGACATTTGGCAGGCTGAACAAAAAATCAAGGCCGCGCCGCTGCATGTTCAGCCTGCGCCCGCATTGCGTGATCTATCGCCCGGAGGCCGACGACCAGCGCGCAGCCGGTGTCTACCGGCGTAATGTCATGCTCGCTGGTGGGCGCGACGCGATGCTGAATGACGGCATAGGGTTCTCGCTCGGCGCTGGTGCCGTGTAAGCCGCTGTCCTGTATGGTTTACGAGCTAAGACAAGCCTTCAGATCAAGAGCAAAACGCTGTGCCTGCCCATCCTGCAACTTGGATGCAGTGACGCGGATGGCCCGACACTCGCCTTGCACATCAAATACGCTACCCAACCGAACCAGCCAGCCCCTCTTGGCCAGTGCATAGGCAACATCCTTCTCAGCTTTGGGTAACGGCACCCATACGTTGAATCCTCCTGAACTTGGTGACACGTCGATCTCCTGTGCCAACAAGGCGGTACGCAGTTCGTTGCGGCGGCTCGCATATGCCTCACGGGCACGATTGAACTGCTGCCGCACTTCCTCGGAGGTCAAACAGGCGACTACAATGGCTTGTAAGATATGACTCACCCACGTCATTCCGGGCGCCAGCCGCGTTTGCAGTCTTTCCGCTGTCTCGGAATCGCAGGCCACGAAAGCAAGGCGCAAATCCGGCCCCAAGCCCTTGGAAACAGAGCGCACCAGTGCCCAATGCGCTGTCGAGGCAGGGATGGCGGAGTGATACGGTGTTTCGGCGAGCAGGGCGAAATGGTCATCGGCGATGACCAGCACATCCGGGTGCCTCGCGAGGACGTGTTTCAGTGCTTCTGCGCGGCGCTTGGACAGGCTCCAACCCGTTGGGTTGTGGACGCGGGGAGTGAGCAGTACCGCGCGCGCGCCTTTGTCCAAGGCTGCCGCCAGCGCATCCGGCTGCATCCCGGCCTCATCCATTTCCACACCCACCGCCTGCATTCCCGCTAGGCGCACTGCGTTGATCGTGCCAAGAAAACAGGGATCTTCCACGGCCATTCTGTCGCCTGGCACCAGATGAGCGGCAACCAAGCGCTCAATGGCGTCAACCGCCCCGTGAGTCAATTCAAGCGTCCACCGGGCAGGACAGTCTGGCCCGAGCCATTTTTCACTCAACTGGCGAAGAGCCGGAAGGATCGTGTCCTCGCCGTAAAGGAACGGCTTGGGCAGGCAGTCGGCCAGCACAGTCGTCACATCAGCCAACCATCGTGGATCAGGATTGCCATCGGCCAGGTCGATCAACGCCGTTCCCACGCTCAAACCTTCCTGCTCTCCCGCGCGGGGCGGTTCGCATAGGGTGGTTCCTAAGCGGCCCTGGGTCAGCGCAATGCCTGTCTTCACCAGCCGCTGGTAGGCGGCCGCGACCGTATTGCGGTTGACCGTAAGCATTTCCGCCAGCTCGCGCACAGGCGGCAACGAGTCCCCAGGCCGCAGCTCGCCGTTCCGCATCAGTGTGCGGATGCTCTCCGATATTTCAATGGCGGTCTTCCCTGCAATCTTTATCATTGTCCTATGCCAATGTATAATTACACTCATGACGATATTAACCTGAACATGGCGGTACAGGTACATGAACCGCCTGTTTTCCTCCGCCCATCGGCATCAATAAAGGAGTTCACGCATGTTTGCTGGCCTCAGTGCATTTCCCCTCACCCCAATCAGTGGGGATTGTATCGACGAGGCGGCATTTGCTTCTTTGGTTCAACGATTGACTACTGCCGGGGTGGATTCCATCTGCGCCCTCGGCTCAACTGGCAGCTATGCCTATCTCACGATAGCCGAACGGGCACGGGTGGCACGGCTCGCGGTTGAACATGCCGGTGGTACCCCAGTGATCGTCGGCATTGGCGCCGTGCGTGCGCGTGATGTACTTGCCTTGGCCGATGACGCGCAGAGAGCGGGCGCCAGCGGCGTATTGCTGGCACCGGTGTCCTATCAGAAGTTGACTGGCGATGAGGTTTTCGGACTCTATGAAGCCGTCACACGCCAACTGTCGGTGCCGCTGTGTGTGTACGACAACCCTGGCACCACCCACTTCCAGTTCACCGACGAGCTTCATGGTCGTATCGCGCAGTTGCCGAACGTGCGCTCGATCAAGATCCCCGGCGTGCCGGCCGATCCCGTGGCAGCCAAGGCGCGCGTCGATCATCTGCGGGGCATGATCCCTTCGCATGTCACGATCGGAATCAGCGGGGACGCCTGCGCCGGAATAGGCCTGAATGCCGGCTGCGAAGCCTGGTACTCGGTGATTGGCGGGTTGTTTCCCAAAGTGGCGGTGACTATCACGCGGGCGGCCCAGGCAGGCAATGCAGAAGAAGCCATGAGGCTTTCGGATCGCCTCAAGCCGTTGTGGGCGCTGTTTGGCAAGTACGGCGGGAGCCTGCGCGTCATCGCTGCGGCAGCCGAACTACGTGGCCTGGTGCCGTCACCCAGCCTGCCACTGCCACTCATGGCTGTGGATGGAGCGGAACGCCAGCAACTTGCCGTCATGCTGGACGAGTTGGGGTTGGTATGACGTCTTTCGATCTGCTTGCCCGGAACCCAAGCCTTTGAGCCTGGCGCTTCCCACCAGCAGCGTTGTCCCTGCAAAAGGAGCCGGCTGGTCTGGCCTGGCCCGTTATGTCATCGCGGTGCCGCTGGCCCGTATGACCGATGACGGCCGCCATTGTCGCCGTCGTACTGCTTGTTATCATGCAGGGCAGCTGTTTTAGCGAATGAGCATCAGTGCTTTTACTGCCGCCTACGGGCGGCTATTTTCACGTATATGCAGCCTTCCGAATGGCGTCAGCGACCCATTGGTTTAGGCTCTCGCCGCTGGCTGCTGCGGCAGTAGTGGCCGCCTCGTGAACTTCAGGGGCGATTCGCAAAACGAATTTTCCTGAAAAATTCTTGCGAGGCTCAACCCCGTGCTTCGCGCACTCGTCAAGAAATACGCTAAGGGACGCTTCACCCTCACGATGCAGTCCCGCAACATCCGCAGCATAGAAGTCCGCGCCGCCATTCAGGCCCACAAATTCACCCCGGAACATTTCAATGTCCGGGTCGTAGGTAATGACGGCCTGCTGACCGCCGATCGTCATGGTGTTCTTCATGGTTTCACTCCGTTTTCTTCAAGCCATTTTCGGATGGATGCCACAGCGCCTTTGTCCATGTCGGGGGATGGGTGAGGGCGATGCATAACTTTCACCCGCCCAAACAGGAAAACAGCAACACGGGAGCCTTCTCGTTCGGTAATTTCAGCGCCAAGCTCGGTGAGTAGCGATGCTGCATCACTCCATTTCACCCCTGCCGGGGTTGGTCTGGAAAAGATCAACTCCAGCGTTTTGCGTTGTTTGGCTTTCATGGGTTTATGATACTGAAATATAGTATCAAATACAAGATAATTTTCTGCTTCTGGCCTTGCTCTGGTGGGGCCACTTTTATTGGGTACTGCAATGGCAGATGACATCGCAAGTCTTGGCATGTCGATTGACCGCTCCGAAGCCCGCAAGGCGAAAGATGCTCACCGCAAGCTATTCCGATAGGTGCTTTTTTACGAGTGCCGGACGGCTTGCCGGCCCATCGAAGGCTGTACAAGCCGGCCCGCTGCCCCCCCCGATGTGACCGGGGCGCGGCGGGCCTCAATCCAAATCGGCCCCAAGTCGTATTCCGCCTTGGGGCCGACAGCTCAACAGTCGCACGCGGCGCGGGCCGTGTCCGGCATGGGCCGATCCCAAGTGCGTCCGATCACGTCATCGGCCATGCTTGGGGCGCGGCGTTTCCGCCTCGTAAAAATAGCTATTCGTCGGACAGGTCGGGCAACACGGTTTCGTAGTCCTGCCCGCCGTAAAACACGCCGATGATCGACACGGTGTTGGCTTTATCGTCTACGAGAAAGGCAATGATGGCGCTGTGCCGATAGTGCGTGATGCGCAGCCCCGGCAGCAGATCATCGCGCTGGATGCCACGGTGCGGAAATGTCACCTGGCTCTCGCAATAGGTGACGATGGCATCGACGTAGCGCGCCGCCGCGCGTGGCGAGCCGGCGTGCGCGATATAGTCTTCAATCGCATCAAGCTGCGCCAGGGCTTGCGGCGCAAATTGAACGGTGTAGCTCACGCCTTATCCGTACCCGTGCGGCTGCGGCGCTTCTTCACCAGGTGCTCACGCACCTGATCGGCGGACAGCGCGCTTTCCGGCGCGGCCTTGAGCGCCTGGGCGGCCGGGACGACTTGCTCGCGCAGCCAGGCCTCCATGGCGCGGTCGCGCGCTAAAAGCGTGCGCAGGCCGTCCCGGATGACCTCGCTTTCCGTGGCGTACTCGCCGGCGGCAACCTTGGCCTTGACCACATCGGCCATTTCATTTGGCAGCGTAATGCTGAATTGTTGAGTCGAACGCATGGCCGGCTCCCTGTTGGAATTTGTAGGATTTAATCCTACGCTTTTTGCGTATTACAGGCAAACTCTGATATACCCCGCTTGATGAGTTTAACGACAGACCAGCGCCTGGGTGTTCATCGCCTTGCTGGACAAACATCAGCCCATTCAGGTGTGTTGTTCAGGAGAGGGAGCGCAGGCAAGACCGCGCCATCAAGGCCAAGCTGATGGTATACAAGGGAACCACATGCCCCAAACTTCGGGTTTTGGGACAGGCGCGGGACACCGACCATTCCGAGGGGGATACATAAGAAAAAAAGCGCTTAAGTCTTTCGACCTAAGCGCTTGATTCTTTTCGGTATTTTTGGCTCCCCGACCAGGGCTCGAACCTGGGACCTGCGGATTAACAGTCCGTCGCTCTACCGACTGAGCTATCGGGGAACTGCGAAGAAGCGAAACTATAACACAGATTTTTTTGCTAGTGCAAATGGCGGATTGGTTTTGCCAAAACTTGCCAAAATAATGGATCAGGCGATAGCGGGTTGATGGAGCGTGCCCAGGGCGATGTCGATGAAATCCTGGGGCATCCCAAAGTATTCAAGCACGAAGATGACCAGGGGTTCGGGATCGTACAGGCCATCCGGCCCCACCTTGTCCGGGGTGACCAGACCGGAATTCAGGATCTGTTGCTGCAGATCGGTCGGATCGAAGGGGATGGGCATGGAGGCCAGCAGATCGGCGAGATCCAGCATGATGGCGTCGATCAAGGCGGCGTCTATCTCGGGAACAGGGCCGGTGTCTGGCAGGCTTGGGTTCGTGGGAATGGGCACCAGGCTGTTGGTTTGCTGCAGATAGACGTGCAGCGGCGACCATGCCCCGCTGTTGATGGCATCGGCGACGTCCACATGGCTGTTCACGTAGTCCACCAGGTTGAATTCTGGGTTGTAGTTGCGGATTTCGTTGATTCCGTAGTGGATGAAATGGTACACCGCCGAAGAAAATTGCCCCGATTCGATCTGCTGCGCAATATCCTGGTTTTGGCTCAGATAGTAGTCCGCGTCGAAACCGGCGATGGGCGCGCGTTCTTCGTTGATGCCGAAATTCAGAAAATGCTGGTATGCGTTGGTCAGCCCGTTCTGTATGGCGGCCGCCACGTCTGCGTAGGCGGTCAGGTACTGGACGGGGTTGAACCATTCGACCGCCTGGCGATTTTCCTGCATGCCGTACAGCTCGAAGTGCTGGCGCAGGGTGCCGATGCCCGCGTCGACCGCTTGCGCCACGTCCGGGTTCATGATGCGGTAATAGTTTTCATCAATAATGTCGATTGCCATGCTTTGCCTCATTTAGGGGGTCGTAAATGGCAAAAGACTATGGGCTCCGGCCGGACGAGGCAATCCCGCGCATGCGGGATTTACCGTCCGCGTATTTGGTCGATCAGGCGACGGTCGCGCTTGGTGGGGCGGCCGGTGGACTGGCCCAGGGCGGGTTCGGGGGCCAGGCGGCGCTGTTCGGCGGCCAGGGCGCGGGCCGCGACGCTTTCGGGGGTTTCCTGGTACAGCAGGGCCGCCCGGGTGGCCGGGCCGCGAACGGCGCTGATGGCCTGGATCTCGACTTCGATGTCCAGGCCGGTCTTGCGTACCCGGATGAGGTCGCCCGCGCCGACGTCGCGCGCGGGCTTGGTGATGATCTGGCCATTGACCTGAACGCGGCCCGCGCCGATCTCGTGGGCGGCCAGGCTGCGTGTTTTATAGAAGCGGGCGGCCCATAGCCATTTGTCCAGACGGATTTTTTCCATGGAATGAAAGCGCTTGATTGCGGTGGTTTGACGACGGCCCAGGCGGCGCCAAACCCGCTGGCCGGCACGACAGGTGGGGGTTTGAATCTAGTGTCCTGTTTGGCTAATTCAAATACTCATCTTCGGCGCCTGGGCTCGCCATACTGCGTTGCAAATCCTCGAGATAGCACTGGCTATCGCTGCGGTTTGCGCCTTGTCTGACAAGCCCAGGCATCCGAATCTGAATACACGAACTAACCAAACAGGACACTAGCCCACCGAGGACAAAGATGTCAATGCGGCGCGGGCCCCGCCCATGCCGCCCGTGCCGATCAGCGGGTTTTTCAACCCGTCGGGGCGGCACGCCGGCGCATGCGGCGCTGTCATGGGCTCAAAGCACCCTCAATGCACCTTCAATGCGCCCCCGCCGCGGCCCCGCCGCCGTGGCTGGCGGTCTTGGGCCGGGCCAGCCAGATCAGGCCGATCAGCAGTAGAAAGATGATCGCGGAGGCAAAGAAAAAGTCGGTGGCCGATATGGTATAGGCCTGCTGGTTGATTACTTGATCCAGCAGCGCGGCCCCTTTTTGCCGGCTGATGCCCAGGTTGCCCATGCCGTTGATGATGTGGTCGAATGCGGGTTCCCCGGGACGGGCCACTTCGGTCAGGCGAGCATGGTGCAGGATGGCGCGGTCTTCCCACAGCGTGGTGGTGATCGACGTGCCGAAGGCCCCGCAGACCAGGCGGAAGAAGTTGGTCAGGCCGGCGGCGGCGGGGATGCGCTCCGGGTTCAGGCCGGACAGGGAAATCGTGGTCAGCGGGATGAAGAAGGCCGCCATGGCCGCCCCCTGGATGAAGGTGGGCAGCATCACGCCGAACAGATCCACCTGGGTGTTGTATTGCGCCCGCATGTAGCTGATCAGGGAAAAAATCAGGAAGGCCGTGGTGGCGATGATGCGCGGGTCGTGGCGCGCCAGCAGCTTGCCCACCACCGGCGACAGGATGATCGCCAGGATGCCCACCGGGGCGGCGGCCACACCGGCCCAGGTGGCGGTGTAGCCCATGGTGCTCTGCAGCCACAAGGGCAGCAGCACCACCGTGCCGAAGAACAGGCCGTAGGCCACGGACAGGGCGATGGTGCCCGTGGTGAAATTGCGCTGCATGAACAGGGTCAAGTCCACCACCGGGTGGCTGGCCGTCAGCTCCCAGATCACGAAATACACGAAGGTGATGACGGAAATCACCGCCAGGGCGCAGATCAGCGGGCTGGCGAACCAGTCCAGATCCTTGCCCTTGTCCAGCATGATTTGCAGGGCCCCCACCCAGACGACCAGCAGCACCAGGCCGATGCGGTCGATGGGCAGGCGGATGCGCCGGGATTCGCGGGTCTTGTAGACCTGCCAGGAGCCCCAGGCGGCCAGCAGGCCCACCGGGACATTGATGTAGAAAATCCAGGACCAGTCGTAATTGTCCGAGATCCAGCCGCCCAGCAGCGGCCCGGCAATCGGACCCACCAGAATGGTCATGGACCACAGGGCCAGGGCCATCCCGGCCTTGGCCCTGGGATAGCTGGCCAGCATCAGGGATTGCGACAGGGGGATCATGGGCCCCGCCACGGCCCCTTGCAGCACGCGGAAGAACACCAGGGATTCAAATGACCAGGCAAAGCCGCACAGCCAGGAGCTGAGGACGAACAGCAGGGTCGAGATGACAAACAGCCGCACCTGCCCGAAGTATTGGGTCAGCCACCCGGTCAGTGGCACCGTGATGGCGTTGGCCACGGCAAACGAGGTGATCACCCAGGTGCCCTGGGTGCTGCTGACGCCCAGATCCCCGGCAATCGTGGGGATCGACACGTTGGCGATCGAAGAATCCAGCACATTCATGAAGACCGCCGCCGAAACGGCAATCGTGCCGAAGGCGCGGGCGCTGCCCTCCAGCGGGGGGTAGCCGCTTTCGGGCGGCTGCTTCGCGTGGGGGTTGGGCGCCGGCGCCGGGCCGGCCGCGTCTGCTTGCGATGAGGCTGCCGTGCTCATGGGGCCAGATTTTCCTGAATGATGCGTTGGATCAGGGTGTCGACTTCCGCGGGATCATGCCCGTAGATCGGGGTGCTTTGGCGGGTGTCGGCCGGGGGGAGGGCGGTGTCGGCCGCCGTGGCGCTGTCCAGCTTCACCTTGGCGGTCATGGACAGGCCCACGCGCAGGGGGTGGGCCTGCAGTTCCTTGGGATCCAGGCGGATGCGCACCGGCACGCGCTGGATGATCTTGATCCAGTTGCCGCTGGCGTTTTGCGCGGGCAGCAGGGCGAAGGCTCCGCCGCTGCCCGCCGAGATGCCTTGCACGATGCCGTGATAGACGACATCGTCGCCGTACAGATCGGACACCAGGGTGGCCGTTTGCCCGGGCCGCACGCCGTGCAGCTGGTTTTCCTTGAAGTTGGCCTCCACCCACAGGTTTTCCAGGGGGACGAGGGTCATCAGCGGGGTGCCCGGCTGGATGCGCTGGCCCAGTTGGGCGGTGCGCTGCGCCACCATGCCGCCGACCGGCGCCGCGACTTGCGTGCGCCTGTGCGCCAGCCAGGCTTGGCGCAGCTGGTCGGCGGCCTGCTGGACATCGGGGTGGCTGGCGACGGTGCTGCCGTGGGTCAGGGCCTGGTTGGTGGCCAGGGTGGCGCGCGCGGCGGCCAGACCGGCGCGGGCCTGGGCCAGGCTGGCCTGGGCGGATTTCACCGCCACCTGGGCGTGCAGCAGTTCTTCGCCGCTGACGCCGCCGGAGCCGCGCAGGCTGTTGCGCCGCTGCAGGTCGTTTTGCGCCTTGTGCAGCTGGGTCTCCGCCTGTTCGACATTGGCTTGTCCCACCGCCACATCGGCGGCCAGCGCGTCGTTTTGCACGAACAGCGTCTGGGTGCGGCGCACGGTTTGCGCCAGGGCGGCCCGGGCCTGGGCCAGGGCGATTTCAGTGTCGCTGCCGTCCAGGCTGATCAGCAGGTCGCCCTGTTTGATCGCATCGGTATCGTCCGCCCCGATGGCGATCACCGTGCCGGGTATCTGGGCGCTGACCGACACCAGGTCGCCGTGCACGTAGGCGTCGTCGGTGGACTCGTAGCGCGCGGCGAACCCCACCCACCAGGCCCCGTAGGCCAGGCCGATCAGGACAAAGAAGCCTGTGGCGATGATGAGCAGGCGCGTGCGCTGTTTACCGGGATGTTTGCTGCTTGCGGTCATGGTGCGTGTCGATTTATTGGTGAATGGGCTGGAAAGAATGGGCAGCGGTGTCCGCCGCGGGCGCCTGGTAGCCCCCGCCCAGCGCGCTGGCCAGCTGCACGTCCAGGATGTAGGCCTGCGCGTGCAGGTCGGTGGTTTGTACGGTTTGCTTCAGGGCCTCGCTTTGGGCCATGAGCACTTGCACGAAATTGCCCAGCCCCGCCTTGTAGCGCTGCAGGGCCACGTCGTAGGCCGAGGTAATCGCCTTCAGGCTGGCTTCCTGGTGCTGGATCTGGGTATGCAGCGACTGGATCGACGCCTGGGCGTCGGCCACCTCGCGGATCGCGCCCAGCACGGTTTCGTTGTACTGCGCGATGGCCTCGTCGCGCGCCGCGCGGCGGCCGGCCAGTTGGGCGTTCAAGGCCCCCGCATTGAAAATCGGCAGGGTGATGACCGGGCCGGCGCTGTATTGTTCGCTGCGGCTGCGAAACAACTGATCCATCCCCAGGGACAGATAGCCGGCGGCGGCCGACAGGCTGATATTGGGCAGGAAGTCCGCCTTGGCGGCGGAGATTTCCGCTCCGGCGGCCACGGCCTGCAGGCGGGCGGCGGCAATGTCGGCCCGGCGCCCCAGCAGGGCGACCGGCAGGGGGGCCGGCGCTTGGGCGGGAATCGTCTGGTAGGGGGTCGGGGCGGGCACGGGTAACTGGCCCGGCGACTTGCCCAGCAGCGCCGCCAGCTGGTGATGCATCAGCTGGGCGTTGTTGCGCGCCTGACTGAGCTGCACCCGGGCCGACGATACCGCCGAATCCGCCTGATCCACATCGACCTGGATGCCCAGGCCGTTGCGGTAGCGATCCCGCGTGATGTCCAGGGCCTCTTGCAGTTTCCCCACGATGGCCTCGATGGCCGCCGACTGCGCCTGGGCGTTCTGCAGCTGGAAATACGCCTGCGCCACGGCCGAGACAATCAGGGTATGGGCCTGCTGGCGGGCGGCTTCGGCGGCGGCGGCCCGCGTTCTGGCCGCCTGGGACAGGGCGGCCTGGCGGCCCCACAGGTCGGGGTTGAAATCCAATTGCAGGGTCAGGCCCGTGTCGCTTTGGTACGACCCGCCCAGCGGGGGCGGGTAGATGTAGTTCTCGCTCAGGCGCTCGCGGGTCAGGTGGTAGTTGGCGTTGACCTGGGGCCATTGCACGGCGCGGGCGCCGCGGGCGGCGGCCTGGGCGGCGCGCACGCGCGCGGCGGCGGCCTGCAGGCCGGGGTTGCCCGCCAGCGCCTGGTCGATCAACTGGTTCAGCTGGACATCCTGGTAGCGGGTCCACCAATCGTCGTTCGGCCAGGAGACAGCGCCGTCCGGGTTCAGGGCCAGGGTTTCGCCGGACAGCGCCGCCACTTGGGGCGCGCCGGGATCCATGGGGGCGCAGGCCGACAGCGCCAGGGCCAGTAGCAGGGGGAGATAAGGTTTCATGCTGACAGCAAGCTGAAAGTTATTGATGTGGTCATTATCTGACTAGGCAATTATAAAGAACAAAAAACGCCCGAGGCGGCGCCTGGGCGGTCGCGCTGGTCGTCCGGCTTATTCCCGGCTGGCTTCGCTGGCGGATTGCAGGTGGTGTTCGCCGTTGCGGATCATGCGCCGCAGCAAGACCAGCAGGGCATGGATTTCGTCATCCGAGAACCCTTGCAGATGCAGGTTCAGCGCCCCGGCGATGATGGGCAGGATTTGATCCGCCAGGGTGTGGCCCGTGTCTGTGAGCGCGACCTTGACCACGCGGCGATCTGCGCGGCAGCGCTCGCGGTGCAGGAAACCCTTGGCTTCCAGGCGATCCAGCATGCGCGTCATGGCGCCGGTGTCGACCCCGATGGCGCGTGCCAGTTCGGCGGGCGTGTCGATGTTTTTGTGCTTGATCAGCAGCAGGGGGCGCCACTGGTTGGCCGTCAGGCCCAGGGGCAGGGTATCCAGGTCGATGATCCGGTGGAGGAGCCCGTTCAGGTGCCGGATCAGCAGGCCGACGTTGCCGTCCGGGGCCAGATCGCTGGGGGTTTGCCCATAGAAGCAGCAGCCGCCAGCCGGGCGGGAGGACGAGGAACTGGTTTCTTGCATGTTAAAATTCTACCCCAACAATATCTGACTAGGCAATTAAATAATGGCGGAAATTTCACGCCGCCTGTTCTGGGTGGGTTTCGTACTGGCCGGCTTGGGCGCCGTCCTGTTTTCCGCCAAGGCCATCGTGGCCAAGCTGCTGTACGCGCAGGGGGTCGACGCCCTGGACGTCATCGGTTTTCGCATGCTGCTGGCCCTGCCGTTTTTCCTGGTGATCGCCGGGTTCCAGGCCCGCCGCGCCCGGCGCGGCCTGATCCCCCGGCTGCGGGCGGCGGACGCCCTGCGCATCGCCGTGCTGGGCTTTATCGGCTACTACTTGTCCAGTTTCCTGGATTTCCTGGGTTTGCAGTACATCACCGCCGGGCTGGAGCGCCTGATCCTGTTTCTCGCCCCCACCTTCGTCCTGCTGGTTTCAGCGCTATTCCTGAAAAAACCGATCGCCGCGCGCCAGTGGCTGGCGATGGCCCTGGCCTATGGCGGGGTGGCGCTGGTGTTCTGGGGCGACCTGTCCATCGCGGGCGAGCACGTCATTCTGGGGTCGGCTTTTGTGCTGGGGGCCGCATTTTCCTATGCCCTGTACCTGATCGGCTCGGGCGAAATCATCGAGCGTGTCACCGCGACGCGCCTGACCGCCTACGCCATGACGGTGTCGGCGGGGGTCACGATGGCGCATTTTTTCCTGGTCAAGGGGCTGGCCGGCCTGGATCGGGCCTGGCCGGTCTACGGCTTGTCTTTTATCCATGCCACGGTGAATACCGTGCTGCCCACTTTCATGATCATGTGGTCGGTCGCCCGCATCGGGGCGCCTCTGACGGCCCAACTGGGCCTGCTGGGCCCGGTGTCCATCCTGTTTCTGGCCTGGGCGTTTCTGGGCGAGCCCATCACGGTGCTGCAGGTGGCGGGCACGATTCTGGTGGCGGCGGCGGCCATCGTGCTGGGACGCCGCCCGAAAGCCTGAAGCCCCGTATGGGCGGGCTCAGTTCCCCGAGCCCATTTTTTCCTCGATTTCGTCGCGGTGCACGTCGTGCGTCACGAAACCCGTCGCGTTGTTCGGCATCGCCAGGTAGCGCGGATGCGCCAGGGTGTCGCGGATGTCCTGCAGCCCGGCGGCCCAGTGCTCGCGCATGGTGGCCGGCCCGAATTGGAAATCGCGGAAATGCTGCTCGTAGGCCTTGTCCCGGTAGATCAGGTGGATGATGTTGCTGCGTGCCGCGCAGGCCAGCTCGGCGGCCTGCCTGCAGGCGGGGTCGCTGTCGCGCTGTTCGGCGGGCACGCGATCCAGCACCTGGCGCAGCAGCCGCTGCATTTTGCGGTGGGCGCGCATTTCTTCGGTGATCAGCCGGGTGCGGCTGGAATAGCGGATGTCCTGGACGCGGTCGCTGATTTCGCTGATGTTGCGCGGCACCGGCCCGCGCGCCGACCATAAATCCACCTGGAACACCAGGGTGTCGCGCTCGGGGCGCTGCTGCAGGACTTTCGCCAGCGGCGTATTGGAGACCAGGCCGCCGTCCCAGTAGTATTCGCCGTCGATTTCAATGGCCGGGAAGGCGGGGGGCAGGGCCCCGGACGCCATGAAGTGCTCGGCGGCCAGGCGGGTTTTGCGATTGTCGAAATAGGTGAAATTGCCGGTGCGCACATTCACGGCGCCCACCGAGACATGCAGCCCGCCGTCGTTGATGCGGTCGAAGTCGCACAGCGATTCGAGCGTTTCTTTCAGGGGACGGGTGTCGTAGTGGCCCACGCGGGCGGGGTCCAGCGAGGCCGCGAGGACGGCGGGCGGGAACCGGGGATGGAAAAACCCCTTTTGCCCGACCAGCAGGGCGCTGCCGGCGTGCAGGGCGCCCAGAAACTGCCGCGCCAGGTCGTTGATCTGGAACCAGCTGGATTCGGCCAGGGCGTTGCTGCCGGGGCCGGTATAGGGCTGGCAGATCGTGTCCCAGAACTGCTGCAGGCGCTCGACGCGCTTTTCGATGGGGTTGCCCGCGATGATGGCGGCGTTCAGGGCGCCGATGGAAATCCCGGCCAGATCGGTCAAGGCGATGCCGGCTTCGTGGAGGCCTTGGTAGACACCGGCCTGGTAGGCCCCCAGCGCGCCGCCGCCTTGCAGAACCAGGGCGCGGACGTCGTAGGCTTCGTGGGCGGCGGCCGGGGGGGATTTAGTCTTGGGCATGGGCTTGGTTCTCCAGGGTATTCAAAAAGGCTTCGATCAGCGTACCGCGATATCGGCTGCGGTGCAGCAGGATCGACAACCGCCGGTCGAGCCGCAGAAACGGGGTGCGCAGCACCCGCAGCCGGCCCGTGGCCACGGCGTCCAGGGTGGCGGCGTAGGGCAGGCAGGCGATGCCCAGGCCCGCGATCACCGCCTGCTTGATGGCTTCGATCTGTCCCAGTTCCAGCAGGATGCGGCCCGGGGGCAGGGCGCTCAGGGCTTGTTCGGTCAGGCTGCGCGTGGCCGATCCCCGTTCGCGCAGAATCCAGCGCGCATCGGCGAAGTCGCGCGGCTGCAGCCGCGCGGCGCTGGCCAGGGGGTGCGATGGCGCGGCGCAGACCACCAGCGCGTCGCTGCGCCAGGGCAGGGTGTCCAGCTGGGCGTGGTGCACCGGGCCTTCGACGCAGGCAATGTCGATGGCGTGGTTCAGCAGCATCCCCGTGATGTCCCGGGTATTGTCCACCGTCAGGTGCAGGGCGACCATGGGGTGTTGGGCCACCATGGGGCCCAGGAGTTCCCCCACCAGATAATTGCCCACGGTGTTGCTGGCCCCGATGCGCAGGGCGCCGTTCAGCGCTCCGCGGGCATCGGGGTGCCGTCGCTGCATGTCCTGCAGGCGTTCCAGGATTTCCCTGGCCAGCGGCAGTTGCTCGGCCCCTTGGGCGTTCAGGTGCAGGCGGCCGCGCTCGCGGTCGAACAGGGTGCTGCCCAGCTGGCGTTCCAGCTCGGCCAGCGCCATGCTGACGGCGGGCTGCGTCAAGTGCAAGTGTTCCGCGGCGCGGCGCACGCTGCCTGCCGTGGCCACGGCGTCAAAGACTTCCAGTTGGCGCAGGCTGAGTCCGATCATGGCGGTTCCGGTTCATTTCATGTGGTTTTAAACATCAAAATTATTTATACCATGCGTCATGATTATTGAATTTATTGATTGATGAGATTTCACTAGAATCGTCCCTGTTTCTCATTGCCGCCGAGCCGTCCATGTTGCCGATTTCCGCTGTTCCCAGCCCTTTGCCCGCCGCGGGCGTGGGCGTCTGTCCCGCGGCCGATGGCCGGCCGCGCGCGCCGTCGCGTTGGTACGGGGTGGGCCTGGCCGCCGGCCTGGGGCTGGTGGCCTGGCAGCTGGGCGCCTGGTTTCCCCTGGTGGGTGGCCCCGTCATGGGGATTCTGCTGGGCATGTTGTGGCGCAACCTGCTGGGGGTGTCCCCGCTGTTCGTGCCGGGCATCGGCTACAGCAGCCGCCAGGTGCTGCAGTGGTCCATCATCGGCCTGGGCTTCGGCCTGAGCCTGGGCCAGATCCTGCTGACGGGGGCGTCTTCGCTGTCGGTCACGTTGGTCACCCTGGCCGTGGCGTTTCTCGTCGCCTGGGGGCTGGGGCGCTGTCTGGGGGTCGCCGGCCCCCTGCGCACGCTGATCGGGGTGGGCACCGCCATCTGCGGGGGCTCGGCCATCGCGGCGGCGGCCCCGATCATCCGGCCCGACGATCACGATACCGCCCTGGCCATCTCCACGATCTTTCTGTTCAATATCGTGGCCGTCCTGGCGTTTCCGTTTCTGGGGCATGGGCTGGGCCTGAGCGACGCGGGCTTCGGCCTGTGGGCGGGCACCGCCATCAACGATACCTCGTCCGTGGTGGCTGCGGGCTACAGCTACAGCAGCGCCGCCGGCGACATCGCCACAATCGTCAAACTCACCCGCGCCACCCTGATCATTCCGGTGTGCATCGCGCTGGCCTTGTGGACGGCCTGGCGCGCCCGCCATGCCGAGACCCGGGTGTCGCTGGCGCGGATATTCCCCTGGTTCATCGTCTGGTTCCTGGCGGCTTCGGGCGCGCGCACCCTGGGCCTGGTGCCCGATGTCCTGCTGGGGCCTTTGCAGGCGGCGGCGCAGTTCTTGATCATCATGGCCCTGACCGCCATCGGCCTGTCCTCTGACCTGCGCCGCATGGCGCTGGCGGGCGCGCGTCCCCTGCTGCTGGGGCTGGGCGTCTGGGTGTCGGTGGCCGCCAGCAGCCTGTTGGTGCAGTGGCTGCTGGGCAGCCTATAGGGTCACGGCAACGAAAGGGTCACAGCAACGAAAACCAAGAAGTGGAATCCTTGGTCATCGCCACGCCCACGATATACGCGAAGATCGCCGCCGCGATCAGGGCCGCGACCAGGCGGCCCCGCGTGGTGCGGCCGCGCTTGATGGCGATGGTGCCCACGCCGATATAGGCGACCAGCAGCACGATCTTGGTCAGTATCCAGGGCTGGTTGGGGCCGATCATGGCCGCCAGGATTACCCCGCAGGTCAGCAGCACCGTGTCGATGACGTGCGGCAGGATGCGCACCAGCCGGTGCTGCAGCAGGGCGTTTCCGGTGATCGACCAGTACGCCCGGATGAGAAACAGCGTGATGCTCAGGGCGACGGCGGTCACGTGCAGGTGCTTGATGGGGAAATAGTATGCGGTCATGGGCGCTATTGTAATGAGATTGGATTGAGCTGCCAGCCGCCGTTGTCGCCTTCCAGAACCAGCTCGGTTTCGTGGTGGCGGCGCAGGGTGCTGCGGTGGCCCACGCTGACGATCCGGGCCTCGGGCAACTGGGCGCGCAGCAGGCGATACATGGCGTCTTCCAGCCCTTCGTCCATGGCCGACGTGGCCTCGTCCAGGAAGGCCGCGTCCGGCCGGGCCAGCAGCAAACGGCCAAAGGCCAGGCGCTGCTGTTCGCCCAGCGACAGGATGCGGCTCCAGTCGTCCGCGACGTCCAGGCGGTCGCGCAGATGGCCCAGCTGTATCTGATCCAGGACGGCCTCGTCCCGGCCGTCCGGGCCGGCGGCGACCGGCCGGGGGTAGTGCAAGGCTTCGCGCAGTGTGCCCAGGGGCAGATATGGTTTTTGCGCCAGAAACAGGCTGGCCTGCTCGGGGCGGATGATCTCGCCCGAGCCATGCGGCCAAATACCGGCGATGGTGCGCAGCAGGGTGGTCTTGCCCGCCCCCGAGGGCCCGCGCACCAGGATTGCCTGGGCCGGCGCGACTTCCAGGTTCAGGTCTTTCAGCAGTGCATGGCCGTCCGGCCGGCGGACTGTGAGGTTTTTCAGGGCCAGCCGGCTGCCGTCCTGGGTTGTGCGGGGTAGCTGCATCTGGCGGGCGGCGTCCACGGCGGCGTCAAAACCGGTCAGACGGTCCAGCGTGGCGCGGTACGTGGCGAAGCTGTCGTAGACATTGCGAAAGAACGACAGATTGGCCTGCAGCTGGCCGAAAGCCTGGGCCGTCTGGATCAGGTCGCCCAGGCTGATCTGCTTGGAAAAAAAGCGGCTGGCCTGGATGATGAAGGGAAACACCACGGCGGTCTGGGAAACCACGAAATTGAAACCCAGGAATTTCAGCGAGCGGTGGATGATGGCCCAGGTGTTGCCGATGACCTGGGCAAACCAGTGGCGCAGCGTGCGGCCTTCGACTGGCTCGCCCCGGTAGAACGCGATGCTTTCGGCGTATTCGCGTATCCGCACCAGGGCGTAGCGGTAGTCGGCGTTCAGCTTTTCGTTCAGGAAATTCAGGCGGATCAGCGGCTTGCCGATCCAGATGGCCAGCAAGGTGGCCAGGAACACGTAGATGAACACCAGGAACACCATGGCGCGCGGGATGTCGTGGCCCAGCACGGTCATGGGGCCGGACAGGTTCCAGAGGATCAGGGTGAAGGCGATGGTGGACACCACCGCGTTGATCAGCCCCACGGCCAGCGTCATGGACGTTTCGGCGAAGCTGGTGATGTCCTGCTGGATACGCTGATCCGGGTTGTCGGCCAAGTGGCTGAACGAGGCGGAGCGGTAGTAGGCCTGCTGTTCCATCCAGCGGCTCAACAGCCGCTCATTCAGCCACTCGCGCCAGTGCACCACAAAGGCCTGCTGTACGTAATAGTCGAACAGAGAGCGCACCACATGGGCGGCCGCCAGCCCGGCGAACAGCAGCATGGCGGCCCAGAATCCGGGGGCGTCCAGTGCCTGCAGGGCGCTGTACATGGTGTTGTACCAGTTGGAGAACAGCACATCCAGGCGCACGGCGCCCAGGGTCAGCAGCAGGATCAGGGCCACCCCGGCCAAGGGCCGCCAGTTGCGCCGGGGCGAGAAAAAACCTGCGGTCAGCCGCCAGAACTGGTCGCCCCAGCGGGTAAAGCGCCGCAGGCACCAGATGGTGGCCGCGCCGGCCAGCAGCGTCAGCACATAAGCTTTGGCCAGCCAGAAGCCGCTTTCCAATAACGTGTCCTGCCATGCCATGGGTTTCGTGTCCTTTCAGTGAGCCGGTCGCGGATGGATTTTAGGTTGGATGGGCATCAGGCGAAAAGGTTTCCGTGGTTTTTTTTCATGCCCAGGCGTTTGGCCAGTTTGTGCAGGTTGCTGGCGTCCAGGCCCAGCGCCTTGGCGGCCTGGGCCCAATTGCCCTGCGCCGCCGCCAGCGCCTGCGCGATGGCCTGCCGCTGGCAGGCGTCCACCGCTGTGCGCAACGGGGGGATATCGGCCAGTGCCGGGGTGGCGGCGTCGTCCGCGGCCGTTTCCGGCGGGGCGGCCGTGACTGGCCGATCCGCGGGCGCGGCGGGCGGGAGAATGTCCAGATCCAGCAAGTCCGCTTCTATGGTCAGCACCTGGTCGCGCGACGCGCCCCGACTCAGCATTTTCAGGGCGGCGCGGCTGATCACGTGTTCCAGTTCGCGCACGTTGCCCGGCCAGGGGTATTGCTGCAGGGCCTGTTCCGCCGCGTAGGACAGGCGCACGCCGCGCAGTCCCAGGCGGGCGCGGTTGAATTCCAGGAAATGCCCCGCCAGGATCTGGATGTCGCGATCCCGTTCGCGCAGCGGCGGGATGGGAATGGGGTACACCGACAGGCGGTGGTACAGATCGGCCCGGAACAGCCCCGCCTGGGTGTTGGCCTTGAGGTCGCGATTGGTGGCCGCAATGATGCGCACGTCCGTCTTGATGCTTTGGTCGGTGCCCAGACGCTGGATTTCGCCGTTTTGCAAGACGCGCAGCAGCTTGGCCTGCAGGCTCAGGGGCAGTTCGCCCACTTCGTCGAGAAACAGCGTCCCGCCCTGGGCGGCTTCAAAGCGCCCAGGGCGGTCGCTGGTCGCGCCGGAAAATGCCCCCTTGACGTGCCCGAACAGTTCGCTTTCGGCCAGGGACTCCGGCAGCGCCGCGCAGTTGACCTGGATCATCGGCCGCTGACTGCGCCGCGAATGCCGGTGCAGCCGCCGGGCGAACAGTTCTTTGCCCACGCCGGTTTCGCCCAGCAACAAAATGGGCAGCTCGGAATCCGCCACCAGATCCAACTCGTGCAGCAGGGATTGGATGGCTTCGCTGTGGCCCAGGATTTCGCTGGCCTCGCCGATGCGCTCGATGCCCTGTTGCGACGTTCCCAATTGGCGCAGTTGCCGGGTTTCGCGTTCCAGGTTCGAGACCCGGACCGCCGCCTGCAGGATCAGGCCCAACTGGCGTAGCCGGTGGCGGGCGGTTTCGTCGAAGGTGCCGGTGGTCAGGGCGTCCAGGGTCATGATGCCCCAGGGACGATCCTGATGGAACAAGGGCAGGCCCAGGCAGTCGTGCACCGGCAGGGGAGAGCCCTTGCGGTCGTCCAGCAGGCCATCGTAGGGGTCGGGCAAGACACTGCCCGGATCAAACCAGGTCGGGTCGCGGCGCGACAGGATCGTGGCGAAACGCGGATGCTGGCCCACCACGAAGCGCCTGCCCAGGGCCTCGTGGGCCAGACCCGATGCGGCTACCAGGTGCAGCGTGTCGTTGCTGTCCAGCATCAGCAGCCCGACGGCGTCGCAGGCAAAGGCCTTGCGGATGGTGGTGGCGGCGCGTTGCAGGCGCACGCCATCGGGCAGGTCGGTGGCCAGGTCGGCCAGCAGTTGGGTTTCCATAGGGTGGTTTATACCATCAAATGGTTTTTTTTACCCTTTTTGGTGGGGTCAAAATAACCCGATTTGATATATGTCAGTAGTTTCCCTAGGTATAAAAGTTGGCACGACTTTTGCTTGATAGTGATTGAAGTGAAAATGGGAGCGCCCTGGGGCGCTGTGTCAGCAATCCTCACTGCTGCAGAAGGAGCGCAGAATGCGTGAGTACAAGAAGTTATGGTGGACACTGATCGGTGTCCTCGTGGTGGCCTTTGGCATCCTGGGATGGATGGGGAAAGAGGTCTATAACCAGGCGCCGCCCATCCCCGATCAGATTGCCACGGCCGACGGCCGGGTGCTGATGACCGGGGAACAGATCCTGGATGGCCAGGTGGCCTGGCAAAGCGCCGGCGGCATGACCGTGGGCTCGATTTTCGGTCATGGCGCCTACCAGGCGCCCGACTGGACGGCCGATTGGCTGCATCGTGAACTGACGGCCTGGCTGGATCTGGCCGCTCAAGCGCGCTTCGGCCTCAATTATGCCCAGTTGGATGAGGACAACCAGGTGGTGCTGGAGCGCCAGCTGAAGGCTGAGTACCGCAAAAATACCTATGATGCCGCCAGCGGCGTCGCCCTGGTATCCGACCGCCGGGCCCAGGCCATCGCCGAGACCGCCGCGTATTACGACAAGCTCTTTGGCGACGATCCGTCCATGCGGGGCAGCCGGGTTGCGTTCGCCATGAAAGAAGGCACTTTGCCGGGGGCGGAGCAGCGCGCGCGCCTGGCGGATTTCTTCTTCTGGACGTCCTGGGCGGCGGCGACCAACCGCCCAGACAGCATGGCCACGTATACCAATAACTGGCCGCACGAACCCCTGATCGACAACGTGCCGACTGCGGAAAACGTGATCTGGTCCATCGTCAGCGTGATCCTGCTGATTGCCGGGGTCGGCCTGCTGGTGTGGGCCTGGGCGTTCATGCGCAAGGAAGAAGAAGAACCCGAAGCCCCCGCCAAGGATCCGATTTCTCTGATGAAATTGACGCCTTCGCAACTGGCCCTGGGCAAGTACCTGTTCCTGGTGGTGGCCCTGTTCTGCGCGCAGATCTTCATCGGGGGCTTTACCGCGCACTACACCGTCGAAGGGCAGACCTTCTATGGCGTCAATGTGTCCGAATGGCTGCCGTATTCCCTGGTGCGCACCTGGCACGTCCAGGCCGCGTTGTTCTGGATCGCCACGGGCTTCCTGGCCGCGGGCTTGTTCCTGGTGCCCATTCTCAATGGGGGGCAGGATCCCAAATACCAGAAACTGGGTGTCGATGTCCTGTTCTGGGCCTTGATCGTGGTGGTGCTGGGCTCCTTTGCCGGCAACTTCTTCGGGATCGCCCACATGATGCCCGAGAGCTGGAATTTCTGGCTGGGCCACCAGGGCTACGAATACGTCGAGCTGGGCCGCATCTGGCAGATCGGCAAATTCCTGGGCATTGTCTTCTGGCTGGTTCTGATGCTGCGCGGCATTGTGCCCGCACTGCGCCAAAAAGGCGACAAAAACCTGCTGGCCCTGTTCAGCGCATCGGTCATCTGCATCGGCCTGTTCTATGGCACCGGCCTGTTCTACGGCCCCCGCACCAACATCACCATCATGGAATACTGGCGCTGGTGGGTGGTTCACCTGTGGGTCGAAGGCTTCTTCGAAGTGTTCGCCACCGCCGCGCTGGCCTTCATCTTCACCACCATGGGCCTGGTGTCCAAGAAAGGCGCCACCACGGCCAGTTTGGCCGCCGCGGTGCTGTTCATGCTGGGCGGCACGCCGGGCACCATGCACCACCTGTACTTCTCCGGCACGACCACGCCCATCATGGCGATCGGGGCGACCTTTAGCGCGCTTGAAGTCGTTCCCCTGGTGGTGCTGGGCTACGAAGCCTGGGAAAACTGGCGCTTGAAGTCGCGCGCCCCCTGGATGGAAAACCTGCGCTGGCCGCTGAAATTCTTCGTCTGCGTGGCTTTCTGGAATATGTTCGGCGCCGGGGTGTTCGGCTTCATGGTCAACCCGCCCGTCGCGCTCTACTACATCCAGGGCCTGAACACCACGGCCGTGCACGCGCACGCCGCCCTGTTCGGTGTCTATGGCTTCCTGGCGCTGGGCTTCTCCCTGTTCGTGCTGCGCTACGTGCGGCCCAACATGCGCTTCAATGACAGCCTGATGAACACCTCGTTCTGGTGCCTGAACATCGGCCTGGTCATGATGATCGTCCTCAGCCTGCTGCCGATCGGCCTGATGCAGTTCTACGCCAGTGTCTCCGAAGGCACCTGGTGGGCGCGCGGCGAGGCTTTCATGCAGCAGGACATCATGCAGACCCTGCGCTGGACGCGCACTTTCGGCGACGTGGTCTTCATCGTCGGCGGCCTGGGCGTCATGTGGCAGGTCGTGACCGCCCTGTTCACCGGCAAGGCCGCGCCGGCGGCCAGCGCCGACCTGGCCGCGCAACGCACGTAAACCGTTTCATCTTGCAAAGGGGTGCCCGAAACGGGCCCCCGGCCCGGCCCGCCTCGAAAAGAGGCGGGCTTTTTCGCCGCAAATCGGATCGACAAACCTCTTGCGGGGCGGGCCGCGGCGCCGCGCGGCAAGCGGGCCGCCGCCTAGCGGCCACGGGGTGTTATCGGGCCGGGTTCTCGCTGGATTCCGCGCCCGGCAGCTCGACGTGCCCGCCAAATGCATGCCGCATGGCCGACAGCACGCGGTTGGCGAAATCGTCCTCCCCGCGCGAGGCGAAGCGCGAATACAGCGCGGCACTGAGCACGGGGGTGGGCACGGCTTCGTCGATGGCGGCCTGGATGGTCCAGCGGCCCTCGCCTGAATCGGATACCCGGCCCTGGAAGCCCGACAGGGCCGGGTTGGTAGCCAGCGCCGCCGCTGTCAGATCCAGCAGCCAAGAGCCGATCACGCTGCCATGCCGCCAGAGTTCAGCGATATCGGGCAGGTTCATGTCGTACTGATAGAGATCCGGGTGGCGCAGCGGCGTGGTTTCCGCCGTCGCGGCATGGGCCTGGCGCCCGATGTCGGCGTGACGCAGCACGTTCAGGCCTTCGGCATAGGCGGCCATGAGGCCGTATTCGATGCCGTTGTGCACCATCTTGACGAAATGGCCCGCGCCGTGCGGGCCGCAGTGCAGCCAGCCTTGGCTGGCCGTGCTGGCGCGGGAACGCTGCCCGGGGATGGGTGGCGCGCCCGCGCCGGGGGCCAGGGTGGCGAAGATCGGTGTCAGGCGGTCGACCGCCTGGTCGCCGCCGATCATCAGGCAGTAGCCGCGCTCCAGGCCGGCGATGCCGCCGCTGGTGCCGACGTCCACATAATGGATGCCCTGGGGGCGCAGGGCGGCGGCGCGCCGCAGGTCGTCGTGGTAGTGGGAATTGCCGCCGTCAATGATCGTGTCGCCCGCCTGCAGCAGCGGGGTCAGCGCGGCCAGCACGGCATCGACCGCGCCCGCCGGCACCATCAGCCAAATGGCGCGTGGCGCGGCCAGGGCGTCCACCAGGGCCGGCAGGGAGGCCGCCGCCGTGGCGCCCAGCGCCGCCAGGCGGCCGATGGCGTCGGGGTTCTGGTCGTGCACCACGCAGTCGTGGCCGCCGCGCAGCAGCCGGGTGGTCATGTTGGCGCCCATGCGCCCCAGTCCGATCATGCCGATTTGCATCGTGGGATTCTCCTGTTTCCGGGGGGCGGAGCCTTGCGCCGCCACGATATCGGGGTACCTGTGCGCAAACCGCAGCGATAGCCAGTGCTATCGCGAGGATTTGCAATGCAGTATGGCGGGCCCAGGCGCCGAAGATGAGTATTTGAATTAGCCAAACAGGACACTAGGTCAGTCGAAATGCACGATCTCGAAACTGAGCCGGCCCTGTGCATCGCGCCCGACCGAATACCCCAGGTGCTCGCGGATGCTGTTGTCCGGGTGGAAGGTCAGCACCACGGGCTTGATCTGCTCCAGCGCATCGGCGTCGACGTATTCGGCGTTGGCGATGATGACCTCGTCGCCGCGCTGGCAGGTGCGGGCGGCCGCGCCGTTCAGGATGCAGCAACGCGATCCGCGTTCGCCGTAGATGACATATGTGCTGATGCGGGCGCCGGAGTTCTTGTTCCAGATGTCCACGAATTCCATCGGCAGGATGCCGGCGGCTTCGCAGTGATCTGGATCCAGGGTGATGGAGCCGTGGTAATCCAGGTCGGCTCCGGTGACGCGGATGCCGTGGAGTTTGGCGCGGACGATTTTTCGCATGATGAATGACCAATCAGAATGGATGCAGGCCGTATTCTAGCGCCGTGGCGCGCGCGGCGGCCGATCCGCCCCAGGGACAGGCGGGGTTTGTGCCGTGGCGCGGGGACGGCGTCGCGCGGCGATTGGATGACGCCACCCCCTCGGGGCGGGCGGGATTTGCGCCGTGGCGCGGGCTCAAATCGCCGGGCAGCGCCGGATGCCGTCTTCCAGGCGGGTTCGCAGCAGGTCGATGAAATTGCCTGCCGTGGGGCGATCCAGGCAATGATCCAAAGAAACCGCGCTGTGTTCGGCATAGCGGCGCGGGTTGTCCAGGGCGGCTTCCAGGGCATTGGCCTGCCGGGTGACCTGCCGGATGTCGCATTGCACCAGGATCAAGGCATGAACCAGGCCAATGTGCTGCGCCGGCGCATGATCCTGGGCACCGGCACCGGCATCGGCATCGGCATCGGCATCGGCATCGGCATCGGCCAGGGTCTGGGCACGGATCTGGGCATCGGCATGCATCCGGGCCGGCTCGGCGCCGCGTGCGGCCTGGCCCGCGGGTCGTCCGGGCGTCATCCGCCGCCACCATTGGGCCGTGCCGGCGATTTTCCGGGCGGGATGGCCCACGGCCAGGTTGTAGCGGCCATCGCAAAATGATCCCGCCACCGCTTGCGCCCTGGCTTCGATCCCGAAAAACAGCAGGCTGGTGGCGATCAGGCCGCACAGCAACTGGTAGAAGGATTCGGCGTGATCCAGCGGCCGCCCGCCGAAGCGCTGGGCCAGGCTGAGATTGAGGATGCCCGGCCCTTGGGGCACCACGCCGCCGCCCGACTGGCGCACGTGGATCGGCCACCCTTGCGCGGCAAAGGCGGCCTGGGCGTCGGTGAAGCCGGGCCGAGCGGCATAGGTGCGCGGCACCACCAGGCCTTGGCCGGCCTGCCAGAGGCAGGCCACGGGCCCCTGGGCGGCCGCGTCCAGCAGGACGGTATCGGCCAGGGGCCCGGCGGCCGGGCAGGGGCCCAGATCCAGCAGGCGGTAATTGGAGCGGTTCGGCATCGGGCTGGCTTAACGGCCCAATTGGGTGGCGGCAAAGGTTTCGTCATCCATGAACAGATAGCGGATGGCGTCGATCAGCCCCAGCACCACGGCCAGCGGGATGAAGACCCAGCAGATCAGCAGGAAGCCGATGCCCCAACCGATCTGCCCCAGGAAAAAACGGTGCGCGCCCAGCCAGCCCAGGAAAATGGCCAGCACGATCGCAATGCGCCGCTGGCTGCGCGCCTGCCCCAGGGATGCCCGGTGCGCGCCGAGTATCCACAGGCTGGCCGGAATGGTCAGCGCGATGGCCAGCAGCACCTTGCCGGAATGAAACTGCAGATAGGCGGCCAACAGGGCGTAGAGTTCGTCCGCATTGCGCACCAGCACCCCGGTCAGCTTGGAAATCCAGACAAAGACCTGCCCGAAGGCTTGTTCTCCGAAGCTGAGGGCCGTCAGGATGACGATGAAGATGGCCAGAACCAGGATGATTTTTTTGAGCATGAAAGAGACCAAGGGTTGGGCGGCCGTCGCGGGGCGGGCTGGCGGGCGCGGCCCCGGCGTGCGGTCGGGGCCGGCTTCAGCCGACGGTCGCCTGGCGGATCGCGCGATCCCATTGTGCCAGATGTTCGGCCGCCTGGTCGGCCGGCATGCCGGGATCGAACTGGCGCTCGATGCGCCAGAGGGAGTCGAGTTCCTGGATGTCGGCGTAGACCCCGGCCTGCAGTCCCGCCAGGAATGCCGCCCCCAGCGCGGTGGTTTCCACCATGGTGGGACGCAGCACGGGGATGCCCAGCAAATCCGCCTGGAACTGCATCAGCAGATCGTTGACGCAGGCCCCGCCGTCCACCCGCAGGGCCTGCAGGGCCTGCGCCCCCGCGGCCTGGGCGTCGCGGCCCATGGCCTGCAGCAGGGCGGCGCTTTGGTAGGCGATGCTTTCCAGGGCGGCCCGGGCGATGTGCGCCATGGTGGTGCCCCGGGTCAGGCCGGTGATGGTGCCGCGCGCGTTGGGATCCCACCAGGGGGCGCCCAGCCCGGTGAAGGCCGGCACGAACATCACCCCGTCGGAATCCGGCACGCTGCGCGCCATTTCCTCGATGTCGCTGCTGCGCGTAAAGGCGCGCAGGCCGTCGCGCAGCCACTGCACCACGGCCCCGCCCACGAACACGCTGCCTTCCAGGGCATAGGCGGGCCGGCCGTCCACTTGGGCGGCGCTGGTGGTGACCAAGCCGTTTTCGGAGACCAGGAAGCGCTCGCCCGTGTGCATCAGCATGAAGCAGCCGGTGCCGTAAGTGTTTTTCGCCATGCCGGGGCGAAAGCAGGCTTGGCCGAACAGGGCGCTTTGCTGGTCGCCCGCCACACCGCAGATCGGGATCGGGTAGTCCAGGATGTCGCCGGACACCCGGCCGAAATCCGCCGAGGAGGGCAGGATTTCCGGCATCATGGCGGCGGGGATGCCCAGGTGGCCCAGCAGTTCGGGATCCCAGCGGTTGCGGTGCACGTCCATCAGCATGGTGCGCGCCGCGTTGCTGACGTCCGTCAGGTGCCGCTGGCCGCCCGTCAATTGCCAGATCAGCCAGCTGTCGATGGTGCCGAACAGCAGTTCGCCGGCCTCTGCCCGGCGGCGGGCGTCCGGCACATGATCCAGTATCCACTTCAGCTTGGTCGCCGAGAAATACGCATCCACGCGCAGGCCGGTGCGCTGCAGGATCTTGTCTTCCAGCCCCTGGGCGCGCAGGTCGGCGCAGGTGGGTTCGGCCCGGCGATCCTGCCAGACGATGGCCGGGTGGATCGGTTCGCCGGTGCGGCGATCCCAGACCACGGTGGTCTCGCGCTGATTGGTGATGCCGATGGCGCTGATGTCGCGCGGCTGGACGCCCGCCCGGTTCATGGCCTCGCGCAGGGTGTCGCGCTGGGTGTGCCAGATTTCCATCGGGTCGTGCTCTACCCAGCCGGGCTGCGGGTAGTGCTGGGTGAATTCGCGCTGGGCCAGGCCCACGATCCGGCCCATGCGGTCGAAAACGATGCTGCGCGTGCTGGAAGTGCCCTGATCCAGGGCAAGCAGATAGGTCATTGGCAATCCTCGGGGGCAATCACACAGTCGACGCCGGCGGCTTTCAGCAGGCCCGGGAAAGGCTCGGGCGGACGGACATCGGTAAACAAGCGGTTGATCTCGGCGAGTTCTCCCACCCGAACCATGGCCGGGCGATGGAACTTGCTGGCGTCGGTGGCCATCCAGACTTCGCGGGCCGACTGCATGATGGCCTGCGACACTTTCACTTCGCGGTAGTCATAGTCGCGTAAAGTGCCGTCCGCTTCAATCCCGGAAATCCCCATCAGCGCGATATCCACCCGGAACTGCCGGATGAACTCGACCGTGGCCTCGCCCACGATGGCGAGGTCACGTGGCCGCACATTGCCGCCCGCCAGGATGATTTCGCAGCCCGGTTGGTGTCCCAGCATATAGGCCACATTGATGTTGTTGGTGATGATGCGCAGCCCCGTATGGCCCGTCAGGGCCTGGGCGATGGCTTCGGCGGTGGTGCCGATATTGATGATCAGGGAGCAGTCATTGGGGATTTCGCGGGCGATGGCCCGGGCGATGCGCTGCTTGGCCTGGGCATGCAGCTGCGCCCGCTGCCGGTAGGCGATGTTTTCGATGGTGGAGGCCGGCAGGCGCGCGCCGCCGTGGAAGCGGATCAGCTGGTTGGCTTCTTCCAGGCGCTGGACGTCCCGGCGCACGGTCTGGACGGTGACGTCCAAGTGGTCGGCCAGTTCGTCCAGACTGCAGGCGCCCGCGCGGTGCAAATGCTTCAGCAGGCGGATTTGGCGGGGGTTTGGATTCATGAATAAGGCCCATGTTCGAACAGAAGTGACTGTACAACGAAAATAAAAGAAGGAATCCTAGGGTTTATATGGAGGAAAAGTTATGCGAAACGAACGATAATGATCAAAATCGAAACGAACAGAGGGGCACTTCATGCTGCTTGAACTCGCCGGTGTGGGTAAGAAAGTCGGGGCGGAAACCTGGCTGTATCCCCTGGATCTGACCCTGCGGGAATCCGCGGTCACTGTGCTGCTGGGCGTCACCCGGGCAGGCAAGACCAGCCTGATGCGCATCATGGCGGGGCTGGATACGCCCACCTCGGGGCGTGTGCTGGCCGATCGGCAGGACGTCACCGGGGTGCCCGTGCGCCGGCGCAACATCGCCATGGTGTACCAGCAGTTCATCAACTATCCTTCCCTGTCCGTGTTCGACAACATCGCTTCGCCTTTGCGGCTGCGGGGCCAGTCCGATATCGACACCCGGGTGCGGGCCATCGCCCGCACCTTGCACATCGAGGAATTCCTGGGCCGCCTGCCGGCGGAACTCTCCGGCGGCCAGCAGCAGCGGGTCGCCCTGGCCCGCGCCTTGGCCAAGGACGCCCCCCTGATGCTGCTGGACGAACCCCTGGTCAACCTGGACTACAAGCTGCGCGAAGACCTGCGCGAAGAACTCAGCCTGATGTTCGCCCAGGGCCGCTCCACCGTGGTCTATGCCACCACCGAACCCGGCGAAGCCCTGCTGCTGGGGGGCTATACCGCCGTGCTCGACCAGGGCGAGCTGCTGCAATACGGCCCCACGATTGATGTGTTCCATCGGCCCGCGTCCATGCGGGTGGCGCGGGCTTTCAGCGACCCGCCGATGAACTTCCTTGCGGCCCAGGCCGCCGCCGGGGTGCTGCGCTTCACGGGGCTGGACGACATGCGCCTGCCGGAAAACACCGCCTTGCCGGCGGGGCCGGTCACGGTGGGGCTGCGCGCCGCCGACCTGTCCCTGCGCAATCAGGGTGAAGACTGCCGCGTCAGCGGCCAGGTGCAACTGGCCGAAATCTCCGGCTCCGCCACTTATGTGCACGCCGACACCCCCGTGGGCACCCTGATCGCCCAGGTGCCCGGCGTCAGCCACCACCAGTTGGGCGACACCATCACGTTTCATTTTTCCAGCCGCCAGGCCTATGTCTTCGGGGCCGACGAAGCCTTGCTGCATGCCCCCGCATTTCAGGAGTCCAACCATGGCGCGCATTGATTTGGATCTGGCCCACAGCTACCACAAAGTCGTCCGCTCGGATGCGGACTACGCCTTGCTGCCGCTGAAAATCACCTTCGAGGACGGCGGGGCCTATGCCTTGCTGGGGCCATCGGGCTGCGGCAAGACGACCATGCTCAACATCATCTCCGGCCTGGTCGCCGCTTCGCACGGCAGCGTCCGCTTCGATGGGGTGGACTGCACCCAGGCCACCCCGCAGCAGCGCAATATCGCCCAGGTTTTCCAGTTTCCCGTCATCTACGACACGATGACCGTGGGCGAGAACCTGGCGTTTCCCCTGCGCAACCGGCGGGTGCCGGCCGACCAGATCCGTGAAAGAGTGGGGCGCATCGCCGAAATGCTGGAACTCTCCGCCGTGCTGGATCAGCGCGCCGCCAACCTGGCCGCCGACGCCAAACAGAAAATATCCCTGGGGCGCGGGCTGGTGCGCCCAGACGTTTCGGCCGTGCTGTTCGACGAACCCTTGACCGTCATCGACCCCCACCTCAAGTGGGAATTGCGCCGCAAGCTCAAGCAGATCCACCACGAACTCGGTCTGACGCTGATCTACGTCACGCACGACCAGGTCGAGGCCATGACCTTCGCCGACCAGGTTCTGGTCATGGCGCGGGGCCGCGTGGTGCAGCAGGGCACCCCGGCCGAGCTTTTCGAGCGGCCGCGCCATACTTTCGTGGGGCATTTCATCGGCTCGCCGGGGATGAATCTCCTGCCGGTGCGCCGCCAGGGCGAAACGGCGCTGTGGTTCGAGGATCACCTGATTGCCGACCAAGGGCTGCCCGACCTGCCCAGCGGGGCGCTGACGCTGGGGATACGCCCCGAATACCTGCGCGTGTCGCCCCAGGCCGTGGCGGGGTCCGTGCCCGCGGTGGTGCGCCGGGTTCAGCATCTGGGCACCAGCCAATTGCTGACCCTGCGGGCCGGCCCCAAAGAACTCAAGGCCCACATCGCCCCGGATGCGCCGGCCCCCGCGCCGGATGCCCAGGTGCATCCCGTGCTGCTGGGATCCCATACCTGCTTCTACCAGAACGAGGAACTCATCGCATGAGCACGATCGTCAAGCCCGTCAATCAGAAGGCCTGGTGGCTCATCCTGCCGGTCATTCTGTGTGTCTCGTTTTCGGCCATCATCCCGTTGATGACGGTGGTGAATTACTCGGTGCAGGACATCCTGGGGCCCAACCAGGCGGTGTTCGTCGGCACCGAATGGTTTTCCAGCGTCATGCGCGACGAAGACCTGCACGCCGCCTTGCTGCGCCAGCTGTTGTTCTCCGGGTCGGTTCTGGCCATCGAAATCCCCCTGGGGGTGATGCTGGCGCTGTCCATGCCGGCCAAGGGCTGGCGCGCCTCCGCCGTGCTGGTCATCATTTCGCTGTCCCTGCTGATCCCCTGGAACGTCGTCGGCACCATCTGGCAGATTTTCGGGCGCACCGACATCGGCCTGTTCGGCTGGGGGCTGGCCCAACTGGGCATCGACTACAGCTACGTGGGCAACCCCCTGCAGGCCTGGCTGACCGTGCTGCTGATGGATGTCTGGCACTGGACGCCGCTGGTGGCGCTGCTGGCTTACGCGGGGCTGCAGTCCATTCCCGAAGCCTATTACCAGGCCGCCAGCATCGACGGGGCCAGCAAATGGGCGGTGTTCCGCTATATCCAGCTGCCCAAGCTGCGCGGGGTGCTGATGATCGCCGTGCTGCTGCGCTTCATGGACAGTTTCATGATCTACACCGAACCCTTCGTGCTGACGGGCGGCGGGCCGGGCAGCTCGACCACGTTCCTCAGCCAGTACCTGACGCAAAAGGCCATCGGCCAGTTCGACATGGGGCCCGCCGCCGCGTTTTCTCTGGTGTATTTCCTGATCATTCTGCTGTTCTGCTTCATTCTGTACAACTGGATGCTGCGCGTCGGCAACAGCACCTCGGAGGCACCCCATGAATAATCCTTCCCGCTGGCCGCGCAAGCGCACGCTGTTCCTGATCCTGTACCTGCTGTTCGCCCTGGTGCCCATCTACTGGATGGTGACCATGAGCTTCAAGACCAACCAGGGGATTTTGTCCGAGTTCACCTTGTATCCCCACGAATTCACGCTGGACAACTACCGCCTGATCCTGACGGATCCGTCCTGGTACATGGGCTATGTCAACAGCCTGATCTACGTCTGCCTGAACATGGTGATGGCCATTGCCGTGGCCCTGCCCGCCGCTTATGCGTTTTCGCGCTATTCCTTCCTGGGCGACAAGCACGTGTTCTTCTGGCTGCTGACCAACCGCATGACGCCGCCCGCCGTATTCCTGCTGCCGTTCTTCCAGCTGTATTCCACGCTGGGCCTGATGGATACGCACTGGGCGGTGGCCATGGCCCATCTGCTGTTCAACGTCCCGCTGGCCGTCTGGATTCTCGAAGGCTTCATGAGCGGCATTCCCCGCGAGATCGACGAGACCGCCTATATCGACGGCTACAGTTTTCCCCGGTTCTTCCTGACGATCTTCCTGCCCCTGATCAAGTCCGGGGTGGGGGTGGCGGCGTTCTTCTGCTTCATGTTCAGCTGGGTCGAACTGTTGCTGGCGCGCACGCTTACCAGCGTGGACGCCAAGCCCATCGTCGCCATCATGACCCGCACGGTATCGGCCTCGGGCATGGATTGGGCCACGCTGGCGGCGGCGGGCACGCTCACCATCGTGCCGGGGGCCATCGTCATCTGGTTTGTGCGCCACTACATTGCGAAGGGCTTCGCAATGGGCCGGGTCTAAGGAGAATCCCATGCTCGATTGGATGGTCTGGACAGTCCCCACCGCCGTGTTTTTCATCTGCATCGGCCTGATGCTGGCCGGCATGACGGTCTGGGGCCTGAAATCCCCCACGGTCTTGCGCAAAGGCTTTCTGCCGATGGCCACGACGCGCGGCGACCGGCTGTTCATCGGCCTGCTGGTGGCCGCCTATATCAACCTGGGCTTTCTGGGCCTGGGCGAAAAAATGATGGATTGGTTTTCCCTGCAGGCGGAACCCTCGGTCTGGATCAGCTTCGTGCTGTCCATGGGGGTGCTGGCCTTCATCATGCGCAAAGGGTAGGGCGCCGCGGGCCGGTCGCCGGGGATCAATTCAGGGTGTTTTGCCGTTCCCCGCGGCAAGACACCGCGCAGTACCAGGGGCATGCATCGGATTCCCGCTTTGGCGGGGATGCCGGTTCCTGAGCAGGAATGCTTATTCAACGATTAAACAAGAGGAGCACACCATGAAGTTTCGTCACACCGCAGTGGCGCTGGCCATTGCCTGCGCCCTGGGCAGCCAGGCGGCCTGGGCCGGCATGGCCGAGGCCGAGAAATGGATCGATACCGAGTTTCAGCCATCCACCCTCACCAAGGATCAGCAAAAGGCTGAAATGCAGTGGTTCGTCGATGCCGCGGCCAAACTCAAGGACAAAGGGGTCAAGGAAATCTCCGTGGTGTCGGAAACCCTGACGACCCACGAATACGAATCCAAGGTGCTGGCCAAGGCCTTCGAGGAAATCACCGGGATCAAGGTCAACCACGAAATCATCCAGGAAGGCGATGTGGTTGAAAAACTGCAGACCTCCATGTTGTCGGGCAAGTCCATCTACGATGGCTGGATTTCCGACTCCGACCTGATCGGGATGCACTACCGCTACGGCGAAGTGCTGTCCCTGACCGACTACATGCAGGGCGCGGGCAAGGAATTCACCAATCCGGGCCTGGATCTCAAAGACTTCATCGGCACGTCGTTCACGACGGCGCCGGACGGCCAGATGTACCAGTTGCCGGATCAGCAGTTCGCCAATCTGTACTGGTTCCGCTACGACCTGTTCAACCGGCCCGATCTGCAGGAAAAATTCAAGGCCAAGTACGGCTACGACCTGGGCGTGCCCGTCACCTGGACAGCCTACGAGGACATCGCCAAGTTCTTCACGGAAGACATCAAGACCCTCGATGGCAAGCCCATCTACGGCCATATGGATTACGGCAAGAAAGACCCGTCCCTGGGCTGGCGCTTCACGGACGCTTGGCTGTCGATGGCGGGTTCGGCCGACAAGGGCACGCCCAACGGCCTGCCGGTGGACGAATGGGGCATCCGCGTGGCGGACGACAACTGCACGCCGGTCGGGGCTTCGGTCGAGCGCGGCGGGGCCACCAATTCGCCGGCCGCGGTCTATGCCCTGACCAAATACATCGACTGGATGAAGAATTACGCGCCGTCCAACGCGCTGGGCATGACCTTCACCGAATCCGGCCCGGTGCCTGCCCAGGGCGAAATCGCCCAGCAGATTTTCTGGTACACCGCCTTTACCGCCGACATGATCAAAAAAGGTCTGCCGGTGGTCAACGAAGACGGCACCCCGAAATGGCGCATGGCCCCGGCCCCGCACGGCCCGTACTGGAAAGACGGCATGCAAAACGGCTACCAGGACGTGGGCTCGTGGACATTCTTCAAGGATCATGATCCCGACAAGGTCGCCGCCGCCTGGCTGTATGCCCAGTTCGTCACGGCCAAGACCACGTCCCTGAAAAAATCCATCGTGGGCCTGACCTTCATCCGCGACAGCGACATCCATAGCGATTACTTCACGGACAACGCCGACAAATTCGGCGGCCTGATCGAGTTCTACCGCAGCCCCGCCCGGGTGGCCTGGACGCCCACGGGGACCAACGTGCCGGATTATCCCAAGCTGGCCCAGCTGTGGTGGCGCAGCGTGTCCCAGGCCATTGCGGGCGAAAAAACACCGCAGCAGGCCATGGACAACCTGGCGGCCGACATGGAAAAAGTCATGGCCCGCCTGGAACGCGCCGGCATGAAGCGCTGCGCGCCCAAGCTCAATCCCAAGAGCGATCCCGCCAAATGGTTGAGCGACGAGCACGCCCCCTGGAAGAAACTCGCCAACGAAAATCCGAAGCCTGAAACGGTTTCCTACGATTCACTCCTGCAGGCCTGGAAGGAAGGCCGCGTCCGGTAAAAGGGTTATTCACGATGTCTCAAGCCGCCACCCCGCTCCCCGCCCAGACCGATCGGGCTCAGTTGCTGCAGTCGCTCGATGCCCTGCGCGAAGTGGATCTGATTGTGATCGGCGGGGGGGCCAGCGGCTTGGGCGTCGCCCTGGACGCCCGGCTGCGGGGCCTGTCGGTCCTGCTGCTGGAATCCAACGATTTCGCGGGTGGCACGTCTTCACGGGCCACCAAACTGGTGCACGGCGGGGTGCGTTATCTCGCGCAGGGCAATATCAGCCTGGTGCGCGAAGCCCTGCACGAGCGCCGGGCGCTGCTGAACAACGCGCCTCACCTGGCGCAGCCCCTGGCATTCGTCATGCCCGCTTACCGGCCCTGGGAAATCCCCTTTTACGGCATGGGCCTGAAAGTCTACGACGCCCTGTCGGGGGCGGCCAGCCTGGGCAAGACCCAGTGGCTGGGGCGCCAGGGCACCGTCGGGCAACTGCCCGGCGTCAATGCGCAGCATCTATACGGCGGGGTCAAATACTGGGACGGGCAGTTCGACGATGCTCGGCTGGCCCTGGCCCTGGCCCGGACGGCCGCCGCCCAGGGCGCGCTGGTTCTCAACTATTGCCCCGTGGTCGACATCCTGCACGACGCGGGCCGGGTTTGCGGCGTGCGCTGGCAAGACGCCCTGGCGCCCGCCGACGCCCCGCGCGGCGGCCAGGTGCGGGCGCGCTGCGTGGTCAACGCCACCGGGGTGTGGGTGGACGATGTCCGCCGTCTGGACGACGCGGCCCGGGGCCAGCAGGTTCGGCCCATGGTGGCCCCCAGCCAGGGGGTGCACCTGGTGGTCGATCGCCGTTTCTTTCCGTCCGACCAGGCTTTGCTGGTGCCGCATACGCGTGACGGCCGGGTCTTGTTTGCCGTGCCCTGGCTCGGGCACGTGATTCTGGGGACGACGGATACGCCGCGCCACGCGGTGGAACGCGAACCTCATGCCTTGGCCGAGGAAGCCGCCTTCATCCTGAATGAATCCGCCAATGTCCTGGCCCATCCCCCCAAAGCCGATGATGTCCTGAGCGTCTGGGTGGGGTTGCGGCCGCTGGTGCGCCCCGACGAGCAGGCGGATGGCGCCACCAAGACCATCAGCCGCGAGCACACGGTGCGCATCAGCCCTTCGGGCCTGGTGACCGTCACAGGGGGCAAATGGACGACCTACCGCTCGATGGCCCAGGATGTCCTGAGCCACTGCGTCCAGGCTGGCCAACTGGATGCCCTGCCGGCTTGCCGCACCACCCGTTTTCCCCTGGTGGGCGCCCCGGCGGCGGGCGGGGGGGCCACCAGCCTGGCGGCCCTGCCGGGCCTGCAGGCCTACGGCACCGAGGCGCCCGCGGTTCAGGCGCTGCCCGGGGCGGACGTCGCCCTGGGCCTGGGCCTGACGCAGGCCATGGTGCGCTACGCCGCGCGCCACGAATACGCCCGTTGCGTCGAAGATGTGTTGGCTAGACGCCACAGAATGCTTTTTTTGAATGCCGGCCTGGCGGCCCGGACGGCGCCTGCCGTTTCCGCCATCCTGCAGGAAGAAATCGGCACGGACGGCCAACTGGCGTCTTTTCTGGCCCTGGCCCGACAGTACGCCCAGGTGCCGGTCTAGGCCGGCATCGGCCGCCGCCGGCCCGGGTGGCGTTTGCCTCCGGGGCAGGGCACGGCGTTCGGGTGCTGCGCGGGATGGCCGCAACCGCGTGGCCCGGGGCTTGGCGCCGTGCGCCGGCCCGATCCCGCCGGGGTTTCGCGGATGTATGGAAGTATTGCCAATTGCGAAGCGCGGAATCCGGGTAACGCTGTAAATAAGCCCAAAAACCAGCCTACTTACGTTTATACTAGGCGCATGCATGTTGATTATGCATGAAAATGTATATTTGATGTCTTAATATAATTAGATCGCTGCCCGGGGATGTCACTGAATACGACTCGCCTGACGAAATTCGGGATATTCCACGCGTCCGCAGCGCTTGCCTTCATTCATCCATTTTTACCGGGGGGCCCATGACTACACCTGACGCCGCACTGCTCAACGATATCCGCGAGGTCAATCTCTCCTACCTGATGCTGGCCCAGCGCCTGCTGCGCGAAAACCTGTCCGCAGGCATGTTCCGCCTGGGGTTCGATGCCGATGTGGCCGAAATCATCCTCAATCTCTCGCCCGCTCAGATCGTCAAGCTGGCTGGTTCCAGCTCGGTGCTGTGCGCGTTTCGCCTGAACGACGCGCAGTTGCTCAGTTCCCTGACCCACGAAGTCCTGGGGGGGGTGCTGCAGCAGGCGCATTCCACCATCTTGCTCAGTCGCCAAGAATCCGCCACAGCCTGAACCCATGGCCAGTAAAAGTGTCTCTCTCGAAGGTGAAGACATCCTGCTGGCTTCCAGCATGATCCGCCTGGGGGCCAGACTGCAGGTTCTGCAGGCCGAGACCTCACTGAGCTACGATCGCCTGGCGCGCCTCTATCGTGAAATCCGCGGGGTTTCCCCCCCCAAGGGGATGCTGCCTTTTTCCGTGGATTGGTACATGACCTGGCTGCCGAATATCCATTCCAGTCTGTTTTACAATATTTACCGTTACTTGGATAATTTCACCCCGGCCAAGAAATCCCTGGCCATGGTCGAAGCCTATCGCCTGTATCTCGAACAATCCGCCGCGGGCCTGCGCCCCGGCGACGCGTCCGACGAACCGATTCTCAGCTTCACCCGGGCCTGGATGCTGTTGCGTTTCTTCGAAAGCGGGTTGGTGCAATTGTCCTGTTGCCATCAATGCGGCGGGCAGTACGTGGCGCATGCCCACGATCCGGCCGCCAGCTTTGTTTGCGCCATCTGCAAGCCACCTCCCAGGGCAGGCAAGACCCGGTCCCGCCGCAAGGCCAGTCCGGCCCGATCGGTCTGAGTCCCGGTTTTTGGGGGTGTTTTCGATGTTTTTCGCTCTTTCCCGGGGCAGCCTTTGGATTTGCGGACAAAAATCCCGGCTGAACCATGCTTTTAAAAGCCTGAATTCAGGCGAACATTGACCCTATTCTGACTATCAAGGCGTACGCACGTGTTTATCATCCTGGGTTATCTGATTGTCTCGGTCGGGGTTTTCGCCAGTTTCCTCGGGGTGGGCGGCCACCTGGGCGCCTTGTACCAGCCATTCGAATTCCTCTTGATCGGCGGTTGCGCCTTCGGCGCCTATATCGGCGGCAGCAACGGGGCTTCGATCAAGCTGCTCCTGGAAGCCATCCCCAAGGCGGTCAAGCGCAATCCCTATGGCAAGCCGCTCTACATGGAACTCCTGGCTCTGCTGTACACCCTGTTGAACAAATCGCGCCGCGACGGCCTGATGTCGATCGAATCCGACATCGAAGACCCGAAATCCAGCCCGATCTTCACGCAGTTTCCGCAGGTTCAGAAAGACGCCCGCCTGATGGAATTCCTCACCGATTACCTGCGCATCATGATCAGCGGCAACATGAATCCCTTCGAGATCGAGACCTTGATGGATCAGGAAATCGAAGCCACCCACAGCGAACACAATACGCCGATCAACGCGGTGCGTTCCGTGGCCGACGCGCTGCCGGCCTTCGGGATCGTGGCGGCCGTGCTCGGCGTCGTGCACGCGCTGGCGGCGGTCGACCAGCCGCCGGCGGTGCTGGCCGACCTGATCGCCAAGGCCATGGTGGGCACCTTTTTGGGCATTCTGCTGTCCTATGGTTTCGTGTCGCCGTTCGCCTCTGCGGTCGAGCGCCAGTCGGTGGCGGCCATCAAGGTGCTGGAATGCATCAAGGTCACCTTGCTGGCCAGCATGAATGGCTATCCGCCGCCCCTGTCGGTCGAATTCGGCCGCAAAGTCCTGTTTTCCACGGTTCGGCCTTCGTTCACCGAACTCGAAGCCCATGTGAAGCAGGTCAAGAACCAGGGCTCGGGACGCTAGACAAGGACAATCGACTATGGCCAAACAGGATACGGGCCGGGTGGTCGTCCGGCGCAAGCGCGCCTATGGCGAGGCCCACCATGGAGGCAGCTGGAAAATCGCCTACGCCGATTTCATGACCGCCATGATGGCGTTTTTTCTGGTCATGTGGCTGCTGTCGCTGGTGCCGAAAAGCGAACTCGAAGGCATTGCGGAATACTTTCGCACTCCGCTGATCACTGCGGTCACCGGCGGGCATAATCTGGACAGCAGCCGCTCCCCGATCCCCGGGGGCCAGCCCAGCCCCATTCCCAACGTCAGCCCGCCGCCCACGCCGATGTCCCTGCAGGACGACGAAGACGCGCAGGATCAGTCCAACCTGGAAAACCTGAAAGAACAACTGGAAAACCTGATCGAGCACAATCCCGTCCTGATGCAGTTTCGCCCCCAACTGTTGCTGGACATGACGCCCGACGGCCTGCGCATCCAGATACTGGATCAGCAGAACCGGCCCATGTTCGCCACCGGCAGCGCCCATGTGCAGTCCTATATGCGCGATATCCTGCGCGAACTGGCGCCGCCCATCAGCAAATTGCCTAACGCCATCACCCTGTCCGGCCACACCGACGCCATGCAATATGCTTCGGGCGACCGCAGCTACAGCAACTGGGAGCTCTCCGCCGACCGCGCCAATTCGGCGCGCCGCGAGCTCGTGGCGGGCGGGCTGGTCGAAAAAAAGGTCAAGCGCATCGTGGGGCTGGGCGACACCGTCAATCTCATTCAGGATGACCCGTTCGCGGCGGTCAACCGGCGCATCAGCATCCTGGTGCTCAATCGCGCGGCGGAGCGCCGCATCGACCGGCAAAATGCCGCGGGCGTGCAGGGGGTGCAGCTGCAAAAGCTGCTGGAAGACGCCGCGCGAAACGAACCCACCCAAGATGCTGCAACATCTGGTATAACGACTTCAGAATCAATATCGCCCGCCGCATCCGGCGACGCGCCTTCGGACGCCGGGGCCGCTGCGGGCAATAACACTCAACCCCCAGGGGTGTCGGCTATCCCATCGGCGCCTACCAACTAAAATGAGGCAATCATGAGTGCAGGTGTGGACCTCAGCGAGTTCTACGATACATTTTTTGACGAGGCCGATGAATTATTGGCCAATATGGAACAGCTCTTGCTGGGGCTGGATCTCGACCACCCGGACAATGACGACCTCAACGGTATTTTCAGGGCTGCGCACTCGATCAAGGGGGGGGCGGGCACTTTCGGTTGCTTCGAAGAACTCGCCAAGACCACGCACTTGCTGGAAAACCTCCTGGATCTCATCCGCCATGGCGAACTCGCCTTGCGCCAGGACATGATTGACCTCTTTCTGGAAACCAAGGACGTGCTGACTGAACAAGTCGCCGCGTATCGCGGCTCTGAAAAACCCGATCAACAAGTCTACGAACGCATCTGCGCCCAATTGCGCCAGTTGGCGCTCGAACATCAGCAGGGTGGGGCGGGTGCGGCCCCCGCGCCCGCTGCGGCTGCACCCGCGCCCGCCGCAGCCCCGGCCGCGCCCGCCGTGGCGGCACCGCCACCGGCCCCCGCGTCGGCGGCCGATGCCGACCTGCCGGTGCATGTGCGCGTCAGCAACATCCAGCCCAAGGACGTCGACGCCCTGGCCAGCGAAATGGCGCTCATGGGCGAAATCCTCCACCGCGACCATTCGGACGGCGACTTGTCCCTGTGGCTCAAGACCACTACCCCGATCAGCGACCTCGAAGCCGTCTGCTGCTTCATCGTCAACCAGGATCAGGTGCAGATCACCCATCAGGCCCTGCCCGGCGCGGCGGCGCCGGCCCAGTCCGCGGCTCCCGCGCCACAAGCGCCAGTGGCGCCCGTAGCCCCCGCGCCGCAGGCGCAGGCCCCTGTGCCGCCTGCGGCCCCCGCGCCGGCTGAACCGGCCGTGGCCGACAGCGCCGCCCCGGCGGACAGCCAGCCCGACGCGTCGGCCAACCGCGCCGATGCAAACGACAAGCCGGCCGACAAGACGGTTCACAAGGCCAAGAAAGAAAGCGGCACCATCCGGGTCGGGGTCGAAAAAGTCGACCAGATCATCAATCTGGTGGGCGAGCTCGTCATCACCCAGGCCATGCTGGTGCAGACCTCCCAGTCGCTGGATCCCGTCCTGCACGACCGGCTGCTGAACGGCATCGAACAGCTCGAACGCAACGCCCGCGATCTCCAGGAAGCCGTGATGTCCATCCGCATGATGCCCATGGATTACGTCTTCAGCCGCTTCCCCCGGGTGGTGCGCGAAAACGCGCACAAGCTGGGCAAGCAGATCAAGCTGGTCACCAAGGGCCAGGCCACCGAACTCGACAAGAGCCTGATCGAACGCATCATCGACCCCCTGACGCACCTGGTGCGCAACAGCCTGGATCACGGCCTGGAAGTCCCGGAGGCCCGGATTGCCCAGGGCAAGGATCCCGAAGGCACGCTGATCCTGTCCGCCCAGCACAATGGCGGCCAGATCATCATCGACGTCATCGACGATGGCGCCGGCCTGAGCCGCGAACGCATTCTCAAAAAAGCCATCGCCCAGGGCTTTCAGGTCTCCGAGTCCACGCCCGATGATGAACTCTGGCAGCTGATCTTCGCTCCGGGGTTTTCCACGGCCGAGAAAATCACCGATATTTCCGGCCGTGGGGTGGGCATGGACGTGGTGCGGCGCAATATCCAAAGCATGGGCGGGCACGTGCAGCTGTCCTCGCGCAAGGGCCAGGGCACCACCACGCGCATCGTGCTGCCCCTGACCCTGGCCATTCTGGACGGCATGTCGGTCAAGGTCGGCGAAGAAACCTTCATCCTGCCCCTGTCCCACGTCACCGAGTCCATGCAGGCCAGCCCGGAGCAAATCCACAGCATCTCCGAAACCGAGCAGATGCTGCATGTGCGGGGCGAATACCTGCCGGTGGTGCCGCTTTACGAGGTCTTCAACGTCCGGGGGGCCGAAACCGACATCACCAAGGCCATCGCCGTCATCCTGCAGGCCGAGGATCAGCGCTTCGCCCTGCTGGTCGATCACCTGATCGGCCAGCACCAGGTGGTGGTGAAGAATCTCGAAACCAACTATCGCAAGGTCCCGGGGATCTCGGCGGCCACGATCCTGGGCGACGGCAGCGTGGCCTTGATCGTGGATGTTTTCGCCCTGCGGCGCACCTCGACGCAGCGGCAGGTCACTGCGGCTTGATCCTTTCTCAGTTATGGAGCCATCATGAATCTAAGCGACGTTTCAGGCCAGGCGGATACCCAGGGCCAGGAATTCCTGGTGTTTACCCTGGCCAACCAGGAATACGGCATCGATATTCTCAAGGTTCAGGAAATCCGCGGCTACGACAGCCAGACCGTCACCCGCATCGCCAATGTACCGTCCTTCATCAAGGGGGTCACCAATCTGCGCGGGGTCATCGTCCCGATCGTCGATCTGCGCATGAAATTCGCCATGGAAAATGTCGAATACACCGCCCAGACCGTCGTGGTCATCCTCACGGTCAATGCGCGGGTGGTCGGCGTGGTGGTCGACGGCGTGTCCGACGTGCTGATTCTCCAGCCCGCCCAGATCAGTTCGGCGCCGCAGTTCGGCTCGGCATTCTCCACCGAGCATCTCACCGGCATCGGCACGGTGGGCGAACGCATGCTGATTCTGGTCGACATCGAAAAACTCATGACCAGCGAAGAAATGGCGCTGGTCGAAACGGCCGTGGCCTGACCGGTTTCACCGTCACCTATTATTGTTATCCCGAGGGGCCTGGATTACATGCAGGAAAATAAAAAAAGCTGGCTTGGCGCGCTGAAGGTCCGCACCAGCTTGGTGTTGGTGCTTGCGTTTTTCTTCGTGATGCTGATTGCCGGGGCGTTGCTGGGGGTGGTGTCCCTCAAGCTCAACAATGACGCGCTGAAGACCATCGCCAACGAGCAAAAAACAGTGGCGGTGCTGGATACGGCGGTCAACCAGTACCAGGACGTCCAGGTGCTGATGGGGCGCGCCCTGGCCAGCATCGTGGTCAACAACGACTTGGCCAATAACGCCATCCTGTCCAACTGGAACGCGGATGCCGACGCCGGCGGCCTGGCCGTGCTCAGCGACGAATCCCAAAGCCTCATCGCGCAGGCCGAGTCCAGCCTGCAAAAGGCCCGCCAGAGCCTGGCCCTGTTCGCCCGAGAAGCCGAAAGCCACCTGTCCGGCGATCTTCGCGCGGCCGACGTCCAGGCCCTCTATGGGCAACTGGTCGATCAGGCCATTCCCGCCGTCATGGCCGCCCTGAAATCCGGCAGCATCGACGAATATCAATCCCTGCAGAAAAGCCAGGTCGATCCGGCCGAGCAGAAATTCACCCAGGCCTATCAGGCGCTCGAAGCGCGTCAGGCCGACCAGGTTCGGCAGGCCATCCAGGCCGAGGACACCCACTTGTCGTGGGTGACCGTGATCGTCGGGGTCTCCATGGTGGTGGCCCTGCTGTTCGCCATCGCGGCCTACCTGTTCCTGCAGCGGGTGGTGCTGCGTCCGCTGCGCCGGGCGGGCGAACACTTCGACCGCATCGCGGCGGGCGATCTGACGGCCGACATCCAGGTGCCGTCGCGCAATGAAATCGGCGTTCTGTACCTGGCCATGCAGCGCATGCAGGACGGCCTGGTGCAGATGGTGGCCCAGGTGCGCGGCGGGGTGGGCGAGATCCGCACCGGGTCGCGCGAGATCTTCGCGGGCAACACCGACCTCAGCAGCCGCACCGAACAGCAGGCCGCCTCCTTGCAGCAGACCGCCGCCAGCATGGAACAGCTCTCCAGCACCGTGCGGCAGAATTCCGACAATGCCGAGCAGGCCGACAAGCTGGCCAAGACTGCGGCGGCAGTCGCCCAGCAGGGCGGGGCGGCGGTCAGCAGCGTGGCCGAGACCATGTCGGGCATCACCAGCAGTTCCAGCAAGATCGCCGAGATCGTGTCGGTGATCGACGGCATCGCCTTCCAGACCAACATTCTGGCGCTCAATGCCGCCGTCGAGGCCGCCCGCGCGGGCGAACAAGGCAAGGGTTTTGCCGTGGTGGCGGGGGAGGTCCGGTCGCTGGCGCAGCGCAGCGCCCAGGCGGCCAAGGAAATCAAGACCCTGATTGACGATTCGGTGACCCGAATCCACGAAGGCTCCGAGCGCGTCCAGGATGCCGGGCGCATCATGGCGGACATCGTCCAGTCCGTGCAGGGGGTGACCGCCATCATGAATGAAATCTCATCCGCCTCGCGCGAGCAGGCCGATGGCATTGGCCAGATCAATGCCGCCGTGGCCGACATGGATCAGGTCGTGCAGCAAAACGCCGCCCTGGTGCAGCAGGCGACCAGCGCGGCGGGCGCTCTGCAGGCGCAGGCCGAGCATCTCAGCGCGGCGGTGGCCGTGTTCCGCATCCAGGACAGCGGCCCCGTGATCGACGTGCCGGGCGGGCGGCTGGGGTATGCCCCGCCGGCGGCGCAGGCGCCCCTGGCGTTGCAATAAGCCGATTCCATGATTAATGACGCGGCGTCTGTTTCCTATTTTTCCCAGCAGGCCTTGCCCAAGGCGGATGCGGGGGATTTATCGCGGGTGATCGATATCCTGCATCGCCGGGCCGGCATCGTGCTGGGCGATCACAAGAAAGACATGGCGGCCCGCACGCTGGGCCTGCGGGCCCAGCATTCGGGGCGCCAGTCGGTGCGCGACTATCTCAATTTTCTAGAGCAAAACCCGCAGGCCGAAGAATGGGATCGCTTCATCAGCGCGTTTACCATCAACCATACGGCGTTTTTCCGCGAGGCGCATCATTTCAAGATTCTGGCGGATTTCGTCCGCGCGCGCCGCAAGCCCATTTCAGTGTGGTGCTGTGCATCGTCCTCGGGCGAAGAACCCTATACACTGGCCATGACGCTGCACGACGCCTGTGGGCAGTCCGACGCGGGCATCTCGGTGCTGGCCACGGACATCGACACCCAGGTGCTGGTGCAGGCGCGCAAGGGGGTCTATACGCTGGACCGGATCAAACCGATTCCGCCGGAATTTCTGCGGCGTTATTTTTTGCGAGGGACAGGGCGCCAGGCTGGGATGGCCATGGTAAAACCCGTGATCCGCAATCTGGTCACTTTCGAAGAACTCAACCTGGTGGCGCCCAGTTGGCCGATCAACCAGAAATTCGATGCGATTTTCTGCCGCAACACCATGATCTACTTCGATAAACCCACCCAAACCCGGATTCTGGAGCGCTTCGTGCCCTTGCTCAAACCCGGTGGGCTGATGTTTGCGGGCCACTCTGAAAACTTTACTTATCTGACAAAATCCCTGCGGCTGCAGGGTCAAACGGTATATACCCTGGCGTGACCGGCAGGGTGGATGGATATGGCTGAAAACAAAAAAATCACTGTGTTGTGCGTGGACGATTCGGCGCTGGTGCGCAGCCTGATGACGGAAATCATCAACGGGCAACCCGATCTCCAGGTGGTGGCGACGGCCCCGGATCCCCTGATCGCGCGCGAACTCATCAAGCAACACAATCCCGACGTCCTGACGCTGGACGTTGAAATGCCGCGCATGGATGGCCTGGACTTCCTCGAACGCCTGATGCGCCTGCGGCCCATGCCGGTCGTCATGGTGTCGTCGCTGACCGAGCGCAATTCCGAGGTCACTTTGCGCGCCCTGGAGCTCGGCGCCGTCGATTTCGTCACCAAGCCCAAGCTGGGCCTGCGCGACGGGCTGATGGAATACAGCGACATGATCGCCGATAAAATCCGCGCCGCCGCCCACGCCCGCCTGCGCCCCCGGTCCGCGCATGCGGGGGATGCCGTGGCCCGTCCACGCCTGGCCGGCAATTTCTCCACCACCGAGAAGCTCATCATGATCGGCTCGTCCACGGGGGGGACGGAAGCCATACGCCATGTGCTGGAACCCTTGCCGGCCAACAGCCCCGCCATCATGATTACGCAGCACATGCCGGCGGGCTTTACCAAATCCTTCGTCCAGCGTCTGGACGGCCTGTGCGCGGTGCACGTGCACGAAGCCGAGGACGGCCAGCGAGTTCTGCCGGGCCACGTCTATCTGGCGCCGGGCGGCGTGGCCCACATGAAGCTCGCCCGCTCGGGGGCCAATTACGTGGTCAAGCTCGAATACTCCGACCCCGTCAACCGCCACCGGCCTTCGGTGGACGTCCTGTTTCATTCCGCGGCCCAGGTCGCGGGCAAGAACGCCGTGGGGGTCATCCTGACCGGGATGGGCAAGGACGGCGCCCAGGGGCTGCTGGCCATGCGTCAGGCCGGTGCGCGCACGTTTGCCCAGGACGAGGCCACGTGCGTGGTGTTCGGCATGCCGCGCGAAGCCCTGCTCATCGGCGCCGCCGAGGAAGCCGTCCCGCTGGACGAAATCAGCGAACGTATTTTAAAAAGTGCGGGTGCCTACGGGCATCGTGTCTGAACCTTTGCGGGGGCTGCGCCGCGGCCCCCGCCCGATTTAAAGACTGGAGAACAATCCGTGGTTCAAAAAACCTTGAAAATCCTGGTTGTCGACGACTTCCCGACCATGCGTCGGATCATCAAGAACCTGCTCAAGGACCTGGGGTACGAAAACGTCGACGAAGCTGAAGACGGCGCCCAGGGCCTGGAGAAACTGCGCAACGGGGGCTTTGAATTCGTCGTGTCCGACTGGAACATGCCCAATATGGATGGCCTGACCATGCTGCAAAACATCCGCGCGGATCCCGGCTTGTCCGCGTTGCCCGTGCTGATGGTCACCGCCGAGGCCAAAAAGGAAAACATCATCGCGGCGGCCCAGGCCGGGGCCAGCGGCTATGTGGTCAAACCATTCACGGCAGCCACCCTCGAAGAAAAACTCAACAAAATCTTCGAAAAACTCTAAGAGGTGAACCATGGCGGAAGAACAATCTCCGGTAAATAATCCCGATCCTCAGATCGCGCCGGTGGATCTCATCCACCGGATTGCCCAGCTGACGCGGTCGCTGCGCGAAAACATGCGCGAACTGGGGCTGGACCAGGCCATCAAGGATGCCGCTCATGCCATCCCCGATGCGCGCGACCGGCTGCACTACGTGGCCCAGATGACCGAACAGGCGGCCAACCGCGTGCTGAACGCCGCCGAAGAAGTCCAGCCCTGGCAGGAATCCATGCAAAACGACGCCAAGGCGCTCGATGCCCGCTGGCAGGACTGGTTCGATCACCCCGTCGAACTCGATCAGGCGCGCGCCCTGGTGGACGACACCCGGGCCTTCATCAAAAGCGTACCCGAAAAAACCCAGGCATCGCAGAACAACCTGCTCGACATCATCATGGCCCAGGATTTCCAGGATCTGACCGGCCAGGTGATCATGCGGATGCTGGGGGTCATCGGGGCCATCGAGTCCGAGCTCGTCCAGGTGCTGATCGACAACGTCCCGGCCGAAAAGCGCGAAGAAACCAAGACGCTGCTGAACGGCCCCGTGGTCAACTCCGAAGGCAAGAACGATGTGGTGGCCAATCAGGATCAAGTCGACGACCTCCTGGCCAGCCTGGGCTTTTGACTCCGGTTTTCCCCCTAGTGACAAAATGCTTCGCTGCGGTTAAAAGGTAAAGTCAGTACGATTTCACATCACACTGACAGATGGCCCGCAGGCCACGGGGGGCACATGGACAAGCGCACACGGTATCTTGGCTTGGGGCGCCTCCTGGGGCAATTGCGCCTGGGCCGCGCCACGCTGCATGACCGCGCCTGGACACTGAACCCATCGGCCTGGCCCGTGGGGTCGTTCCTGGGGGCGCTGCGCGACCGCATGGTCGTCATGCGCCAGTCCAGCATCCGCATCGCCATCAATGCCGCCCGGCTGCAGGCCCACACCAAAGAGTGCGAATCCATGGCCCAGCAGCAGGCGGCCGAAGCCGAAAGCCTGTCCGCCCAGGGCGTGCAGATCGCGGGCCTGTCCCAGCAGACCAGCGATACCGTCAATGGCGCCACCCAGGTCTTTCGCGGCCAGCTGGCCGGCCTGCACGCCACGCAGGGCCAGTTGCAAGACCTGCAGCAGCGGGTGGCGCGGGTCACCGAGCGCATGCATGCCTTTTCCCAGGTGGTGACGCAACTCAGCCAACGGGCCCGCTCGGTCGAAGACACCAGCCGCCTGATCAAGGACATCGCCCTGCAAACCCACTTGCTGGCCCTGAACGCCGGGGTCGAGGCCGCCCGGGCGGGCAAGGCCGGCCAAGGGTTCGCCGTGGTGGCCAGCGAGGTCGGCAAGCTGGCCGAACGCGTCAATGCGGCCACCGGCGATATCGTCGGCCAAACCGGCGAAATCCTGGGCCTGGTCACGGATTCCGAAAAACAAAGCCGCACGATCCACAGCGACATGCAGGCGTCCGATGCCCTGGTGGGCGATTTTGCCGCCCAGTTCGGCCGCCTGGTTCAAGAGCTCGCCACCATCGGCGGGCAGATGGACGCCGTGGCCGACCAGGTCGGCCAGGTCAATCAGACCAACCAGGACATGAGCGCCTCCATCGCCCTGATCGCCGACCACAGCGCCGTCCTGCGCCAGCGCATGCAATCCATGCAAGACCAGGTGCACGGGGTGCGGGACCAGACCGAAAGCCTGCAGGAAATGCTGGCGGCCTGGCGCACGGGCGGCACCCCCTTCGACGAACTGGACAGCGGCCTGACGCATCTGCGCGACCAATGCGTCGCCTTGCTGCGGCGCAGCCGGGCCGCGGGCCTGGATATCTTCGATAAACGCTATCAGCAGATTCCGAGCAGCCAGCCGCCGCGCTATCACGTCGCCTACGACCAGAAAATCGACCAGGCGCTGCAGCAGCTGCTGGATGGCCTGCTGGGGCGGGTGCCGCACGGCTCGTATGCGATCCTCATCGACATCAATGGCTACGCGCCCACGCACAACCGGCATTATTCCCAGCCGCCCACCGGCGACCTGGCCCACGACACCGCCCATTGCCGCGACAAACGGCTGTTCGACGACCAGATCAGCCAGGGGGCCATCCGCAACCGGGGCGGGGTGCTGTGCCAGACCTACATGCGCGATACGGGTGAAATCATCACCGATCTCTCCATCCCGGTAGAGCTCGATGGCCAGCGCTGGGGGGCCGTGCGCCTGGGGCTGGATTACCAGCGCTACGAGCAGGCCGCGCGGCCGGCCGCCGCGGGCCTGGGCGTGGCCCGCCTGGCAAGCCCCTGAATTATCACGCCTAAACCGGGTTGATCCGCTATTTTGCGCAGGCCCGATCCCGCTACAATGTAGCCCCACCCATTGTTGCCGGTAATTTGCGTGCATGGCCGAGGATAGCGATCTCGAAAAAACAGAACCCGCCTCGCCCCGGCGCCTGGAAAAGGCGCGCGAGGAAGGCCAGGTCGTGCGTTCGCGCGAACTGGGCACGTTCCTGGCCCTGATCTGCGGCATCGCCTTGCTGTGGCTGAAAGGGGGGGCCATGTTCCGCACCCTCGAAGGCGTGATCTACAATGGCTTGTCCTTCGATCCCCGCCTGGTGCGGGATACGCAGGCCATGCTGGACAATGCCGCCAATTCCGCCTGGCAGGGGCTGTTTCTCGTGCTGCCGGTCTTCGCCCTGCTGATGGCGGTGGCGGTGTTTTCTTCCGTCGCGCTGGGGGGCTTGCTGTTGTCGCCCAAGGCGCTGGAACCCAAGTTCGAGCGCATGAACCCGCTCAAGGGCATGAAGCGCTTCGTGCAGCTGTCCACCCTGATCGAACTGATCAAAACCCTGGCCAAGGCGGGCCTGATCGGCTTCGTGGCGGTCAAGGTGCTGTCGGCGCACATCGACGAAATGCTGTCCTTGTCGCACATGGCCCTGTCCGCCGCCCTGGCGCGGGGCCTGGAACTGGTTGCCCTGTGCTGCCTGCTGGTGGCGTCCGCCTTGCTGATCCTGGTGCTGATCGACGTCCCCTGGCAAATTTACAACCATGCCAAGCAATTGCGTATGTCCAAGGAAGACGTCAAGCAGGAAAACAAGGACAGCGAGGGCGATCCGCACATCAAGGGCCGCATCCGTCAGCAGCAGCGCGACATGGCGCGCCGCCGCATGATGACGGCCGTGCCCGCCGCCGATGTGGTGGTGACCAACCCGACGCATTATGCGGTGGCCTTGCGCTACCAGGAAGGGCAGGGCGGGGCCCCCGTGGTGGTGGCCAAGGGGGCCGGCCTGATCGCCGCCCAGATCCGCCAGCTGGCGCAGGACAACCAGGTCGCCTTGCTGGAAGCCCCGCCCCTGGCGCGCGCCCTGTATCATCACGTGGATCTGGATCATGAAATCCCCGCCGCCCTGTATGCCGCCGTGGCCGAAGTGCTGGCCTGGGTCTATCAGGTGCGCACGTGGCAGCCCGGCTCGGGTACACTGCCGCAGGCACCCGGCGTTTTACCCGTCCCCTCCGAACTCGATCCGCAACACCGCGCTGATGCGGCTCACGTACTCGCTTCATGAACAGCTTCCTGGATTTCCTTAAAACACAAGGCTTCGGCCATGCCCGCCTGATGGCGGGGCCCGTCCTGATCATCATGGTGCTGGCCATGATGGTGCTGCCGTTGCCGCCGTTCATCCTGGATTTGCTGTTCACGTTCAATATCTCCCTGTCCATCATGATCCTGCTGGTGGCCATGTTCACCCGCAAGCCGCTGGATTTCGCCGCATTCCCTTCGGTGCTGCTGTTCGCCACCCTGTTGCGCCTGTCGCTCAACGTGGCCTCCACCCGGGTGGTGCTGATGCACGGCCACAAAGGCCCGGCCGCCGCGGGTCAGGTGATCGAGTCCTTCGGCCACTTTCTGGTGGGCGGCAACTTCGCCGTGGGGATCGTCGTCTTCGTCATCCTGGTGATCATCAATTTCATCGTCATCACCAAGGGCGCGGGCCGCATCGCCGAAGTCGGCGCGCGCTTCACCCTGGACGCCATGCCGGGCAAGCAGATGGCCATCGACGCCGATCTCAACGCGGGCCTGATTGGCGAGGACGAAGCCCGCAAGCGCCGGGCCGAAGTCTCCCAGGAAGCCGAGTTCTACGGGGCCATGGACGGGGCCAGCAAGTTCGTGCGCGGCGATGCGGTGGCCGGCCTCTTGATCATGGTCATCAATATCCTGGGGGGGCTGGTGATCGGGGTGGTTCAGCACGATATGACCTTTGCCGACGCGGGCAACGTCTACACCCTGCTGACCATCGGCGACGGGCTGGTGGCCCAGATCCCGGCGCTGGTGATTTCAACGGCGGCGGGCGTGGTGGTGTCGCGCGTGGCGACCGACCAGGATATCGGCCAGCAGATGATGGGGCAGCTGTTCTCCAACCCCAACGTGCTGTTCATCACGGCCGGCATCCTGGCCTTGATGGGGCTGATCCCCAATATGCCGCATATTGCCTTCTTGTCCCTGGCCGCCATCATCGGCGGCGGCGGCTGGATGCTGTACCAGCGCCAGCAGGAGGATCTGGCCACGGCGGCCAGCCAGCCCGACCAGGAACAGGTCGCCGCCGTGGCGGCGGCCTCCGAGGCCAGCTGGGACGATGTCTCGCCGGTCGATCCTCTCGGTCTGGAAGTCGGCTACCGCCTGATCTCCCTGGTGGATCACCAGCAAAGCGGCGAACTGCTGCACCGCATCCGCAGCCTGCGCAAGAAATTCGCCCAGGAAATGGGCTTTTTGCCGCCGGTGGTGCATATCCGCGATAACCTCGAAATCAAGCCCACGGATTACCGCATCCTGTTGTTCGGGGTCGAGATCGGCAAAGGCGTGTCGCAGACCGGCCAATGGCTGGCCATTGATCCCGGCGGCGTCACCAGCCCGGTGCAGGGCACGCCCACCAAAGACCCCGCCTTCGGCCTGCCGGCGGTCTGGATCGACGCGTCGATGCGCGAACAGGCACAGATTTCCGGCTACACCGTGGTGGATGCCGCCACCGTGGTGGCCACCCACCTGAACCATCTGATGCACCGCTACGGGGCCAAGCTGCTGGGCCGCCAGGAAACCCAGCAGTTGCTGGATCACATCGGCCGCGAAGTGCCCAAGCTGGTCGAAGATCTCATCCCCAAGACCATCACCTTGCCGCAGCTGCAAAACCTCCTGCGCAGCTTGCTGGACGAAGACGTGCCCATCCGCGACATGCGCACCATTCTCGAAGTCATCACCGAGCACGCGCCGCGTCTGGCGGGGCTCAACCCGGCGGGGACGGGGCCCAATCTGGACGAACTCCTGGCCCAGGTGCGGGTCGGCCTGGGGCGCGCCATCGTGCAGCACTGGTTCTCGGGGGACGAAGAACTGCGCGTCATCGGCCTGGATGCCCGCCTCGAACGCGTCCTGATGCAGGCATTGGGCAGCAGCGGGGCGCTGGAGCCCGGCCTGGCCGAAAACCTGCTGACCGAAACCCAGCGCCTGGTGCAGGAACAAGAAGATCGCGGGGACGCCCCCGTGCTGGTGGTGCCGCCCGTGCTGCGGGCGTCGCTGTCGCGCTTCCTGCGCCACCATCTGCCGCACATGGCGGTGCTTTCCAGCGCCGAAATCCCTGAAGAACGCATGATCCGAGTCACTGCGGTGATCGGCGGGAGCCCAGCACAATGAAAATCAGCCGTTTTGTCGGGGCCACCAACCGCGAGGCCATGCGCCAGGTGCGCCTGGCCTTGGGTTCCGAAGCCCTGATTATTTCCAATAAGCGCATCAATGGCGGGGTCGAAATCCTGGCCACCGATGAAACCGCCTTGCCCGATCTGGATCAGGCCGTCGCGCCGCCCGCGCCGCAGGCCGCGGCCGTGCCGCCCAGTCAGCCGCCCGCGCCGCAAGCCGCGGCCGGGCCGGCATCCCATGCGCCGGCGCCCGCTGCTTCGGCGGCGGCCGCGCCGGCGCCCCGGGCCCACAGCGCCATGGGCGCGTACAACCAAGCCGCCGCCCTGTCGCCGCAGGCCGCCGCCGGGCCGCTGGCCGACGACGCCCTGGCCGGCCTGATCGGCGACCTGAAAGGCTCCCTGGAAGGCCGCATCGACGAACTGCTCTGGGGCAATCAGCTGCGGCGCTCGCCCCAGGCGGTCACGCTGTTCCAGAACCTGCTGCGCTTTGGCTTCAGCACCACCTTGCTGCGGGCCATGATCAAGACCCTGCCCGAACTCTCCGGCACCCGGGCGGCCATCCAGTGGGCGCGCAACGAGCTCGTCAAGCACCTGCCGGTGCTGCCGTCCGAAGACGGCCTGTGGCAGCCGGGGCTGGCCCTGGCCCTGGTGGGGCCCACCGGGGTGGGCAAGACCACCACCATCGCCAAGCTGGCCGCCCGTTGCGTGCGCCGGGGCGGCCCGGGCAGCCTGGTGCTGTTGACCACCGACACCTACCGGATCGGGGCCCACGAACAGCTGAAAATCTACGGCCAGATGCTGCGGGTGCCCGTGCATGTGGTGCAGGACGTTCACGAACTGCGCCGGGTGCTGGATACCGTGCGGCCGGATCAGACCGTCCTGATCGACAACGTCGGCATCAGCCAGCGGGATCGCTATGTGGCCGACCAGGCCGCCTTGCTGGCGGGGGCGGGGCGGCGCGTCGAACGCCTGCTGGCGCTCAATGCCTCCAGTCACGGCGACACGCTGGATGAAGTGGCGCGGTCTTATGTGCGCGACGGCGGCACCCCCCTGCGGGGCTGCGTCGTCACCAAGATCGACGAAGCCTCCAGCCTGGGGGCGGTGCTCGATTGCGCCATCCGCTATCGCCTGCCGATCCATTATGTGTCCAACGGGCAGAAAGTCCCCGAAAACCTGCTGTTCCTGTCGGCCGCCGAGCTTGTCGACCGGGCCTTGGCCCCGATGCAGTCGGCCCGCCCGCAGTTTGCGCCCACCGAGGCCGATCTGGCGGCCCTGCTGTCCATCACCCAGCCCGAAGAAAGTCCGCAGCTGGCGGCGGAGCGCCGCCGCCAGCAGGTGTTGCTGCCGCAGCTGCTGACCCAGTCGGCGGGCGGGGATGCCCTGGGCATGGACGCGCTGCGGGCCGCCGTGACCCTGCTGGACGAAGACCCGGTGCTGTCCGAGGGCTACGACCTCTGGCACAGCCGGGCGCAGGGCGATTTGCCCGCCGCCGTCGACGCCATCGACCATCTGCGGCGGGTGGCGCAAGCGGCCGCGGGGGATGCGCGCGCGCCCCTGGTGGTTCATGATCGCCAGCCGCTGTCCTGGCAGGGGCGGCGCGGGGCCTGGGCGGGGGCGGCGTGGTTCGATGCCTCGGGCTGCCCTCTGGCGGCCGCGCAGCAGCAGGCCGGCATGGCCGATGGCTGGTACGCGCCGCAGGGGGCCAGCGCGCTGGCCCCTGCGGCGGCCGAAGTCCTGCTGGATCAGATCGCCCAGGAATCCGACGATGCGGCGCTGCCGCCGTGGCACGTCTTCGAGGGCGGCAGCCAGGCCCTGCTGCGCGCCCTCAGCGCCCAGGGGCGGTGCTGGGTCTCGGTGTGCGGGGCGCGCATGCGGGTTTACCGGGGCGATGACGCCTATGTGGCCTCGGCCGCCGCGCAGCAGTTGCTGCTGCAGCCGGTGCCCGGCGCGTGCTTCGGCCACCTGCGGGCCCCCGCGGGCCTGTCCGGCGACGCGGTCGCCTGGTGGGCCGGCCTGGGGGATGTCAGTCTGCGGGCACGCGGCGAAGCGCCGCTGCCTGTCCGCTTGCTGTGCCTGCGCGCGGTCAATCCGGCGGATGGGCGCGTCTTGCGCACCTGGCATGCCCTGCTGGGCGAGGCGGCGCCGCAGGATCATGCCATGGCGGCCCTGGCCGTGGTGTTGCGCCACGAATGCCACGCGGCCTGGCGCCTGGCCACTCCCTGGCTGGCGGATGCGAAATCGCGTGAACCGCTGCTGGATCGCGCCGTCCTGGCGGCCCAGTTGGGTTTGGCGGCCTGGCGCCTGGCGCAAGACCCCGCCCTGGCGGACGCGGCCCGCGTGGCCGCCCGGATGCTGGGCGGCCAGGATGGCCTGGGGATGCGGCAGTCGCCCGCCGCGTTGCTGAAACTGTATGCCCTGAAAGAACTGCTGGCCGCCTGATTTATTTTTTTGGCAGACGGCCGTGGGCGTCGTATAGATCCTGACCCATCAGCCCGCGCAGGGTGTCCAGCGCCTGCTGGTTGCGCTCGGCCAGCAGCTGGATGGTCTGGCCGTTGGCCTGGTTCAGGGTGCTGGCCTGCCCGGCGCGCTCGAACATGGCATCGAAGGCGGCCTGCAGATCGGGGTATTGGGCGCAAATGGCGGCGACGCCCGCGTGGTTGTCGGGCTGGCCCAGGCCATCCAGCGCGGCGGCCCGGCTTTGATCCAGCTCAGCCAGACGGCGGGCGTAATCTTTTTTACGGATGTTCAGGGCGCTCAGGGCTTCGTTGCTGGGGGTGCCCAGCAGCAGGTCGCCTTCGGCCTGCAGAACGTCGATGAATTCGTCCAGCAGGGCGGATTGCTCGTCCACGCAGCGCAGCAGCGCGTCGATGTGGCTGGTCATTTAAGCAGGTCGCGCACGCTGGCCAGCAGGCTGTCGGCGATGCGCCCGGCGTCGATTTTCAGTTCGCCGGAGGCCAGGGCATCGCGGATTTGCTGCACGCGCTCGGCGCGGACATCGGCGCTGTCGTCGTTCAGGGCGGCCAGTTGGCGGGCCGCCGGGCTGAGATCGACATCGGCGCGGTTCTTGGCGCCGCCGCCGGCCTGGGCGGGACTGCTGTCGTGGCGCGTGTTCCCGGGCACCCCATTGATGAGGGGGCTGGACGATGAGGTGTTAATTTTCAAGGCTCGTCTCCGGGTGATGGGGGCTGGGTTCAATCGGTGCAACCCAGGTTACGGCAGCGCCGCGCCAGTCTTTAGGGGGCGGGTGTCACATCATAACCTGAACCGTATGGGCGTCGACCACCGTGCCGGAGATGATCTGCCCATTGGGCGTGCGCACCTGGATCTGCGTCCCGGGGTTGCCGGATTCCATGGCCTGGCCCTCGCCCGACACCACGAAGCCCACCCCGCGCGCCACCGTGCGCACCGACTGGCCGCGCTGGATGGCGTTCGGGTCGCGCAGGGCGTTGGTTTCGATCACCCCCTGGGTATTGATATAGCGGGTGGTGATCCATCCCAGCACCTGGGCGGGATCGGTGATGGCCCGGCGCTGCCGCAGGAGATCGCCTTCGCGCTGATCCAGGTCTTCGGGGCCGATGACCGTCCCGCGTTTCAGGGCGTGGCGGGCCACGTAATAGGCCCCCGTGATGCGCACGCTGGCCTGCACGTACAGCGACCAGGGCTGGGGAGCCAGACAGCGCACCCCCACCGAGGTGCGGGATTTCAGGCCGCCGGAACCGGCCAGATGGACGTCCAACTGACCGCAGGCCGCTTGGTTGACGATGCGCGGGGGGGTCACCACGATGTGGGCCGTGCCGGGGTAGTCGGCGGCCCGGTCTTCAAGCAGAGCCTGAACCTCGGCCACGATGACGGCGGGATCCTGCAGCCCGGGGCCGGCCGCCTGGGCGCCCGCCAGCCCCGGCAGTCCAGCCAGGGCCAGCGCCGCCCCGCAGGCCCGCCCGGCCAGGGTTTTGCCCGCCGGCATCCGCCGGATCGGTGTCGATTTTGCCTGGGCAGGGATCCGTGGAACACTTGCCCGCGCAGGCCCCTGGCCGCGCGCGGCGGGCCGATCGGGCCTGGCTGGATCGGGCCGGGGGCGGCGAGGGGCGGGGAATAACGGGTGAATCGGCATTTGGATATTGTAAAAGATGAATCCCGCGCTTTGCGGATCGTTTTCAGGATAAATCTGCAAAATCAGCGAACTACCTGTAAACTAGCGGGGCCGTGGCAGGGGTTTGCCCGCGCGCCGAGGCACATCGCCAGAACAACCCTTTTATTTTTGCTTTGTTCCGGCGTTTGTGGCTTGCCGCCGCGCCTTACTATGTCACTGTACGACAACACCGCAAACGGTCTGGGATCATTTGGTGCAACGGTGGGTGCGTACTTCCATCAACCGTTTGCATTGCATGCCATGATCGACCCTATCGGCAAGGACTTCAGCTTTTACCAAAAAGCCCTGGCCCTGCGCCAGCAGCGGCAGGAAATCCTGGCGACCAACATCGCCAACGCGGACACGCCCAATTACAAGGCGCGCGACATCGACTTTTCCACCGCCTTGCGCCAGGCCACGGGGGCGGATCGCGGGGTGCCGCGCCTGCCGGACACGTCCCTGACCCTCACCTCCGCCCGGCACATCCCGGCGCAGGCCCACAGCGGCGGCCCCGCGCAAGAACGCTATCGCATGCCGCTGCAGCCCAGCCTGGACGGCAACACCGTCGAAATGGACGTCGAGCGCATCCAGTTCGCCGACAACACCGCCAAATACCAGGCGGGCATCCAAGTGCTCAACGGCCGCATCAAATCCCTGCTGGCCGCCATCCAGCAATAAACCCGGGGCTCATCATGTCTGTCTACAGCATATTCCAGATCGCCGGCTCCGCCCTGGCAGCCCAATCCGAGCGCATGAATGTCTCGGCCAGCAACATCGCCAACGCCGACAGCGCCGTGGGGCCGGACGGCCAGCCCTACAAGGCGCGCCAAGTGGTCTTCCAGATGACCCCCTCGGCCCGGTCGGACGCCGTGGGCGGCGTGCGCGTGGCCGCCGTGCTCGAAAGCAACGCGCCGCCCCGGCTGCAATACAATCCCGACAACCCCCTGGCCGATGCCCGGGGCTACGTCACCCTGCCCAACGTCAATGTGGTGGATGAAACCGTCAACATGATTTCCGCCTCGCGCTCGTACCAGGCCAACATCGAGGTCATCAATACCGCCAAATCATTGATGGCCAAGACCCTGACCATCGGCCAATAAGGACAGCCCCCATGACCACCGTCAACGACATCTATGGTTCCAGCGCGGCCGGCAGCGTGGCCAACGCCCAGACCAAGTCCCTGCTGGGCGACACGCAAGACCGCTTCCTGACCCTGCTGGTCACCCAGCTGCAAAACCAGGATCCGCTCAACCCCATGGACAACGCCGAGGTCACTTCGCAGATCGCCCAGCTGTCCACGGTGCAGGGCATCCAGCAGCTCAACAACACCCTGCTGGCCCTCACCGGCCAGATGGACATGTCCCAGTCGCTGCAGGCCGCCGGCCTGATCGGCAAGGACATTCTCTACCCCGGCGAAACTATCAAGGTCGGCGCCGACGGCGTCAGCACGCCGTTTGGCTACGACCTGATGTCCGGCGCCGAAAAAACCGTGGTCACGATCCGCGACGGCAGCGGCAATGCCGTCTACACCCGCGAATTCGGCCCCCAGGACGCCGGCATCTATCCGCTGAACTGGGACGGCAAGGACACCGCCGGGGCCGTGGTGCCCGAAGGCGCCTACACCGTATCGGTCGAAGCGTCCGACACCAAGGGCCAGCCGGTCTCCACCGAAGCCCTCACGGCGGGCAGCATCAACAGCATCGCCTACACGGCCGAAGGCCTGCGGCTCAACCTGCTGGCGGGCGGCAATATTTCCCTGCTGGATATCCGTCAGGTCATGTAGTTTTCGCGGGGCGGGCCGGCTGGCCGCCCCGGTTTTCCTATTCTCGAATCAACGCAGTACGCACCAACTAGAGGTCAATCATGGGTTTCGGTCAAGGTCTCAGCGGTCTGAACGCCGCCTCGCAAAACCTGGATGTCATCGGCAACAACATCGCCAACTCCGGCACCGTCGGCTTCAAGGCCGGCTCGGCCACGTTTGCGGACGTCTACGCCAATTCCCGCGTTGGCCTGGGGGTGCAGGTGGCGTCGGTCAACCAGCGCTTCACCACCGGGGTGGTGTCCACCACCGGCAACCAGTTCGACATGGCCATCGACGGGGCCAACGGCCTGTTCGTGGTCAAGATGCCGGGGGCCGAAACCCTGTACACCCGTAATGGGCAGTTTTTTGCCGACAAGAACAACCTGATCGTCAATGCCCAGGGGCAGCAGCTGATGGGGTACGGGGTGACCATGGACAACACCACCATCCCGCCCACGCCGATGCCCGCCATGGGGGGCGGCTTGATCGGCCTGACCGTGCCCATCGGCAACATCGCCCCCAATGCGACGTCTGAAATCAAGAACCAGCTGAACCTGGATGTGGACGCCACCCCGATCACCGCCGCTTTCGACCCCGCCGACGCCACCACTTACCACCGCGCCACGCCGGTCAATATTTTCGATTCCCTGGGGCAGTCGCACACGCTGACCCAGTATTACACCAAGACGGCGGACAACGCCTGGCGGGTCGATTACCGCTACCAGGCGGCGGATGGCACGACCCAGTCGCCCACCCCCGCCAGCGTCAATATGACGTTCGATGGCGATGGACGCCTGACCGCGCCCACCGCGCCGACGTCGTTCACCATCCCGACCGGGGCGACGGGTGTCGGCGGGGCCAATGCCCTGACGTACACCATCAGTTTCGACAAATCCACGCAGTTTGCCGGCAACTACGACACCAAGTTCACCCAGGACGGCTACGCGACCGGCCAATACGCCAGCATGTCGATCGACGCGGATGGCTCCGTGGTGGCCAACTACACCAATGGCGCCAAGCAGACCATGGGGTTCGTGGCCTTGGCCAACTTCAACAATCTGCAGGGCCTGCAGCCGGTGGGGGGCAACGCCTGGGCCGAAACCGCGGCGTCGGGCCAGCCGGTGGCCGGCACCCCGGGCAGCAACGGCATGGCCACCCTCAAAGGCCAGGCGGTCGAAGAATCCAACGTCGACATGTCGCAAGAACTGGTCAACATGATCATCGCCCAGCGCACCTACCAGGCCAATGCGCAAACCATCAAGACGCAGGATCAGATCATGCAGACGCTGATCTCCATGCGCTGATCGGCTTGTAAACCGGTCAAACCGCTCACACAGGTCAAGTCAGCATGGATCGCATCCTGTACACGGCGTCCAACGGTGCCGCCCGCATTCTGGAACAGCAATCGGCCATTTCCAACAACATGGCCAATGTGTCCACCACCGGGTTCCGGGCGCAGCTGGCGCAGTATCGTTCGGTGCCGGTGGTGCCGCACGCGGGCGAACTGCCCACGCGGGTCAGCACGGTGGCCGCCACCCCGGGCAGCCGCTTCGCGCAGGGGGCCATGGTGGATACCGGCCATGCCCTGGATGCGGCCATTGCGGGCGAGGGCTGGTTTGCCGTGCAAACCCCCGAAGGCGAAGCCTATACCCGGGCGGGCGAATTCGGCGTCAACCAAGAGAACCAGCTGGTTACGCAAACCGGCCTGCCGGTGTTGTCCAACGACGGCGGCCCCATCGAAGTCCCCGAGCGCGGCAGCATCACGTTTGCCACCGACGGCCAGATCAGCGCCCTGGGCGCGGGCGACAATCCGCGCGACATCCAACTGCTGGGCCAGCTTAAATTGGTCAATCCGCCCAAGGATCAACTGCAGCGCGGCGACGACGGCCTGTTTCGCCTGGCGGGCGGCCAGCCGGCCCAGGCCGACGAGGCCGTGCGCATCGCCCCCGGCTTCGTCGAGAAAAGCAACGTCAATCCGGCCGAGGCCATGGTGGCCATGATTGCCAACGCCCGTCAGTTCGAATTGCAGATGCAGGTGATCAAGAACGCCAGCACCAATGCCGAACGCGGCAATTCCATTCTTTCGGCGGCGGGCTGATGCCCGCTGTCTTTCAAGCAAGGTTTTTCTGATGATACGTTCTCTGTGGATTGCCAAGACCGGCCTGGAAACCCAGCAGACCGGCATGGATGTGATCTCCAACAACCTGGCCAACGTCAACACCACCGGCTTCAAGCGCAGCCGGGCCGTGTTCGAAGACCTGATGTTCCAGACCCTGCGCCAGCCCGGCGCCACTGTGGGCGCGGCCAATCAATTGCCGTCCGGCCTGCAGTTGGGCACGGGGGCGCGGGTGGTGGCCACCGAACGCATCCACAGCCAGGGCAACGTCAAGGAAACCGGCAATACCCTGGACGTCGCCATCAATGGCAGCGGCTTCTTGCAGGTCGAACTCCCCGATGGGACGTTCGCCTACACGCGCGACGGCAGCATGCAGCGCGACCAGAACGGCATGCTGGTGACGGCGGGCGGCTACCCCATCCAGCCGGGCATCAATATCCCGGACAACGCCCTGTCGATTTCCATCGCCCGCGATGGCACGGTGTCCATCACCCAACCGGGGGCCGTGGGCACCAATGTCGAAGTCGGCCAGTTGCAGCTGTCCACCTTCATCAACCCCACCGGCCTGCAAAGCCAGGGTGAAAATCTGTACGTGGAAACCGATGCCTCCGGCCCGGCCAACGTGCTGCAGCCGGGGCTGGACGGCGCGGGGGTCCTGCTGCAGAACTATGTGGAAACCTCCAACGTCAACGTGGCGGAAGAACTGGTCAACATGATCACCACGCAGCGGGCGTTTGAAATGAACAGCAAGGCGGTGCAGACCTCCGACCAGATGCTGGCCCGCTTGACCCAGCTGTAATCGGGATGCGCATGAAGGGCTTGCGACGAATCGCCGGAATCGGGGTGGCGCTGGCCACCCTGTTGTTGTCCGGGTGCGCCCTGGTGCCGCCCGAACCCATCGTCACCGGCCCGCTGACCGCGCCGCCGCCGGCGCAGCTGCCGCCCGCGGCGGTGGCCAATGGGTCCATCTACCAGCCGACGGCCTATGGCAACTATCCCCTGTTCGAGGATCGCCGGCCGCGCAATATCGGCGATATCGTCACGATCGTGATCCAGGAAAAAACCAATGCGGCCAAGAGCGTGGACACCAGCACGGACCGCAGCGGCAGCGCCAGCATGGGCATCACCCTGGCCCCCGCCATTCTGCCCACCGACCTGGGTCCCAAGCAGAACTTTGAAACCAGCAGCGGCAACGCTTCCCAGGGCAAGGGCTCCAGCAGCGCCACCAATGTGTTTTCCGGCACGCTGACCACCACGGTGGTGGGGGTGCTGGCCAATGGCAACCTGCAGATCGCGGGCGAAAAACAGATCGCCATCAATCGCGGCAGCGAGTACGTGCGCTTTTCGGGGGTGGTGGACCCGCGCTCCATCACCGGCAATGGCACGGTGGCGTCCACCCAGGTGGCGGATGCCCGCATCGAATACCGCAGCAAGGGCGTCATGGATGAAGTCCAGACCATGGGCTGGCTGCAGCGCTTCTTCCTGAATATCGCGCCGTTCTGATGTCGTGTACCGGCGGCGGCGCGTTTGAAAACTGGGGCTTCGTTCTTGAAATGACAGGGCTGAATCAATGATTTCTACTTTTTTGCCGGGGCTTGTTCGCACCGTGCTGGCGCCGCTCCTGGTGGCCCTGGGGCTGCTGTCCGTGGCGCTGCCCGCCCAGGCCGAGCGCATCAAGGATCTGGCCTCCTTCAGCGGGGTGCGGGAAAATCCGCTGGTGGGCTATGGCCTGGTCGTGGGCCTGGACGGCAGCGGCGACCAAGTGCGCCAGACGCCGTTCACCCAGCAAAGCCTCACCAACATGCTGTCCCAACTGGGGGTGACGGTGCCCCAGGGCACCAATATGCAGGTCAAGAACGTGGCGGCGGTCATGGTCACCGCCCGCCTGCCGGCCTTTGCCCAGCCGGGCCAGAGCCTGGACGTGGTGGTCTCGTCCATGGGCAATGCCAAAAGCCTGCGTGGCGGCACCTTGCTGATGACGCCCCTGAAGGGGGCCAACGGCCAGGTGTATGCCTTGGCGCAGGGCAATCTGCTGGTGGGCGGGGCGGGGGCCTCGCAGGGCGGGGCCAGCGTGCAGGTCAATCAGCTGAACGGCGGCATCGTCCCCGACGGGGCCATCGTCGAGCGCGGGGTGCCCACCACCTATGTGCAAAACGGCACCGTGCAGCTGGAACTCAACACCAATGACTTTGCCGTGGCGCAAAACGTGGTGGCGGCCCTGAATCGCCGGTTCGGGGCCAACACGGCCACGGCGCTGAATGGCCGTTCCATCCAGTTGCAGGCCCCGCTGGACCCTAAATCCCAGCTGATGTTCCTGTCGCAAGTGGAGAACCTGCAGGTCAGCCTGCCGCCGGCACGCGCCCGGGTGGTCATCAACGCCCGCACGGGCTCGGTGGTGATGAACCGCACCGTCATGATCCAGGAGGCCGCCATTGCCTACGGCAATCTGTCGGTCACCATCAGCCCGCAGCAGCAAGTCAGCCAGCCCGACACCCCGTTTGGCGGCGGCGAAACCGTGGTCACCAACAATACGGATATCCAGCTGCGCAGCGACAATGGCAGCGTCAAGCACGTGGCCACCAGCGCCAACCTGGCCGACGTGGTGCGCGCCCTGAACAGCCTGGGGGCCACCCCGCAGGATTTGCTGTCGATCCTGCAGAACCTGAAAAGCGCCGGGGCCCTGCGCGCCGACCTGGAGGTCATTTAAGTCATGGCCGGGCATCATCTTCTTGGCCGATTTGCCGTGCGGCGGGCCTGGCACTGCCGTCCAGGGGGGATTTGATCATGGCTTTTCAATCGCACAGTCCTTTGCCGTCTTTTGGCGGCGACCCCTCCGCCCTGGATTTCAGTAGCCTGAACACCCTGAAGCGCGGGGTGCAGGCCAACCCGCAGTCCGCCGAACAGCAGCGCCAGGTGGCGCGGCAGTTCGAGGCCATGTTCATCCAGCTGCTGATGAAGCAGGCCCGCCAGACCAGCCAGCAGATGCCGTCCCTGTTCGATTCGCAAACGTCGCGTCTGGTGCAAAGCCTGTCGGACGAACAAATGTCCTTGGCGTTGGCCGATCCCGGGATCGGCCTGGCCGACGCCCTGATGGCGCAGATGCAGGGCGGGGTGCTGAACAAGCCCGTCGATCCGCTGGCGAACCCGCCCGAGGCCGCCCGGTCGCGCCTGCCGGGGCTGCAGTCGCGCATCGGCCAGGGCCAGGCGGCGGAATCCATCACCGCCCTGATTGATTTCCTGGGCCGCAAGGGCGCGGGCCAGACGGTGCGCGGGGCCATCCGGGGGGCGCCCGCCCACATCCGCGATTTTGTGGATCAGATGGCCGTGGCCGCCGATGCGGCCGCCCGGCGCAGCGGCGTGCCGGCCAAATTGATCCTCAGCCAGGCGGCGCTGGAATCCGGCTGGGGGCAGCGCGAAATCCTGCACCCGGACGGCCGCGCCAGCCATAATCTGTTCGGCATCAAGGCGGGCAGCCGCTGGCAGGGCGAGGTGGTGCGGGTGATGACCACTGAATACGTGGACGGCCAGCCGAAAAAAATGCAGCAGACTTTCCGCGCCTATGATTCGTATGCGGATTCTTTTGCCGACTACGCCGATTTGCTGGGCAAGAGTGAGCGCTACAGTGATGTCGTGAACGCCCGCACGGCCGAAGACGCCGCCCGCAAGGTTCAGGCCGCCGGCTATGCCACTGACCCGTCCTACGCCGATAAACTGATCAGCATCATGGGCTACTTCAACGCCAGATAGGCGTTTGTCCGTGGATGTGTGCAGGCGGCGGGTTTTTGCGCCGCTTTGTTGGGTCTTTGACGGGAGGCAGGTTCTTTTGAAAGACTGCAGGCTCTTTTGTGGGATTTCATCGTTGCCTGCCGGGGGCGGGGGGCACAGGTCGTGATTTGGCGGCTGCGCCGAGGATGTTGATGCGGACTCCAACAGTGCCCCCCGCCCCCGACAGGCAACGATTGACGCAAAGATAGGCGCTGCGGGGTTTGCATCCTCCCGATTTGCGTCGCTAAATTTCCCCCCCCATCTGCCGTTACATGAACAGTAGAATGTTCCTGGGGTGTCGATCCGGCATTCCATCAACCCACAGGATTGCAGCATATGAATTTGGCAAATCTGGGCAAGGCCGGCCTGCTGGTCGCCCAAAACCGGCTGGCCACGGCCGGGCACAATATCAATAACGCCGCCACGGCGGGTTTCAACCGCCAGACCGTGCTGTCGCAGACCGCCGGGGCCACGCCCACGTCGGCCGGCTGGATCGGGCGCGGCGTCATGGCCGTCAGTGTGCAGCGTTCATATGATAATTTCCTGTATATGCAGCTCACCGGCTCCATCACCAAGGGCGCGGCGCTTAAAACCTATGGCGACCAGGTCGCCCAGGTCAACAACCTGTTCGCCGACCGCACGGTGGGGATTTCGCCCAATATCCAGCAGTTCTTCAATGCGCTGGAAGCCGTGGCCACGGCCCCGGCCGACGTCGCCGGGCGACAGGAACTCCTGGGCCGCGCCAACAGCCTGGCCACCCAGGTGCGCGACGCCAATGCGTTTCTGGACGACCAGCGCAAAAACGTCAATACGCAGATCACCACCACGGTCACTCAGGTCAACAGCTACCTGGATCGCATCCTGGACATGAACCGCCAGATCACCACCGCGCAGGCCACCAACCCCGGCCAGCCGCCCAACGATCTGCTGGATCAGCGCGACCAGCTGGCGGCCGAATTGGGCCAACTGGTGGATGTGCAGGTATACGAGCAGGACGGCCGCTTCAATATCACCATCGGCAATGGCCAGACTGTGCTGGGCGGGGATTCCGTCTACCATCTGGACGCCCGCCCGTCGGCCGCCGACCCCAGCCGCACCGTCATCAACTACACGGTGCCGGGGGGCGGCGGCACGCCGCTGCTGGTGGAAATGCCGGACAAATACTTGACCGGCGGCAAGCTGGGCGGGCTGCTGACCTTCCGTTCGGACGTGCTGGATGTCAGCCAGAACGAACTGGGCCGCATCGCCCTGGGCATTTCCATGACCATCAATGCCCAGCATATGCAGGGCTACGATCCTTCAGGCGCAAAGGGCGGGTATTTCTTCACCAACAACAATGGCGTCACCGGCGCGCAGGCGCAGGCAGTGACGGGCTATGCAAACGCAGCCAAGGCGCAGGCGGCGACAGGTAACGCCAGCAGCCCCGGGGTGCCCATTGTCACTGTCACTACTCCTTCACAGGTGCCAGGTCAAGCCTATAAGGTGACCTATGATGCGGGCACAAATGAATACACGCTAGTTAAACTCCCCGAGGCCAGTCCGCCCGTTAGCCATTCTTTTGGTTCGGGTAGCGATACCGGCTCTTTCGATGGGGTGAACTTTGATTTCAGTGGGTTAAGCCCCGTGCCCAATGATGGCGATTCGTGGCAGGTCCAATTGAGCAAGAATACGCCGGTTGTCACCGTGACAGACCCGGCGCGAGTGCCTAATCAAGCCTATAAAGTCACGTATGACGGGACGAACTATACGGTATCCAAGCAGCCTGAAGCCGGCGCGACCGGCGGGACCTCCACGCCTGCTCCGGGGCCTGTCATTTCTTTTGACGGGGTCGATTTCGATTTCACCGGTGCCGGGGCTGTCTCTGGCGATTCCTGGGACGTCCAACTGGTCAGCCCCCCTTTGGCCAAGGTCATCGGCGATGAAAAAAATGTGGCGGGCGCGGGCAATCCCGTGGCGTCCATCCAGGATGTCTCCAAACTGACCAACCAGGATTACCAACTGAAGTTCGACACGGCCAGCAGCACCTACAGCGTGACCCGAATCCCGGAGGGCACGGCGCTGGGCACCATCGCCGCAGGCGACAAGGCCACCTTCGACGGGGTGGAAATCGACACCGCTGGCATGGCCCCCGGCGATGGCAATACCTGGCTGATCCAGCCCACGCGGGCGGCGGCGGGCGAGCTTCACGTGGCCCTGTCCGATCCGTCCAAGTTCGCGGCGGCGGGCTGGGATAAGGACAACAATGCCCCGGCGGGGTCAGCCAATGGCAACAATGCCCTGGCTCTGGCCCAGTTGCGGTCGGCCAAGACGCTGGGCGGCCTGCCCGGCAGCACCACCGGCACCATGGATTTGAACGAAGCCTATTCGCAACTGGTCAATGGCGTGGCGGTCAAGACCCAGGCCAACACCACGGCGCAGAAGGCCCAGGAAACCCTGATCCAGCAAAACTATTCGGCGCAGCAGGCGGTGTCCGGCGTCAATCTGGACGAGGAATACATCAATGTCCAGCGCTTCCAGGAACAATACCGCGCCGCCGCCCGCCTGATCGACACCGCGTCCACCCTGTTCGATACGCTGCTGGCCCTGCGCAGCTGATTCACCCCGTCTTAAAGGTCACCATTATGCGCATCAGTTCCAGCCTCATATTTCAGACGGGCCTGAATACCATCAACGCCCAACAGTCCGATCTCATGCACTTGTACCAGCAGATCGGCTCCGGGCAGCGCATGGTCACGGCGGCGGACGACCCGCTGGCCGCCGCCCAGGCCATCAATCTGTCGCAGGCGCAATCGCAAAACCTGCGCTATGCCGACAACCGCTCGGTGGCCACGCGCAACCTGGCCACCGAGGAAGACGCCCTGAACACCTTGACCCTGCTGCTGCAGGACGTGCGCACGCGCCTGGTGCAGGCGGGCAATGGCACGCTGTCGGATTCGGATCGCCAGTCTCTGGCCGATGTGCTGAAAAACGCCCGCAACACCGCCCTGGGGATTGCCAACACCACGGACGGCAACGGCCAGTACCTGTTTTCCGGGTCGCAGGGCTCGCAGCCGGCGTTCGGCGACGATGGCGTCTATCACGGCGACGGCATGCAGCGCCTGATCCAGGCCGATGCCACGCGCCAGATTGCCGGCGGCGATGTGGGGTCGGATATTTTTCAGCGCATGCAGCCCGGGACGCTGGCCTACACCAGCGCGGCCACGGGCAACGGGGCGGGGGATAACCAGGGCACCGCCGTGCTGGGCGCGCCCTATATCGCGGATCGGGCGGATAACCCCGATGCGCGCTATTCGTTTGAAGTGACGTTCACTTCCGCCACCGACTACACTGTCGCGGTTCAGGATATGTCCACGACTCCGGCAAGCCCTGTACCTCCGCCGCCGGGGTCGCCTTTCACCCTGGCGCCCGGGGCGACGGAGCTCGATCTGGGCTATGGCACCAAGGTTCGGGTATCCGGCACGGCGGCGCCGGGCGATACCTTCGAGGTCGCCCCCCTGAAAACCCAGAACGCCAATATGTTCGCCGTTTTCGATGATCTGGTCGCAGCCCTGAACGCGCCGTCCCAGGGCGATGAATCGGCCACCGCCCAGCTGCGCAACGTGCTGAACACCAGCATGCAGCAGTTCGCCTCCGCCTACGACAATGTGCTGACAGTGCGCTCGTCCGTCGGCGCCCGCATGAACGAGCTGGAAGCCCTGGACAACAGCGGCGCCCAGCGCAACCTGGGTTTCCGCCAGGCGCTTTCGGGTCTGGAAGATCTGGATTATTATGAGGCCACCACGCAACTGAGCCTACGCAAGATTGCCCTCGAAGGCGCAGGCCTTGCGTTCCAGACCATCCAAAGCCTCAGTCTGTTCAACCTGGGCCGATGATGGCTTGCTTGTTGTAATACCCCGGCCCGCTATCGCGGGCAGGCGCATTCTCGATAAATAGGGCCTACAAGGCCCTATTTTCGTCAATAAAAATCAGCAGGCGCATGGCATGCTGAATAAAAACCAGAGAGGTGACATGAAATTCCGTATTCCCAGACTCCCTCGGGTGTCTTTGTCCTTGCGTACCCGCCTGACCCTCATGGTGGGCGTCCTGTCCCTGCTGACTTTTCTGGCGGTTGGCAGCGCCTGGTTCGTGCAGCAGCAAAGCCAGCGCACGATCGCGCAGTTGACCGCCGTGGGGGTGCAGGCCAATTCCGATGTCAAGAACGCCCTGATCTACGCCCAGCAGGCAACCACCCAGGTTGAAGGCGCCCTGGGCATCGCCAATGAAAAACAACGCCTCTGGGAACTCGACCAGGCGGAAAAGCTGCTGAAACGCTCGCAGGATCACATGCAGGCCATGCTGGCGGCCAACCTGCTGACCGGCTCCCAGGGAGAATCCCTGCAGCACATGCTGGATGCCGCATTCAAAGACTACTGGACGCAGGTGGGCCAACTGCGCGACCTGGCCGCCAAGCAGGACGCCAAGGGCTTCGAGGCCGTCAAGCGCGGCCGCCTGCGCGGCGCGGCGCGGGGGATGGATCGGGTGTTCGGGCAGTTCGACAAATACATCACCCAGGACAGCGAGGCTTCCCGCCAGGATCTGATCCGGCAGTTCAACTGGGCCAACTACGGCTCCATCGGCCTTTTGGTGGTGGCGGTGATCCTGGCCCTGTTCGCTTACCGCACCCTGATTCGCACCGTGCTGCGCCCGCTGCAGGGGGTGGGGCGGCATTTGCAGAAAATGGCGGGCGGCAACCTGGATTTGGAAATCTATCCGCGGTCGCATGACGAAATCGGCCAATTGCTGTTTGGCCTGAAAGACATGCGCGAGGGCCTGGAATCCTTGATCCTGGGCGTGCGGGGCCGCATGAGCCAGATGACCAGCGGCACGCGGCGCATTGCGGCGGGCAACCAGGACCTCAGCAGCCGCACCGAGCAGCAGGCCGCCGCCTTGCAGCAAACCGCCGCCAGCATGGAAGAACTCGCCAGCACCGTGAAGCAGAATGCCGATCACGCCCAGCAGGCCAACCAACTGGCCAGCACCGCGTCGCAAGTGGCTTCCAAGGGCGGCGAGGTGGTGGGCGAGGTCGTCCAGACCATGCAGGGGATTTCCGGCAGTTCGCAGAAAATCGCCGATATCGTGGGGGTGATCGACAGCATCGCTTTCCAGACCAATATCCTGGCGCTCAACGCGGCCGTCGAGGCCGCCCGCGCCGGCGAACAAGGCCGCGGCTTTGCCGTGGTGGCCGCCGAGGTGCGCGCCCTGGCCCAGCGCTCGGCCGGGGCGGCAAAAGAAATCAAAGACCTGATCGACGATTCTGTGGGCCGCGTGCAGGCGGGTTCCGACCAGGTGAACCGCGCCGGTGAAACCATGCAGGAAATCGTCCAGGCCGTGACCCGCGTGTCCGACATCATGAGCGAAATCACGGCCGCCACGGTCGAGCAGTCCTCGGGCATCGACCAGGTCAACCTGGCCATTGCCCAGATGGACACCGTGACCCAGCAAAACGCCTTGCTGGTGCAGCAGGCGGCCTCCGCCGCCTTGTCGCTCGAAACCCTGACCGATGAAATCGGCCAGTCGCTGGGGGTCTTCCAACTGAGCGACCAGGCGCTGGCCTCCATCGCCACCGAGGCGGACGACGATGCCGCGCTGGCGGCGGACACCGCGCCGGCCGCCGGCCTGTCCGCATCCAGTGCGCCGCCGCAGGCGCCCGTCCCGCAGGCTCGCCATCTTTCGGCGGCGCCGGCCTCGGCCCAGCCAGCCGCGGACGCCGCGCGCCGCGCCGCGCCGGCTTCTGCCGCTGAAATGCCGCCTGCCCCGGCGGGTCGCCCGGGCCAGCGGCCCGCCGCCACGCGCAGCCTGTCCGAACGCCTGCCCGCCGACCGGCGTCCGGCCGGCCCGGCCGCCGCCCGAACCGCATCCGACACCGACGACTGGGAGGAATTCTAATCATGTCAAACACAGGGCAATCCAGGTTTTCCAGCTTGGCCCGGCCTGTCTTGAAGGCCGGCCTGGGGCTTGCCCTGGCTGCTTTGGCTGCCTGCTCCGTCACGGGCCGGGGCTTGTCCAGCAGCGGCCTGAATCAGATCGTCGAAGGCCGCACCACCATCGAACAGGCGTCGATCGACCTGGGCGCCCAACCCACCGATATCTGGCGTCAGGGCGACACCACGCTGGCGCGCTGGGCCTACCTGGGCAGTCTGGCCTATAACGCGGTGTATGTGCAGCAGGAAGTCTGGCTGCGCTTCGGCCCGGACGGCACATTCCAGCGCATGGAAAACAGCATCAACATTCCGCCCATGCACCGTCCCCGCAGCGCGGCGCAGGCGGATGCGGATGCCCGGGCCCGCCAGGCCGCAGCGGCGTCGTCGGGCGTTGCGCCGCCCCCAGCCGCAGCGGCGGCGTCCGCCACGCCCGCGCCGGCCGCTGTCCCGGTTGCTTCCTCGGCCGATCCCAACCTGCCCGCCTCGGACGGCACCATCACGATCCCGGGCAATGGCCCCGGCGCGCCCGGGCTGAACCCGGCGGGCGGCACCCAGCCGCTGTTGCCCAGCGGCACGAAAATCGTGCCGGGCGTGACCTATCCCCTGTCCGAAAAATCGTGACCGCCCCGCGCGTGGCCGCCGGTTTCCTGTCCGGGTCGCCGTAGCGCCCCGGCTTGCCTTGCCCCTGCGTCAAGCCGCTACACTGCGGGCAGTTCAACAAAAGGTTTTCCGTCATTATGCCGATCACACCGAATCGACACCTGGGCCACGACCACATGGCCTATCCAGCGGCTTATTACGTGCGCGAGGCGGCGCATCGGTTCGTTTCCACCCTGCATTCGCAAGGGGCCTGGCAACCGGGCGAGCAGCACCTGGCGCCGGCCGCCGGGCTGGTGCTGGCCGAGGCCGAGCGCCGCCTGCCCAGCGACAAGCTGATCTCCCGGGTCTCTTTCGACGTGCTGGGGGTCATTCATTCGGGGCCGTTCACGGTCGATGTGCGCATGCTGCGGCCGGGCCGCTCCATCGAACTCATCGAGGCCAGCATGCGCCATGGCGATCAGATCAGCGTGCAGGCCCGGATCTGGCGTCTGGCGGCCAGCGACACCACCTCGGTGCAAGGGCTCGAATGGACGGCCCTGCCCGCGCCGGAGGCGCTCGACCCCGTCACCATGTCGACGATCTGGGAGGGCGGGTTCATCTCCACCCTGCAGGCCCGCCGGGGGGCGGACAATCGGGCCGGGCGCGGCCGGTCGTGGCTGCGCACGGACATCCCCCTGGTCGATGGCGAGGCCGACCCCCCGGTGGCGGGCTTCGCCAAGCTGATCGACACGGCCAATGGCCTGGCGGTGCGCCAGCATCCCGAGCAGGTGTTTTTCGCCAATGTCGACCTGACCGTGCATTTCATCCGCCAGCCCGTGGCGGGGTGGGTGGGCTTCGATACCCGGGTGACCTTCGGCCCCACCGGCCTGGGCGAGACTTTTTCGGTGTTGAGCGACGCCCAGGGGCCGGTGGGCACAGCGGCCCAGAGCCTGACGCTGCGGCTGCGCTGAACCCGATCCTATCTGCGGGTGTTTAGCGGATTTCCGCCCGGATCACGATGGCCAGGCCCAGCAGCAGGGCGGCTAGGCCGATGTAGGCCAGGGCGCCCGGGCGTTCGCCCACCACTACGATGGCCAGCAGAAACGCCGTCACGGGTTCCATCAGGGCCAGCGACACCCCGCTGGCGGCGCTGATGCTGCGCAGCCCCGTGGTGAACAGCAGGTAGGCCACCCCCGTGGCGGCCACCCCCAGAAACCCGATCACCAGCCAGCCCGACAGGGTGATCTGCAGGGCGCCCGCCTGCAGGCCCGCGGCGGGCAGGGCCAGCACGGCCCCCACGGCAAACACGCCCAGCGTCGTGACGGCGGGGGACGAGCGGTGCACCAGCTGCTTGTTGAGCAGGGCATAGAGGGCGTAGGTCAGGCCCGAGGCCAGACATAGCAGGATGCCGATGGGGTCGGCCTGCATGGCCGTGCTGCGCCCCAGCACCAGCAAGACCCCGCCGGCCACGGCGATCAGGGTGCCCAGCCACCAGTGCGCGGCCGGCCGGGTGCCCGCGGCCACTTGCAGCAGCCCCGCCCAGATGGGGCCGCTGCCCAGCGCCAGGGCCGTGCCCACGGCCACCCCGGTGATTTTCACCCCGGCGAAGAACGTCAAGTTATAGGCGGCCATGCAGGCCCCGGCGATGATGGCGTGCCGCCACCGCAGGGTGGCGAGCTCCTGCCCCAGGCGCGGCGGGCCCAGCAGCCAAAGGGCGTAGGCCACGAAGAACACGGCCGCCACCAGCAGGCGCAGGGCGCCGACCCAGTAGGGCGACAGGGAATCCGGTGAAAAGCTTTGGGCCGTGCCGGTGGTGCCCCACAGAATGCCGGCGCCCAGCACCAGCAAGGTGCCTGCCAAGGGACTGGCCAAACGCGTGGTGGCCGTGCTGGAAGGTGTTTTCATGTCTGGGAAAATATCGACGGGCGCGGCCGGCGGGGCCGCCGGAGAACCGGCCAGGGGGCAATCCCGTAGTGTATCAAGGCCGCGCGTCGGGCGGCGCGGGCGCCGGCCGTGCAAACGGCGGGATTGACGTTTGGCGGGTAGATAACTAATATCTTAGTAATAAATCCGATGTCGGCAGTCCGGCTCCGCTTTTTCCCGGCGCCGGGCGCCGCCATCCATGTCCATGTCTGTCGATCGAATGCCAAAGAGAGGAAACCCATGCTCAATCTGAAAACACCCGGCCTGCTGCGCCAGCAGGGCTATGTGGATGGCCAGTGGTGCGACGCCGACGGCGGCCAGACCGTCGCCGTCACCAACCCGGCCACCGGGGCGACCATCGGCCACGTCCCCAGGATGGGGGCGGATGAAACCCGCCGCGCCATCGAGGCGGCGCACCGGGCCTGGGCGGCGTGGCGCGCCTTGACGGCCCAGCAGCGGGCCGGGATTCTGCGCCGCTGGTTCGACCTGATGCAGGCCCACACCGAAGACCTGGCCGTCATCATGACGGCAGAGCAAGGCAAGCCCCTGGCCGAATCGCGTGGCGAGATCGCCTATGCCGCGTCCTATCTCGAATGGTACGCCGAGGAAGGCAAGCGGGCTTACGGCGAGGTGATTCCTTCGGCCTGGGCGGACAGACGCATCATCGTCGCCAAGGAACCCATCGGGGTCTGCGCGGCCATTACGCCGTGGAATTTCCCGTCGTCCATGATTACCCGCAAAGCGGGGGCCGCCTTGGCCGCGGGCTGCCCGATCGTGGTCAAGCCCGCCCTGCAGACGCCGTATTCCGCCCTGGCCCTGGCTGTGCTGGCCGAGGAGGCCGGGGTGCCCGCCGGCGTGTTTTCCGTACTCACGGGGTCGGCCCAGGCCATCGGCGGCGAGATGACGGGCAACCCGCTGGTGCGCAAGCTGACCTTCACGGGGTCCACCGAAATCGGCCGCCTGCTGATGCAGCAAAGCGCGGCCACGGTCAAGAAAGTTTCCATGGAACTCGGCGGCAATGCGCCCTTCATCGTGTTCGACGATGCCGACCTGGACGCGGCGGTCGAAGGGGCCATGGCCAGCAAGTACCGGAATTCCGGCCAGACCTGCGTCTGCGCCAACCGCTTCTACGTGCACGACAAGGTGTATGACGCCTTCAGCCGCAAACTGGTGGCGGCCGTCCAGCAGCTGAAGGTCGGCAATGGCCTGGAGGACGGCGTCACTCAGGGGCCCCTGATCGATCAGGCGGCGGTGGCGAAAATCCAGGAACACATTGCCGACGCGGTGGAAAAGGGCGGCCGGGTGCTGACCGGCGGCCAGCCGCACGCCTTGGGGCAGTCGTTTTTCCAGCCCACGGTGGTGGCGGAGGCCACCGCCCGGATGAAGGTGGCGCGCGAAGAAACCTTCGGCCCCCTGGCGCCCTTGTTCCGCTTTTCGTCCGACGAAGAAGTCATCCAATTGGCCAACGACACCGAGTTCGGCCTGGCCGCCTATTTTTTCAGCCGCGACATCGGCCGCATCTGGCGGGTGGGCGAGGCGCTGGAATACGGCATGGTCGGCATCAATACCGGCTTGATCTCCAATGCCGCCGCGCCGTTCGGCGGGGTCAAGCAGTCCGGCGTGGGCCGGGAAGGCTCGCATTACGGGCTGGATGACTACCTGGTCGTCAAGTACCTGTGCATAGGCGGGATCTGACGCCGGCTCAGGGCTGGTCGGGCAGCGGCACGCTGGGCACCTGATCCAAGGGGGTGTTCAGCAGCTGGTCGATCTGGGCGTAAGTCTGGTTGATGATGTCCCGGCCGATGGTTTTCTCGATCAGCCGGTATTGGGCTTCGATCAGCGGGGCGATCTGCGCCACCAGGGCCTGGCTGGCGGGTGTCATGCTGATGATGATGCGGCGGTGGTCGTAGGTGGCCCGTTCGCGGCGGATCAGGCCCATGCTTTGCAGGCGCGTCAGGACGCCGACCATGCTGGGGCTCAGGATCTGGCAGGCCTGGCACAGCTGGTTGGGCTCCATTTCGCCTTGTTCGTGCAGCGTGCGCAGAATCCGCCACTGCTGTTCGGTCAAGCCGTAATGCGTCAGGATGCCGCGAAAATGACTGAGCAGGGCTTCGCGCGCCTTCAGCAGCAGTTGGGGCAGATTGCGGTGGATGATTTTCGTGGCCATAAAGGGTTTTCCTGTACTTGACTGACTAATATGTTAGCTATAACATGCCGATATAGATAATATATTAGTGAATTATTCGACTGTAAACATGATTCATTTTCCCGGAGAAGACGCGTGAAAAAACTGTTCCTGTCCGTGGCCCTGGCCGCCGCATTCGCTGCCCCGGCTTCCGCCGCCGAGGTCACCCTGAAAATCGCGCATTTCCTGCCCTCCGCCGCGCCGGCCCAAAGCATGGTGCTGGAACCTTGGTGTGCCGATCTTAACAAAGCTTCCGCAGGCCGTATTGAATGCCAGTTCTATCCCGCCATGCAACTGGGCGGCACCCCGGGCCAGTTGGCCGACCAGGCCCTGCGCGGCGTGGCCGACATCGTCTGGACGGCGCCGGGGTATTCGGCGGGGCGCTTCCCCAAGATCGAAGCTATGGAACTGCCCTTTGTGGTGCGCGACGCCACTTCGGGCAGCAAGGCCGCCTGGGAATACCTGAACCAATACGCCCAGGACGAGTTCTCCAAATACAAAGTGCTGGCCATCCATGTGGATGGCGGGGTGGCCTTGCATACGGCCAATCGTGAAATCAAAAGCCTGAACGACATCAAGGGCCTGAAGCTGCGCACCCCCACGCGCATGGCCTCCAAGACGCTGGCGGCGCTGGGGGGCGAACCCGTTTCCATGCCGCCTGGCCAAGTCACCGAGGCGATTTCCAAGGGGGTGGTCGATGGCGCCATGGGGGCCTGGGAAGTCGTCCTGCCCACCAAGCTGGACGAAGTCACCAAGTACCACACGCAGCCGGTCGCGGGGCAGACCTATCCGTCGGCCACGGTGCTGATCGTCCTGATGAACAAGCAAAAATTCGACGGCCTGCCCGCTGACCTGAAGCAGATCGTCGATGAACGCAGCGGCCTGCCCCTGGTCGAGTCTTTTGGCCGAGTTTTCGATGAAAGAGCCGCTGAAACCCGCACCCACGTGGCCGCCGCGGGGGCCCAGGTGGTCGACATCAGCGAAACCGACCTCGGCGCCATGAAGAATGCCGCGCGCGCGGTAGACCAGGAGTGGCGCGCCGACATGGACAAGAAAGGCTTCAACGGGGCCGAACTGTCCGATGCGGCGCGAGCACTGGCGCGGCAATAAACCCATAGGGGCACACCATGGATTACACCGGAACAGAACTCGCCCAAGGCAGCAGGGGGTGGGCGGTACTCAGCCGGACCGCCACGCTGCTGGCCCTGGCGGGAGGCCTGTTGTTCATCCTGCTGGTATTGATGTCGCTGGTCTCCATCGTTGGCCGCAAGCTGGGGTTCGGGTCTATTTTGGGCGACGTTGAACTCATGCAGGTGGGCACGGCGGTGGCCGCCGCCGCCTTTTTCCCTTATTGCACCCTGGTCGGCGATCACCTGCGGGTGGATATCTTCACCGAAAAACTGCCGGTCGCGGTCAAAGGCGTCATGGATGCGATTTGCGAATTCTTGCTGGGGGCCGTGGTGCTGTTGCTGGCCTGGCGCACGGCTTTGTCGGCCTTGCACCTGGAAGAAACCGGCGACTACACCACCTTGCTGGCCCTGCCGATCTGGATTCCGGTGGCCCTGCTGGTGCCCAGCCTGCTGCTGATGGTGGCCTGCTGCGCCTGGCGGGTGCGGGCGGCGCTGGGCTGGTCGCGTTATCTGGGGCGTAGAGAACAAATGGCTGTGGATCATGGGGTAAGCAAATGAGCGGCACATTGATTGGATTGACCGGCTTTGCCGGCCTGCTGGTGCTGCTGGTTCTGCGGGTGCAGATTGCCGTGGCCATGTTGCTGGCCGGGGCGGGCATTTATATTGCGGCCAGCGGCGGGATGCTGACCGGCCTGATGTTCACGCTCAACGACCTGGTCTATGCGCGCCTGTCCAACTACGACCTGGCCGTCGTGCCCCTGTTCATCTTGATGGGGCAGTTCGCCACGCACGGCGGCTTGTCCAAGGCCCTGTTCGATGCGGCGGGCAAAATGATCGGCCACTGGCGCGGCGGCATGGCCATGGCCGCCGTGGCAGCCTGCGCGTCGTTCGGCGCCATTTGCGGTTCGTCCCTGGCCACGGCGGCCACCATGGGCCAGGTGGCCTTGCCCGAACTGCGGGCGCATGGCTATTCGGGGCGCCTGGCCACCGGCACGCTGGCCGCCAGCGGGACGCTGGGCATCATGATTCCGCCCTCCGTGCCGCTGATCATCTATGCGGTGCTCACCCAGGATTCCATCGGACGCCTGTTCATGGCGGCCGTCATCCCCGGGATACTGGCCGCGCTGGGCTATGTGATCGTGATTCGTATCCTGGTCACACGCAACCCGGAATCCGGTCCGGTGGGCCCCAAGTCCCCGCTGCCCGACGCCCTGAAAGCCCTGGTGCGGGTCATCCCGATTCTGCTGGTCTTTCTGGTGGTCGTGGTCGGGATCTACGGCGGCTGGGCCAACCCCACCGAAGCCGCATCCATCGGCGCGGGGGCCTGCGGCCTGATCGCCTTGTTCGGCGGCATGGGCTGGAAAGGCACGCGGGCCAGCCTGCTGGGCACGGCCCGGGTCACGGGCATGATCTTCATGGTGCTGATCGGGGCCGACCTGCTGAATTCCTCGCTGGCCCTGTCGCAGATGCCCACTGAACTGGCCGATTGGGTGGTGGGCAGCGGCCTGTCGCCCCTGATGGTGCTGTTCGCCATCCTGCTGATCTATATTGTGCTGGGCTGCGTCATGGATTCCCTGGCCATGATTCTGCTGACCATTCCCATCTTCTATCCCATGATCATGGGGCTGGACTTCTTCGGCCTGTCGCCTGCGGATAAATCGGTCTGGTTCGGCATCATGACCCTGATGGTGGTCGAGATCGGCCTGGTGACGCCGCCGGTGGGCATGAACCTGTTTATCATCAACAAACTGGCCAAAGATGTCTCCATGAAAGAAACCACGCTGGGCGTTCTGCCTTTCCTGGCGTCCGACTTCCTGCGCATTATTGTGCTGGCCTTGTTCCCCAGCATCTCGCTGTGGCTGATCCACGTCCTGGGCTAGGCCGCCGCCCGGCCCACCAACTTGCTTATGCGATGACTACTCATACCCTGCTCACCCCCGGCGCCGCCGTCTACGGCGTCATCATGAACGACCAGGCCAGCCTGGCCCGCCTGACGGAGGCCGCCGGGCAGCCGCCCTACCGGCAGTTGCCGCTGGCGCCCGTGCTGTACCTCAAGCCGCGCAACACCTGGGCGGGGCCGGGGGCCGTGGTGGCCGTGCCCGCGGATGCGGCCCAGGTGGAAGTGGGCGCCGTGCTGGGGCTGCGCATGGGGCGCGATGCCGCGCGCCTGTCGGCGCAAAATGCCCTGGATGCGGTGGACGCCTGCATTCTCGCGGCCGATCTCAGTCTGCCGCATGACAGCTACTATCGCCCGGCCGTGCGCCAGAAATGTTTCGACGGGTCGCTGCCCATGATGCCATTGCCCGCGCAGGCGCTGGCGCAGCTGGATCGCCTGGTGCTGGACACCGTCATCGACGGCCAGCCCCGGGCGCAGCGCGCCTTGGCCGACCTGGTTCGCCCGCCCGCCCAACTGCTGGCCGACGTCACCGAATTCATGACCCTGCGCCAGGGCGACGTCCTGCTGCTGGGCGTGGTCTATCAAGCGCCGCTGGCCGACATCGGCGCATCCGTCCAGGTGCAGGCCCGCGGCCTGGACACCCTGGCATTCACCATCACCCAAGAGGCCCGCGCATGAAACACGCCCGCATCGCCTGGCAGGGTGCCATCCACCGCGCCATTGTCCAGGATGACCATACCCTGCGTCTGGCCGACGGCCGCGTGGCGCCCGAATCCGAAGTCATCTGGTTGCCCCCCGTCGAAATCGGCGTCGCTTTCGCCCTGGGCCTGAATTACGCCGATCACGCGGCCGAGCTGGCCTTCAAGGCTCCCGAGGCCCCGCTGGTGTTCCTGAAAGGGCCCAATACCTTCGTCGGCCACTGCGCCCGCACCCGGCGGCCCCAGGGCGTGGCCAGCATGCACTATGAATGCGAGCTGGCGGTGGTGATCGGCCGCGGCGGCAAACATATCCGCCGCGAAGACGCCTACGACCATATCGCCGGCTACACGGTGGCCAACGACTATGCCATCCGCGATTATCTGGAAAACTGGTATCGGCCCAACCTGCGCGTGAAAAACCGCGATAACTGCACCCCCATCGGCCCCTGGATGGTCGATCGGGACGATGTGCCCGATCCCATGGCGCTGGGCCTGCGCACCCGCATCAACGGCCAGATCGTGCAGCAGGGCAGCACCGCCGACATGATTTTCGATATCCCGTACTTGGTGGCGTATTTGTCCGAGTTCATGACCCTGTCGCCCGGCGACGTCATCCTGACCGGCACGCCGGAAGGCTTGGCCGAGACCCGGCCCGGCGACGTGGTCGAAACCGAAATTGATTCGGTGGGCTGCCTGGTCAATACCGTCGTCGACGATGCCGGGTATTTTTCCGATTAATGTTTTCTGAGGGGCAACAGCCATGATCAAGCATCTGATCAACGGGCGCGAAGTCGAAAGCGCCGAGGTCTTTGAAACCGTCAACCCCGCCACGGGCGACGTCCTGGCCGAAGTCGCCAGCGGCGGCACCGCCGAAGTAGCCGCCGCCGTGCAGGCGGCCAAGGACGCCTTTCCCGCCTGGGCCGCGCGCCCCGCCGGAGAGCGGGCGGCGATCCTGAACCGCCTGGGCGAACTCATCACCCGCGATGTGCCCGAACTGGCCCGCCTGGAAACCCAGGACACGGGCCAGGTGATCGGCCAGACCGGCAAGGCGCTGGTGCCCCGGGCGGCCAATAATTTCCATTTCTTCGCCGAACAGATCAAGCGCCTGGACGGGGAAAGCTATCCGTCGGACACCGGCCACCTGAACGTCACGATGTGGCAGCCGGTGGGGGTGTGCGCCCTGATTTCCCCCTGGAACGTGCCTTTCATGACGGCCACCTGGAAGCTGGCTCCGTGTCTGGCCTTCGGCAATACCGCCGTCATGAAAATGAGCGAGCTTTCGCCCTTGACGGTCGACCGCCTGGGCCGACTGGCCCTGGAAGCCGGCGTGCCCCCGGGCGTGTTCAATATCGTGCACGGTTATGGGGCCCAGGCGGGCGAACCCCTGGTGGCGCACCCCGACGTCCGGGCGGTGTCGTTCACGGGATCCACCGTCACCGGCACGCGCATCGTGAAATCCGCCGGCCTGAAGAAATTCTCCATGGAACTCGGCGGCAAGTCGCCCTTCATCATTTTCGACGACGCCGACTACGAGCGCGCCCTGGATGCCGCCGTGTTCATGATCTTTTCCAACAACGGCGAACGCTGCACGGCAGGCAGCCGGATTCTGGTGCAGCGCACGATCTACGATCGTTTCCAGGCGGATTTCGCGGCCCGGGCGCAGCGCCTGCAGGTGGGCGATCCGCTGGATCCCAAGACCATCATTGGCCCCATGGTGTCGCCCGGCCATCTGCGCAAGGTCGTCGGCTACATCGAGGCCGGCCAGCGCGAAGGCGCGCGCCTGCTGTGCGGCGGCGGCACGCCGGACGTGGGCGCGGCCTTCCGGGGCGGCAACTGGGTGCAGCCCACCGTGTTCGCCGACGTGGACAACAGCATGAGCATCGCCCAGGACGAAATCTTCGGCCCGGTGGCGTGCCTGATCCCCTTCGACGATGAAGCCCATGCGCTGCGCATCGCCAACGACACGCCGTATGGGCTGTCCTCCTATCTCTGGACGGAAAGCACGGGCCGGGCGCTGCGGGTCTCGCGCGATCTGGAAGCGGGCATGGTGTTCGTCAACAGCCAGAACGTGCGCGACCTGCGCCAGCCTTTCGGCGGCGTCAAGGCGTCGGGGACGGGACGCGAAGGCGGTCATTACAGTTACGAAGTGTTCTGCGAGGCAAAGAACATCTGCATCTCGTATGGGGATCATCCGATTCCGCGCTGGGGCGTCTAGTGTCCTGTCCGGGTCATCCGCACCCCCAGGACGCCGGGCTCCGGCTCATCCCGCCTCATCATCCCATCTACGGAGGAACAAATGGGTAAGCTTGCTCTCGCCGCAAAAATCACTCATGTGCCGTCCATGTACATTTCCGAACTGGACGGCCCGCACAAGGGCTGCCGCCAGCCCGCCATCGACGGCCACAAGGAAATCGGGCGGCGCTGCCGCGAACTGGGCGTGGACACCATTGTGGTGTTCGATACCCACTGGCTGGTCAATTCCGGCTATCACATCAATAGCGCGGCACATTTCAAGGGGGTCTACACCAGCAACGAGCTGCCGCATTTCATCGCCAACATGCCTTACGAATACGAAGGCAATCCCACCCTGGGCAAGCTGCTGGCCGAGGCCGCCACCGCCGCCGGGGTGCGTACCCGGGCGCATGCGGACACCACCCTGGAGATCGAATACGGCACCCTGGTGCCCATGCGCTACATGAACGAGGACAAACACTTCAAGGTGGTTTCTGTCTCGGCGATGTGCACCGTGCACAGCCTGGAGGATTCCGCCAAGCTGGGGGCGGCGATGCGCCGCGCAGTCGAAGAACAATACGATGGCACGGTGGCGTTTTTCGCCAGCGGATCGTTGTCGCACCGCTTCGCCCAGAACGGGGTGGCCGAGGATTACCTGTTCAAGCTGTGGAGCCCGTTTCTGGAAACCATGGATCATGCCGTGATCGAGATGTGGAAAAACGGCGAATGGGCCAAGTTCTGCGAGATGCTGCCCGAATACGCCGAGAAATGCCACGGCGAGGGCAATATGCATGATACCGCCATGCTGCTGGGGGCCCTGGGCTGGGACAAGTACACGGGCAAGGCCGAGGTCGTGACCCCGTATTTCGGCAGTTCGGGGACAGGCCAGATCAACGCCATTCTGCCTGTCTGACGTGATCTGTCCTGTGGTGCTTGCCCCGATAGTATATTAAGCCTAAAGCACTGCCTGCAAGGGCAGTGCCCTCTTTTTTCACTGCTGGTAGCGAACCATGGCACATTTGATCTTTGAATATTCGGCCAACCTGGCCCAAGACGGCGATATCGCCGGCCTGCTGCGCAAGGCCAACCACGTCCTGATCGGCACGGGCCTGTTTCCCGTGGGGGGCATCCGATCGCGCGCCTTGCGCCTGGACGAATTCTGTGTCGCCGACGGCGACCACGACGATGCCTTCGTGCACGCCACCGTCAAGATCGGCGCCGGCCGCAGCCCGCAGGCCGTCAAGGACACGGCCCAGGCCCTGTTCGAGATGATGCAGCAGCATTTTGCCGCGTTGTTCCAGCAGCGCTACCTGGCGCTGTCGCTGGAACTTTCCGAATTCCCCGAGGCGGGAACCCTGAAGCACAACAATATCCATAAGCGCTATGCAAAAAACTGAAACCCTCTTGGCGGACGATGCGCGATCCTTGGGCCGCACCTTGTCGCAAGCCGACATCCAGCAGCAGGCGGCCGACCTGCATGCCGCCGAAAAAGCCCGCCGGCAGATCCGCGCGCCGTCTTTGACGCATCCGGGGATCAGCATCGCCGATGCCTATGCCATCCAAAGCGCGGGCGTTCAGATGAAGCTGGCCGAAGGCCGCAGCATCGTGGGCCGCAAGATCGGACTGACGTCGCGGGCCATGCAGCGGTCTTCCCAGATCGACGAGCCCGACTACGGCATTTTGCTGGACGACATGGTGTATGAAAACGGCCAGGACATCCCCTTCGACCGCTTCATCCAGCCCATGCTGGAAGTCGAACTCGTCTTCCACCTGAAGCATGACCTGTCCGGCCCGGGCGTGACGGTGTTCGATGTGCTGGATGCCACGGACTACATCATGCCCGCCGTCGAAATCATCGACGCCCGCTGTCACCGGGTGGACCCGGACAGCGGCCGCCCGCGCCTGGTGATGGACACGATTTCCGACAATGCCGCCGATGCGGGCATCGTGCTGGGAGGGCGGCCTTTCCGGCCCCTGGACACCGATCTGCGCTGGGCTTCGGCCTTGCTGGCGCGCAATGGCGTGATCGAAGAAACCGGCGTGGCCGCCGGGGTGCTGAACCACCCGGCCAACGGCATCGTCTGGCTCTGCCGCAAGCTGGCGCCGCACGGCGCGGGGCTGCTGGCGGGGCAACTGGTTCTGGCGGGTTCGTTCACCCGGCCCGTGGCGATCCGCCCCGGCGATACCTTCCATGTCGATTACGGCCCGTTGGGCAGTATTTCCAACCGCTATCTCTGATACCCAAGATTCAAGGAGCCGCCATGTCCGCCATTCACAATCGCTTCAAGGCCGCGCTGGCGCAGTCCGGCGCACCCCGGATCGGCCTGTTCATGGGGCTGTGCGATCCCTACTGCGCCGAACTGCTGGCGGGCACGGGCTTCGACTGGCTGCTGATCGACGCCGAGCACGGCCCCAACGACATCCGCACAGTGCTGGGCCAGCTGCAGGCGCTGCAGGGCTATCCGGTCGATGCGGTCACCCGGGTCGTCAACCATGATCCCGCCTTGATCAAGCAGATGCTGGATATCGGCGCCCAGACGCTGCTGGTGCCGATGGTGGACACGGCCCAACAGGCGCAAGCCATTGTGCGGGCCACGCGCTATCCGCCGCAGGGCATCCGCGGGGTCGGGTCGGCCCTGGCGCGCGCCGCCCGCTGGAATGGCATCCCCGGCTATCTGCAGCAGGCCAACGACGAAATCTGCCTGATCGTGCAAGCGGAATCCAGCGCGGCCCTGGCGGCGCTGGACGACATTGCGGCGGTGGACGGCGTCGATGCGGTTTTTATCGGGCCGTCCGACCTAGCGGCATCCATGGGGCATATCGGCCAGCCCGATCATCCCGAGGTGCGCGCCGCCGTGCTGGATGCGATTGCCCGGGTTGCGCGCGCCGGCAAGGCGGTCGGGGTGTTCGCCACCAAACTGGATGCCGCCCGGGCCTTTGCCCAGGCCGGTGCGCGTTTTGTGGCGGTGGGGACGGATACCCTGCTGCTGCGCCAGTCGGCGCTTGGGCTGGTGCAGGCGTTTCACGAAGGCGCGGGCCAGGCCACCGGCGCCGGCTACTGAGGGCAAGCCGCCGAGGGTCAAGCGATGCTTTTGCCGCGCCGCCGGCGGCGGGAAGCCCGCGCTTCGCGCCAAGCGATGTACAGGCCGCTGCCCGCGATGCACAGCACGCCGACATACGCCAGGGCATCCGGGATTTCGTCCCAGAACAGCCAGCCCAGCACGGCGGCCCACAGCAGGCCGCTGTAATCGAAGGGCGCCACCACCGAGGCCGGCGCCAGGCGGAAAGCCTGGGTGATCGCGCCCAGGCCCAGGGTGCTGCAAAGGGCCACGCCCAGAAAAAACGGCAGATGCGGCCACTGGATGGGTTCCCAGTACCAGGGGATGGCCAGCACGCTGAACACCAACTGGCCCACCACGATGTACAGCGTCGTGGTCAGCATGCCTTCGTCGGGGCCGATGGCCCGGGCGCTCATCATCATGGCGCCATACAGCAGGGCCGTCGTCAGGGGAAACAAGGCGGCGGGCTGGAAGCTGTCTAGGCCCGGGCGCACAATCAGCAGCACGCCCAGGAAGCCGACCAGCACGGCCGCCCAGCGGTGGCGGTCGACGGTTTCTTTCAGCACCAGCACGGACAGCAGCGTGACGAACAGGGGGGCGGCGAACGCCACCGCCGTGTTTTCCGCCAGTTGCAGGCTCATCAGGCCCAGATAGAAACAGACGGCGGCGGCAATGTTGATGGCCCCGCGCAGCAGGTGGATGTGCCAGTAGCGGGTGCGCAGCGCCTGCTGCCCCGCAATGGCCGTGACCATGGCCGTGACGAACGGCAGGGCGATCAGGGCGCGCAGGAACAGGATCTGGATGGGCGGGTAGTGCGCGGTCAGCCATTTGGCGAAGGCATCGCTGAATGTCAGGGACAGCACCCCGATCAGGATGAATGCGATGCCGGCCACAGGGTTCTGCGGCCGGGCGGCGGATGTTTCAGACACGGAACGAGGGCTTCCTGCGGTAATGGTTTGCCAGGCGGGGCAGGGCGGGCGAATACCGCGTCGGCTGCCTGAACCGCCAGAATAGCCCGGAATGACCACGCGTGTCTGCCGCCGTCCGCGCCCCCGGACGGCGGCGAGGGGCCTGGTCTTCATCGGCGTCAGGGCAAGGTGCCCTGCGCGGGCGCGGATCGGCGCCGGCATCGCCACCGCCGGGCCCACCCGTCGCAAGGTGCCCTGTGCGGGCGCGAATCAGGCCGTGCGGGCTGTACGCGCTGTTCCGCAGTATCGAGGTGCCCTGCGTGGGTGCGGCGAATGATGTCTTGCGTAGATCAGGCCACCAGACGGAGGTTTTCAGCGCTTTTTTGTGGCGGAATCACCGGGCTGCCGCCGGCCTCGGGCTGCGCGGGTCGCAGGGCTTTGGTTCTGATCCGGGTGGCCTGGTTGAGCACCTGGATCTGGTCGTCCACGCTGCGCACCGTGGTGGCGAACTCCTCGGACATGCTGGCGTTCGAGGTCGTGACCTGGTTCAGGTCTTCCAGGGATTTCAGGATGTTGTTGGTTTCCGCCATCTGCTGGGCCTCGGCGGCGGAAATTCTGGCCAGCAGGTTTTCGATCTGGGCGTTTTGTGCGCGCATTTCCGCAGAGGCTTCGACCGTGCGGCTGGCCTGCACCGTGCTGGCGCCGGCCAAGTCGATGATTTCTTTGATGATGGTGGAGATTTCCTTGGCCGAGGCGGCGCTGCGCTGGGCCAGTGCGCGAACCTCGGCGGCCACCACCGCGAAGCCCCGGCCGGATTCGCCCGCCCGCGCGGCTTCGACCGCCGCGTTGAGGGCCAGGATGTTGGTCTGGAAAGCAATGGAATCGATCATGCTGACAATCCCGCCGATGCGTTGGCCGGCTTCGTCCATCTGCTGGATTTGCCGGGCGGTGTCCTGGGCGAGTTCGCCCAGGTTGGCGGCGGACACGTCGGCCTGCTTGGCCAACTGGGTGACCTGGTGCAGGCTGTCGGCGTTTTTGTTGATGACCTCGGTGTTTTCGTTGATGTGCTGGTAGATTTCTTCCAGCCGCTGCGCGGCGGTGACGGCGTGTTCGCTGAGCGCCTGGCTGCCCCCGGTGATTTCGTTGACCGCGTAGCCCAATTCGGTGATCAGGTGGCTGGCATCGTCCACGAACGACCGGGCGTTGAAATTGGCCTGAAGCAACGCCTGCTGAATGCGGGCGAGTTCGTCGGCGCCGCCCAGCAGGTTTTCCGTGGACAGCTTTTGCCCGATCGCCGCCTGCGCCGCCATGGCCAGGACGACCTTGCCGCGCTGGATGAACCATTTGTCCAGGTACAGCCCCAGCAAGCTGGCCCCCAGCCAGACCGGCAGAACGGCTTTGGGCCAGGCGGCGTCCTGCAGCCCCAGGCCCCAGGCCAGGCCGCCCCAGGCCAGACCGGCGGTTGCCAGGCCGGCCCAGAGCCGGGCGCGCAGGCCCAGGCCCCGCAGGCGGTCGAACAGCCCCCGCATGCCCCGGCGCACCAGGTAGCTGCCCCGGAAGCGCGCCTTGGGCCGGCCGCGCAGGTAGCTGTCGTACAGGCTTTGCGCTTGGGCGATCTGCTGGCGTGTGGGCTTGGTGCGCACCGAGATGTAGCCGACCTTCACGCCGCCTTGAAAGAGGGGCGCGACGTTGGCCCGCACCCAGTAGTAGTCGCCGTCCTTGCAGCGGTTTTTCAGCATGCCGGTCCAGAAGCGGTCTTGTTCGAGCTCTTTCCAGAGATCGCCGTAGGCGGCTTCGGGGACGTCGGGGTGGCGGATCAGGTTGTGCGGTTGGCCGATCATTTCGGTGGGCAGGTATTTGCATACCCGGGCGAACGACGCGTTGACGTAAACGATCTTGCCTTTGAGGTCGGTGGCCGACATCAGAATTTCCGTGTCGGGATAGTCGTTTTCGTTTTGGGTGACGGGCAGATTCTTGCGCATGGATTAACCGAATGGCGATGTTTGTTTTATGTTATTAATGAATAAAACAAACGAATTTTTGAATTTATTTGTCGGGAATAATATGTAAATGCATTGTTTATTAAGAGAATTAATTTTTTATCGTAAAGATGTTAATGATCATATATGCAGTCTTTGCATTTTTCAATGAAAATCCGCCATCAGACGGCCTGTCTGCGTTTATTCTTGATTTACATCAAACTGATGGTCGCCGCCGACCGCGTGACCGACGGAAGGCCCCGCTCAAGACCATGCCTGGAAGGGGTTTGACAGGCTTGGGCCGCCGTGCGCCGGTTAAACTGGCCGGTGGTGGCTGATGCAAGGCCTTGCGTCAGCGGTTTTTCAATTCGACGAGGTTTTCCATGAGCGACTTCCCCTCGCAACCCGGCACCCTGCAGCGCACCGCCCAGGGCTTTGAAGGCCGGTTGCAGCGTCATTACCCGCACGCGCCGGCGGCCCTTTGGGCCATGCTGACCGAACCCGCCCAGATGGCCAAGTGGCTGGCGCCCGGCGCCATCGACCTGCGTCCGGGCGGCGCGGTGCGCATCGACTTCGCCGACAGCGGCGTCGTCATCGACAGCACGGTCACCGACCTGTCGCCCGAACGCGTGCTGGAATACTCCTGGAGCAGCGGCGATCAGCCCGCGCGTCCCTTGCGCTGGGTGCTGGAACCCGACGCCGACGGCACCCGCCTGTCGCTGACGGTGCGCCTGCCCGCCGATGAAGACGCCGCCAAAGCCTGCGCCGGTTTCGAGGGCCATCTGGACATGCTGGCCGCCGCCCTGGAAGACGTCCCGGTGCGGTTTCCGCTGGATCTTTACCTGCAGGCGCGCAAGCACTACCAGGCCTTGCTGGATGCCTGAGTCCGCAAAACCGTTGCGTGCTTAGGGTTAGTCTGCTGGCGGCCGCCCCGGTTTGCTGGCATGCTATCGCCCTTGTTCAGACTGGTTTTGGCCAGTTGCGTTTAAACTTTCTCTTTTTGAGTCTATAGGTTCCGCATGAGCCCCTCGCATAACGTTGTCGATGAAAGCGCCTCCCTCACCGGCACCAACCGGTTCGAGCTTCTGTTGTTTCGTCTGGGGGCCGACAAGGAATCCGGTCAAAACGAACTCTTCGGCATCAATGTCCTCAAAGTCCGCGAAATCGTCACGATGCCCCCGGTGACCGCGGTAGCCGGCGCCCCCAAGTTTTCCCTGGGGGTGGTGCAGCTGCGCGATCAGGTGATCCCCGTCTTCGATCTGCCCAGCATCGTGGGCAGCAAGCTGCCCGGCGAACCCACCTTGATGCTGGTGACCGAATTCGGCCGCACCACCCAGGCGTTCACGGTCGAATCCGTCGACGATATCGTGCGCCTGGACTGGAATCAGGTGATTTCATCCGAATCCAGCGGCACGTCGCACAGCCTGGTCACCAGCATGGCGCGCCTGGATGAAGGCACCGAAACCGCGCGCCTGGCCCAGGTGTTGGACGTCGAAGCCATTTTGCGGCTGGTCACGCCGGAAAAACAACGCCCGCAGGTCGATCCCAAGGATGTCGGCGACAGGATCAACGTCAGGCCGGGCACGTTCATCCTGGTGGCGGATGACTCCTTCGTCGCCCGGGCGCTGCTCGAACAGGCCTTGAAGGCCATGAAGGTTCCCTACGAAATGGTCAAGTCGGGGCGCGAAGCCTGGGATCGCCTGACCGCCCTGAAAGCCGCCGCCGAGGCCGAGGGCAAAACCATCCTGGACAAGGTCAGCATGATGCTGACCGATCTGGAAATGCCCGAGATGGACGGCTTCACCCTGACGCGCAACATCAAGCAAGACCCGCGCATGCGCGCCTTGCCCGTGGTCATCCACTCGTCCCTGTCGGGGTCGGCCAACGAAGACCATGTCCGCAGTGTGGGGGCCGATGGCTACGTGGCCAAGTTTTCGGCCGAAGAACTTTCCTCGATCGTGCGCAAGCTTCTGGCCAGCCAAGCGTAGCGCATCGAGCTGGGAGGCGCGGCCTTTCGGGCGGGCGGAAATATCCCGCCGCCCGAAAGGCCGGTTTACACGAACAGGTCGATCTGCTGCAGCGTGCCCGTGCCGCCGTTTTCTTTCAGGTAGACGCCGGTGCTGAGAATCTGCCCGTGCTGCGTATTTTGGCCGTCTTTCAGGTCGAAAGGGGTGCTGGCGCTGCCCAGGTACAGGGCCCCGACGCCGCGTTCGGCCAGCGTGCTCAGGCTGTCGCCGCCCCCGGCGTCCTTGGTCCAGATGCGCAGTTGGGCGAAGATGGCGTCGTTTTCGTCGATCCAGCCGTTGCCGTCGTCGTCGTAGGCGGCCAGGTCGGCAAAGCCGTTGCCGCTGCGGGTGCCGAATAGTTCAGCGCCGTCGTCGACCTTGCCGTTGCCGTTGCGGTCCAGCGCCAAAAAGCCGCTGGCCGAACCGACGAAGGAAATTTTTTCCGCCGTGCCGTCGGCGTCGATGTCGAAGTCGAATTTCTTGCCGCTGAGTTCGGCCGCCGTGCCATCGAAATTGATGACCAGGGGGTCTTTGCGCACGCCGTCGCCTGCGCGGATCGATACCGAGGTTTCGTGGTAATAGCTGCGCTGCATCTGCAGCGAAACGTCGAATTGCAAGGTCTTGCCATCGGCCGTGTGCACCACCCCCTGGGCGTTGAAACTGGTTTGCTCGGATTCCTGCACGACTTCGTGATAGTCGTATTCCAGGCCCCAGCCGGCGCGCGGCGCGGCTTCCGCCGCCTGGCGGGCCTGTTCGGCCGCTTCGGTCATGTCCTGGGAAGCGGCCTGCAGTTCGCCGGCGTCCAGCAGCTGGATTTTCTTGCCCGTCAGGGCTTCGACGACGCTGATCAGCAGGCGCATTTTCGGGTCTTTCAGGGCGTTTTCGCTGGCCGCCTGGATGCCGTCGGCCTGCTGGGCGCCAGCCGCGTCCTGGGTCTCTGCCGGGCTGGCGCTGGCAAGCTGGGAGGCGGCGGCGCGGCCGGCTTCGGAAATTGCCACCTGCTTGTCGGTTGGCGCGTGCCCCGCGCTGGCCCGGCCTTCGAAATCCGGGCGCTGATCGCCCACCCACATGCGCAGGGTTTCTTGGGTGGTCTTGCTGCTGAATGCCGCGTGCTGGCTGTTCATGGCCACCGTGTAGCTGTCGATTTTCATTGGAATGCCCCACCGTCGTCGATAATAACTTGTTGACGTCATTGGATTTGTTTTGTTTAGCCCGGACGGGATGCGGTGTTGTGGATAGCATGCGATGTTTAGGCGGCATGCGGTGTCTCGGACGGCATGCGGTGGCTCAGGTGGAATGCGGTGTTTCAGACTGCATGCGATGGCTCAGGTGGAATGCGCTGCCTCGGACGGGATGCGGTACTATGAGAATCAATCAATATGCTGCATCGCAGCACCCACCACGGAGACACCATCATGCAAGAAATCGTCGTTGTACAGGCCTGCCGCACGGCAGTGGGGGATTTTGGCGGGGGGCTGAAAGACGCGGCGCCTTGCGAGCTGGGCGCCCTGGTGGTGCGCGAAGTTTTGGAACGCGCCGGGGTGGCCCCCGCCGACGTGGGCCATGTGGTATTCGGCCACGTCATCAACACCGAGCCCCGCGATATGTATTTGTCGCGCGTGGCCGCCATCAATGCCGGGATCGGCCAGAGCACCCCCGCCTTCAATGTCAATCGCCTGTGCGGATCCGGCCTGCAGGCGATTGTGTCGGCCGCCCAAGTGCTGATGCTGGGCGATGCCGAAGTCGCCATCGGCGCCGGGGCCGAGAGCATGAGCCGCGCGCCCTATGTGGCGGTGGGCCAGCGCTGGGGCTCGCGCATGGGGGATTCGCGCCTGGTGGACATGATGACGGGCGCGTTGTCCTGCCCTTTTGAAAGATACCATATGGGGGTGACGGCCGAGAACGTCGCCAGGAAATACGGCATCAGCCGCGAGGATCAGGACGCGCTGGCGCTGGAATCCCACCAGCGGGCGGCCCGGGCGATCGCGCAGGGCCATTTCAAGTCGCAAATCGTTCCGGTCGTGCAAAAGACGCGCAAGGGCGAGGTGGTGTTCGATCAGGATGAACACGTGCGTTTCGACGCCAGCCTCGAAAGTTTCAGCAAGCTGCGCCCCGTCTTTGCCAAGGAAGACGGCACCGTGACGGCGGGCAATGCCTCGGGCCTGAACGACGGCGCGGCCGCCGTGCTGCTGATGACGGCGGCGGCGGCCCGGGCGCGGGGCCTGAAGCCCATGGCGCGCCTGGTCTCTTACGGCCATGCCGGGGTGGATCCCCAGTACATGGGCATCGGCCCGGTGCCCGCCACCCGCAGCGCCCTGGAGAAAGCCGGACTCAGCCTGGATCAGATCGACGTCATCGAGGCCAACGAGGCCTTTGCGGCCCAGGCCTGCGCCGTGTCGCGAGAACTGGGCTTCGACCCGGCCAAGGTCAACCCCAACGGCAGCGGCATCAGCCTGGGCCATCCCATCGGGGCCACAGGGGCCCTGATTACCGTGAAAGCCCTGCACGAACTCGAACGCGTCCAGGGCCGCCATGCCCTGGTCACCATGTGCATCGGCGGCGGACAGGGGATCGCGGCGATCTTCGAGCGGCTGTAAGCGGCTGCGGGCCGGGCTGCCGCTGTCAGGCCGCGGTCGGCGCGCCGTGGGGCGCGCCCCGCAGGCCGGCCTGGATGCGCCGGGACAGCATGGCTTCCCGGTGGATGAATGCGGCGATTTCAGGCGTGGCGGGGTGGTGGTGCATGCCGTATGGCGTGTCCCATTGGGCCAGGCAGCCGTTTTTCAGGATGCCGATGCGGTCGGCGACGGCAAAGGCCTCGGCCTGGTTGTGGGTGACCAGCAGCGCCGTGCAGTGGGCGGCTTTCAGCAAGTCGCGCAGTTCGAAGGCCAGGCGTTCGCGGGCATCGACATCCAGGTTGGAAAACGGTTCGTCCAGCAGCAGGATGCGGGGTTGCGGAGCCAGGGCGCGGGCCAGGGCGACGCGCTGCTGCTGCCCGCCGGACAGTTCGTGCGGATAGCGCTTGGCTTGCCCGTCCAGGCCGACCAGGGACAGCATGTCGCCGATGCGTCGGCGCCGGGCGGCGGCCTCCCAGCGGCGCAGGCCGAAGCCGACGTTCGCGGTGACATCCAGGTGCGGAAACAAGGCGTAGTCCTGGAACATCATGCCGACGTTGCGATGTTCCGGCGCCAGGCAATGATGGCAGTCGGACAGCAGCTGGCCGTCCAGAAGGATCGCCCCGCCGTCCAGAGACTCGAAGCCGGCGATTGCCCGCAGCACACTGGTCTTGCCGCAGCCGGACGCGCCCAGCAGGCAGGCGATCTGGCCGTGATCCAGGCAGAGATCCAGACCGCGCAGCACAGCATTGTGCTGTTTGTTCGCGGTATAGCTCAGGGTGATGTGTTTCAGTTCCAGCATGGGGTTTGCCTCAGCGGTTGGGGCGATCCAGGACGCGGGAGAGCAGCACGACCGGCAGCAGGCCGACCGCGACGATGCCCAGCGCGGCAATCGCCCCCTCCTCGTAGCTGCCGCGCGCCGCTTCGCCGTACAGCCAGGTGGCCAGGGTTTCAAAATTCATGGGGCGCAGCAGCAGGGTGGCGGGCAGTTCTTTCATGGCGTCCACGAAAATCAGCAGGGCGGAGGCCGCCAGGGCGGGGCGCAGCATGGGCAGGTGCACGCGCCACAGCGTGCCGTTGACGGTTTCGCCCATGGATCGGGCGGCCTGTTCGAAAGTGCCGGGGATGCGATCCAGGCCGGATTCCAGCGTGCCCACGGGGATGGCCAGAAAGCGGATGACGTAGGCCAGCACCAGGGCCGTGGGGGTGCCCAGCAGGATCAATCCGGTGGGCGTCAGGCCGGTCGCCGCCCTGAGCCAGGACAGGCCCTGTTCCAGGCCCATCAGGGAAAACAGCAGCCCGATGGCCAGAATCGTCCCGGGCAGGGCGTAGCCCAGGGTGGCCAGCCGGGGCATCTGCTGCTGCCAGACGGGCGCGCGCGCCATGATGCGGCGGCTCCAGGTGACGACCAGGCCCAGCAGCAGGGTGACGATTGTCGCCAGGGCCGCCACGGACAGGGTCTGGCCCGCAGCGCGCCACAGCCCGGCGGAGGGCCATTGCCCCGCCTGCAGGCGTTCGAGCGCCAGGGCCAGCAGGTAGGCGGCGGGCGCGGCAAAGCCGATGACGACGGGGGTGAAGCCCAGGCCCGCGGCCAGCCAGCCCCGGGCACCGCGCAGGCGTTGGGGCCGCAGCACCGCGGCCCGGCGGCTGCCGGTGAAGCGCAGGTGGCGGCGGCCATAGCGTTCAAGCAGGATCAGGCTGCTGACGATGAGCAGCGCGGCCAGGGCGATCTGCGCGGCCCCGGCCAGATCCGAGCGCGTGACCCAGGTGGTGTAGATGGCCACCGTCAGGGTCTGGACGCCCAGGAATTCCGAGGCGCCGATGTCGTTGAGGGTTTCCAGCAAGACCAGCGCGAGCCCGACCGCGATGGCCGGCCGCGCCAGAGGCAGAGCCGCATGAAAAAAAGCGCCCCAGGGGCTCCGGCCGAGCACGCGGGCGGCTTCGATCAACTGGCCGGCCTGGGTGGCGAACATGCTGCGTGTCGTGAGGTATACATAGGGATACAGCACAAAGGCCATCAGCAGGATGGCGCCGGGCAGATTGCGCAGGTCGGGCAGGCGGAATTCACGCGGGCCGCCATAGCCCAGCAGGCCGCGGATGGCGGTCTGAACCGGGCCGATCGGGTGCAGGATGTCCAGGTAGGCGTAGGCGATGATGTATGTGGGCACGGCCAGGGGCAGCAGCAGCGCCCAGGACAGAATCCGCTGGCCCGGGAAGGTATAGGCCGTCACCAGCCAGGCGCAGCCCACTCCCAGGATGGCGGCCAGGACGCCCACGCCCGCCAGCAGCAGGATGGTCTGCCCCAGCGCGTCCGGCAGGACGAATTGCAGCAGATGGGCCCAATGGGCGCCCGGGCCCTGGCCGGACAACCCGACCAGCGCCAGGATGGGGGCCAGAACCACCAGGGCCGTGGCGGCCATCCCGGCGTGCCACGGCCATGTCCGCGCGGGCCCGGTGCTTGCCGTCATGCCGCGTTACTGGTTCAGACCGACGCGATCCACCAGTTCGCTGGCCTGCTTGCGGTGGCGGGCGATTTCCGCCAGGGGCAGGGCGTCGACTTCCAGCGCGCCGAAGCTGGCGACGGTGGGATCCAGCGCCACCCCCGCCTTGACGGGGTATTCGTAGTTGGCCTGGGCATACAGGGCCTGCGCTTTATCGGAGACCAGGTATTCCAGCAGCTGGACGGCCTGGTCGCGGTTGGGCGCGTGGCGCGCCACCGAGGCGCCGGAAATATTGACGTGCGTACCGCCGGACTGGTTGAAGGTGGGGCGCACCACCCGGATGGCCTCGCCCCAGCGGTAGGCGTCGGAATCCGGGGCGGCGTTTTTCATGCGGCCCACATAGTAGGCGTTGGCGATGCCGATATCGCAGATCCCGCCCAGGATGTCGCGCGCCACGTCGCGGTCGCCGCCGGTGGCGGGACGGCCCAGGTTGGCCTTGATGCCCCGCAGCCATTGTTCGGTGGCTTCGGCCCCATTGTGGGCGATCATGGCCGCGATCAAGGCGGTGTTGTACGGATGTTGCCCGGAGCGGATGCAGACCTTGCCTTTCCAGCGCGGATCGGCGAAGTCTTCATAGTGGATGGCCTGAGTGTCGATGTCCTTGGCCACATACGCCACACGATCGCGCAGGGACAGGGTGAACCATTGCTTGTCCGCCCCGCGCAGATGCGCCGGAATGGCGGTTTCCAGCGGGGCCGAATCCACCGCCTGCGTCACGCCGCCATCGACCAAGTCCAGCAGATTGCCGATGTCGACGGTCATCAGAACGTCGGCGGCCGATTGCTGGCCTTCGGCCTTGACTCTTTCCAGCAGCCCGTCCTTCACAAAGACGGTATTGACTTTCACCCCGGTGTCCTGGGTGAAGGCGGCCAGCAGGGGTTCGATGAGCTTGGGTTCCCGGGTGGTGTAGAGGTTGACCTCCGCGGCGACGGCCACGCTGCCCAGCAGCAGGGACAATGCCGCGGTCGTCTGGGCCAGGCGGCGAAGCGGGGGGCGGGTGCAAGAATGGGACATGATTGCAGAGGCTCCGAAAGGGTGCGATAAGAATGATTCTCAAAATCGACACGAAAATAGCATGGCGTCCAGCTTAAAGCAAGCTGAATGCGTTTTGCTGAATACGATTTGCCAAGGTTTGGGCGGGGTGTCCGCGCGGGGCAGAAGGCCGTGGCGGCCCTGGGTGCCGCAACGGCCTTTTTGGGGTGCCCTGGCACGCGGGGCGGTCAGGTCTTTTTTCCGGTCAGCCAGCGCATGACCGGCTCGGCCATGACGGTGCCCACGATCAGCGCCACGCCCAGGTAGAACAGGGGGCCCAGTTGCTGCTGTTCGCCCAGCAGGGGGATGGCCAGCAGCACGGCGTATACGGGTTCCAGGTTGACCGCCATTTGCTGGGCGAACACGCTGATGTAGCGCAGCGATACCAGGGTCAGGGCCACGGGCACCGCAGTCAGCACCACCCCGAAAACCAGCAGCAGGATCGCGTTGTATCCGGCGGGCAGGGCGAAGGCGTGCGCGGCGTCGGGCAGCAGACCGATCACCAGGGCCGTGAACAGGGCTCCGGCGCCCATCTCGATGCTGGTGGTGCTCAGGGGGTGGGCGCGGCTGGCCAGCACCTTGTTGATCCCGCTGAATGCCACCAGCGTGGCGGCGGACAGCAGGCCGATGACAAAGCCCCAATACATGCCCTGCGGGATGCCGCCCACCACCAGCATGATGCCCGGGATGACCGCCGCCGCCAGGGTCAGATCGGATTTTTTCCAGGGGCGGCGCAGCACCACCGGCCCGGAGATGGCGACGAACAGGGGAGCGGTGCCCAGACAGACGGCGGCCACCGAGGCGTTGGTCAGCTTGACCGACAGGTAGAACAGAATCCAGGTGATCGCCAGCACGACACCGGCGCCGCAGCAGGCCAGAAACAGCCGGCGGGACAGCTTGCGGATGCCGCGCCACGTCATGGGCAAGAGCAGCAGGGCCAGGGAGGCGATCAGCATCCGCCACCAGACCAGAGGCAGGGTGTCCAGGGTGATCAGACGCCCCATGATCGGCGTGAAGCCGAACAGCAGCACACAGAAATGAATCAGCAAATAGCCTTTGGCGGCGGGCGCTGGCGCGGCAATCGGTGTGGACACGGAAACGGGCCCGATGAATGGACAGGAGCGGATTGTATCGCTTTATGCCCTGGTGTCATAAAGCCCGGATTTCGCCGAAGCGCGCCGCCCGGGCGCCACGCAGCGCGACGAACCGGGCGGGGCCGGTCAGCCGAGCAGTTCGAGCACGGTTTCCGCGGGGCGGCACAGGCGCGCGCCCCGATCCGTGACCACGATGGGGCGGTTCATCAGGGCGGGGTGGGCCGTCATCGCGTCGATCAACTGGTCTTCCGTCAGGCTGGGATCGGCCAGGTTCAGGGATTCGTACAGCTCGCCTTTATCGCGCAGCAGTGCGCGGGCGGGCAGATCCATCAGGCCCAGCAGTTCGACCAGGCGGGCGCGGCTGGGCGGGGTGTGCAGGTATTCGATGATTTCCGGCGCATGGCCTGCGGCCTGAAGCAGGGCCAGGGTCTTGCGGGACGTGCCGCATTGCGGGTTATGGTAGATGATGGGTGTCATGGGTAATCCGTCTTGGTTGCGTGCCAGCATACTGCAAATCAACCGTGTCATGCCGTGGGCTCATGCTGTCGCATTCGCATCGGCCTTGCCAAAGCGTAGCGTGTGACCATCGGCATCTAGCCGGCTGACTTCTCATGATGTTCGTGCTCGACACCGACGTGGTGTCCGAACTGCGTTTATGGGGTAGAGCCCGGCCCTTGTGCATGGCATGACGGTAGTCACTCGCAATGTGGCCGATTTCAAGCCTACAGGAGTTCTTGGTGGGCCCCCCGAGAGTCGAACTCGGCACCAACGGATTATGAGTCCGCTGCTCTAACCAGGCATGAGCTAGAGGCCCCTGCGGCGTCGGCTGTCTGCCCGGCACCGGAAAGATCGCAATTATCGCATAAAGCGGTGCGCCCCCGACGCGCCGGAGGCGGTGGTGCCCGGCGCATCGGTGATGGGTCGTCCGCATTCCCCTGGTGGCTGGATCGGGGCGGTGGTAATCTTCTCACATCGCCAGGCGCTGCGATCCCTTGGTTCCGGGGTTCAGGCGGTCTGCATAACGGGATAATCGCCATGCGTCTGACTATGCTTCGCGCTGTATTGCTGGGTTTTGCCGCATGTTGGGCGGCCGGCGCGTCCGCCGCCCAGGTGGCCGGCTTCACGCCCCAGGGGGCCATGGCGCGCATCGCGCAGGCCCAGGTGGATTTCGACGCCCCGGCGATTGCCCTGGGGGATGATCTGGCGCCCGATCCGTATCTGATCGACTGCGATCCTGAAGACGCCGCCCAGGGGGAAGGCCGCTGGGTGGATCCCCGGCATTGGGTATATGCCTTCCAGACGCCCTTGTCCGGGGCCGTGTCGTGCCAGGCCCGGCCCAACCCGGATTTTCGTGATTTGCGCGGCCGGCCGCTGGCCGGGGCGCAGGATTATCAGTTCTCCACGGGTGGGCCCAGGGCACGGCTCTTGCGCCCCTGGGGGGACGAAATCACCGAAGACCAGGTGTTCGTGCTGAGTTTCAATACTGCTGTGGAAACGCGCAGCCTGCTGGATCATGCGCATTGCGAAGTCCAGGGCCTGGGCGAAGCCATCCCCATGCGGCTGATCCAGGGGGATGCGCGCCGGCAGATTCTGCAGTCCATCGGGGTGGCGCAGGCCGATGATCCTCAGTTGGCGCTGGTGCAATGCAAGCGCCTGCTGCCCTCGTCGGGGCAGGTGCGCCTGGTGGTGGGGCCGGGGGTCGAGTCTTCCGGCGCCCCAGGGCGGCCCCGGGTGGCGGGGCGCGCCGTTCTGGCCCAGGATTTCAAGGTGCAGGCCCCGTTCCAGGCCCGGCTCAGTTGCACGCGCAGCAATGCCCAGGCGCCTTGTTCACCCCTGCACCCGATCGACCTGGTCTTTTCCACTCCGGTGCCCCGGGCGCTGGCCGACCAGGTGGTTCTGGAAACGCCGCAGGGGCCCCGGCCCGCCCAGACGCCCGGCGACGGCGGCCCGGGCGCCAATGCGGTCTACAGCCTGACTTTCCCCGCTCCGTTCGCGGAAAAATCCGTGCTGCGGCTGGTGCTGCCCGCCGGGCTGCAGGATGAGACCGGCCGCCCGTTGGACAATGCCGACCGCTATCCCTTGGATGTCCCCATCGCGGACATGCCGCCCTTGCTCAAGTTCGCGTCGGGGCCGTTCGGCATCATCGAGCGCTTTGCCGATGGCCCGCCGGCCCAGGGGCTGCCTGCGCTGGTGCCGCTGGCCCTGCGCCGGGTGGGGCCCGACCTGCGCACCCAGGAACTGCTGGTGTCGGCCGGACGGGTCGATGATCACGTCACCACCGACGATGTGCAGGCCCTGCAGTGGCTGTCCAAGGTGCGGCGGCTGCAGGACGGCCTGTTGACGCCGCAGCAGTTTGCCGATGTGCAGGCGTCGCGCCCCGTGCAGTATCCCGAACAGCCCCAGGCGCAGATCGACGTGCGGTCGCGTTCTCTTTTCGGGCCGCAGGATCGCACCCGAACCCTGACCCTGCCCGGGGTGCGGGACGACCAGGGCAAGGAGATCGAGCTGATCGGGGTGCCGGTGCCGGCCCCCGGCCTGCACGTGCTGGAAGTCGCGTCCCCCCGCCTGGGGGCGGCGCTGCTGGCCACCCCGGATCATCCCAGCCCCACCATGTATGTGCGCACGGCGGTGCTGGTCACCAATCTGGCCGTGCACGTCAAGACCGGCCGCGATGATGCCCTGGTCTGGGTCACTGCCCTGGACAGCGGCCAGCCCGTGCCCAATGCGCAGGTGGCCATCCTGCGTTGCGACGGCACCCGGCTGCGCCAGGGTACGACGGATGCCCAGGGCCTGTGGCGCTCGTCGGGCGCTTTGCCCTGGGATGATTACTGCGAGGGCACGGAGCAGGCCGGGCTTTTCGTGACGGCCCGCCTGGCGGCGGATCAGCCCGCCGCCTATGGCGAGGCGGATTTTTCCTTTGCCTGGTCGAGCTGGGACGAAGGGATCGAGCCGTGGCGCTTCGACGTGCCCGTCAGCCGGTCGGCGGCACCCGACCAGGTGGCCCACGCCGTGCTGGATCGCACTTTGCTGCGGGCGGGCGAAACCGTATCCATGAAATTGTTCCTGCGCGACCTGACCCGCGACGGCTTGCGCAATCCGCCTCTGGACTGCCTGGACAGCGGGGCGGCGGATTGCCTGCCCGCCACGGCGGACATCGTGCATGAGGGCTCGGGGGATCGCGTCCCCTTGCCGCTTGCCTGGCGGCGCAGTCCCACGGGGGGCCTGTATGCGTTGCTGGATTACGCCATTCCGCGCACGGCGCGGCTGGGGCAGTATGCCATCCAGTTGTCCACCCCGGCCGCGTCGGCGGCCGATGATGAATACAGCTGGGCGCCTCCCCTGCAGGCGGGGACGTTCCGGGTCGAAGCCTTCAAGCTGCCGTTGCTGACGGGTTCATTGAAGCTGCTGCCCGGGGCGGCGGCCGCGTCCGGCATGGCATCCGGCCCTGGCGCCGACAGGCAATCCGGCGCCGCCGCCGGGGGGGCGTCCCCGGCGGACGCCTTGATCGCGCCCGGGCAGATCCAGGCCGACTTGCAGTTGGGCTGGTTGTCGGGGGGGCCGGCCAAGGGGCTGGTGGCCAGCCTGTCCGCCGTGGCGCAGCCCATGACGCCGGGGTTCGCCGAATACAGCCAGTTCAGTTTCGGGCTGCCGGAATCATCCGACGGGGCCGATCCGGCCGATGCCCCGGAATCCCTGCGCCGCTTGATCCTGGACAAACAGCCCGTGCAGTTGGACGACCAAGGCCATGCGCGGGTGGACGTCCGCACGCTGCCCGCGGTCACCCGTCCACAGCGCTGGCTGTTCGAGGCTTCTTTTGCCGACCCCAATGGCGAAATCCAGACCATCGCCCAATCGGCCCAGGTCTGGCCGGCCGCCGTGGCGGTGGGTCTGGAAACCGGCCGCTGGATGTCGCGCGGCGAGTCGGCCACGGTGCGCTTGCTGGCGGTCGATCCCCAAGGCCGTCCCCAGGCGGGGGTGCCGGTGCAGCTGGATGGCCAGGTGCGCACCACTTATTCCACGCGCAAACGCCTGGTGGGCGGCTTCTATACCTACGATAACCACCAGCAGGTCGCTTCGTTGGGCACCCTGTGCCAGGGCGAGACCAACGCCGAGGGCCTGCTGCTGTGCCCCGTGACCCTGGATCGGGACGGCGAAGTCCGCCTGCTGGCCCAGGCCCGGGATGCCCAGGGGCGCTTGTCGCAGGCGGCCGCGTCCATCTGGGTCTGGGGGGGTGAAAACTGGTTTGCCGGCGGGGATGACGACCGCATCGATGTGATTCCGTCCCAGGCCGCATATCGCCCGGGCGAGGTGGCCGAATTCACCGTGCGCATGCCGTTCCGCCAGGCCCAGGCCCTGGTTGCGGTCGAGCGCGAGGGCGTGCTGGAAACCCAGGTGGTCGCGCTGGACGGCGACGAGCCTGTCGTGCGTGTGCCCGTTCAGGCCGATTGGGGGCCCAATGTGTATGTCTCCGTGCTGGCGGTGCGCGGGCGCATCCGCTCGGTCCCCTGGTCGTCGTTTCTGGAATGGGGCTGGCGTAGCCCGCTGGCCTGGGCGCAGGCGCGGGCCGGCCAGGTCGATCAGGCCCCGGCCCCGACGGGTTTAGTGGATTTGGCCAAGCCCTCCTTTCGGTTTGGCCTGGCGTCGATTCGCGTCGATAGCGAAGCCGATCGCCTGCAGGTGCGGCTGCAGGCCGACCGGGCGCAGTATCAGGTGCGCGATCAGGCCCGGGTGCGCATCCAGGTGAACCTGCCCGATGGCCGCCCGGCGGCGGGCGCGGGGGTGGCGTTTGCCGCCGTGGACGAGGCCCTGTTGTCCCTGATGGATAACCGCAGTTGGGACGTGCTGCAAGCCATGCGGGTCGAGCGCGACGAGGGCGTGTCCACGGCCACCGCCATGGGGCAGGTGGTGGGGCGGCGCCATTATGGCCGCAAGGCCGTGCCGGCCGGCGGCGGCGGGGGCTTTGGCGCCACCCGCGAATTGTTCGACACCCTGCTGCTGTGGCGCGGCGATCTGATCCTGGACGACCAGGGGCAAGCCGATATCCAGGTGCCCCTGAACGATGCCATTACCCGCTTTCGGCTGGTGGCGGTGGCCGATCACGGCGAGGGGCGGTTCGGCACCGGCAGTATCGACATCGTCAGCACGCAGGATTTGCAGGTGATCTCGGGCCTGCCGCAAATCGTCCGCGAACACGACCGCTACCAGGCCCGGGTGACGGTGTACAACCGCACCGACCAGCCCATGGAACTGCAGGTGTCGGCCCAGGCGCGCCGCGCTGCGGACGCGGCGGCGGTCGGGCCGGCCTTGGCCGATCAGGCCCTGACCCTGGCGGCCGGGAATGCGGCGACGCTGCACTGGCCGGTGACGGCGCCGGCGCTGGCCGGATCGGACGACCGCGAGGCCCTGGATTGGATCTTTGCCGCCCGGTCGCGCGCGGGCGAGGCGGTGATGGATCGCATCCAGGTGTCCCAGCAGCTGCAGGCGGCGGTGCCCGTGGCGGTGCGCCAGGCGACGCTGCTTTCCCTGGCCCCGGATACGCCTCGGCGGCTGCCCGTGGATGCCACGGCGGCGGCCTTGAAAGACGCGCGGGGCCAAGTGCGGGGGGGCATCCAGCTGACTTTGCAGTCCAGCTTGGCGGGAACTTTGCCGGGGGTCGGCGATTGGCTGGCGGCCTATCCCTATACGTGCGTCGAACAACTCAGCGCCAAGGCCATCGGTCGGCAGGATGTCGCGGCTTGGAACGCCCTGATGCGGCGGCTGCACGCCTACCAGGCGGCGTCCGGCCTGTTGGCGTATTTTCCGGGCGGCGAGGGCAGCGTGGTGCTGACGGCCCAATTGCTGGAAACCTCGGCGCAGGCGCTGGCCCTGGGCTGGCCCATGGCCTTGCCCGATTCAGTGCGCGAAGCCATGTTGTCGGCGCTGCAGGCGTTCGTCCAGGGACGGCTGGACGACCCCGCCTGGGCGCCGGTCGAAGACCTGTTCTGGCGCAAGCTGATCGCCATCCAGGCCCTGCTGCTGGCCGATGCCTGGCAGCCCGGCATGCTGGACAGCTTTGCGCTGGATGTCAGTGATTGGCCCACGCCCGCCGTGGTGACGTGGCTGTCGATTCTGCAGCGGGCGCCGCATCTGGCCGACCGCCCGGCTTTGCTGGCGCGTGCGGATGCCGTGCTGCGGGCGCGCCTGAGCCGTCATGGCACGTCCCTGGTTGTCGCCGACGACAGCGCCGACAGCGGCTGGTGGCTGATGAGCAATGCCGCCACGGTTCAGGCCCGGCTACTGCTGGCCGTGTCCCAGCGTCCGTCCTGGCGGGCGGATGCGCCGCGCTTGCTGACGGGGCTGCTGTCCCTGCAGCAGAACGGGGCCTGGTCCACCACCAGCGCCAATGTGCTGGGGGTGCTGGCCGTCAACGACTACGCCCGGTGCTTCGAACCCCAGGCCGGCCAGGGGGCGGTGCGCCTGCAGCTGGCGCCGGACGCCCCGCATGTCCTGCCCTGGGCGGACATGCCGGAAACCGCCGGGGTGCGCCAGCAGGCGCTGACGCTGCCTTGGCCTGGAACCGGCCAGGGCGCCGTCGACATCCGGCAACAGGGGGCCGGCAGCGGCTGGGCCACCGTTTCGGCGCGGGCGGCCGTGCCGCAAACCCGGCCCGTGGATGCCGGGATGCGCCTGCAGCGCCGGGTGATCCCGGTATCCCAGGCGCGGCCGGGGCATTGGTCGGTGGGGGACATCTACCGGGTGCAGTTGCGTATCGATAGCCGGGAAACCACTGTCTGGGCCGTGGTCAGCGACCCGGTGCCCGCAGGGGCCGCCATTCTGGGCGGCGGCCTGGGCGGGGATTCCGCGCTGGCCACGCAAGACGAGTCCCGGGGCCAGTCCGACTGGCGGGATCGGCCCACTTATGTCGAACGCGATGCGGGCATGTATCGGGCGTACTTCGAGCGTTTGGATGCCGGGACGCGCGTGCTGGAATATACCGTGCGCATCAATGTGCCGGGGGAATACACCTTGCCGCCCACCCGGGTGGAAGCCCTGTACCAGCCGGATATTTTCGGCAGCCTGCCGAATGACGTGTTTGCGGTGCGGGCGGATCGGGAACCGGGGTGAAGCGGTGGCGCTGGCCGATGGCGGGGGTCTTGACCTTGCTTCGTCGCCTGGGCTGCCTGCTGGCGCTGGGCGTTGCAGGGGCGGTTCAGGGCCAGGGCCTCGATCCGCGTCTGGCCGGGCCGCCCGCATCGGCGGCCCCGTTCGGGCAGGACGCGGCGGCGCTGCCCGATTTTGCCGCCGTGCGCTCGGCCTGGCGCGCCGCCGATATCCGTGTCTTGGCGGCCGATGGCACGGTCATCCAGCGGCTGCGCACGGATTTTTCCGCCCGACGCGGGGATTGGGTGGATTTATCCCGGATATCGGCGGCCCTGCAGCGCGCCGTGGTGCGTTCCGAAGACCACCGCTTCTACGACCATGCGGGCGTGGATTGGCTGGCCGGCGCGGCGGCGGCCTGGTCGGCCCTGTGGGGGGATGGGCAGCGCGGGGCGTCGACCCTCAGTATGCAATTGGCCGCCATGCTGGATCCCGCCTTGCGGCGTGGCGCGGGCGGGCGCGGCATCGGCCAGAAATGGGATCAGATGCAAGCGGCCCGCCAGTTGGAGACCCGCTGGACCAAGCCGCAGATCCTGGAGGCCTACCTGAATCTGGCCGCATACCGGGGCGAACTGGTGGGGGTGGATGCCTTGGCCCGCGTCATGTTCCAGAAACAGGCTTCGGGGCTGGATTTGCGCGAAGCGGCGCTGGCGGCGGTATTGCTGCGCGGCCCCAATGCGCCCGTGCCAGTGCTGGCGCGCCGCAGCTGCGCCTTGCTGCAGGATATGGGTCGTCCCCAGGATTGCGCGGATCTGCGGGATTTCATCCGCGCCGCCCTGGCGCGATCCCGGGCGCGGCGCTTCGATACCCCCGGGCTGGCGCCGCATTGGGCGCGGGCCGTGCTGGCGGCGGGGCAAGCGCCTGCCGGGGATCGCCTGCGCACCACGATTGATGCGGGCCTGCAGGCGGCGGCGCGGCAATCCGTGCATCGGCACCTGCTGGAATTGCGGGGCACGGGGGTCACGGATGCGGCGGTCGTGGTGCTGGACAATCGTCGGGGGACGGTGCTGGCGTATGTGGGGTCCTCGGGGGATTTATCGGCTGCGGCCCAGGTGGATCATGCCCAGGCCCTGCGCCAGGCCGGCTCGACCCTGAAGCCGTTTTTGTATGCGCTGGCGCTGGATCAACAGCGGTTGACGGCGGCTTCTTTACTGGATGACCGTCCGTTGGATCTGCAGGGCGGCGCCGGGCTGTACATCCCGGACAACTACGATCACCAGTTCAGCGGCTGGGTCAGTGCGCGCACCGCATTGGCGGCTTCGCTGAATATTCCGGCGGTGCGCGCCCTGATGCTGGTGGGGCCGGATGTCCTGGCCCGGCGCCTGCGGGATCTCGGGCTGCCGCTGACCCATGAGGGCGATTACTACGGCTACAGTCTGGCCCTGGGGTCGGCCGATGTCAGCCTGCTGTCCCTGACCAATGCCTACCGAACCCTGGCGCGGGGCGGGGCATACGCCCCGGTGTCGCTGTCGGCGGACGACCCCGCCGCCGGGCGGGCCGGCCCGTCCGTATTTTCCGCCGGCGCCGCCTGGATCGTGGGGGACATCCTGTCGGATCGGCAAGCGCGCGCCCGCACGTTCGGCCTGGACAGCCCGCTGTCGACGCCTGGCTGGTCGGCGGTGAAAACCGGCACCAGCCGGGATATGCGCGACAACTGGTGCCTGGGCTGGTCGGCGGCCTATACCGTGGGGGTCTGGGTGGGCAATAGCGCGGGCGCCAGCATGCGCCAGATCTCGGGGGTCAGCGGGGCGGGGCCGATCTGGCACGACGTCATGCAGTGGCTGGCGCAGCGCGAACCGGCGGCCGGGATGCCGCCCGCGCCGCCGCCGGGGGTCGACGCCGTCCAGGTACGGTTTGGCGCGGGGCTGGAGCCCGCGCGCACGGAATATTTCCTGGCCGATACCGCGCAAGCGGTTTTCGCGCCGCCGGCCTCGCCGCCCGGGCGCGCCCGCATCGCCCAGCCGGTGGATGGCACGATTCTGGCGCTGGATCCGGATATTCCCCGGGATCGCCAGCGCCTGGCTTTGCGCGCCTTGGATGCCGTATCGCGCCCCGTCGGCCCGGTGCGTTGGTTGCTGGACGGGCAGTTTTACGGGGCCGGGGCGGCTTTGGATTGGCCGCCGACGCCGGGATCGCATGTCTTTGAGTTGCAGGATGAGCAGGGCCGGGTGCTGGATCGCGCCGGCGTGATCGTGCGCGTCCCCCGCCTGGCTCAGTGAGTCGGGCGGCTGCAAAGGGATAAACGGCGTAAGGGATAAACGGCGTCCTCCGCCCCGGCGGGAGACCGCGGCGCGGAAATATGCCATCATCCAGGCTCCTGCAATACAAATAGGACGACTCAATGAACGCGGTGTATTCATGCGCGCGCCTGGGCGCGGCGGCTGTGTTGTCGGCGGGCCTGGCCGCCTGCCAGGCGCCATCGGGCGCGCGCCCGTCTTCTTCCGTCGAATCGGCGGCGGTTGCGCCCGCCGGCACCGCACAGGCCAGCCCGGTGCGGCCACTGCAGAATGTCAAGGAAGCAGCCGATTTACGGATTTTCCTGGCCGACGGCAAGGCGCATCCCGGCTGGACGCCAGTGCCCTTGAAGCCTTCCGGGCAGCTGTATGTCCGGGCCGACGCGATCATTGATCGCGGCGATCTCATGGGGATTCAATCGGCGGCCGACCAGGCCGGCAATGGCTTGCTGGTGCTGATCCTGACGGATCAGGGGCTGGCGAAGTTGCAGGCGGCGACAGCGGCCAATCCCGGCCTGCGGCTGGCCTTGGTGGTCGGGCAGATGATGCTGGCCGCGCCGGCCTACGCCGCGCCCATCCGCGAGCAACAGTTGGCCTTTCCGGTGGGCTCGGTGCATAACGCCGAGATCGCCGCCCGTTCGGTGGCGGGGGTGCGTTAGACATAATGTATTGACCTACCGCACCTCAAGCTGTATCAAGTATGTCGGGCTGGATGTACACAAGGACGATTACGGTGTCGGGTGCGCAGGCTAACGGCGGTGAGGTTCATTATTTGGGAGAGATTGCCAATACGGTGGAGTCCATGGACAAGCTGATTCGCCAGTTGAGGAAGGGCAATGCGACGCTGTCGTTTTGCTATGAAGCCGGTTCTTGTGGCTATGGGCTGCATCGACGGTTGACGGGGCTGGGCTATACACTGCTCAGATGGGTGCAGCGTACTGATTCATCAAGGTTTTTGTTTTTCCTCGATATGATCTACCAGCATCGAGCAATTACACTGCCTTCGCCATCGAAGAAACCGGCGATATAGGGCAGCGCGAGAATCAATTACCCTTCACGCACAGCACTGCCTTCAGCGTGTGAACGACCTCGACGAGATCCTTTTGATTTTCCATCACGACATCCAGATCCTTATAGGCGCCCGGAATCTCATCCAGCACGGCATCGTCCTTACGGCATTCGACGCCCGCCGTCTGGGCCTCCAGGTCTGCCACAGTGAACCGGCGGCGCGCCTGGGCACGCGACATGAGGCGTCCGGCGCCGTGGGAGCACGAGCAGTACGATTCCAGGTTCCCCTTGCCGCGCACGATGTAGCTGCGCTGGCCCATGCTGCCTGGAATGATACCCAGGTCGCCATCGCGCGCGCGGATCGCCCCCTTGCGCGTCACCCATAGGTTGCGGCCGCGGTGGTTCTCCAATTCGACGTAGGTGTGGTGGCAGTTGATAGCCTCCTGCGTGATCGTGAAATCCATGGGCAGGTGCCGGCGCAGGGCGGCAATCACCACGTCCATCATGACCCGGCGGTTTTCCAGGGCATAATCCTGCGCCCAGCGCACGGCATCCACATAGTCGTTGAAGTCGTCGGTGTCCTCCGGCAGGTAGGCCAGGTCGTTGTCCGGCAGGCTGATGAAGAACCGCTCCATGTTGCGCTTGGCGACTTCGATATAGTGCCGGCCGATCATGTTGCCGATCCCGCGAGAGCCTGAATGCAGCATGATCCAAACGTCCTGATTCTCGTCGATGCACAACTCGATGAAGTGGTTGCCGCTACCCAGGGTTCCGAGTTGCGGCACAGCCTTCTTGGCTGCGCCGTCGAAGTCGCCGCCGAAGATGGTGGCTACGGCGGGCGGCACCACCCGCAGGCGCGAGGCCAGGGCGTCCAGTTCCTGCGCGTGCTGGTGGCGGCCGCCGGCGCCCAGGGGAACGTCGCGTTCGATCTGATGCCGGATGGCCGTCAAGCTGTCGGGCAGATCGGTCGCCTTCAGCGACAGGCGGATGGCGTTCATGCCGCAACCGATGTCCACGCCGACGGCGGCAGGGATGATGGCTCGGTCGGTGGCAATGACGGTGCCCACCGTGGCCCCGATGCCTGCATGCACATCCGGCATGCAGGCGACGCCGTTGGGGGCGATAAAGGGCAGGGCGGCGAGATTCTTGAGTTGCTGGAGCGCGCCCGCCTCGACCTCATCAGTCCAAATCTTGATCGGGCGAGAGCCTTCTTCCTGAATAACTCGCTTCATTGTTTTTCCTTTTTGTGTTTGGCGCGCCGGGGCGCGGCGCTATTTCTGAATGCCTTTGATGGCCTGGATCACGCTGTCGGCAATGGCGGTACGAACACAACGCAGAATGAGTGCTTCGCGCCCAATGACTGGTCGAGTCTGTGGATGGCGGCGGAATTTCTCGGATAGGGCATCACGCAAGTCACTGTCGTGGGATCGTATCAAATCCTCCCGATCCTGGGCGCTGGGCAATTCATCAGCAGCGCTTTGCCTCCCTATTTCCCAGAAGCCCCTCTTGGCGAGGCAGTTTTCCGGGAGAAACCTCAAACGATCCATAACCCAAATCGACGATTTTTTCCGTAGCCGACATGGATCAAATGATTGATTTGCGTAAAATCCTGGCAGTGCTTGCCATGCATATGCCTTGACAGACATTGGAGGCGTCGGTGGCGCACCGGTTCGCACGTCAGGTGCGCACCGGCAAAAAGGCTTCGGACTTGGATATGTTTGGGCCGTCTGCGTTCATTGGCTCAGATCAAAGTGTCGCAGATCGAGCAGGCAGCGGCGGTGACGCCGCAAAGGCCGGCATCTGTATCGACGTCCGCACCAAGTGAGCTGGCCCGTCGCAAAGCCAAGCTACAAACCGATTTGAGCGCCAAGAAAGAAAGGGCAAACCAACGCAAGGAGCGGGGTCGGTAGCCCTTGATGTGCTTGAATGCAATCTTTATAATTGATTTCACCGCAATCAGCAGGAGGTTGCAGGCATGAGAGCAGTAACGATCAGGAATGTGCCGGAAGAGGTGCATCGTGCCATCCGCGTTAGGGCGGCCCAGAACGGCCGTACATTGCAAGCCGAGATGTGCGAAATTCTGGCTACCGCTGTGAAACCAGAAGGCCGGGTAAAGCTGGGCGACCTGTTGGCAGAAATCGGGCGCAAGGTGAAATTGACCGACGAAGAAATGGCGGTTTTTGAGCGTGACCATTCACCCGCCCGCGCAGCGAGTTTTGAATGATTCTGCTGGATACAAACGTGATATCGGAGCAGTTCCGAGCCGTACCCGACGAAACGGTGATTGACTGGTTGAATCGTCAGCCGCTGGAAACGCTTTATCTGGCATCCATGACCGTGGCTGAACTGCGGGCTGGTGTTGCCCTGATGCCCGCAGGTAAGCGCCGGACAGTGCTCAGTGACAGCATCGAACACCAGGTGTTGCCGTTATTTGTGGGCCGGGTGCTGTCGTTTGATATGGCTTGCACACGCGCCTATGCCGATGTGCTGGCAGCCGCCCGCAAGATCGGCAGCGGCATCGAGGCGGCTGATGCCGTCATCGCGGCGATTGCGCTGGATAACGGTTTCAGCGTGGCTACAAGAGATGTAAGCCCGTTCCTGGCTGCCGGCGTGAAAGTCATTAATCCCTGGGAAAATCAAGAGTAGAAGCAGTAATCGTGCAGGGTTGCACGACACGCACCGACCGTTGAAAAGCGTAAGTCCGGCATGACGGTAGTATCACGTATGGATATGAGAGTAACCCGTTGTTTTATGACGATTCAAATAACAATTGATCATCGGGTGGAAGATCATGAAACCAAAAGTAACAGTCATCACCATCGGAGTCGATGACCTTGAGGCATCGTTGCGCTTCTATCGGGATGGTCTGGGTTTTCCGACCAATGGAATAGTCGGCACGGAGTTTGCGCACGGGGCCGTTGTGTTCATTGATCTGCAACCCGGCCTGCGCCTGGCTCTCTGGCCTCGTGCAAGCATCTCCTATGACACAGGCTTTGCAGTGGGTCCCGCCAGCCCTACCGATATGACGCTGGGGCACAACGTATCTTCAAAAAAAGAGGTCGATGCGGTCATGACCCAGGCGGCCTTGGCTGGCGCAACCATTGTGAAACCCGCGCATGACACCTTCTGGGGAGGCTATTCAGGCTACTTCCAGGATCTGGATGGGCATCTTTGGGAAATTGTCTGGAATCCGCAGTGGTCAGAATGAGTCACAGCGACCCGGTCGTGTGAGGGCTCATTGCTGCCGCCTACTGCAGCATCGCCTCCAACCGCTCATGTACATCGACTTCCGTGGTATTGCATAACACCGCCGCGCCCCGGTGGCTGCCCGGCACATAGGCCATGAGGCTGCGATAGCCGGCCCAGCCGCCACCGTGCGCCCACGCCGCTTCATCTCCGAAGGCGACGGCGCTCAGGCCGTAGCGGTAGCGGTCGCCGATTCCCGGTTCGGGGGCCCGGCCCTCGGTCAGCAGCGTCAGCACGCCCGGGGTGGCCCGGCCGGCCGGCGTGGTCAGGGGGGTGTCGTCATCCAGGTGCCGCAGCCAGATCAGCAGGTCGCGCGCACTGGTGTGTACCTGGCCGTCGCCGGTCTGCTCCCAGCGGGATTCGCTGATCCGCAGCTGACCGTCCTTCATTTCGTAGCCGCGCGCCAGACGCGCCAGGCCGCTGGGATAACGGTCGACGATGGTGGTGGCGCGCAGGTTCAGCGGCTCGAAAATATACTGCCGCGAAAACGCGGCCAGGGACGAGCCGCTGATGTGCTCGACCACCTGGGCCAGCAGGAAATAGCCGGTGTTGCTGTAGGCAAAACGCGTGCCGGGGGCAAAATCCAGCCCGGCCTGGCTGCGGATGAGCGCCAGGGTATCTTCGACAGTGACGGTATCCGCTTCGCGGCCCGCATCGAACAACGGTGAGATGTAGTCCGGCAGGCCCGAGGTATGGTGCAGCATCTGTCGCAGCGTGGGCTGGCCCAGCGCGCCGGTCATCTGCGGCAGGTAGCGCGACAAGGGCGCGTCCAGGTCGAGCTGGCCATCCTGCGCCAGCAGCAGCACCGCCAGCGCCGTGAACTGCTTGGACACTGAGGCGATGTTGAACAGCGTATCCGCGTCATTGGCCCGTCCGGTCTGCCGATCCGCCAGGCCCCAGGCTCCGGTCGCGGATGCCCCGCCGGGCTGCAAGCGGGCCCAGGCGCAGCCCGGCAAGGCGTCGTCCGGGGCGGGGTGGGGCACTTGGGCCTGGGCGGCGGCGCACACGGCCCAGAGCGTCATGGCCAGCAGCCGCTTCATCAGAAACGCCCCGTGAAGGTCAGGCTGACCTGGCGGCCCAGGCCCCAGCCGCACGTCCACAAAGAGCCGCAGCCATTCACATAGCGTGTGTCGGCGATGTTGGTGACGTTCAGCGCCACCTCGCTGTCGCGCCAGGCCGAGCCCAGCGTGCGCAACTGGGTGGCGATGCGCAGGTCGGCGACCGTATGCGAGGGGATGTGGATGCTGGCGTAACCGCCGCCGGGCACCTCGATGTCGCCTCCGTAGGAAGATCCGACATAGCGCACCCCCAGCCCGAAGACGGTGCCGGCCAGGGGATTGGCCTGCCCGGTGACGGTGTAGTCGACCCACAGCGAGGCCTGGTGCCGGGGGACGTAGAGTGCGGGCTTGTTCAGCTCATCGGGGATTTCACTTTGGGTCACCTTGGTGTCCAGGAATGAGTAACCGCCGATCACCGACCAGTTCGGCGTCAGGCGCCCCGCGATAGAAAATTCGAAGCCGCGCGAACGCAGCTCGCCGCTTTGTACTTGGTCGGGAAACCCGTGGACGGGATCGTCGGTCAGGCGGTTGGTCTGGCGCAGCTCGAAGGCGGCCAGGCTGGCCATCCAGCGGGCGCCTTCGGGCTGGTATTTAATGCCGATTTCCGTTTGCTTGCCGCGCATGGGCTCGAAGGGTGTGCCCTCGGCGGTGGCACCGCCTACCGGCTCGAACGAGGTCGAGTAGCTGATGTAGGGCGCCCAGCCGGAATCGAAGCGGTAGAGCGCGCCCAGGCGTCCGGTCGTGGCGCTGTCGCGCTGACCGATGTCCTCGATGAGGCCCGAACCGCCATACTCGCTACTGCCGTCGATCACGGCGCGGTCATGCCGGATGCCGGCCACCAGCCTCCAGTTGCGCCATTGCAGCTGATCTTGCAGGTAGAAGCCGGTCTGGCGGCTCTGGCTGCTGAGGGTGCTCAAGGGCGAGAAGTCGCCGATTGCCGCGCCATAGACGGGGTTGTACAGGTCAAAGGCGCCACCGCTGCCGGCCGGCCCCACCTCGGCGGTCTCGCGCGTGGCATCGAACGAACTGCGGTAGTAGTCGATGCCTGCCAGCAGGGTGTGCCGGGTTTCGCCCAGCGTCAGCCGCCATTCCGACTGGGTGTCCACGCCCAGGGCGTGCGCCTTGCCCACGCCCCGGTTGGCGTAGCGCTGGATGGTGCGCCAATCCCAGCCGCCTTCGGCCGGGTCGTCCTCCCAATACATATCGCTGGTTACGGACTCCATGGTCGTCTTGATGCGCTGTGCGCGCAGGTTCTGGCGCAGCGTCCAGTGGGATGTCAGCTCGTATTCGGCGGACCAGCCGAGGATGTCCTGGTCGCGGTCGAAGCGGTCGAAGTTCGGTTCGCCCGCAAAGCGCGAGAGCGGGATTTCTCCGTTCGGGTTGTCGTACAGTGTGCCGTAGGCCGGCAGCCAGGCATAATCGCTGCCGCCGCGGTCGCGCTGCAGCGAGGCCATGAGCGTGATCTCGCCCTTGTCGCCCAGGGGCAGCGTGAGCGAGGGCGCCACCAGGGTGCGCTTGCGCTTGACGTAGTCCATATGGCTGTCCGTGTCGGAGGCCAAGGCCACCAGGCGCCAGGCCGCCACGTCCGATTCGCCCAGCGGCCCGCCCAGATCCAAACCGGCGCGTTTCTGTTCAGGCAGCCCCAGCGTCAGTTCGACGTTGCGGATGTGTTCGGGCGTGGGCCGTTTGCTGACCATGTTGACCATGCCACCGGGGACGACCTGGCCATAGACCACCGAAGCCGGGCCTTTCAGCACCTCGATGCGTTCCAAGGTGTAGGGATCCACCTGGGGCAGCGTCCAGTTATTGCCAGCCCCCATGCCGCCTTCCAGCTTCACGCCGTCCAGCCAGGCGACCGAACCGGCGTTGAAGCCGCGAAAAGCAATGGTATCGAAGCGCGAGTCCACGCCGTCGAATTCGACGGCGACGCCGGGCACGTAGCGCAGCGCCTCGCCGATGGTGCGGGTGGCCTGCGCTTCGATTTGCTGCTGGGTCACGACCGCCACCGACGCGGGGGTGTCCATGATCGAGGTGTCGCTTTTCAGGGCCGTGGCGCTGCGCGTGGCCAGGTAGCCGTTCGCGGGTCCGGTGGCAGTTTCGCGCACGCCCTGTACCTTGACCGTGTCCAGCCGGGTCACGCCGTCCGAAGCCGGCAGGCGCCGCAGCGCATAGCCGCCGCCGGTCTGTGGCACCGCTTCCAGGCCGCTGCCCGCCAGGATCAGGGCCAGGCCTTCTGCGGGCGTGTGTGTGCCGCTCAGGCCGGGGCTGGTCTTGCCCGCCGTCAGCGAGGCATCGATGACCAGCAGAAAGCCTGTGTTCGCCGCAAACTGATTGAGCACCTGGTCGAGCGTGCCCGCCGGGATGTCCGCCTGGACGGCAGGGGCGGCAGGGGCGATCTGCGCCGTCGCGGCGGTGGTGCCCAGGATCAGGCTGCCGGCCAGTAGTGTGCCGGTAACAAGACGGCGTGCGTAAGTGACGCGAGGCCCGGTGTATGTGTGCGAACGGCGTGTTCCCATGATCTCTCTTTCCTGTGTGCTGAAATATGGCAGGCGGCCCGGCTTCTCTGCGGGTGCCTACTCTCTATCCCGAGCGGGCAGGAAAAAGTGCTACGGCAATCCATTCCTCTTTGGTGACAAAATATTTCTTCAGAGCGGCGCGGTTGCCTGCCCTCATCAGAGGGCGGAGACCTTGACCCAGTAGGGGGTAGCCTTGTGCACTCGGATGGGCAGCACGCGCGCCAGGGATTCCAGCACGAGATCGGTGTCATGCACGGGATAAACCCCTGAGACCAGCACGTCGGCCACGGCGGGATCGCAGCGCAGGATGCCGGTTCGGTAGCGGCTGATTTCAGCCAGAAAGTCAGCCAGCCGCAGACGTTCGGCCACCAGCAGGCCTTGCTGCCAGGCGGCGGCGCGCGGATCGGCCGCGGTGGGCGCGTGCATGCGGTATCGGCTGAAACGCGTTTGTTGGCCCGCCATCAGCCGCAGCGGTGCCGGCGCGGCTGATGGCATGATCTCGATGGCGCCGTCGAACACCTGGACGCAGGTATGCGCGGGCGAGGTGTCCTCCAGTCGGCGCAGCAGAAACCGCGTGCCCAGCGCGCGCACGCTGCCCTCTTGGGTCTGGGCCATGAAAGGGCGGGGCGCGGGGGCCGGATCGGGGGCGGTGGTGACCAGCACTTCGCCGGTGCGCAGGATCAGGCGCCGTTCCTGGGCGGTGAAGGCCAGATCGATGGCGCTGGCCGTGTTCAGCGCCAGTTGCGTGCCGTCGGGCAGCGTCAGATCCCGGTAGGCGCCGCGCGCGGTGCTGTAATCGGCCAGGAGTCTTTCCCAGGGCTGCGTCCCCTGGAGCAGGTAGGCCGAGACCGCGCCGCCAGCCAGCAGGCCCAGGCCGCGCAACACGGTACGGCGCGAGGCCAGTCCCCGCCTGGCCAGGCCGGCACGCACGGCTGGCGCGGCGAAGGCACCTGGCACGGCGGCGATTTCCTGGTCAATGCCGCGGACACGGCGCCAGGCTTCCCGGTGGGCGAGATCGGCTGCCAGCCAGTGTTCGAATGCCTGGTGTTCGGCCGGCGTCGCCGCGCCGGACCAGAGCGTTACTTGCCATTCGAGCGCAGTCCGTTCGATCGGGCCGATGGTGGAAACAGGCGCCGTGCGTGTCATGCGTGTCCGCCCGCCCGGGCGCCGCGATCCAGCGCACCACCCTCCAGGGCCTGGAAGCACGCCATCGTGGCCTCAAGCATGTATTTTCTGACGGTGGCGGCTGAAATCCCCAGATGTGCGGCGATGTCGGCGTATTTCCAGCCCTCGAAGCGGGACAGCAGAAAGGTCTCGCGCACCCGGGGCGACAGCCCGTCCAGCATGGCGCAGATGCGCATCAGCGCCTCTAGCGCCAGCGCCCGTTCCTCGGGGGAGGGCGCGCAGGCTTCGGGCTGGGCCGCCAGCGCGTCGAGATAGGCCTGTTCGATCCGTTGACGCCGGTAACGGTCAATGACCAGCCCTTTGGCGATCTGCATCAGATGAGGCCGTGCGCGTTCTTCCGCCGGCGTGCGGCCGGAGGCCAGTACCCGCAGGTACACGTCGTGCAGCAGGTCGGCCGCGTGATGCGGGCAGCCCAGCCTGCGCCGCAGCCAGGCGTACAACCACCCGCTGTGGTGGGTGTAGAGCGTCTGTATGCGCTGCTGCGGCGAAGGCTCGATCATCGTTAAAAGACAGGGCCTTCAGGGCTTGTTACTTCGAGGTGTCATCCCGATCCAGCGTGACGCGCAGGATCTGTTCCTTGGCGCCCTCGACGAACTCTTCCGGGTTCCACATCTTGCTGAAACCTTGCTTCAGCCCGACGTACAGCGCGCTTTCATCATCGGACAGCGCCAGCATGTTGGGGAAGACGTGGGCAGGGATCTGCTGGGTGATCTCGTAGGTCTTGCCGTTTACCACGCTGACAGTGCCGCTGCGGAAATTGCTGATGTAGATCTCGTCGTGCTTCGGGCTGTAGGTCAGGGTGACCCCGCCTTTGCCGGTGGGCACGAAAGCCAGCTGCTTGCCGCTTTCACGGTCGAATACGTATAGGCCGTCCTGCTCGTCCTGAACCTCGGGCCGGGCCTGATGGATGAATTGCGAAGCGAAGATACGGCCGCCCTTGGCATCGACGGCCAGGCCCACCAGGTTGTTCACGCGCGGCTTGACCTTGTCGTCCAGGTGAATGGTGTGTACGACTTTGCGCTCGACCGGGTCGATTTCGTTGATGTAGTCGGCTCCGGCGGTGAAGATGTGGCCGGTGGCGCGATCCAGGTGCAGCGCATAGCCGACCGAGGGGAAGGCATTTTCGACGTCGCCTTTCATTTGCAGCGTTTCGCCGTCCAGGATCAGCAGTTTGTAGAACGAGCGGTATTTGTCGTTTTCCTTGCGGCTGCCGATGTAGGCGGTGAACAGCTCGCCGGTCTTGGCGCTGTGCACGACGTGGCGCAGGTGTTCGTTCTGCGGCTCGCTGGGGTCGACGTGCAGCCGTTCGCTGGTGACCGCCACCTTGCCGGTCTTCGGGTCGACCTTGCTGATGCGCAGCGAGGCGGCCTGCGTATGACCCACGTACAGCCATTTGCCTTCGGCATCCTGGGCCAGCGAGAACGCACGGTAAGGCATGTCGTAGCGGCCCTTGATGTCCAGCGTCTTGCCATCGAAGGCGTACAGGTAGCCCAGGTTGTCGTCGCGGCGCACGCGATCCATGACCGATGCGAACACCATGCCCGTGGGGGCGTTGTACTGCAGTTCGTACAGGCCTTCTTCGGGCTGCTTGAAGCCGCGCGCGATATTTGAAGCTCGAAAAGTGAGATATTTCCCCTCGGTTGCAATTGCATCCAGCGCAAAGGAATTGCACAAATACAGTGATGTCGCCGCAAACACGAAATAAAGAAGGCCGCCTCATGGGCGGCCTTCTTTATTAGGGGCGGGCTGGTCAGGTAGTCAGGCTCCTGGCCAGGTCAGGCAAGCTCACCCGACCCTCGGCAATGGCCCGGAGCTCCTCCTCCGGCAACACTGCCAGCAGTTTGCTGGCTCGGCGGTCAAGCTCCAGCCCGGCCATCCGCTGCCAGTCCTGGTAGTCGATGACGTGTGCCAGGTTGGCCGGGCTGTTACGGATGTAGCCGCTAAGGTAATCGGCCAGGCGCTGCTCGATTTGCTCCTGGGCGGCGGGGGAAAGGGCTGGTTTGGCCATGTGGCTGCTCCTTGGTTGCGATGACACCAGTAACGCTCTGTGTGCCTAGAACATCAAGTCATCGCGGCCACCGTGCGGGGAGAAAGCCACAGCACTTCCGTGCGTGGCCGCTGGCTGCCAGCGGCACGGTGCGGCCGCTCGACCCGGCGCCAGTCATAGAGCACCTGGTCGTACAGCTTTGACGGGTAGCCAGCCAGCACCACCAGGCCCTGCGCCGCCCGCAGCTGCTCCAGCAGCGCCACATGATCGGCTTCGCTCATCTCATGCCGGTATCCCGATTTCGTGCGCGTCGATGGCACATACGGCGGGTCAACGAAAAAGAGCGTGTCGGGCGTGTCCTGCGCCCGGATGACCTCCTGCGCCGGCCGGCATTCGATGACCACGCCCTGAAGTCGCCTGGATACCGTCAGCAGGCTTCGCGGATAGCTGGCCCATTCATGCGCTTTGCAATGTGACCCGGTGCGGTGCCTAGCGTCCGCGAACGTGGTCTTCTTGAAGTTGAACAGCGCCTCATGGTGAAAGGACTGGTACGCCCGCGTTATCGCCCGCTGGGCGCGAATCACTGGGTCTTTGCTGCCCTGGAATGCCAGCTCGAACTCGCGCCGGCTGTATGGCGTGCGGCGCAGGCGACGCATCAGCGCCTGGCACAGCCTCGGGTCTTGAACCGCCCGGAATATGCCGACGATCTCTTCGTCGAGATCGTTGTAGACCTCAATCTTGCTGCGAGGCTTGCGCAGCAAGATACTCGCTGCTCCACCAAAGGGCTCTACATAGATGCGGTGCGGCGGCAAATGCTGCAGCACCCATGGTGCAATTGCCCATTTCCCACCGAAGTAACGAAGTAACGCCCGAGTGGGTCGTTCAATATCGGCCTGCGGCCGGGCTTTTTTGATCAGAGGCATGGTGGCTCCTGGTGGGCGTTCCATGACGCTCTGATTTGGCACCCGAGGCGCTCAAAAAATTCAGTGTGCCACAGCGGGGACACTTGATGCTGAGACTTTGAAATTTTCCTTCAGCCAATTTTTTACTGCATTTTCCACATCGAACTTCGATCATTTCTGCAATGTCCTTACAGATTTGATAACCTTGTCGCGCCTGAGCTCAGGTGGCGCGGCCTTGGCCGTATCTGCAGGTCTGTCTGCGGTTGCGGGGCTGTGTTGGTGTTCGTGCACCAACACAGTCGCCGCGTCTTACTTCGATCTGTCCCTACCACCCCCACGAAATCGTGATGACTGGGCCACGCATAGCTGGCGATGTCGGCATCTGCATTCGCCGTGCTACCTGCCTGGATAGTTGTGTTACGCCCGCCTTTGATTTAGGACGGCGGATGTCCGGGTACGCAGCATGCACGATGACCTGCTGCACCTGCGTGGTGACGTGCTGGCCAGCATCTGGATGCATCACCTCGCTGGGCGACGGCGTGCGCCTGGACAGAAGGAACTGAACGCTGGCGCTCGATACGTGACGTCCAGTTGACGGATTGCTGACCAGGTCGGGATGGATCGTCCAGCGTGCGACCAGCGTCGAAGTCAGCACCTCACCGACCTTGAGCGCTGACCGCAACCCGGGCGGCACCACTGTCGGGCGAGACTGCACGACAGTTTGCCGAATCCCCGAAGCCAATCTCCAGGATCGAGGCGGGTCATCGGTCGACCGGGGCTGCAACGCGACCATCCCGGCCTGGTAAATCCTGGCCAACCCAAGCGGCTCTACCTCACGCCGCACGATGGAATAATGCGCCGCCCCTGCGATGGATACGACCGAAGCGACCGCGGCCGACTCACGCTGCACCAGGACCAGTGATGCCAGGGAATGCATCTGTGTACGGGACATCGGCACCGACACGTTTCGGGAAATCACGGTGTGCTGGCTGCTCGCCGACGTTTGAAGATGAGATTTCGGATCCTCAACCGTCCGCGACGAAATCGACCAGGTCGCTAGGCCGTGCGCCCGCAGTCTCGAAAATGAGACCGGGATGTCTCGGTGCACGACGCTCATCGACCACGCTCCAGCGACGTCGAGGCCACTGCTCGCGACCGGCGCCGTGTATCGACGGATGAGCGCCCAGGATGCCTCCGAGATGGCTCGTATTGACGATCGCGGGTTGCTCATGGGCGCCATCCGCTGGATCGCGTAAACAGCGCCACCTGCGACGTGCGTGGTGCTGGACAGTCGATCGCCAGGCACTGTCTGCCTACGCACCACCGCAGCGGATAAAAGCAACCGGGCTGTGGTGACGCTGACGGGCCAGGTCAAGGCTAGTTGTGCACGCACGACCTGGATCGTCCGCATCTGTACGATCTGGATGGGAGACCAGATTGTTTCAAGCGCCGGCGCAGCCCTGTATGTAACTGCGCCAGCCACCGCCCCCGCGATTACCCGCTCAACGTTTGTGGGCTCGTCAGGTAGAGACACGACGACGTCGACGGTCGCCGCCGCGACATGTGTTGTAGGCCCACGTATGATGATGTCGCGTGAAACGGTTGCGAGCATCGTCTTACGATTGCCGGTTGAGTTGATCTTCATCCGACCGCCGCTATTCGATCAGTTGCAAAACTGGTCGATAACCCCTCGCGCTTGGCGCACCAATTATGGTTCCGTAGCTATGCCCCATCGGCCCCCATGTGCCTCGGAAAAGACCATAATTATTGGTATTGTTGGCAACAAGCAAAGTTCTGGAGCCAGGTGTTTCGTCCCCTAACAGGCCCAACTCAGCAGCTGAGTACTTTGCGAGTTCTCCATACGGAATTCCTTCGCCACTTACCCCACCGCCTCCGTACAGTCGATACATTATCTTGTTCCATTCGCAGCCGTACTGATGTGACGGATCAGCCGCCCAAGCGCCGCCGGACCATGGGTTGGAAATCGACCCACATAATGTCCTCACCCTGAACGTCTTCCCCCCTATCGACACAACCTGGCCGGTGAGGGACAGTAGGCCAAGAGCACGTAGTGTGCCGATGCTGACACCATACAGAATTGTTTTCTGCGCTATATAGAGCTTCTGGCCACCGGCGGCGACCCTCAACCAAGTGACATTGGAGTTATGCTTGGTTCCCGCCGCCGACGCACCGATCAGCGTGAGCAAATCATTACCCGATATCAAACCGGCCGCTGGTGTTTCCCCATAAAAACAAACGTCAGATGTCGGGCTGCAAACTCCATTGTCCCATTCCCCGCCTGCAGCACTCAACAAAGCAGGAAGCACGCGAAGCACACTCATTTCATTTCCGCCGCCAGAAAGCCGCGCCATTTCGAGCCCGGCAACTTGAAAAACACCAGCACATCGTCCCCTGCCGCCGTTAAGATCGGCTGTCGGCCACCAGGAAAAGTCACCCCAGAAAACCAAGTCGGCGGATAGACCCCCCCATTGGTCAGCTCCAGCACAAATGACGCAACACCTGTAGGCTCATTCTGGACCGAAAACGTGACGGGGCTGTTGACCGTCATGCTGAAATAGTTGCCCAGCGCGAGATCGATCGTGCCATCTGTGAGCGCCACGTGTTTTTCGGAGACACCAGCATCGAATGTCTGCCTGCCCCCAAAAACATTGGGCGACGTTTTGGAGGCCCTGGCGTTGAGCGCCTGCGCCAGATCCTGCTGCGCCGCAAGATTGCCGACGATAGCACCCCACGCCGGCGCCGACGGCGCGATCCAACGCGTGTTGTAATCGCTACCGTTGATTTTTTCCAGGATTTGGCCCGCGCTGCCTCCCGCCGGCACGCCGGGGCCGACGGGACCAGGAAGCGCGCCGAGCGGCCCATAGCTTACCCATCCCCCATCAGGGCGCCAGCCCACCGCGCACCCACCCTGATCGCCAGCGATGGAGAGCGGCACGTCCAGGTCGGCTCGCTGATCGCCGCCCGGATCAACGATGTAGATGATCGGCTCGCCAGCCTGTTCGGTGGCCAGCACAAATGGATCAGTCAGTGGCCCGTAGCCGTCCGGCCGCCAGTCCCGGCCTGGCGCGCCTGGCGCGCCTTGTGCCAGGGTGATCAAGGTTTGCAGCTGGATGACCAGCGTGTTGACGCCCCGCGCCAACGGCACCAGATCGCCCGGCAAAACAGATGACACTGGATCGAGATCAGAGATTCGAGTGTCGCCCGCCGTAGAATTCACGCTCATATGATCCTCACAATAAAATTTTTCCGCCTGACTGATTAAGCAAGCGAAGTCCGTTTTGCATAAGCAGGTAACGTTCGGTTTTCCCTGTGACAGGGACAGCGGCCAGCTGCACGCCGACAGCGGCTGTGTCGATATCGGCGGCGGCCCAGTCAGCCTGCGTACCCGGGTTGATAGAGATCCCCGCATAAGTGCTTTCCCATCCGGCGCCGATCGGTAAAACTGTTGCAGCGGGCATGGGCTGCCGAATGAACACGGCCCCGTTGTCGCCCACGACAACAATCCGCCCCGCATCATCCGTGACCGCATCCCTGGCGGAAATCTGGAGACCCCCTCCGTGCTGGAAGAAAATCCCATCATTCGAGATGACAAAATCTCCCGCACTATTGATCAAAAAGTACAGATTGCCAGTGAACGCGCATGCCCGCCATTCAACCGATCCAGCTTGATTGCCGAGCTTCGTCGTGCCGTACCAGAGCGCATCGTGTCCAGTCAGCGCCAGGCGTGTCGCCACGGCATCAACCCCGTCACCCAAAGCCAGCAACCGACCGCCCAGGTCTTTGATGCGGATTGCGCTCGAAATTAACGGGCGCGTAGCCGTTGGAACCAACCAGTTAATCCCATTGTTGAGTGACGCACGCATACTGTCTTCAGTGAACGCACCACTGATCAGCCAATACCCGGCTGTGAAGATCACAGTCGTCAAATTTGCCGTGATGCCTGCATCGCGTACCACCCAGGCTTCGCCCTCATAGGATGTGATGACACATCCGTCGTCGCCCACCGCCATGAATTGACCTGTGCTGGATGCGATTGCGCGCAGCGCAGCGGTGGCAGGTGTCGAAACCACTGACCAGCGATCGGATACTGCTGTATCGCAGCGCAAAACTGTGTCATCACCACAGACCGCCACCAGAACGGTGCTGCGAACCGCAATAGCCAAGATAGGCTGGCCTCCAAGCGTGGATGCAACCCCATCCCAGATCAAACTATCTACAGATCGCCAAATCTGCCCAGAGCGCGTCCCTACATATAGGGCATCGCCGGGCACTCGCACCGCACATAAAATATCCGCTGTGGTGAACGGGACGACGCACTGGAATGCTACAGGCCGAGCTGTGTTGTCCTCGATACCATCCACATCCGCAAATACTCGGATTGCGCGGGCTGAATCTCCGATGTTCGCCCCCCGGGCTTTGAGCATCATGCCGTGAATTGCAGGTGTTGCCGTCAGCGCCGCCTGAATGTCGAATCCGTAGATGTCGGTATCGCCCAAGGCGTTGCCCTGCAAAACGTCAATGGGATCAACCAGCAGATCTTGCGCCGCCACTGATGCGTTGCTCGGCGCAGCTACGGGGCGTTCGAATGTAGCCTGAATATCATCCGCCGGGCGCCCACCGATGATGCGAGTCGTGCGCCCCAGCCGTACGATTGGGGCCTCGCCCGCCTCGTTTAGTGCGTAGAGGTTGCCTAGGGAAAATGTCCGCTGATCGAACCCGGCGTGCAGCGCGATCCGCCAGGCGCGAGGAGATCGGTTTACAACCGTGTGCTGCAGCACGAACACGTCGTCGATCCAGACACGTACGTCTGCGAGCGCAATGCGCACCTCGACATAGTGAGTACGCCCGGGGCGCATCCGGGTCGTGTTCTGCACGGCATCCGTGTGCAGCCCGACCATCCCGTCGCGGCGCACCCGGGCGACCTCACCGTCGACATCCGACAGATCATCGAATTCATGCGTAAAAACCTGCAGCAGCGGCTGCACATCGTCGACCGCGAGGGCGTAGTTCAGGGGCACATGCAGGCCGAATCCGATCACAATGGGGGCCGTGTAGTCCGGCAGCCGTCGGCCGAACGATACCCACGAACCGCTCTCTTGCGTGTCTGTGGCCACGGCCGCCAGGGCGTAGCGGTCCGGGATGATCGGATCAGGCCGCACGCGCCAGTCCAGCCCTTGGCCGACGACCTCGTAGCCGGCCGCGCGCAGGTCGGCCAGCGTGTCCTGGGCATCGACGCCGAACCCCACGAAAGACTCTGTCCAGAGCAGTGCCATGACCGCTCCTACCGGGCCACGAAACCGAACTTCGAGCCTTCCACCAACGCCTTAGTCCAGGGCACGCTGCCTGGCGCCTGCTCGTACACGGCGCAGTGGAACCGGGGCTCTTCGGTCAGCGGCGCGGTCACCTCGACTTCCGTGCCCGAGGAGTCGACCACCAGACCGACGGCCCGGTCGTCGAGGTCGCCCTTGCGGGCATAGAGGACATTGACCACTGCCAGGACATCGTTCTCCGCGGGGAGCACGGTGTTGCTGCTGAACATCTCCTTGCGGCCGTCGACGTTGGCCTGCAGGTACGGCGCGGCCGCACGGCCCGGGTCGAGTTGGGAGACAATCCCATAATGCGTAGCGCTGGCGCTACCGACCAAAGTCCATTCGTTCGGGCCAGTGTCGGCGGTGGCTGGCCGGATGACGGTCGCAATAGGGCCGATCCGATCCGTGTATTGGCCAGCCGAGCTGTCGACCACGACGAAATCATCGATATCAATCGTTGTCGTCGTGTCGGGGTCGCTCTGTCCCCCCCACTCGATACTGTAGCCAGCCGCCAGTCCCTGGGGCAGTGGTGCCGTCACCTGGATCACGTTATTTGCGTAGACGCGCAGCTCCTCGTTGACTCGATCCACGACCACCTCCAGATACAACCAGGCGTCCCGAATGATGACATTTGCACCTTGGATGTCATCAACCACGATCCGGCCCGTAGTCTTGTCCCAATCGACGTCGATTGTGTCATTGATCCGGGCGATGCGTACCTGCTTGCCCACCGCGCGCCAGCCAAATCCCCACGCCATCAGCCCGGCCTCGGATGCGGAATCGAACCCAACAGAGGGAGGCGTCGCGCCGCCAGCCGGCAGCGTCAAGCGCAGGGCCAGAGTGTTTTCGTCGGTGCCATCGACGATGGCCAGACCGAGGCCATCGTTTTGCACGACATACCCGGCTTGTTCCAGGTATTTTTTGATGCCGGCCGCAGAGTGACCTTTCGGCACATAGTGCTCAAATCCATCCGAATACAAAAGTGCCATGATGGCCTCCCAGTTTAAATAAAGTAGCTTCGCAATCGTGTTACGGACGCACGACGATGCCACCAGGTTCAAAGTCCAAATCTTCTTGCGTCCAGGCGCTGCCGGACGGGGCTTGCTCGAAAACCGAATACTGATAACGGTAACTAAGGTTCAGGTCGCCACCGACGACCTCCTGTTGATGTCCCTGACTGCCCACCACCAGGCCCAACTGCCGCAAATCCAAATCTGTCTTGCACGCCCGCGCAACCAGGCCCACCGCCACAATCGGATCAAGCACTGCGCGGGGTGGAAATTTAAATAGATCCTGCGCTCCAGATTGCGCCGATTGCACAAAAGTCCCGTCGCTGACCGGCCGAGTATTGACCATTGGGTAGTGAACCGAACCGGCTGTGGGCACCCAATGCACATCAACATCGGCGGCTGGCATATCCGTTTCGATGGCCATCGGCCCATGCCGCACCGTTGATGCATACAGGCCACTGATGAGCGCAGTAGCAGGCGCAGCGGGACCGCCAAACCCCAATGAAAACGTTGTCATATCGACGGCGGGCGCAGGCAATGGGGCGACGATTTCTTGCCGGTTGTTGTGCCAGATTTCAACGGTCGCGGCGCCTTTATCGATAACGATCTCGTAGTACGCCCACAAATTGGGGATGGGGACTGCCGTGCTGGAACCACCCAAAAGCGTGATTTCAGCCGGCCATAGCAGATTGCCCACGCCCGAAATGCTCGCGATGGTGCCGCGCTCCGACGCACGGTACGCAAAGCCGAGCACCAAGCGGGGGCCAGCTACGGTAAACGCACGGCCAAATGTCCCCAGCACCGGAATCTGTATTGCGTGAGTCCCTGACTCCGGCCCTGCAACTACCGTCAACGATCCAGAGGCCAAATAGCCAGCATCTTGTAAATGCGCGGGCGTGTCAGTTCCCAATCCAACAAACTGCCCAAATCCGTCCATAAAAAAGATTGTCATCTTTAGGCTCCCATAACCGTTAATCGAAGCGTGATGCCAACGGCACTCAGGCCGCCCGGCCCGCTGCGTGTGATACTCAACAAGTCGCCGGGCATAAACATCACGGCAGTGGGCACAGTAAAGCTGCCCGCCGCATTGCCCGGGGCCCATGTGATAGACCCAATGATTACGCTCCCGCGATGCAGATCGTATGCAGCGGATTCGCCAGCCGGCGCGGCGGTGGCCATCGCAAACGAGCCTGGCGCGCCAGGCGGCAACATGCACATTTGAGCCAGAGGCATGGCCACCAGCTTTTCGCCAATAGCCTGTGGATGCAATGTGCTGATGCCGATGTCATAAAAGCGCGGCACGGGCGCGGGCGGCTCACCGTCGCCACCCTCGGTTCCGCCGCCGGCGGCTTCGGCCACCCACTGCGTCCCGTCGAACCACATAAAGCCAGCGCCGGCCGTTTTGGCGCGGTATCCATAGCGCGGCACATAGAAGCGCCATGATCCTTCGATGTAGACAGCAATATGCGTGGCATGATCCTGCCAGACCCCAATGGGGTTGGGCCCCACGATGTAGCGATCACCCTCTTGGGCCATTACTGGAGGTTCGGCTTGCTGGGCGGACAACACGGACAAATGCAGCAGCGCATCGATCGCGCGCATGTTTTCCGACATCGGGCCGCCCCAGCCGTCTTCGCCGTCAATCCAGCCGTATGACAGGCCCAGGTTTGGTGCAATAATTTCAGGCATCTGGATCATTCCCTAATTGATCAAAAGGCACCCCGCCGTTCCACCACTGTGTCCAGCTTCGGCCCCAACCCGGGCCATGAGGCGGGTTCCAGGCATGGGCAACGATGCGGGTCACCAAAGAAGTTCGAATACCCAGTTCAGGATCGGCAGGCGTTTCTGGCTCTTCTGGTATCTCTGGTTCTTCGGGATCTACAGGGTCTTCGGGATCTGGGTGGTATGGAGGGGCCCCGGGCCCCCCAGGACTGCCCGGAGAGTTCGGCGACCCAGGGGGGCCTTGACCTGTATCTCCATCGCCTGGATCACCTTCCCCAGCATCACCGCTCGGCCAGCCAGGCGGCGTGTAGGGGGGACTGGTGTCGCTGCAACCCGGCAAGGTGGGCCGGACGATACTGATCCGATACCACTGCCAACACTCCAATCCATCGCGTACAGATAGCAACGCCAGGGGGATAGTGATCGCCCGACAAGGCGACAGGGGAGTGGAGTGCCCCATCAAGCTGCGGTTGGCATTTTCACGATCTCGAACCAATAGCGCATCTGCCAAAATATCGGCATAGCTGTAGAACCAGCTATCGCCCAAGACCGTGTAGGTCTTTAGCGTGATCGGTGCCCATCCGCCTTGGCTTCCCGGCGCAGTGCTGACCACCCGTATCTCATAAATCACGCCAGGCTCAGGGCCAATGTCATCGTGCTGATGATCGACCACATCAACATCTTGATCGATTCGATCCCGATGCGTCCATGTCAGCGCCACACCAGGCTCGGCTGCTTCAGTCAGCGTGAACCATGGCGCGCCATCTACCAAGACACGCCCGGGCGGATAGGGACGCGGGTGGCGTGTTTTAAATTCCAATCGGTCTGTTGGGTATCGGCCGACCAAGATGGGGTCAGGGGGAGCGACAGAGCAAACACGGATGTTGATGCGCTCGGTATCACCCCATGTTTTTTCGTCACCGCCAACTGACAGCGAATAAAACCAGACGGTGCTGTTGGGACGGTGCGGGGCGGGAATCGTATCGACGCAACCCCGGGCGAATACAACGTTGCCCGTCGGCTGATCGAACGACTCAACCCGCAGAATTTCCTGGTCAATCAGGCATAAGGTGCCAGGGATGATATGTTGCCGATCAATATTCCACGCCCGTACCGACCACAGATCGTCGCTGCTGGCCAGCAAAATAGCCTGGACGGCCAGCGTCCCCAGGCTGGCATCCAGCACAGCACGCGCCACCCATTGTCCCGATCCAGAAACTTCAAAATCTGTCCCGCGATCTGGGACAGTGGCCACGGCATAATGCGTGATCCATGGCAAAGGCGCACGCTCGACCGCGACGCCCAACACCGAGTCATCCGACGCGGGCAAACGCCCTGTGATCCGCAAATCTCGGTAAGGCACCTCGTACACCAGCCGCTTCAACGGATGAGGCAACACCAGAGCCTGGGGCGTCATCCGAGCCAAGCTGGAAACCCGGATTCCATCATTACTCACAAACCCAGCGGCGTGGCGCATTTGCTGACGCGCCAGGCTGGACACCAAAATTCCGGCTGGCACATACGTCAGCGGTATCCGATAGGACTGCCACGATTCCAACCCCTCGCGGTTGGCGGTCAGGGCCACGGTCAAATGACGTGGGCTGCCCAGCGCAAGATCACGCGCAACCTGGGATATGGGCAAGTTTTCAATCCAGGTGTGCAGAATCGGCGCCAGTTCGCCGCGCGTCAGCGTCCAGCTCGATCCTGACACCCGACGCTCCAGCATCAGCGGCAAGTTGTGCTCGGCAACAGGATCGTACTCTGGCGGCGGGGCGAGGTCGCCTTCTTCATTCGCCAGAGCCTCGGGCGTCATGTCATAGACCCGAAGCACATACAGCACGCCGCCTTCTGGGCCCATATGCGACTCGTCGTGTTCAACCACCCGGTCGACTTGGCCCACGCGATCCCGGTGGGTCCAGGTGACAGTGAACTCGCTGATTGGATACGCCAGGCGCCCCCCTTTGGGCCACCGCTCACCATTGGCCAACACATGACCCGGCGGGTAGGGTCGGAAAAACCGCCAGTTGAACCACAGCCGGTCAATCGGTGCCAAGTGCATTGGCAGGGTTTTGCGCGTGGTCACCGTCAACGTTTTCGAGAACACTGTTTCGCCGGCGGAATATTCGCGCAAATCAGTGCCGATATCGTCCTGGTAAAACCAGACCGAACCGGGCGCATGCTCGGCTGGAATCGTATCCATGCAGCCGCGGGCGATCACCATCGCCCCAGTCTCCAGGTCAAACGCATCGATGCGCACAATTTCGGCATCGATCATCGCCGCCCGGCCCACGCGCACGCGGGGCAACTCCGAGTCATCCAGATAGACCCTCGTTTGTGTCTCAAAGCGACTGAGACCTGCGGCCAGTGACGCAACAGGAGCCCAGCTGCCGCCACCGCGTACTTTAAAATCCGCCTCGCCTTCCGAGCGCATGGCCAGCGCATAACGCAACGCCAAGGGCGACGGCTTTTTCGCAGCTTCCCCAAAGTACCCTTCGTCGGCCTCGATCATGGCAAATTCTGATCGCGGAAATTTTTCGGCCAGATCGACGTAGGGCCATTCGTAAACGATGCGATGCGGAATGATCGCAGTGGCATCCGGCTCTTGCCACTGCCCAGGTTGGATGCCGGTATAGACAGACTGCGGCAGGCCAAAAACGTCCTGAATGCACACCAGGGTGATAGCGCCCGACGTCGGCGTGCCGTCGTCAATCGTCATCACCCGTACCACCATGTCGACAATGCCACGATCCGGGGCGGTAACGCGGATCACGTCCGCTGGATTGATGTTCCAGGCACGCCGATCCAGTTTGATGCGCAGGCGCTTAAGCGATGATGCGACGGCTCGCAGGTCTCGTTGCGCGACACGATTTGCCAGTTCGGCGGTGGGCAGACCGGGGTATTCGCGGGTCTCGCTGATGACGGCTCCCGATGCGCGCCACCCCGCCAGGCTTTGCGCGCGCACGGCCTGGGTTTCGCCATCAATTGGAGACACCCAATTGACGACGATTTCGTTGGGCGACGTGGGTAAGGCAGTTGTGACGAGCTCTTCAACATCGATCAGACCCGTGTGATAATCGAATACGGGTAGCGCGGCCGGGTCATAGTCATCGCGGATCAGCTTTAGCGTGAGCAAACCCGTGGCGCGATCGGGAAAGAGAGCAGCGCCAATGTGATTGATGACCTGCTGAACAAACTGATCCAAATTGTCTTGCCGACGCCAGGCCAGGCACAGACCAAAATCTTCATGGATCAGGGCGTCCGCGGCGGCGGTAAACGACCCGACATTCAGCACGCCCGCCGGCAAGCCACGACCCCAGTCCCGATTTGTGGCCGCCTCATACAGCATATGCGCCGGATTCATTGCTTTGATTGCGCCCCCGGCCAGCCAGATGGTGGCGGCACCGGCGTACCAAGCCCCATTGTCCCAACCACCAGTGGTGCGCCGCACCCGAAATGCCCAAGGCTTGGGGTACGGATTCATGGCGGCAATCATGCCGTCAAACACTGCTGTGCAGACGCCTCGGAACGCGGGCAGCACACCAGAAAATTGACCATTCAGCAGGGATTTCAGCAGCCCATGGGTTGGTTGATCCGGGTCGCCCATCATGACATCCAGATCCCCGCGCACGCCCCCTTCGCCGGTTTCCCCACCGAACAGCTCATACGCATCGATACGGATGCGTCCGCTGCTCGATAGCGATCCTTCCCAGGCGGTGCGGTCACCGATCTTGATGTGGAGGATTTCATCCAGCGGGCCGCGCGAGAGACCCATGTGCAGGGTAAAAAAGTAGCGATAGCCGACAGTGATCGATGAACCTTTCTTACCCATTTTCGACCTCGGCTCGGGCCAGGGCGGCGACGCGAATCGCAATGGCATCGCCCGTGGCTTCCAGCGCAGACGCCGGAATACCACGGCGTACAAAATCCATCCAGTCCAGGCCCCGCAGCTCCATCCAGGTCTTCACGCCCCGGCGGCACATCCGCGCCTGACGCACGTGGCGCATGGTGACCATCGGGTCTCTCAAGCGATCGTTCGGTGATTGGGTCATTTTTTCTTATCCCCATCATTCTTGATCGCAGACGTTCGGTAATTCCCGTACCACAGCACTTGCCAATCCTTCAGCCAGACATCGCCGAAAACAACCAATTGCGGGGTGGTCTCATCGTACTGAGGAAAATCGAAATCCTCGAATGCGGCGGGCGGTGGCGCCTTTGGCTTGGGGGCCAATGCCGTACTGATCAAATAACTGGCGACCATAATCGCCAGGTAGTAGATGAATTCCACCTCGCAGCCCCTTAGAAGACCGGATTGCCGTCAAACGGCGACTTGCCCGCCAGGTGCGGAAATCCACCGAAGTTCTCTGCATTCCTGAATTTTGCGGCGCAGGTGGCCATTGTGCGGTCGCACCCCGCATAAGCATTGACGGATAGCCCAGCGGCAAGCCCATCCGAGAACCCCAACAGGCCCAACGTATCGCCCAAGTGCCAGTCGATACCCCGGCGATCCACGTGTCCGGCCGCCGCTGTCCATTCGATGTAGCCACCGGCGAACCACCCATCAGGCAGGCTGGCAAAAGCGGCGGATGAGATCAACCCGCCCCCCACGCTGGTCAGTACCGCCCGGGTCCGATAATCGGCGGCGTTGACGCGACAGCGCTGGTCGTACAGCATGTTCTGGCACTGCCTGGCCCATGTACGCCGCAGGCCGGCAGCTTGCATCAGCGACACCGTCGCGCATGTCAGCTCTACCTCGCCGGGCGTGGGAAAGTCCACCTCGGAAATCGTGCCGACATAGACAACGGCCGCGCCGTCGTCCCCCCAGTGCCAGCGGCGGATTCTCATCGTAATTTCCACCCCCGGCGGCGTGCCGATAAACAGCGACCCAGGCTGGGTCGCGCTGGCCATGGTCACCCGCAACGCATCCTGGCGCGCCTCGCCTGTGATGCGGATGTTGTTATTCGTGATAGCCAGTGCTTGGTAAGTCTTGCCCGCCACCGTCACCGCCCGATCGGCACTGGTGTAGCGCCATTCGCGGGCGCCGATGACGAATTCATACAGGTGGGCGGGCTGTGCCGATTGATTGGATATTTCGGTCTTTGGGTACGACATGACTTAATCTCCTAACGCCCGCAAAGATGGCGCGGATACGAACGTGACGACGCTTTCGGCGACGCCATCGGCATCCGTGATGTGGTGCAATTCGGTCGAGTCCTGATCCATGCGCATCGGTGCCAGGAACTCAATGCGCTGCACGTTCGCTGCCGCCAGCGTGGGGAGCGTGATGTCCAACCCCAGCCACTCGCGATCCGCCGCCTCCTCGATGCGCGCGGCGACGATCCGGCGGTGGAACACCCGGCCGTCGTGCAACACGATGCGGATGTCGCGGCGCGCATGCTGCCCGGGCGCTGTGATGTACTGGGTGTAGCCGCAGCGCTCGACGTAGATCCCTTCATCGGCCAGAGCGACGTCCTGCGCGATGATTAAATCGTCCGAGAATGTCGGTAGCCACAGCGCCCGCTGTTTGCCGCGCAGGCTGTACAGTAATTGGCGGAAGCGGTTGCGCTCGGCGCGGCCCTCCAGCGTGAACCGGTACTGCTGGCGCAGCCAGGCCGAGGTGCCCGTGTCGGTGATCTGCGCCGGGCCCAGCTCATGATCGAAAACGCTTTGCAGCCGGTGAAAATCCACACGCAATGCATCGCGCTCATTGGGCGCCACAGTCCAGACCAGCCGCCCGTCACGCACCTCGCCCGGGAACGAGTCGCTCCAATCGAGGGGATCGATCACGTCGAACCGCAGCTGCGCCTGCGACACGCGACTGGTGACGCGTGAGATCTGCACGTCGCCCACCACCCGCGCGCGGACGATCGGATAGACTCGGGTGCCTGGCCACCAGTGCAAGCGCGTGGGGTTGGCCAGCGCCAACCCACCCGCGCCCGCAGTGGCCATGACTACCTCGTAGCGCATCCGCGATGCACCACTACCCACCGGGGTCTGCAGCAACGCAAGGCCAGAGCGAAATTCCCGTTGCACGGTATCAGCAGGAAGGAACGTCGCACCAGGCGGCAGCTCAACGGCGAGGTCTGCCGCATCGTGATACAGCGGCAACAGCACCGGATACGACCCGACGCCGGTCAGCGCAATATCCAGGATTGTGCGCTCCGCGCCTTCGGCCACTACCGAGAACTCGAAGCTGCGCCGTGGCGCGATGCGCAAGGCCCGCCGTTGTTCGGCCCCGACTGGGCTTTGATGCACATCGGTCAGGAATTCCAGGCGTTCCAGCACGCCATCGGCCCAATCCGGGCTGATGGGCCAGACAGGTGTGCCGAGCCAAGGGTGGTTTGTCGCCATATCTATACCCCCAGGATCTGCCGAACCGTGCTTGCATTGCGGCTGATCACCGCTGTGATGACTTTTTCGCCCTGGGCGCTGGCCATTGCGGCGGTCATGACGGATTCGTCCAGCACTGGCACCACCCGGATCGCCACCTGGTTGCCGGGCGCCGCTGCCCGAGCAGCTGATGCATCGGCGGGCGGCGAGTCGGAGGCATACAGCCGCTCTGGCGGATGCACCAGGCCGCCGGCGGCGTAGCCGCGCAGGCTCTGCATGCCGACCCTATTGAATCGTTCCAGGAATGATCTGGCACCAGGCTGTCGAACCACTTCCCGGCGTGCAACGAATTCTTCGGCATGCACGATGCCGGCCGGCTTGTATTTGCTGCCCCGACCCGTCCAGCCGCCCGCGGCAAAGCCCATGCCCGCAGCGCCTTGCATAGCGTTGGCCGCCATCAATGTGGTTGCAGCAGCTTGCAACTGCACGGCAGCTACCGCAATAGCTGCCGCAGCCGATGTCATTGTTGCCCCGGCACTTGTCATCAGCCCAGCCGATGTACTAGTTGCCATAGCCCCCGCCGAAACAGTTGCCCCTGCGGCGCTTAATGTCCCTGCTGCTGCAATGATCGGAGTTGCTTGAGCCTGGCCAGCCGCTGCTGCCGTTGCAATTTTCGATGCACCGCCATCACCAGCATCACCACCACCAAAGAGGCCCATGACACCTTGCATTGCGCTTTGTGCAAGTGCTTCAGCCGCCATCTGGGCAAGGGCATTGACAACGGTTAAAGCCAAATGATTGATTGCCTCGGAAAGCGTCATGGTCCCGTTGGCCAGGCCCTGAAGCGCCCCCGACAACCCTTCGGTAATACCAGTCTTTAGAGTTTCGGCTAGCAATGTCGTGGTGGACTTCAGCACCAGAACCTGGTTGTCCAGTTCCTGTAATGCAGCCCGGGCCGCTTCGCCGATCGCGCCCGGCATTGCGGCGATCTCGGCAAGCAATGGCCGTATTTCCATCAGTTTGGTAGCCGTCTGACTGTGAATCGACAGCAGCCGTTCACGCGCCCCGACCTCCGTCAGCAGCCCCGCCTGCTGCTGGGCCTGCACAGATTGCTCCTGGCGGCTTTGCTCCGCATAGACCGCGTCCAGGCGTGTCTGAATAGCATCCACCTGCGCCCGGGCGCGGCTGGTATCGATGACCAGATCCAGCTTGGCCACATCGTCTGTGCGGCCCAGCTTGACCAGTTCTTCGCGCAGCTGTTCGTACTTGTTTCGGATTTCAGCAAACGCAGCATCAGCCAGTTGGCCGCTGGCACGCAAGTATTCGATGTCGATCTCGCGCATCGTGTCGTCAGCGCGTTTGTGGGCCAAAATCCGCGCGGCCGCTTCGGCCTCGACGGCTTCCGCGGCAGAGAGCACGCCGCGCCGCCGCTTTTCTGCCAGCTCCAGTAGCTGCACCTGCAGCTCAGTTTTGCCGTAGGCTTCGGCCTGGCGATGGATAGCCGTGATCAGTTCCTGGGCGGCGATGGCCCGCTGCGCTTCGATTGCAGCCAGCGCCCGGGTGCGCAACGCACCCGTCAATTTCTTTTCGGCGACTTCCAGCAAGGCCACTTCATGGGCTGTTTTGCCCGCTTGGGCCGCCTGGCGTTCCAGCTGCTTGACGAAATCCAGGGCTTCGTTGCGCCCACCACCACGCTTGGGCTTATTTTTATCCAGCGCGTCAGATTGCTTTTGCAGCGCAATGATTGCATCGAAACTGGCGGCCAGATTATCAATTTCTGCCGCCGTCATGCCCGCAGCGGCCGCGCTGGCCAGGGTCTCCAGTTTGAACGCCTGAAGCCCTTTGACGCCATCGCGGGCGGCGGCTGTCAGCTTGTCCTGCAGGGTCTTGGACATCTCAGCGACCCAGGCCTCGGCCTCGCGGACACTTGCTGCTGCTTGCTGCTGCTCTGCTGTCAGGGCCTGCGTTTCGCTGCCCGCATCAACAGCACTCTGAGCCAGTTGCTCCTGGGCTTTGGTGGCGTCCTCAGTGGCCCCAGTCAGTGCCCGATACGCTTCATAGGCCCCCCAAATCGCTGCGATAAGCAAACCGAAGGGCCCGCCCGCCAGCGCCATCAGGCCACGGCCCAATGTCAGCCCGATGCGCAACAACCCGCCCAAAGTCAAGGTGGCCTTGGCCACAGCGGCCGCCGCAGTGGTGGCAGCGGCCGCTTTGGCGGCCAAACCAGCGATCAGACCAGTTTGTGCCGCACCCGCTGTCACCGCAGATGCCGCCAGGGCACGGTTTGCCGCAGCCAACTGGGTGGTGCGGGCCGCGGCCAGCACAACACCTGCGACATAGCGAGTCACCAGGATTGCAGCCACCGCACCGATACCACGCGCGACGAGATCGAAATTATCGGCCAGCAACCCCAGGACGCTCACGAGGCCTTCGGCGGTTTGGGATGCTTGGCCATTAGCCCCCGCCCATTCCAGCGCCGCGTTGCGTAGCCTGACCATTGCATCGCCCAGCACAGTCACGGGCATTGCGTCGACCTCGACACCCAGCTGCTTGATCTGCGTGCGCAGCTGCATCAACTGCGGGATGCTGATGCCCGTGGTCCTGGCCAGACGGTCCAGTTCGGCATTGCTCATGCCCAGGGCATCGCCCAGGGCTTTTTGCAAACGTGGAACTGAATTGATGAGGGTGCGGTATTGCTCGATCCCCATCTTGCCGTTCATGATCGACTTTGAGACCGCGTCAATTGCCGACGCCGCTTTGACACTATCCGTGGCCGATGCTGCCATGCCGTATGACAGCGCCTCAATAAAATCAATCGATTCCGATGTGGTGTATTTAAGCTGGGTCAGGGATTCGTTTGTGCGGATAAACAACTCGGCCGATTGCTCAAACGGTTTATAGACCCGGTTGCTGATGTCCATCAGGCGCTGCTGCGCCTCTTCATATTCCTTCGTGCTGGAAGTAGCGTTTTTCAGGCGGCTGTTGACCTGGCCAATCGTGTCAACAATCTCCAAGCCCATCTTGATGCCAGACAGACCCAGGTAGGCACTGGCCAACCCTTTGACCGTTGAGGTCAGCTTGCCCAGCGCCGCGCCCTGATGATTTGCAGCAGCAACATTTTGCGAGATCGCACGAGTGGCACGGTCTGCTGCCGTGCCAGCCTGGGCGATGGCATCGGCGGCTGATCGAGCACCTGTGCCAGCCCGCTTGGCGCTATCGTCAACGCCATCCAGAGATACTGACACGCCCAGCAGGCCCGCGAGTGCTTCGCGGACCGTCGCGGTGATGCGCAATGCCAGTTTAAGTTCCCCGTTGCCTGCCATGTCAGTCTCGTTTTTCTGCGGCGCGAAGGGCCGCAGTCAATTCTCGATGCAATGTTTTTACGTGTTTGCCACCGGCCGCCGTCGCGCTGAGATCCACGATGCGCTCCTGGCGCTGGCGCAATGCAGCCGCTTGCGTCTCGCGCCAAAAGAGCATCAGCTGGCGCTCTGTGTATCGCCGGACGTCGGCGAGGGCGTGACCGTGCTCGATGAGGGCGGCATAAACGTGCCCCCAACCGACGGTAGCGCCGCCGCGAGCTGCTGAACCTCGCGCGCCACTGCCGCCCGCCGCACGATGGCGCGCCCGAAAAAACCTGCATTTGCCCCCCACCACATGGCAAGCAGCAACTCGCCGTCCTCGGGGGGCAGCGCGCGCACCCAATCGGCATCGACATCGGTGGCCATCGCTACCATTTCGATGACGACAGCGTCGTGCGCGCCGATCACGGCCAGGACGGTCTCGTAATCCGGTTCGCCCTTGCTGAACACCTTGACCAGGTCATCGATAAAGGGTTTGGCCAGCGCATTGGCCCGCAGCCCTTCCACGAAAGTGAATTCGCGCACTGTCACCTGGCGACCGCCGATGGTCTCGGTGCGCTCGGGGTGCAGGATGTCCAGGTCATCGGCGATGGGCTGCAGCGTTTGCTTGATATCGCCCATGGTCAGCTCTCGATATAGCCAAACGGCCCCAGCAGATCACTTGCGGGGATCGAAGTGTCGGGCAGGACAGAACCCGCCACGGTCATGCCCACGAATTCGTCACCCGTGTTGATGAGAGCAAGTTCAGTGAGCGGCGCGGTGGAAACCCGGTACAGAATCACCGTAACCGGGTCACCCCCCTCGGCCAGGTTGATCCCGTCATAGCGCAGCGCAACCTCAGGGGCTGGGGCGGTCATGATGCCGACGCGGCGCACAGCCCCATATTCGTAGTCCGCCGTCGTGGGCTGGCTGAATCCAGTTTCCGGCAGCGCGATCACGTCAATGGCCCCGGCACCGGCATCAACCGAATAGTGCGTGCCCAGGGTCAACCCGTCGACAGCCAGGGCGGACACCTTGCGCTGCGGCAGGTAATAACGCTGACCCACCTCAAGGGTGGGCAATTCATGCGCCGTGACCGACCCCGCGGGCGTGGTGATCTTCTTCCCCCACAGGGTCAGCTCCAGGTTGTCGCCATCGACCTGGTGCCAAACGGAGCTCAAAGCCCCATCAACACCAGTGCGAATCTTGCGCACAGACCGACGCATGCCGCTGTAGGATTCCTTGTGGGTGAATTCCTCGATCTCCATACTGAAGGTCAGTTCCGACACATCCCCCACCCAGCGCCAGGCCCCGATATCGTATTGACCACTTTCATTGCGGGTGCGCGAGGCTACGCTGACGCGGCCCTGGCCGTAGTAATAGGTTTCAACCGTCACGGTTATTCTCCTGGTTGTCTTTGGATGGGTTTTTGCTTGCCGGCGTGGCGGGAACAGACGCTGCGTGGCCGATGCCGCGCTCAACTAGCCAGGCCGCAGACTGATCATTGACTTGCTGCAGGCGGGCGCCGGGCTGATACGATTTGCCTGCATGCGTGTGCGGCCGGTCGAGGATGATGGTTTTCATGGGGTTTCCTGTGTTGGGGTCGTTGATACGCGAGAGGGGCCTGCCGCGCCGTCCCAGGTTTCCGTGGCCAGCTCGATGGCGTATTGCCAGACGCCGCCGGCAGCGCCCAATGGGGTTTCCTGCGTAAACCACAGCGGCCGGGCGCAACCAGGGGGACGAAATCCACGCAAAGCGCCACGCGCGGCGTCCAACATCTCGGCAGCGCCGTGGTCGCCATTCAAGGCCCGCACCAACAAAGTGACCACGAACTTCAGCGTGCGCTTCTGCGGCGCCGAGCGGGCGGGCAGCGCCGGCGCGGACAGGCCCGAGGCCGGCGGCGCCGAGAACTGGCCGCCGCCGTATGACACCAGCAGCGCACCATCAACGTGGTTCAGTTCGTAGTCTTCCGGCCGGTCGGGAAAGAAATCGACGGCCAACAGGTTGCCCAGCTGGTCGGTCAGACGATCAACGACCGCCTGCAAGATGTCCTGTGTGGATACGGTCGTCGCATTCTGGAGCGGTGGAGGAATGGCCATGTCACAGCCTCCACGGCGTTTCGTTGGCAAAACGCTTGGGGCGCGTCTTGACCAGCACCTTGCCGGGCTCGCCTTGAGCGCGGCCATCGGGCAGGCCGAGCGAGACCCGGTTGTCACGGATCAGGCCCAGCGTGTGAATCGAACCGTCGTAGGTGGATTTCACCGTGGCGGGCAGATCACGTTCCGGGCGGCGCGCATACAGAGCATGCCGCGCCAGGCTGACTGCCAGATCGCGGATGACCGTGGGCACCGACGACAAGGGCAGCGTGTAGCGGTTGCGCAGGTAACCGTCGATCAGGTCTTCAGCCTGGTCGATGGCCCGCTGAATGACTGCTGCATCCTGTTCACCGGCCCGCACCTTGGTGGCATCGTCTTGCGACAGTTCAACCAAGGTTCGGGCAGCAATAGATGCCCGCAGGTCATCCAAGGAGCAATAGCGCCCTTGGATGACGTCGCTCGGGGCGATCTGCTGCGGAGCAATCGGCTCATCAACGGATTGACCAGGCATAACCATTACGTCCCGATGGACAGATCCACCGTGGCGCCAGGCACCAGGTTGATCGTGAGCGGATTGGCCTGGGCTTCCAGATCGTAGCCCTTGCCCATATCGCGCTCTTTGGATTTTGCGTAATACGGTTTGCCCAGTGTATTCACGGCCTCGTTGTAATTTGCGGGGGCGTTATAGACTTTGAACATGCCACGAGCGATCGGGAACAGCACGCCGCCGGCGGTCGGAATGTAGTCCTGGCCGGAAACGCGCGCGATGTATTCCTCAAACACGATGCCTGCATACGTGAAGCCGGTACGCAGGTCGCCGCCCAGACGATCCTGCGCGGCCTGCCAGTTGGCGTAGGCGGCTTTCACCTCTTTGTGGCCAGTCAGCCGGTCGAAGAAATCCGGCCCCACGAACGCCCGCCATCCGGTGATGACGATGCCGGTGGCCGCCCGCTCGATCTGGCGCTTGCCATCGAGCAGGCTTTTGCGCGGATCGCCAGAGGCCCCCAAGGCGACCTCTTGTTCGGGCGGCGTGATGCCGAACTCTTCGTGCAGGTCGTAAATCACGCTGGCATCGGCATCCAGGATGCGGCCGCGCAGGGCACCGACGCGGTGCCATTCCTTCGTGGCGTCGATGTTGGCCTTCAGGCGTTCGAGCTCGTCGTTCACGACCGTTGCAACGGACGATACCGGGTTGGTCTGAGAACCGAACTCGACCAGATCCTGCACGTCGGCAGGCAACAGCACACCGGATTGCGGCAGATGCGGGATCTCGAACGGGCGGCGGGCCCGCTTGCTGCGGGACACCGGCGTGGGGTTGTCGGTACGGCTGGCCGTCGGCACCAGCGCCAAGCGGCCCTCGTGGTGCTCGATCAGGACAGTCGTGGTGCGCACCCCCTTTTCCTCGAAAATCCCCAGCGCCCCGGCTTTGCCGGGCACGGTGGGCAGCGCGTTGATCGCGTCCGTCAAGGTCGTGGCGGTGAACAGTTCGCCGTGTTGATTGCGTGACATGATGATCCTCAATTAGTAATAGGGCTACAACGTGGCGCGCGGGACGACGCCCATGGTGATCAGCTGGTCGATCCAGGTGACGATGTCTTCGGGTGAGGCACCATCGGGCCAGATAAGCGCCGCCGTGGCGACCACCGCGCCGCGTTCAATTACGACGCCCGGACGGTCGCTGGCGGACGCAGCAACGTCTTCGGCCAGTACGCCCGTCACGATCTCGACCGTGACGGCGGGATCGGTCTCGGGATCGGGCCCGGCAGGTTCGATTTCGGCGGTCTCGAAAAGCACCTGTCCCATGGGCAGCGCATCGCCTGCAGGCAAGATGCGGCGGCGGCGGGTCCACGCGGGCAGCACTTCGGCAAGCAGCAGATCGCCCAGGGTCTTACGTTGAATTTGTGCGGGCATGACGCCTCCTTATTGACCGGCGCGACGACGGGCGTCGGCTACCAGCGGGTTTTCGACGGGTTGTGCACCGGCAGCACGCGGCTTGGCGGCGAACTCGCCGAACGCGAGCTGAGTCGGCAGGCCCTGCAGCAGCTCCTGCAAGCCGGCGAGCAGCGGGCGCTGCGCATCGCCCTCGCTGAAAGCAAGCGACGCGCCAGACGCATCCGGCGTGGCGGCCAAGTCCAACAGGCCCACGACCAGATCCATGCGTGCGGGCGGCAACTGACCGGCCTCGATCAAGCCTTCGGCAAATGCCACGCTCTGCGCGTGACGAGCTTCGGTCGCCGTTTTCGTTTGCGCGGCGGCCTGGGCTTCAAGCTGGCGTTTGAGGGTGGCGTTTTCCGCCTCGATTTGTTGCATACGCGCGGCATCAGAGGCCGGGCTGGTGGTGGTCGGCGGCACAGGGGGGGTCTCCGTAGTGGTGGATGGTTCTTTAGTGATGGCTTCAGAAAATGCGGCGGCGGCATCGATGCCGGAGAGTTCGTCGCGCATGGATTCGATCTCCCAGTCGGGCACGACACGATCCGCAGCGTCCTGGCCGTGGTTGGTCAGGAACCAGTCGCGCAGACGGCGCCATAGGCTGATCTGCGATGTGACGATGGGATCGGCGAATTCGATGAGCCCCGGCTCGCGCTCGGCGAACTCGACGGCGCGCAGGCCCTTGACGGCCGGCGGCTGGGCGCCGAGGAAACCGACATGACGCAGGTAGTAGCTGCCAGGGACAGGGTTGCCGGGGCTGTTGGGCTCATAGAAGCAAGCGCTGCGCTTCTTGAAGCGGCCGGCCTGAACGAGTTCAGCGAAAGCCGGATCGACCTGATCGGGTTTGGCGTAGAGGCCGTCCTCGCTGAAAGACACGCCAGCCACCCAGCCGTACGCGGGGGCGTCCATGCGCGGATGACCCACAACGATAGGTGCTTCGTGCAGCGCCGGGTCGTATACCCGCGCGCTGGTGGCTAGGTCATCGGCGGTCAGCGTGACGGTCTTGCCGGACACGGACGTAAACGTGCCGGGCCGGAAAATGTGAATCGGGGAGGATAGGGTTTCAGTACTCATGTCGTCATCATGACGACGATGGCCCCGAATGTATTTTCCCCTACGGAAAAATTTGATTGTCGGGGTGGGCCGGATGATTTCGGCGGGCGGCCTCTGACTCTACATCTACAATCCCGCCAGTTCGCGCTGAGGCGCTTTATAAAGCGGGTCCGGCGGCAATTCCAGGGGTTGGTCTAGATGGCCTCAGAAAATCGCACAGCGCCGCTATTTTCCAATCAACGCATTTTGCATGAAGTCTTGCGCTAATTCTAGGATGCGCACCTCGTCGTCGGCGTTCATCCCCAAGAAAGGGCGCGCCGGAATTTTGGCTGCGCCGACGTGCCGGTCACCTATTTTCAACGCCCTGGCCTTTTTAGGTTTGATCGTTCCGCCAAACTGGTGGATGGCGGCATATTCCAGGTTGCTGCCCACCTCCACGGCAGCGCCGTCGACCTGGTAGCGCAGCGTGCCGCCCAGGTAGCCGTCGAGTGTCAGGATTTTATTCTGGTTTTTTTCCTTTGACTTCTGGTAGGCAGGCAAGAGTGCCGCCCACTTGGCCCCATCAGGGCTCTGTTGGTTCTTGAAACGATCACGCGTGGCGTTCAGCATCTCCTCGCCCACGGATAGCAGCAGCACATTGGGGCTGCCCAGCGCCTGGACAGCACGCGCAAGCGTTGCTTCGATGGCTGCGGTATCTGCAGAGACCTCAATATGTGTTCCAGCCATGATCAAAACCCTATAAAATAGTTGTGTCCATCGGATGAGCAGCTGCTGCCACAGCCACCAACCCTACATCCGGGATCAGTCCAGACGGGGTCAGCGTCTGGGCTTTTTCATGGTTGCCGTCGATACAGCCGAACGCCAACTCGCCAGTCGTCTTCAGATTGGGTCTGGCCTTGGAATGCCGTAATCCCCGACCAACCGTCCGGCCCGATCTCAAACACAGACAGAGCTGGTGCAGCTTGGCCCTCAATGTCATACCGGGCGACATAGCGGCGGCGCACCACTGCCTTGTTGGCGCTATACAGCCACTCAATACGCACCCACACCTCATCGGGGTCACGCAAAGCATCGGCCAGCATCAGCAAATACTGTTCACGTCCACGTTTGGTCACTTTCCAGCGACCGTGCGCATCTCGGAACAGATCCGCGCCCACCACTAAACGTTCGCCCAGAACGTCACGCACAATTGCCGGCCGCTCGATCGTTGCACCGAACTCTTGCAGGTAACGTTGCACATAGGTTTCCGGTGCTGCGCCAGCGGGTAAGATGCGCGACGCCTCGAAGGGTCGCGGCGGGGGTAATGTATCGAGTGGGCGACGGTTGGGCACACCAGGACTTGCGGCGCTGCCCGCCAACCCCTCAGGGCGCTCCGTGGGGACGGATGCATCCAGTCGGCTACGCCCAGGTGTATATTCAAAACCCGGATCGACACCCTTGGGCACCTGCACCGTGTGCGGCCCCGTTTCCGAATTCTTGCCGACAACTCGGGTTTCGGTCTCTACGTGTGGGGCTGTGTCGGGCCCTGTCTTGCCCATTCGATCCAGATCACGGTCTGTGTGTGTGGTGACGTAACACTGACACCCCCAGCCGTTCGGCGGATAATGCTCGCGCCACCAGGGGTCATCTGCCGACAACACCAACCCATTCCATACTAAGTGTTCGTGGCGGGGGTGTTCGACGGCCTCGGAGTGGTTGTAGCGCCAGTATGGCCGCGCAGCCTTGACCGCCTGCATCTGCTCGTATCGGCCCGCTGCGTATGAGGTGCGCAGATTGGTTTCGTAAATAACCTTGCTGCGCCATCCGCGTGAACCGTTGTAGTCCCAGCCGTGCCGCGCCACGATGGCGTCGAAATCAGCGCGGAATTGTTCGAGCGTGGTGCCGTCGTTGATAGCCTTTTCCACGGCTGTACGAAAGTCTGATACGATGGCGTCCCGATTGGCACCCGCCACCATGAACGCCCAATCGTGCTCAGCAGCATAGATATCGGCCCAGCTCGTCGTCCCAATATTCAGTTTGCGTCGGAAGAACTCGCTCTGCTCACGAAACGGCAGCGATCCATAACTAGCTGCCACGCGCGGCCTCCTCGACGATCTCATACCTGCCGGCCAGCGCCGCAGCGGCCAGGGCCTGGGCCATGCGCTGGGCATAATCGTCCAGGCTCATACCAGGGAACAGATCCATCAACCCATCGCGCAGCGCCTCCAAGGAATCCACGCGATCGGCCAAGGCCCGAACTGCATCAATCCATCCATCAACCGCGCCGCCCAGAACATCGCTGACCTGGTTAGCCTGGTGAATAGGTGTATCAGCAACCACCGGAGATTCAGCAAAGCCCAGGGCAGGCAGCCCGGGCATGGCCCCGCCGACAGGCGCATCACTGAGATCACCTTCCTGATACCCGTAGGCGCGCTCCCAATACAGCCGCGTGAATCTAGGACCGTTGGCCAGACCACCGAGGCCCTTGTCACGTTCGGCCTGGCGCTGGTCGATCGCGGCCTGATCCCACAGTTCGTACACCGGCGCTGGGCCGCCGAAATTGACCTCCACGTACCAGCGGATGAGCTGGGTCAGCGTAGCCGACACCAACCCCGCATCGGCGTCCCGAATGTCCTCGGCGACTTCGATGCCAGCCTGGGCGGATGCCCGGTTTGCGTCGGCTTCGGTGGTTTGATCCTGGCCGAGCAGTGCGATTGATACCTCACCGGATAGGCGGCGTAAGAACTTATCGTATACGTCTGCAGATCCCGTTTTTCCAGCCGCTTCAATAATTTCGACAGACGAGTCGTCTGGCACCACCCCTACGGCATCGGACACCATTGCGTCCAACTTTTCTAGCAGCTCTTCGGACTCTTGTGTGGAGGCAGATCGTGGCGTTTTGCCAATCAGCCACGGCGACCCATATTTTTCAACGAAACGGTTCCAAAAATCCAACCCACCTTGCTTGAACTTGATGGGCCAAAAACATCGTGCAAGGTCAGGTTGACCATACGGGTTGTCGTAGCTTGCGTCCTGACGGGGCAGCAGGAACTTGCGCCAGGGAACCAACAGACCTTCGCGCCCCGCATCCTTCGCCAGAAACCGCAACCCATTTACAGAATCGAAGGCGAACCATTCGGACGGTTTGCCCACCACATCGGCCACGACCCAGTGCCTGCCCACCATCTGCCAGTCCACTTCCAGGGGCTGGTAGCCATACAGTGGCGCATCCAGAATTTCGCCAATAATGCGCTCCAAATCCAGATCGGCCAGCATCGCCTCGACATCGGCGACGACACGGTCAGCTGCATCCCCCTTGCGCACGCCACGCTCTAGGGCGCGGACGGCTGATTTTCGCCGCCGCACGCAACCACCGACGTGAGGATCTGCACGCAGCGTCCGATAGACCTCGATTGACTTGCCTGCAGCACGCAGCACCGGGTCAGGATTGGGCAGCAGGCCTTCAATTCCGCCGAACCCGCCAATTCGTGATCGACTGGCGATCTGGCCTTTTACAGGTTTGCGTGGGGCACGTGCTTCCGCAAATGCCAAGTGCTGCCCATTAGGCAGGTAGATCCCTGTCACAGCCATCGTTGACCTCTGTTTTGTTGATAGCGGCGCGGCCGCGACGATGCCACGCGCACGGGGCCCTTGTTCAGTTCTCGGCTGGCGAAATACGCCAGCGCGACGGCTACGGCAGCATCGCCGTGGCGCTTGCCCTTATCTTCGCCGGTGGTCCGGGTATCCGGGATGCGTGGCACGCCCTTGATGACTTGCACCGCCCGCAGGTCGGCCAGCACATCGGCATCCTTGGGTAGCCCGTCCAGCGTGCCGTCTTCCAGGGCCGCCTTGACCGGCGGCATGTGTTCTCGGTACCAGGATTCGGTCAGCATCACTTGCTGGATGCGGGACGCTCCATAACGCTGCATGGCTACCTCTGCAAGATATTGGCCATTACCGCGTGCATCGAATGCGCCACCGGTAAACCGGGGCAAGCGATCAAGCAGATAGAACGCCACTTGCTCTTGCTGACGAAACGGCACGTTGCGCAGCTCGACCGTGAACGGCACACGTCGGACAAGGTTATGGTGTTGGATCAGTGGCACATGCACGCTCAAGTCGCCACTGCGCCCAAAGTCTTCGCCGTCAAAAGAGATGGCGTCGCGCGGCAGGCCAACCAGCAGTGGTGCCATCTGTGCTTCAAGCCAATCCCGGCATTCGGCGCCCCTGATATGGTCAGCCAGCAGCTCAAATCCCGCAGCACATTCCCAACGCAACACGGGTGTATCGGCAGACATACGAGATTCAATCAGTGCGCGAGACAGCCAGGCCCCCCCCGAGTTCGCCGGGATGCAGTCCAGTTCTTCGGCCGCGCCAGCGCCATAGAAGGCGTAGACATCATCCATCCAGGCTTTTTCGCCTTCTGACGTCCAGTCGATTCCTCTGCGCAGGCACACGCGCCGGTAAAGGCCATCAGCCACAGCCTCTTGGAATGTGACGCGATGAACAGAGCCTCGACGCCGATTTGATCGGATGTCGTCCACCAGCACATTGAACGGATTATCAACACCGTTGTGCGTTGATATGACATGCACCCGCCCACCCCAGATCAGCATGGCCAGCGCCGCCTTGAGCAGCTCATCCAGCTGTTCATGGAAAGCGGCTTCGTCGATGACGATCAGACCTTGACGGCCCCGCAGGTTTGACGGGCGGCTGGATAGCGCCACGATCCGGAACCCAGACCCTGGAAACTTGATCGTAAAGGTGCGGATATTCTTGTCAGCTTCAGCCTCGCCGTCCCAAAAACCGTCCTCGATCTCTCCTGCCGCGTAATTGAAAGCCCGCGCCCACATGGCACACGCCTGAATGTACTCGATGGTCATATCCTGGTTGTAGGCGATGTAGTAGACGTTCATGCCCCCGGCACTCACATTGGATGCCGCTGTCAGCACGTTGTCTGATGCCTCACCCCAAGTGATGCCGGTTCGACGGGATTTCTCCATCACCTTCAGCGGGGAGTCATCAACAGACCAGCGTTGCTGGTAGCCCATCAGCACCGAAGGAAGTGATGGAGACAGTTGGGTGGCCTTGAGGTCCAGAGGGGCTATCGTCATTTGGCGATGCCCAGTATTTCTTGTTTCAGCTGTTGAACGGCATCAGCAGACAGGCCACCACGCTTTGCGATCTTTTCGACATTGGCGGCTGCAGCCTCGGTCTTGGCCTGGATTTCCAGGCGAAACCGCTTCTGATTGACACTGGCACGCGCCAGGGTGGCAATGTTTTTCGCGGCTTTAGATAGCATGTCGATTCGTTGTGCAGCGGGAATGTCATCTTCAGACGCTGACTGCAGTTCCATGATGCTATCGAACATTTCTGTCTGCACCAGGGCGATCACTGCCTCGGACCGTGAGTCCTGATCATCAGCCGCCGCATCTGTCAGGATACGTGCGGCTTCTGTGCTGGCCCGGATGGCGGCCAAACGACGTTCCAGCTGTTGGCCATATCGGTGCACAGCAGATCGGCTGGGCAAATCGCCCGCCGCATCCGCCGCTGGAAAGCGGCGGCGCAAATCTTCAATCAGTTCGTCAAGCGTCAACCGGCCATTGGCCAGGTGCTTCTCGATATACGTGCGAACATCGTCTGGTAAGCGTCGGATGCTGGACTTTCTGCCCATGCCGATCACCAATATTTTTGAGGACGGGCGATACCGGGTTCGCAATCGACCGTGTATTCCGTGATGTCGGTGCCCAGGCGTGTCAGAGCCGCATGCCATTTCCCGCTTGGTTCTTTCTTGATTTCAACCAGGCGGCGATCGTGCAAATAGTCCAGTTCACGACGCAGTTCCAGGGGTGTTGCATCCGGGTATTCGGCCTGGACCACCGTCAACACCAGCCCCTCGTAAGCACCGATCGGCCGCGCATTGTTCAGCGTCAGCAAGATAATCCATCGCAGCCCTTCGCGGCGCGCGCGTGCCATATCAACCATGATTTCCCCCGATAAGCCCCCGCAATTGGGCGTTTTCCAATTTAGATGCCAGGCCATCCAGCTTGGCCTCGATGACCGATTGCCCCCGCGTGTAGTCTTCCCGGCGGACATATTCCACAGGCAAATTGGCACGCAGCTCCATCAGCTCACGTTCGATGCGCTGCCACTGTCCAGCCTCTTGCCGGTTTGCATCTTCCAGTGTGTTGAAGCGCATGTCCAAGTGCCGCTGAGTCTGCGCAAGGAATACACGCACAACGGTGGCGCAGGCCCCAAAAAATGTCAGCAGCAGTGTGATCAGTTGCCACAATTCAAGCTGAACAGCCATCATTTCCCCTCTGAAATCCAATCAACCACATCCACCAGCCGCCCGGCGCAAACCCCATACAAGTCGTACATTTCTTTCAACGCCACCCCCACCGCATCCATCCCGTCCCCCATCAGCTCAATCGGAGGCGGGCAACGCACCGCGTATTCCACCGGCAGCGGCCTGGGCGGCAGCGGCACGGGCGGTGTCGATGATGCGCATGCTGTCAACATCGAAGCGGCACAGCACAGGATCAGCCGCATTTTTCTGCAAAGCATTCTTCAGTTCCTGAGTCGAGGAGGTTTGGCGTTGCGCCAGCTTGGCCAGGCCTTCGCGCAACTGGCGGCTGGCCGTGGCGCTGGCCTGCAGGTCTGCATGCAGACGGCCCAGCTGCCCGGTCAGTTGAGCCACTTGTTGCTGGGACTGAACCGCCCGCACATCCAGCGCACCCCGGTCATAACCCTTCGAATAGCCAAACCAGGCTGCACCAGCAGCGGCAAAACATAGGGCCACGACCCCCCAGGCATAGGTGGTCACAGACATACCGAGCCCCCCCAGGTCGCATACCGTCGCTGATGCGTGTAAATAATGCGCTGTGGGTAGGCTCGGTTCTCGCGCCAGTTCGCAGCCGAGCGGCCTGCATTAACCTGCTCGACCGAACCGAACCACACCAACCGATCCAGCCCCTTACTGGATGCCAGTGCCTGGTCGCGGCTGATCCAGCCCAGCCCACCGTTATATGCAGATAAGGTCATTGCCCAGGCCTGACAGGCATCAGCTGCACGAACTCGTGCATATAGCCAGGCGTCATAGCGCACCAGGGCGCGCAATGCCCAGGACGGATTGAACGGATCATTGGCCGACAATTCTGGAAAAAGATCAGAGATCCACCGCGCAGTCGCGGGCATAAATTGGGTCAACCCTGCAGCACCCGCCCGCGATACGACTTCAGGGCGCCAGGCAGATTCTTGATGCACCTGGGCGGCCAACAGAGCCACCGGCGCATTCAACCCCAGCACCGCCCGCGCATTGCGGGTCAGTTCGGCCCGATATGGCTGGGCGGCGGCAGGAACCTGGGCATAGACTGGGCTGCACGATGCAATCAAGGCGGGCAGGAATGCTGCAATCCACACACGTTTGGATGGCAGCATCACAACCCCAACGCCACGCCCGTCACGACCCCCGCGACAATGATTGCCCGACGCAAGCAAGCCCAGATAAATACATTCATGTATTCCGTGACAATCGGAAAATCAACGTGGCTGACATTCGGACCACAGGGACCACAACGCCAATCCTTGACCAGATAGCCATCGGGCCGGGCATAGGGAAACAAGGCCCGATCTAGCCAATAAGCCACCACAGCAGCCAGGCTGATCAAAGACAGTTTGTATGCCACAACGGGCAACTGAACAGGGGAAATGGCTGCAATGGCCAGCAACAGAACAACAGCAAGCAGGATAAACGTCGTCATCCGGGGGAAACGGCGGTGAACAGGGAGATTGTCGGGGGGCATAAAAAACTCCAGGCTGAAGATAGGCATCAATAACAACGTAGGTTGTCATGATGACCGTCTTCAGCCTGGATGTATTTTCCCCGAGGGGAAAATTAGCCCGAAATGCGCGGACTTATCGGCTTACACCGTTATTATAAATATTGAAAGCAAAGCCAAAAGGGAAGCGTAATGGGTAAGAGACCAATGGGAATCATCCGGGTAGATGATTCCAGTTTAACGGAAGCAGTGCGTACCACATACAGCGAACAAGTCGTTCTTGAATTTATTCAGAAGAATCTTCACCGCCTAGCTCCAATCGCTGCGCCACGATTTGAGACCAATAGTCAGCGCGAGCCACATATGCTCGCTTCACTTCCGCGAGGCCCGCAGAATTGGGTGGTAATTTGGATGAAAACCGGATGGCACGCCCTGTCGCGGCGGCGGCTAAATCGGTCCAAATTAAGTTGAGTGTTTCAGGGTCGCGATGCGAGGTGATCAGTGCCGCCAATATCTCCGAATCAACCTCTGCTCAAACACTTTTTCCAAAGAAATTTCGGGTTCATCCATGAAATTTTCCCTTTTTAAATTTGTTTGGTAGGGCCGCATGTACCCGCATTACATCAGGGATAACTTCCAAGCCCCTGCAACCCCGTAGCCGGGTCCACCGTTTCATTGCCTTTATTGCAGCCCCGCCGCACCTGCGTATCCTGCAACTGCGCCAGCCGCCGATTCGCTGCCTCCATGGCCGCTGATTTTTCCATCACATTGCCCATGCCAAAATCCCCCAGGAACGACAGGACAGACCGGCCATCAAACTGGCTTTCCTTCTCCACATGGGCCAGATACCCATGGACTTTGGCTGTCTCCAGTTCCATTTCCCGGCACGTCATCGTTTGGCGCTCGTAATCGGTCAGCTCGCCTTGGCGGCCATAATTCTTCGTGGCGCAGCCGGTCAAAAATAACGTCGTCATCAACGCGCCCAAGGCGAGAAGTTTTCGGTTGCCATTTACTCTGCAAAGATGCATACAAATCCCTTGTTTTTTTGTTTGCTGTTAATTTGTCACCCCAGGCATGACCTGGGTGCTGTTGGCTCGAACGAAGATACCGTTCGCATCAAACAAAAGGTGCGCGGTTTTCCCCTGACTGGTGGTGCTCATAAATTGAGACTGCGCCTTGATATATGTCCAACCTAATATCTTGCTTCCATCGCCTAGATTCGTAACGGAAACAGGGCTGGCCCCCATAAGACGCACGGCATCATCAACAGTGGATACGCCCGGCACCAGCACCTGAACAGCTTCCATATTGAAATCCTGACCGCTCGTGGCCGTTGCGCAGCCAGCCAAGCTCAATAGCAATATGGCTGGGAAAAATAGGGATTTCATGATTGATCTCATATCACCAAAACTCATCGTTTGCGGCCACCTTGGGCCACGTCGCGTTGCGATGCCACAAAGGCGGCGTCGCGGATGAACCGCCGCCGATCAGGCGATGTGTGACGGTAGTTGTCCAACAACATTTCTTCATCACGGCTGAGGGGTCTGGGGGCGGCTTGTGTCGGCAAACCCGTCGTTAACGACGGGTTTGGTGTCGGCTGCTTGTCGCTATCCAAATCGTGCGACGTCGCACGATTTGACCGTTTGCCAGTTAATACATAGAGAACATCTACCCCGACCTTTGCGAGTTCCGCCAATTGCACGGCTGTTGGCGAAGACACTCCCTTCTCCCAATCGATCAGAGTCCTCTTCTTAGATCCGGCAATTTCCGCGAAAGCAGGCTGCGCGTAGCCAAGCCTCTCACGCTCCTCTCTTAAGCGCATACCAATCATGCAAATTTTCACACCATTCGATTGACTGGTGCAAATTTTTGCACCATAATTACTACATACCAGTTATTACCACCACGGCCTAGTTCTTACGTTCCAGCGTAGACCAGGCCACCCAAACAAAGGAGTTCCTCCATGAAATTGCGCACGATCGAGGAGGTGCGAGCCGAGTTTCAGGCCAGCGGCACCTCCATTTCTCAATGGGCCGTCGCCAACGGATTTTCCCCCATCTCTGTGTACCACATCCTGCATGGTCGCCGCCAAGGCGTGCGCGGCGAATCGCACAACATTGCCGTGAAACTGGGCCTGAAAGAAGGTGTCATCAGCCGCCAACCAAGCCGGGTTTCGGATGTGCCCCGCCGCCGTACTTCAACCATTGCCTCTGCTGGAGTGTAACAGTCATGTCACGAATTGATCTCAACAAAATCTCCGACGACACCTTACTGGCTGCAGCCGACCTAGTTCGCCAAGCGACTCGGCCAGATGGCACGCGCACGATGTCGATGCGGTCTGCTGTCTTCGTGGTGCAAAAAGTCGTCCAGCAGTGGGCCGCCTCGCAAACGGCCTACGAAGCAGCGCAGCAGGCCGCATCTGATCCAGAAACCCGGCAGCTTATTTCAGACCTCGGCGCACTGGATGCTTTTCATCGACGGGGATACTCGATAGCCAGCTGCGCGTTCCCTCCTGGCGTTGGCGCAATTCGTCATACAGATATGGCGGCGCATGTTGCGTGAACGTTTGGAGAACTTCCATGATTTCATCGTTCGTAGCCAACCCTCGGTGCTTTATGAAATACAGCAGGGTTTTGCTTAAATTCAGCGCCTCCAAGGTATCCACCAGCGGCAATAGCCGGGGGGATTCATGCAGTTCACGAAAATTTCCTGCGCCATCTTTTACCAGTTCCATGGGTTCCTCCGTTGTGGTTGGTGAGAAACACTGTATCGCAAAAAATCACGGATTCCTGGATTCCAAAAAAGCGTTTTTTCGGACGCGTCCCGGCACCAGCACCGGGATGGGGGTCTGAACATGGCACGCAATTGGAAACGGGTCTACCCGAACTCCATTACCGAGGCCCTGCGTTTGTGTAAAGACCACGCCTTTGAACGCAAGCGGCTGTCGGTCGAGCGCATCGCCGAACTGCTCGGCGTCAGCGCGGATGTCCTTTACAAATGGTTATCGACCGGACGAATGCCCGCCAGTGTCATCCCTGGATACGAGCACGCCTGCGGCATTGCCTTGGCATCGCGCTACCTGGCTACCAGCAGTGGCCGACTGGTTATCGATATGCCCAGGGGCAAGACGCCAGACGCAGCATCCCTACAAGACTTGCAGATGGCTTTGCATGGAGCCGTCGGGGCATTGCTGGACTACTACAACCTGGGAGCCGACACCGGACGGACTGCCGCCGCCGTCATGGCGGGGCTAGAACAGCTGGCCTATCACCACAACAACGTCCAGCAGGCCGATGCGCCCACGCTAGACCTTTGGGAGCACGAATCATGAGCCAAATCACCGTGCAATTGACGCGCACACCCGGCCTCCGGCCACAGCCCGTGATCTGCCTGAACGGCGAGCCGTTTTACGAAGCCGAATTCAGCCCAGCCCGCGCCCGACGCATTGCCGCACTACTGATCCAGCTGGCTGATAGTGCCGAGCTGGTAGACGTTTCCGACCCCCGCTGGTGGCCAGAATCCCAGGTGGTGGAGGCATGAGCACCCCGACCACCATAGCCAGCGCATTGAAGGTCTTGGCCGTGTGGGAAGCCCTGAAGGGCCACACGCTGACCGGCCTGTCGAACACTGAAATCGCCGCTGCCACGGGCCAGTCGGCCCCCAATGTCAGTCGGGCGTTGGCCACCCTGGCCGAGGGCGGCTACGTCACCCGTTACGAGTCGGGCCGCTATGCCCATAGCGTCAAGACGCTGCAGATTGCCCAGGCTCATGCCAATCACATGCATCAATTTCGCGCCCGAGCGGCTGAACTCGACCAGCGCATCGCCGCAGGCGCCAACTGAATGAGGATTTTCGATGTCTCTTAAAACCATTTCAGCCCCCCAGGCCCCTGGCTCAGAGGATGCGCACCAAATCGACGCGGTGCAGCACGCCGAGGTTGAACGCATGGCCGTCATCCTGCGGCAATTCGGGGACGGCGTGCCGTTTGAACCCTATCGCTACGAGATGATCATCCGTGACCATCTGTCCCGGTCCGCCGAAGCCATGCTGGCGGCGGGCCGGGCATTGATTGTGGCCCGGGAATCGCTGGCACACGGTGATTGGATGCCTTTCATTGAGCGCATCGGCCTGGAAGAAAGTTTGGCACGGCGCATGATGCAGGCCGCGTACAAGTTTTGTGATGACAAAACGGTCAAATTGGTGCAGGCGGCAGGCAATAAGTCCAAGCTCTTTGAACTGCTGGTTCTGGACGATGATGAAATCCAGGAGCTGACTGATGGCGGCACTGTCGCGGGCCTGGAAATCGACGATATCAAACGCAAGGGCGTGCGGGAATTACGGGCGGCCCTGCGCGATGCCTTAGAAGAAAAAAAGGCCAGCGAAAAGTTGCTGGCCGATAAAAACGAAAAAATCGACGCGCTGCAGACCAATCTGGAAAAGACCAAAAACCGGATTGCCGCCGGAACGGTGGAGGAACAAACCATCGAAGCCACCAACGACGTGGCCGGTATCTGCCTGCGCCTGATGGCCGACATCATGACGCCCATGCGCGAGTCGATCAGCCGCCTGCTGGAACTGCAGCCGGGGGCCGGGGCGGTCGTGACCGGTCACATCGCCCAAATCCAACAAGCGTTGGACGAAGTCAGCACCGAATTCCTGCTGGGTCAGGTTGTAGCCAATACACCGGACTGGGCACAGGAATGAGGCTATGCAAGGGGCGATCAACCAGCAACTTTATGAATATGCGGTGCGCTGGCAACAGGCGGGGCATGGCCACAAGGGCCGGGTCATCGACGAAGCCGCACTGAACCTGGGCCTGTCACGGGCCACCTTACATCGGGAGTTCAAAAACATGGTTTTCACCAAACGACGCAAGCGCCGCAGTGATGCGGGCACCAGCGCCCTGACTCAGGCCGAAGCGGCCACCATCTGCGCGGTGGTGCTGGAACACATGCGTAAAAACGGCAAACGCATCAAGGCGTTTGCGCAGGCCGTGGACGAATGCCGCGCCTTGAAATTGATCCAGGCGGAACGCATCCACCCGACGACCGGCGAGGTCACCAGTCTATCGACCAGCGCGGTGATTGCGGGCCTGCGCCTGTACCACATGCACCCGGACCAGGTTTTGCGGGCCAAACCAGCGATCAGCATGTCCAGCAAGCACCCGAACCACTGCTGGCAGATCGACGCATCGCGCTGCATCATGTTTTTTCTGCCACCCGAGCAACGTACCGGCAGAGACAACGGCCTGCGCTTTGCCGATGACGAAGCCCAGTTCTATAAGAACAAGCCCGAAAACCAGATCAAGGCCATCCGGCAGGCGTTGTGGCGTTATGTGGTGACGGATCATCGCAGTGGCTGGGTGTTTGTCGATTATGTGACCCAGGGCGAAACGTCAACCAACCTGATCCATTGTTTTATTGAAGCCATGGTTCAGCGGGCCGGTGAGGCCATGCACGGGGTGCCCAACATCATCATGCTGGACCCGGGCAGCGCCAACACCAGCGCCGCATTCAAAAACCTGTGCCAGCAGCTGCAAATCCGCTTGCAGGTGAATGCAGTCGGCCAGCCACGGGCCAAGGGGCAGGTGGAAAAAAGCCAGGATATTGTGGAGCGCAACTTTGAAGCGGCGCTGCGCACGCTGCAGCCTGAGCAAGTCAAGACACTGGAACAAATCCGGGCCTTGGCCGCGCGGTGGCGCAGGAGCTTTAACGGCACTGCAGTCATGCGCCGCCACGGGATGACCCGCGACGCCGCCTGGCTGCACATTACCAGCGATCAGCTGATAGAAGCGCCGGATGCGGAATTGATGGCCCAGGCCGCCAACACAGCACCCGTGAGCCGTGTGGTGGATGATTTTCTGCGCATCAGCTTTATGGGCCGGGAGTACGACGTGGCGCAGGTGCCCGGGGTCTGCAATGGGGAAAAGCTGCTGATCTGCCGCAACGTCATGGTCAAAGACGGGGCATTGGCCTTGGTGCCGGGGGCCGATGGCCACGACGAATACCACGTGCTGCCCGAAGTCATTCGAGACGAATTTGGCCAGGTCGGGCCTGTGATCGGCGAAGCATACGCCAGCCATGCCGACACCCCGGCCCAAAAAGCGGCAAAAACCGTTGAGTTGACAGCCATGGATGCCGAAACGCTGGACGAAGCGGCCGCTAAACGCAAGGCTAAGAGCGCATTCTTGGGCGGCCGGTACGACCCGTTCGTACTGATTGACCGACCCGTGCCACAGCCCATACCCAAATCGGGGACGGAACACGCCATGAGCCACGCCGCCAGCCAAGTTGTGCTGCCGCCCATGACTCATATTCAAGTGGCCAAGGCGCTGCGCGGCAAGTTTGAAGCCTGGGGGGCCCGGCACTACCAGTGGCTGCTTGAACGGTACCCGGATGGAGTGCCTGCGGATCAGCTGGATACCGTTGAAGCGGCCTTGCGGCAGGCGACGGCCCCGCGTGTTTTGCCCATGACCCGGGTGGCGTAGGGGGCGCCATGCTGAAACTGAAAAAAATTCTTGCTGACCACGGTATTGAGCAGGCTGCATTGGCCGACGCCAGCGGCTACAGCGCACCGACCATGTCGCAATTGCTCAATCACGGATTCTGGCCGCGTAGCGCCAAATCCCGCCGCCTGCGCGACAACATCCGCGGCTACCTGCGCATGCGCGGCGTAGCTGAATCCCTGATTGCCGTTGCTTTTGAAAAAGAAACGGCCCCTGTTCAAGAGGGGCCGGATACCAACCTTTCCGATGAGGAACCTATGTCGATACCTAAACAGATTCTACACCCCAACACGCGTCAACACTTCGGCCTGGTGCGCGACCCCTTTGGCGAGGTCAGCAGCGCCGAGGAGTTCTATCAGAATGAGCACATCCGATTTACGCGAGCGGCCATGGTGGATGCTGCGCGGCGCGGGGGGTTCCTTGCCGTGGTCGGTGAATCTGGATCTGGCAAAACCACATTGCGCCGGGATTTGCAGGAACGCATTGACCGCGAACAGCTACCCATCCAGGTCATTCGGCCATACGTTGTGGGCATGGAGGCCAATGATGTCACCGGAAAGACGCTGAAAGCAGCGCACATTCTGGAAGCCATCATGGCGGAAATTGCGCCACACGACCCGCTGCGAATGTCCCAAAACGCACGTTTTCGACAATTGGAAACGGCGCTGCGTGAATCCTATAGTGCGGGCCAGCGATGCGTCGTCGTCATCGAAGAAGCCCACGCGCTGCCTAAGCCGACGCTGCGGCACTTTAAGCGATTTATTGAACTGGAAGACGGTTTTAAGCGGCTATTGTCCGTGATTTTGGTGGGCCAGCCTGAACTGCTGACCAAGGTAGACCCGCGTGATCCGACGATGCGCGAGGTTGTGCAGCGTCTTGAAATCATCAAGCTACCGCCCTTGGGTCACTACCTTGAGGAATACGTCGCCCATCGCGTCGAGCCGCTTGGCGTCCCTGTAGACAAAATCATCACCGTCGACGGCTTGCAAGCCGTGCGCGATCGGCTGCAGCCCCCTGCGCCCCGTGGCCATGAGCAACGCTCATATCTGTATCCGCTGGCAGTGCACAACCTGATGATCGCCGCTATGAATTTAGCAGCAGAAAACGGGGCCCCGTGCGTGTCCGCCGACATCGTGAAGGAGGTCACATGGGCTCGCTGATTGATTTTCCTGGGCTGCAGGGTTTTATGACTGCTGTCCCGAGCATTTTTACTCCAGCGCGGATCGAATGCTTGGCACAGGCAAACGACGTGGCACGCAAGTTGCGTGGCTTGGGCTATCGCGTGGTGGCTGAAGACCCGTTTCCCGATGACGGCGGCCCGTCGATCATCCAGATCGACGTGAGCACCGTCGGCACGCGGTCGCTGCAGCACCTGGGCGGCTGCAGCGTGCGGAACACGCTCACCGGTGTCGAGAGCACAACAATCGACGGGGTGCGGGTTGTCTGGCAGACCGTGGAGGCATCCTGATGGCGCTGCCCACATTCCGCTGCCCTTGCTGCAGAAACTCGCTCACCCTCGAAACTGTGCTGGCAAATGAGTCCGCGCGAGCATGCCTCATTCTACTGATGGACGCGCACCCCAGTGCATCCAGTTTGCTGCGTCCGCTCATGGCATACATCGGCCTTTTTGCACCAGCAAAACAGGACATCCGGTACGAACGGATGGCGAGCCTGCTGGAAGACCTGGTGCCCATGATCAGGTCCTGCCAAGTCGAACGCGGCGGTCGATCCATGTCGGCGCCACTGGACTACTGGAAGGCTGCGCTGGAAGAAGTGGTGCAGCGCGGGCATTCTGGTGGCCTGAAATTGCCACTCAAATCCCACGGCTATTTACTGGAGGTGGTCGTACAGATGACCACCAAGGCAGACGCCCAGGCTGAAACCCGGACAGAGCGGCAACGGCAGGGCCATTCTGGCCTGGGCACAACGCAAACCCGCGCGGCGCAGCCCGTAACCACCAGCGAGCCGCGCACCCCGATGCCCGCCCATATTCGGGAGGCGCTTTTCAAAACCGTGAACAAAGGAGCCGGATCATGACGGCACAAACTCCGATCCCGGATGGGTACAAACAGGATGGCCAGGGACGGCTGATCCCCATTGAAACCATCAAGCCGATTGACCTGGAGCGCGACGTGCTCGTCGCCAAGCTGGTCGATGGGGCCAAACAATGCGCCGGGCAGCTGCGCGACTACAAGGTCCATGCCTTCGGCGACATCGCCGCTTTTATCGAACTGAGCGCCGAGCAATACGGCGCGAAGGTCGGCGGCACCAAGGGCAACGTCACGTTGATGTCGTTCGACGGCCGCTACAAGGTCCTGCGGGCATGCGATGAGTCGATCGTGTTCGACGAGCGGCTGCAGGCCGCCAAGGCGCTCATCGACGAGTGCTTGCGCGACTGGACCAAGAGCACTGGGCCCGAAATCCGGGCGCTGATCGACCGCGCTTTCGAGGTCGGCAAGGCAGGTCAGCTGAACACCGCCCGCATCCTTGCCCTGCGCCGCGTCAACATCGACGATCCGCGCTGGCAAGAGGCAATGCAGGCCATCAGCGAATCGGTCCAGGTGGTGGGCAGCAAGTCCTACATCCGGGTCTACGAACGCGTGGGTGATTCAGATCGGTATGTACCGATTCCGCTTGATGTCGCGGGGGCGTGATATGTGGTTCAAAAACCTGAAACTCTACCGTTTGGCCCCTAAAGCCAAGCTAACGGTCACCGACCTGGAAGCGGCCTTAAATCTCTTGGCCTTTCGTCCCGGCAGCAGCCAGGACAATCAGGTTTCTGGTTGGATGCCGCCGCGTGATGACAGCGGCCTGGTCTACGCACAAAATGGACAAATTTTGCTGCGTTTGCACGTTGAAAAAAAGTTGTTGCCCGCATCGGTCGTCAACCAGGCCAGCAAAGCCCGCGCCATCCAGATCGAAGAGCAGCAGGGCTACAAACCCGGGCGCAAGCAAATGAAGGAAATCAAGGAGCAAATGACGATGGAGCTACTGCCCCGCGCCTTTGTCATTGTCCACGACACCCGGGTCTGGATCGACACCATCAATCGCTGGGTGGCCATTGACGCAGCAGCCACGGCCAGCAGCGACGAAGTCCTGGGCATGCTGGCCAGGACCCTGGCACCGTTTCCCATTGTGCCGCTGCACGTTGAAGTTGCGCCCGCCCGCGCGATGACACAGTGGCTTTGTGAAAACGAAGCCCCTGCTGGGTTCACCATCGACCAGAATGCAGAACTGTGTTCTACGGGTGAATCCAAGGCCACTGTTCGCTATCTGAATCAGACGATTAATCAAAAAGAGGCGGTGTATCGCATCCGCGAAGGCAAGCAGTGCACTCGCTTGGCCCTGACCTGGAACGACCGCGTGTCATTCGTCCTGACGGACAACTTAGACATCAAGCGGGTTGCCCCACTGGACGTCCTGAAAGAGCACCAGGATGCCCAGGCTGCTAATGAAGCCGAGCAATTCGACAGCGATTTCACCCTGATGACGGGCGAATTAGCCCACCTGCTGGGCGACCTGGTTGCTGCGTTAGGCGGCATACCACCTACAACCGATTAAATTTCCCCGGGTTTTCCCGGAAAACTACCCTCTATATATAAGGGAACAATTATGGCACTGACCAAAAAAGAACTGATCACAACCATCTCCGATCTGACTGGCCAACCAAAAGCGGCCGTTCAGGCTGTCCTTATGGGCATTCGCGCCGTACTCGTTGGCAAACTGGGCGAAGGTGACGAACTGGCATTACCCGACATCGGCAAATTCCATGTCGCCGAACGCGCCGCCCGCACCGGTCGCAACCCACGCACCGGCGAAACCGTCGAAATCGAAGCCAAGCGCGTCGTCAAATTCACGCCCGCCAAATCATTGAAGGATGCGGCGGCCTGATCCTGCGAAACGCTCCGGCGGCGGCCGGGGCGTCTGCCTGGCGTGGTGGCCAGGCACTGATGAGCAACCGGAGGATATATGGATAAAGACGACGTCATCCGCAAAATCAAAGCATGTTTGGATATGGCCCGCAGCGGCGAGGCGAACGAAGCTGCGAATGCTATGCGCCAAGCCCAAGCGTTGATGCTCAAGTATGGGATCGACCACCCGGACATCCTAGCGGCCAGCGTTTCCGAAATACCGGTGAAGGCAAGCGCCAACGAACGTCCTGCTCTGTACGAATCACAGCTCGCTGTTTTGATCGGCAGAGCAAGCGGGTGCCAGGTTGTGTTCTCCACAGGGGGCTGGAACCCAGGGCAGTGGCTGTATATAGGCTGTTCGCCCAGTGTCGAGGTAGCCAGCTATTCCATGGACGTTTTGATGCGACAACTGCGCAAATCGCGGCGCGAATATATGGATACAGAGTTGCGGCGATTCAAAAAGAAAAACAAAACGATCCGCGCCGATGCGTATTGCAATGCCTGGGTGCAAAAGGTCTCACGCTTGCTGACAAATTACGAGCAAACCGAGGAACAGGAGCAGGCCGTTGCTGCATACATGCTTAAAAAGCACCCAAACCTTGGCGATCTGCGCAGCACCGACAGGAGAAGCAAGAAAATCGATACATCCCGCGACCAGATGCGTGGATACCAGGACGGCGATAGCGCAGTCTTGCGCGGGGGGGTTGGTGTGCGCAATGCACCGTTGCAGTTGGAGATGTAGATTTGTCTGCTGATCGAAAACGTCTGATTCGCGTCATCCATGTAGCCCGCCGAGATCTGGCTATGGACGATGACACCTACCGAGCCATCCTGCGCCGGATTGGAAACGTCCCATCGGCGGCGGATATGGACACGTCCAAATTGCAGGCCGTTTTGGATCACATGAAAAAATGCGGGTTCAAGGTGCGTCCAAGCGGCAAAAAGGGCAGTCGAGCCCTGGCATCATCCCCTGTGGATAAGAAAGTCAGGGCTATGTGGTTGTTTGCTCATGAACTGGGCATTGTTCGTGACCCATCAGAACGGGCACTGGCTGCATACGTCAAACGGCTGGCAGGCGTAGACGCTCTGCAATGGACAAATGGGGATCAAGCGCTGACGCTGATCGAATCACTGAAAAAATGGATCATGCGCTACTTGCCGAACAAGGTTATGGCTGCGTCAGAGTCAGTCAAATTGCTGCCTTTACAAGCCCATGAGTACACCCACCTGCAAGCTTTGCTGATTGATGCATTCAGGCGCGGGACATACGACCCAATGCAAGGAGCATGGGTAGAAATACAACGCCTGGCCCGTCAGTACCAAGGAACAGCCTGATGTCGAAAAAATCCACGCGCATGGAGCATGTGCGTCACGAACTCTACACAGATATCATCGAGACCGTCGCAAAGGAAGTCGAAGAACTTGGTTACGACAGGGCGTTGGGGGAAATGATCGGGACTGCTGTCGTCAACTGTTTGATGGACAAGTGGCCAGGGCAGTACATTGTTTTCCCTATGGACCAAAAGTACCTCATTTCGATCCGCGACATGGAAATATACGAATCTCACCGTGGTGATTTCTCTGAAACATCAAAGCGATGGGGATTGACCCAAAGTGGAATTCGGAAAGTGATTGATCGTGTCACCAAGAGACTGATTGATCAGAACCAGAATCGCCTTTTCTGACCAAAATATCTGCAATATCGTTGCAGATTTCCCTTTACATTCCCGTATGTCCCCATAAATCCCGGCCATTTATCTCACTATTTGCCCTGGGTTTATCTCACACCCCTTCAGCTGCTGCAGGTAGTTGGTGCTCATCCAGAGCCGGTCCTTGGTGGACGACGGCGGCGAGGCGCTGAAAGCGGTGCCGGACAGGCACAGCGCCAGGGCGGCGGCCAGGAGTGCGGCAGAGCGCCGCGACGGCTGCAAGCGTGGGGTGTCGCGCATGAAAAGTCTCTCTGAGGGGTAAAGGGGGATGATTATGTAATGATAACAATTATCAATTTCATAGGCGATTATATACAAACAGCACGTGGATGCCATGCCTTTTCACTGTCCGGTCAGCATATCTTGATGACGCATGCGCAATGGCGGACGGCAGCACGCTTGTGTTCACCACCGAAAAGATTCTGATGACACACTGGTGTACATTAAGGCAGCCCAAGCCGCTGGTTTGCCCTTTTGTCTCCTTGGATGCGCCATGCCCCGCACTCACCGTCTGGCCGCTCGCCAGGCCGCCATCGAAGCCGATGAACCCACACTGTCCGAGCAGGATGGCATCCGCTACCTGCATTTCAATTCCGAATGGATCCAAGGCGCCATGCGGGTGGCGCGGCCCTCTGAGCTCGTCCTGGCCTATACGCAGCAAATGATGGCCTGGCTGCTGTTCCTGTCGCCCTCGGCCCGCGACCATATCGGCATACTGGGCCTGGGGGCGGGGTCTTTGCTGCGGTTTACCTTGCGCCATACCCGGTCGCAGGTGGTCTCCGTCGATCGCAATCCGGCGGTGTTGGCGGTTTGCCTGGCGTATTTCCGTCTGTCCGAGACAGCCCGCTCCGTGGTGGATGTGGCCGATGCCGCCGATTGGGTGGCCGATCCCCAGCGGGCCGGGACGTACCGCGCCCTGATGGTCGATCTCTATGACTGCCAGGCTCAGGGGCCGGTGTGCGGCGACCCCGCTTTTTACCGCGATTGCTTCCGAGTGCTGGATGAGCCTGGCATCATGACCGTCAACCTGTTTGGCGACCACGACAGCTTCCAGCCCAATCTGCAGGCCATTCGCGCCGCATTCGGCGGGCAAGTGCTGTGTCTGCCCGAGATCGACGAAGGCAATACCGTCGTGCTGGCCTTCAAGGGGCATCTCCTGTCACAGTCGGCCGCCGACCTCCTGCACCGGGCGGCCTGGGTCGAATTGCGCACCGGGCTGCCCGCCCAGCGCCTGGCGCGCACCGTGCTGGCGGCAATGGCTTGACAAGGAAAAAAAGCCTCCCTATAATCTCGTTCTTTCTTCAGGCGGTTAGCTCAGTTGGTTAGAGCGCTACGTTGACATCGTAGAGGTCGCTGGTTCGAATCCAGTACTGCCTACCAGAATTCTGCCAAGGGTTGCCCAACCCTGCCAAGAAAGCCGCGTAAACATTAGGTTTCGCGGCTTTTTACTTGCAAGGGTTGCCAAGGGGTTCCAAGCGCAGCCAAGGCGGGATGGGGTATGGATGGGGTATGGGATTGATCGGATGGGGTATGGCTTGCACATTGCTCCAGATAGTCCGACCACCATTTCGGCTGGTGTTCTGCGGCGGCACAGCCATGAGATAACCGCCGTTCCACGCCAGCTTGTAGTCCAGTTGGCGGCGGAACTCGAACCAGCCCTGATCCAGAATGGCCTTGTTCAGGCCGGATTTTGCCCGGACGTTTCTACCCGGCTTGTCGGTGCTGCCTGCCGCCGACTTGGACATATTGCGTATCTGCAAGTCTTCGATACACACCATCGCGTGGTTTTGGCTGATCGTGGTCGTGGCTTTATGCAGGTAGTCGCGGCGGGTATGACCAATGCGGGCGTGAATGCGCTGGACGCGGGCGCGGGCCTTTTTCCAGTTGTTGCTGAACCGGGTCTTGCGGCTCATGGCCTGCTGCGCTTTTCCAACCCGTCAGTTCTTTGCACAATTCGGCATAGCCGAGCTTTTTCTCGCCCTGCCCGTAACGCGCCTTCTGCAACGCCAGCGTCTTGTTGAATATGAACCGGCAGCAGCCAGCGTAGCGGCGCATCTGGCGCTGCTGCTGGCCGTCGGGCATCAGTTCGTATTTGAAGGCTTGTAGACGTCGCATAGTTAGCTGGATATATTTACAGCTGGCAGTATAGGACAGCGATGCTGTCCGCGCTATCCATCCCCGACGTGAACGACAGGGCTTTCCGCGAAACCAGGTAAAATTGATTGTTGGCAGTCTGGTTGCTAAACTTCAGGGGACGACCCCCTGTTTGGCAATATCTATACTTTCCGACGCGGCGCAGGCCGCTTTTTGTATTTTCAGGACACTTATTCATGGTTTGCATCACCTTGCCCGACGGCTCGCAGCGCGAGTTCGATCATCCGGTTTCTGTGCTCGATGTGGCGAAGTCGATCGGGACCGGCCTGGGCAAGGCGGCTTTGGCGGGCAAAGTGGCCGTGGATGGCCAGGATGCCCGGTTGGTCGATGCCAGCCATGTCATCGACCGGGATGCCCGCCTCAGCATCGTCACCGACAAAGACCCCGAGGGCCTGGATCTCATCCGGCACTCCACGGCCCACCTGCTGGCGTATGCCGTGAAATCCCTGTTTCCCGATGCCCAGGTCACCATCGGCCCGGTCATCGACAACGGCTTCTACTACGATTTCTCGTATAAGCGCCCCTTCACGCCCGAAGACCTCGAAGCCATCGAAAAGAAAATGGCCGAACTCGCCCGCCGGGATGAAATCGTTACACGCGAAGAATGGGATCGCGACGAAGCCGTCAAGTTCTTCCACGGGATCGGCGAGGCCTACAAGGCCGAGATCATCGCTTCCATCCCCACCAACGAGAAAATCAGCCTGTACCGCGAGGGTGATTTCATCGACCTGTGCCGGGGCCCGCACGTGCCGTCCACGGGGCGTCTGAAGGTCTTCAAGCTGATGAAGGTCGCCGGCGCCTATTGGCGCGGCGATAGCAAAAACGAAATGCTGCAGCGCATTTACGGCACGGCCTGGGCTCGCCAGGCCGATCAGGATGCCTACCTGCACATGCTGGAACAAGCCGAATTGCGCGATCACCGCCGCATCGGCCGAGAACTGGATCTGTTCCATTTTCAGGACGAAGCCCCCGGCCTGATCTTCTGGCACCCCAAGGGCTGGACGGTCTGGCAGCAGGTCGAGCAGTACATGCGTCAGGTGTACCAGGACAACGGCTACCAAGAAGTCAAGGCCCCGCAGATCCTGGACTTGTCGCTATGGAAAAAAACCGGCCACTGGGACAACTACCAGGAAAACATGTTCACGACGGAATCCGAAAACCGCGTGTACGGCTTGAAGCCCATGAACTGCCCCGGCCATGTGCAGATTTTCAATGCCGGGCTGCATTCCTATCGTGAACTGCCCCTGCGCTATGGCGAATTCGGCCAGTGCCACCGCAACGAGCCCTCGGGCTCTTTGCACGGCATGATGCGGGTGCGCGGCTTTACCCAGGACGATGGCCATATCTTCTGCACCGAAGACCAGTTGCAGGAAGAATGCGCCGCCTTCACCCGGCTGCTGCAGAAAGTCTATGCGGATTTCGGCTTTACCGAAATCCTGTACAAGGTCGCCACGCGCCCCGAAAAGCGCATTGGCGCCGACGACGTCTGGGACAAGGCCGAAAAAGCCCTGATGGACAGCCTGGATCTGACCCACTGCGCCTACGAGGTCTCCGAAGGGGAGGGCGCGTTCTATGGCCCGAAAATCGAATACACCCTGAAGGACGCCATTGGCCGCCATTGGCAGTGCGGCACCATCCAGGTTGATTTTTCCATGCCGGCGCGCCTGGGGGCCGAATACGTCGATGCCCAGGATCAGCGCCGCACGCCCGTCATGCTGCACCGCGCCATCCTGGGTTCGCTCGAACGCTTCATCGGCATGCTCATCGAAAACCATGCCGGGGCCCTGCCGGCCTGGTTGGCGCCGCACCATGCGGTGGTGTGCTGTATTTCCGACGGTTCCGCCGATTACGCCGATCAGGTGGCCAAGTCCCTGGTCAAGCAGGGCTTCCGGGTGTTTGCCGATTTGCGCGGCGAGAAGATTACGCGCAAAATCCGCGAACACAGCTTGCAGAAAATTCCGTATATTCTGGTTGTTGGCGATAAAGAGCGCGAATCCGGCGCCGTCGCCGTGCGCGGCCGCGGCAAACTCGACCTGGGCACCATGCCCGTGGCCGATTTCGTCGCCCGTCTGCAGCAGGATATTCATACCCGTCAGACAGGGGCCGAATCAGGGCAGGCCTGATTTCCCCTCTGGTTTTATTCACTCACAGGAGTCCTTGACATCGCAACCGAAAAGAAACACCGCGTCAACGGTGAAATCCGCATTCATGAAGTCCGCCTGATCGGCGTCGACGGCGAGCAGCTTGGCATCGTCCGCACTTCCGAGGCCTTGTCCATGGCCGAAGACAAGGACGTGGATCTGGTCGAAATCGCTCCCACCGCCAGTCCCCCGGTTTGCCGGTTGATGGATTACGGCAAATTCAAATACCAGGAACAAAAACGCCAGGCCGAAGCCCGCGCGCGCCAGAAGATCATCCAGGTCAAGGAAGTCAAATTCCGCCCGGGCACCGACGAAGGCGATTACCAGGTCAAATTGCGCAATCTGCGCCGTTTCATCGAAGACGGCGACAAGGCCAAGGTCACGCTGCGGTTTCGCGGGCGCGAAATGGCGCACCAGGAACTCGGCATGCGCGTGCTCGAACGCGTGCGCGACGACCTCGGCGAACTCATCCAGGTCGAAGCCATGCCCAAGCTGGAAGGCCGGCAAATGGTGATGGTGCTGGCGCCCCGCCGCAAGGCCGGCTGAGTCAGGCCGCGGGCGGGTTCCTCATGGCGGCATCGTGGCGGTTCAGCGGGCCGGTTGCCCGGGTTACTTGTTGTTTTGTAGGTCCATCATGCACGTTCTGTTCGTCATCGACCCCTTGACCGGCCTGAAAGCCTGGAAGGACTCTTCCGTGGCCATGATGCGCAGCCTGGCGGCGCAGGGTGACCGCTTCAGCTGCGCCACGATGGCCGATCTGTATATCGACCAGGGCCGGGTGCGGGCCGCCGCCACCGCGGTGCGGCTGCGCGACCGTCCCGATTGGCATGGCCACGACTGGTGGTCGCAGGCCGATGCGCCCGTGGAAACCGATCTGGCCGATTTCGATGCGGTATTGATGCGTAAAGACCCGCCGTTCGACATGGAATATGTCTACGCCACGCATCTGTTCGATTATGCCCAGGCCCAGGGGGCGCGGGTGTTCAACTCGGGGGCGGCGATCCGCAACCACCCCGAAAAGCTGGCCATCACCGAATTTGCCCAGTACACCGCGCCCACGCTGGTCACCCGCGACATGGCGCGCCTGCGCGCTTTCCACCAGCAGCACCAGGATGTGATCGTCAAACCCCTGGACGGCATGGGGGGCAGCGGCGTCTTTCGCCTGCAGCCCAAGGAACCCAACCTGGGCGCCATCCTCGAATCCCTGACCGCCCTGGGCACCCAAAGCATCATGGCGCAGCGCTACATCCCCGAGATCGTCCAGGGCGACAAGCGCATTCTCATCATCGGGGGCGAGCCCATTCCCTACGCCCTGGCGCGGGTTCCCCTGCAGGGCGAGACCCGCGGCAATCTGGCGGCCGGCGGCCGGGGGGTGGCCCAGCCCTTGACGCCGCGCGATCTCGAACTGGCTCAGGCCGTGGGCGGCCGCCTGGCGTCGCGCGGCCTGCTGCTGATCGGCCTGGACGTCATCGGCCAGTACATGACTGAAATCAACGTCACCAGCCCCACCTGTTTCGTCGAAATCACCGAACAAACCGGCTTTGACGTGGCCGGGCGCTTCGTCGACGCCTTGCGGCAAGCGGTGGGGCGGGCATGAAAACGCGTCTGGCCCTGGTGATGCACCAGCCCTTGGGGTCCGCTTTCCGGGACTGTGCCCAGCATGTGCTGGGGCGGGTGCCCGATCTTCAGGTCTTCGACATCGAGCCGGATGCGCCGCCGCCGCAGCAAACCGAGCGGATTCTGGCCTGGGTGCGCGAAGGTTCCGCCGATCAGCCGATCCTGATGCTGTGCGACCTGTATGGGGCGACGCCCTTCAATATCGCCGCCCAGGTGCTGCGGCAATCCCTGGGCGAAGGTTATATGATTCACCTGTTGACGGGAACCAATGCGTGCATGGTGCTCAAGGCCTTGACCGAGCAGCAGGAAAACCCCGAATCCCTCAGCGAACGCGTGCGACAGGGGGCGCTGCGCGGGATCGTCAATGCAGACCCCCCTCTCGATTGTTGACCCGGAGCCCGCCCATGCCATCCATTGATCTGGTGATATCCAACAAGCTTGGCCTGCATGCCCGCGCGGCGGCGAAACTCACCCAGCTGGCGGGGCGTTATGCCAGCGAAATCTTCATTTCCCGCGGGGCGCAGCGCGTCAATGCCAAAAGCATCATGGGCGTCATGATGCTGGCCGCCGGCCTGGGGGTCAGTGTCAGGGTCGAGGCCCTGGGCGCCGACGAAGACCAGGCCCTCGCCGATATTCAGGCCTTGTTCGATGGAAAATTTGGCGAATCCGAATAAACCCCCGGCGCAGCCCGGCGACCCGTCGCCGGAGCCCCCGCGCCACTGCCTGGCATCATCCCTGTGTCTGTACGGCCAGGGGGTGGTGCGCGGCTATGCCATCGGCCGCGCGGTGGTCATGAGCGCCGCCGCCCTCGAAGTCGCCCACTACCGGATCGCGCACGAAGATATCGCCGCCGAAAAACAACGCTTGTGCCAGGCCGTGGACGCGGCCGTGGACGACCTGCACCAGATGGTGGACACGCTGCCCGACGACGCCCCGCGCGAGCTGGGCGTGCTGCTCTCGGTGCATGCCATGCTGCTGCAGGATCCGATGCTGGTGCAGTCGGTCTGCCAACTGATCGACGAGCGTCAATACAACGCCGAATGGGCGCTGACCACCCAGGGGCAGATTCTGGCCGAACAGTTCGCCCTGATGGAGGATGCCTATCTGCGCGAACGCAGCGCCGATGTGCGCCAGGTGATCGAGCGCGTGTTGCGGGTGCTGTCGGGGTCGGCGCAGTGGCTGCCCAATCTCGACGAACTCGATACCGAAGGCAGCCTGATCGTGGTGGCCCGCGATATTTCGCCGGCCGACATGATGCGCCTGCGCGGCGGGAAATTCGGCGCGTTCCTGACCGATCTGGGCGGCGCGACTTCGCACACGGCCATCGTGGCGCGCAGCATGAATGTCCCGGCCGTGGTGGGGATGGGGCTGGTGCGCACCCTGGTGCGCGATGGCGACTGCCTGATCGTCGATGGCATCCATGGCCTGGTGGTGGTCAATCCGCCGCCCGCCGTTCTGCAGGAATACCAGCGCCGCCAGGCCGCCTTCCTGCGCGAGCGCGACGAGCTCAAGGCGCTGCGTTTCGCCCCGGCGATGACTCTGGACGGCGTCCAGGTCTGCATGCAGGCCAACATCGAGCTGCCCGAAGAAGCGGCGGATGCCTTGGCGGCGGGGGCCGAAGGCATCGGGCTGTTTCGCAGCGAATTCCTGTTCATGGGCCGCGCCGTGCTGCCCACCGAAGAAGAACAATACCAGGCGTATGCGTCGGTGGTGCGCACCATGGCCGGGCGGCCGGTCACCATCCGCACGCTGGATATCGGGGCGGACAAGACCCTGGACGGCGAGGCCACGGTGGCCACCAACCCCGCGCTGGGGCTGCGCGCCATCCGCTATTGCCTGGCCAATCCCGACCTTTTCAATACCCAATTGCGGGCCTTGCTGCGGGCCGCCGTGCATGGGCCGGTTCGGGTTCTGATCCCCATGGTGTCGCACATGCATGAAATCGTCGCGGCGCGCCGGGCGCTGGCGCGCGCAGCCGACGAGCTCGCGGCGGCCGGGACGCCCCATGATCCTCGGGTTCAGCTGGGGGCCATGGTTGAAATCCCCGCCATGGCGATTGCCATCGAGCCTTTTGCCGAAACGCTGGATTTCCTGTCGATCGGCACCAACGACCTCATCCAGTATGTGCTGGCCATCGACCGGGGAGACACGGACGTGGCCGCCTTGTACGATCCCATGCACCCGGCGGTGCTGCGCCTGATCGCGCATACGATCAATGCCGGCGAACGGGTGGGCAAGCCGGTGTCCGTGTGCGGCGAGATGGCGGGCGATGTCCGGGTCACCCGCATGCTGCTGGGTCTGGGGCTGACCGGGTTCTCCATGCACCCGCAGCAGCTGCTGGACGTGAAGAAGCAAATCCGCGCGGCCCATTCCAATGCCTTGCGGGTCAAGGTGGCTTCGGCCCTCAACCGGGCCGAGCGCATCGACCTGGCCGCGCTGTCGGTTTGATGCGGATCAATTAATCCCCGAGTTTATTTTTTTCCAAACCCAGGTTTATTGTCGGGCCAATTACACTGTGATCAGGCGATGAGGCCGTGTCGCCGGCCCGACTATACAGAGAACCACATGATTTCATCCTCCCGGGGCGCACGTTGGCGATTTGGCCTGCCCGGCCTGCGCAGCCTCAGGCATAAAGTCCTGCTGTCCTTTGCCTTGATCATTGTATTGGCGGTCAGCAATATCCTCATCGTCCGGGCGTTGCTCAACGAATCGGACAATGTGGCGTCCACCGTCAATGTCGCGGGGAAAATGCGCATGCTCAGTCAGCGCATCGCCCTGGAAGCCCTGGCCGAATCCATCGCCCCCGGCCAATACCATAGCCATCTCGCGGCCCAGGCCGAAACCTTCGAGCATGTTTTCCACGCCTTGATGTCGGGCGGGACGGCCTTCGGCCTGGCGATCCCCGCCGTCGAATACGAGCAGGCCCTTTACCTGGACAGGGTGGGGCGCGACTGGTTGCTGTTCCAGGAATACGTCGCGGATTTTTATCGGAGGATCGCGCTGAACCTGGATGGCCGCGGCGCGGCCATCGTCGACCCCGGCCCGCTGCTGGCCAGCAGCGGACAGCTGCTCGATAGCGTCGAGGCCCTGTTGGCGGATCTGATTCAGCACGCGCGCAACGTGCAGCAGCGGGCCTTGTATAGTTCGTTTTCCTTGTTTTTGCTCGACCTGCTGCTGCTGGGGCTGGCCTACATCATGGTGTCGCGCCAGGTACTGAAGCCCATCGACCGCCTGGTGCGGCATTGCCAGCAGTTGACCGCGGGCAATTATGCGGCGCGCACCCATTTGCGCCGGGCCGACGAACTGGGCCGCCTGGGCCAGGCCCTGAACGAATCCGCCGCGCACATCGAACGCCTGCTGGATGAAGTCGTGCGTGAGCGCGCCTCGCTGAAACGCGCGGCGCTGGTATATGCCCACACCAGCGAGGCCATGGTGGTCACCGACGAAGACGGCCATGTGCAGGACATCAACCCGGCTTTCACCACCATCACGGGCTACCATGCCGACGAAGTCGTCGGCAAGCGCCTGAACCTGCTCAGTTCGGGCCGCCAGAGCAAGGAGTTCTACGAGGCCATGTGGCAGTCGCTGTACGCGACCGGGCGCTGGAGCGGAGACCTCTGGAACCGGCGCAAATCGGGCGAGGAATACATCGAGAAGCTGACCATCAACACGTCGTATAACGACGATGGCAGCGTGAACTGCCGGATTGGTCTGTTTTCCGACGTTACGGAGAAGCGCCGCCGCGAAGCCTCCATCTGGCATCAGGCGCACTACGACCACCTGACGCAGCTGCCCAATCGGCAGATGTTTCATGCCAATTTGCAGCGCAGCATCCAGGCGTCCAAGGAATCCGGCCGGCCGTTTGCGCTGGTGTTTCTGGATCTGGACTTCTTCAAGGAAGTCAACGACACCTTCGGGCACGATGAGGGCGACGAGCTGCTGCGTCTGGTGTCGCGGCGCTTGATGGGCTGTGTGCGCGGCTCCGACCTGGTGGCCCGCCTGGGCGGCGACGAGTTCACCTTGATCATCCAGAACCTGGGCAAAGTCGAGGATGTCATGCCCATTTGCGACAAGGTATTGAAAGCGGTGGCCCAGCCTTATGTGCTCAATACCACCACCGTGCACATCTCGGCCAGCGTCGGAGTCACCTTCTATCCGCGCGATGGCGAAGACGCCGTCGCGCTGCTCAAGCATGCGGATCTGGCCATGTATGCCGCCAAGGATCTGGGGCGCAATCAATACGCCCTGTTTTCCGCCGATATGCGCGAGTCCGCCCAGACGCGGCGCGATTTGCTGCGCGACATGCAATTGGCCCTGGATGAAAAGCGCTTCGTCCTGCACTACCAGCCCATCGTCGATTTGCGCAGCGGCCGCATCGTGAAGGCGGAAGCCCTGATCCGCTGGCCGCATCCCGAGCGCGGAATGGTCAGCCCGGCCGACTTCATCCCCTTGGCCGAGGACAGTGGGCTGATCGTGCCGATCGGCGATTGGATTTATGACTGTGTGCTGGCGCAGACTCAGGCCTGGCGCCAGCAATTGGATCCGGACTTTTCCATCAGCGTCAATGTTTCGCCCGTGCAGTTCGAATACGAAGGCCTGGACGCCGATGCCTGGGTGGCGGCCTTGCAGCGCCATGGCTTGCCTGGATCCGCCGTGGCCATTGAAATCACCGAGCGCCTGCTGATGGCGGCGGAAGAAGAATCCGCCGCCCGCTTGAAGACGTTTCGCGCCGCCGGCGTGCAAATCGCCCTGGATGATTTCGGCACGGGCTATTCCTCTCTGTCGTACCTGAAACGCTTCAAGGTGGATCTCTTGAAGATAGACCAAAGCTTTGTGCACCACCTGACCCCCGGCTCCGAAGATCTGGTTCTGTGTCAGGCCATCATCCTGATGGCCCACCAGCTGGGGATGCAGGTGGTCGCCGAAGGCATTGAGACCGAGGCGCACCACAAGCTGCTGCTGCAGGCGGGCTGCGATTATGGCCAGGGCTACTGGTATGGCCGCCCCATGCCGGCGGACGACTTGGCGAGATGCGTGCAAAATGCACAGCCTGTATCCAGTTGTCCTTGAATCGGCCCAAAGGCCTTGCCGTGCAATCAGTCTTTACATGTCAGGGTTTACCCTTTATTCAATCCCACTAGAATGCGAGTTGAACGGATGCTGACTGCCTGGTTCCCCCGGGCGCCATCCGCACAGCACGTCGATCACTTGAATCGGGAGAATATGAATATGCTGCGCAAAACACTGACGATTTCCATCCTGGCGGCTTCCCTGGGGCTGCTGGCCGCTTGCTCCAAGAGCGACGAGCCGGTCGCGCCCGAGCCCGCGCCCGCGCCGTCCACGGCGCCGGCTCCGTCCATCGCGCCGACGCCTGATCCGGTTCCGCCGGCAGGCCAGGTGCAAGGGGCGCAAGACCCGGTTCAGCAGCCGACGCTTGAAGAAAAGCTGCAAGAGTCCGCCCGGCAGGCGAAGGAAAAAATGGCCGAAACCGGCCAGGCGGTTCAGGAAGGGGCCGCCGATCTGTCCGACAAGGCCGGGCAAGCGGCCGAAAGCGCGCGCGAATCCGTCGCCGAGGGCGCCGCCAAGGCGGATGCGGCCATTCAGGATGCCGTGGGCAACAAGCAGTAAGCGAATCCTCGCGCCCGCGCTGCGGGGACGAGGGGCCAAGCCCGCCCCGGGATGACCCGGGCCGGCGACATCGCTGCGCAGGCGGGCCGCGGGCGGTTTCCGACGCAGGCCAGGATGACCAAAAGGGCGCGTCAGCGCCCTTTTCAATGCGCGGCCTGCCTATAGTAGGGCCATTGCAACCCATTTGAAGGACTGCCATGTCGCTTGCCGTGCTGGCCAGCCGGGCCTTGTCTGGACTGCAGGCCTGGCCCGTCCAGGTCGAAGTGCATGTGGGCAATGGCCTGCCCGCTTTTTCGCTGGTCGGCCTGCCGGGGGCGGGGGTGCGCGAAAGCCGCGACCGCGTGCGCGCCGCGATTCTGAACAGCGGCTTCGAGTTTCCCGAGGGGCGCATCACGGTCAACCTGGCCCCGGCCGATCTTCCCAAGGATTCGGGCCGCTTCGATCTGCCGATTGCGCTGGGGATATTGCTTGCTTCGGGGCAGATCGTGGACGGGCAGGGCAATGGGCCGGGCTTGCGGCATTATGTGCTGGCCGCGGAGCTGTCCCTGACGGGGGCTTTGATGCCGGCGGCGTCCGCCCTGGCGATTGCGTTGTCGGTTGCCCGGGACGATCCGCGGGCCATCCTGGTCATGGCGCCGCCGTCGGCCCGGCTGGCTGCGCTGGTGCCCGGCCTTCAAGCCCTGGCGGCCGACAGCCTGGATGGCGTGGTGCGCCACTTCCGGGGCGAACAGGCGCTGCCCGTCGCCTGTCCGGCGCCCTGGCAGGCGGCGGGGCCGGCCCCGCCGTGTCTCAGCGACGTCCGGGGCCAGGCCCTGGCCCGTCATGCCCTGGAAATCGCCGCCGCCGGCGGGCACAGCCTGTTGATGCGCGGGCCGCCGGGGGTGGGCAAAAGCATGCTGGCCCAGCGGCTGCCGGGGCTGCTGCCGCCGCTGACCCGCCTGCAGGCGCTGGAAGTTGCCGCCGTGCATGGCCTGGTTCAGCCCTTGTTGTCGCTGCCGCTGGCCCCGCCTTTCCGGTCGCCTCATCATGGCGCAACGCGGTCGGCGCTGGTGGGCGGCGGGGCGTACCCGCGTCCCGGGGAAATCAGCCTGGCCCACCATGGCGTGCTGTTCCTGGATGAATTGCCCGAGTTCGATCGGCGGACATTGGAGTCCCTGCGCGAACCGCTGGAAACCGGCGTCGTCACGATTGCCCGGGCGGCCGGCAGTTGCCACTTTCCGGCCCGCTTCCAGCTGGTCGCCGCCATGAACCCGTGCCCTTGCGGCTGGCTGGGCCATCCGCGACGGCGGTGCGCCTGCACCCAGGAGCAGGTGGCCCGCTATCGCGCCCGGGTATCCGGCCCGTTGCTGGATCGCATCGACCTGCAGGTGGCGCTGGCCGTGGAAGGCGCCTGGCATGACGCGCCGCCGGGGGAAAGTTCCGCCGTGGTGCGGGCGCGGGTGCTGGCGGCCCGGCAGCGCCAACTGGATCGGCAGGGGCGGCTGAATGCGGCCCTGGATGCCGCCGGCCTGGCCCGGCACGCCGCGCTGGACGCCGGGGGCGAAGCACTGCTGACGCGCACGGTCGAGAAATGGGGCTGGTCCGCGCGGGTGACCCAGCGCATGCTGCGCGTGGCGCGCACGCTGGCCGACCTGCGGCAGGCCGACGTGCTGGATCAGGCGACCCTGGCGCAGGCGATTCAATTTCGCCCCGAAGGGGACGCTGTCGTAAAATAGGCCTTTCGATTACCCAGGAGGCCGCTGTGATCGCCCCCAACCAATGGCTGGATGATTTCCAGAAAAACGTGTCCGATCTGCTGGCCAAGACCCCGGCCGCCGACATCGAGCGCAACCTGAAGGCGCTGATGGCCCAGACCTTCGCCCGGATGGATCTGGTCACCCGCGAAGAGTTCGACGTCCAGGCCGATCTGCTGGCCCGCGCCCTCCAGCGGGTCGATGCCCTGGAGGCCCGGGTGCAGGCTTTAGAACAGCAGTTCGACAAAACATAATAAATCACCCTATAATCAAGGGCTTTTCCTGGTTTCCTTAATTGGTGGCCGGAAAGCAGTGGCCCATGGCGTGCACGTTGCGCATGCGGGCCATTACGTGATTGCGGACAACAGGTCAAAAAAGCGCCCGGTCTGTCGGGCCACCCAAGTTCGCCAAGTCAACAGAGTAATCGTTATGCCCAAGATGAAGAGCAAAAAAGGCGCTTCCAAGCGCTTTAAGGTGCGCGGCAGTGGTTCCATCAAGCGCGGCCAGGCTTTCAAACGTCACATCCTGACCAAGAAAACCACCAAGAACAAGCGCCAATTGCGCGGTTCTACCGCTGTCCATGATTCCGATGTCGCCGCCGTGAAGGCGATGTTGCCTTTCGCTTGATCGGAGAAGTCTAATGCCTCGCGTCAAACGCGGCGTCACCGCACGTGCACGCCACAAAAAAGTCCTCAAAGCCGCCAAGGGTTACCGTGGTCGCCGCGGTAATGTATTCCGCATCGCCAAACAGGCGGTGATGAAGGCGGGCCAGTATGCCTACCGCGACCGCCGCAATAAAAAGCGCACCTTCCGCGCCCTGTGGATCACCCGGATCAACGCCGGCTGCCGTGAACTCGGCGTTACCTACAGCGTGTTCATCGCCGGCCTGAAAAAAGCCTCGATCGAACTCGACCGCAAGGTGCTGGCCGATATGGCCGTCAACGACAAGGCCGGCTTTGCCGCCATCGTGGCTCAGGCGAAATCCGCACTGGCCTAATTGATACAGTTTCGTTTTTGATTCTGTCTCATCGCAAACGGAGCTCGCCTGGGCTCCGTTTGCGTTTTGGAAGAAACTATGGACACGACGCTCGACGAACTCATCCAGCAGGCCCAGGGCCGCTTTGCCCAAGCCGGGGATGTTGCGACACTGGAAAACGAAAAAGCGGTCTTTCTGGGCAAACAAGGCTCGCTGACCGCCTTGCTCAAGGGCCTGGCGGGTTTGCCGGCCGATGAAAAAAAAGCGCGTGGGGCCCAGATCAATCAGGCCAAGCAGCAGGTCGAGGCCTTGCTCAATCAGCGCCGGGCCGAACTGGCCCAGGCCGCGCTGGATCAGCGTCTGGCCGCCGAGACCATTGACGTGACCCTGCCGGGCCGGGGGCGCGGCGCGGGCGGGATTCACCCCGTGATCCGAACCTGGCAGCGAGTCGAGCAGATTTTCCGCTCGATCGGCTTCGACGTGGCCGACGGCCCCGAGATCGAAAACGATTGGACCAATTTCACGGCCTTGAACAACCCGGAAAACCATCCGGCGCGTTCGATGCAAGACACGTTCTACGTGGACATGCAGGATGCCGGCGGCCTGCCGCTGGTGCTGCGCACGCACACCAGCCCCATGCAGGTGCGCTACGCCCGCATGCATACGCCGCCCATCAAGGTCATCGCCCCGGGGCGCACCTACCGGGTGGACAGCGACGCCACCCATTCGCCCATGTTCCACCAGGTGGAAGGCCTGTGGATCGCCGAAGACATCTCCTTCGCGGATCTCAAGGGCGTGTATACCAATTTCCTGCGGGCCTTCTTCGAGACCGACGACCTGACCTTGCGCTTCCGGCCTTCGTTTTTTCCGTTCACCGAACCCTCGGCCGAGATCGACATGATGTTCACCTCGGGGCCCAACCAGGGGCGTTGGCTGGAAATCTCGGGTTCTGGCCAGGTTCACCCCCAGGTGGTGCGCAATTTCGGCCTCGACCCCGAACGCTACATCGGCTTCGCCTTCGGCTCCGGCCTCGAACGCCTGACCATGCTGCGTTATGGCGTCAATGATCTGCGCCAGTTCTTTGAAGGCGACCTGCGCTTTTTGCGTCAATTCAACGTCTAGCGTCTAGTGTCCAGCGCGGCGCGCCACGCGCCCGACTGGAGACCCCTGTCTTGGCAATACGGAATCCGAATCATGCAATTTCCAGAATCATGGCTGCGCGACTGGGCCAATCCTGACATCGACGGCCAGGCCCTGGCCGACCGGCTGACCATGGCCGGCCTGGAGGTCGAAGACGCAGACCCCTATGCGCCGCCTTTTTCCGGGGTGGTGGTGGCGCGTATCGACGCCATTGCGCCGCACCCCGATGCCGATAAACTGCGCGTTTGCCAGGTCGATGACGGCGCGGGCCAACCGCTGCAGATCGTGTGCGGCGCCCCCAACGCGGCCGTTGGCCTGGTCGTGCCCTTGGCCCGGGTCGGGGCGAAGCTGCCCGGCGGCATGACGATCGGCCCGGTCAAGATGCGCGGGATCGAATCCGCGGGCATGCTGTGTTCGGCGCGCGAACTGGGCCTGTCCCAGGATCACGCAGGCCTGCTGGCCCTGGATGCCGGCCTGGCGCCTGGCGCCGACCTGCGCCAGGCGCTGGATCTGGACGACACCGTCTATACCCTGAAATTGACGCCCAACCGGGCCGATTGCCTGTCCATCCAGGGGGTGGCCCGCGAAGTCGCCGCTTTGACCGGCTGCGCGATGCGCGAGGCCGTCGTGCCCCAGGTGCCCGTCACCATCCCGGATCGGCTGCCGGTCAGCGTCCAGGCGCCCGATCTGTGCGGTCGCTTTGCCGGGCGCATCGTGCGCGGCGTCAACGCGCGCGCCGCCACCCCGGGCTGGATGAAATCCCGCCTCGAAAGGGCGGGGCAGCGTTCCGTGTCCGCCCTGGTGGACATCTCCAACTACATCATGCTGGAACTGGGGCGGCCTACCCACGTCTTTGATTTGCAGCGCATCCAGGGGGGGCTGACCGTGCGCTGGGCGCAGGCGGGCGAATCCCTGACGCTGCTGAACGAGCAAACCGTCGAACTGACCCCCGATGTCGGCGTCATCGGCACCGGCCAGGCGCTGGAAAGCCTGGCGGGTGTGATGGGCGGCCTGGATTCCGCCGTCACGCTGGACACCACCGATGTCTTTCTGGAAGCCGCGTTCTGGTGGCCCGAGGCCATCATGGGCCTGACGCGCCGCTTCAAGCTCACCTCCGAGGCGGCCCACCGCTTCGAGCGCGGGGTGGATTTCTCCACGATTCCTCAGCATCTGGACATCATGACGCAGCTGATCCTGGACATCTGCGGCGGCCAAGCCGGCCCGCTGGACGACCAGGTCATCCGCCTGCCCGCCCGCGAGCCGGTGCGCATGCGCCTGTCCCGCTGCGCCAAAGTGCTGGGGATTGCCCTGGAAGCCGGGCAGGTCGCCGAGGTGTTCACCCGTCTGGGGTTTGCGTTCCGGCAGCAGGACGATGATTTCATCGTCACCCCGCCGCCCGCGCGCTTTGATCTGCTCATCGAAGAAGACCTGATCGAGGAGGTCGCCCGCATTCATGGCTTCGACCGGATCCCCGATCAGCCGCCCGTGGCCCCGGCCCGGATGCGCGTCTTGCCCGAGACCCTGTATGGCCCGCACGCCATGCGGGCCGCCATGGCCGCCCTGGATTTCCAGGAAGTCATCAATTTTTCCTTCGTCGAAGAAGCCTGGGAAAACAACTATTGCGACAACACCCAGCCTGTTCGCCTGCTGAACCCCATTGCCAGCCAGTTGGCGGTCATGCGCTCCAGCCTGATCGGCGGCCTGTTGGCCAATATCGCTCACAATGCCAAACACCGCCAGAACCGGGTGCGGGTGTTCGAGTTCGGCCGCGTGTTCCGCCGCGATGCCGCCGTCGCGGAGGGCGACCTGACCGTGGCCGGCGTGGCGCAGCCCAATCATCTGGCCGGGGCCGCGTGGGGGCCGGCGCTGCCCGAGCAATGGGGCGAAGCCGTGCGCCAGGTGGATTTCTTCGATCTGAAACGCGACCTGGAAACGCTGTTGGGCGCGCGCGCCCAAGGCCTGCGCTTCGAGGCCGCCGTCCACCCGGCGCTGCACCCCGGGCGCAGCGCCCGCGTCCTGCTGGACGGCCAGGCCATCGGCTGGCTGGGCGAAGTCCATCCTCGTTGGGCGCAGGCGCTGGATCTTGCCCACGCGCCCGTGGTGTTTGAAATCAACGCCGAGGCCATCGCCGCCAAGGTCTTTCCTCAGCCCGCGGAACTGTCCCGCCAGCCCGTGGTGATCCGCGACTTGGCCGTCTGGGTCGAGGCGGATGTTTCCTGGCAGGCATTGCTTGATACACTGCACAAGCAAATCCAGGACGACGCCGCCCTGTCGGTCGTCAAAGACATTAAACTATTCGATATCTGGCGGGATTCAGCCTCGGCAAGCCAGCGCAGCCTGGCGCTGCGATTCTGGTTCCAGGGGCGGGAATCCACGCTGGATGAAAGCCAGATCGAATACTGCGTGCAGCGCCTGACCCAGGCCTTGGTGCAGGGCCATCAGGCCCGGTTGCGGACATAGGAGATTAGCAAGTGATGACGGATCGTACCCTCACCAAAGCCCATCTGGCCGACATGCTCTTCGAGCGGGTCGGCTTGAACAAGCGCGAGGCCAAAGACGTGGTCGACACTTTTTTTGCCGAATTGCGCGATGCCCTGGTGCATGGCAACGAAGTCAAGCTGTCCGGTTTTGGCAGTTTTCAGGTGCGCAACAAGCCCCCGCGCCCCGGGCGCAACCCCAAAACCGGCGAAGTCATCCCGATTTCGGCTCGTCGGGTGGTCACTTTCCACGCCAGTCAAAAACTGAAGGGCAGCATCGACGCACCTGGGGGGGCCGAATAATGACCACCGCGTCCGCCACGGCATTGCCTCCCATTCCCGCCAAACGCTATTTCACCATCGGCGAAGTCAGCGATCTGTGCGGGGTCAAGCCGCACATCCTGCGCTACTGGGAACAAGAATTCGCCCAGCTCAAACCGGTCAAGCGCCGGGGCAACCGCCGTTATTACCAGCACCACGAAGTCTTGCTGGTGCGCCGCATCCGCGATCTGCTGTACGAACAGGGTTTCACCATCGCCGGGGCGCGCAACCGTCTGGGCGATGGGGGCGACATGCCGCACGACCAGGATGCCGCCGTCCGCTTCAGCGGCACCGAACTCCAGGCGCTGCGCAAAGACCTGCAGGCCGTGCGCGAGCAACTGCGCCAGGCGCTGGGGCAGGCCACCCGGCCCGCCAATCAGGCCGAGGGGCTGCTCAAGCTATAACTGCCCATAACCGCCGTCGGTCGCCAAGCCTAAGATTGCGTCTGGCCGGGCAGCTGGATGTCTTGCTGAAGCACCGTGCTGGGGGTGGGACGCAGGCTGGCCCAGGTCAGCAGCACCAGCAGGCCCGTCGCCACGCACAAGCCCGCCGTGATCATCAGACGTTTGCGTGGTCGCGGGCTCCGGCCTCGAGGCTTGTGGTCTTCGGCGGGCGGGCTGGCGGCCGTTCCGGCCTCTGGCTGGTGTCCGGGGCGGGTTTCGCCCGGGAACGCAATGTATTCCATCCCCAGGCTGTTTTGCACCCGCGTCAGCAGTTCCGGCGGCGGCGGGCTGGCCGGCAGGCCGTCCACGATATCCAGAAAATAGGCTTCCCATTTCAGGGCGCGGGCGGCGGCGGCGTCGTCGCGCGCCAGCCGGGCCTGGATGTCTTGCGCTTGTTCGCGCATGTCCAGCCCCAGCACATAGCAGGCGATTTCGTGATCGGAGTACGCGCGGTGGGATTTCATGCGTGCACCGCCGCGTCGATGTGGCTGAGGCCAGCTTCGATGGAGGCCTGGATATCCGGTTCGGTGCGGTCGAGCCGGGCCGCGATGCGGGCCGGGTCGCCGCCGTGCAGATAGGCTTGCAGCAAAGCGTCCCGCTGGGGGCCGGGAAGCTGGGACAAGGCGGTCTGCACCAGGCCGGACTGCAGATTCAGGGCGGGCAGCGGCAGGTTTTCGGCGTCGGTGTCGCCCGCCAGACGGCAACGGCGCAGGCGCTCCAGCGCCCGGTAGCGCAAAATACTGTATATCCAGGCGCGCGCGGTTCCGATGGCCGGGCTGTAGCCCGAGGCATTGCGCCAGATCAGGATAAAGGTTTCGTGCAAGACCTCGTCCGCCTGCTCGGGCGCGCCCAGCATCGCCAGCGCCAAGGCCCGCATGGCGGGAGATTCGTGGTGGTACAAGGCGTGAAAGGCAGCCTGGTCGCCGGCGGCGCAAGCCAGCAGTTCCGCCTCGTAGTCAAAAACCGAAACAGTCATACAATCTTTCCGGCCAGGCCGGGTTCACTTCAATGGCCTCTATTGTATGCGCAGCCACAGGCATAACCCAGCGTGCCGCCTGGCGGCTTGTCACTTAATTCATCGAAGTTTTTCCATGCGTTTATCCCATACGGGCCCCGCGCCCGCGCGCCGCGACGATTGGCAAACCCTCAAGAGCCTGTGGCCCTATGTCTGGGCCTACCGTGGCCGGGTGGTTCTGGCATTTTCCTGTCTGGTCATCGCCAAGCTGGCCAATGTGTTGACGCCGGTCTACCTGAAGGACTTGATCGACGGCCTGGGCGTGCCGGAAACGCTGCTGGCGGTGCCGGTGGCCGCGCTGCTGGGCTATGGCCTGGCGCGCCTGGCCACCGGGATATTCGGCGAACTGCGCGACGCCTTGTTCGCCCGGGTCACCCAAGGGGCCATCCAGCAGGTGGCCGGCCAGTTGTTCCGGCACCTGCTGTCGCTGTCCCTGCGTTTCCATATGGGGCGGCGCACTGGGGGATTGAGCCGCGACATCGAGCGCGGCACCAAGGGTATTGGGTTTTTATTGAATTTCACCGTTTTCAACATCCTGCCCACCCTGTTGGAGATCGCCCTGGTCACCGGCATTCTGCTGTGGCGCTACGACTGGGTGTTTGCCGGCCTGACTTTGGGCACGATCGCGGCGTATATCCTGTTTACCCTCTTGGTGACCGAGCGCCGCATGGTGTATCGGCGCACCATGAACACCCTGGACAGCCAGGCCAATGGCAAAGCCGTCGATGCCTTGCTGAACTACGAAACCGTCAAGTATTTCGGCAACGAAGCCTATGAAAGCCGGCGCTACGACGAAGATATGCGCCGCTGGGTGGATTCCGCCGTGCACAACCAAGTATCGCTGAACCTGCTGAACATGGGCCAGAGCCTGATCATCACCCTGGGCATGACGGCCTTGCTGTGGCAAGCGGCCCGAGGGGTGGCGGCGGGCGGCATGACCGTGGGCGATGTGGTGCTGGTGTCGGCCTACCTGACCCAGCTGTACGCGCCGTTGAATTTCCTGGGCTTCGTGTACCGCGAAATCAAGCACGCCCTGGCCGACATGGAACGCATGTTCGACTTGCTGGGCAACCACCAGGAGGTGGCCGACCGTCCCGGCGCGGCGGTGCTGCGCACGGATGCCGCCAGCCTGTGCTTCGACGCCGTCGATTTCGCCTACCAGCCCGACCGGCAGATATTGCATCAGGTCAGCTTCACCGTGCCGGCAGGGGGGACGTTGGCCGTGGTGGGCGCCTCCGGGGCGGGGAAATCCACCTTGTCGCGCCTGCTGTTTCGTTTTTACGACACCACGGCGGGGGCCGTGCGGATCAATGGCCGGGATATCCGCGACTATACCCAGGCCAGCCTGCGGGCCCACATCGGTATTGTTCCCCAGGATACCGTGCTGTTCAACGACACCATCGGCTACAACATCGCCTATGGCCGGCCGGACGCTACCCGGGAAGAAGTGCACGCCGCCGCCCAGGCCGCCCATATCCATGATTTCGTCGCCGCGCTGCCCCAGGGCTACGACACCCCGGTCGGCGAGCGCGGGCTGAAGCTCTCGGGCGGTGAAAAACAGCGGGTCGCCATCGCCCGGGCCTTGCTGAAGTCTCCCCCCATTCTGGTGTTCGACGAGGCCACCAGCGCTCTGGATACCCGCACCGAGCGCGCCATCCAGGATCAGCTGAACCGGATTGCCCAGGGCCGCACCACCTTGATCATCGCCCACCGCCTGTCCACCATCGTGCAGGCCGACCACATCCTGGTGCTGGATGCGGGCCGGGTCGTGGAGCAGGGCACCCATGCGGCGCTGCTGGCACAGGATGGCCGCTACGCCCGGATGTGGCAGTTGCAGCAATCCGCCGTGGAATAAACAGGGATAAATCAACTTAGGGTTTGACCTATACTGTACCAAAGCGGTACTATTTGGTTTCCCGAAATTCTTCACTGGAACAGCCGATGCTGCGGATCAGCAAAATCGTCGATTACGGTATCCTCGTGCTCACGCACATGGCGGGCCGTCCGGCGCATATTTGCAGCGCGGCAGAACTCGCCGCCGCCCTGGGGTTGGGCCAGCCCGTGGTCAGCAAGGTTCTGAAGCTGCTGGCCCAGCATCAGTTGGTCGTCAGCATTCGCGGCGCGCGCGGGGGCTACCGCCTGGGACGCGATGCCGGCCAGATCAATGTGGCCGAAATCATCGACGCCCTCGAAGACCAGCCCTTCGGCCTGACCGAATGCACGGCCATGCCGGGGGCTTGCAGCGTCGAGGGCGCCTGTCATATCCGCACCCACTGGCAGCGCATCAACCTGATCGTGCGCCACACCCTTGAGTCCGTTTCGCTGGCCGATATGGTCGACGAGGCCATTCCTGTTCCGGTTTCCGCGGCGCCTGTGGCCAGCGCCCGCCAGACCATACCAAACCTCCCGAACTGGAGTCTGTCCAAATGAGCACAGTCAACGACAAGCTCGATTCCTTCCTCGACCGCGACTACGACGCCGGTTTTGTCACCGAAATCGAGGCCGTGACCTTTGAAAAAGGGCTGGACGAGGAGGTGATCCGCCGCCTGTCCGCCATCAAGCGCGAGCCCGAATTCATGCTGGAATGGCGCTTGAAAGCATACCGAGAATGGCTGAAAATGCCGCAGCCCCAATGGGCCAAGGTGCATTTTCCCGCGCCCGATTTCCAGGACATCAGTTATTTTTCGGCGCCGAAATCCAAGAAAGACGGCCCCAAGAGCCTGGACGAGGTCGATCCCGAGCTGCTGAAGACCTACGAAAAACTGGGCGTCCCGCTGCACGAGCGCGCCAAGCTGGCCGGGGTGGCGGTGGATGCCGTGTTCGACTCCGTGTCGGTGGCCACCACGTTTCGCAAGCAGCTGGCCGACGTCGGCATCATCTTCTGTTCGTTCTCCGAGGCGGTGCGTTCGCACCCCGAACTGATCCAGAAATACATGGGCTCGGTGGTGCCGGTCAACGACAACTTCTATTCGGCCCTGAATTCCGCCGTGTTTTCGGACGGCTCTTTCGTGTACATCCCCAAGGGCGTCAAGTGCCCGATGGAACTCTCCACGTATTTCCGCATCAACAACGCCGATACGGGGCAGTTCGAACGCACCTTGATCATCGCCGACGAAGGCGCCATCGTCAGCTATCTGGAAGGCTGTACGGCGCCCATGCGGGACGAAAACCAGCTGCATGCGGCGGTGGTCGAACTGGTCGCCCTGGAAGACGCCAGCATCAAGTATTCCACCGTGCAAAACTGGTATCCGGGCGATGAAAACGGCTTGGGCGGCATCTATAACTTCGTCACCAAGCGCGGCGATGCCCGGGGCGCGCGTTCGCATATTTCCTGGACTCAGGTCGAAACCGGCTCGGCCATCACCTGGAAATACCCCAGCGTCATCCTGCGCGGCGACGATTCCACGGGCGAGTTCTATTCCGTGGCGCTGTCCAACCACTACCAGCAGGCCGACACCGGCACCAAGATGATCCACATGGGCCGCAATACGCGCAGCACCATCATCTCCAAGGGGATTTCCGCGGGCCATGGCAGCAACACCTTCCGCAGCCTGGTGCGCATGACGCCCAAGGCCGAGAACGCCCGCAACTACACGCAGTGCGATTCGCTGCTGATCGGCAAGGAATGCGCGGCGCATACGTTCCCCACCATGGAAGTCCAAAACCCCAGCGCCGGCGTCGAGCACGAAGCCACCGCCTCGCGCATCGCCGAAGACCAGCTGTTCTATGCCATGCAGCGCGGCCTCTCGGCGGAAGACGCCGTGTCGATGATCGTCAACGGCTTTTGCAAAGAAGTTTTCAAAGAATTGCCCATGGAATTCGCCGTCGAAGCACAGAATCTGCTTGGCGTCAGCCTGGAAGGCAGTGTCGGTTAAGGAACCCATCTCATGCTGAAAATCAACAATCTGCACGCCTCGATCGAGGACAACGAAATCCTGCGCGGCCTGGATCTGGCCATCAAGCCGGGCGAAGTGCACGCGATCATGGGCCCCAACGGGGCGGGCAAAAGCACGTTGTCCCAGGTTTTGACGGGCCGCGAAGCCTATCAGGTCACCGAAGGCACAGTCGAATTCGAAGGGCAGAATCTGCTCGATATGCCCGTCGAAGAACGCGCCCGGGCCGGCATCTTCCTGGCGTTCCAGTATCCCATCGAGATCCCCGGGGTCTCCAACGCCTACTTCATGCGCGCCGCCGTCAATGCCGCGCGCCGCCACCGTGGCCTGCCCGAACTCGACGCCATGGATTTCGTCAAGAAAGCCAAGGCCGAAATGAAGCTCGTCGGCATGCGCGATGAATTCCTCTACCGCTCGGTCAACGAAGGCTTTTCCGGCGGCGAGAAAAAACGCAACGAAGTCCTGCAGATGGCCTTGCTGGAACCCAAGCTGGCCATCCTGGACGAAACCGATTCCGGGCTGGATATCGACGCCCTGAAAACCGTGGCCGACGGGGTCAACCGCCTGCGTTCGCCCGAACGCGCCATGATCGTCATCACCCATTACCAGCGCCTGCTGGACTACATCGTCCCGGATTTCGTGCATGTGCTGGCGCACGGCAAGATCGTGCGTTCCGGCGGGCGCGAACTTGCCCTGGAACTCGAAGCCAAGGGCTATGGCTGGATCGAGGGCGTCAACTTGACGGCCAGCAAGCGTCCCGCCAAACCCGCCGACAAGACCAAGAAGATCGGTGTCAAGCCGGGGGCGCGGGCATGAGCGCGAACCTGCAGATTTGGGCCGATGTGTTCGGCCGGCGCGCGGCCGCGCTGCCCGGGGCTCAGGTGCCCTGGCTGGCCGGCCTGCGGCGCAGCGCCTTGGATCGCTTCCTGTCGCTGGGCTGGCCCACGCCCAAGAACGATGCCTGGCGGCACACATCGCTGTCGCCCCTGGCGGCGGCCAGCTTTGCCGATGGCGACGCCCAGCCCGTGGCGGATCAGGTCGCCGCCCTGAAGGCCAGCGAACCCGGCCACTGGCTGGTGTTCGTGGACGGGGCCTACGATGCCGCCCTGTCCGATGTGGGCGCCTTGCCCGCCGGGGTGTCGGTGCAGCCGCTGTCGCAAGCCTGGGATGCGCAGGCCGATGCCATCCAGGCCGCCTATGGCGCCGCCGAAGACGGCCACAGCACCAGCGCCCTGAACCTGGCCCTGGCCAGCGACGGGGCCTGGGTGCGGCTGGGCCGCGGGGCCGCGCTCGAACACGCCATCCATATCGTCTGCGTGGCGGCCTCGCCCCAGGCCGCGCATTTCCTGCGCCACCTGATCCAGGCCGATGCCGGCGCCCAGGGCACGGTGGTAGAGCACTACCTGGGCGTGCAGCACGCCAGCAACTTCCATCATGCGATCACGCGCCTGGCGCTGGCCCAGGACGCCCGCGTCACGCACCTGAAGCTGCAACAAGAATCCGACCAGGCCTGGCACCTGGGCGAAATCGACGCCGTGCAGTCGCGCGGCTCGTACTTCGCTTCGCATTCCGTATCGCTGGGCGCGCGCCTGGCGCGGCACGACATCACCACGCACTTCGCCGATGAACGCTGCGAAACCCTGTTCAATGGCCTGTACTATGTCGACCAACGCCGCCATGTGGATCACCACACCCTGATCGATCACAACAAGCCGCGCTGCGTCAGCCATGAAAACTATCGCGGCATCCTGGCCGATACCGCGCACGGGGTGTTCAGCGGCCGTATCCTGGTGGCCCCGGGGGCCGACGGCACCGATGCCGTCCAGCGCAACGACAGCCTGCTGCTGTCGCGCCTGGCCAAATCCGATTCCCGCCCCGAACTCGAAATCTACGCCGACGACGTCAAGTGCGCCCACGGCGCCACGGTGGGCCAGATCGACGCCGACAGCCTGTTTTACCTGCGCACCCGGGGCCTGGACGAAGCCCATGCCCGCGACATCCTGACCTACGCCTTTGCGGCGGCCAGCGTGGCGCGCATCGAATCCGCCCCCTTGCGCCAGCGCGTCGAGTCCGCCATTCGCGGCCTGCTGCCCGGCGGCATGACACTGGAGGCCGCATGAACGCCCCCGTCAGTTCAATCGAAAGCCTGGGCCTGACGGCCACCGCCGACGCCGACGGCGTCCTGCGGGCCGCCGACGGCCATGCGCTGGCCGATGATTTTCCCCTGCTGGCGCGGCCCGTGCGCAAGCGCCGTCTGGCCTACCTGGACAACGGCGCCACCACGCAAAAGCCACGCGCCATGATCCAGGCGCTGGATCAGTTCTACGCGCAGTCCAACGCCAACATCCACCGGGGTGTGCATTGGTTGTCCCAGCATGCGACAGACCTCTACGAGCAGGCCCGCGAGCAGGTTCGCGGCCTGCTCAATGCCGCCGACAGCCAGGAAATCATCTTCACCCGGGGCACCACCGAGGCCATCAACCTGGTGGCCCAAACCTGGGGGCTGGCCTTGCGGGCCGGCGATGAAATCCTGGTCACGGGGATGGAACATCACTCCAATATCGTCCCCTGGCAGCTGCTGTGCGCCCGCACCGGGGCGGTGCTGCGCCACGCGCGGATTACCGACACCGGCGAGCTCGATCTTGCGGACTTCAAGGCGCAGCTGGGCGCCCGCACCCGCCTGGTCGGGCTGGCGCATGTCTCCAACGCCCTGGGCACGGTCAATCCGGTGGCCGAACTCACCCGCCTGGCCCATGAGGCCGGCGCGCTGGTGCTGATCGACGGCGCCCAGGCCGTGGCCCATGCCGGGGTGGACGTCCAGGCCCTGGACTGCGATTTCTACGCGTTTTCCGGCCATAAAATCTATGGCCCCACGGGCATCGGCGCCCTGTACGTTCGCGCCGGCATCCTCAAGAACCTGCCGCCCTGGCAGGGCGGCGGCGACATGATCCGCACCGTCAGCTTCGAGGGCAGCACCTGGGCCGAGGGCCCGCAGCGCTTCGAGGCGGGCACCCCCAATATCGCCGGCTCAGTCGCCCTGGGGGCGGCCATCGCCTACGTCCAGCAAATCGGCCTGGACGCCATTGCCGCGCACGAAGCCGCGCTGCTGGCGCAGGCCACCGAGGCCATGCAGGCCATCCCGGGGGTGCGCCTGGTGGGCACTGCCGCGGACAAGGCGGGCATCCTGTCGTTTCTGGTGGACAGTATCCATCCGCACGACCTGGGCACGATCCTGGATACCGAAGGCGTGGCCATCCGGGCGGGGCACCACTGCGCCATGCCGCTGATGTCGCATTTTGGCATCCCCGGCACGGCCCGGGCGTCCTTTGCCCTGTACAACAACCTGCGCGACGTCGAGGCCCTGGTGGCGGGCGTGCGCAAGGCCCAGAAACTGTTCGGGGTGTAAGGCATGATGGATAACGACGACGGCCTGCGCGACCTTTATCAGGAAGTCATCTTCGACCACAACCGCAGCCCGCGCAATTTTCACGCGCTGGACGACGCCTCGCACCGGGCGGACGGCCACAACCCCCTGTGCGGCGACCAACTGACCGTCTATGCGCGGGTGCGGGACGGCGTCGTGCAGGAAACCAGCTTCATCGGCCACGGCTGCGCGATTTCCACGGCTTCGGCCTCGCTGATGACCGAAGCCGTGCGCGGCATGACAATCGAAGACGTCGAGGCCCTGTTCAAGAACATCCATGCCATGCTGACCGAAGCCCACCCGGACTGCGATCTGGGCAAGCTGGAAGTCCTGTCCGGGGTGCGGGAATTCCCGTCCCGCGTCAAATGCGCCACCCTGGCCTGGCATACCCTGCACAACGCCATCACGCAGGCGCAGGCCACGGCCATTACTGAATAACGCGATGAACCAGAGGTAACATCATGAGTTTCAATCGTCAGGAAGTGATCGTCAACCGGGACTGCCCGGCGGTCACCGTGCCTTATGGCTCGCCTGTCACCATCGAAGCGGGTTGCGAGGCCGTCATCACCCAGCAACTGGGCGGCACCTACACCGTCATGGTCGAGGGCAACCTGTACCGCATCGAAGGCGTGGACGGCGACGCCCTGGGCTTCGAGCCCACCGAGGAAATCAAGCACGTCCACGATGGCCCAGCCACCCAGGAATCCGTCGAGGAAGCCGCCTGGACCATGCTGTCCACCTGCTACGACCCGGAAATCCCGGTGGATATCGTCAACCTGGGACTGGTCTACGAATGCGCCGTGCTGCCCGCCAGCACCGAGGGCCGTTTCCGCATCGAAATCAAGATGACGCTGACCGCCGCCGGCTGCGGCATGGGCACGATGATCGCCGACGAAGCCCGCAACAAGCTGCTGAATATCGAAGGCGTGGACGAAGCCACCGTCGACCTGGTCTGGGATCCCCCCTGGAGCCGGGAGATGATCAGCGAGCCGGCGCGCTTGCAGCTGGGGCTGCTTTAGCCATCTCGCAGTACCCGGCGCGGTGGGGATCTGTTTTAATACCGTACCCGCCCACTGGGGTGCGGTTTTTCCTCTTTACGGTTTGTTCCCTTGATGTCTTTTTCAACGGATACCATGTTGGGCGCGTGCCTGGCGCCCAACACGGCGACATGTCCCGATCCGGCCCGCGACGCGGCCTGGATTCAGTCCTATCCCCTGGACGCCGTCTTCCAGCCCATCGTCTGGCTGCGCGAGGGCTCCATCCTGGGCCACGAGGGCCTGATCCGCGGGGTGCCGGGCACGCCCTGGCATGCCCCGGACGCCTTGTTCGCCCAGGCCCGCCGGCAGGGCATGGGGATCGCGCTCGAACACCGCTGCTGCCGCACGGTCGTCCAACAATTCGCCGCCCTGAACCTGCCCGGCCGTCTGTTCATCAATATCAGCCCGGCCGCCTTGCTGGCCGCGCCCGCCGCCGGGCTGGATTTTCCGGCGCTGCTGGCGCAAAACGGCCTGGACGTCCACCGGCTGGTGATAGAAATCACCGAACAGGCACTGGCGCACGAAGCCGGCACTTTGTCGCCTCTGATCGACCAATTGCAGGCCGCCGGCGTGCATTTTGCGATTGACGACCTGGGGGTGGGGGGCTCCAACCTGACGCGCTGGCTCAATCTGCGGCCTAAATACATCAAGACCGACAAATCCTTCGTTACCGGCATCCAGGACGATATCCTGCGCCAGCAGATCCTGCGCTCTGTCTCCGACATCGCCGCCGTCGCCGGCGCCATCGTGGTGGCCGAGGGCATCGAAAGCCTGGACGAACTGGCATGCGTCTGCGACCAGGGCATCGCCTGCGCCCAGGGCTATTACATCGAACGGCCCCAGCGACAGCCTGTGCGCACTCGCTGGCCCGAACTTTCCGCGCATCTGTCGGCCCAGCGCCTGGAGACCCTGCGCTGCTGCTCCGATCCCAGCCTGCCGCAGGGGGATGCGCAGGGCTGGGCCCTGCAGTTGCTGCGCCGGGTCGACAGCGTGACATCGCAGATGTCCAGCGAAGCCGTCTTCAGCCTTTTTCTGGCCAAACCCGATCTCTACACGATTCCGGTCGTCGAAAACGACATGCCCATCGGGGTGCTGAAGCGCAGCAGCCTGATCGAGCGGTTCTCGTTGCCGTTTCAGCGCGAACTGTATGGGGCCAGCCCGTGCCGCCTGTTCATGGACAGCAAGCCCCTGATCGTGGACATGCACACCCCGCTGCTGACGCTCAGTCGCTGGCTGGCCGAAGCCGAAGGCCATGCCCTGGCCACCGATTTCATCATCACGGGCCGCGGGCGCTATTTGGGGGTGGGTTCCAGCCAGGATTTGCTGCAAGCCTTGAATCGCCTGCAGCTGCGGGCCGCGCGCCACGCCAACCCCTTGACCCAGCTGCCGGGCAATGTCCCCATCGACCGCCAGATCCAGCGCTACCTGGCCAGCAATCTGCCTTTTGCCGTCTGCCATGCCGACCTGGATCATTTCAAGCCGTTCAACGACTGCTTCGGCTACCGCCTGGGCGACGACGTGATCCGCTTGCTCAGTCGGGTGTTGTCCGCGCACGTCGACGGCGAGCGGGATTTCCTGGGTCATATCGGCGGCGATGACTTCATCGTGCTGTTCCGCAGCGCCGACTGGCAGGCCCGCTGCCGGCGGATGCTGGATGCCTTCTCGCAGGGCATGGCGCAGCTGATGGTCGAGGCCGGCAAGGGCGATGTCCGCGAATACCAGACCGAAGACCGCCAGGGCCGCCTGCGCCGCTTTGGCTTGCCCACCTTGTCCTTGGGCGTGGTGCCGGTGGATCCCGGCGTCTACCAATCGCGCCACCAGATCGCCCAGGCCGCCAGCGAGGCCAAGTCCCAGGCCAAGAAACAGCCCGGCTCCACCCTGTTCATCGAGCGCCGCAATATTTTTACCCCGCCGGCCCAGCAGGTTGCCTGAAAAGATTTAAATTATGTGCTAGAATCTTTTTCTTTCGGGGCGTAGCGCAGCCTGGTAGCGCACTTGCATGGGGTGCAAGGGGTCGCGAGTTCGAATCCCGCCGTCCCGACCACGAAAAAGCAGTAAAAATAAGGGCTTACACGCTTTGGTGTGTAAGCCTTTATTCTTTGTGCGCCCAGCATGGGCGCACGCCTGCGGGTGCAAGTCCCGCCATAAGTTGATCACAGCGAATGAAGTGAAGCGCAACTGCGCCAGGGGGGCCGAGCGTGGGAAGGAAGTGTGGAGCATAAGCTGCGAGCCGAGGAATACGAATCGGATATCTGAAGGACGTGCTCACGCGTCTGCCGACGCAGAAAAGCCATCTGATCGCCGAGCTGCTGCCGCATCGGTGGACTCGCGTCACTTGAACGCGGTCGTCAAGACGGGTTTACCGGGTGCTTACGATGCACCCGCAGCCACTCTCGCATGGCATCGTTGACGCGAGTCTGCCACCCTTGCCCGGTAGCCTTCAGTCCCTCCAAGACGTCTTGATCAAAGCGAATAGTGGTCTGAATCTTTGTCGGGGATTTTTGAAGTCCGCGAACGCGCCGGATCGCCTGTTGAAATTCGGCGGGCATATCCGATAGTCGCTTGGCTTTCTTGAAGTCGGACTCGCTCCATTCGGGAGCATCCTCATCAATCAGTGCTGGATTGGGTTTCTTGCTCATAAAAACGCACCTCTCTGGAGTTGGCCTTTCTTAGACTGATGACACGAACCGCATTGCCACGCAAGGAAAATGCCAGGAAATACAGGCGACGCCCTATCAGCCCGAACGCTTGGTATCGATCTTCGCCGTAGTCACGACGGGTATCGAGCTTGATGACTGCGGTATCGAAATCGAAGTCTGCAACAAGATCGAACGACAAGCCGCGCTCTTGTATGTTGCGCTCGCTCTTTGCGGGGTCGTATTCGATTTCCATGATTCTAATTGTAGATTCAATTTAATCGGATTACAAGCAGATTGTAGATGCAAATTGATTGCCCCCAAGGGCGGCCCCGCACACGGGGAATCGTCTGCGCTATCATCGTCCATATCAATTGGATACGGTAGGGGGTGGGGATGCGTGCTGTTTTTTTTGGGACGTCAGTGCGTGAGCGTCATCTGAGCGATAAAGCCGAATCGAGTTTCACCCGCTGACTTGGCTCTCTGGTCAAACAGGGCAAGGATGCGACGAGGGAGGGTGAATCCCCCCGGGGTTTGAGGAGGCTCCAACCTTTGAGAGAATGGAGCCATGATCAAGCAGAGCAATAAATTTGACCACCATCACGCCTTCGTCGGACGCGTTAAAGGCGTGCTTCAAATACAGCAGGGCGATTCATCACGCGCAGCGGTGCACGCGGGCGGCCGGCCTTGCTGGCCGGCATCTTGCGCTGAAGCTTCTCGCCAAAGAGATCCAATCGGGCATGGTCAGGTTCTGTGCTGAAAGCGCTCAATCAATAAAGAAAGATAAAAAATCAACAACAAGCCAAACGATATCCCCATTGTGAGCGCAAAAATGTACCAGTCGTACATGTTATGCCACATAATATGCTGATATGCAAAAATATACCATGATGCATATCCAAAAAACCCATATAAATATAATATTTTTTCGTTATCTGTGATTTTATTAAAGCGAAAAATCAATCCAAGCATCATTGCGATGATAATGGCCTGCTGGCTTAATGCAATTCCATTTGCGCTAATGGAGAATGCAGGATACCCCCATCTGTCATGCATTACTTTTATGAATTGAACCCCAAATGGAAAGGGAACGCCGGTAATGCTTTGGGTTCGATGCTGAATTCTGGCAAATAAATCTCGCACCGAATCATGTACAGACAACCCTGTATCCAGTGATACAAAAAAGATGTGCAGCAGTATTGCAATAACAAATGATGCGCATATTAAGGAAAACACCAACGAGGCGGCTTTTGCTTTCTTTATGAGGCTGCCTGATGTGAATAGTGCGGCTGAAGCCGCTGTCAATAATGCGAAAATCGTAGAAAATTCAAAGCCTCGAAGAAAATATAAACACCCAAACAATAATATCAGGAATTTGTTTAAGTGCTTATTATTATATATTTGCCTGCTTATGTAATAGGCTGGCAAGATAATCAGAAATGAAGAAAAATATAGATTTTGAGAAAAATATATAAACCCAGCGTTGGTTCCGATTATAAATGGCACAAGAAATGAAAGATTTATTTTTTGTATGCTGCAATAATGTAAGAATATTCCAATAAGAAATACTGAAAAAAGAAGCGCGTTGCCTGAACGAAGAATTACAAAAAAACGATCCAGCTCTGCCTCGGTGTTCAGCCTGAATATCTTGGCCAGAATAGTAGCCGGAATGGTTTGTATGATTAAATTTGATCTGTATTTTGTATACCCATCGGGATAGTATGCGTAATCTCCATCATCATACCCCTTTGTAAGGATAGGCAATAAACTTGAGTCGTTCTTATTGAGAATGTTTCTTTTAATGGTGTTTCTAACAATATATTCAGAAAATGAATCGGCTCTGTCGGCATATCGTCCATTACCAGACCCATAGTCAAAACTAAGCCCTTGCGGATTGAATATAAAGAAAAATATCACAATGGCTGTGCATATGGCAAAATAAAACGGAGGGTTCTTTTTATTAAAGAAAAAATGGATACCCATAATATTTCTCCGGTGTGTTGCGGGTTTTGCCAATTTTTTCGCCTGGTATTGAATAGCATCGATCATTTGATGTTTTATTTATTCTTGGCGATATTTTTATTTTAAGAAGGATTGTATTTTCCTAAACATGCTTTTAAAAGGGTGTTTAAAACGATAAAATTACCTTTTATCCCGCTGATTTTAGTTGGTACTTCGCCAACAGGATAGCGCCTGGTCGTTGGCAGTTCTTCGCACTTGTATCCAAGTCGAGGTGCCCGGTACGACAAATAGGCAAGTAGTTCATAGGCCATAAAAATATCGCGAAAAGGGGCGATTTCTGGATCCAACAGCATCCGCCGGCTATAGGCCCTGAACCCTTGCGTCGTATCTGTCCATTTAAACCCGGATGCAAGGCTTAGGCAGGGGGCATGGATATATCGAATTGCAAAGTCTCTTGATTTTGGCGTGTTTACTGCCTTCCCGCCAGCCAAAAAACGCGATGCCTGCACAAAATCGACCCCGCTTTTTAGCGCCTCGATAAATCGCGGGATTGCTTCGGGGTCATCCTTGTCGTTCCCGTCAATCGTCACAATGCCCTCGTAGCCTTGATCCAGAGCGAAGGCATAGGCGCATCTTAGCTGGGCGCTGAGTTTGCCCGGCCCTTTTTTGATGACAAGCCCTCTGATCCCTGATTGTTTTAGCTCGTTCAAGCCTAAAGAATCGTCTGTGCTGCTGCCATCGACAATAATGATGTCTGCGATTGATGGGATACGGCCCGTCTTCATCCGTTTTAGCAAGCTTTTAATGCGCTCGCCTTCGTTAATGACGGGGATCACAACACAGTAAGGATGTTGCCTACTCAACCAGAGCAGCGTTTCCAGGGCGGGCACTTGCCATGTGGCCCGATTTTCTGGGGAAATATCGCTGATTGTATTCATTTATTTATTTATCTATTTACGCAATCCGAGCGGTGATCAGTGCCACGCCTGCAATCACAAGTAAAATGCCGGCGGCCGTGGTCCAGTAAAAATGTTCGCGAAAGATCAACACCGAAAAAAGCGCAACCATGGCAATCGCCCCGGATGTCAGTATTGGGTGGGCCACATTTAGCGGTAGCCTGGCCAGTGCCGCGGCGTACAGCAAGAACGCCCCCCCGTATAAGCCCAAGCCCAGCCAGAAGGGTCAGTTACTTAAAGCAGCCAGAGGGTCTGTCAACGAGGGAAATTTTCTGGGCGGCATCATGGCCATCTTGACCAATACGCTGGCCGAAGCGTTTGCAGCGATCCCCAGCGCCAGGATCAGCCATTTCATTGGGTTTTCCCTTGTGCGGCCCGATAGTGCCCGATCGCGTAAGTCAACGCCCGTTCAATCGCGTGGATAGGGGATTCTGTCGCGACCATTTCAAGGGTGACGATATGATTTGGAAGGTATTGCGATAGGGCCTTGTACATCAAGCGATGGTCTGTTGTGCCATCGCCCAGGGGCACCAGGTCGGGTTCGCTGGCGTGGATGTGCCCGATCAACCCCGCACTATTTGCCAACACGGCCTGGGGAGATTCTTTGTTAATGGTCAAGGCCCCTGTATCAAACTGCATTTGAATGGCAGCGTGGTCAACCGCTGCGACGACGTGGCTTGTTTCGGCGCTGGTGGTCATGAAGTTCGCGCCATATCGGGTTGGGTTGGGTTCCAGGCAGACGATGACCCCGTGTTCTTGGGCGATATGCCCCAGCTGACGAAAAAATCCAATCGCTTGTCTGAGCGCTTGCGCGTCATCCAGGCCGGTGCGGTCACGGTTTTTGGGCGAGCCAAATACCAATCGGCTGGCGCCCAGCCCCGCACCAATGCGACACACCGCCCGCAGATGTTTCAGCATGGCGGTTTGGCTTGCATCGTCACCAAATACATTAAGCCCCGTTGTGCCAAACAACAAGGCTTGCATCCCGGTTATTTCGATGCCGTTGTCTGCCCACCATTGCCTGATCTGTGTGATTTCTTTATCTTTTGTGCTGACCGGGTCGGGAAAATATTTTCCGGGCGCCACATCAATGGCATCAATACAAAATTTGCCCAGAAGTTGCGCAACGGCAGTATCTTCTGCTGTGTCCCAGGCAATGTTTGAAATCGATAATCTCATGACATCCCCTTGCTTTCGTTTTTAAGGGTGATGGGTTCGGATTGCGCGTAACATCTGATTGCTTGGATGGTTTCGCGAACACTGTACTGATAATGCCCTCGCGAGCCAAAGCTTTGCGCGTACCGCGTTTGCATATCATAAAAAGCAGGTGGACTCTTTAAGGTCTGGACAAAGGGTTTCCCAAAGCCCTGCAACGCGACATCGGCAACAGAGATCGGTGCGGCAGTCAGGTGTACCAGTGATAAGTCCAGGTGCAATGCCTTTTGGATGTCATGCCAAAGGTTGGTCATGGGATAAAATTGGAAGATGCCCCGGCTTTCAATCGCATCAAGGTTGTTGTTGTTTAGAAAATCAAAAATCACATTTTTGCGTAAGCCAGGCCCCACCAAGCCTGGCAAGCGAACAATCAAATGGTTGGGAAATCGCTGTGTGACAAAGTTTTCCAGCAGACGGCGATGCAGCCCATAGGCATGCAAGCTGGTTTCGTCGATTGGCGTGGATTCATCAACACCAACCGGATGCTTGAATACATCGACGGTGCTGATCAAAATAAATTTTTTACATTGGATGGTTTTAAGCGGGTGGATCAGCGCATTGATTTTTTTTAGATCCTCGGCCGGGTCACGATTGGCAATCCATTTTTGTGCGGGTGCGCCCGCACATACGACAACGTCAAATTCCCGGTTCTCGATTTCCTGGATATTGGTCGATCTATAAAGTGCGGAAAAATGTGCCTGCTTGAGCAATGTGCCGCCTACAAAGCCGGAATAACCGATCAGTGAATTTTCCATTTTCAATCCGGTGAAATATCCAGTTCTTCTGTTTCCAGTTTTTCAAGAACATCATAAATGTTGTCTATTTTCCCGCCTAGCACAGAATAACAACCGGGCAGTGTGGCGTGCTTTTCAAACAAGATTGGACGGCCATCATCCCCTTCATTTTTGATTAAAACGGTTTTTACTTCAAAAAGGGAATCCACATATTTTGCTTCAAGTATGGCGGGTAGGTAGCGGCCTGCGTCACGAACCATGCGGTCAACCCGCGTGGCACGTTCGTATTGGTCAAGCCTGTGGTATGGATCAATGCCCTGTTTATCCTGCCAGCTGAAGTGTGGCGTATAACGAACGTGCGACAAGGTATGCAGGCCGCGTGCGGGAAACGGCATCATCGAAAAAAAAGGGCCATCCATGACGGTAATACCCATTTCTTCCAGCACGCCAGGCACTTGCACCAGCGCCATTTCAGTGATTTCTTGCTTAAGGCCCGTCAGGGTGCCTGAGAAATCGCCTGAAAGCTGGTTCAGGCCGCTGTAAGTGCAGTTAAATACGTATCGACAGCTTATGGACGCGGTAGCCCCCGACTGTGACCGGGTGGCAACAAGCAGACCTTTGCCGCCCGGCAAGCAAGACACCGCCAGCGCGCGGGTTGAATAGCATATCTTGACCCCGGCATCCGCAAGCGCTTTGACGGCCCATTTTGCAAGCTGTGTTGAATCGAAAGCATACTCTTCGACAAGAAACACATCTTCAATCAGGCGGGGTTCAAAAAGTTGTTTTAAACCGGCCTGGGCCGGTTTGATTGTCGCCCCGATTTCATGGCAAAAGCGTTCAAATTGCCTGGCCGTTACCTTGGAGTTACGCCTTGCAATCGCGTAAATTTTGATGAAATCCCGCTGGATGGCTTGCGGCCAATCTTGCACAAAACGTGGCAAATTAACCCGGCTGCGAAAGGCCGTGGTAAAGCTTCTGGGGTAATGATAGCCATTATGCACACGAGCCTGATTGTGGTATGAGGCACGGGTCATCAGCTGTGCCTCGCGTTCCAGCAGAATTACCCGGCGCATTCCACGGGCCTTGGCAAGGTAACTTGCAATTGCAGACCCGTAAAACCCACCGCCAATGATGGCGGCATCAACAGAACACGGTTGTACGGTCATGCAGTAACCCGATCTGAACGATGCGGGCTGCTTGTTAAAGAAGATGAGGCTTCTTCGATGTTCAGCTTTTCTTGGCGGGTCATGTGGGCGCTGGTGAATTCTTGGCCAACGTGATAAAGCGGCCCTTCGTTGCTGAGGCTTGCCATTTGCAATATGTATTCTCCAAGCACCAGCAGTACCAAGGAAATCAAAAAAAACATACCCGATTGTTGCAGCGACAGACTGACCCAGCCTGGCGCAACATCTATCTTGAAGACCCCGACAATGACGACATAAGCCGAATAAAACAGGTTGGCTGTCGCCCCAAACAGGGATAGCGATGTGACAAGCCGCATGGGCGCCTGCGTTGTCGAAACAAGAAGATGCATTCCCCGGTCGATGCTTTCCCCCAGTTTCTTCGTGCCTTTTGTCAGTGGTTTGGCACTGTATTGCATATTGGTGCGCGCAAAACCGCCTGTTGCGGGTAAGCAGCGGTAGGTAACCGCTGGCTGGGGGTGCTGCAAAATATAATTTACAACGCGCTTGCTTAATACCCGATACCGTGGCGCATCTTTGACCAGGTTGATCCCACTGAATAATTTGTATAAAAAACTAAAGACGAAAAAGGCCGCCTGGTAAGCGAGGTTCTGGTGTGGTTTTTGCTGGTTATTTGCAAAAACAACATCAGACCCCGCTACGGCCTTGTCAAGCATTTCAGGCAAGAAATCAATATCGTCCAGCAGGGGATCAATTACTGCGACAAAGTCGCCCAATGCGTTTTCCAACCCCACCCATGAGGCTGTATCGTCATTGACCGCCTTGGTCAGGGCATAGACTTGCACATTTGGGTAACCCGATTGCCTGGTTAGATCTTTAAGTATGCTGATGCTTTCATCGTTGGATGCGTTATCAACGATAATTAATTCATAATCAGCAACAAGGGGCGATAGTTTTTCGGAAACATTATGGATGATTTCTTTTAGCTGGTGTCCTTGGTTGCGCACAACACAGACCAGGGATAGGAACACCGGAAAAAACGACATGATTTCAATCTCCGTAATGAATTGATCGTCCCTGAAAAATCGCTTCTTGCCTGATCAAGCAGGAAGCGATTTTTCAGGGACGATCAGTTCTTGTCCATGGATTTAAATTTCATCTTGAATCAGTTTTTTAGAGATCTTGCGGTGCTTTGGATTCCATCGGATGATCACTGGGCTTGTCTGTATTGTAGATTATATACGACAAAAATTGTAGTATTTATAGCGTCGTTAGTTGGCCTTCAAGTAGGCATGCTTCCCAGGCATGGCTACCAAACACTCTCCGCCCTCAACCGTTTCGTCGTCCCCCATCTGCATCGCCCTGGGCAAGCGGGTCAAGCAGTGTCGCCATGCGGCTGACAAGTCCCAGGAAACACTGGCTTTTGAGGCGCACATCGACCGGACGTACATCTCTGCGATTGAACGCGGGATTGCAAATCCTTCCATAGAGACATTGGCCAACATCTGTCATGCGTTGGGCATCACGCTCACAGCGCTGTTCGAGCCATTGGAGGGCGTGTCCTTGGCACCTACCGGCGAACGTAGGCGCAATGCGGCAACGCCCCCAGAGATCAAGCGCAGTCGGCTCAGGTAGGGGCCAGCCGTATCGACGCTGTGTCTTCTGGTGTGACGCGTATCACCAAGGCCGCTGCCTTGCGCGGCTTGCCGGTGTCGTCTTTCGTTCGTGATGCAGTCTTGCGTGCAGCGGATGCTGCCATTGCGGCGAGCGGTGGCGCCCCTCGCTATTGCAGCTATTGCAATTTACATTAGCACTAATGTATTATTCGGCCCATGCACTCAAAAGGAAAACCCGGCCTGGGAGAACTGCTCCGCTACGTCGGCGAACTGGTCGAACAAGGCGCAGAAGCGCATTACCGAACGATGAACCTGAATTACCGCGCTCGCTACACCCCGGTTCTTCGCGCACTGCACGCAGGCGCCCAGACAGTCACAGACATCACAGCGCACACCCACCTGACCCAGGGCGCCATCAGTCAAAGTGTCGCCCTCCTGGAAGGCGATGGCCTCATCGCGCGCCATGCGCTTAAAGATGGACGCAAGAGCAGAATCCAACTCACCGAACTCGGGCAAACGCTAGTGGCTGAACTTGAGTCGCATTGGGTTGCGACCTTTGCCGCCATTGCCAGCCTTGAAGAAGAAATCGGCCATCCCCTGTTGCTGTCTCTGGAAAGGGCTGCCCGGGCCTTGGAGAACCAAGGGTTCTCGGATCGAATCACAGTCGCTAAAAACAAGCTAACCGCATAGAAGGTCAAGCCCATGCCAAGTCGCGCCAACCCAATCAGGAACTGGTTTGAACAAGGAGGCCGGGCGTATGCGCGCTTCCGCCCCGAGTACCCGCCGCAACTGACCGCCTATCTGGCTTCGTTGGCGCCAGACAAGCGGATGGCGGTCGATGTGGGGTGTGGCAACGGGCAACTGACGCGATGCCTTGCGCCGCATTTCAATGCCGTTGTCGGTCTGGATCCCAGCGCCGACCAGATTGCGAATATCGTGCCCGACGCGCGCATCACCTATCAGTGTGCGCCGGCCGAACAATTGCCGTTGCCCGACGGCTCCGCAAGCCTCATCACTGCGGCGCAGGCGGCGCATTGGTTCAATCTGCCTGGTTTCTATCAAGAGGCCAGGCGCATTGCGGCACCAGGCTGTGTGCTGGCGCTGATCAGCTACGGCGTGCTGAATCTCGAACCCGCCCTCGATGAACGATTCCAGCGCTTCTACCGGGATGAGATCGGCCCCTACTGGCCGCCAGAACGAAAGCTGGTCGATACCGGCTATGCGACCATCGATTTTCCTTTCGAAGAACTGGTCGCGCCGCCTTTGGAAATCAAAGCGCATTGGCACCTGACAGAGTTCTTGGGCTACCTTCTGACTTGGTCGGCGGTTCGCCGCGCCAAGGAGGCTGGACGTGAAGCGGTGCTGCTTGGCTTTGCCGGCGATATTTCATCGGCGTGGGGCGATGAAAACGTTCGCCGCACCATCACATGGCCCATCAACATGCGGATTGGCGCACTGTGACACCGAACTGGCGTATCGTAGCGGGTAAGCAAACCACTTGATCAAGGAGCCCTGCATGAGCAAGATGCCTGCCCTTTTCATCGGCCATGGCAGCCCGATGAACACCTTGGAACAAAATAGCTACACCGAGGCGTGGCGGGCGTTTGGTCGGCACTTGCCACGGCCCCGGGCCTTGTTGGTGGTTTCCGCGCACTGGTACTTTGGCGCCACGGCGATTACGGCCATGCCCCAGCCGCGCACCATCCATGATTTCTACGGCTTTCCGCAGGCCTTGTTCGATTTCCAGTATCCGGCGCCGGGCGACACCGACCTGGCCCGGGAAATCACCGAACAGCTCAAGCCCCAGTGGGTCGGCCTGGATCGCGATCAATGGGGCATCGACCATGGCGCCTGGTCGGTGCTGGCGCACCTGTACCCAGAAGCCGACATCCCCGTGCTGCAGTTGTCCATCAATGCGCTCAGACCCCTGGAATACCATCTGGCGCTGGCCGCCAGCCTGGCGCCGCTGCGGGATCAGGGCGTCATGATCGTCGCCAGCGGCAACGTCGTGCACAATCTGAGCGCACTGCGGCGGCGCGGCCCGGCTCAGGCCTACGATTGGGCAGAGCGCTTCGACGATGCCGTGGCGGATCAAGTGACACAGGCCCCCGGTGATCTTCTGCGGATGGTATCGCATCCCGATTACGATCTGGCCGTGCCCACGCCGGATCACTTCATTCCGCTGCTTTATTTGGCGGGGCTGGCCGCAGCGGAAAACCGCCCGCTCGAACCCCTGGTGCGGGGCCATGCCATGGGCTCGATCTCGATGAGCTGTTTCGGGCTTGGCGCGGATATGGCATTGCGCCGGGTGCCCGACTGTGCCGCGAAACTGGCTGAGGGCGTGCCGCCGGATCAGATGAATATATAAGCGGGCGCGCCGCTGCGCCATCCCGTCCGCTTCAGTCCAGGATCAGGTTGACCCGTTCCACCGATTTCTCGAACAGGTGGTAGCCGGACGCGCCTTCGGCCAGCAGATCGAGCAGCGGCCCGGCTTCTCGCGCCCGCGTACCGCCCACCACCTGGATGCCGCGTGCCCGGTAGGGGTCGGGCAACATTGGCGCCGTGGGGCCGACGAGGGCGATACGCATGCCGGGCCGGGCGCAGGCCAGCAAACCGTCCAGCGAGCCGTTGATCAGCGTGGTGGCGGTGCTGATCAGCACGTCGCCCCAGGGGATGATCTGCGGCGCATCGGACGCCGGTGCGTAGTGCGGCATTTCGTCGGGCCGCAGGGTGGCTGGATCCATTTCCAGCACGCGGTAGTCACGCCCTTCTTTGCGGAAAGCGCGCATGTAGGGGGCGAATGCGCCCACCAGCACGACGCGCTCGCCGGGCCGCAGCGCCAGGGCCTGGCCGGCGTCGCCTTCGCTCACCCGGGCGGCCGCAGGGGTGCCGTCTTGTCGCCAGAGGGTTTCGATGAGGGCATTCAGGGTGGCGATGGCCATGGCGCGTCGCATGGGGCTCGCCCCGGGCGCCAGGTCTTCCAATACATCGGTGACGGGCCGGCCCCGCAGTTTGCCCGGGGAGGGCAGGGCGCTCAGTGAGCTGGAACAGCAGACGGCGGCGGGGATTTCCTTGATCGGGGTGGCGGCCAGGCCACAGCAACCGTTGTCGAGTTCGACCCCGATGAAGAAAATGCCCGTGACGGCGCGCTTCAGGGTGATCGTGTCCAGGGCGGGGCCCAGGCGTTGGCGGGTTTCCCCGAGGAGATCGTCGAGCAGTGTATGCGTCATGGTTGTTGTCCTGTCGTGGGTTATGCGAGAGGCGCGGCGGCCTCGATCCGCACGCCGATGTCGGCCGGCGGGCCGAAGTAAAGGCTGCTGGTGACCAGGGCGTCCACGCCCGTGGCGGCGTAGGCGGCCGCATTGTCGAGGCGGATGCCGCCGGCGGCGAGCAGGCCGAGGTGCGGCCACTCGGCGCGCAGGCGCGGGCACCATTGCATCAGTTGCCGGGGCTCGGCCTTGTCGAACTGGATGACGTCGGCGCCGCTGCGGGCCGCTTCGCGGGCATCCTCGTAGGTATGCGCCTCGATGACAATTTTTTTTCGGCCAGGTGCCTGCGATGCGTGGCCAGCGCCTGGCGGACATCTTGCCAGCCGCCCGGCATCAGGGCGCGATGCTGGGGGAAAATCAGCACAGTTTCGGACAGGCCCAGCCGGTGCGGGAAGGCGCCCCCGGCCAGCGCGGCCTTTTGTGCCACGCGGCGCAATCCAGGCGGGTGCTTGCGGGTGGTCAGGATGCCGATTTCCGGGTTGGCCTGGGTTGCGGCGTTGACCATGGCGCGTGTGCGGGTGGCGACCGCGCAGGCGTATTCCAGCAGGTTCTGGCCCACCTTCCAGCAGTTCAGCAGCATCTGGGCCGCGCCTTGCGCCGTTATGATTTCAGTGTCTGGCGCCACGCATTGCCCGCTGGGCAGGCAGTGGGTGACCGTGCCCCCCTGCATGCCGACCATGCGCGCGGCTTCTTCGGTACAGGCAAGCGTCATGGCGTGGCGCGCCACCCAGGCGATCCTGGCTGGCCGCGTCCCGATGCCCAGCAGCGTGCTGGTCAGGTCGAAGATGCCTAGGTCTTCCGCCAGCCAGGCGTCCAGCGTGGCGGTGTCAAAAAAAACGGGGGCCCCGTTCATGGCTCGTGTTCCGCTGAAAGGTCGATCGGGCTGCTCCGCCGCAGCGTATTGCGCAGATGGGCAATCATCGAAATATACATGACTTTATAGCGAGCTTGCTTGCCTCGAATCATGACGGCGAGGTGTGCTATTGGCTTGAATGGTTTGGGTGGTGTGTGATTATGAGCCCTTGTGCTTTGGGCTCGGCGGCGATTTGCAATGCGCGTTCCAGGGACACGCGGAGCATGCCGCCGTGTCCCTGCTCGGGGAAGGTTTCGTAGGTGGCCTGTGCGGCGTTTTCCAGCAGGCCCGCCGCCATTTCCCGGGCGGCGCTGCGCGAGTCCAGCGTCCTGCCGTCCACCGTCTGGATGGGGAGGGCGGCAGGAGCCGGTCTGCCGCCTTCGTGCGGCTTGGTTCCGACCAGGATGGCCACGCGTTTACCTGTTGCCCTGGGTTTGTCGAACGCCTCCCATTCGCGCATCAGGGCGCCGTCATACCACCAGACGGAAGGGTCGCCGACGACATAGCGGGAGAAACTTTCCGGGCGCGTGAACAAGGTGTGGAGCGTGAACAGGCCGCCGTAGGAATGGCCCCAGAGGGACTCCTCGCCGCTGACGCGTGCGCGTGCGCGCACCAGCGGCTTGATGCGGGTTTCGATGAAGGCCAGGAAGCGGTCGGCGCCGCCCCCGGGCCGCCCGCGCACCACGGGCTGCGCGACGGGTCGGCCATTCTCGACGACCGGCGGTGTGTAGTCGTAAGCGCGGGCGACGACATCATTGCGCGTGGGGACGTCGTAGCCGATTGCCACCAACACGGGCGGGTTCCGGCGGGAAAGCCATTCGAGATCCGGGTCGCCCAGCGTATCGAGCGCGGCATTGCCGTCCAGCATATAGAGTGCGGGATAGCCGCCCGCAGGGGCGTGCGTGCGGGGGATTCCGATCTGTATCCGGTAATGCCGCTTGCCGTCGATGGACTCCAGCGCGTGTGTCTCGAACCGATAATATGCCGAGGGGCGATCCGCGACGGTTTCGCCGACCAGGTCTTCGCTGCGGGGCTGGACGCTGTTTGAGCCCTCTTGGGCGGGCGCCGCGCCCGGCATGAGGCACAGGCAGAAAAGGGCCGCTCCGATCCACGGGCGTGCGTGCCGTCCGCCCCGCTTGAACCGGAGTGGGGCGGGTGGGGCCAGGAGCGGGACGTCGTGATCAGGCATGCGGAGAGGGGTAAGGCGGTGCGGCGCGGCTGCTCATATGGCGGCCTGGTAGCGGCGCGCCACTTCATCCCAGTCGATCACGTTGAAGAACGCGGCGATATATTCCGGGCGGCGGTTCTGGTATTTCAGATAGTAGGCGTGTTCCCATACGTCCAGCCCCAGCACGGGCGTATTGCCATGCATCAGCGGGCTGTCCTGGTTGGCGGAGCTTTCCACGACCAGCTGGCCCGCGGGGGTCACGCTCAACCAGGCCCAGCCGCTGCCGAAGCGGGTCAGCGCGGCCTTGGTGAAGGCGTCGCGAAATGCCGCCATGCCGCCCAGCGTTGTCTCGATGGCTGTGGCCAGCGGGCCTTGGGGCTGGCCGCCGCCGTCCGGCGACATGACGGTCCAGAACAGACTGTGGTTGGCGTGGCCGCCGCCGTGGTTGCGCACGGCGCCGCGCACCGATTCGGGCAGGGTGTCGATGCGCTTGACCAGCGCGTCGACTGGTTCGTCGGCATCCAGCTTGGCCTCCGCGAGCGCGGCATTCAAGCTGTTGACGTAGGTCTGGTGGTGCTTGGTGTGATGGATTTCCATCGTCGCCGCATCAATATGAGGCTCAAGCGCGTCGTAGGCATAGGGGATTTCGGGCAGGGTATAGGCCATTCTGGACTCCTTGTCGGCGGTTGGCCCGGGACATGGCGCGCATCTCGCCGGGCGGTTGGATTCAGTGTTGTGTCTCGGCGGGGTCTTGCCACGGCAGTGCGGCGGCATGGCCGGCCCGTTCGTGGCCTGGGTGCCGGTGCAGAAACTGCAGCAGTTCGATACGGGCCACGCTGCTGTGGCGGCGGGCTGCCGCGCGCCAGCGCAAGTCGAGCGAGGCATCCTGAGTGATCTCGTAGAGCAACTCATGGGCCTGATAGAAATGCGTGGCCGCCAAATCGGGCCGCCTCGTGCGCGTGTGCAACTCGGCCAAGTTGTGGTGCGACACCACGCGCATGGCGATGGCGGTATCTGGATCGGAGAGCTGTCTCCAAAGCGCGTCGGCCAGGCCCAGTGCCGTGTGATACTGGGCCAGGGCCGTCTGGATATCGTTATGGGCCAGCGCCTGGTTGCCGTCCAGCGTCGCCCGCTGCCAGTCGCCCAGGCTGGGTTCCTGCGTCGTGAACTGCTGCATGCAGGCAGGCCTGGTTGCCGGCTCGGTCATGGCGTTCTCCCAATGATTCTGTCTACATCGATGCAGGTATTATAAATGAGAATGATTTACATCAAAATTAAATATAGCATCCTGCCGCTCGGGAAGCCGCGTCCCGTGCCGGGTTCCGGGGTTGTATCGCCGCCGTGCTAGTGTCCTGTTTGGTTAGTTCGTGTATTCGGATTCGGATGCATGGGCTTGTCAGACAAGGCGCAAACCGCAGCGATAGCCAGTGCTATCGCGAGGATTTGCAACGCAGTATGGCAAGCCCAGGCGCCGAAGATGAGTATTTGAATTAGCCAAACAGGACACTAATGGGCCGCTTGTCCGGCGCCTTGCAGCCATTGCCGATAAGCCGCGCGGGTCGCGTCGGATACCGAGTCCAGCACTTTCTGGTAATCGACCTGGTGGCGCAGCATCAGCCGGGCATTGGCCACGGCGCGTGATTTGCAGAACCAGTGGCAACTGTGTTGCAGCAAGTACAGTTCGGCCGAGAGGTGGTAGGCGCGCGTCTTCGCATCCCAGCCTGCCACGTTGTCTGCTGCGCGGCGCAGGCCGGCCGCATGGATCTGCAGCACCTGGCGGAAATCCCGTGTCGGAATCGGCAGAAAGCGTGTGGCGTAAGGGATATGGACGGGTAGCAGGCTTATGCGGGTGGCCTGCGCATCTTCTTTTTGCAATGCGTCGGCCAGGCGCTGCGCCTGCGCCGCCACGGCCTGTTCGGCCTGGGCGAAGCGCGCCAGCACCTGAAGCTGGCGCGCTTCGGTGGCTTCGTGGATGGCGCGGGTATAGCCTTGCGTCAGCGTTTCCATGTGGCGCTCGATCTGCAGATTGGCCAGGTGGCGGCCCAGCAGGGTAATGCGCGTGCGCTGGTCGTGCATGCGCAACGCCCATCCGGCCAGCAGGCCGACCAGCAGCGCCGAGAACGTATCCATGGGGTGGGTTTCCTCTTTATGGCGGTCGCCCGGGCAAGCCGTCACCACGGCTGTGCCCGAGCCCCGCTGTGCTTCCATCAGCCGTCATCATACCCGGCCCGGGCAGGCCGTTCCCGCCCGCCACCGAGCGAGGGTGCCCGCGTACCCGCACGATGTGGCCACGATCGGCTTGCCGAACACCGGGGCCTCGGCCACTGCGGAACCGTCGGCGCAGGATAATGGCTCCGCCGGGCCTGGGCGCGTGGCTGCCTGGGGTAGAATCCCTGACATCCACTCATCGGAGGCCTGTATGTCAGAAGCACGAAGCCAGATTCGGGAAAGCAAGATCAGCAGGAAGCATCGCGCCCGGGCGGCGGATGTCGTGAGTCAATTCCTTGCGATCCGGGCCAGCCTGAAGCAGGCCGATGCGGATGGCGACGACATCGACGACATCGACGAGGTCGCCGCGCAGTTGACCGTGGCGGCATTCAAGCACGCCAAACGATAGCGATCAACCGGCGGGCCGCACAGGGCGGGGCGGGGGCAGAACCTTGCCTTGAATGCGCTGTCCCAGCCAGGCGAGCAGCATGCCGGGGTCGCCGTTTTCTCCCACCGACTGCGCCACTGGCAGCGCCTGGAATCCCGAGCCGCGCTCGGCCACCACGAAGGCGAAGCTGTAGTTTGGCTCCATCCCCATGCGCAAATCGGTGATGACCAACTGGCCTTTTGCGGTTTCGTGCAATTTGTAGAAACCATGGCTGAAGCGCCGGATGCGCTGGGCACCGGCGATGTCGGCAATGGCGGGTTCATAAGGCGCGCCACGGTCGAAGCGCTCGAACGACATCGGGCCTGCCGGGTCGAGCAGGCCATGAAAGCCTTCGTAGTAGTGTTCGTCATGGATCGCCACCACGCGCCACAGCAGCATCGACAGCGGCGCCGGGGTCACAAGCACGCGTTCGGGCGTCACCCCCTGCAGCGCAAGGCTGGCGCGGGCATGGTGTTCCACCTGCGCCTGCAATCCTGCGCCAAGCGCAAGCACGGCGCCGCCGACCATCAGCCCATAGAGATTGGCCCTTTGCCCACGGGCGTCGCCCCGGCGGGCCAGCACCAGCAACAGGCCGATCAGCCAAGGCAAGGTCACCGCTGGATCAATGATGAACACACTGCCCAATGCATAGGGATGGTCGGTGAACGGCAAGCCGAGCTGCGTGCCATAGACCGTGAGCGCGTCCAGCAATGCGTGCGTCACCAGCGCCAGCCACAAGGCCAGCCACCACCGGCGCCATTGCGTTTGTTCGCCATGCAGCCGCGCCACCAGCCAGGCGAAAGGCAGGGAGAACAGGGTCTGCCAGAAAATGGCATGGCTTTCCGCGCGGTGCAGCACCATGTCCAGGATGGGGTCGCCGTGCGAGAAAAACACGTCCAGATCGGGCAGTGTGCCCGCCACGCCGCCCCACAGCGCGGCCTTCCACACCGCGGTGCGCCGCCGCATGACCGCCACGCCGACGGCGGCGCCCAGCACGATTTGAGTCAAAGAATCCATGGTGCTTCCATCTTACCTGGGTTTTTTCGATGGCCGCCCGCTACTGCGCGGTGATGCGCACCGAGCCATCCGCCAAGTGCACCAGGCGCACGGGGGCAATCACGGGCAAAGCGTTGATCATGGCGGTCGGGTCGTCGATGCTGAAGACGCCGGAAATGCGCTGGGCGCCCAGTTGCCGCGCCGCCAGCTTGGCGGGGTGGGGCAGGTAGCGGTTCATTTCCGCGACAAGCTGCGCCAGCGGCATGTCGTGGAAAATGATTTTGCCGCGCTGCCAGGCGATGATGTCGCCGACGTTGGCATTGTGAATGTCGCCAAATCCGTGGGCCGTGTCCGCGATGAGCTGCTGGCCGGCGACGAGGCGGCGTTCGCTGCGGTTCCACCAGTGCCCGCTGCGCAGCTGGACAGCACCCGATGCCACGCTGACTTGCAGCGCGTCGGCCTCGCGCCGCACATTGAATCGGGTGCCCGTCACAATGACCTGGCCCAGCCCGGTGTCCACGACGAATGGACGCGTGGCGTCCGCCGTGACTTGAAAGAGGATTTCGCCGTGCTGCAGCGTCACCTGGCGCAGGTCTTCGAAGAAGCGCACCTGGGCCAGCGTGTCGGTGTTCAGGTGGATTTCCGAACCGTCCGGCAGTGTCCATTGGCGACGTTCGCCCCTGCGCGTGGAGACAGTGAGCGTTGCGGCCGGCGAGCGCAAGAGGCTGTTCGCCCCGAAGGCCACGGTCGCCAGCGCGCCCGCTGCCGCCAGGCCAGCACCAAAGCGTCGGCGGGACAGCCCGGTGCGCGGCGGCATCTCGACGGGGGCGTTTTGCGCCAGCATGCCGCGCAAGCGTTCTTGCGGCACCAGCAGTGTGGCGTCCCACAGGAAACGCAGGCGCTGATATTCACGCCCATGCGCGGGATTGGCGGACAGCCAGGCGTCGAACGCCTGCCGGTCTTGCCCGGTTGCTTCGCCGGATTGCATGCGCGCGAACCATTGTGCGGCATCGCGCGGGTGATCCGCAGCAGTGGAGGGAGGCGGGACAGGCATCACGGCGTCATGAACAGGGAATCCGCGGCTGCGGCATGGCCGCGGCGACGGGCGGTGCCGTGGGGCGGGCGGTTTGCATCGGCTCATGTTGGCCGATGCCAATCAAGCGGTCAATACGGTGCATAGTGGCTTAATTGTGCATGGAGATGGCGTAGCGCGCGAGTCATGTATTTCTCGATCATGCTGCGCGACAGCCCCATTTCATGGGCGATTTCTGTGTGTGTGCGCCCTTCCAGACGGTGCAGGATGTAGATCGTGCGGCATTTCGGCGGCAGGGTTTCCAGGGCGGTGGCCAGGGCATCGGCCAATTCCTGGAATTGCGCGCCTGCGTCGGGGCCTTGTGAGGCGGGGTGCTCGGATTCGGGCAGATCATGCAGGGAAGCCATGTCCAGCACACGCTCATGACGATGGCGGCTGACCAGGCGGTTTGCCATGCCGCGCGCCAGGTAGGCGCGTGGGTTCTCGATGAGGCCGGCGCCGTTTTCCAGGATGCCCAGCACCGTGTCGTGCATGGCGTCTTCCGCGTCTTCACGCGCGGCGCTGGTGCGATTCCAGGTGCCGAACAGTTCTGCGTAGGGGGTGAGCCAACCTTTTTTCAGTTTGGCAAAGCGGGACATGGCAAGACGACGAGGTGCTGAGAGGAGAGTTTTAGAATGATAACCGATTCTCATTCTTATTCTGAAACAGACGTGGAATCCCAAAACAGGGCGTCAATATAACATTAAGTTACTTAATAATTGTGATTCTCATTCCGGTGAAAGGGCGGGTGGCGCGTCATAAGAGATAGGCGGGGTGAGTTCTTGCGCATGACGCAGGGAACGCGCTTTAACGTTGAATAACCGGCTGGCGTCGCCCGGCGCACAGCCATTCCTACGGAAAACATCGGATCGTGAACACAGTCGAACCAAATCGTCCGGCGCGGCGGCGCGCGCAGGCCATGCGCCACGGCATGACGTCCCTGGCCTTGTCTCTGGCGCTGGCGTGCGCCCTGGCGCCACAGGTCGCCATGGCGCAGGACAACCCTGTTCAGATCAGCATCCCGGCGCAGCCGCTGGGCGCGGCGCTGTTGGCATTGGGTGAGCAGACCTCGCTGCAGATTTTTTTCTCGCAAGATATCGTCGCGGACAGGACGGCGCCGGCCATCTCGGGCGCCTATGCGCCCGAGATGGCCCTGCGGCAGCTGCTGCAGGGCACGGATATCCAGTATGCGCGCGATGGCAATAACATCATGCTGTCGTCGGGTGCCGTCACGCAGCTGGATACGGTCACGGTCAATGGCGGCATTCTGGGCAACTTGTCTCCAGCCTATGCCGGCGGCCAGGTCGCAACCGGCGGCAGTCTCGGGTTGCTGGGCGCGGAAGACGTCATGGACACGCCGTTCAGCGTCACCAACTACACCGCCGAATTGCTGTTTGACCAGCAGGCGCGCACCTTGGCCGATGTGATCGTCAACGACGCGTCGGTGCGGGCGATTACCTCGACCGGCGGTTTCGGCGAGGACTTCGTCATCCGCGGCTTTACCGTCAGCAGCAATTATGGCTTGAGCGATGTCAGCGTCAATGGCCTGTATGGCCTGGTGGCGCCCAGCCGCCTGCCAGTGCAGATCATGGAGCGCGTCGAGGTGCTGAAGGGGCCGGGCACGCTGATGCGCGGCATCAACATGAATGGCAGCGTGGGCGGCTCGGTCAACATCGTCACCAAGCGCGCCGACGATGAGCCCCTGAACCGCGTGACGCTGGGCTATATGACGCAGTCCAATTTCACCGGCCAGATCGATTTCGGCCGGCGTTTCGGCGAAGACAATGCCTGGGGGGTGCGCTTCAACGGCCTCAAGCGCGGTGGCGAAGCCACCACATACGATGGCGACCAGGGCCTGGGCATGGCGGCGCTGGGCGTGGATTATCGCGGACAGAAGCTGCGCTGGTCCATGGATCTGATCCACCAAGAGGACGAACTGGAAAACGTCCGTTCGCAGATCGGCTTCCAGACCGGCCTGGACGAACTGCCGGCGCCGCCGGACGGCCGCATCAATTTCTATCCGGGCACACGCCTGACACAGCGGGACAGCACCGTCATGTCGCGTCTGGAATATGACTTCAACGACCGGATCACCGGGCATATCGCCGCGGGCTACCGCGAAGGCAAGAACCGCCAGGTATTCCCGCTGACGCAGGCATTCTATGGCGGGCAGGCCATGGATGCCGAGGGCAACTACCGCGTCGTCAATTCGTTCTATGACACCGATTCGAAGACATTCAGCAGTGATGCGGGCCTTGCTTTCAAATTCGATACCGGGCCTGTCAACCACCGGCTGGCGTTGGGGGTGACCTATACGGATCAGGAACAAGGCACCGCCTTCAGCGCGGGCTCCGCCATTGGCAGTTCCAATATTTATGACCCTGCCCATTTGCCCGCCGAACCGGCCGTGCGCAATGATCCGGTCAAGTCATCCAGGACGAAGCTGACCAGCTACGCCCTGGCCGATACCTTGTCCTTCCTGGATGATCGTGTGCTGCTGATGCTCGGCGCGCGTCACCAGACCGTGGCCGTGGACAGTTTCGACACCACGACGGGCGCCCTGAGCAGCGCCTACAAGGCCAGCGCGGTCTCGCCGCTCGCCGGCGTGGTGGTCAAACCGCTGGAAAACGTTTCGCTGTATGCCAACTTCACCCAGGGCTTGACGCGTGGCACGATCGTGGGCGCGTCTTATGCCAATAAAGGAGAAATCCTCGATCCGTACAAATCCAAACAGTATGAAGCCGGTGTCAAGGTCGATTGGGGGCGTGTGACGACGACGGCGGCCATCTGGCAGATTGCGCGCCCGTCGGGACAGGCGGATGCCGACAACGTCTACGGCTATTTCGGCGAACAGCGCAATCGCGGCCTGGAACTGAACGCCTATGGCGAACTGCGGCCCGGCTTGCGCCTGATGGCGGGCGCTTCCTTCATCGACGGCAAACTGGTCGAAACGCCGGGCGGCGTCAACGACGGCAACCGCGCCCCCGGCGTGCCGCGCAGCGCCTTCAACCTGGGCCTGGACTGGGATGCCCCGTGGGTGGATGGCCTGAGCCTGAGTGGCCGCGTGCTGTATACGTCTTCGACCTATCTGGATAACGCCAACCAGTATCGCCTGCCGGCGGTGACGCGTTTCGATGTCGGCGCGCGTTACTTCACTCGGATCGCCGGCAAGGACGTCGCGCTGCGCGTCAATGTCGACAATCTGACGGATAAGCGCTATTGGCTTGCCAGCGGCACATACCTGACCAATGCCGCGGGCCGCACGGTCATGGTGTCGGCCTCGGTGGACTTTTGATTGCCCGGATCATCGCCGCCGCATTCGGCGGTTATGCGCTGGCGGCGCTGGCCAGCGTAGCGCCGCTGGCGCTGCCGGTGGATGTCTCACAGGCGGTGCTGGCGGGCATGCTGGCCAGTTTTGCCGTGTATGCGGCGGCGGTCATCTGGGTGTTTGCGGCGCGTAGCGCGGCACGCGCCTGGGGCGGGCTGCTGGCCGCGGCTGTGCCGCTGCTGCTGGCCGCCGGCAAGGTCTGGCTGGCGGGGGCGGCATGAAGCGCGGCACAGCGCGCCTTAGCGGGCCGGGTTTGCGCCAGCGCATGGCGGGTTTGCATGCCTGGGCCGGCCTGTTGCTGGGGTGGGTGCTGTACGCCATGTTCTTGACGGGTTCCGCCGCCTACTTCAAGGATGAATTGTCGCAATGGATGCGGCCGGAACTGAGCTGGCAGGCTCAAGCCCCGGATCCGGCGCTGGCCGCGCAGCGTGCGGCCGACGCTTTTGGCACCAGCGCAACGCAATGGGCCTTGCGTCCGCCCAGTAGCCGCAGCCAGACCGGCTATGCCTTCTGGCGTGCGGCGGACGGGCCGCGTCAGTTCGCCGAAGGGTATCTCGACCCGCGCACGGGCCGTCCGGTCATGGCGCGCGACACGATGGGCGGGGATTTCTTCTATCGCTTCCATTTCCAGTTTCACTACATGCCGATCGCCTGGGGACGCTACCTGGCGGGCTTGGCGGCCATGTTCATGCTGGTTGGCATCATCAGCGGCATCATCACGCACAAGAAGATCTTTGCCGATTTCTTTACCTTCCGCTGGGGCAAGGGGCAGCGTTCCTGGCTGGATGCGCATAATGGGCTGTCGGTGCTGGCCCTGCCGTTTCATGTGATGATTACCTATACCGGCCTGGTGACGCTGATGGCCCTGTACATGCCTTGGGGGCAGCAGGCGGGCATCAAGACGATCGAGCAGCGGCAGGCGTTCAGCGCCCAGCAAAGCGCTTTCATCGCACCGGGCAAGGCCAGTGGCCTGCCGGCGCCCCTGGCGTCTGTGGAAGCCATGGTGCGGCAGGCGCAGGATCGCTGGGGCCGCAATAATATTGGGTATATCACCGTCAATCACCCCGGCGATGCGGCTGCGCGTGTTGCGATTGCCCGGGATGAATCCGGTCGCGTGTCCATGAGTCCGCAACTGCTGTTGTTCGATGGCGCGACCGGCAAGCTATTGGCGGTGCGCGATGGTGTGGGCGCGGCCGCCGAAGTGCGCGGTGTGCTCTACGGTCTGCATTTGGGCCGGTTCAGCGACAACGTGATGCGCTGGCTGTATTTTCTGCTCAGTCTGGCGGGCACGGCCATGGTCGGCACGGGACTGGTATTGTGGACGGTCAAGCGCCGCCAGCGGATGGCCGACGGGATGCGGACGCCTGTAGGCATCGTGCTGGTCGAGCGGCTGAACCTTGCCTGCATCGGCGGGCTGTCGCTGGCCATGACGGCGTACCTGTGGGCCAACCGGCTGCTGCCGGTCGATTGGCCCGCTCGGGCCGGCGCGGAAATCCAGGTGTTCTTCGTGGTCTGGGGGGTGGCGCTGGTTCACGCCGTCCTGCGCCCGACCAGGCCGGCGTGGCGAGAGCAGCTATGGGCGGCCGCGCTGGGGCTGGCCGCGTTGCCGCTGGTGAATGCCTGGACGACGACAAGGCCGTTCTGGTCCAGCCTGGCGCAGCGCGACTGGGTGTTCGTGGGGGCCGATCTGCTGTTCTGGGCGCTGGGCGCGCTGCACATTGCGCTGGCGCTGGGCCTGTCGCGGCGGGCGGCGCAGCGTCGGCCCATGCCGGCCCGGCCTCGGTGCGCAAGCGCTTCATCAAAAGAAACCGCATGATGCACCTGTTGCCATTGTTTTGTTGTCTGCTGGGATTCATGGCGCTGGCGCTTGCCATGCCGCGCCCCCAGGAACAGGTGTGGCGCGATCCTTTACCCGCCGCGACGAGCAGGCGCTTGCGCCGGGCGGGCGCCGCCTTGTTGCTGCTGGCGCTGGGGCTGCTGGTGTGGCGCTGGGGCTGGGGCCTGGGGCTGGTCGCTTACAGCGGCCACACCAGTCTGGCGGCCGGGCTGGTGTTCTGCGCCTTGATCGTGCACGGAAGAATGCGCGCGCGGCATGGCTGACTGCGGGGTGACCTCGGAATCAAGGCAGCGCGGCAAACCGCGTGATGGCCGCTGCCATGGCAAAGGGGATGGTCATGTGATCCTCATCGGCCACTTCACGATAGTGCAGCGTTTTGGCGTCCAGCCCGCGCTGGATCAGCGTGTCGCGCGCGGTGCGCGCTTGCGCCAGCATGGCGGAGGAATAGTCTGGATAGGCCGGCCATTCATCTTGGGCGGTGGCCAATAGGATGCGTGCGTCGCCAAGCGGGCGCTGCGCCAGATCGGACAGGATGCGATCATCGTCCCACCAGGTTGGGGGGCTGATGGCGGCGTAGCGCTGGAACGCATCGGGGCGGTGCGTCAAGGCGTGCAGCACGAAGTATCCGCCCAGCGAGTGGCCGGCCAGCGTGTGCTGGGTGTTGTGCAATGGGTAGCGCCGGGCCAGGGCGGGGCGTAGCTCTCCGGTCAGGAAATCCAGGAAAGCGTCGGCGCCGCCGGGCTGTCCGCCGCGCAGGCGTTCGATGTCTTCCGCGTGAGATGATGGCGGCAGGAAGTCCCAGCTGCGGCGCTGTCCATCCAGCACCGCATCGCCGGGGTAGGCGACGCCGACCACCAGGGTGGGGTATGCAGTGCGCTTGTCTTCTTTTGAATAGACTTGCGGAAACGCCTGCAGCGAACGCATCGCCTCGGCCATCGACGCAAAATAGGCATTGCCGTCCAGTACGGTCAGGGTGGCATAGCCTTGCGCGGGTGGCGGCCCGGGCGGCAGGGCGACAAAAATACGGTACGTCTTGCCGGCGGCGGACTGCAGTGTAAATGTCCTGCTGTCGGGCAGGGTGACCGCGGGTTCGGCCTGGTCGTGCCTTGCCGTTGCGCCCGTTGCCGTTTGTTCGGCGGATGCCACGGGGCAGGCGATTGCCGTCACGCCGGCCAAGCAGGCCGCCGCCCAGTGTCGGGCAAAAGAAAATTGCATGGTTCAGACGCCTGGACGTGAAAGTTCAGATTGTAATTGAGATGCATTTTTATTGCGCACGGCGCGTGCGATGGCGCAATATTGCGTTATTTGGTAACAACGCTGGCTTTATCGGCATCCAGCACGCATAGTGTGCGAGGGGATATATTTCCCTTTTACTATTTAGGACTTACATTGAAAACAGAAATCGGTATCGTGAAGTGGTTCAACAACGACAAGGGCTTCGGGTTTATCATGCCCGAATCCGGCGGCAAGGATCTCTTCGCGCATTACAGCGAAATCCAGGGCTCGGGCCATAAAAGCCTCGAAGAAAACCAACGGGTTTCGTTTGTGGCGACGCAAGGGCAAAAAGGCCCCCAGGCGACAAACATCCAAATACTCTGATCTTGCGCCCGCCAGAACAGGCGGGCACCACGATCGGCCATGAAAGGCCGGGCCCTCTGAAACAAAGGGCCCGGCCTTTTTAGTGTCCGTTTTTTCTACCGCCAGCCGCATCGGCATACCGGGCCGAAGCAGCCAGGGATGCGGGGGCCTGTCCGGCCCCCGATGCATCACTCTTTGCGGGTGGCCTTGGCGGACATCACCTTGCAGGCGGCGTCCACGGCGGTGCCGTCGCCCAGGGCGAAGCGGACGTGCGCCTCGTCGCCGACGGTCAGCCCGTCCCGAGGGCCTTCCAGCATCAGGTGATAGCTGCCGGGCTTGAGCTCGACGCGCTGTCCAGCGGGAATCGTCAACTGGTGGATCATGGACATTTTGCTGACGCCGTTTTCCTCGGTCGTCTGGTGCAGCATGACGTCCGCATAGTCGGGCGAGGCGACGGCGGCGATCACGGCGGGTTCGCCGCCTTGGTTGTGCAGCACCAGAAAGCCGCCGGAGGGCGTCGGCTTCGGCAGCTGCCGAATCCAGCATGCGTCGGCGGTGACGTGGCTGGACACGGGCAGATTGGCCGCAGCCGCAGCCGCAGCCGCGTCGTGGCCGCCGTGCGCCATGGCGGCGTGGCTGTCGCCATGGCCGTGGTCGCCGTGGGCCCAGGCCGTGGCGGCGGGCTGCATGAGGGCCAGGGCCAATCCGAGGGTGCTGGCGATGCGGGTGAATTTGATTTTCATGTGGATATCTCCTGCTGATAAGGGTGAGGCAGGCCGTGCGCAAAGAAAACGTCCGACGGGCGGGTTTCGCGTCGGCGTGGCATGGTGGCTGCCTGGTCGGCAAATTCGGGAAAGGGGAAAAGGCTATCCGAGGCGGACGGGGGGCGCGCGCGGCCCGAGCGGCGGGCCGAAAATCGGGACGGGAAGCGGCGCGATGCCGTCGGGGTGCGGGGGGATGACGGCCTGTGCGAGCGCGGCGATGGCCGGCGTGCCCGCGCCCGGCACGATGGCCTGGGCGGCTACGGCGCTGAAAAGACAGACCTGATGGGTGCCGTCGTGGTGCGGCGCATCGTCATGCCCGCGCACCGGCGCCTGCTCGTATCCCGTGCAGAGCGCCACGGTCAGGGCGCCGCCGCCCGGGCCCGAGAGGCCGGGCATGTAGCCTGTGGGAAACGCAGCGCGAAACAGCAAGGCAAGCAACGTCAGGCAGAGCAGGATCTGCCAGGCGTTTTTGCGCTTTCCGGTCGGGTTTCTCATGGCGTGCATGGGCAGGATTGTACCCAGAAACAAAACGGACTGGCCGATTTTGCATTGCTTGTGTATTATGTGATGATAATCATTCTCATTATCAATGATGGAGTTCTTCAATGATGCGGAAAACGACAATCGCGACGCGGCAAACCCGCGCGGGCGCGGCCGGCCGGCCCGTTTTGCGGCAAATCCCCAAATGGTGCGCGGCGGGGCTGGCGGCCGCGGCTTGCGCCTTGTTCGCCGTGCCCTCGGCCGCGCAGGAACTCCTGCTGCATGGGCCCCAGGCGGTCGCGGGATTTGCGTCGGCGCCCAGCGCCTCGGGGTCGCGCAGCCTGGGGATATTGTCCTACGACAATAAGAACGTTCGCGTCGTCCGGGCCTGGTATCCCCCGGCCGCCAAGCTGGATCCGCACGGCAAGATGGCCGAAGGCATGGCCGCCGTCGTCACTGTGCTGGCGGGCGACATGAAGCTGGCGATGGGCGATCAGTACGACGAATCCAGGCTGCGGGACTTGCCCGTGGGCAGCGTCTTCGTGCTGACGCATGATAATGCCGCGCACTATGCCAGCACCGGGCCTGCCGGGGCGCAGCTGATGCTGGTGATCGCCCCGGAAAAAGACCTGAACGCCGATTTGATCGGCAAGCAATAAGCCCGGCCAATGCACCGCCCCCGGCCCGGACGCATATCCGGGCCGGGGGACGGCTTGGCAGGCGGGAGGATCTCTCATGCATTTTGTGGCCCAGGGCGATCTTGTGCTCAAGTCGCTTTTCGTGCTCTTGGCGATCATGCTGTTTGTCAGCGCGTACCTGACCCTGCTGAAGGCGGTCAGCCTGATTTTTCGGTTCGTCCAGGCTCGGCGCTTCCTCATCGGCTTGGCCGAAGCGGGGTCATGGCGGCAGTTGGAAGCGCTGGTGGGACGGCTGGCCGGGGATGGTGTCTGGCCGCGGCTGGCCCAGCGCGTCATGGCCGGGCTCAAGCCGCCCCCGGGCGCGGGCCGCCCGTCCGGCGGCCCCGCGGGCGATGTCCTGGCGCAGCGCCTGATTGCGCGCGAAATCGCCGCGCAGACGCTGGATCTGCGCCGGGGCTTGGAGGTGCTGGTGGCCATTGCCTGGGCCGCCCCCGTGGTCGGTGGCGCGGCGGTGGGCTGGGCCGGGTTGGGGCCGACCCCGCTTGATCCCGCGCTGGGCGGGGCGACGGCCCTGCTGTTTCTGGGGCTGGCCGTCGCGGGCGCCACCCTGCTGGCCTGCCTGGGCCTGCGCGTGGCCGGCCGTCTGTATCTGGCGCAGTTCACCTTGTTCCAGCAGCTGCTGGCGCCGATTCTGCGACAGGGGAGGAGCGACAGCGTGCGTGGCGTCCGCAGCCCGAGCGGCTTTCATCAAGCAGAAATTTTAAGTATCAATATTATTTAGGTTGATATTAGAAACAACAACTATTATCATTTGCGTTTTCAAAAGCATATGGATAATAGGGGTAAGGGAATGAGCAAGCGACTGCGCGCGCCGTACTTTGGCGCCGTCGCCACCACCTTGTGTGTCTCGACCATCACATGGGCCGCCGAGCCGCCGGGCGACACAGCGGTGTCCACCGGCGGGGTATCTTCACTGTCCGCCATCGTGGTCGAAGGGCAGTCCGCGCCGGCGGAGCGGCCCGCCGGCACCACCGTGACGACGCGGGCGCAGCTCGACGAGCGGGCCGTCGGCGGCTGGGAGGATTTTTCCAGCCGAGGCGATCCGGCGGTGAACTTCAGCCGCCAGAACAACAGCGTGAACATCCGGGGGGTCGATGCGGATCGGGTCGTCACCGTGGTGGATGGCATCCAGGTGCCGTGGCTGTCGGATGGCGCGCGCGGCGTCAAGGGCGGATTGCGCACCGTGGATTTCGATACGCTTTCGTCAATCGACGTCGTGCGCGGGGCCGGGGCGGTGCAGTCGGGTGCGCTCACCGGGGCGTTGTCGCTGCAGACGTTGTCGCCGGAAGATCTGCTGGAACCCGGGCAACCGTTTGGCGCGTTGGTGCGATCCGGCTACGACAGCGCCGACGACAGCTGGAAGGCCCAGGCCGCGCTGGCGGGGCGGGTGGGCGCGGGCACGCGCTGGCTGCTGCAGGCCGGGCTGCGCAAAGGCCATGAATTGGACAATATGGGCAGCGTGGGGGGCCTCGGGGAAACACGCGACAAGCCCGATCCGATGCGCTACACCCAGGACGATTTTTTGCTGAAAGTGCAGCACGAATGGCGCGACGCCCACAGGCTGACCTTGACCGGAGAGTCGTTCCACCGCTGGTCGAATACAGACGCCCTGTCCAGCCAGGGCGCCGGCGAGGACTACCAGCCGGGCGAAGGGCACGCCGACGAGGATCTGAATCGCCAGCGCATCGTGTTGGGGTACGCCTACCGCGCCCTGGCCGAGCGCCAGGCGCTCGATGCCGGGGAATTCAAGCTGTACTGGCAGCGCATGCGTCTGGAGCAGGGGGCCAGCGGCATCCGCAATGACGATGCGCGTGCGCGCATCATCCCGGGCGATCCGTTCAAGTACGGCTATCCCAGCGGCGCATATGGTCGCAGCAATGCCATCGAGCAATCCGCCGTGGGGGCGGTGACGCGCTGGAGCGGCCATGTCGCCGGGGCGCTGGCGCAACATTGGGCCGTCGGCGGGGATCTGGCCGCCAGCCGCGTGCGGCAGGACGCGGCGGGCCACGATAATTGCCCTGTTGTCCCGCCGGGCCTGCCGGCGACTTTCGGGCCCCGCACCTGCGACTTCCTGCATACCAACCAGGCCGACATGCCGCGCGTCAAGGGGCTGGTCTGGTCGTTGTGGGCGCAGGATGAGATTTCCTGGGCCGATGGCCGGTATGCGCTGACCCCGGCGCTGCGCTTCGATTCGTACCGCTGGTCGCCGCAGTCCGACGGCAGCTACACGCAGAATCCCAATTACGGCAATGGCCGGCAGGATGCGAACAGCGGCAGCCGCGTATCGCCCTCGTTATTGGCCAGCTACAAGGCCCATGACCAGCTGTCTTTCTATGCCAAGTACGGTTATGGCTTCAAGGCCCCCAGTGCGACTCAGCTCTACCTGAATTTCGGCGGGCCGGGCACTTACCTGAGAAAAGGCAATCCCGATCTCAAGCCGGAGATCAGTCATGGCTGGGAACTGGGCGTGGATGCCGGCGATCGGGATCTGGGCGGACGCCTGGCCTATTTCGACAACCGCTACCGCGATTTCATCGACGACAGCATCCCGGTGGCGCCGGGCTCCACGCAGTGGCAGCCCGAGTGGGCGACGCAGTACCCTTATGGTGTCACCAGCTCCGAAAACCGCGCGCATGTGCGCATTTACGGGATTGAGCTCAGTGGCCACTGGTCGATGACGCCGAACTGGTATACCCGGGGAGCGCTGGTCTGGTCCCATGGCCGCGACCAGGACACCGGGCAGTATCTGAACACCGTAGCGCCGCTCAAAGCCTCGGTGGCGCTGGGTTATCGCACGGCGCAATGGGGCGTGGAAGGCTTGTTGAGCGCGGCGGCGGCCCGCAAGCATGTCGCCTATCCAGAGGCGACGCCCGATGCGCCCTATGCGGATTTCAAGGCCCCGGGGTACGGCGTGCTGGATATGACCGGCTGGTGGAAGCCGGCCGCAGTTCGCGGCCTGCGGGTGCAGGCGGGCGTCTATAACCTGTTCGACCGCAAATACTGGAATGCGCTGGATGTGCCGACCCAGGGGACTGCCCAACTGCCGCGTCCGGTGGACTACTACACGCAGCCGGGACGCAGCGTCCGGGTTTCGCTGACCTACCAGTATTGATGATGGCGCCGGCGCAATGGTGTGTTGTCGCCGGCCATTATTATGCGGCAGCCACTGCTTCGGGGGCCGGCAGGCTGTCCATCAGGCGCGTCCAGGCCGTGATTTCCGGGCGGCCGGGCAAGCGCTGACCGAAGAACTGCACGATCTGCCCGCCTTGCGCGTCGTACATTTCGAGCGAGGTGACGAAGCCATCCGCCGTGGGCTTCTTGACGATCCAGGTCTCGGCGATATGATCGGCCCGCAGGTGCAGATTGAAGTCATCGTCCAGGACGTTGAGCCACGGGGCCATGTCCTTGATCTGGCGCACCGGGCCGGAGTGGATTTGCACCAGGCCGGGCGAACCCGTGAACACCATGATGGGCAGGCCGCTGCGGGCGGTTTCCCGCAGCACGTGACCGACGGCCGAATTGCTGGTTTTGCGGGCGAACTCCGGCCCCACCAGGCGCAGCGCCTGCAGGCGCGTGACCTGATGCCGTTTCAGCAAGCCATAGAGTTCGTGCGGGCCGTACCCCATGGCGCGCCAGCCCGCGCGCAGGGCCTCGGCGTCCACCTGCGCATCGTCCAGTTGGTGGGGCAGGGGGTCGGCCACGGCCTGAACCGTGATGCCAGGCGTCTGATCCGGGTGGGTGAAGCGGGCGACCAGGGCCTGCCAGGCGGCCGGGTCGGTCTGGTCGAGCCGGTACACTTTGTGCACCGCAACCCCGTCATCATCGAAGAATTGCAGGCTTTCGAGGTGCCGGCCATGGCTTTCCTCGGTCACGGCGAAACCATGCTTGAAGTGCGTCAGGAAGACGCGCAGGTCGATCGCCCCGCCCACGATGGCGCCCATGGCCGGCCCCAGGTGCACCCCTTCGAACCAGCCTTTTTTCTCGTGCACGCAGCTTTCGTTGCGGGTCAGCACCATGACGCGTCCGACTTCGGGCAGGGCGCGGAAAAGATCGCTGATGGCGGCGGCATCCAGGCGGATGACGCCGTCGCCCGTGCGGCAGGCCAGCAGCTCGCCTTCGCTCACCCCCAGGCGGGCGGCCAGCTCACGGGCCCGCAATGCGGGCGCTTGGGCGCGCAGCGCACGCCACTCGGTGTTCAGCTGGGCCGGCGTGCGGGTAGCGGCGGGATGGTCGGGGGATTGGGTCATCGAGGTGTCCTGCTTGTGCTTGTGTGTGGAACGTAAATTATAATTGTTCTCATTAAATAATTAAGTGTCAAGTCATGCTTCAGCAGTCATGCTTGAAGCGGCTTCACGCCGCTTCAGCCGGCGGCCGGTGCCCAGCCGCCCACGAATTGCTCGAATGCCTGGGCGGATACCGGGCGGCTGAACAAGTAGCCTTGGTATCTCTCGCAGCCGTTTTTTTCCAGAAAACATCGGTGCGCCTCGGTCTCCACCCCTTCGGCGATGACCGACAGCCCCAGGTTGCCAGCCAGCGAGATGATGCTGTGCACAATGGCGGCATCGTTGCCGTTGGTCAGCACCCCTTGGATGAAGCTCTGGTCGATTTTCAGTTCGTCGAGGGGCAGCCGCTTCAGGTAGCTGAGTGACGAATATCCCGTGCCGAAATCATCCAGCGAGAACTGCACGCCGTGCGCCTGCAACTGCGCCATTTTCTGGGTGGTGCCTTCGACGTCGCGCAACAGCAGGCGCTCGGTGAGTTCCAGTTTCAGCCGCCGGGCCTGCGCGCCCGTTTGCGCCAGGATGCGCAGCACCTGGGACACGAAATCGCTTTGGTAGAACTGTCGCGGGCTGACGTTGACCGACAGGGTCAATTCGTCCAGTCCCGGCCGGCGGCTCCAGGCGGCCAGCTGCTGGCAGGCGCTGCGCAGCACTTCGGCGCCCAGCGGCAGGATCGACCCGGATTCTTCGGCCACGGAAATGAAATGGGCCGGGGAGATGTAGCCTTTCTGGGGGTGTTGCCAGCGCACCAGCGCCTCGGCGCCCACCAGGCGGCGCCGGTGCACCTGGGGTTGGTAGAAGACCTCGAACTGGCGCTGCTGGAGGCCTGTGCGGATGTCGGCTTCCAGTTGCGCGCGCTCGTTGGCGGCTAGCTGGATCTGGGGGTTGTAGAAGCGAAACGACCCCAGTTCCAGCGCCTTGGCCTGGCTGACCGCGAGATCGGCGCGCTTGAGCAGTTCGTCGATCCCGCATTGTTCGCCCCGGAACAGCACGACCCCGGTGCAGGCGGAGGCCTGGTAGGGGGTGCCCAGCAGATCGTAGGGGGCGTGCAGGGCCAGCAGCAATTGCTGCGTTTTTTCGGCGGCGCGCGCGCCGGCGTCTTCGGGCCGCTTGGCCAGGTCGTCGAGGACGATGACGAATTCATCGTCGCCGTGGCGGGCCGTCAGGTAGCGGTGCGCCGTGAAATCCAGCAGGCGGCGCGCAATCTGCTGCAGCAGCGCGTCCCCGTATTTGCGGCCCAGCGTGTCGTTCAGCAGCTTGAAGCGATCCACGTCCAGCAGCAGCACGGCGCCCCAGCCACCGCCCGCCGCGCTGGCCGCCAGTGTCCGGGGCGCTTGTTCCAGGAGCAGGTGGCGGTTGGGCAGTTGGGTGAGCGGGTCGTAGTAGGACAGCCGTTCGATGTGCTGTTGAACCGCCTTGTGGGCGCTGAGGTCTTCGAGGGTGACGAGAAACCCGGCGTGGGTCAGCGCGCCGCTGACCCGGACGTGACGGATGTCGCCGTCGCGGCAGCGCAGCGATTTTTCGTATGGCTCGATCGTGCCGTCGCTTCGGCTGCGTTCGCGCCGCGCGGCCCAGGCCCGGCGGGCCTGTTCGCGGGCGGCGGGCTCGGCGTATGCGGCGCGCCACCAGCTTTCCATGTTGGGGACATCTTCGATGGCGTAACCGAACAGGGTTTCGAAACGCTGGTTGCGGAAAATGATGTCCTGGTTGTCCGCAACCAGGGCGATAGCGACCGGCAGGTGCTCCAGGATGTTGCGCAGCGTCTGTTCGTTTTCGGTGATTTTTTCTTGGGCGAGCTTATGGGGAGTGATGTCCTGGACGATGGCGACGTAGAAGCCGACGGGGTCGCCGGTGTCCCATGTGGCGGAAGCCGAGAGGGATATCCACACGGTTCGGCCGCTCTTGTGGCGCATGCGCTTTTCCATGCGGAAACTCGTGATCTCCCCGGCGCGCATCCGCGCGACGTATTCACGGTCGGCCGCGAGATCGTCGGGATGCGTCAGTTCCTGGAAACTCATGGTGCGCAACTCGTCCCGCGTGTAGCCGATGATGTCGCAATATCGCTGGTTGACCTGCAGCCAGCGGCCCGTGCCGATGTCGGTCAGCGCCACGCCCACCGCCGCCTGGTTGAAAATGGCCCGGAACCAGGCGCCGTTGGGGTCGGAGATGCCGGCGTCGGGCGTGCCGCCGACGGCGGGATTTTCCTGGACGTCCAAGCGGATTTCCGGCGTATCGCCAGTCGTGGAGGAAGGGAGCGTGTTCGGGGATGTCATGATCTCGGGACCCTGGGGGCGAACGGTTTCCGCGCCGTTTCAGGAAGCCAGAAAATACTAGCATGAAACAGTTCTTGACCAGGATTTTTCAGATGTTTTCCGGGCCCGCCGCCGCAGCCTGTAGAATTCTCGTATGCGCAACACACAAGGTATGCGCAACACACAAGTGGAGGCAGGCATGGCGCTGAAAGATTATCTGGGTGAACAATTGCTGGGTGTGCTGGCGTCGTATCAGCCGCAAGGTATCGTGCACCACATCGGGGTCGTGTATCCGCGTGCCGACAACGCGCTGCGCGTCTTCATTCCCAAGGGCCACGCGCTGGCGCAGGGGTCGCTGGTGACCTTGCACCTGGACAATCGCACGGGGGTGGACGAACTGGACGCCGAACTGCGGGTCTACCGGACCTCCTACAAAGGGCGCGTCACGGCCACCGACGAGGGCTGGCTGACCCTGCAGCCTGTGGAATACATGCTGATCCACGGCCTGGGCGTGGTCGAGCAATACCAAGCGCCAGGCTATGCGTTTCCGTCTGATGCGCGGATCGAGTCCGACCTGCCGACGACCCCCCTGCAAGTCCTGGGGCCTGTGCAGCAGCGCGAGCACCACAATAAAGTGGGCATCTTGACCACGCTGGCCGTCGATCATCCGCATACCACGGTGCTGGCCTTCCTGAATACCGAAGCGGATGACGTGTTCATGATTTCGGTGCCGGGCACCTTCAAGCTGCGTCAGCTGAAGCGCAACCCCCGCTGTTTTTTCACCATCGACGAGCGCGCCAAATTTACTTTCGAACAAGCCATCCACTGGAACTACACCATTCTGGAGATGCAAGCCCATGCCGTGCCCCCCAGCATGCCGCTGTACGAACAGGTTCGCACGGCATTCGTCCTGAAAAACCCTTGGGAGGCCGGTTTTTTCCTCATGGACGGCCTGGAAATGGTTCACCTGAAGTGCCAGGCGGTCGTGTTCGCGGGCGAGCCTCAGCCCTGCCCGGGCCATCCGTCTTGAACCCCGCCGCTACGGGCCCGCGTCATCGGCGTCCGGCGGCAAGCCTTGGCGCCAAGCCGGGGCCGCTTGCGTGTCCGGCGCGTCATCGCTCGGGTGTGGCGGCTTGTGTCGTTTGGCGCAATGGCCATGCGCTGTCACGCTGAAAGCGCCGCAGCGTGGACACCGACACCCCGAACTGATCAGCCACCTGCGCCAGGCGCTGGCCCTGGTTCAGCAACGTGCACGCCGCGCTGCGCTGTGCGGGCGTCAGGGCGGGCGGGCGCCCCAGGTGCTGGCCGCGCACCCGTGCCGCCGCCATGCCCGCCCGGGTGCGTTCGCTGATCAAGGCGCGTTCGAATTCGGCCAGGGCCGCCATCAGGTGAAACACCAGCTTGCCGCTGGGCGTGCCGATGTCGATGTGTTCGCACAGCGAACGGAAACCCACTTGCCGCTCTCCCAGGCTGTCGAGCAATTGAATCAAGCCCGACAGTGATCGTCCCAGGCGGTCGAGGCGCCAGACCACCAGTTGGTCTCCCGGGCGCAGCAGGCGCAAGGTCTGATCCAGCCCATCGCGGCGCATGGTTGCCCCCGAGACACCCTGATCCACGAAAACAGGGTCACAGTCTGCCCGCTTCAGCGCCCGCATTTGCAAGTCCAGATGCTGTTCATCCGTCGAGACCCGGGCATAGCCAAAAATCCGCGCGGCCGTGCCGGCATCGTGCGCTGCTTCGATTGCCATCGCTTGTTCCCTTTATTCGTCTGCTCCCCGTGAATAGGGCATTGAACTATAAGGTGATTGGCGCAAGCGGGCGGGGGAAGATGATGATGAATTGTTTCGCGCAGCCCGCGGAAATCCGGGGCGGGGCGGTGACAGCCGGGCGCTGTGCTGCCGTATGTCTTTGGACGATGCTCAAGAGAACAAAGCCGTGTGGCGCCCAAGTGTGACGGGATTCAATGGAAATTTATTTTCACAAATTCATTGAATTAATTACATCAAAACAGACCGCATATGGAAGAAATGTTGCATATAGGAAACATTTACATTATCTAACATCAATCAAAAAGGTTCCCTTTCACATGATTCCCCTATGGGTTGCTTTGTTTATGCCATGCTTTTTCTTATTGTCTCAAAAATATATACCTAATTCTTTGATTAAAATCTGACTTTTGTTTTTTTGATTTATTGTTTGCAGTTGTCAATCATGTGTGCAGAGGTGATTGTAAACACATTTTATAGGCCCCGCAAAAGGGAACCCTTTTGAATTCGCCGAGACATGCGGGACAAGCCGCCTGCAGGCGGAACCCGCAGGCATGGCGGGCACGCAGGCGCGGATTCGTGTCGGCAACCTGCCATTGCCGGTTTGCGCGGATGACGCTGATCTGTCTGTGCGGGTGATGCGGCAGCTGCGCGACCGCCTGTTCGCGGCGGATGTGCCGCGCAAGGCTGTCCAACTGATGCACGATGCCCTGGCGGTCGATCTGGATGGTTGCTGGCCGTTCAGCGTGTATTCAGCGGCCTTGGTCGATCAGTTCTGGCGTTCGCTGTGCGCCGGCCTGGGCGATGCGCCCATCCTCTGCGGTCGCCACCGTTTCTACCCTGATTTGCGGATCGCCCTGACGGGTTTCGGCCCGCACGAATGTGCGCTGGACAGCATCGACCTGAGCGCGCCCGCCTCTGCGGCGGAATCCGGCTGGGCGGCGTCTGTCCTGGACGAAGACGTCGCGCTGTGCACGCTTTGGCTGAATGATTTGCGTGCTGGACAATTGCAGCTGGCGTTTCAGCCGGTATACCGCCTCGACCAGCTGGATGGCGGCCGCTGCCTGTACCATGAAGCCCTGGTGCGCCGGACGTCGGCGCTGACTGAATCGCCCGCCGCCGCCATTCGGGCGCTGGAGCGGCAGGGCCTGATCGGACGGCTCGACTGGAGCAATTTATGGGCCGTCGTCAGCCTGCTGGAAACCCGGCCCGGCTGCGTGCTGGCCTGCAATGTGTCGGCCCAGACCCTGCGGCCCAATGCCTGGTGGCGTGAATTTATCCGCTATCTGCAGGGGCGGTGCGCCGTGGCCTCGCGTCTGTTCATCGAAATCACCGAGACCAGCCCCTTCGTTCACCGGGCGCTGGCCCTGGAGTTGACGCGCGAATTGCAATCCCTGGGCGTGCGCATCGTGCTCGACGATATGGGCAGCGGCCACGCCGACCTGGCGGCCCTCTACGACACCGATTACGATGCCGTGAAAATCGACCAGTCCTTGCTGCGCCAGGCGCGGCAAAGCCCTGCCGGGCGGGAAATTCTGGCATGGTTCACGCGGGCCTGCGCCCGCAGCAGCCCCTGCGTCGTCATCGAAGGCGCGGAAAATTCCGACGATCTGATCTTGGTGCGCAATGCCGGCGCCCAGGCCGCCCAGGGGCATTTCGTGGGCCGGCCCGAAGGCCGGCCCGAGTGGAACTTCCACGAACCTTGCGTCGTCCCGAACCGCTTGCCGCAATATGGCGCGGCTTTGTCGTTCATCAACCGTGGCGGCCGGTGAGCCATGCGGAAATCCAGCCCTGTCAGACTTCTCGCGCCAAGCATCGGCTTGTTGCTGCTCATCGTGACATTGACGGCCTTCAGCCTCTGGAAAATGGTCGAAGGCAATGTGCTCGAAGCACGCGCCCGGCAATACGGTCAATTGGCTTCTTTGGTCGCCAGGGACACTAGCGGCACACCTGTGGCGTGGCGCCTGATGCTGGGTGAAGACGTCAAGCCCGTGCGCAAAAACGATAGGGCCAGCCCCGGGCGGCCGGGCCGGCAGTACCAGCAGCAGGCGGATTTACTGGACGCCCGGGCGATGGCCGCTCGGCGGATCAGCCTCTATGGATTGATTGCCAACAGCCTGCTGGCGCTGGCTTTGGCCGGTGGCATTGCATGGCGCGGCATCCAGCGCGTGGATCGCAAGCGCCTCTTGCACAGCAAAAGCGCCGATGTCGATACCGATACCGATACCGGCCAGCCGCCGCCGCGCAGAGAGCACTTTCGGATACGCACGCCCCTGGTGAACCCGGCGACGTTTGTCGTGCAGGATGCGGATACGGACTTGTCCAATGCGGTGTTTCCGCTGGCCGATATCAGCGTTGGCGGATGCCGCCTGGTGGATGCGGAAGGCCGGCTCGATCCGCATGCCGATGCCGTGTTTCAGGGCCGGTTGGATTTTCCGAATGGCGGTTCGGTCGAGGTCATGCTGCGGATTCTGCGTGTCAGCGAGTCGCTGGACGCGCCGCCATCCGTTCTGCTGACCGCGGCTGGCAAGTTCATCGAGAACACGGCCCAGCAATGCGCCGCCATTCAGCACTATATCGACTTGCTGGATCGCATGCGGAATCAGCACAAAGACAAGGCGGATGCCTGAAGCCCCGGCTTGGCCGGGTTCAATCCAGCTTGTTCAGGCGGTAATGATCCGCCAGTGGCCCGCTGATCCGGCTGCCGTCCGAGGCCAGGCGCAAAAGCCAGCCTTCACCGACAAAGTAGTGCTCGGGCGCCGGCCCCGGCAGGGTGACGGTGCGGCCTTCCGGGCCCCAGTCGAAGACGCCGGCCTGGTTGTCCACCTGGCCGCCCTTGCCGATATAGCGGGTCTGCAGATGATAGGTTTGATCCTGCCTCAGCACCACGGTGGTTTCCAGGCCGGCGCAATCGGCGCAGGGCAGCAGGCCGCGGTAGGTGCCCGCCCAATCCAGGGACAGGCGGGCATTGTGCTGGGCGTCCGCGGCGGCGGGCGGGGTGGCCGGGCTGGCGCAGCCCGCCAGGACAGCGGTCAGGAGCAGGGGCAGGAGCAGTTTCTTTGGCATGGACGTCGGGAAATGAGTTGAGTGATCCGGCGGTCAGGGCACCGGCAGCCCGGCGGCCCGCATCCGGGCATGAACCCCGGCGACGATGCGGTCGCAGCGTTCGCCGGCGAAGGAAAACGCTTCGCGCGCGTGGAGATCCAGCTGGTCTTTCAGGCTGTCTTGCAGCAGCCGCCGGGCCCGCATGTAGCGCACGCGCACGGTGGCCTCGGGGATGGCCAGGATCCCGGCGACCTCGGCCGACGACAGGCCTTCCACCCCGCGCAGCATGAACACCGCCCGATAAAGGTCGGGCAGGGCATTGATGCGCGCTTCAATCAACTGCCGAACCTCTGCGCGCCAGGCCTGCTGGTCTGGCTGCTGGCTGTCGGGCAGGGGCGTGACGGGGTCTGGGTTGGACATGGGATGATCGGGCGTGTCGGACAGGTCGTCCGCTAATTGGATGACGGCGTCGCGGGTTTTGTTTCGCCGAAGGCGCATCAGGGCTTCGTTGGCCACGATCCGCGTCAGCCAGGTGACCGGCCGGGAGTCGGCCCGGAAATCCTTGAGGTGCTGGAATGCTTTCCACCAGGCGTCTTGCACGGCCTCCTCGGCATCCCTGTCGTTGCGCAAGATGCCTCGCGCCGTGCGGTACAGACGCTGATTATAGCGACGCATCAAGCGGTCGAACGCGTCGATGTCCCCGGTGGCCGCTTGCCGGCACAGGGCCAGATCGTCGTCCAGCGCGGTTTGCGCCATCGTATCCATTGCTGCTCCCGTATATGATCACCCTTGAGCCAAATTGTACGACTTTGAACGGAGACAGCATGTTTGCCAACTTCATGGACACGGTACGCGCCCGCAGCGATCAGGCCATCGCCTCGGGCGACCTGCAGCCCATTGTGGCCGAACAGACGATCTTGCACGACCGGGATCTGCCCTTTGTGGTGCGTTGGGTGGCCGCGCTGGCGGCCAAGGATGCGGCGCAGCCATCCGCGCAACAATCGCCGGACGCGCCCGGCCCGGCGGCGACCGTGCTGCCCGGGGGGCCGCGAGACCCGGACTTCAACCCTTTTTTGCACCCCGATCCGGCCTTGACGGTCGGGCCGGTCGGTGCCGACCACGTGGCGATCCTGAACAAATTCCCGGTCTGCCTGCATCACCTGGTGCTGGCGCGCCGCCATTTCGCCGAACAATTGTCGCCGCTGGAGCTGACCGATTTTCACGCCCTGGCCCTGCTGCTGTCCGGGCAGGGCGGCCTGGGCTTCTACAACGGCGGGGCGGCGGCCGGCGCCAGCCAGCGCCACAAGCACGTTCAGTGGATTCCGGCCGCGCCGGAAAATGCCTCGCTGCAGGCCCTGACGCGCGGCCTGCCCGCGGTTTCCGGGCAAGGGGCCATTTTGCGCCATCCGCTGCTGGCCTCGCTGGCGCATTGTCTGATCCGGGTGGATGCCGGGCCGGGCGCCCACCCGGAAGACAGCGCGGCATCCCTGCTGACGGCTTTCGGGCAAGGCTGTGCCGACCTGGGCCTGCGCCCGGACGCCCAAGGCCTGCTGCCGCCCTTCAACCTGCTGGCCGGCGACGGCTGGATGCTGATGGTGCCTCGCAGCCAAGAGCACTTCCTGGGGATATCCCTGAATGCCCTGTCGTTCGGGGGAACCATCTACGTGCGCGATCCGGCGCAGATGGACGCGATTCGCCGGGCCGGCCCCCTGAATGCCTTGTTCAGCGTAGGGTTATCACCTGAAAACGCCGGCTGACGCCCGGTTTGCAGGGATATCCCGCATGTTTGTTCTCTGTCTTAACACAGTACGATGTCAGGCCAGACGGATCAATTCCACAAGATTGCCATCCGTGTCTTTCTGATAATCACCTGCTTACTGGAAGGGATCACTATGAAATTCATGAAACTAGCCGCAGTCAGTGCTGCCTTGATGCTGGCCAGCACGGGCGCCCAGGCGGGCGACACCTACAACACGGTCAAGCAGCACGGCTATGTGCAGTGTGGTGTCAACGCGGGCTTGCCTGGCTTCGCGCTGGCTGATAGCAAGGGCGTCTGGAAAGGCCTGGATATCGACATGTGCCGCGCCGTGGCGGCCATGGTGTTTGGCGATGCCAACAAGACCAAATATGTGCCGCTGACCACGCAGCAGCGCTTTACCGCCCTGCAGTCCGGCGAAATCGACGTCCTCACGCGCAACTCGACCGCGACCATCACCCGCGACACCACCCTGGGCCTGATGAGCACCGGCATCAACTTCTACGACGGCCAGGGCATTCTGGTGCGCAAGGATCTGGGCGTGAAAAGCGCCACCGAACTGGGCGGCGCGGCGGTGTGCGTGCTGGCGGGCACCACCACCGAACTCAACCTGGCCGACTGGTTCCGGGCGAACAACCTGGAATTCAAGACCGTCGTCATCAATACCTCCGAAGAAGGCTTCCGCACCTTCGAGTCGGGCCGCTGCGACGCCGTCACCAGCGATAAATCCCAGCTGGCCAGTCTGCGCGCTTCGTCGGCCACCCCGGACGACTACGTGATCCTGCCGGAAAACTTCTCCAAAGAACCCCTGGGCCCCATGGTGCGCCAGGGCGACGACGAGTGGTTCATGGTGGTGCGCTGGGCGCTCAATGCCTTGCTCGAACTCGAAGAATACGGCATCACCTCGCAAAATGCCGACGAAATGCTCAAGAGCGACAATCCCAACATCCAGCGCATCCTGGGGGTGTCGGGCGACATGGGCAAGGGTCTCGGGCTGGATAAGCGCTGGGCCTACAACATCGCCAAACAGGTCGGCAACTACGGCGAATCCTTCGAACGCAACGTCGGCCAGGGTTCCCCCCTCAAGCTCGACCGTGGCCTGAACGCCCAATGGAACAAGGGCGGCATCATGTACGGCTGGCCAATCCGCTAATCCGCAGGGTTGCTGCTCAGGCCACTGGGGGTTTCGGTGGCCTGAGTCTCTTTTGCAATACCGTTTGTCTGTCCCTATCCGCCTATGACTCATACGTCTACTCGCGCGCCGAAAGCGCCATCGCGTCGGTGGTCCTGGAACGACCCCGCCACCCGGGCCCTGATCTATCAGATCGTCATCCTGGGCCTGGTGGCCCTGGGGGTGTGGTTCCTGGTCTCCAATACGCTGCATAATCTCTCCGTGCGCAATATTTCCACCGGCTTTGGCTTTCTTCACGAAGAAGCCGGTTTTGCCATCGGCGAATCCGTCATCGCCTATTCCCCCGCCGACACCTACGGCCGGGCGGTGGTCGTCGGCCTGCTCAATACCCTCAAGGTCTCCGTCATCGGGGTCATCGCGGCCACCCTGTTCGGCACGCTGCTGGGGATCGGGCGGCTGTCCAAGAACTGGCTGATTTCCCGCCTCGCGGGCCTCTACATCGAGGTCATGCGCAATATTCCTTTGCTGTTGCAGCTGTTTTTCTGGTATGCCCTGATCACCGAACTGATGCCGGGGCCGCGCCAGGCGCTCACCCCGCTGCCCAACGTCTTCATTTCCAATCGCGGGCTGAAGCTGCCCTGGCTGGCGGGCGACGCCATGGACTGGATTTTCGGCGGGCTGGCGCTGGCCATCATCCTGACGGTGCTGTTGGCCCATTGGGCGCGCCGCCGCCAGGACGCCACCGGGCGGATTTTCCCGCTGGGGCGCGCCGCGCTGGGCCTGCTCATCGTCATGCCCGTTCTGGGCTGGCTGGTCAGCGGGGGGACGCTCGAACTCGACCGTCCCGAGCTGAAAGGCTTCAATTTCCAGGGCGGGCTGAACATGTCCCCGGAATTCACCGCTTTGCTGCTGGGGCTGGTGATCTACACCTCGGCCTTCGTGGGTGAAGTCGTGCGTTCGGGCATCCAGGCGGTCAGCCAGGGCCAATGGGAGGCCGCCTCGTCCATCGGCCTGTCGCGGGCGCGCACCCTGCGCCTGGTGATCCTGCCCCAGGCCATGCGCGTCATCATCCCGCCCATGACCAGCCAGTACCTGAATCTGACGAAAAACAGTTCGCTGGCGGTGGCCATCGGCTATCCCGACATCGTGGCCGTGACCAACACCATCCTCAACCAGACCGGCCAGGCCATCGAAGGCATCATGATCATCATGGCGGCGTATCTGGTGGTCAGCCTGTCCATTTCCGTCTTCATGAACTGGTACAACAAGCGCATCGCGCTGGTGGAGCGCTAAATGGCCCATACCCATACCGCGACCGCGGGTCGCTTGCCGCCCCAGAAACACCAGGGCCTGATCGGCTGGGTGCACGCGCGGCTTTTTTATTCGCCGCTCAGTACCGTGCTGACCCTGCTGACGCTCTGGCTGTTGGCGCTGGCGATTCCCGCCCTGATCGAGTATCTCTTTATCCGGCCCGATTTTTCCGCCACCACGCCGCAGCAATGCCAGGCGACGGGGGGTTACTGCTGGGCCTTCGTGCGTGAAAAACACCGCCTGATCCTGTTCGGCATCTATCCCTACGATGAGCAATGGCGGCCCTTGCTGGCCTCGGTCATCCTGGTGGCGGCCATCGTGTGCAGCTGCATCCGCTGGTTCTGGAAGCCCTTTCTGGGGGTGCTCTGGCTGGCGGCCCTGGTGGCCGTGGGCGTGCTGATGTGGGGCGGGGTGTTCGGCCTGAGCTACGTCGAAAACGCCAAGTGGGGCGGCCTGCCGGTCACGCTTATTTTGTCCACCTTCGGGATCGCCTTTGCCTTTCCCTTCGGGCTGCTGCTGGCCCTGGGACGGCGCTCGGACATGCCCGGGGTCAAGGCCGTGTGCATCGTCTACATCGAGCTTATCCGCGGCGTGCCGCTGATCAGCCTGCTGTTCATGTCGTCGGTCATGCTGCCGCTGTTCCTGCCCGAGGGCTTCTCCATCGACAAGCTCCTGCGGGCGCAGATCGCCATCATCCTGTTCGCGGCGGCCTACATTGCTGAAACCGTGCGGGGCGGGCTGCAGGCCATGCCCAAGGGGCAATACGAAGGCGCCGAATCCCTGGGACTCAGCTATTGGCAGAAGATGCGCAAGATCATCCTGCCGCAGGCCCTGAAGATCGTGATTCCGCCGCTGGTGGGGATTTTCATCTCGCTCTTTAAGGACACCTCGCTGGTGGTCATCATCGGCCTGTTCGACCTGACCCAGGCGGCCAAGGTCGCTGTCTCCGATGCGCTTTGGCGCGGGTTCAGCACCGAAGCCTATCTGTTCATCGCCGTCATTTACTTTGTGTTCTGCTTTTCGATCTCGCGCTACAGCCTGTCGCTTGAGCGCCAGCTGGATCAAGCCAATCAGCGCTAGGGCCGGAAGCCGGAATTTTTGATTTCATCTGCATCCCCGCCGGGCCGCGCCGCCCGACGGGCTCAGGAGCCGCAATCCATGTCGGAAGCTATCATCAGCCTGAAAAACGTCAACAAATGGTACGGGCAGTTCCATGTCCTGAAAGACCTCAACCTCGAAGTCTCCCCCAGCGAGCGCATCGTCATCTGCGGGCCGTCCGGGTCGGGAAAATCCACCATGATCCGCTGCATCAACCGCCTGGAAGAACACCAGGAGGGCCAGATCATCGTGGATGGCACCGAGCTGACCAACGATCTGAAGCAGATCGAGACCATCCGCCGCGACGTCGGGATGGTGTTCCAGCATTTCAACCTGTTCCCGCACATGACCGTGCTGGAAAACCTCACGCTGGGGCCGGTCTGGGTGCTGAAGCGTCCCAAGGCCGAGGCCGAGGCCACCGCCATGAAGTACCTCGAAAGGGTTCAGATCCCCGACCAGGCCAATAAATACCCCGGCCAGCTCTCGGGCGGCCAGCAGCAGCGCGTGGCGATTGCCCGATCCCTGTGCATGAACCCGAAAATCATGCTGTTCGACGAACCCACCTCGGCGCTGGACCCGGAAATGGTCAAGGAAGTGCTGGACGTGATGGTGGAACTGGCCCAGGAAACCGGCATGACCATGCTGTGCGTGACCCACGAAATGGGCTTCGCCCGCAAGGTCGCGGATCGCGTGATCTTCATGGATCACGGCGAAATCATCGAAGAAAACAACCCCGACGATTTCTTCGATCACCCGCAAAACGAACGCACCAAGCTGTTCCTGAGCCAAATCCTGAATTGACGGCCGCGCCATGCCCCATGCCCGGGCTCTGAATGCTCAGGCATGGCGGCGGTTCAATGCTTCAACAGTTCATCTGTTCATCTGTTCAGCTGTTCAGTGCTTCATTTGTTCATTAATTCACCGGTTCAGTAGTTCAGCAGCCCGCTTTTGCGCCCGCTTGTCGGATCGGGTTGTCGGCCGTTTTCATGATTTGGTTTCCCATGAATAAAAAATCAATCCTATGCCTGGCGCCGATGTTTTTTTTCCTGGCCGGGTGCGACGGTTCCAGTGATGACACGCGCGATACGCCCGTGGTGTTGTGCCTGGAAATCGGCGAATACGCCTGCAAGACCGGTGCGACCGAGCCCTTGTACACGTTTCAATGGGCCTTGAATTACGCCGACAGCTATTTCAAAGACTACCCGGACGTCTTTGGCGGCGGGCTGGATCTCAACGTCGAGCCCGTGCATCGCCAAGGCATCAAGGGCCAGGGGGTGCGGGTGATGGTGGTGGATTCGGGGGTGGATCTGCATCATCCCGACTTGGCCCCCAATGCCGATTTCGGGATGTCCCACAACCTCGTCACCGAGACCAGCGATCCCTATCCGCAAAAAGGCAGCGCCCACGGTACCAACGTAGCCGGCATGATTGCCGCCGCCCAAAATGGCCAGGGGGTGATGGGCATTGCGCCGCTGGCCACGCTGGGCGGTGTCAATTTTCTTGAAAGCCAAGGCCCCGCCGCCATGGCGGCGGCGCTGGGCGGGGCGGACTGGTCCAGCCGCACGGATGTTTTCAATGCGTCCTATGGCCAGACCTTGTTCCCCAGCATGTATGAATCCGACTCGGATTACATCACCCCGATTCTGCGGGCTTTAAAAAACCTGCGCGGCGGCAAGGGCGCCGTTTTCCTGAAGGCGGCCAGCAACGACTTTGACCACGGACGCTGCGGCCTGGCGTATGCCTATTACGACTGCAGCAATCCGTCCAATGACGCCAGCGGTTCCCGGGAACCCAATGTCATCACGGCGGCCGCCCTGAATGCGTTCGGCCAGGCCAGCAGCTACAGCAGCGCGGGCTCGGTGATGTGGGCCAGCGGCATGGGGGGAGAATACGGCTCGGGCGGCACTTATGGCGAAATCGCCAACAGGCCCTACAGCGGCCCCACCATTTTCAGCACCGATTTGCGGGGTTGTTCGGCGGGCTACAGCCGGGTTGGCGCGCGCACCCCTTTTCTGGCCGGACAATCCCGGCGCAACGGGGTGCCCGACAACCCCGATTGCGATTATTCCTACATGAATGGCACATCCGCCGCCACACCGACGCTGGCGGGGGTGGCTGCCCTGGTGTTGAGCGCCAACCCGGATTTAAGCTGGCGCGATGTGCGCGACATTCTGCGGCTATCGGCGCGCAAGGTGGATCCCGGCTATCTCCAGGCGTCGCCCGATCCGGCCGGCTTGATTCCTTATGGGGCATTGATGAGTCTGGAAACCAATCAATTACTGCCCGAAGCAGGAACCAAATCCGATATTCATCCGGGTTCGACCGCCGTGCCCATCGACCTGGGCTGGCAAATCAACGGGGCGGGCAACGAACACTCCAACTGGTATGGGTTCGGAGTGCCCGATGCCGCCCGGGCCGTGGCGCTGGCGCAGGATTATCGGCGCAACCCGCAACTGAGCCGCCAGGAAGACGTCAAGATTCCCGCTTTTCAAAATATCGCGGCCTGGCACCAGGGCGCTGCCGTCGGCCCGGACGCCGAGTCCCTGGGGGTGACCCCGATCGAAATGCCTTTCCCCTACCGTCAGGTCAGTGTGCTGGGCACCTGGGTTGCGGGCGACCAGCAGGTCGATACCGTGCAGCTGCGCCTGGCGGGCGAGAATGTCTGCCTGGGGTCTCTGGGTTTGGCTGTGAAATCGCCCTCGGGCACCGTGTCTTTGCTGAAACTGCCCAACGATTCGCTGCGTTTCGACGGTTGGAGTCATTTTTCCCACTACGGTTTGAGCAGCGTGTCTTTTTATGGCGAACCGGCCCAGGGCGACTGGCAGGTCTACCTGCTGGCGGCCAACCCGGATATTCCCTTTGATATCAGCGTCGTCGAAGAGGATGAGGACGGTCAAGAGGTGACGAGATACTCGAAGCCTTGCCTGGAGCACCCTTCCAAGACGGACTATCATTTCCAGGTACAGGCGCGCATCGTGGCGCAGTAAGGCGTTTGCCGCATAAGGAATCCCCATGAGACCCATCCCCCTGTTATTGTGCGGCCTGGTCGCCGCCGCGCTGGCTTTGCCGGCGCAGGCCGCCGATTCCCGATACCAGTCGGGCCAGCAGCTGAATGCCCGCCAGATGTCCGCCTTGGGCAATTTGCCCGTTTATGCCGTGGATCAGCGGCAGTATCGTCTGCTGCCCCAAAAAACCAGCGATGGCGCCAGCCTGCTGGTCAATGCCCAGGGGGCGGTGTTCAGCAGCCACAACGAAATCCTGATCACCGGCGCCTCCGAGAACGCGGTTCAGCTTGGCGCGCAACAGGGCCCGCCGCCCGCGTCCGTGCAGCATTTCGCTGCCACGGGGATCACGGTGGTGCGCTATGCGGATTTTCCCGCCGCCGCCAGCGGTTTGGCGCACCTGCGCCGGCAGTTGCCGGCCGCCGTGGTGCGCCTGGGCCTGGAACAGGGCCAAATGACCCCCTACTGAGCCTGAGCCTGTGCCGGCGGCGCGGGCGCGCTGCGTGCTAATCCATGGCCTTGGATTTCAGGATGTCCGCCACGCCGGGCAGGCCCTGCAGCGCGGCTGGCGGCAACTGCGCATCGGTATCCGCATACGGCGGCGGCGTGGCCTCGGCCGCGCCCACGATGATGCGGCCCACCATGCCCGCATGTTCGTGCGGCAGGCAAAAATAATCGTATACCCCGGGCACGGTGAAGGTCACGGCAAAAGACTCGCCCGGCATGAGGTAGTCCGAATGCCAGCCCTGGGCACCGGCGGGGATGCGCCGGGGCTTCTTGTTGCCCGGATCATAGGAAGTCGTGGTGTGGACATTGCCGGTGTCCCGGTTGACCCAGCGCACCGTCTGCCCGGGCTGGATCAGCAGCCCGCGCGGGCGAAACCACACATGCGACCCATTGGCCGTTCCGGCCATGGCGATCTCGACCTCGTCGCCGGCGTGCGCTGGGTGCCACAGCGCGGTCGCCAACAAGAGGCCGCCCCCGGCCGACAGCAAGGTGCGTCGGCGGGGGTCAAAGACTTTGGTCATTATTTGGCAACGCGGCTTTCTTGGTCGGCGGGGACATTCCACAGCACGATATGGACGTGCGGCTCGGCCACGCCCGGATGGCCGGCGTTGTACATCATGTCCACGTGATCCACCGTGCCGGCGGGCGCTTTCAGATCCGATAGATCCATGTCGGATTTCATCATGGACAGCGGGATCATGTAGGTGGTGCTGACCAGCTTTCCGTCATGGTCGTAGCCCAGGAAGGGGCCGGCGGGCAGGGTGGCGGGATCGACGAACAGCTGGCCCAGGCCGGGGATGAAGTCGGGCAGCTTGACCAGCGAGCTGACGGCTTTGTAGGGGGCGGCGGGCGGGGCGGTCAGCACGGCGGCATCGGCCGCCAGGGCGGGCGCGGCGCCCATGGACAAGGTCATGGCGGCGGCAGCGGCGGTGGCGGTCAGAATCGAACGAATCATGGTGTATCTCCTGGTAAAGGTCGAACGAGGCGCGGCAAGCGGCCTCTCACGGCATTGGATGCCGCCAGGAGAGAAAGCGTTTCAGGTGGGGAAAGCGCTTCAGGTGGGGAAAGCGCTTCAGGTGGGGAAAGCGCTTCAGGTGGGGAAAGCGCTTCAGGTGGGAAAGCGCTTCAGGTGGGCAGCGCCGGCGCCGTTTCGGGCAGGCGGAAAATGGACAGCGAACGGTTGACGTCGCCCGCCAGCTGCTGCTGGGTGTGGGCGCTGTGGGTGGCCGCCTGCGCCAGCCGGGCATTGTGCTGGGTAATGGTTTCAAGCTCGGTCATGGCCTGGTTGATCTGGCCGATTTCGGTGGCCTGTTCTTCCGTTGCCGTCGTGATTTCCTCCATCAGAACGGACACCTGGGTGACGGCCTGGACGATGTCCCGCATGGTGTCGCCCGCTTTGCGGGCCTGGTGCAGGCCGGTGTCGACGCGCGTGGCGGACGCGGAGATCAGTTCGCGGATTTCCCCGGCCGCCGTCGCGCTGCGCTGGGCCAGTCCCTGGACTTCGGCGGCGACCACCGCAAAGCCGCGCCCCTGTTCGCCGGCGCGGGCCGCTTCGACGGACGCATTCAGGGCCAGGATATTGGTCTGGAAGGCGATGCTGTCGATGATCCCGATGATGTCGGTCATTTTTTCCGCGCTGTCCGTGATGGCTTCCATGGTTTGCGTCGTTTCGAGGGCGGTGCGTCCTCCCTGATCGGCGACGCGGGTGGCTTGCTGGGCCAGATGATTGGCCTGCCGGGCGTGATCCGCATTGCGGCGGATGGAGCCCAGCAACTGTTCGATCCCGCCGGCGGTCTGCCGCAGCGCCGTGGAGGATTGCTCGGTATGGTGCGTGAGCGCCTGGTTGCCATCGGCGATGTCCTGGGCGGCCATCTGCATTTGGCGGGTATTGCCCAGCGTCGAGACAATCATGGTCTTCAAGCCGTTTTGCATGTCCTTGATCCCTTGGAACAGCGTGCCGATCTCGTCATGAGTCCAGACTTCGATGGGGGTGGTCAGATCGCCCGCCGCGATGCGGTTCAGCAGGCCGCCGGAATCCTGCAGCGGGCGCACGATCATGCTGCGCAGCCAGCGGTAGGTCAGCCAGGCGTTAAGCAGGGCGGCCAGCAGAATCGCGCCCAGTATCGACAGGCGGATCGGCGACCCGGCCGCTGCGATGTCCAGCCAGCGGGTTTCCGAGGCGGGCGGCAGCCAGAGGGCACAGGCCAGGGCGGCGAACGTCCAGGCCAGTAGGGGCGCGATGATGAGACCCAGCCGCGTGCGCAGCGAGCATCCGGGTAAGAAGCTTTTCATGTTGTCTCCGAGGGCAGCGGGCTGCCGGGTCGCCGGCTTGATGTGCCGATCGTGCAGGGCGGGCGAAGACCTGGGCTGCCCCAGGCCGCCCGCCTTTTTATGCATTCTTGCATGGCGAAGGCCCGAGCTATATTTTTCTTCCTGGATGATGGTTATCAGGAAACCGTGATGGCCGGCGTCCGGTCGACCCACTGACTTGACCGCTGGCTTGATCGCTGACGTGATCGTTGGTTTATCGAGGGCCGCTTACCACTTTTTGTGATTTGTATCTTTTTATTATCACAAATGTAATAATAAGTCCTATGATTGGAGGCGGCATGCGCCTACCCATCGCTTTCTCGGGATATCACGACACATGAAGCCGGTACAATTTGCGCCCTTGCCAGATGATGCCATGTTGCGGCAGGTCTTGGATGGCTTGGGGGCCATCATCTACATCAAGGACACCGAAGGCCGCCTAATGTATGCCAACGACCTGCTGCTGCAAAATTTTGGCTGCGCCTTGTCCGATATCCTGGGCAAGCAGGATGACGCCTACATGGATGCCCGAACCGCCCGGACTTTCCGCGACAACGACCTGCGGGTCATGCAATCCGGGCGGCGGCTGATGATCGAGGAATCCATGCCCGACCCCGTCACCGGCACGCTGCGCTGGTTCAAATCGGTCAAGAGCCCTTTGCATGACGCCCGTCACCGGCTGGTCGGGGTCAGCGGCGTGTCTTTCGACATCACCCGGCAAAAACAGGCCGAATCCCAGGCCGGCCAGCAAAAGGCGCTGTTGGACGTGGTGCTCGACAACCTGGGCGCCTGCATCTACATGAAAGACCAGGACGGCCGCTACTTGTACGCCAATCAGCGGGTGGCCGAGTCCTTCCAGCGCCCGGTGCGCGACATCATCGGCCGGCGGGATCTGGATTTTCTGCCGCCCGAGCGCGCCCGCAGCCATTCCAGGATGGATCAGCGCCTGTTTCAGTCGGGCCAGCGCCTGGAGGGCGAGGAATCCCTGGTCGACGCCCACGGCCAGCTGCGTCACTACTGGACGGTCAAGGTGCCCCGAACCTTGCCCGACGGGCAGCAAGCCGTCATCGGCCTGACCACCGACATCACCGAACTGCACGAACTCAAAGAACAGCTGCTGGCGCAGGCGGCGACCGACAGTCTGACGGCGGTGGCCAACCGGCGCTGTTTCTACGAGCATGCCGTGCGCGATTTCGCCTACAGCTGCCGCTTGGGCCATGACCTGAGCCTGATCGCGCTGGACGTCGACCACTTCAAGCAGATCAACGATCAATACGGCCATCTGGTGGGCGATGTCGTGCTGCAGGGCCTGGCCCGGGTGTGCGCCGAGGCGGTGCGGGAAGGCGATCTGTTCGCCCGCACCGGCGGGGAAGAATTCGCCGTGCTGCTGCCCGCCACCGGCCTGGGCACCGCCCTGGAAATCGCCGAACGCTTGCGCCGCCTGATTGCGGGCAGCCGGTTCAGCCCGGATCACCCCGGGCTGGCCGTCGGCGCCAGTTTTGGGGTGGTCAGCCGGCAGGCCGACGACGCGGGCTTCGATGCCCTGTTTTCCAGGGCGGATCGCGCCCTGTATCAGGCCAAGCGGCAGGGCCGCAACCAGGTGGTGGCCCTGCCGCCGGACAGCGGGCTGGCGACGGACGCCGTCCCGGACGGCACCGGCCGCGCCGAGGCGTGAAACCGGCGTGGGCTCAACCGCGCCCGGGCGCGCCGGCCAGCCGCGCCCGCACATAAGGGCAGGCCGAGGCATCGAGCGGCCCATACGCGGTGGCGGCGGGAATCGTCGCCACCACTTTGTGCAGATCCCAGGGGCCGGTGCTTTCCGCCGGGGTCTTGACCTGCAGCAGTGTCAGGTCGTTCATCATGCGGCCATCGGCGCGAATCACTCCGTTGCGCACGAAGAAGTCATTGACGGGATGGGATTTCAGCCACTGCATGATGGTGTCCGCATCGTCCGTGCCGGTATCGCGCACGGCGCCCAGATAGGCGGTGGCGGCGGAATAATCGCCCGCCTGGCCGTAGGTGGGCATGCGGCCGATTTTTTCCAGGTAGCGCCGCGACCAGGCTTCGGCCGCCGGGTTGATGTTCCAGAACCAGGGCACGGTGAAGTACATGCCCTGGGTGACTTCCAGGCCCAGGGCGTGGATGTCCAGCAGCGTGGCGGTCAGGCCCACCGGGGTCATGGTCTTGGTCAGGCCGAATTCAACCGCGGTCTTCAGGGAATTGACCAGATCGGCCCCCGCGTTGGCCAGGGCCAGGACGCCGGCCCCCGAGCTTTGGGCCTGCAGGATGAACGAAGAAAAATCGGCCACCCCCAAGGGGGTGCGCACGGCGCCCAGAACGGTGCCGCCGGATTGCGTCACCACGGCGGCGGTATCGCGTTCCAGTTCATGGCCGAAAGTGTAGTCCGTAGTCAGGAAATACCAGGACTTTCCCCCTTGGCCGACCACGGCCGCCCCGGTGCCGCGCGCCAGGCCGCTGGTGGAATAGGTGTACTGGATGGTATAGGGGTTGCACTGGGCGTTGGTAAAGGCCGACGCTCCGGCCCCCGAGGTGATGAAGGGTTTCTTCTTTTCGGCGGCCACCGCCGACATCGCCAGGCTGGCGGCGGAATTGGTGCCGCCGATCAGCAGATCCAACTGCTGGTTGTCGAACCAGTCGCGGGCCAGGGCGGACGAGACATCGGCTTTGTTGCGGCTGTCGGCCACCAGCAGTTCGATCGGTTTGCCCTGGATGCTGCCGCCGAGATCGGCGATGGCCATGCGGATGGCCTCGGCCCCGCCCGGTCCGTCGCCGTCGGCATAGACCCCCGACATATCGGTGATGAAACCGATGCGGATGACGTCGTCCGAGATGCCGGCGCCGTTGGCCGGGCCGCACAGCAGCGCCAGCGCCAGGCCGATACCGGCGCCGGCGCGTTTTTTCATGGGAAAACCTGTCATTCAATCCTCGATAAAAGGCCGGGCCGCCGGGCGGGCCATCGCCTGCCGGGCCGCCGGATTTTGAAACTAGTGTCCTGTTTGGTTAGTTCGTGTATTCAGATTCGGATGCCTGGGCTTGTCAGACAAGGCGCAAACCGCAGCGATAGCCAGTGCTATTGCGAGGATTTGCAACGCAGTATGGCGAGCCCAGGCGCCGAAGATGAGTATTTGAATTAGCCAAACAGGACACTAGGCATGATCATGCCAGCAAATCTTCTTCGCGGCGGCGGTATGCCTACTGCGGGCGCGGTAATCGGTTGCCGCTGATCATGCGCCGCGCAACCCCAGGGCGCGTTCGACCAGCCAGGCCAGCCCCAGCAGCGTGATGTTGATCGCCAGATACAACAGGCCCGCGATGATGAAGGTTTCCATGATCAGATAGCTTTGGCTCATCAGGCGGCGGGCGAAGCCGGTGAGATCCATCACCGCGATGGTCGAGGCCAGGCTGGTGCCCTTGATGGCCAGCACCAGTTCGTTGCTGTAGGCCGGGAATGCCTGGCGGATGGCCAGCGGGAAGCGAATCCGGCGGAACACCTGGACGCGGCTCATCCCGCAGGCCAGGGCGGCGTCGATCTGGCCCGCGGGGACGGACTGCAGCCCGCCGCGGATGGCTTCGCTCATGTAGGCCCCGCTGTTCAGCGTGATGGCCAGGATGGCGCAGCGCGCGCCGTCGCTGAACAACCACCACAGCGCGGGCTGCTCGCGCACGGCGTCCAGCGTGCCGATGCCGTAGTACAGCAAGAACAGCTGAATCAGCAGCGGCGTGCCGCGAAACGTGGTGCTGTATAGAAACGAGGCCCCCGACACCAGGCGGCTGGACGAGGTGCGCATCAGCGCCGCCGCCAGGCCCACGAGAGAGGCGAAGAAGATCGAGAACAGGCCGATGCGCAGCGTCACCCAGAAGCCCTCGATCAGGACGGGCAGGGCCTTGGCGAAAAGTTCCATCATGAGCCGGCCCCCCGCATGCCTCGGCCGAAGTGGCGTTCCGCCCAGACGAACAGGCCTTGGCTGCAGGCCCCGATCAGGAAATACAGAATGCCGGCCAGCAGGTACAGCGTGAGCGGCGCCCGGGTGGCGGCGGCGCCCAGCACGGCGGCGCGCATCAGCTCCACCAGCCCCACCAGGGAGATCAGCGCGGTGTCCTTCAGGGCGTTTTGCCAGACGTTGTTGGCGCCCGGCAAGGCATACCAGAACAGCTGGGGCAGGGTGATGCGGATCAGGCATTGGCGGCGGCTCATGCCGATGGCCCGGGCCGCTTCCAGCTGGCCGGGGGCGATGGCCTTGAAGGCCCCGCGAAAGACTTCGACGCTGTAGGAGCCCGAAATCAGGCCGATGGCCAGGATGCCGACCAGCATGGGAAACACCCCGCTCATGAGGTCGTCCCAGTCCAGCCAGTCGGCCAGGTCGGCCGCGGTCTGGACGGTGCCGAAGAACAGCAGGTAGATGATCAGGAGTTCGGGCACGCTGCGCACCAGCAGCGTATACAGGCTGACGACCAGGCGCAGCAGGCGGCTGCGGCCCGACTTGAGCACGGCGCCGCCGATGCCGATCAGCATACCCAGCACGATGCCGCACAGGCTGATGAATATCGTCATGCCGGCCCCACGCAACAGCATGGTGCCCCAGCCGGCGTTCAGGATGTCGAGCAGGGTTGCGGTCATATCATCGAAAACCCCGGGGAACCCGGCGTGGGGCGTGCCGGCATGATCCCGGGGAGTCCTGGGGACAAGGCTTTATTTGCAGGCTTGGTAGTTGGACAGATCGACGCCAAACCACTTGACGCTGGACGCCTTGATGGTGCCGTCCTGGATCAGTTCGCACAGGGCTTTGTCGACCTTGGCCTTGAGGTCGGTGTTTTTCTGGTTGATGCCCGCGCCGATGCCCAGGCCCAGGATATCGGGATCGGCGCTGCTCTTGACGACGTAATCGGCCATGGCGAACTTGCCCTTGCCGCTGTTGTCCAGGAACTCGCTTTGCGGGGTGACTTCGGAAAAAGTGGCGTCCAGACGGCCGGCGGACAAGTCCATCTGCATCTGGTCTTGGGTTTCATAGGTTTTCAGCGTCATGTCCGGGGCGTATTTCTGCAGGAACGCGCCTTGTGTCGTGCCGCTTTGCACCCCGACGGTCTTGCCGGCCAGGCCCTTGAACAGGGCGTCCTGCGTATCCGCCTTGAGCAGGGCGCTGCCTTCGGGCAGGACGAACGAGGAGTCCTCGGTGGCGTAGGGGATGCTGAAGGAAATGACCTTGGCGCGCTCGGCCGTGACCGACATGCCGGAAATCACCAGGTCGAAGCGCTCGGCTTCCAGGGCGGGGATCAGGCTGTCGAAGGCCTGCACCACGAACCGGCATTTCATGTCGAGTTTCTGGCACAGGGCTTGGCCGACGTCCGCATCGAACCCTTGGACTTTGCCCTGCGCGTCGACCATGCTCCAAGGCGGGTAGCCGCCCTCGGTGCCGATTTTCAGGGTGGCTGCCGAGGCGGCGGTCGCCAGGCCGGCGAGGCCCAGTGCGGCGCAAAGCGCCGCCTTTCGTGCAATGCGTGTCACCATGGGGATATCCTTTCGAGGTGGGGACTGGAAAATGCCAATAGTAGTACAAGAAGCGCTCATTCAGCCAATCTGCACCTGGGCGTCCGGGTAGCGGATGCGGCTGTGGGCGCGCGTGCCCAGGTTGTACACCAGGGTCAGGGGGCCCAGGCGGCCGATGAACATCAGCAGCATCAGCACGATCTGGCTGGGCAAGCCGAGCTTCGGGGTGAGATCCGGGCTGAGTCCCGTGGTGCTGAAGGCCGACATGACCTCGGTGACCACGGCGATGAAAGGCAGGTTTTCCAGCAGGCTGACGATGAAAATGCCGACGCACACCAGCAGCCCGGACATCATCATCAGGGCCAGGGCCTTGTGGATCGCCTCGGGCGGGATGGTGCGGCCCATCAGCACGACCTCTTTGCGCTGCAGGATGTACGTGCGCATCACGGCCAGCAGGACGATGAAGGTGCCGAGCTTGATCCCGCTGGCGGTGGACAGCGACCCGCCGCCGATGAACATCAGCGCGATCAGCAGGAAACGCGAACTGTCGCGCATCTGGTCGGCGTCCATGGCGGAAAACCCCGCGGTGCGGGCGCTGATCACCTGGGCCCAGGATGCCAGGCCCTGGCTGGGCAGGGGCAGGGCGGCCAGCGTGGCGGGGTTCTGGGACTCGATGAGCCAGAACAGCAGCAGGGCGCAGAGGTTGAGGATCAGCGTGCCGATGAGCATCAGCCGGGTGTAGTACGCCAGCGTCTGCCAGGCGCGCTTGTGGTAGATGTCGGCCAGGACGCTGAAGCCCAGGCCGCCCAGGATGATGCAGCCGGTCATCACGAAGATGGTCACCGGGTCGCCGACGAACCCGCCCAGGCTGTCCTTGAACAAGGCGATCCCCGCGTTGTTGAACGCCGAGATCGCATGGAAGCCGGCCATGAAGAAGGCGTCGTGCAGGCTGTTGTGACGCCACCACCAGAGGGTCAGGATCAAGACGGCCGCGCCTTCGATGATGACGGAGAACTTCAGGACGGTGAGCGCGGTCTGGCGAATCCGGGCGACGCTGGTCTGGTTGAAGGCTTCCAGGGCCAGGGCCTGGTATTTGAGGCTGACGCGCTTGCCCAGCGTCACCGAGGCGATGATGGCGAAGGTGACGAAGCCGATGCCGCCGACCTGCACGAGCCCCAGAACCACGGCTTTGCCGAATGGGGTCAGCGCCTGCGCTGGGTCGATGACCATCAGGCCGGTGACGGTCACCGCGGAGGCGGCGGTGAACAGCGCCTGGAACACGCCGATGGGCTGGGCCTGTGCGGCGGGCAGCAGCAGCAACAGGGTGCCCAGCAGAGTCAGCGCCAGAAAGCTGCCCGCCAGCACGACGGGCGGGCTGGCGCGCAATTGCCCGGTGCGGCGCACGCGCCGGTAGGCTTGCAGCGGATGGATGGTGAAAAGCCTGGACATGCGGCGGTCGTCAGCGCAGTTTCGGCGCGGCCATTTTCAGCTGCTGCAGGGGGCCGAACAGGATCAGGGTGTCCTTGGGCTGCAGCACGAATTGTTCCGGCGGGTGGATCGTGTGCTTGCCCTGGCGCTTGACCAGCAGGGCCTGGATCTGGCCCGGGGGGTCGGTGGTCAGGGCATCTCCCAGGGTATGGCCCGCCAGGTGGTCGCTGGCCTCGATCTCGACCACGAAGTCGCCGTTGCCCAGGGCGATGTAGTCGGTGACCATGGGATAACTGAGCACCTGGGCGATGCGGATGCCCATTTCTTCCTCGGGGTGGATGATGCGGCTGACCCCCAGCTTGTTCAGGATCAGGTGGTGGGCGCGCGACGAGGCCTTCACCCACAGGTTTTTCACCCCCAGCGATTTCAGGTGCACGGTGCAGACCAGGCTGGCCTGGAGTTCTTCGCCGATGGCGACCAGCACCACATCGTATTCGTCCAGGCCCAGTTCGGCCAAGGCGTTGCGGTCCGTGACGTCGGCGATGGCGGCGCGGGTCAGTTGTTCGGCCACCAGATCCACGGCGCGGCTGTCGCCGTCCAGCCCCAGCACGGAGTGCCCCAGGCGCATGAGTTCCAACGAGGTCGCGGCGCCAAAGCGGCCCAGTCCGATGACGGCGAATTGTCCCATGGGTTTCCTGGAAATTGTTTCAAATGATGGTCAGATTGTTTAAAATCTGGTAAAAACCCTGATGGATTTTTATTGGATTTTGATGTCTGGATTGTGCGTTGCAGCAATTTACCCCGCAGCCCCGGCATTCCCTGTCTTGGTCGCATCATATGACAAGTTTGCTTGATCCGCTGCAGTTGGGCGATGTGCTTTTGCAAAATCGCATCGTCATGGCCCCAACCGCCGAAAACCGCCCCGCCCAGGGACGTGTGCCCGACGACGCCTTGCGCAATTATTACGCGCGGCGCGCATCCGCGGGGCTGATCGTCACCGAGGCGGCTTCGGTATCGCCCCTGGGGGTGGGCTACCCCGGCATGCCCGGCATCTGGAACAGCGCCCAGGTTCAGGGCTGGCTGCGCGTGACCCAGGCGGTTCACAAGCGCGGCGGGCGGATTTTCCTGCGGCTTTGGCATGCCGGGCGGGTGTCCGACCCCGAACTGCTGTCCGGCGAAATCCCCGTGGCCCCAAGCGCCATCGCCTGCCAGGCCGGGATATGCGCGGCGGGCGGCGAATCCGCTGCTTTCGTCGTGCCGCGCAGCCTGCATCCAGATGAAATCAGCCGCATCGTGGCGGATTTCGACCAGGCCGCGCGCTATGCCCGGATGGCGGAATTCGATGGGGTGGAAGTCCATGCCGGGGATGGCTACCTGATCGACCAATTTCTGCACGATGGCTCCAATTGCCGGCAAGACGGCTACGGCGGCTCCATCAAGAACCGCTGCCGGTTCCTGATGGAAATCCTGGACGCCTGCATCGGCGTCTGGAGCGCCGGGCGCATCGGCGTGCACTTGTCGCCCCGGGGCGATCGCCACGACATGCGGGACACGAACCCGGCGGCGCTGTACGGCCATATCGCCGCCGAACTCGACAAGCGCCGGCTGGCCTTCATCTGTGTGCGTGAACGGCCTGGCGACGACGCCCTGACGCCCGTGCTGCGCCAGGCGTTCAGCGGCGCGCTGATTCTCAACGAAGGCTATGACGCGACCCTGGCGCACCGGGCCTTGGCGGCGGGGCAGGGCGACGCGGTGGCGTTTGGCCGCGCCTTCGTGCATAACCCGGATCTGGTTCAGCGCTTGCGCGAGGGCCACGCCCTGCGCGCTTGCGACGAGCTCTTGCCCACGGCCTGAGCCGCCCGCGTTTTCGCTTTCAGCCGTTCAGCCGGGCGCGCACCTGGGCCGAGACAGCGGCCATGTCCGCCCGGCCGGCCAGGGCGGCTTTCAGCTGCCCCATGATCGCGCCCATGGCGGCGCCGCCCTGCAGACCCTGGCTCTGCACCTGGGCGAGCGCGGCCTCGATGGCGGCGGCGATTTCTTCGGGGTCGGCCGCCTGGGGCAGGAATTCCTGCAGGATTTTCAGTTCCGCGCTTTCCTGGGCGGCGGATTCGGCGCGCCCCGCCGACTCGAAGGCCGCGATGGATTCCCGGCGCTGTTTGGCTTGTTTCTCGATGATGGCGATGATCGCGGCGTCGTCCGGCTCGATGCGCTCGTCCACGGCTTTTTGCTTGATGGCCGCCTGCAGCAGGCGCAGCGTGCCCAGGCGGGTGGTGTCGCGTGCGCGCATGGCGGATTTGACGGCGTCGGAAATCTGGCTGGCAAGGCCGGTGCTCATGGGGTGTCCTGTCGATAAAGTAAAAATGTATTTTAGCGCGCCGCGCCCAGCCTATATATACTGCCCGCATGCGCATGATTCTTTCCCCGTACCCTGACCCGCGCCGCCTCGGCTGGCTTGGCGGGCTGTGTCTCCTGGGCTGCTGTCTGGCGGGCCTGGCCCAAGCGGCGGACGCGGCCTGGACGCTGGATCGCGTCAGCACGGGCCTGCAGGCCCTGGGCCGGCCGGTGGCGGTGGCATACGCGCCGGCTCCGGGGACGCTTGTGCCGCCGACGGCGCGCATCACGCAGGTCTATGCCGCGCGCGACTACGCCGGCCGGGCCCTGGTGCGCACCGACCTGTGCTGGGGGTCGGCCCAAGGCCCCTGCGTCCCGCTTCAGGGCGGGCACCTCAATACCCGGGCCTTCAACGGCAAGCCCGCCGGCGGCCCTTTGTTGCTGGTGCATCGGGTCGAACACTGGGTCACGGATCACCCCCCCTTGTTCGTGCGCGGCACCGTCACGGTGTGGTATGCGGATTCCCCGGCGGCGCAGGCCCGTTAGGCCAGCCGATGACCTCGGGTTATACTCTCAGGCTTGGTTACTTTGCAGGTTGCAAAATCTCATCCGCTTTTGCAGTCGGCAGTCGGGTTATCTCACAGGACATCATGCAAAAAAACAGTTACAGCTATGACGAACTGCTGGCGTGCGGGCGCGGGGAAATCTTCGGGCCGGGCAACGCCCAGCTGCCTTTGCCCCCGATGCTGATGTTCGACCGCATCGTCCACATCGACGATCAGGGCGGGCCGCACAACAAGGGCGAAATCATTGCCGAACTCGACATCCGTCCCGACCTCTGGTTCTTCGACTGCCATTTCCAGGGCGATCCCGTCATGCCGGGCTGCCTGGGGCTGGACGCCATGTGGCAGCTGGTCGGTTTTTTCCTGGGCTGCTGCGGCGGCCAGGGGCGCGGCCGGGCATTGGGGGTGGGCGAAGTCAAGTTCACCGGCCAGGTGCTGCCCACCGGGCGTCTTGTGCGCTACCACATTGACATGAAACGCGTGATGATGCGTAAATTGGTCATGGGCATTGCCGATGCCCGCATGGAAGTCGACGGCCACGAAATCTACGTGGCCCATGATTTGCGGGTGGGCCTGTTCACCCGCACGGATAATTTCTAGGAGGCCCTATCATGCGTCGTGTGGTCGTCACCGGCATGGGCATCGTATCCAGCCTGGGCAACAATCAAGCCGAAGTCCTCGACAGCCTGCGCACAGGCCGTTCCGGCATCACCTACCAGTCCGAATACGCGGCCCAGGGGCTGCGCTCTCATGTGGCGGGCTCGATCCACCTGGATGCGCTCGAAAAGATCGACCGCAAGCTGGGCCGCTTCATGGCCAATGGCCACGCGTATGCCTGGCTGGCCATGCAGGAAGCCATCCAGGACGCCGGCCTGACCCCGGAACAAGTCTCCAATCCGCGCACGGGCCTGGTGGTCGGGGCCGGCGGGGCATCCCATTTGTCCATCCACGACGGCATCCAGACCCTGCGCGAAAAAGGCGTGCGCCGGGTCGGGCCCTACATGGTCACCAAGGCCATGGCCAGCGGGGTATCGGCCTGCCTGGCCACGGGCGCCCAAATCAAGGGCATCAATTATTCCATCAGCTCCGCCTGTTCCACCAGCGCGCACTGCATCGGCAACGCGGTCGAGCAAATCCAGCTGGGCAAGCAGGACATCGTCTTTGCCGGGGGCGCCGAAGAAGAAAACTGGTCGCTGTCGTTCATGTTCGATGCCATGGGGGCGCTGTCCACCCGCTACAACGACACGCCGGATCGCGCCTCGCGCACCTACGACGCCGACCGCGACGGCTTCGTGATTTCCGGCGGCGGCGGCATCGTGGTGGTCGAAGACTACGAACACGCCAAGGCCCGGGGCGCCAATATCCTGGCCGAAATCGTCGGCTATGGCGCCACTTCCGACGGCTACGACATGGTCGCCCCCTCGGGCGAAGGCGCCGAACGCTGCATGCGCCTGGCGCTGGAAGGCGTCGCGTCGCGGGTGGATTACATCAACACCCATGGCACCAGCACGCCCGTGGGCGACATCAAAGAACTTGAAGCCATCCGCGCGGTCTTCGGCGCGGATCAGCCCTGGATCGCCTCCACGAAATCCCTCTCGGGCCACGCCCTGGGGGCCGCCGGGGTCAACGAAGCCGTCTACACCCTGCTGATGATGAAGCACGGCTTCGTCGCGGCCTCGGCCAATATCGACACCCTGGATCCGGCCGCCGAAGGCATGAATATCCTGCGCGAAACCCTGCCGGCCGCCACCATCCAGACGGCGCTGTCCAACAGCTTCGGTTTTGGCGGCACCAACGCCACGTTGGTGTTCTCTCGCGCCGGACTGTAAAAAAACCAGCCATCGACTGGTGACGCCGCAGCCCCGTATGACGACGTAGCCCCGCTTGTGCGGGGCTTGGGCGGTCTGCTGGGCGCGGCAGCCGGCCTGCTGGGCGGCTGCGGTGGTCTCAGGCTGCCGTCTGCGCCCGCACCAGCAGCTTGCGTCCGGCGAACCAGCCCGCCAACCCGGTGCAGACGCCCAGCAGGCCGATCAGGCCCGTCGCCGCATCGAACCCGCCCGTCCAGGCATACAGCATACCGATCAGCAGCGGCCCGCTGGCGGCCAGTAGATAGCCGGTGGTCTGGGCCATGCTGGACAGGGCCGCCGCCACGTGCGCATCGCCGGATCGCAGCACGATCAGCATCAGGGCCAGGGCGAATAAACCGCCCTGACCCAGGCCCTGGACGATGGACAAGGGCCAGATGGCCCACGCAGGCCCGGCCAGCATGCCCACCAGCGCCAGGGTGGCCATGGCACTGAGCAGAACCGCCAGCCCCCGCTGGTCGCGCCAGCGGCTGGCCAGCATGGGGGTGAAGATGCAGGCAATGATCTGCAGGACGATGGAGACCGACGTGATCAGGCCGGCCTCGGTGCCGTTGAGCCCGCGCGCGTGCAGCATGGGGGCCATCCAGCCCAGCACGCAGTATGCCAGGGCCGATTGCAGGCCCATGAACAGCGTGACGGCCCAGGCCAGCGGGTCTTTGGGCAGGCTCTTGACCGGCAGCAGCCGGGCCGGGCCCGTCTGCTGCGCGCCCGAAAAATAAGCCACGGGCGACCAGGCCGCCAGGGCCAGCAGCCCCAGGGCGGCCCAGATGATCAGGCCGTTGGCCCACTGCCGGCCCAGCAGCTGGGCCAGCGGCAGGCTGGTGGCGGCCGCCAGGGCGGCGCCGCCCACGAGACTCATGGTGTACAGCCCCGTCATCAGGGCGGCGCGATCCGCGTAGTCGCGCTTCACCAGGCTGGGCAGCAGCACATTGCCCATGGCGATGCCGGCCCCGCCCAGAGCGGTGCCCAAAAACAGGCCGTTCACGGACCAATAGCCGCGCAGCGCCGTGCCCAGGGTAATCAGCAGCAGCACCAGCCACAGCGTGCGCTCCACGCCGATGCGCCGGGCCAGGCGCGGGGCGAAGGGGGCAAAAATCCCCATGCACAGCACGGGCAGGGTGGTGAGGTAGCCGGCGGTCGCGGCCTGGATGCCCAGCCCGGCGATGATATCGGGCAGCAGCACGGAGGTGCTGGAAAACAGGGGGCGCAGGTTGGCCGCCAGCAGCAACAGGCCGGCGGCCACCAGCCAGCGCCGGGGCAAAGCCCGCAATGCGCGGCTCATGCGCGTCGCCGCATGTCAGGCAGAAAATAGGCGGCCAAGCCCAACAGGGGCAGATAGGCGCACAGGTGGTAGACGAACGTGATGCTGGTGACGTCCGCCAGCTTGCCCAGCACGGCCGCCCCGATGCCGGCCATGCCGAAGGCCAGGCCGTAGAACAGGCCGGAGACCGTGCCGGTCTTGCCGGGCATGAGTTCTTGCGCGTAGACGATGATGGCGGGGAAAGCCGAGGCAATCATGACCCCGGCGCAGAACACCAGAATCAGCGTCCATTCCAGGTTGGCGTAGGGCAGCGCCATGGAAAATGGCGCCGTGCCCAGGATGGATCCCCAGATGACGCGCTTGCGGCCGATGCGGTCGCCCACGGGCCCGCCCACCAGCGTGCCGGTGGCCACCCCGGCCAGGAAGACGAAAAGCGAATACTGCGCCTGTTGGATGTCCAGGCCGAAGCGGTCGATCAGGAAAAAAGTGAAGTAGCTGTTCAGACCCGCCAAGTAGAAATATTTGCTGAAGATCAGCAGCAGCAAAATGGCCAGCGCGCCCTTGACCTGGCGGCGGTCCAGGCCGTTGTCGACCTTGCCCAGGGACTTGCGGCCGCGCGCGCTGGTGAGGTTGGCGGCATACCAGCGACTGACCCCGAGCAGAATGACGATGCCCAGGAGGGCTGCCAGGGAGACCCAGGCCACGCTGCCTTGGCCGCGTGGCACGATCAGCAGGGCCGCCAGCAAAGGCCCGATGGACGAGCCGATGTTGCCCCCCACCTGGAAGATGGACTGCGCCAGGCCGTGGTGCCCGGCCGAGGCCATGCGCGCAACGCGGGAGGATTCCGGGTGGAAGACCGACGAGCCGGCCCCCACCAGGGTGGCGGCCAGAACCACCAGGGGGAAGTTCCAGGCTTGCGACAGCAAAAGCAGGCCGCAGCAGGTGAAGCCCATGCCGATGGGCAGAGAGTAGGGCAGCGGCCGCCGGTCGGTGAAGCGGCCCACCAGGGGCTGCAGCAGGGAAGATGAAAACTGGAATGCCAGCGTAATCAGGCCGACCTGCACGAAACTGAGGTCGAAGCGCCCCTGCAGAACCGGGTAGATGGCCAGCAGCACCGACTGCATCATGTCGTTGAGCAGGTGGGTCAGGCTGATGGCCCCCAGGACGGGGTAGGCGATGTTCGGCTGGGCGCCGGACGCATCGAGGCTGGCCGCCGGGGCGGGCGTAGCGGGAGCGAACGTGTTTTTCATGGGGTAGATGGCGGTTGGGTGCGCATCTGAGCCATTGTACGCTGTTGGCCCGTTTGCATCACCTGGCGCATTGTGCGCCCCGCCTGCGCGGGCCCGGGAGGCGGGGCTGCGCCGGTGTGCGGCCCCGCCTGGGCGGCGGCCGGGCAATGGCGTGTTTCGCCGGCCCGGCAGCCGTTGCGCTCAGGCCCCCTTGGCGGCCAGCAGCGCCGGGGTGTCGGACGGTGCGGTTGCGGCCACGGGCCGGGCCTGCAGAGAAGCCAGGAAGCGCCAGACGAACAGCAAGGTGATCAACAACAGGCCGGGGTAGCCGATGCCGGCGAAGATGTAGGGAATGGTGGGATCGCCATGGGCGACCGAGTCCAGATTGAAACTCAACAGCCCCAGGGTGATGATGGCGCCGAAAATCCACATGCCCATCAGCCACAGGCTGGCCTCGGTGCCCCGCAGGGTGGAACGCCAGCCCTTGGACGGCGCGGCTTCGGTGCGGGGATGCGGCTTCGCGGCCTCGGTGGAGGGTTCGCGCAGGCCGATGGTCAGCAGATCGTAGACCAGCAGCCCGGCCCCCACCGCAAACACCAGGCCGAACAAGGGGATCAGCACCTTGAAGAACTGCATCGCCGGGAAGATTTGGCCGCCGTACCAGCTCAGTCCCATGGAACGCGCCAGGAACACCTGGATCGTGCCGCCGATGGCAAAGGCGAAGGCAATGCCCAGCATGCCGGTCAGCACCAGCCAGAAGGCGACCCGGCCCAGGCGCTGGTCGAAGCTTTTGACCCCGCGCAGCAAGGGCACGGCGTAGTAGGCCGAGGCGATGCCCAGCATGCCGAAGGTGCCGAACATCGCCAGGTGCGCATGGCTGGGGGTGACCCACGTGCCGTGCGACCAGACGTTGGTCAGGGCGAAGGTCATGGTGAAGCCCAGGATGCCCGCGCCGACCTGTTCAAGCACGACCGAACCCAGGATGAAGTAGAAAGCCGGGGCGTTTTCCAGGGGTTTTTTATCCTGGTGGGCGTCCAGGTAGATATGCCAGAAGCAAAACACCAGCGGCAAGGGTTCGAGGGCGCTGAACAAGGATCCCCAGAATTGCCAGAATTCGGGCGTGCCGATCCAGAAGTAATGGTGGGCATTGCCGATCAGGCCGGACAGCCACACCATGGCGACCCCCCAGAACACGGCATAGCCCACGGACTTGACGTCCGCCTTGAACATCAGCACCAGCAGAAAGCCCACCAGGCTGATGTGGATGACTTCCCAGACGCCTTCCACCCAGTAGTGCACCACATACCAGCGAAAGTATTCCTGCAGATCCAAGCGTTCGATGAAGAACACGCCGAACAGCCAGACGAAGGTGAGGGCGGTGACCCCCATGGCCAGCCCCCAGTGGATTTCGTTCCAGTCGCGCCGGGCGGGAAAGGTGCGCAGCACCACGTAGGCCAGGATGGCAAAGCCGATGAAGATCACCAGATCGGCGGCGCGCCCGGCTTCCAGGTATTCCAGACCTTCCTGGAACCAGGGCTGGCCCAGCCACCAGCCGGCAATGCCGTCGGCGGCCAGGGCCTGGGTGGCGACGTTCCAGAGCGTGACGGCCATCAGGGCGTAGAACAGGATCTTGATCAGCCACGGGGCCGCGAGTTCGCGGTTGGACAGCAAGGGCCCGATGAACAGGATGGTGCCGATGAACCCGGATAGAATCCAGAGTATGCCCAGGTTGGTGTGTTCGGCCCGCAGGATGTTGAAATTGGCGATGCCGGCCAGCAGCGTCGGATCGACGTGCTGGGTGGCGATCAGCAGGCCGAATGACATCTGGAACAGGAACAGCACCAGCATCAGCAGGAAGAAGCGCAGACTCAAGCGCTGGGTTTGGTATTCAATCTTGATCATGGTGGCTTCCCTATCAAAGACTGCGCAGGTAGGCCACGATGGCCTGCATGTCGGATTCATTGACCAGCGGGTCGTAGGACGGCATGACGTGCGGCGGATAGCCTGCGACGATCTTCGCGTCGGGCTGGCGGATGGATTCGACCAGGTAGTCGTCGTCCGCTTTCACGCTGCCGCCATCGGCCAGCTGCACGGTCGAGCCGTACAGGCCGCCCCAGCCCGGGCCCACCAGGCGTTTCTGGTCGGTCGCGTGGCACGCCACGCAGCCCAGGTCGTTGACCAGCTTTTTGCCCAACGCCACCGGGTCGGCATCGCCGGCGGCCGCCGGCTGGCTGTCGGCCGCCGGTGCGGCGCTTGCCGCCACCGCCGGGCTGCCCGCCAGCGCCGGCAGGCGGCGGCCTTCTTTCGGTGCCGGAGGCCAGCCCTCGGTGTTCATGGCCGCGGTGTATTTGAAGAAGGCGATCAGCGCGGTGATCTCGCCGGCCTTGAGCGGCAGGTTGGGCATCAGGGTGTGCTGCCCGCCGCGCTGGTCGATGCGTTCCGCCGCGCCGGGGTAGCGATCCAGGTACGCCTGCATGTCGGTGCTGCCGACTTCTTTCTGGACGGCGGCGTTTTGCAGCTGGATTTGGACGGCGGCCGAGGTGGGCCAGCCGCCGGCCGAAGGCAGGAATGCCGCCAGCCACGCGGGGCCCGCGTGCTCGTAGATGTCGGTCAGATCCGGGCCGAAATACGCCCCGTTGCCGACGATGGTGTGACAGCCCATGCAGTTATAGGCTTGGAAGACGCGCTTGCCCAGCACGGCATCGGCGTCGCCGTAACTGACGGCCGATGGAATGGCCTGCTTGTGGGCGGGCAGGAAAGACCAGATGGACAGGATCAGGAAAATCGCCAGCATGAGGGCCAGGACGGCCAGCGCGGTGCGGCGTTTGGCGGGTTCGCGGCAATCGGCATCGTTCAGGCAGCTCATGATTGCTTCTCCTGTGAGGCCGCGTCGGGCCGGTGCCCTTGGGCATCGTGCAGGAACAGCGTGCGCAGGCTGCCCAGGAAGGCATAGAACACATAAACTGCCAGAACATAGCCCACCACAATGTACACAGTCCACATCGCGGGGGTTTCGGCCCAGTATCCCACGCTGTGCCAGTATGGCCAGGACAGCAGGACACTGAGTGCGGCGGCGAGAGCCGATATCACCAGGTCGATCACACGTTGTGCCATTTTTCCCCTCCCTTTCAGACTGGATTGGCTTGCTTAGTCTAGAAAGGAAAGGCGGGACGAGCCGACAAGCCCTTACAATGAAGGAGGAGACTGAAATGTATGGGAAATCGCCGGCACTGAAACAAACATATCATTTGTATTGTGCGATGCAATAACCAGGGTTGGGTATTGTGCGATGGCCTGCGCCTGTCCTGCCGCGTGCCAGTCGGGCACGGCAAGCAAGGGGCAGATAGATGAAAAGATTGCCTTGATCTGCATCAAGTCTGTTGTGAAACAGGGGTTTTCCCTTTTCAAACACGGACGATGCGCTGCGGCCGCCTGCTCGGATCGCCTTGCACGTTGAGCAGCACCAACGCCGGGCCGTGTGGGGTGCGGTCGCCGCGTTCCCAGTGCCGCAGGGTCGCCGTGGAAAAGCCGAAGCGGGCGGCGAATTGCTCCTGGGTCATGCCCACCTTGGCGCGCACCGCTTTCACGTCGATGGCGCGCGGGCGATGGACGCGTGCGCCGCGCTCGTTGCCCTGGGCGTGGGCGATGGCTTCTTGCAGACCCCGCTTGATGTTTTCGAATGCGGTATTCATGGCTTTGCCCGTCCTTTCCAGATGTTCACCAGCACGTCCACCAGGCCGGCCAGTTCGTTGCGCTCGGCCTCGGTCAGGTTGGCCTTGTCGCCCTTGGCGAAGATTGTCAGCAGGTACAGCGGCATGAGATCGTCGTGGTAGTAGTAGACGATTCGCACGCCACCGCTTTTTCCTTGCCCGCCACGGCGCCAGCGCAGCTTGCGCACGCCGCCCGTGCCTTCCATGACGTCCCCGGCCTTGGGATGCTCGGCCAAATAATCGATCAAATCCTGGCGCTCTTCGGCGCTCAGGATATCGAAATCAATTCCTGCCAGTTTAGGGTTTGATGGCAGGAGGCAGGTTTCCTTGGGGTGCGTCTTCCAGAGAAAACCGCTGTTTTTCGACAATTTCATTGACCTGCTCGGTGGACAGGCCGGCAGTGAGCAATTGTTGCCGCAAACCGGAAATTCTGCGCTCGAACGCTGCTCTTGCCTGAGCGATTCCGTCTACGATGAATTGTGCATTGAAATCATCCGCCAAGTCGTAGAACTGCACATTCGACACACATGCTCCAAACCATGGGAATCTGATGGCGACTTCCTGTATGGCAAGCGTTCCATGTGCTTGGCGAATACCAATCTCACTTAAGTACACCGTCCCTTGGATATTTGTGAATCCATGCTTATTGAGCACACGCCGTATCTCAGCGTAGGCGTTTTGCCAGCTTTTATTATGGTAATTCTGCTCAAGACACTTGGTGTCCAGATCAAAAACGATTAAGCAGCGATCCATGAGGGGCCTTTGGGTTTCGTGCCGTTGTCATGATGGATATCCATCAAGGGATGGCTAGTCTGAAACATCACTCGATATTCTGCGCCTGCTCCCGCATCTGTTCGATCAGCAGCTTCAGGTCGATGGCGGCCTGGGTGACGCTGAGGGCCGCCGCCTTGGCGCCCAGGGTGTTGGCTTCGCGGTTCATTTCCTGGAAAAGAAAATCCAGGCGCTTGCCGCTGCCGCGCGCCGCGGCCGGGTGCTGGCCGGCCAGGATGGCGCGTAGTTCCTGCAGGTGCGATGCCAGCCGGGTCAGTTCTTCGGCCACGTCCACCCGCAGGCCGAACAGGCTGGCTTCCTGGGCGATGCGGGCGGTGAGTTCGGCCCCGCTGATGGCGGCGAAGCCCTCCGGGCTGGCGGCCATCAGGGCCTCGCGCAGGCGCTGGGCGATTTTTTCCTGGTGCTGCTGAACCAGATCGGGGAGCGCGGCCTCGACTTGCCCGATGATCGTGCTGATTTCGTCCGCCATGGCGAGCATGGCGGCGGCCAGGCGGGCGCCTTCGCGTTCACGGGCGGCCTTGAATTCGGCCAGGGCCTGGGTGCAGACCTGCTGGCACAACGGCAGCCAGATATCCGCGTCCAGGCCGTGCTGGGCCAGGCCCTGGCGGGGCAGCTCGGCCAGGCTGGGGGCGGGCAGATCGGGGATTTGGCGCCGGGCCCAGGCCAACTGTTGCGCCAGGGCCTGGACGGCGTCCTCGTCGAAGGGGCGCAGGGTGTCCGGGTTGACGGCGCTGTAGTTCAGGCGGACTTCGATCTTGCCGCGCAAGGCATGCCGCCCGACCAGGTCGCGCACCAGATTTTCGGTGAAGCGCAGATCTTCCGGGATGCGCAGGGTCAGATCCAGGAAGCGGTTGTTGACGCTGCGGACTTCGATGGACAGTGCGCCGTATTCGGTTTCCTGGCGGCAAGCGCCAAAAGCGGTCATGCTGCGGATCATCGGATGGTTCTCATGATTCTCTACAATAGAGCCGTTATTGTAGTCTGCTCCCGTTCCCGGAAATCTGCCCATGTCCCTCTCCCCCGAAGCCCCTTCTTTTGCCCGTCCCTCCGGCCGGGCGGCCGACGCCTTGCGTCCGGTGCGCCTGGAAACCGGCTTTACCCGCCATGCCGAAGGCGCTGTTCTGGCCTGTATGGGCGACACCCAGGTGCTGTGCACGGCCAGCGTGCTGGACAAGGTTCCGCCCTTCCTGAAAGGCCGGGGGCAGGGCTGGGTGACCGCCGAATACGGCATGCTGCCGCGCGCCACCCATACGCGCGGAGACCGCGAAGCCGCGCGCGGCAAGCAAAGCGGCCGCACCCAGGAAATCCAGCGCCTGATCGGGCGCAGCTTGCGGGCGGTATTCGACCTGTCCGCGCTGGGCGAACGCACCGTGCAGCTGGATTGCGACGTGCTGCAGGCCGACGGCGGCACACGCTGCGCCAGCATCACCGGGGCCTGGGTGGCGGCCGCCCTGGCCGTGCGCGGGCTGCAGGCGCAAGGCGCGCTGCGGGGCGACCCGCTGCGCGGCCAGGTGGCCGCCGTATCTGTCGGCTTGTACAACGGGGCGGCGGTGCTGGATCTGGACTATGCCGAAGACGCCCGTTGCGACACGGACATGAACGTCGTGATGACCGACGGCGGCGGCTTTGTCGAAGTGCAGGGCACGGGCGAAGGGGGCTGTTTTCAGCGCCGGCAGTTGGATACCCTGCTGGATCTGGCGGATGCCGGCATCCGCCAATTGCTGGCGGCGCAGCGCCGCGCCCTGGAGGCCGCACAATGACCCGCGTGGTGCTGGCATCCAACAACCCGGGCAAGCTCAAAGAGTTTTCCGCCAGCCTGGCGGCGGCGGGCATCGACATGGTGCCCCAGGGCGCGCTGGGGGTGCCCGAGGCCGAAGAACCCTTTGGGACTTTTGTCGAAAACGCCTTAGCCAAGGCCCGGCATGCCAGCCGCCTCACGGGCCTGCCCGCGCTGGCGGATGATTCGGGCCTGTGCGTCCATGCCTTGGGCGGCGCGCCGGGCGTGCATTCGGCGCGCTATGCCCAGGGGCCCGGCGACGCCCGATCCGATACCGCCAACAATGCCCGCCTGGTGGCCGATATGACCCGCCATGCCGACCGCCGGGGCTGCTACGTGGCCGTGCTGGTCTACTTGCGCAGCGCCGACGATCCGCGCCCCATCGTGGTCGAAGGGGTCTGGGACGGCGAGGTTCTGGATCATCCCCAGGGCGGCAATGGCTTCGGCTACGACCCTTATTTCTACCTGCCCGATCTGGGCATGACGGCGGCGGAACTGCCCCTGGCGCAGAAAAACCTGCTCAGTCACCGCGCCCGCGCCCTGCGGGCGTTGCTGCAGGCCTTGCGCAGCGAATATCCGGCGCAGCACTGAAGGCGGTCTCATGAAAAAACTGGTACGCGTTCCCCTGCCGGACGCCGCATCGAGCGGCAAGCCCGGGGTCAAGGGCCGGCCGGGCCTGGCCGCCTTGCCGCCGTTGTCGGTGTATGTGCACGTGCCGTGGTGTGTGCACAAATGCCCTTATTGCGACTTCAATTCGCACGAATACCAGGGCGAACTGCCCGAGCAAGCCTATTTGCAGGCCCTGCAGGCCGACCTGGAGCAGGCCGTGCCGGACGTCTGGGGGCGGCCCGTGTCCACCGTTTTCTTCGGCGGCGGCACGCCCAGCCTGCTGTCGCCCGAGGCCATCGACCAGATCATCAGCTTGCTGCGCGCCACGCTCAGTCTGTCGCCCGATGCGGAAATCACCCTGGAAGCCAACCCCGGCACCGCCGAAGCGGCCCGCTTTCAGGGCTATGCCCAGGCCGGGGTCAACCGGATTTCCCTGGGCATCCAAAGCTTCGACGACGACAAGCTGCGCCGGCTGGGGCGCATCCACGATGCCGCCCAGGCGCGTGCCGCGATCGGCATGGCCCAGCGGGCCGTGGAGCGCGTCAACCTGGATGTGATGTTCGCCTTGCCGCAGCAGACGCTGGCGCAATGCGCGCAAGACCTGCGCGAGGCCCTGGCCTTTGAGACCGGCCATCTGTCGCTGTACCACCTGACCCTGGAGCCCAACACGGTCTTTGCCAAGTACCCCCCGCCGGTGCCGGGCGACGAACTCAGCGCCGCCATGCAGGATCAGGTGGCCGAACTGGCCGCCGCAGCGGGTTTCGAGCGCTACGAGGTGTCGGCCTACGCCCGGGCGGGCCAGGCCTGCCTGCACAACCTGAACTATTGGCAGTTTGGCGACTATTTGGGCATCGGGCCGGGGGCGCATTCCAAGCTTTCGTTTCAAAACCGGATTATCCGCCAAGCCCGGGCCAAGATGCCCGAGGCCTGGATGCGCCTGGTTCATGAGCACGCGGGCCGCCACATTGTCGAGCAGCGCGAACTGGGCCACCAGGATCTGGGTTTTGAATTCATGCTGAACGCTCTGCGCTTGCGCCACGGCGTGGAAGGCGGCCTGTTCATCGAGCGTACCGGCCTGTCCTTGATGACCTTATTGCCCGCCATGCGCCGCGCCGTGGACAAGGGCCTGCTGCAACCCGGCCTGGATCGCGTGCAGGCCACCGAGCAGGGGTGGCGCTTCTTGAATGACCTGCAAATGGAATTCCTGCCCTGATCCGGTGCCAGCGGGGCGGATGCCCCTGGCCCGATCCGGTTCTATCGAGCTGATCCGATGGGTGGATTCGATGGGCTGGTTTGACGGCTCGATCCAAGGCGTTGAGCCAATAGCAGGCGTTTCCATCTAAAATGGTGCATCAATGCTGTTTTTGCACCAATACAGTGCAAGGCAGGGGTTTATTTCCTGCCAAAGCCGCCGCAAAAAGTTGGCACGCTCTTTGCTTGATGTTCTGCAAGCGCATGCGGATCGGGCGTGCCCCGCCGTGGACGGATCGGTGTTCTCCGGTCTCGGGGCCAATCGGCTTCCACTTCACCCGGGTCGCCCCGATCCGCATGCTTTCAACGATTATGGATTCAATTTTGGCGCAGGAGCCCACATGTCCACCCCCGAAAATGTTGTTCAGTTGATTGCCGAGCGCGAAGTCGCCTTCGTGGATTTCCGCTTTACCGATACCCTGGGCCGGGAACACCACCTGACCGTGCCCGCCAGCCTGGTCGACGAGGATCGCATGGAATCCGGCGTGGCGTTCGACGGCTCGTCCCTGCCTGGCTGGAAAGGCATCGAAGCCTCGGACATGGTGCTGATCCCCGATGCCGCGACCGCGCGCATGGATCCTTTCCGCGAAGAAGCCACCTTGATCCTCACGTGCGACGTGGTCGAACCGTCCGATCTCAAGGGCTACGACCGGGATCCGCGCTCGCTGGCGCGCCGCGCCGAGGCCTACCTGAAATCCAGCGGCCTGGGGGATACCGCCTATTTCGGCCCGGAGCCCGAATTCTTCGTCTTCGACGGCATCAGCTGGAAAGCCGACATGTCGGGCAGCTTCGTCAAAATCCATTCCAATGAAGGCGCCTGGTCGAACGCGGACGACGCCAACGGCACCAACCTGGGCTACCGGCCCGCGGTCAAGGGCGGCTATGTGCCGGTCCCGCCGATTGATTCCTTTGCCGACATGCGCTCGGAAATGTCTCTGCTGATGGAGCAAATGGGCGTGCCGGTGGAAATCCACCACCACGAGGTCGGCAACTGCGGCCAGCTGGAAATCGGCACGCGCTTTTCTACCCTGGTGCAACGCGCCGACTGGACGCAGATCATGAAATACGTGATCCGCAACGTGGCGCACGTGTACGGCAAGACCGCCACCTTCATGCCCAAGCCGGTGGTGGGCGACAATGGCTCGGGCATGCATGTGCACCAGTCCATCTGGAAAGACGGCCAGAACCTGTTCGCGGGCAATGGCTACGGCGGCTTGTCCGAGTTCGCCCTGTATTACATCGGCGGCATCATCCACCACGCGCGCGCGCTCAACGCCATCACCAACCCCGGCACCAATTCCTACAAGCGGCTGGTGCCGCACTATGAAGCCCCGGTCAAGCTGGCCTATTCGGCGCGCAACCGCTCGGCTTCCATCCGCATCCCCTACGTCAGCAATCCCAAGGCGCGGCGGGTCGAAGCCCGTTTTCCCGATCCGCTGGCCAACCCCTACCTGGCCTTCTCGGCCCTGATGATGGCCGGCCTGGACGGGGTGCAGAACAAGATTCACCCCGGCGATCCCGCGGACAAGAACCTGTACGATCTGCCGCCCGAGGAAGACGCGAAGATCCCGACCGTGTGCGTGTCCCTGGAACAGGCCTTGGAAGCGCTGGATCGGGATCGCGAGTTCCTGACCCGGGGCGGGGTGTTCAGCAATGATCTGCTGGATGCCTATCTCGACCTCAAGGCCAACGAGCTCGACCGCCTGCGGGTGGCCCCGCATCCGGTGGAATTCGATCTGTACTACACCCTGTAGCCGCACCGATGGATCCGTTCAGCTTCGAAACACTGCAGACCGCAGTCTTGCTGCTGGACGAGTCCGGCGGCATCCGCTACGCCAACGGCGCGGCGGAAACCTTGCTGGGCGTGTCCCGCAGGCAGCTGGACGGGCAGGCGGCCGCGCCCTATCTGCGCGGCTGCCGCAGCGTCCTGAAGACGCCGCTGTCCCAGCCCCCCTGGGCCTGGCTCCTGGAAATCCCCGTGCACCACGGGGCGCGCTATGACGATCGCTTGCAGGACGTGGCCGAACAGGCCGCGCAGCACGAGACACTGCGCAATCTGGCTCATGAAGTCCGCAATCCCCTGGCCGGCCTGCGGGCGGCCGCCCAATTGCTGGAAATGGAGCTGCCGCGCGCGGATTTGCACGACTACACGCAAGTCATCATCCAAGAGGCCGACCGCCTGGCGGATCTGGTGGATCGTCTGGTGTCGCCGCAACGCCTGGACTTCGAGCCCGGCCTGTTCAATGTGCATGAAATCTGCGAAAGAGTCCTGGCCCTGATCGAGCTGGAATTCGGCCCCCGGCTGGCGCTGGCCCGGGACTACGACACCTCCGTGCCGGAAATCCACGCCGACCGCGACCGTCTGCTGCAGGCCCTGCTGAATGTGGCGCGCAATGCCGCCCAGGCCCTGACCGAGGCGGATCATGTGCAGGCGCCCACTGTGCGGCTGCGCACCCGCATCCTGCATCAGCCGGTGCTGTTGCACGGCCAGCACCGGCTGGGGCTGATGCTGGCCGTGGCCGACAACGGCCCGGGGATTCCCCCGGGGCTGCGGGACAAGCTGTTTCATCCGCTGGTCACCGGGCGGGCGCGGGGCGCCGGCCTGGGGCTCAGTCTCGCAAAAGCCTGCCTGCAGCGGCATGGCGGTCTGCTTGAATTCGATTCGCGGCCCGGGCGCACCGAATTTCGTTTCCTGCTGCCGTTGGATGTCGCATGAAATCGATCTGGATACTGGACGACGACCCGGGCATGCGCTGGGTGCTGGAAAAAGCTCTGGACAAGGCGGGCTGGCCGGTGCGCTGCTTCACCGACGGCAATGCCCTGGTTCAGACCGTCGAAGCCTTAGCCTCCATCGAGGATGCGCGCGCGCCGGCGCTGGTCGTGTCCGACGTGCGCATGCCGGGCCTGGATGGCTTCCAGGTGTTGTCCCGCATCCGGGCGCATCTGCCCGACCTGCCGGTGATCCTGATGACGGCGTATACCGATCTGGACACCACGGTGGCGGCGTTCGCGCAGGGCGCGTTCGACTATCTGGCCAAGCCCTTCGATGTCGCAGCCGCCTTGGCCCTGATTGCGCGCGCGGCGGACAACGGTTCCGCGCAGGCCGCCGGCCCCGGCGCTTCGGCCGATCGCGGCCTGCCCCTGGCCGCCCGCGCCGCCGGGGCGCCGCCCCGGCGCCCGCCGCCCGCGCCGCGTCCGGGCCCCATGCCCGCCGGCCTGCCGCTTCGTTCCGACGCGCCGGTCATGCAGGAAGTCTTTCGCGCAATCGGCCGCTTGGCGCGATCCGCCGCGACCGTGCTGATCACCGGCGAATCCGGCACCGGCAAAGAATTGATCGCGCGCGCCCTGCACCAGCACAGCCGCCAGGCGGCCGGCCCGTTCATCGCGGTCAATGCGGCGGCCATCCCGCGCGATTTGCTTGAAGCGGAACTCTTTGGCCATGAACGGGGCGCGTTCACGGGGGCCGTCCAGATGCGCCGGGGCCGCTTCGAGGAAGCCGACGGCGGGACGCTGTTCCTGGACGAAATCGGCGACATGCCCGCCGAACTGCAGACGCGCCTGTTGCGGGTCTTGTCCGAGAGCAGCTTCTACCGGGTCGGAGGCAGCCGCCCCATCAAGGTGGCCGTGCGGATCGTGGCGGCCACCCATCAGCCGCTGGAAGACCGGGTCAGGGAGGGCCGCTTCAGGGCGGATTTGTTCTATCGCCTGAATGTCATCCGTCTGCGCCTGCCGCCGCTGCGCCAGCGGCGCGAAGACATCGAGCCGCTGACCCTGCTGTTTCTGCGGCAGGCCGCGCAACAGCTGCAGGTGCCCGCGCGGGTGCTCAGTCCCGAGGCGCTGCGGGCCCTGCGGCGGTTCGACTACCCGGGCAACATCCGCCAGCTGGAAAGCATCTGCCAGTGGCTGACCGTCATGTGCCGGGATGCCTGGGTGCGGGTCGAGGATCTGCCGCCCGAATTGCTCGAAGGCTTGGCGACGTCAGACGGTCTGTCCGATGCGCCGGCGGACGGCTCGCCCGATGCGGCGCCGAATGGCATGTTCGATGCGACGCTGGATGGCATGTCTGATGCGGCGCCGAGTAGCATGCCCGATGCGCCCGCGGCCCGGCCCACCGCGGGGCCGCCGATCCCGCCGGCCGTCGGGGGCGAGGGCGGGGCGGCACAGGCCGCCGACTGGCGACAGGCCCTGGGCGCCCGGCTGGCGGCGCATCTGCGGCAGGCCGATCCGGCCCTCTACGACTGCTTCCGCAACGATTTCGACCGGGTGGTCTTGCGCCAGGCCCTGCGCCACACCCGCGGCCATCGGGGGCAGGCCGCCGCGCTGCTGGGGATCGGGCGCAATACCTTGACCCGCAAATGCCAGACCCTGGGCTTGGACGAAACCGCCCCGAGGGGTCGACCAAACCCGGACGATCTGGGTACAATAGACTGATTTGCTTAAAATTTTTAGTGGTTCGTGTGGCTGCTGATCAGTGCGGTAAATCGGTCCCCCTTGAGCCAAATCAAGCAAATCCCCGCAGTGCGCCCGCTTTGGTCTTGTATCAGGCATTCTTCGCCTTACCATACGGGTATCGTCTGTTTTTTATTTTCCCGACATGGCCGCCTTTATTTCCGAGCAAGTCCTTAGCGTGCATCACTGGAACGACACGCTGTTTTCGTTTAAAACCACCCGCGACCCCGGCCTGCGTTTCCACAACGGGCATTTTGTCATGCTGGGCCTGGAGGTCGAAGGCAAGCCCCTGATGCGCGCCTACAGCATCGCCAGCGCCAACCACGAAGAAAACCTCGAATTCTTCAGCATCAAGGTTCCCAACGGGCCGCTGACCTCGCGGCTGCAACACCTGCAGCCCGGCGATGCCGTCCTGGTCAGCAAGAAACCCGTGGGCACTCTGGTCGTGGACGACCTGAAACCCGGCAAGCACCTGTACCTGTTCGCCACGGGCACGGGGCTGGCGCCGTTTCTCAGCATCATCAAAGACCCCGGCGTCTACGACCGCTTCGAAAAAGTCATCCTGATGCACGGGGTGCGCTTTACCAGCGAACTGGCCTACGCCGACTACATCACCGAAGAACTCCCGCAGGACGAATACCTGGGCGAGATGGTGCGCGAAAAACTGGTTTATTACCCCACTGTCACCCGCGAACCCTACGTGCGCCAGGGCCGCCTGACCACGCTGGTCGAAAGCGGCCGGGTGTTCGAGGACATCGGCCTGCCGCCGCTGGACCCCGCCACCGACCGCGCCATGATCTGCGGCAGCCCCGCCATGCTGACGGATATCCGGGCGATGCTGGACGCGCGCGGCTTCGTGGTGTCTCCCGGGGTGGGCGAGCCCGGCGACTACGTCTACGAACGCGCCTTCGCCGAAAAATAAGGGGTCTTCAAAAACCGGGGATCTTTTATTATTTGCTATTGACCGGTAGAATCCGATAGTTATCCCTTCCCTTTCAGGAATTCCCCTCATGAGCAAAGCAATCATCCACACCGACAAGGCGCCGGCGGCGGTCGGCCCGTATTCCCAGGCGGTCAGCGCGGCCGCGGGCCGGTTGGTTTTCCTGTCCGGCCAGATCGGCCTCGAACCCGGCACGGGTGAACTCGTTTCCGAGAACTTCGAAGGCCAGGTGCGCCAGTCTTTCGCCAATATGCAGGCCGTCATCGAAGCCGCCGGCGGCACATTGGACAACGTCGTCAAGCTGACCCTGTTCCTGACCGATCTCAGCAAGTTCGCCAGCGCCAACGCCATCATGGCCGAAATCATCCCTCAGCCGTACCCGGCGCGCTCCACCATCGGGGTGGCCAGCCTGCCCAAGGGCGCCCAATTCGAGGTCGAGGCCATTCTGGCGCTCTGATCCAACCCGACCCCTATCCTTCATGTCTGCTGCGGCGACCGGCACGCAGTCGGCAGGGCGGCCCCGATCTTCCACCAGCAAGCCCCAGCAGGCTCGTCTTTTCGAGCGGCTGGGTTTGCGCACGACGGCCGACTTCATTGTGCACCTGCCGTTGCGCTACCTGGACGAAACCCGGATCACCCCGCTGGCGCAGGCCCGCGTCGGCACGCATGCCTTGTTCGAAGGCGAAATCCTGCACAGCCAGATGCTGCAGCAGCCGCGCCGCGAACTGCAGGCCCTGCTGGCCGACGACACGGGACAACTGCACTTGCGCTGGCTGCATTGCTACCCGGGCCAGCAGGCCCGCCTGCGGGCCGGGCGGCGGGTGCGGGTGCGCGGCGAAATCCGCATGGGCTACCAAGGGCCGGAAATCATCCATCCGCAGGTGACCGAACCCGGCGCGCCGCTGCCCGACACCCTGACGCCGGTCTATCCCACCACGCAGGGGCTGTCCCAGCCCAGCCTGCGCAAGGCCATTGCCCAGGCGCTGGATCAGGCCGATTTGCGCGATACCCTGCCGGCGGCGGTGCGCCAAGCCTATCAACTGGCCGATTTCGAGGCCTCGCTGCGCACCTTGCATCATCCCGGGCCGGATATTTCCCTGGATTTGCTGACCGGACACGGCCATCCCGCCTGGCGGCGCATCAAGTTCGACGAACTGCTGGCCCAGCAATTGGCCCTGGCGGACGCGCGCGCCGCGCGCCGGGCGCAGCGCGGCCAGGCCCTGATCGGCGAAAACAATCTGCTGGCGGGCCTGCGGGCGCGGCTGCCCTTCGCCCCGACGGCGGCCCAAGAGAAAGCCATCGCCGAAATCCTGGCCGATCTGGCCCAGCCCCATCCGATGCACCGCCTGCTGCAAGGCGATGTGGGCAGCGGCAAGACCCTGGTGGCCGCCATGGCGGCGGCCCGGGCGATGGACGCCGGGGTGCAAGTGGCCGTCATGGCCCCCACCGAGCTGCTGGCCGAACAGTTGTGGCGCAAATTTTCCGATTGGTTTTCGCCCCTGGGCGCGGACATCGCCTGGCTGGCCGGCGCCATGCCCGCCGCCCAGCGGCGGCAGGCCCTGCAAGCCATTGAAACCGGCGCCGCCCGCCTGGCCGTCGGCACCCAGGCGCTGATCCAGGACAAAGTGCGGTTTCATTCCCTGGGGCTGGTGATCAGCGACGAGCAGCACCGCTTCGGCGTGGGCCAGCGCCTGGCACTCAGCCGCAAAGGGGATCAGGAAGCCTGCGTCGCGCACCAACTCAGCATGAGCGCCACACCGATTCCCCGCACGCTGGCCATGGCCTTTTTCGCCGACATGGACGTTTCGGTGCTGGATGAACTTCCGCCCGGCCGGACGCCCGTGCGCACCCGCCTGTTTTCCGATCTGCGCCGCGAAGAACTCATCGCCCACGTGGCCGCCGCCATCCGCCAGGGGCAGCAGGCATACTGGGTCTGCCCGCTGGTCGAGGAAAGCGAAGCCCTGCAACTGCAAACCGCCGTCGATACATGGTCGCACCTGTGCCAGGCCCTGCCGGACTTGTCGATCGGCCTGATGCACGGGCGGCTGTCGGCACAGGAAAAATCCGCCACCATGGACGCGTTTCGCGACGGTGCCCTGAATCTGCTGGTCAGCACAACTGTCATCGAGGTGGGCGTGGACGTGCCCAATGCCAGCCTGATGGTGATCGAGCATGCCGAACGCTTCGGCCTGGCCCAGCTGCACCAGTTGCGCGGGCGGGTAGGGCGCGGCCCGAAAGAATCCACTTGTGTGCTGCTGTATCAGCCGCCGCTGTCGATGGTGGCGCGCGAACGCCTGCGCGCCATGTACGAAACCACGGATGGATTTGAAATCGCCCGACGCGATCTGGCCCAGCGCGGCCCCGGCGAACTGCTGGGCCTGCGCCAATCCGGCCAGGCGGTTTTGCGTTTCGCCGACCTCGGCCAAGACGAGTCGCTGCTCGAACAGGCGCGCGAAGCCGCCGCCTGGCTCGGCGCGGATTTTCCCGATCAGGCCCGCGCCCACCAGCAGCGCTGGCTGGCCGGCGCCACGCAATATTTACGCAGCTGAAGCCGCGCCGGCCCAAGTCACAAGGAACCCTCATGACCCTGACCGAACTGAAATACATCGTGGCGGTTGCCCGGGAACGCCATTTTGGCCGCGCGGCCGAGGCCTGTTTCGTCAGCCAGCCGACCCTGTCGGTCGCCATCCGCAAGCTGGAAGAAGAATTGGATATCGTGCTGTTCGAGCGCGGCGGCGCGGAAATCGGCATCACGCCGATCGGCCTGCGGGTGGTTGCCCAGGCCCAGCGCGTCCTGGAGGAAGCCGCCAACCTGCGGGAAATCGCGCGCCAGGGGCATGATCCGCTGGAAGGGCCGCTGCGTGTCGGGGTGATCTACACCGTCGGGCCCTATCTGCTGCCCCACCTGGTGCCCGAGCAAATCCGGCGCACCCCGCAGATGCCCCTGCTGCTGCAGGAAAACTATACGTCGCGCCTGCTGGAACTCCTGCGCCAGGGCGAGATCGACTGCGCCATCGTGGCCTTGCCCTTGCCGGACACCGGCCTGGCCCAATGCGCCCTGTACGACGAGCCGTTTTACGTCGCGCTGCCGCACGACCATCCCTGGGCGCGTGAAAAACACATCGCCTCCAAACGCCTGAAAGAAGAAACCATGCTACTGCTGGGCGCGGGGCATTGTTTCCGCGATCAGGTGCTGGAAGTCTGCCCCGAGCTGTCGCGCTATTCGGCATCGAGCGAAGGCATTCAGCGCACCTTCGAGGGGTCGTCCCTGGAAACCATCCGCCATATGGTGGCGGCGGGCATCGGCATCACGGTGATGCCGGCCAGCGCCCTCGGCGTGCAGGGCGACGAAGGCAAGCTGTTGCGCTTCATTCCGTTTGCCGCGCCCGTGCCGGATCGCCGCGTGGTTCTGATCTGGCGCAAAAGCTTCCCGCGCCTGGCCGCCATCGAAGCCCTGGCTCAGGCGGTGCGTCATTGCGGCATGCCCGGGGTGACCTGGCTGGATGACGCCATCGAAACCAGTCTCGCCGAGGCCTGAGCACGGCCTGCGCCGCCGGCGGCCGGCGTGCCCGGCCGGATTTTCTGCCCGATGGGGTGTTCTAAGGGTTATCCCGCTGTGTTATTCTGAGGTCGTCACCTCACTCAGGGAGCCCTCCATGGCAAAAGCCGAGAAAAAATCCAGCTCGAAAAAAACCCTGGCCCCTTCCAGCGGCCTGCCTATCGACATCGGCCTGTCCGAAAAAGAACGCGCCGCCGTCGTAGCCGAGCTCTCCAAGACCCTGGCCGATACCTATACGCTGTATCTGATGACGCATAACTTCCACTGGAACGTCACCGGCCCCATGTTCAGCACGCTGCACAACCTGTTCATGGATCAATACACTGAAACCTGGCAGGCCCTGGACGCCATCGCCGAACGCATCCGCGCCCTGGGTCATTATGCGCCCGGCACCTATGCCGAATACGCCCAGCTCAGTTCCATCCAAGAACCCACCTCGGTGCCCGACGCCCAGGAGATGATCCGCCTTCTGATGGCCGGCAACGAAGCCGTGGCCAAGACGGCGCGCACCGCTTTCAAGTGCGCCGACAAGGTCGACGACCAGCCCACCGCCGATCTGCTCACCCAGCGGCTGGACATCCACGAAAAAAACGCCTGGATGCTGCGCAGCCTGTTGGCATAAGTCATCTTTGAGGCCGCGATTCGCCGGCTTTTGGGGAAAACCCCCGTATCGGTGTTGGTCCACGGTGCGGGGGTTTCGTGTATTCTTTCTGGGTCTTTCACAGGAGGTTGTATGAACATTCGCTTGACGCCGATGGTTGCTGCTCTGGGGCTGGCCGCCGGCATGATGATGTCTTCCGCGGCGACCGCTGACACAATCAAGATCGCCATTGCGGGGCCTTATACCGGGGCGCTGACGCAGTATGGCGATATGGTCAAAGAGGGCGTGGACACGGCTATCGAAACCATCAACGCCAATGGCGGCGTGCTGGGCAATCAACTCGAAGCCGTCGTGATCGACGATGCCTGCGAACCCAAACAGGGTCCAGTCGTCGCCAACCGCGTCGTCAATGAAAAAATCCACTACGTCGTCGGGCACGTGTGCTCGGGCGCCACCATTGCCGCCGCCCCCGTCTACAACAACGAAGGCGTGGTCATGGTTTCTCCGTCGGCCACGTCGCCCGCCGTCACCGACGGCAAGAACTACGACATGATCTTCCGCACCATCGGCCGCGACGACCAGCAAGGCCCCGCCGCCGCCGAGTTCATCGTCGACAAGATCAAACCCAAGGCCGTGGCCGTCCTGCACGATAAGCAGTCCTATGGTCAGGGCATCGCGTCCGCCGTCAAGGACGACCTCGAAAAAGCCGGCGTCAAGGTCGTGCTGTTCGAGGGCATCAACGCGGGCGACAGCGATTATTCCGCCGTCATCACCAAACTGAAATCCGCCGGCGCCGACTTTGTCTATTACGGCGGCTACCACCCCGAAATGGGCCTGCTGCTGCGTCAGGGCGCCGAACAAGGCCTGCAGGCCAAATTCATGGGCCCCGAAGGCGTGGGTAACCCCGACATCAATGCCATCGCCGGCCCGGCCGTCGAAGGCATGCTGGTGACCTTGCCCGCCGACTTCACCACCGACCCGGCCAATGCCGCCGTCGTCGACGCCTTCAAGGCCAAGGGCCGCAACGCGGGCGGCGCCTTCCAGATGACGGCCTACGCGGCCGTGGATGCCATCGCCGCAGGGATCAAAGGCGCGGGCGCCGACGACCCGTCCAAGGTAGCCGCCTGGCTGCATGCCCACGACGTCAAAACCCCGATCGGCGATATCTCCTGGAACAAACAGGGCGACCTCAACGCGTTCAAGTTCGATGTCTTCACCTGGCACGCCGACGGCAATAAGTCTGTGTATCAATAAATCCGGTGTCCGCCCGGGGTCTTTGGCCTCGGGACTGTTCGCGTCAGCCTGACGGCAGGCCCGAAAAAACGCCGATCCGAACCGCACCCCAAAAGTTGGACACGATCCAATTTTTGGGGTGTTTTGCGTGGTGCCGCCCGGGTGACGCCGCGTCCTTGCAAGCCTTGCGCTGGATCAAGCGCCGTCTTGTCCATTTCGCCTACCATCTGCTTAATAACCATATAAACGATATGGTTATTGGGGTGTCCTGTCCGATGGCCCCCACGTTTGTCGATGGAGAAAAACATGACGATACGCTTCAATGTCCGCGCACTTGTCCTGGCCCTGACGCTGGGGTGCGCAGGCGCCCTGCATGCCCAAACGAACGAGCCTGTGTCGCCCATCCCTTATCCGGCAGCGGGCGACCCGGCAAAAATCGAGCTGGGTAAAAAACTGTTCTTCGATCCCCGGCTGTCCAAGTCCGGCTTCATCTCATGCAATTCTTGCCACAACCTGAGCACGGGCGGCTCGGACAACCTGGCCACGTCCATCGGCGACAAATGGCAGCAGGGGCCGATCAATTCACCGACGGTGCTGAACTCGTCCCTGAACATGGCGCAGTTCTGGGATGGCCGCGCGGGCGATTTGCGCGAACAGGCCGGCGGCCCCATTGCCAACCCCATGGAAATGGCCTTTACCCACGAACTGGCCATTGCGCTGCTGGCCTCCATCCCCGACTACGTGGATGAATTCAAACAGGTGTACGGCACCCCGGAGATCACCATCGGCGAAGTCACCGACGCCATCGCGGCGTTTGAAGAAGTGCTGGTGACGCCGGACGCTCCGTTCGACTTGTGGCTGAAAGGTGACCAAACGGCCCTGTCGGATCAGGCCCTGGCCGGCTACCAATTGTTCAAGACCAGCGGCTGCGTCGCCTGTCACAACGGCCCCAATCTCGGGGGGCGATCCTTCCAGAAAATGGGCCTGATCGAGCCCTACCAGACCGATAATCCGGCGCAAGGGCGTTCAGCCGTCACCGGCCAGGACGCGGATCGTTTCAGCTTCAAGGTGCCGACCCTGCGCAATGTCGAGCTGACCTATCCGTATTTTCACGACGGTGCGGTCAATACCCTGACCGAAGCCGTTGACATCATGGGCCGGCTGCAATTGGGCAGGCATTACAGCGCAGAGGAAAACGCCCAGATCGTGGCGTTTTTGAAATCCCTGACTGGCAAGCAGCCGGAAATCGTGCTGCCGATCCTGCCGCCGTCCTCCGACGAAACCCCGCGCCCCACGCCCTTCGGGCCTTGAGGGCGCCAGGCGTCGATTTTCGACCTTGATGGGTCAGGCGTCGATGCGGCGGCCGGTTTCGGCGTCGAACCAATGGACGGGATGCTGGCCGTCGGGCCCAAGCTGCAGGACGTCGCCCGCGCGCGGCGGATGGTCGCGGGTGTCCGTCACGCCGCAGCGCAGAACCAGCCCCTGATCGCCCCAGCGGGCGTGGATGAGTTGCTCCGAACCCAGGATTTCGACCATCTCCACCTGAACCCGCAGGCCGGGGGCGCCCAGCCGCAGGTGTTCGGGACGCAGCCCCAGAATCAGCCGGGCGCCCGTGGCCGCGGCGGGCGCGGCCACGGGCAGGGCCTGGCCGTCCGGCCCCTGGGGCCGGCCTTGCGCGTCCAGGCTGATTTGCAGCAGGTTCATGGGCGGCGAGCCGATGAAACTGGCCACGAACACCGTGGCGGGGCGCTCGAAGACTTCAGCGGGCGTGCCGATTTGCTCGGGGACGCCCTGGTTCATGACGATCATGCGGTGGGCCAGGGTCATGGCCTCGACCTGGTCGTGGGTGACGTACAGACTGGTGGTTTTCAGGCGCTGGTGCAGCTTCTGGATTTCCAGGCGCATCTGCACCCGCAGCTTCGCATCCAGGTTGGACAAGGGCTCGTCGAACAGGAAAATCGAGGGGTCGCGCACAATGGCCCGCCCCATGGCCACGCGCTGGCGCTGTCCGCCCGACAGCTGGCGGGGGCGGCGATCCAGCAGGTGGTCGAGCTCCAGGATGCGCGCGGCGTCATCCACGCGGCGGCGGATCTCGGCCTTGTCCATGCGCCGGATCTTCAGGCCGTAGGCCATATTGTCGAAGACGCTCATGTGGGGATAGAGCGCGTAGTTCTGGAACACCATGGCGATGTCGCGCTCGGCGGGTTCGAGGTCGTTGACCACCCGGTCGCCAATGGCGATCTCGCCGCCGGTGACGGATTCCAGGCCGGCCACCATGCGCATCAGGGTGGATTTCCCGCAGCCGGATGGCCCCACGATGACGACGAATTCGCCATCGTGGACTTCCATGGAAATACCGTGGATGACGGCCACGCCGCCGGGGTAGGTTTTACGGACGTTGCGAAAGCTCAGGGTGGTCATATGGGCCAAATATCCTATTTTTCTGTGTCGACCAGGCCCTTGACGAACCATTTTTGCATCAAGATCACGACGGCGGCCGGCGGAACCATGGCCAGCAGGGCCGTGGCCATGACGAGATTCCATTCGGTGACGCTGTCGCCCCCGGCGATCATGCGCCGGATGCCCACCACCACGGGATACATGTTTTCCTGGGTGGTGATGATCAGCGGCCACAGGTATTGGTTCCAGCCGTAGATGAACTGGATGACGAACAGGGCGGCGATGCTGGTGCGCGACAGGGGGAAAAGCACGTCCTTGAAGAACCGCATGGGGCCCGCCCCGTCGATGCGGGCGGCCTCGACGAGCTCGTCGGGCACGGTCAGGAAAAACTGGCGAAACAGGAAGGTGGCGGTGGCCGAGGCGATCAGGGGCAGGGTCAGGCCGGCGTAGCTGTTCAGCATGCCCAGGTCGGCCACCACGGCATAGGTGGGGGCGATGCGGACTTCGACGGGCAGCATCAGGGTGACGAAAATCATCCAGAAGCACAGCATGCGCAAGGGAAAGCGGAAATACACCACGGCGAAGGCCGACAGCATCGAAATGAAAATCTTGCCGATGGCGATGGCCAGCGCCATGAACGAGCTGATCCACAGCATCCGCCCCACCGGCGGGGTGTTTTGCGCGCTGCCGGTCAGGACGGTCCAGTAATTGCTGAAGAAATGCGGCCCGGGGATCAGCGACATCGGCGCCTGGGCGACTTCCTGGGCGGTCTGGGTGGAGGCCACGAAAGCCACGTAAAGCGGGAAAGCGATCACGGCCACGCCGATGATCAGCACGGCGTGGCAAACCAGATCAAGAAGGGGACGACGTTCTACCATGGTTGCGCCCCCTGTCAGTAGTTGACCTTGCGGTCGACGTAGCGGAACTGAATGGCCGTCAGGGCGATGACGATCAGCATCAGGATGACGGATTGCGCGGCGGAAGAACCGAGATCCAGGCCCTTGAAGCCCGCATTGTAGACCTTGTAGACCAGGATGTCGGTGGCGCGCCCGGGGCCGCCCTGCGTGACGACGTCGATGACCGCGAAGGTGTCGAAAAAGGCGTAGATGAAATTGATGACCAGCAAGAAGAAGCTGGTGGGCGAGAGCAAAGGAAAGACGATGGACCAGAAGCGGCGCACGGGCCCCGCGCCGTCGATGGCGGCGGCTTCGATCAGGGATTTGGGAATCGACTGCAGCCCGGCCAGGAAAAACAGGAAGTTATACGACACCTGCTTCCAGATGGACGCGAAGACGATCAGGGCCATGGCGTCCTCGCCGTCGAGGCGGGGATTCCAGTGCAGGCCGATCTCCATCATGGCGACCGCGAGGATGCCGACGGACGGCGAAAACAGAAACAGCCACAGCACCCCGGCCACGGCCGCGGCCACGGCGTAGGGCCAGATCAGCAGGGTTTTGTAAAGCGCGGCGCCCCGCACCACCCGATCCGCCATGACGGCCAGGATCAGGGAAATCGCCAGGCCGCCGAACGCCACCCAGGTGGAAAACCAGGCCGTCGTGCGAAACGAGGCCAGGTAGTCGGCGCTGGCGAAAAGATCGGCGAAGTTTTCCAGCCCCACGAACTGGGAGGACAGGCCGAAGGGGTCTTCCAGGCGAAACGACTGCCACAGGGCCTGGCCCGCCGGCCAGAAGAAAAAGACCAGCGTGATGGCCAGCTGGGGAGCCAGCAGCAGCCAGGGCAGGGTGCGGTGGCGGAAGACGACGCGCTTTTCCATGAGCTTATTTCACGCTTTTCTCGAAGCGCTCCAGCAGGGCGTTGCCTTCGGTGGTCATTTTCTTCAGGCCGTCCTCGGTCGAGAGCTTGCCCGCGAAGATTTGTTCCATGACGTTGTCCTCGATGTCGCGGATCTGAGGCAGGTAGCCCAGGCGAATCCCGCGCGAATTGGCCGTGGTGTCCGCGTTCAGCTGCTGAACCGCGACTTCGGTGCCCGGGTTTTTGTCGTAGAAGCCGGAGGCCTTGGTGGCTTCGTAGCCGGCCTTGGTGACGGGCACATAGCCGGTCCCTTGGTGCCAGGCGGCGGCCTGTTCGGGGCTGGCCAGGAACTTGAAGAACTGGATGACCCCCTTATAGGCCGCGTCGGACTTGCCCGAGAACACCCACAGGGAAGCCCCGCCGATGATGGAGTTCTGGGGAGCGCCCGGCAGGTCGGGGTAATAGGGCAGGGTGCTGGTGCCGAATTCGAACTGGCCGGTTTTGATGATCGAGGCGCGCATCCCGCTGGAGCCGGTGTACAGGCCGCATTTCCCGGAGGTGAACAGCGCATTGCCCGCGTCGCCGCGGCCGCCGTAGGTGAATTGGCCCGCCTTGGCCATGTCGGCCAGGAAATTCATGTGCATTTTGAAGGGTTCGCTGTCCAGCAGCAGGCGGGCGTCCAGGCCGCCGAAGCCGTTGTCCTGCGAAGCATAGGGGATGTTGTTCCAGGCGGCGAAGTTTTCCAGCAGCACCCAGGACGGCCAGGCCGTGGAATAACCGCATTCCAGGCCGGCGTCCCGCAGCTTCTGGGCGGCTTCGGCCACCTCGGGCCAGATCTTGGGCGGCGCGTCCGGGTTCAGGCCGGCCTTTTTGAAGGCGTCCTTGTTGTAGTACAGCACCGGGGTGGAACTGTTGAAGGGCATGGAAACCAGCTTGCCCTCGGGGGAGGAGTAGTAGCCGCCCACGGCCCCTAGAAACGTGCCGGGGTCGATGGGGTCGCCGACTTGTTCGGACAGCGCCTGCACCGGCTGCACCGCGCCCTTGGCGTACATCATGGTGGCGGTCCCGACTTCGAAGACCTGCAGGATGTCCGGCGCGTTGCCCGCGCGGAAAGCCGCGATCCCGGCGTTCATGGATTCGCCGTAGGCGCCCTTGTAGACGGGGTGGACGACGTAGTCCGATTGGCTGGCGTTGAAGTCCTTGGCGATGGCGTCCACGCGTTCGCCCAGCGGGCCTTCCATCGAATGCCAGAATGTAATGTCAGTGGCGGCCTGGGCCGTACCCATGGCGGCCAGCAGGGCGGCCAGGACAGTCGTGCGAGTAAACGGAAATGCCATGTGGTTCTCCTTGGTGGTCTCCCCGGTCAATCGCCGAGGCTGGCAGCCGGGGATTGTAGATAGCCATTGTGACGAGTTCATGTCGGGTTTGACAATCCCTGTCGGCCAGGCTTGGTTTTTGTTCAACCTGTGCGGTTTTTTCCGGCTGCTGGCGTACTTTTATCATAGATGCCCGTTTGAATTCACCCGCCGCCCGCGCCGCTCGAAGCCGTGAAAAATCCGGGGGTGTCTTTGCATGCGGATGCCTTTACAATCCAATGCTATGGATAAAAAACTCACCTTAGCGCTGATCGGCGGCGGCAACATGGCCAGCGCCCTGGCCAGCGGCCTGATCGGGCGGCGTTGCGCGGCCGCCGACGTCCACGTCATCGATCCCGGCGACACGGCCCGCGCGCACTGGGAAGCCCTGGGGACGGCGACGGCCGCCGCGCCGGACGAACGGCTGTCCCGGTGCCACGTCTGGTTTTTTGCCGTCAAGCCCCAGCTCATGCCGCAGGTCGTGCGGCAGTGCCGGCCCTGGCTGCGGCCCGATACGCTGATCGTCAGCATCGCCGCGGGCATCCCCGGCCGGGCCATCGCCCAATGGCTGGGCGAAGCCGGCGCGCCCTACGAAAACGTGGTGCGCTGCATGCCCAATACCCCGGCCCTGATCGCCAGCGGCATGACCGGCATGATGGCGCTGCCCGCCGTGGGCGCGGACGACCGCCAGTTGGCCGAAACCCTGCTGCGGGCGGTGGGCGACATCCTCTGGGTGCCCGATGATGCCGCCATCGACGCGGTGACCGCCGTGTCCGGCAGCGGGCCGGCCTACGTTTTCCTGTTTCTCGAATCCCTGATCGAGGCCGGCAAGCAGCACGGCCTGCCGGCCGATCAGGCGCGGCAATTGGCGCTGGCCACTTTCCACGGGGCCACCCAATTGGCCATGCTGTCGCCCGACAGCCCGGCGATCTTGCGCGAGCGCGTCACCTCCAAGGGGGGAACCACCGCCGCCGCGCTGGATGTTTTCCGGCAACACGACCAAAAAAACATCATTGCGCAGGCCGTGGCGGCCGCGGCGCAGCGGGCGGCCCAGCTGGCCCGCGAGTTTTCCACCCCCAACACCCCAGAATAACCCTGAAATTTCAAAAAATCAGGGATTAACCGTAGTGACACCGCAAAGCGAAGCCTTCAGAATACGCCTGCCGCTCAGGGCGGAAGCAACAATCAAGGCTTGGCGCCCCTGGCCACCGACCCGACCGGGTCTTTCCCATGGTCAGCGGCGCCTCTACCGGAGACACTACGAATGAAGTTCAATCTGCGCATTACCCCCGTCCTTCTGGCGTTTGGCGCCTTGTCGCTGGCCGCCGGCGCACATGCCGACACGCTGAAGATCGGCATTCCCCAGCCGATGACCGGCCCCAACACCCAATATGGCGATCAGATTCAGGCGGGCGCGCTGACCGCCATCGATGCCCTGAACGCCGCCGGCGGCATCAAGGGCATGCAAATCGAGCCCCTGCTGATCGACGACGGCTGCGAACCCAAACAAGCCGTGCCGGCCGCCAACCGCGTCATCAACGCCGGCGCCAAGTTCGCCGTGGCGCACGCCTGCTCCGGCACCACGGTGCCGGCGGTCAACGTCTATGAACAAGAAGGCATCGTGGCGATCACCCCGGGCGCCACCTCGCCGCTGGTCACCGACACCATCAAGCCGCACTTCTTCTTCCGCACCATCGGCCGGGACGACCAGCAGGGGCCCTTTGCCGCCGAATACATCGCCAAGCAGCTCAAGCCCCAGAAAGTCGCCATCCTGCACGATAAGCAGACCTACGGCTCGGGCGTGGCTTCCCAGGTGCAAAAATCCCTGCAGGACAACGGCGTCAACATTGCCATGTTCGAAGGCATCAACGTGGGCGACAGTGACTATTCCGCCGTCATCTCGAAGCTCAAGGCCCTGGGCCCCGATCTGATCTACTTCGGCGGCTACCACCCCGAACTCGGCCTGCTGTTGCGCCAGGCCCGCGAACAAGGTCTGGAAACCCAGTTCATGGGCCCCGAGGGCGTCGCCAACAAGGATCTCGCCGCCATTGCGGGCCCCGCGGTGGATCATCTGCTGGTCACGCTGCCGGCCGACTTCACCAAGCGCAAGGGCAACGAGCAAATTCTTGAAGACTTCAAGAAATACAACCGCAGCCCGGATGGCGCCTTCACCATGACGGCCTATGCCGCGATGCAGGTGCTGGCCGACAGCATCAACGCCGTGGGGGCCGACCCTGAAAAAGTCGCCGACTACATGCACAGCAACAGCTTCGACACCGCCATCGGCAAAGTCGATTACGATGCCAAGGGCGATCTGAAGCACTTTGAATTTGCCGTGTTCCAGTGGGACGCCGACGGCAACATGACCCAGATCCAACCCTGATTGGGTTCGGCCGGCCCCGGCAGTCGCCGGGGCCCGTACTCCTGGCCAGGCCCGCAAGCCTGGCCGTTCTCTAGAAGACCCCTGCCATTATGTCCGACTTGCTTCCTCTATTGACGCAACAGCTGTTCAACGGCTTGTCGCTGGGCGCCATCTATGCCCTGATTGCGATTGGCTACACCATGGTCTACGGCATCATCGGCATGATCAATTTCGCCCACGGCGAAATTTACATGATCGGTGCCTATGTCGGCCTGGTCACGCTGTCCGCCATCGGTGTCGGCAGCGGTTTACCGCTGCCCGTCATGGTGCTGGCCATGCTGATCGTCGCTGTTCTGGTGACCGCCGTCTACGGCTATGCCGTCGAAAAAGTGGCCTATGCGCCCTTGCGCAACAGCCCGCGCCTGGTTCCCTTGATTTCCGCCATCGGGATGTCGATTTTCCTGCAGAACTGGGTGGCCACGGGCCAAGGCGCGCGCGACATGGCCGTGCCTGCCCTGATCAGCGGCTCCGTCGAGTTCACGATCGGCTCCAGCGACTTTTCCGTCACCGCGCCCTATTCGCGCATCCTGATCATCCTGGTCACGGTGCTGATGATGATCGGGCTGACGCTGTTCATCAAATACTCGCGCACAGGCCAGGCTTCCCGGGCCTGCTCGCAAGACCTGCACATGGCCAACCTGCTGGGCATCGACACCAGCCGCATCATCTCGTTCACCTTCGTCATCGGCGCCATGCTGGCCGCCGTGGGCGGGGTGCTGATCGCGCTGGCCATCGGCAAACTCAATCCCTTCATCGGCTTCATTGCCGGCATCAAGGCCTTTACCGCCGCCGTGCTGGGCGGCATCGGCAGCATCCCGGGCGCCATGCTGGGCGGGGTATTGCTGGGCCTGGCCGAGACCTTTGCCGCCGCCTTTATTTCTTCGCAGTACAAGGACATTGTCGCGTTCTTGCTGCTGGTCTTCATCCTGATGTTCCGTCCGACGGGGCTGTTGGGTAAACCCGAGGTCGAAAAGGTTTGATGATGCGAAACCTGAAAAACTCCCTGATTGCCGCCGTCATGGCCGGCGTCATCATTGCGCCGGTCTATGGCCTGCAGATTTTGCGCAGGGGCCAGGAAACCTACCTGCAACCCGAGTGGTCCATGATCATCGGCGGCATGCTGCTGGTGTTTGCCGTGCAGATGCTGCGTCCTTTCTGGGCCAACCGCAAAAAAAGCACCACGCCGCGCTTCCAGTGGCCCACGTTCACGGACAAGGCCCGCCACAACGCCATCATCGTGCTGGTGCTGTTCGCCATCGTCTGGCCGTTCTTCAGCGGGCGGGCGCAGATCGACATCGCCACCCTGGTGCTGATCTACGTCATGCTGGGGCTGGGGCTGAACATCGTGGTCGGCTTCGCCGGGCTGCTGGATCTGGGCTTTGTCGGCTTCTATGCCACCGGCGCCTACACCTATGCGCTGCTGTACCATTGGGCCGGCTGGGGTTTCTGGGAAGCCCTGCCGTTCGCCGGGCTGGTGTCGGCCCTGTTCGGTTTCGTTCTGGGGTTCCCGGTGCTGCGCCTGCGGGGCGACTATCTCGCCATCGTGACGCTGGGCTTTGGCGAAATCATCCGCCTGATGCTCATCAATCTGTATGGCCTCACCGGCGGCCCCGACGGGATTTCCGGTATCCCCAAGCCCACCTTCTTCGGCTACGAGATGGCGCGCCGCAGCTCCGACGGCGGCCAGACCTTCCACGAAATGATGGGCTGGGCCTTCAACAGCCAGGACGTCGTCACCTACCTGTATCTGATGGCCCTGGTGCTGGTGCTGATTACGCTGTACTTTACCAGCCGGCTGATCCGCATGCCCATCGGGCGCGCCTGGGAAGCCCTGCGCGAAGACGAGATCGCCTGCCGTTCGCTGGGGCTGAATCCCCGCAACATCAAGCTCTCGGCCTTTACCATGGGGGCCATGTTCGCCGGTTTCGGCGGGGCGTTTTTTGCCGCCCGCCAAGGCCTGGTAAACCCGGAATCCTTTACCTTCATCGAATCCGCCCTGATTCTGGCGATCGTGGTGCTGGGTGGCATGGGCTCTCAGCTGGGGGTCATTCTGGCTGCGGTTCTGCTGACCGTCGTGCCTGAAATCGCCCGCGAATTCGCCGAATACCGCATGCTGATCTTCGGCCTGGTGATGGTGGTGATGATGGTGTGGCGCCCGCAGGGCCTGCTGCCGGTGAAACGCCCACAAGTGGAATTGGAATCATGAGTGAATCTTTGTTGAAAGTCAGCGGGCTGACCATGCGTTTCGGTGGCCTGCTGGCCGTGGACCAGGTCGAATTCGATGTCCGCAAAAACGAGGTCTTTGCCATCATCGGCCCCAACGGGGCGGGCAAGACGACGGTCTTTAACTGCATCGGCGGGTTCTACAAGCCCACGACGGGCGACATCTCGATGGACGACAAGCCCATCGGGGGCCTGCCCAGCCACAAGGTGGCGCGCCATGGCCTGGTGCGCACATTCCAGAACGTGCGCCTGTTCAAGAACCTGACCGTCCTGGAAAACCTGTTGGTGGCCCAGCACACCCTGATGGAAACCGGGCTGCTGAAAGGCATCCTGAAACTGCCGTCGTTCCGGCACTCCGAGGCCGATGCGAAAAAGCGCGCCGTCGAATGGCTGGATTTCATGGATATCCGCCAGTACGCCAACCGCGAAGCCGGCAATCTGGCCTATGGCCACCAGCGGCGCCTGGAAATCGCGCGCTGCATGATCACCCAGCCGCGTCTGTTGATGCTGGACGAACCCGCCGCCGGCCTCAATCCCCAGGAAAAACGCGATCTTTCCGCCCTGATCGACCAGCTGCGCCGGGAATACGGCGTGGCCGTGCTGCTGATCGAACACGACATGAGCCTGGTCATGGGGGTGTCGGATCGCATCCTGGTCATGGAACACGGCAAGCCCATCATGACGGGCCTGCCCGATGAGGTCCGCACGGACCCTCGCGTCATCAAAGCTTATCTGGGGGAATAACCGTGCTCAAACTGGAAAACGTCAGCACCTTCTATGGTGCCATCCAGGCGCTCAACGATGTTTCGGTCGAGGTCAACCAGGGCGAGATCGTGACCTTGATCGGGGCCAACGGCGCCGGCAAGACGACTCTGCTCATGACCGTCTGCGGCAATCCCCGGGCGCGTTCGGGGCGCATCACGTTCATGGACGAAGACATCACCGAACAGCCTACGCACACGGTAATGCAGCGCGGCATCGCCATTTCGCCCGAAGGCCGCCGGGTCTTTCCCGACCTGACGGTGGCCGAAAACCTGAACATGGGCGCTTTCTTCCTGGATAAAATCCAGACCGAAGAAAGCATGGATCACGTCTACGAGCTTTTTCCCCGCCTGAAAGAACGCGCCAACCAGCGCGCCGGGACGATGTCCGGCGGCGAACAGCAGATGCTGGCCATCGGCCGCGCACTGATGACCCGGCCCAAGCTGTTGTTGCTGGACGAACCCACGCTGGGGCTTGCGCCGCTGATCATTGCGCAGATCTTCGACATCATCCGCACCATTCGCGAAGAAGGGGTGACGGTGTTCCTGGTCGAGCAAAACGCCAACAAGGCCCTGCAGGTCGCCGATCGCGGCTACGTGCTGGAAACCGGCAAGGTCGTGCTGGCCGACACCGGGGCCAACCTGCTGGTCAACGACGAAGTCCGCAAGGCCTATCTGGGGGCTTGACGGCCCGCTTCACGGCAAAAAACCCGGCCTTGGCGCCGGGTTTTTTGCCGCCGGGCCGCCCCAAGGCAAAAACGCCCCCCAGGGGGGGCAGCAAGCGGGCATCGCCCGCGCAGCGTGGGGGGCCTTTTTTCCGCCGGGCCGCCTCCAAGGCAAAAACGCCCCCCCAGGGGGGGCAGCAAGCGGGCATCGCCCGCGCAGCTCAGATCAGCGATTGCGCCTTGAGCGCCGCCAGCACGCCCGGGTCGGCCTGCAAACGCTGCTGGAAACGGCGCAGGTCTTCGAGGCCGGGCAGGGCGATTTGCTTGGCGTCGGCCCACATCAGCATGACGAACAGGTAGGCATCGGCCACCGAACGCTGCCCGGTGAGCCAATCGCGCCCCTTGAGGCGGTCGTTGGCGATGGCGAACATGCTCTTCAGTTTTTCACCAGCCTTGGCGGCCAGAACCTTGGCGATGGCGTCGTCGCCGCCGCTGAAATACGGCGCGCCGAACACCAGGCCGAACGTGCGGTGGATGTCCGAGTTGCAGAAGCTCAACCAGCGCCGTGTCTCGGCGCGGGCTTTCGGGGTGTCGCCCATCAACTGGGCTTCGGGGTGCAGCTCGGCCAGGTAATCCAGGATGGCGGCGCTTTGGGTCAGCACGAAATCGCCGTCCACCAAGGTGGGCACGGCCCCGCTGGGGTTGAGTTTCAGATAGGCGGGTTCTTTGGTCTGCTCGCGGGTCAGGCGTTCGGCTTCATAGGGCTGGCCAATCCATTCGAGCACGATGTGGGTCACCAGCGGGCACGCGCCCGGGAAATAATAGAGTTTCATGAGACTCCTGTATGAGATCGGGGATTCAATCGCTGTTATACCACTGCCGCCGGGCCGGATGAATGTAAGAGAGTAGAGTAGACTAGGGGATTCCCTGAATAATGTTTATTCACCGAAACAGTAGGTTGCCATGGACACGCTGCGCATTGTTTTCCTGGATCGAGACACCTTGCCCGCCTCGATAGAAATCCCTTCTCCGGGCGTGCCCCATGAATGGGTGTCCTACGCCCGCACCACCGCCGACGAAGCCGTCGCCCGCATCCAGGATGCCGATATCGTCGTCACCAACAAGGTTCGGCTGACCGCCGCCATGCTGCAGCAGGCCCCGCGCCTGCGGATGATCGCCCTGGCCGCCACGGGCACGGACAACATCGACTTGCAAGCCTGCAACCGCCGGGGGATCATCGTGTCCAACGTCAGGGATTATGCCGTGCACACGGTGCCCGAGCACACGTTTGCCCTGATCCTGGCCTTGCGCCGCAACCTGCTGGCCTACCGGCAGTCGGTCGCGGCGGGCCGTTGGCAGGACAGCGGCCAGTTCTGCTATTTCGATTTTCCCCTCCGCGACCTGTCGGGCGCCACCCTGGGCATCATCGGGCGGGGCGCGCTGGGCGAAGCCGTGGCGGAAATCGCCCGGGCCTTCGACATGCGGGTGCAGTTCGCCGCCCGCCGCGACGATGGCTCGCCCGCCCAGGACTACACCTCCTTTACGCACGTGCTGCGCAGCAGCGACGTCATCAGCCTGCATTGCCCGCTGAACGACCAGACCCGGGGCATGATCGGCTTTGACGAGTTTTCCCTGATGGATCGCAAACCGCTGCTGATCAACACGGCGCGCGGCGGGCTGGTGGACGAATCCGCCCTGGAAAACGCCCTGGAAACCGGCCAGATCAGCGGCGCGGGTTTCGATGTGGCCACCCAAGAACCCCCGGCGCCCGATCACCCCTTGATGCGGCTGCTGGCCTACCCGAATTTCATCCTGACGCCGCATGTGGCCTGGGCCAGCCAGGAAGCCATCCACGCCATGGCGCGCCAGGTCTGCGACAACATCGAGGCGTTTTGCCGCGACACGCCGCGCAACGTGGTGGCCGGGTTCCATGGCTGACCCCGTCGCCATCCCGCCATCCCGCGCCGCCCGGCACCAGTCGCCACAACCCCGCACCTGATCCTGTCCATGTCTCGTCCTCTGCGTCTTGCAATCAATGGCTACGGCCGAATTGGGCGTTGCTTCCTGCGCGCCTTGATGGAGTCCGCCCACCATCCCGCCATCCAGGTCGTGGCCATCAACGAGCCCGCCGACCTGGATTCCATGGCCTACCTGACCCGTTTCGATTCGACGCACGGGGTGTTTCCCGTGCCGGTGGAAACCCTCGCCGATGGCTTGCGCGTCCAGGGCCAGGATATCCAGATATTCCATGCCAGCGAACCGGCGGGGGTGCCCTGGCACGCGCTGCGCCTGGATGTGCTGCTGGAATGCTCGGGCGCCTATGGTAGCCGTGCCGCCTTGCAGGGGTTTCTGGATGCGGGCTGCCCGCGCGTGCTGGTGTCCAACCCCGGGCACAGCGCCGCCGACGTCGATTGCACGATCGTGCATGGCGTCAATGACGCCGCCCTGGCGGCGGATCAGACCATTGTGTCGGCTGCCTCTTGCACCACCAACGCCGTGGTGCCGGTGCTGCACCTGCTGGATCAGCGCCTGGGGGTTGAAAGCGCCTACCTGACCACTTTGCATTCGGTGATGAACGACCAGCCCATGATCGACGGCTATCATCATTCCGACCTGCGCCGCACCCGCTCGGCCATGCAGTCCATCGTGCCTGTTTCCACGGGCCTGGCGCAGGGGGTCGAGCGCTTGCTGCCCCGCTTGGCCGGGAAAATCCAGGCCAAGGCCATCCGGGTGCCGATCCTCAATGTCTCGGCCATCGACCTGAGCGTCAATCTGGCGCAGGACACCACGGTAGAGTCCCTGAACGCCCTGCTGGACGAGGCCGCCCGGGCGCATCCAGGGCTGCTGGCCTGTACGCGCCAGCCCCATGCCTCCATCGACTTCAACCACAATCCGCATTCCGTCATCCTCGATCTGGGCCAGACGCGGGTCAACAATGGCCGCTTCGCCAATCTGCTGCTGTGGTTCGATAACGAATGGGGATTCGCCAACCGCATGCTGGACATTACCCGCGCCTGGGCCGCGCTGTTCGCGCCGGCCCCCCGCTGACGCCGGGCCGGGCGGCCGGGGCGCATGCCGCCCCCGCTGCGCGGCGAGCGGATCGCGTTATAGTCAAAACAGTTTTTTTCACTTCAATCGAAACGATACAGGAGTTTTCCATCATGGCCGATAGCCGTACCGAAACCGATTCCATGGGCGCCATCGAGGTGCCCGCCGCGCACTACTGGGGCGCCCAGACCCAGCGTTCCATCCAGAACTTCCCCATCGGGGTCGATCGGTTTCGGTGGCAGCCGCCGGTCATCCGGGCGCTGGGGGTGCTGAAAAAAGCGGCGGCCCAGGCCAATGCCGAACTCGGCGAACTGCCGGCCGACATCGGCAATCTGGTGGTGCGCGCCGCCGAAGAAGTCATCGACGGCAAGCTGAACGGCGAATTTCCCCTGGTGGTGTTCCAGACCGGCTCGGGCACGCAGTCCAACATGAACGCCAACGAAGTCATCTCCAACCGGGCCATCGAACTGGCCGGCGGCACCATGGGCAGCAAGGCCCCCGTGCACCCCAACGACCACGTCAACCGCGGGCAATCCTCGAACGACACCTTCCCCACCGCCATGCACATCGCGGTGGCGTCGGAACTCTCCCGCCATTTCTTCCCGGCGGTGGGCCAGCTGCGCGCCACCCTGGACGCCAAGGCCAAGGCTTACGCCGGCATCGTCAAGACCGGGCGCACCCACCTTCAGGACGCCACCCCCATTACCCTGGGCCAGGAAATCAGCGCCTGGGTGGCCCAGATCGACTTTGCCCTGGATGCCGTGCAGGCGGCCCTGCCGGGCATCTACGACCTGGCGATCGGCGGCACCGCCGTGGGCACCGGGCTGAATGCGCATCCCCGCTTCGGCGAACTGGCCGCCGCCCGCATCGCGGATATCACCGGCCTGCCGTTTCGCAGCGCCGAAAACAAATTCTTCGCCCTGTCGGCCCATGACGCCCTGGTCAGCATGTCGGCCGCCCTGCGCACCCTGGCCGGAGCGCTCATGAAAATCGCCAACGACGTGCGCTGGCTGGCCAGCGGCCCGCGCTGCGGCATCGGCGAACTCGTCATCCCGGAAAACGAGCCGGGCTCCTCCATCATGCCGGGCAAGGTCAACCCCACCCAGTGCGAAGCCCTGACCATGGTCTGCGCCCAGGTCTACGGCAACGATGCCGCCGTGGCCTTTGCCGGATCCCAGGGCAATTTCCAGCTCAATGTCTACAAGCCGGTGATGGTGCACAACGTGCTGGAAAGCATCGGCCTGCTGGCCGACGCCTGCCTGGCCTTCGACGAGCACTGCGCCGTGGGCATCGAGCCCAACACCCCGCGCATCGAGGAAAACCTGGACAAGAACCTGATGCTGGTCACCGCGCTGAACCGCCACATCGGCTACGACAAGGCCGCCGCCATCGCCAAGAAAGCCCACAAGGAACACAGCACCCTGCGCCAGGCGGCGCTGGCCCTGGGCTTTCTGAACGATGCGCAGTACGATGAATGGATCGTCCCCCTGGATATGACGCATCCCAGCAAAGGCTGAACCATGACCGCCCCTGTCGCCATCAAACGCGCCTACGAACCCGCCGCCGACACCGACGGCTACCGGGTGCTGGTGGATCGTTTGTGGCCCAGGGGCCTGTCCAAGGCCGCCTTGCCCTATGACCGTTGGGAAAAAAGCCTGGCGCCCAGCACCGAACTGCGCAAGTGGTTCGGCCACCAGGCCGAACGCTGGGAAGCCTTCCAGCGCGATTACACGCAGGCGCTGCAATCCCCAGAGGCCCAGGCCCTGATGGACGACATTCTGGACGCGGCCCGGGGCCGGACGATTACACTGCTGTATGGGGCGCACGACACAGAACACAACCAGGCCGTCGTGCTGGCCCGGGTGCTGTCGCAACGGCGCGGCGGCCGGCCCTGATCCACCGTGCCGCGCCGCCAATCCGGCGGGCGGCGGCGCCACGGCGCCATCCGGCTCACAGGAGACCCTATGCTGCTGGTTTATTTTGGAACCCAATCGCTTTGGGCGCTGGGCCTGCTGGGCCTGATCCTCATCCTGGCCGCCGTGATCGCCATCCAGGCGCATCGCCACCGGACGCTGGGCGGCAACGAAGAACTGCCCGGCATGCTGGGCGAGGTCGTCGAAGCGCCCGATGCCCGGGGACGCGCCCGGGTTTCCGTGCGGGGCGAAATCTGGCAGGCCCGCAGCCAACCCCCCCTGCACCCCGGACAGACCGTGCGGGTGCTGCAGGCCCACGATTTGCTGTTGCTGGTCGAACCCGCCCGCGACGCGGATGTGCTATCTGGAGAATCCTCATGATGTTTCTGAATCTCGGCTCGGGCATCAGCCTGCTGGTTCTGCTGTTCCTGCTTTTCGTCCTGTCCCGCCTGTTTCGCATCCTGCGCGAATACGAACGCGCCGTGGTCTTTACGCTGGGGCGCTATACCGGCACCAAGGGCCCCGGGCTGATCATCGTCATCCCGTTTCTGCAGCAGGTGGTGCGCGTGGACATGCGGGTGGTCACCCTGGACATCCCGCCCCAGGACGTGATTTCCAGGGACAATGTCTCGGTGCAAGTGAACGCGGTGGTGTATTTCCGGGTGGTCGATCCGGCCAAGGCCATCATCCAGGTCGAGCATTTCCTGGAGGCCTCCAGCCAGCTGGCGCAGACCACGCTGCGGGCCGTGCTGGGCAAGCACGAACTGGACGAAATGCTGACCGAACGCGAAAAACTGAATCTGGACGTGCAGAGCATCCTGGACGCCCAGACCGACGGCTGGGGCATCAAGGTCACCAACGTCGAGATCAAGCACATCGACCTGAATGAAACCATGGTGCGCGCCATGGCGCGCCAGGCCGAGGCCGAGCGCGACCGCCGCGCCAAGGTCATCCATGCCGAAGGCGAACGCCAAGCCGCCCAGGCCCTGGCGGAGGCGGCCAACACACTGGCGCGCGAACCGTCGGCCATGCAGCTGCGCTACCTGGAAACCCTGACCCAGGTGGCGGGCGATAAGTCGTCCACGCTGGTGTTTCCCATCCCCATCGACCTGCTGGCCGGATTCATGGGGAAGCCGACGCCGCCTCGGTCAGCAGCTGACCAATGATCGCCCCCACGCGCAAGTCGTCGATCTGGCCGAAATGATGCAGCCGGATGCGGCCTTCGGCATCCAGGATGATCAGCGTGGGCGTCCCCTGCAGGCGCCAGGACTGCATGGTCATGGGGATCGGATTGCCCCGGGGATCCGGGCGGTCGATACCCACCGGAAAGCGGATGCGGTATTCGTGCATGAAGGCCCGCAGAGCGGTCTCGCCCATGGCGGCGTGGTGCTCGAATACCGCGTGCAGGCCCACCACCTGCAGCCTGCCGGGCGGGAAAGCCTGGTGGATGGCCTTGGCCTGGGGGATGCCGTGCGACACGCAGCCCGGGCACAGCATCTGAAACGCATGCACCACCACCACCGTCCCGCGCAGTTCGGCCAGGGACAGCGGGGTTTCTGTGTTGATCCAGGCCTGGATGTCCCAGTCGGGGATCTGGTCGCCCTTGATCATGGGAACTCCGCGTCAAACGATTCTTATAACCTCCTATCATAGGCTTTCTGTGAAACAGCGGGTAGGCCTACAATGTGTGGCAGTATATTTATATCCACGCCCCGGCTATGGTGTAATGATGCTGCTTGCCGTCGGTTGTGATGCCGGCGGCTACACGGCCCGGGGCGCACGCCCCGGCCGCGATAGCCTACATATGTTTTCAACACCGGAGATCCAATCATGAAATTGTCTGCACTGGCTTTGTGCGTCCCGCTGTTCGTCTTGGGGCAGGCAGCGCATGCCGCCCCCGATTACACCACCCAGGTTCAGCCCATCCTGCAGAAAAACGCCTGTCTGGCCTGCCATGCCGTGGACAAGAAAGTCGTCGGCCCGGCCTACCAGGACGTCGCCGCCAAGCATAAAGACCAGGCGGACGCCGCCGAAATCCTGACCAAGCACATCAAGGAAGGCAGCAGCGGGGTCTACGGCCCCATCCCCATGCCGCCCAACGTGGGGATTTCCCCCGCCGACACCCAGATCGTCGTCGAGTGGCTGGTGGCCGGCGCCCCCCACTGATCCCGCCTGCCCAGACAACCCTGCGCGCGGCTTCCCGCCCGCGCAGGGTTTTTTGCCGCCGGGCCGTCCCAAGGCAAAAACGCCCCCCACGGGGGGCAGCAAGCGGGCGTAGCCCGCGCAGCGTGGGGGGTCTCCTCCGCCTTCAACTTGAAAGCAATGAACCAACATTACGATGTGCTGATTATCGGCAGTGGCCTGGCGGGTCTGACCGTCGCCCTGCATCTGGCGGCGGACAAGAAAGTCGCCGTCCTGTCCAAGAAAGCCCTGCTGGACGGGGCCAGCAACTGGGCCCAGGGGGGGATCGCCGCCGTCCTGGACTCGGGGGACAGCCACGATAAGCACGTGGCCGACACCCTGGTGGCCGGCGCGGGCCTGTGCGACCCCGAAGCCACGCGGCACATCGTCGAGCAGGGCCCTTCCGCCATCGAGTGGCTGATCGGCCTGGGAGTGCCCTTTACCCAGGATCAGGGGGCCGAACTGGGCTTTCACCTGACCCGCGAAGGCGGCCACAGCCAGCGGCGCATCATCCATGCGGCCGACGAAACCGGCCATCTGGTGCAGTTGACGCTCGAACAGCAGGTGCGCGCCCACCGCAACATCACCCTGCTGGAATACCATTCCGGGGTCGAGCTCATCACCAGCCGCATCCTGGGACGTTGCCCGGGCGACGCGCCAGCGCGCTGCCTGGGGGCCTATGTGTACGACGAGCCATCCGACCAGGTGAACACGATCCTGGCCGGGCAGGTGGTGCTGGCCACCGGCGGGGCGGGCAAGGTCTATCTGCATACCAGCAACCCGGACACCTCCTCCGGCGACGGCATCGCCATGGCGTGGCGGGCGGGGTGCCGGGTGGCCAATATGGAATTCATGCAGTTCCATCCCACCTGCATGTACCATCCCCAGGCCAAATCCTTCCTGATATCCGAAGCGGTGCGCGGCGAGGGCGGGGTGCTGCGCCTGCCGAAGGCGGCGGGCGCCCAGGCGGGCGAGCGGTTCATGCAGTGGCACGACGAGCGCCTGGAATTGGCGCCGCGCGACGTGGTGGCGCGCGCGATCGACTTTGAAATCAAGAAGCGCGGGCTCAATCACGTGGATCTGGACATCAGCCACCGGCCGGCCGCTTTCATCCGCGAACACTTTCCCACCATCCATGCCCGCTGCCTGGAATTCGGCATCGACATGACGCGCGACCCCATTCCGGTGGTGCCCGCCATGCACTTCACATGCGGCGGGGTGGTGGTCGATCTGAACGGCCGCACCGATATCCCCGGCCTGTATGCCGTGGGCGAAACCGCCTATACCGGCCTGCACGGCGCCAACCGCCTGGCCAGCAATTCCCTGTTGGAATGCCTGGTCATCGGCCGCAATGCCGCGCACGACATCGACGCCCAGCCCAGCCCGAACCATTCGGGCTGCCAAGTACCCGCCTGGGACGACAGCCGCGCCCGCGATGTCTCCGAAGCCGTCCTGGTCACCCATGCCTGGGACGAAGTCCGGCGCCTGATGTCCAACTATGTCGGCATCGTGCGCACCCGGAAACGCCTGGATCGCGCCGCCCAGCGCCTCAGGATGCTGGAGCAGGAAATCCAGGCCTATTACCAGGAATACCGCGTGACCAGCGACCTGCTGGAATGCCGCAACCTGGTGCAGGTGGCCGCGCTGGTGGTTGCGGCGGCCCTGTCGCGCAAGGAAAGCCGGGGCCTGCATTATTGCCAGGACTTTCCTTGGACCCTGCCGCGCGCCCTGCCCACGGTGATGACGCCGGAAGACGGTTTCAGGTAGTCAGGTGGGGAGAGGGCAATCCGCCCGGCAGCGGGCTGGCTCAGAGGATGCGTAAAGAGTAATCTGTGGCGCGGACGTTTTTGGTCAGGCCGCCGACGGAAATCCGGTCGACCCCGGTTTGCGCGATGGCCCGCACGGTCTCCGGCGTGATCCCGCCGGAGGCTTCCAGCAGCGCGCGCCCCTGGGTCAGGGCTACGGCGGCCCGCAGATCGTCCAGCGAGAAATTATCCAGCAGCACGGAAGCCGCCCCGGCGTCCAGGGCCTGGCGCAGCTCGTCCAGGCTTTCGACTTCGATTTGCACCGGCACAGGGTAGGGCAGGGCTTTGGCGGCCTGCAGGGCGGCGGCGATGCCGCCCGCGGCGGCAATGTGGTTTTCCTTGATCAGCACGCCGTCGTACAGCGCCAGGCGCTGGTTTTTCCCGCCCCCGACCCGCACCGCGTATTTCTGGCCCTGGCGCAAGCCGGGCAGCGTCTTGCGGGTATCCAGAATTTGCGCCTTGGTGCCCGCGACCAGATCCGCGTAGCGGCGCGTGGCGGTGGCCACCCCGGAAAACAGCTGCAGGAAATTCAAGGCCGTGCGCTCGGCCGTCAGCAGCGACCGGGCGGGGCCGTGCAGGCGGCAGACGACGCTGTCGGCTGTCATCCAATCGCCTTCGGCGTAGGCCCAGTCCAGCAGGATGCGCTGATCCACCCGGTGCATGACCGCCTCGAAGCAGGGCGCCCCGCACAGGACGGCGGGTTCGCGCACGATGACCTGGGCGGCTTCGACCTGATCGGCCGGAATGAGCAGACCGGTGACGTCGCCCGTGCCGACGTCCTCGGCCAGCGCCTGGTCGATGCGGGCGTCGAAGGCCGCCTGCAGGGCGGGGGAGAAGGGGGCGTGCGGGTTGCGCAGTGTCGATCGGATAGCGCTCATGCGGGGCCTACCTTGGCGAACAGGGCTTGTTCCTGGGCCAGATCGGCGCTGGGGCGCACTTTTTGGTGGTGTGTCGCGGCGAAATCCAGCATGCGGTCGATACAGACCTTGGCCCGGCGGCCCAGGTCGGGATCCAGGTGGATTTCGTTGTGGCCGAATTCCAGGGCGTCGGCCACGCCTTTCAGGGAATTCATGGCCATCCACGGGCAGTGCGCGCAACTTTTGCAGGTGGCGGATTCTCCCGCCGTGGGGGCGGCGATGAAGGTCTTGCCCGGCGCGGCCAGGCGCATTTTATGCAGCAGGCCCTGGTCGGTGGCGACGATGAATGTCTTGGCGGGGGATTCCTTGACCGCCGCCAACAGGCGCGAAGTGGAGCCCACGACGTCGGCCAGCGCCACGACGCTGGCGGGGGATTCCGGGTGCACCAGGATCAGGGCATCCGGGTGCTCTTGGCGCAGGAGGTCGAGTTCAACCCCTTTGAATTCGTCGTGCACGGTGCACGACCCCTGCCACAGCACCATGTCGGCGCCGGTCGTGCGCTGGATGTAGGAACCCAGGTGGCGGTCGGGCGCCCAGAGGATTTTCTGGCCTTGGCGGTGGAGGTCGGCCACGATGTCCAGCCCGATGGACGAGGTGACCATCCAGTCGGCCTGCGCCTTGACGGCGGCGCTGGTGTTGGCATACACCACCACCACGCGGTCGGGGTACTGGGCGCGGAACTGCTTGAAGGCCAAGGGGTCGCAGCCCAGGTCGAGCGAACAGGTGGCGTCCAGATCCGGCATCAGGATGCGTTTCTCCGGGCTGAGAATCTTGGCGGTCTCGCCCATGAAGCGCACGCCCGACACCACCAGGGTGCTGGCGGCGTGGTCGCGCCCGAAGCGGGCCATTTCCAGAGAATCCGACACGCAGCCGCCGGTTTCCTCGGCCAGGTCCTGGATGTCGGCATCGACGTAATAATGGGCCACCAGCGCCGCGTTGCGGGATTTCAGCAGGCGACGGATGCGGGCTTTCTGGAACGTGCGTTCTTCGGGCGAGACAGTCGGGTTGACCCGGGCCCAGGCCTCGGCCACGCCGAGGGTGCCACGGGTCATGTCGGGTTGGTCGAATTCGATGATTCGGGTACCTGAAGGGATCATGGTGTGAATTTCAATGAACGGATTGAATCCATTGATGATACGACAAAGCCGGCCGGCCTGCCGTCCCGGCCACGCGGCGGGTGGGGAAGTTTTCGCCGACTCCGTCTATAATGCGGCACCCGTCATCGGGGAGTAGCCGCCGGGGGATGATTTCCCGCCGGGCCCTTGTCAACAGACTTGGTCGTTCGACCATGGCATGGGCAGCCGTTCATCGGCCTGGCCAGACCGCTGACTGCGTTTCCCGCCGCAAGGGGCCGGCGGAAGACGTGGTCATGCTCGCCCCGCATCTCTCATCCTATGAATGCATTCCTGGTCTCCGTCGGCGTCGTGGCGCTGGGCGAAATCGGCGACAAGACCCAGCTGCTGGCCATGGTGCTGGCTGCCCGTTATCATCGTCCCGGCCTGATCTGCCTGGGGATTCTGCTGGCGACGCTGGCCAATCATGCCCTGGCGGGCGCCGTCGGGGTGCTGGTGGCCGGGTTTCTGGATCCGGTGACGCTGAAATGGGTGCTGGGCGTGTCCTTCCTGCTGATGGCCGTCTGGCTGCTGGTGCCCGACAAGCTCGACGAAAACCCGCGCCCCCTGCGCAACATGGGGGTGCTGACCGCCACCATCGTGATGTTCTTCCTGGCTGAAATAGGGGACAAAACCCAGGTCGCCACCGTGGCCCTGGCCGCTCGTTTCGACGATCTTCTGGCGGTGGTGGCCGGCAGCACGATCGGCATGCTGCTGGCCAACGTGCCCGCCGTATACCTGGGGGCCAGGGCCGCCGACCGCCTGCCGGTCAAGTGGGTGCATGCGGGGGCCGCCGCCTTGTTTGCCCTGATCGGCGCGGGCTCGCTGGCCAGTGCGCTGGGCTGGCTGTAGCCGGCCCCGGGGGCGGCGGCAAGCCCGGGCCGGCGGCCGATACCCGCCGCCGCGCCTCGGGCCGAAGCGGCCGGTTCAGGTGGAGGTCAGCAGGGGCAGCGCGGCCGGGCGGTTCAGGCGCGAGGCGGCATCCGCCGGGGCCGCGCCTTCGCGGGGTTCCAGTGTAAAGGTCGCCACCAGGTCGGCCAGGCGATTGGCCTGATCCAGCAAACTGGCCGCCGACGAGGCGGAGACATCCACCAAGGCGGCGTTTTCCCGGGTGACATCGTCCATTTGCGCCATGGCCGTGTTGATTTCCTCGATGCCCGTGGTTTGTTCACGGCTGGCGGCGCTGATTTCCTGCACGATATGGGTGACGCGCCCGATGCGGGTGACGATTTCCTGGGTAATGTCGCCGGCGCGCGACGCCTGCAGGTTCCCCTGGGTGGTGGCCGTCACCGAAGCGTCGATCAGGGCCTTGATTTCTTTTGCCGCGCCGGCGGATCGCTGGGCCAGGGCGCGGACTTCGGTGGCGACGACGGCGAAGCCCTTGCCTTGTTCACCCGCCCGGGCGGCCTCGACGGCGGCATTCAGGGCCAGGATGTTGGTTTGGAACGCAATCGAATCGATCACGTTGACGATCTCGGCCACCTGTTGGGATCGGGTGTCGATGTCGGCCATGGTCTTGACCAGCTCACCCATGATGTCGCCCCCGCTGCCCGCCGTCTGGGCGGCGGCCTCGGCCAGCGCGTTGGCCTGGTGGGCGTGATCCGCGCTTTGATGCACGATGGCGGTGATGGTTTCCAGGGCGGCGGCGGTTTCCGCCAAGGCCCGCGTCTGCCGGCTGGTTCGCGTTGACAGATCCAGGTTGCCGTCGGAAATCTGCGCGGAAGCCGAGGCGATGGCGTTGGAACTTTCACGAACCTCGCCCACTGCGCGGCGCAGATTGTCCGCCATCGTGTCCAGCGCGCCCAGCAGCTGGCCAATTTCGTCGTGGCCGCGGGCCTGGATATGCGCGTTCAATTGTCTGTTGGCCACCTGGGTGGCCAGGCCCAGCGCGTGGCGCAAGGGCAGGGTGACGGAGCGGATCAGGCGCCAGGCGAACAGGGGCACCAGAAGCAGCGCCAACAAGGTGGCCGAGGCCAGAATGCCCAGGCCCAATTGGTCGGATGCCGTGCTTTGGCCGAACAGTTGCTGGACGGCGTCGTTCTGCTGTTGAGACAGCCGGTCGATGTGCGCCAGGTAGTCCGCAGTGAGCGTCGGCATTTTCTGGTTGAAAAACGCGTCCGCCTCGGCGTAGTTGCCCTTGTCCAGATCCTGGAACGCCTGCTGGCGCGCCCGCAGGTACTGGACGCGCTGCGCGCTGGCTTGATCCAGCAGCTGTCGGGCGGCGGGTTCGTCCAGCAGTGCCTGCAGTTGTTGGCCGATTTTCTGGATTTGCGCATCGGCGGCGGAAATCGAGTGTTTCAGCTGGTTCAGCGTGTCCGGGTCGGCCGCCAGGGTGGCCAGCGTCTGATTGGCGCTGATGCTGACCTGGCGCGTCATTTGCCCGATGAGATCGTTGGCCTGCAGGCTCAGGCCCAGGGCCTGCTTGTCCTGCCGGGAATCGAGGGTTCGCCAGGCGCCGATGCCGGAGAGCACCAGCAAAAGCAGCATGACAAAGCCAAAACCCAGGGTCAGCCGCGTGCTGATATTCAAATTATTCATCATTTATAAATCATCACTGGTGAGCTGAATGCACGCCTATCTTAATCCGCTTATTGGAATTCATACCAGAGAAATACGATATTTCAGTTATGCCATATTGATATGGCGGACGGCGGCATGGCTTTCGGGCAAAAAGGGAGCGCAGGGGCTCGGAATTCAGGTATATGGATTTTTATATTCATGATAATAAAAAGTCATCTTCGAATTGCGGCCATGATCGTGTTTTATTCATAAACTGTTCGCTATCCAGTCGCCGGGCCGATCAAGCTCGCGGCGGATTGAAAGAAATCAGGATATTGAATTCCAAATCGACACCCCGGTGTCCGATTTTCTTGCTTTTGCGTTTTGGCACAAAAAAGGAAATATCAGCTGCGGAAATTCAATAAAAACAGATCACCCATGAAATTTGCAATTATTTTCATTGATTATCAGGAGGCGACATGAAATATCATCACCATCATTATGTATCCGAGAACCCGCGCATCCAGACGGCGGCGGGGGCCGGCGTGGATCGGCCGGCGGAATTGCCGGACTACGTGGACGTGCTCATCGTGGGCGCCGGGCCGGCGGGCATGATCGCCGCCGCCCAGCTCTCGCAGTTTCCCAATGTGGTCAGCCGGATCATCGACCGCCGGCCGCATCGCCTGGAAATCGGCCTGGCCGACGGCATGCAAAAACGCAGCCTGGAAACCTTCAATGCCTTTGGTTTCGCCGAATCCCTGATGGCGGAAGCCTGCCACGTCACGGAAACCGCATTCTGGCGGCCAGACCCCGACGCGCCGGCGTGCATCCGCCGGGTTTCCCGGCTGGATGAAGACCCGAACCAGATCAGCGAATACCCGCACCTGACCGTCAACCACGCCCGGGTGCTGGATTATTTTGCGGAATTCATGGCGCATTCGCCGACGCGCATGCAGCCGGATTATGGGGTCGAGTTCCTCGGCCTGGAAATCGACGATCCCGACGGCGATTATCCCGTCGCGGTGCGCGTCAAACCGCTCCATGGGGCCGATGAGGGCCGGGAACGCATCATTCGCGCCAAATACGTGGTGGGCGCGGATGGCGCCCACAGCGGGGTGCGCAAGGCACTGGGCTGGCGCTTGCAGGGCGAATCCTCGAATCACGCCTGGGGGGTGCTGGACGTTCTGGCCGAAACGGATTTCCCGGATATTCGCGTGAAATGCGCCATTCAGTCCAAATCCGATGGGAATATCCTCCTGATTCCCCGCGAAGGCGGTTTTCTCTTTCGCCTCTACGTCGACCTGGGCGATGTGGCGGCGAACGACAACGGCGCGATCCGCAAAACCCCAGTCGAAGACACCATCGCGCGGGCGCAGAAGATTTTTCATCCCTATCGCCTGGATGTGCGGCACGTGGCCTGGCACAGCGTCTATGAGGTCGGGCACCGGGTGGCCGAACGATTCGACGACGTGCCGGAGGATCAGGCCGCCACGCGTCTGCCGCGGGTCTTTGTGACCGGCGACGCCGCCCACACGCACAGCGCCAAAGCCGGGCAGGGCACCAATGCCTCCATGCAGGACGGGTTCAATCTGGGGTGGAAGCTGGGCCACGTGCTGGAAGGGCGCAGCCCGGCATCCTTGCTGCGGACCTACAGCACGGAGCGCCAGCAGATCGGCCGTGACCTGATCGCCCAGGATCAGCGCTGGGCCAGTCAGATGGCCAAATCGCCGGAAGAATTTTCCAGCCCGGCGGAATTCGAGCAGGCCTATCTGCAGATCACGGCATTCGCCCAGGGCTTCATGACGCAATACGCGCCGTCCATGATCACGGCGCAGACCGACGCCGACCAGGCGCTGGCGCAGGGTTTTCCCATCGGGAAGCGCTTCTGGTCGGCCCCGGTGATGCGGGTGGCCGACGCCAACCGCCGCCAGTTGGGGCACGAGGCCACCGCCGACGGCCGCTGGCGCCTCTATGTGTTTGCCGATGCGGCCCCGGCGGGCGAGGCGTCGGCCGTCGCGGCCCTGGGCCGCTGGCTGGAAGAATCGCCGGATTCCCCCGTGCGCGGCTTTACCCCGGCCAACCTGGATGAAAACGCCTGGTTCGACATCAAGGTGATCTATCAGCAGCGCCACACCGAAGTCGACATCGGCCAAGTGCCCCGGGCCTTCAAGCCCCTGGCCGGCCCTTACCGCCTCTCGGACTACGAGAACATCTACGCCGCGCTGCCCGGCGAAGATATTTTCGACCTGCGCCAGATCGACCGGCAGGGGGCGCTGGTGATCGTGCGGCCCGACCAATATGTCGCCCAGGTGCTGCCGCTGACCGCCACGCCGCGACTGGCTGAATTCCTGCGCGCATTCGCCTTGCCGCAACGTTGAAAACGACTAGGAGCGAGACCATGAAAACACACCACACTTGGGGCGCACTGGCCCTGACGGCCGGGATGCTGCTGTCCGCGGCGCCGGCCCAGGCGCAAGACCTGAAGATCGGCCTGATCCTGTCGATGTCCGGCCCGTATGCCGACTATGGCAAACAGATTCAAAACGGCATCCACACCTACATGGCGCAGCATGGCGATACGGTGGCGGGGCGCAAAATCCAATTGATCGTCAAGGACGACACTGGGATTGCGCCGGCCATCGCCAAGCGGCAGGCCCAGGAATTGCTGATCAAAGACAAGGTCGACATTCTGGCGGGCTTCGACCTGACCCCGAACGCTTTCTCGGTGGCCCCCCTGGCGACGGAATCGAAAACGCCCATGGTGGTGATGAATGCCGCCACATCATCCATCACGGAAAAATCGCCCTATATTGTCCGCATGTCGATGACCTTGCCGCAAAGCGCGTGGGCCATGGCGCAATGGGCCCGAAAGGAGAACATCCAATCCGCCTATATCCTGGTGGCGGACTACGGCCCGGGGCACGATGCGCAAGCGCAGTTCAAGAAAACGTTCACCGAGCAGGGCGGCCAGGTCGTCGGCGAAGTGCGGACGCCAGTCAGCACGGCGGATTATTCCCCGTTCTTGCAGCGCGTCAAAGACAGCGCGCCGGATGCCTTGTTCTTTTTCGTGCCCCCGGGCAGCTCCATGGTGGCGCTGGCCAAGAACTTTCGTGAACTGGGCTTGGATAAGCAAGGCATCCAGGGGATCGGGCCGGGCGACATGACAGACGAAAACTCCCTGGCGGCGCTGGGCGATGCGGCGCTGGGCCTGGTCACCGCGTTCCATTATTCCGATGCCCACGACTCGCCCGAGAACCAGGCGTTCGTGGCCGCCTACGAGCAGGGCTTTCCGGGCGAGCGTCCGAACTTCATGTCGGTGGGCGGGTACGACGGCATGCAGTTGATCTACAAGGCGCTGGAAGCCACCCGGGGGGACGCCTCTGCGGAAGCCTTTATTGCGGCCGCCCGGGGCTTGCAATGGGAAAGTCCCCGAGGCCCGGTCAGTATCGACCCCGAAACGCGCGATATCGTGCAAAATGAGTACATTCGCAAGCTGGAGCGCGTGGACGGGAAACTGCAAAATATGGAATTCGATACCTTCGCCGCGGTCAAGGATCCGGGCAAATGAGGCCGGCCAGCCCATGAACCGGAACCCACGCCGGACATGAACAGCAACTGGACCAACCGTATCCGGTTGCGCAATCTCCGGTTCCTGCTCAACCTGGCCCAGACGCACAACCTCAGCCATTCGGCGGCGCAGCTGCACACGACGCAGCCGGCGCTGTCGAAATGGCTCAAAGAACTGGAACAGGACATCGGGCTGACGCTGTTTGCGCGGCACGCCCGCGGCTTGACGCCCACGGTGCACGGGCGTGTGCTCATCGGCCACGCCCGCCGCATCGAAGCCCAGCTGGAACGCGCCGCCGCCGACATGCAAATCCTGAGCGAGGGCGGGGCGGGGCACGTCGTCATCGGGGCATCGGGCGGGGCGGCCACCGAAGTCGGCCCCCTGGCCGTGCTGGAAATGGCCGCCCGCATGCCCGAACTGCGCATCGACCTGATCGAAGGCACCATGGATCTCCTGATGGAAAAGCTGGCCCAGGGCGACCTGGACATTGCCCTGGGCAGGACGGTCGACGCCTCGGATCACCTGCCTGCCTTCTGCACCGAAATCCTGTACAGCGAAACCGTCGACCTGGTCACGCGCCGTGGCCATCCGCTGTTGCAGCAAGCGGAAATCCGCTGGGACGATATCTGCACGTACCAATGGATCGTCTGGCCCGCCGGGGCACCCACACGCAAGGCCCTGGAAGACGCGCTGCAGGCGGCGGGCCGCAGCCTGCCTTGCAACTACATCGAATCCAACTCCGTCATCGCCAATGTCACGCTGCTGAACAACAGCAATGTCATCGGCACGGCGTCGCATCGATCCGCCAAAATCCTGTCGCGCATGGACATGCTGCGCATCTTGCCATTGGCGCTGCACGGCTCGGGGTCGGTGTCCATGTACTGGCGCAAGAACGAACTGCTGCCAGATTCCGTGGCGCAAGCCCTGGATTGCATCCGGGTGGCCGCGAAATCCTGACCGCGCTTGCCGTTTGCCAAGCGTCCGACCAGGGGATCAGGTGGAAGACATGCGCACCCTGAGCCCGCTGGCCGCCGCGCCGCTTGGAATGGTTTGGTGGGTTTTCTTTAACTTTACATAATACATATTATACGAATAATTTGAACGAATCTGATTCATCGCGCTGCGGTGCGATGCGCGACGCGATTCGGCTTGCTTCCGGTGCGCCCGCCGCGTTGGGTGAGGCCCTGCACCAGGACACTGCGCTTGATCGAGTCACAAGCAATCACTATGATTTGAAAAGCATCAAACGACATCGGCTCGGCCGGGTTCGGTGACCTCCTGGTGCGGAGCAATCCGCCGCACCGTGCGTGACCGCAGCGTGGCCGGTTCCGGCAAGATCAAGTTTCGATAGAAGGCGCAACATGACTGCAGCAACCAAAGTGCTGACCGCACACGTGCCGCTTCCGCTGGCCGACAAGGTAGATCAGATGGCTTCACGACTTGAGCGTTCGCGCAGCTGGATCATGAAGCAGGCGCTTTCCGCCTGGATCGCCCAGGAAGATGAGCGCGACAGACTGACCCAAGAAGCGCTGGCTGACGTAGACGCCGGCTGCGTCATCAATCACCAGGCCGTGCAAGCGTGGGCGGAGAGCCTTGGCACTGGCCAGCCGCTACCCGTGCCGCGTTGATGACGCTGAAGTGGACCAGCAAGGCGCTTTCCGATTTGGCGCGCCTGTATGAATTCCTGGCTTCGGTGAACGAACCCGCCGCCGCGCGAGCAGTACAGGCGCTGGCCAAGGCCCCGGCCATGCTGCTGACCAACCCACGTATCGGCGAGTAAGATACTGTACTTTTCCAGCGATACCGACCAACATCCACCCTTATGCGCATGAATCCCTCCACCTTCATTGGCATTGTGGCCAGCATCCTGCTATTGGCGGTCGTCCTGGCGTTCTCCACCGAAGACCCCCGCTTGTTCATTGACTTGCCCGGGCTGGGGATCGTGCTGCTGGGCACGGCCGCCGCCACGTTCATCGCGTATCCCTTGCGCGAGGTCATGCGCATCTTCGGCCTGATCCGCAGCGTGGTGCATCACGAAAAGCTGTACGTCGACCGGGATCTGGAAGACCTGGTCAGCATCTCCAAGATCTGGATGCAAAGCGATATCCGGGCCGTGGAAAACGCCCTGGAAAGAGTCTCCAACCCCTTCTTGCGCAGCGGCGTGCAGCTGGTGATCGACAACGTGCCCGAACAGGACATCCTCGATCTTTTGCAGTGGCGCATCGCCCGCATGAAAGCCAAAGAGCACGCCGAGGCCCAGCTGTTCCGGGTCATGGCGGGTTTTGCCCCGGCCTTCGGCATGGTCGGCACGCTGGTCGGGCTGGTCAACCTGCTGTTCCTGCTGGGCGGCGGCGACATCACGGCCATCGGCCGCCAGATGGCGCTGGCCCTGATGACCACGTTCTACGGGGTGCTGCTGGCCAACCTGCTGTTCAAGCCCATCGCGGTCAAGCTGGAACGCCGCACCGAACAGCGTCTGGTGCTGATGAACACCATCCTCCAAGGGATCTCGATGATGAGCCAGAAGCGCAGCCCGGCCCTGATGCGTGAAACCCTGAAGGCCTTCGTCGCCGACGTGCGCGACGAAATCAAAGACAGCGACATGTTGGCCGGGCGGGAATCCACGGCATGAGATCCGGCCCCGTCGAGCTGCAGCCCGCGCGCGAATTCATCCAGCGCATGCATGCGCTGGAGGCCGAACTGCAGCAGGCCCGCCAGCAACAGCGGCGTCTGCGGGCCGACCCGGGCGCCGCTGCGCGCTGGGGCCTGGAATCCGGCCCGGCGCCGCAACAGGAAGAAGGCTGGTTTTTGACCTACCTGGACATGATGACCCTGCTGCTGGTGGTCATGATCGTCATGCTGTCGTTTTCGGGGCCGCTCATCCATGTGGCCGATGACGCCGGTGCGCCGCCGCCCGCCGCGCCGGTTCAGGCGGCCGCCCTGCCCGGCGCGTCCAGCCCAGCGGCACCCGGTCAAACAGTGCCCAGCCAGACAGTGCCCAGCCAGGCAGCGCTCGTGGCCTTGGCGCCGCCCGAGGGGCCCTTCATGGCGCAGGGGGATGCGCCGCGCCCAATGGCCATCATCCCCGCGCCCGATTCTTTTGCGCCCTACCCGGCGGCGCCCACCGGCGATTTCTACCCGCTCGCGGATTCGGCGAACCGTCTGGCGCGCCTGTCGAGCGCCTACCCCACCCCGGGCGACCTGACCCCGCCCGCTGCGCCCGCCCTGCCGTCGCCAGCCGCTGCGCCGGCCTCGCCATCCCCGGCTGCCGACCAGGGCGCGCCGGGCGCTGGCAGCCCGGCCGGGTCGCCGCCGGCCCCGCGTGCCGAGGCGGCTCCGGCGACCCCGGCGGCGCAGACCAGCCCGCCGAGCGGCTCCGGCGACCCCGGCGGCGCGCCAGCGGTTCCCGCCGCCCCGGCCGCACTGCCGGCGGCCCCCAGCCCCGCGCCGGAGCCCCCTGCCCCCAGCCCGCAGTCCGAGGGCCAGGCCCTGGCTGCGGATCTGGCGCTGGACAAGCTGGGCAGCGAGGTCGAGGTCGTCGTCAACCAGCGCTCGATCAGCCTGCGAATCAACAGTGAAATCCTGTTCGGTACGGGCCAGGCGGATCTCAGCCCCCATGGGCAAGATGTCCTGACACGCATGGCCAGGCTGCTGGTCAGCAAAGGCTATGACATCGTGGTCGAAGGCCATACGGATTCGATTCCGGTGCGCGGCAATGGGCGCTATCCCTCCAACTGGGAGCTTTCCACCGACCGGGCGGGCAGCGTGGTGCGCTTTCTGCTGGCCAACGGCATCGACAAAGCCCACCTGCGCGCCGTCGGCTTCGCGGACACGCGGCCGATCGCCAGCAACCAGGACGCCCGGGGCCGGGCGCGCAACCGGCGGGTGGAACTGGTGATCGAGAAAGGCCCGGCCACCGCCTCACCGGCCCGGCCCGGGGCGCTCGTCGCGCCGCCCGCCGCCGCGCCTGCAGCGGCCGGGCAAGACACCGCCGCCGTCCCGCCGTCCGAGACCGACCTGATCCTGCAACAGGCGCACGACAGGCCGGCCGGCTTGGACGGCGACACCAATTCGCCAACGGAATGACGGGCGGCGCGGGCCTTCGGGCCGGCGCGGCGCGATCAATCCTGGGAAAAATGCCGGCCGTTGAAATCCAGCGTCGTCAGGCGGCCGTCCATCTTGCCCATGCCCGGTGAATTGAGCGGCATGCCCGGCGCCGCGACCCCGCGGATTCGGGGATCGGCCAGCAGTTTGCGCACAGCCGCCGCCGGCACATGGCCTTCGATGACTTGCCCGCTGGATGCGACCACCGCCGTGTGGCAGGAAACCAGGTTCGGCGGCACCCCCAAGCGGGCCTTGACCGCCGCCATGTCACGGGACGGGATTTCCTGGATCTCGAAGCCTTCGGCCCGCATGTATTGCGCCCAGCCATGGCAGCAGCCGCAATCGGGATCCTGGTAGACGGTCATGTCCTGCCCAGCCAGGGCATTGAAGCCGACGCCCAGGGCGGCGGCGAACAAGACGGTGCGAATTGTCGTATGCATAAGGGAAATTCCTGGGAAAGGCCACATGCCGCGTGGATGGCTGTCGCGTGTGCGTCCCGCATGCCGGGCAGCCGCCGCGTACCGGGGGCATCATAGCCGATGGTGAAGCAATGCCCCGATCTGGCCGCCGCATCTCGGGCTGATCCCAATATAAAAAAAAAGAATACGTACATACAATGGCGCAGCAATCCCGGCACGGACAGGTGCTCACCAGACTATCAGACCCTAAGGCTCTCGCCATGCGACTTCGTTCATTATCCATACGCGCCAAACTCGTGTTGGCCTCTGTACTCACCGTTGCCGTGGCCATGGTGCTGCTGGCCACGGCGAATGTCCTGTCCGCCCAGCGGACCGTCAAGGCGCTGGTGGGCGAGCAGACCGCCAGTCTGATCAAAAGCAACGCCCGAGAGATCGAAAGCTGGGCGCGCGACAAAAAAGACATCCTGTCCTCGGTGGCGCCGGTGGCCCTGATTCCCGAGCCGGAAACCTATCTGCAGCAGGCGCAGAAATCGGGCCGCTTCATGCAGACCTACATTGCGCTGGCCGGCAGCAAGATACTCAAGAACAACGCGCCCATCAGCCTGCCCGCCGACTACGACCCCGCCACCCGGCCCTGGTACATCGACGCGGTCAAGGCGGGCCAGCCCATCTTGACAGCGCCTTATCAGGATGCCTCGTCCGGCAAGCTGGTGCTGACCGTGGCCACGCCGGTCGACGCCAGCGGCAAGCTGCAGGCGGTGATCGCCGGGGACATCACCCTGGACGATGTCATCGACAGCACCCGCGCCCTGCGCCCCACCGAGCACAGCTTCGCCTACCTGGTGGCGGGCGACGGCAGCATCATCGCCCACCCGGATCCGGCCCTGACCATGAAGCCTGCCACGGATGTGTTTCCCCGCTACGGCCTGCAGCGCCTGCGGCAACTGGCGGACAACCCGGGCGAACTGGGCGACACCATCATCGCCGGCCCCGTCTACTGGCTGACCGCGCACCCCATCGCCGGCACCGACTGGATGCTGGTAGTGGCGCTGAACCAGGGCGACGTGCTGGCCGGGGTGCGCCAGATGCGCTGGCAGGCCGTGATCACCGGCCTCGTCATGATCCTGCTGGCGGCCACGGTGCTGACCCTGTTGACCCGCGCCCTGCTGCGCCGCCTGGGCAGCCTGAAGGACGCCCTGCAGGACATTGCCTCCGGCGAAGGCGATCTCACCCGGCGGCTGGATCAGTCCGGCCAGGATGAACTCTCGCAGGTGGGCGCGTCGTTCAACCAGTTCGTGGACAAGATCGCGGGCACCTTGCGCAGCATCCGCCAGACCACGGACTCCGTTCACGTGGCTTCCGACGAAATCGCGGCGGGCAATACCGATCTGGCCCGGCGCACCGAGGGCAATGCCGCCAGCCTGCAGGAAACCTCCAGCTCCATGGAAGAACTCTCCAGCACCGTCAAGCAGACCGCCGACGCCGGCAATGCGGCGGTGGCCCTGGCCAACAGCGCCCGCGATGCCGCAAACCACGGGGGAGTGCTGATGGGCCAGGTGGTGCACACCATGCAGGGTATGAACGACAACGCCAGCAAAATCGGCGACATCATCGGGGTCATCGACAGCATCGCCTTCCAGACCAACATCCTGGCGCTGAACGCGGCCGTCGAAGCCGCCCGCGCGGGCGAACACGGCAAGGGCTTCGCGGTGGTGGCCGCCGAGGTTCGGGCGCTGGCGCAGCGCAGCGCGCAGTCCGCCCGCGAAATCAAGTCCCTGATCGACACCAATGTGACCCAGGTCGCCCATGGGGGCGAGCAGGTTCGCCAGGCGGGCGAAGCCATGGAAAAAATCGTGGCCGAAGTCCAGCGCGTGACCGACATCATCAATGAAATCAAGGTGGCCACCAGCGAACAAAGCCAGGGCATCAGCCAGATCGAGATCGCCGTCCAGCAACTGGACGGCTCGACCCAGCAGAATGCCGCGCTGGTGCAGCAGTCCGCCGCCGCCGCCGACAGCCTGCGCGATCAGGCGCAGCGCCTGGCGCAGGCTGTCGCGGGGTTCAAGCTGGACGCGCACGAACCTGCGCAGGCGGTTCATCCGGGCGGCAGCGGCCGCCGCCCCGCCCTGCCCGCGCCGGGCCATTAACCCGATTGACGGGCGGGTTTTTGTCGAAAACGGTCATATCGACATAGCCCATCCGTCGTTCTGTTTGCCGGCCGGGGTTCATAAAATGACCGCATTGCCAGCCAGATCTCCCTGTCTGTGGCGCAACCGATCATTGAGGGGCCCTCATGAGCACTCCCGCACCCACTCGTAAACACACCGTCGTGATTATCGGCGGCGGCACCGGCGGGGCCGCCGTGGCCGCCCGCCTGCGCCGCAACCAGCCGCACCTGGATATCGCCGTGGTCGAGCCGTCCGCTACCCACGACTACCAGCCCGCCTGGACGCTGGTGGGGGGCGGGGCCTATCGGGCCGAGGACACCCGTCGCGCCTTGCACGATTGCCTGCCCGCCGGGGTGCGGCACATTGCCCAGCGCGTGCAGCGCCTGTTGCCCGACGAGCGTCAGGTCGAACTGGACGATGGCGCCCTGGTGGCCTACGACTATCTGGTGGTGGCGGCCGGCATCCAGATCAATTGGGACGCCATCGAGGGCCTGACGGATACGCTGGGCAAAAACGGCGTGACCAGCAACTACCGCTACGACCTGGCCCCTTACACCTGGGAACTGGTTCAGCAACTGCGGGGCGGAACCGCCCTTTTCACCCAGCCCGCCGGGGCCGTCAAATGCCCGGGCGCGCCGCAAAAGGCCCTGTACCTGTCGGCGGATCATTTCCGCCGCCAGGGGGTCAAGCTCGATAGCCTGCAGTTCCGCTCGGCCTGCCCCACCGTGTTCGGGATACCGTTTTACGCCCAGGCGCTGGACAAGGTCATGGATTCCTATGCGGCGGACACCCATTACGGCAGCAACCTGGTGCAGGTGCGCGGCGAAGAAAAAATCGCCGTGTTCGAATCCACTGTCGACGGCCAAAAGGTTCGTGAGGAAGTCGCCTTCGACCTGCTGCACGTGGTGCCGCCGCAAAGCGCCCCGGACTTCATCCGCCAAAGCCCCCTGGCCGACGCCAACGGCTGGCTGGAAATCGACAAGCACACCCTGCGCCATCCGCGCTACCCCAATGTCTTCGGCCTGGGCGACTGCACGTCCACGCCCAACAGCAAGACGGCCGCGGCCATCAAGAGCCAGGCCCCCGTGCTGGCGGGCAACCTGCTCGGCGCCTTGCGCGGGGCCGGCAACGTCGAATCCTATGACGGCTATGCCGCTTGCCCGCTGACGACCTCTCGGGGCAAGGTGCTGCTGGCCGAATTCACCTACGGCGGCACCATCACGCCCAGTTTCCCGGTGGATCCGCGCGTGCCCCGCCGTTTCTACTGGTGGCTGAAGCGTTCTTTCCTGCCCTGGTTCTACTGGCATATCCTGATCAAGGGCCGCGGGCTGCCGGTCACGCACAAATCGCGCGAATTCTCCGCCGGCGTGCCTTCCGTGCAGCCCTGAGCCCCCTCGTTTCCGGCCCTCCCTCCGCGCCATTTCCGCACGGGGGCCGGGCCGGCGAGATGGCCCGCGCCGATTCGATCTGCTAGGATGACACTTTGTCATCCTATTTCTTTTCAGCAAGGACATCCATGCCTAAGATTGCTTTGGTCACCGGCGCTTCGGCGGGGTTCGGGGCGGCGATTTCTCAGCGCCTCGTGGACAACGGCTTCATCGTGGTGGGGGCGGCCCGGCGCCGGGCGCGCCTCGAATCGCTCCAGGCCAGGCTGGGAGAAAACTTCCACCCCCTGGCCATGGACGTGACGGATGCGGAATCAGTCGAACAAGGCTGCGCCTGGGTCGCGCAGACCTTCGAAAGCATCGACCTGCTGGTGAACAACGCCGGCCTGGCCCTGGGGGTGGCGCCGGCCCAGCAGGCCGACATGGCCGACTGGGAGCGCATGGTGGCCACCAACATCCTGGGCCTGTCGCGCCTGGTGCACACGGTCTTGCCGGGCATGGTGGCGCGCAACCGGGGGCATATCATCAATATCGGCTCCACGGCGGGGCAGCACCCCTACCCCGGCGGCAATGTCTACGGCGCCACGAAAGCCTTTGTGCAGCAACTCAGCTACAACCTGCGGGCCGATCTGTTCGGCACCCGGGTGCGCGTCACCAACATCGAGCCCGGCCTGTGTGGAGGCACCGAGTTCTCCAATGTGCGCCTGGGCGACGACCAGCAGGCCGCCGCGGTCTATGAAAACGCCGATCCGCTGACCGCCGATGACGTCGCGGACGCCGTGGCGTGGGCGGTCACCCGACCCGCCCGGGTCAATATCAACCGCATCGAACTCATGCCGGTGTCGCAGTCTTTCGCGGGCTTGAAAATCCACCGCGAACCCTAAGCCGCCACGGCCCGTCAGCCATTGCCCACAGGATATCCGATGACACGCCGTCTTGCTTCCACCGCTTTCCCACTGCCCCGCCCGCTGCTGGCGATGGCCCTGGCCCTGGCCTTGACGGCCTGCGCCAGCGGCCCCAAGGGCGATCTCTCGTTGGTGCCCGCCCAGCTGGATCAGGAAACCCGCCAGTCCGGCCTGTTTTCCCAGCCGGTTCAGTGGTCGGGCGAACGCCCGGGCTGCACCGGCGAATGTCCGAAGCTGGTGATCGATTCCCTGGTGTTTCCGGGCCATCCGCGCCTGAGCGAACTCGTGGATCACGCCCTGGCGACCATGACCTGGCTGGATCAGGATCGTCCCGCGCCTTACGACACCCTGCGGGACTACCAGGCGTATTTCTGGAAAACAGCCGCGCCCCGGGACGAAACCAACCTGATCGCCCGCACCCGTTACCGCAACCAGGCCCTGACGGTAATCGAACTGAATGTGGGCCAATACCAGACCGGCATGGCCCACGGTGTCTCGGGCAACCAGTTCATCAACTGGGACAACCAGGCCGGGCAGGCCCTGACCATCGACCAGCTGCTGCGGCCCGGGGCGCGGCCCGCTTTTGACGCCGCCCTGCGCACGGTGCATGCCCAATGGGTGCAGGCGCACCGCGATGCCGTGCAGGACCCGGACAACTTCACCCGCATGTGGCCTTTCGTCAGCAGCGACAACGTCGCCATCACCGATCAGGGGCTGCTGGTCAAGTACCAGTCCTACGAAATCGCGCCCTATGCCTGGGGCCAGCCCGAATTGCTGATCCCCTATGACCGCCTGAGCGGCGTTTTGCGGCCGCAGTTCCTGCCCCCGCAACCCTGAGCAGGCGGCCCTGCGGGTCGCCGATCCCCGCCAGACACGGCGGGGCGGGAGGTATGGCGGGCGCCGCATACACATATAGCAACGCCGCATTATGTGCCGCATTCATATCGTTGGACAAAACGATTCGTTTTGTTCCGCCAAGGAACCCTTTAATCTGATGACTCCATCCCGCGACTCATCACAAGGTTCCTCCGCATGCGATCCCGCTTCCGTTTTCTGTTGTCCCTGGCGGCTGCCCTCAGCCTGGCGGGCGCCGCGCACGCCGCCGACGTCACGCTGTTGAACGTATCCTACGACCCCACGCGGGAACTGTACCAAGCCTATAACGCGGCCTTCGCCAAATATTGGCAGGACAAGACCGGCGACTCGGTCACGATCCGCCAATCGCATGGCGGGTCGGGCAAGCAGGCGCGCTCGGTGATCGACGGCTTGCAGGCCGACGTGGTGACGCTGGCGCTGGCGCCGGACATCGACGCCATCGCCGCGCGCGGCGCGATCCGCGATGACTGGCAGCGGCAACTGCCGCTGAACAGCGCGCCCTACACGTCCACCATCGTCTTTCTGGTGCGCAAGGGCAACCCCAAGGGCATCCATGACTGGGGCGACCTGATCCAGCCGGGCGTGCAGGTCATCACGCCCAATCCCAAGACCTCCGGCGGCGCGCGCTGGAACTACCTGGCGGCCTGGGGCTATGCGCTGCGCCAGCCGGGCGGCGACGAGGCCAAGGCGCGCGCCTTCGTCGGCAAGCTCTATCGTCAGGTGCCGGTGCTGGACTCCGGCGCCCGGGGCTCGACGACGACCTTCGTCGAGCGCGGCATCGGCGACGTGCTGCTTGCCTGGGAAAACGAAGCCTTCCTGGCGATCAAGGAACTGGGATCCGACAAAGTGGACATCGTCGTGCCGTCGGTCAGCATCCTGGCCGAGCCGCCCGTGGCCGTGGTGGACAAGGTCGTCGATGCGCGTGGCACGCGCGCGGTGGCCCAGGGCTACCTGGAATACCTGTATTCCGAGGCGGGCCAGGAAATCGCGGCGCAGCACTACTATCGGCCGACCAGCAAGCCGGTCGCCGAACGGTACGCCAAGCAGTTCCCCAGCCTGTCGCTGTTTTCCGTGACGGACGTGGCGCCAAGCTGGGCCGACGCCCAGAAAACGCACTTTGCGGATGGCGGCGTATTCGACCAGATCTATCAGCCGAACGCGCAATAAGACGATGCCCACGATACTTGCGCAACACGCGTCCGCGCCCCGGGTGCTGCCCGGGCGCAACCTGACTCTGGGGTTGACCCTCAGCTATCTCTGCCTGGTGGTCTTGCTGCCCCTGTCGGCCGCCTTCCTCACCGCGTCGACCCTGAGCTGGGAGGCTTTCTGGCAAGTCGTCACCGCCCCCCGGGTGCTGGCGTCATACCGCCTGAGCTTCGGCGCCGCGCTGCTGGCGGCCGCCGTGAACACCGTGTTCGGCGGCATCGTGGCCTGGGTGTTGGTGCGCTACCATTTCCCTGGCCGGCGGCTGATCGACGCCCTGGTGGATCTGCCCTTCGCCCTGCCGACGGCCGTGGCCGGGATCGCCCTGACCGCGCTGTACGCGCCCAACGGCTGGCTGGGCGGGCTGCTGGCCCCGTTGGGCGTCCAGGTGGCTTTCAAGCCGCTGGGCGTGGTGGTGGCGCTGGTCTTCATCGGCCTGCCCTTCGTGGTGCGGACGGTTCAGCCCGTGCTGGAAGACATGGCGTCCGAATACGAGGAAGCCGCCAGCAGCCTGGGCGCCACACGGGCGCAGGTCTTTGTCCGCGTGGTGTTTCCCACGATCCTGCCCGCCCTGCTGACGGGCTTCGCCCTGGCGTTCGCCCGCGCCGCGGGCGAATACGGGTCGGTGATCTTCATCGCCGGCAATATGCCCATGGTCTCGGAGATCGCGCCCCTGCTGATCGTCACCAAGCTGGAGCAATACGACTACGCGGGCGCCACGGCCATCGCCGTGGTGATGCTGGGGATTTCTTTTCTGCTGCTGCTGGCCATCAACCTGCTGCAGGCCTGGGTGCGGCGGCGGTCGACCGGCCAGGCCTGACATGAGTGTGCTGAATCCATGACTTCCATCGTTCTCGATTCCCTCCCCCGGGCCGCCGGCCTTGCGCGGCCAGCCGCCGAAGGCCGGCTTGTCCGCCTGGCGCTGATGGGGACGGCGTTCGCTTTCCTGTTCCTGTTCCTGTTCATCCCGCTGGCGGCGGTCTTCCACGGCGCCCTGGGCAAAGGGTGGGAAGCCTGCGTGGCCGCCGTCACCGAGCCCGATGCGCGGGCGGCGATCCGCCTGACGCTGATCGCGGCCGGGATCGCCGTGCCGCTGAACCTGGTGTTCGGCGTCTGCGCCGCCTGGGCCGTCACCCGTTTCCAGTTCAGGGGCAAGAGCCTGCTCATCACCCTGATCGACCTGCCCTTTTCCGTTTCCCCGGTGATCGCCGGTCTGATCTACGTGCTGATGTTCGGCGCCCAGGGCTGGTTCGGCCCCTGGCTGCAGGCGCACGGCATCCAGATCCTGTTCGCCGTGCCGGGCATCGTGCTGGCCACGGTTTTCGTCACCGTGCCTTTCGTCGCGCGCGAGCTGATCCCGCTGATGCAGTCGCAGGGCTGCGAGGAGGAGGAAGCCGCCATCGTGCTGGGCGCTTCGGGCTGGCGCGTCTTCTGGCACGTCACGCTGCCCAACATCCGCTGGGGGCTGTTCTACGGCGTGATCCTGTGCAACGCGCGCGCCATGGGGGAATTCGGCGCGGTGTCGGTGGTGTCGGGCCACATCCGCGGCCTGACCAACACCTTGCCCCTGCACGTGGAAATTCTTTACAACGAATACAACTTCGCGGCCGCCTTTTCAGTGGCGTCGCTGCTGGCGCTGCTGGCCCTGCTGACGCTGGCCTTGAAGTCCCTGGCGGAATGGCGCCTGCGCGCCCAGGCCGCCCGAACCGCATCGGAGCAATCCTCATGAGCATCGAAGTCCGCCACATCCACAAGCAATTCGGCGCGTTCACGGCGCTGGACGACGTGTCCCTGGTCTTTCCAGACGGCCGGCTGACCGCGTTGCTGGGGCCGTCGGGCTGCGGCAAGACCACACTGCTGCGCATCATCGCCGGCCTGGAGCATCCAGACGGCGGCCAGGTTCTGCTGGCGGGCCAGGACGCGTCCCATACACACGTGCGTCAACGCCAGGTCGGCTTCGTGTTCCAGCACTACGCCCTGTTCAAGCACATGACGGTGTTCGAGAACGTCGCCTTCGGCCTGCGCGTCAAGCCGCGCGCGCAGCGGCCGGACGAGCGCCGGATTCGAGAGAAGGTCATGGGGCTGCTGGAACTGGTGCAGCTGGATTGGCTGGCCGACCGCCGGCCGGCGGCGCTGTCGGGCGGCCAGCGCCAGCGCATCGCCCTGGCCCGCGCCCTGGCGGTGGAACCGCGCGTGCTGCTGCTGGATGAGCCCTTCGGCGCGCTGGACGCTAAGGTTCGCAAGGAACTGCGGCGCTGGCTGCGCCGTCTGCACGACGAGCTGCACATGACCAGCCTGTTCGTCACGCACGACCAGGAAGAAGCCCTGGAAGTCGCCGATGAAGTCGTCATCATGAACAAGGGCCGGGTCGAGCAGCAGGGCGCGCCGCAGGCGGTGTACGACCAGCCGGAGACAGCCTTCGTGTACGGTTTCCTGGGGCACGTCAATCTGTTTCACGGCCGGGTGCGCGACGGGAGACTGCACACGGGCGGCGCGGCGCTGGACGTGCCGGGCCTGGAAGCCGCGGCCGACGCGCCGGGCACGGCCTACGTCCGGCCGCACGACATCCAGATCGAGCCTTTGCCGGCGGCGGATCAGCCGGCGGCCGGCCGGGGCCTGCTGGTGAATCTGCAGCGGGCGCACGCTTTCGGCCCGCTGGCGCAGCTGGAACTGCGCCGCGAGGACACGCAGGAAATCATCGAAGTGGTCATGTCCAGCCTGGAATTCGACCAGATTCGGGCACAGGGCCATCGGCGCTTCATCGCCCGGCCCCGCCAGGCGCGGGTGTTCCTGAATTAGGCTATTTGCCCGGCGGCGTGTCCTGGAAACGGTCGAGATCGAAGTAGCGCGAGAAAGAGGTTGCGCCGTCTGCGCCGTCCGTTTCGGTTTCCGGCGCGGCGGCCTGCGGGGTGTCCGGCGCCTGGCCGGCCGCCTGCCGGGCGCGCTGCGCGTGCACGGCTTCGGCGGCGGCTTGCATGGCCGCCGCCATGGCCGTGCTGTTGCGCTTGAGCGCCCAGTCCGCGGCGGTCTCGCGGGCCTGGTTGACCATGGTGGGGTCGGCCCCGTGATCCAGCAGCAGCCGGGCAATCGCCGGCTTGCCGGACAGGGCCGCCATCATCAGCGGCGTGGTGCCATCGGGCCCGGGGGCGTTGACGATAGCGCCGCGCTGGATCAGCATGCGGGCCGTGTCCACCTGCCCCTTGGATGCCGCGTAATGCAGCGGCGTCCAGCCCAGGCGGTTGACCCGGGCGCCGGCCTGGATCAAGTCGGCCGCCCGCTGGGTTTCGCCCAGGATGCACAGATACATCAGGGCGGTTTCATCCTGGAAATTCGGCTGGTCGACCTGGATGCCCGGGGCCCGCCGCAGAACATCGTAGACTTTCCAGGATTGTTCGCGCACGGCCTGCGTCAGAGCGGGGTTGCCGCGCGGGTTCCAGGCGCCGGGGTCGGCGCCGCGCAGCAACCGGGTCTGCACGGCGCTGACGTCGTCCCGGCGGATGGCCGACCACCAGTCCGCATCCGGGGCCGATTGCGCCTGGACGGGGACGGCGGGCAAGATCAGCGCCAACAGCAATAGCAACATCAGCGTCGATGCCAGGGCCGGCAGACGGCCCAGCGGCGGCACGGGCGGGCGCCCGGTGCTGGCCCCCAAAGCCCCCGGGGCGCGTTGGGCGATCCGCCGCAGCGGCCGCACAAACCGGCTGAAGGGTGCCAGACGGCGCGCAGCGGCTGGCCTCTTGGAGAGCCGCCCAAGGGCGGCAGCGGCGGGCGCCTCGGGCGCAATCTGGCCGCGAACAGCGGGCCGATGGGCCAAAGGCGGCGTGGCGGACAGCGGAAGCGTGGTCATGCGGGTGATCCTGGCGGGTTGTCCAGCTTGATTTTATGGAACAGACGGAAATAATTATCCGTGCTGGCCTGCTGAATGACCGTGGCCGGTACCCCGCGCAGTTCGGCGATTTTCTCGGCCACATGGATGACCTTGGAGGGGTCGTTCAGCTTGCCCCGATAGGGCACGGGGGCCAGGTAGGGCGAATCGGTTTCGATCAGCAGCCGATCCAGCGGCACTTTCTGCGCCACCTGCTGCAGATCTTTCGCGTTCTTGAAGGTGACGATGCCGGAAAACGAGATGTAGAACCCCAAGTCCAGGGCGGCGCTGGCCATGTCCCAGGTTTCGGTGAAGCAATGCATGACGCCGTTGTCGGCCTGTTCCTCGCGCATCAGGCGCAGCGTATCCGCGGCGGCGGCGCGGGTGTGGATGATCAGCGGCAGACCGGTCTGGCGCGCGGCCTGGATATGCAGGCGGAAGCGATCCCGCTGCCAATCGAGGGGTTCGGCCAGCCGGTAGTAGTCCAGCCCGGTTTCGCCGATGGCGACGACCTTGGGGTGCCGGGCGCGCTGCAGCAAGTCGTCCAGGGTGGGCTCGGCGCTGTCGTCGTCTTCGGCGTCGTTGTCGGGATGCACCCCGACCGAGGCATGCAGATGGGGTTGGGATTCGACCAGGGCGATCAGGCCCGGCCAGTCGCGCAGATTGACGCTGACCACCAGGGCGTGGCCCACGTCGGCCGCCCGCATGCGCGCCAGGATGTCCGGCAGCTGGGCCTGCAGGGCCGGAAAATTCAAATGGCAGTGAGAATCGACGTACATGAAAGACAATGGCCTATTTTTGGGGCGGAATGGATTGCAACAAGCGCGTGGCGGCGTAGTCGGCCAGCAGCTTCGGGTTCAGGGGGTGGTGGGCCAGGCGGCGCTGCCGGGCCAGCCAACGGCCGGTGCGGGCCAGCACGGCGGGATCCGCCACCTGGGCAATCTCTGAAATTCTACCCGTTTGTTCTGGATAGTAGCGCGCCGGCAGGCCCCGCGCCGCCAGGCTGAGATCCAGCCAGAGGCGCTGGAAGCCGTCCAGCCACAGCGCCGGTTCGGCGGCCTGCAGCGCGTCGGCCAGGGCGGCGGGCGCCGCCCCGGTGCCCGCCAGTTGCAAAAACTGCCGCAGGCACGCGGGGAATGCGGGTTGTTGCGCGCCGGCCTGCCTGGCCGCCAGCAGGGGCGCCCCGCCCGCCGCCGCCAGGCGGGCCGCCGCCTGATCCACCCCCTGGGCCTGCAGCCAGGCCAGGGCCTGGGCGGCGTCGGGGGCGGCCAGCGGCAGCCGGCGGCAGCGCGACACCAGGGTGGGCAGCAGGCGGTCGGGCTGATCGGCCACCAGCAGAAACACCGTATGCGCAGGGGGTTCTTCCAAGATTTTCAGCAGCGCATTGGCCGCGATGACGTTCAGGGCCTCGGCCGGATACAGCAAGGCGACCCGCCAGCCGCCCCGGTGCGTGGCCATGTTGAACCAAGGCAGCAAGCCGCGGATCTGCTCGACCCGGATGTCCTTGGACGGCTGTTTTTTGCCGCCGCCGGATTCGCTGTCGTCCGCCGGCCCGCCTTCCTGGGCCGCCACGGCATCGGGCCGGATGCGGCGCAAATCGGGGTGATTGCCCGCTTGCACCCAGCGGCATGCCTGGCACTGTCCGCACGCTAGGCCCTGGACGGGCGATTCGCACAGCAGGCTGGCCGCGCCCGCCGCCGCAAATTCGGCCTGGCCGATGCCGGGCAGGCCGTGGATCAGCCAGGCGTGGGCGAAGCGGTCGCGCGCGGCCAGCCAGGCGCGGGCCGTGTCTTGTTGCCAGGGCAGGAATTCGAGGGCGGTCATGAGCGGGCGGATTTCCTCCAGGCCTGAACCAGGGCCTGCAAATCGTCATCCAGGCGGCGCTGGACGGCGGGGATGTCCTGGCTGGCGTCGATCGTCCGAAACCGCCCGGGCGCGGCGGCGGCGCGTTCCAAGTAGGCCTGGCGGGTGCGTTGAAAAAAATCCGCTTCTTCCTGTTCGAAGCGATCCGGCGCGTCCCGCCCCTGCAGCCGCCGGGTGCGGGCAACCGCCAGCGGAACATCGAACAAAAAGGTGCAGTCCGGCCCGGATTCGGACAGGGCCCAGGCTTCCAGCCGGGCAATGGCGTCGGCCCCCAGCCGGCGCCCCCCGCCCTGGTAGGCATACGAGGCGTCGGTGTAGCGGTCGCACAGCACCCACTGCCCCTGGGCCAGCGCGGGCTGGATGCGCGTGCGCCAGTGCTCGTTGCGCGCCGCGAACATCAGCAGGGCTTCGGTGCGCAAGTCCATGGCCTGGTGCAACAGGATGTCGCGCAGCCGTTCGCCCAGCGGCGTGCCGCCGGGTTCGCGGGTGTGCAGGAAGTCGATGCCCGCCCGCCGCAGCCAGTCGGCCATCCAGGCGGCATGCGTGCTTTTGCCGGCCCCGTCCAGGCCTTCCAGAGTAATGAAACAGCCGCGTTGTGCCATGGGATCAATTGCGCTTGAGTATGTATTTGCCGACCGCCCGGTTGTGGGCGGCCAGGTTTTTGGAGAATTCGCTGGTGCCGTCCCCGCGGGACACGAAATACAGGTAGTCGTGCTGTTCGGGGTGCAAGGTGGCCGTCAGGGCCGCCTTGCCGGGACTCGCTATCGGGGTGGGCGGCAGGCCCGGGCGGGTGTAGGTATTCCAGGGGGTGTCCCGTTCCAGGTCTTTTTTGCGCAGGCGGCCCTGGTACTGATTCCCCATGCCGTAGATCACGGTCGGGTCGGTCTGCAGGGGCATACCTGCGCGCAGGCGGTTGATGAACACCCCGGCGACGCGGGCGCGATCCGCGCTGTGCCCGGTTTCTTTTTCGACGATGGACGCCAGGATCAAAGCCTGATAGGGCGTGTCCAGGGGCAGGTTCCGATCCCGCGCCTGCCAGGCCGCCTGCAGTACCTGGTCGCCCGCCTGGGCGGCCCGCCGCAGGATGTCCAGGTCGGAAGACCCCGGCGCAAAGACATAGGTGTCGGGATAGAACAGGCCCTCGGGGTAATCCTGATCCAGCCCCAGGCGCCGCAGAATCTCGGCGTCGGCCAGGCCCCGGGTGTCGTGGCGCACCTGATCGTCCGCGTCCAGCGCCGCGCGGATCTGGGCGAACGTCCAGCCTTCGGGGAAGGTCAGCCGCACCTGGGTCATGTCGCCATTGGCCATGCGCTCGATCAGCAGCCAGGGCGTGTCGCTGGCGCGGGCCTCGTAGGCCCCCGCCTTGAGCAGTTTGTCCCGGCCGCTCAGGCGGGCCAGCCAGACAAAGGCCAGGGGGTCGATGTCGATGCCGGCCGTTTGCATGGTCTGGGCGATCTGCCTGGGGGTGCTGCCCTGTTCGATCAGGTAGTCGACCACGTCGGCGCGCATCGGGACGGGGCGCTGCCAGCCCCACCACGCGGCGACGCCCACGCCCGTCCCCGCCAGGGCCAGGCCGACGATCAGCAGCCAGAGAAATAGCCGTAGAATTTTTTTCATGAACGCCAGTTTACCCGAGGGGCACGTCCCGGGGCAGCGCGCCAGATCCCTGATCCGCGTGGGGGGATGATTTGGTCAAGACGGGATCGGCCGCTATGATGTCGGGTTCAAGGGGGCGTCACCCGGACGGCCTCGACACTTGGATTTTTGGTGCGAAGCCTTTCGCGCAAAACAATGAACGTGTTTGATATCGAGGGCCAATGGCCCCTGGACGATGTGGCGGTGATCCGGCTGCAAGGGGCGGATGCCGCCCCGTTCCTGCATAGCCAACTCAGCAATGCCGTGCTGGATCTGACCGGCGACCAGGCCCGGCCGGCGGGCTATTGCACCGCCCAGGGGCGGCTGCTGGCCAATATGGTGGTCTGGAAGGACGGCGACCAAGGGATCGGCATGCTGGTGTCGCGCGATCTGGCCGACCCCCTGATCAAGCGCTTGCGTCTGTTCGTCCTGCGCGCCAAGGTCAGCCTGGCCCGGGACGAAGGCTGCAGCGTGACGGGCGCGCAGGGCCGGGACACCGTTCCCGAGCCGCTATGGGGCCGGCCCGGCTGGTCTTGCCTGACGCGGGGGGACGACACCTGGATCACCGCGCCCCGGGCGGGCGGCCAGCCGCCCGCCGCGTGGCGCATCGGCCCCGGCGCCCCGGCCGGTAGCGTGGCGGCCACGCCCTGGCATGCCGCGCAGATCGCCAGCGGCTGGCCGTGGATTCGGCTGGCCAGTCAGGACATGTTCCTGCCCGCCACCCTGAATATGGACTTGAACGGCAGCATCGACTTCAAAAAAGGCTGCTACCCCGGCCAGGAAATCGTCGCTCGCAGCCATTACCGGGGCGTCGTCAAGCGGCGCATGGCCTGGGGGACGGCCCCGTGGCCCCCGGGCCGGCCCTTGCCCGAGGCGGGTACGGATCTTTATTCGGCGGCGGGGCGTGCGGCCCGAGCCGCCGCCGATGGCCCGGTTTCCACCGCCCTGGGCCAGCCGCCCGCCCGGCCCGTGGGGCGCATCATCGCCAGCGCCGAATTCGAAGGGCGGCTATATGCGGCCGCCGAAACCGCCGTGGCGGACGGCCCGGCGGCCGTGTATGCCGTCGGGGCCGCCGACGGCCCCTTGCTGTCGTGCGCGTGCGCATCGGCCGGGGGTGTTTCCTGACGCCCGGCGGCGCAAGCTACCCCCGCAACAAAGACTGGACGAGCGCGATGCCGACCAGAACCAGCAGGCAGGAACCCGCCACGTGCAGGCTGATCTGCAGCAGGGCGAACGCCAGTTCCCGCTGTTGCAGCAGGGAGATGACCTCAAGGGAAAACGTGGAAAACGTGGTCAGCCCGCCCAGGAAGCCCGTCATGATGAACAGGCGCCACACGGCAGGCAGGGTGTCGTGGCTGGCGAAGAATTCGCTGGCCAGGCCGATCAGCAGGCCGCCGACGAGATTCGCGGCCAGCGTGCCCAATGGAATCGGCGGCCAGAGGTGGTTCATCCCGATGGCCAAGGCCCAGCGCAGCAGCGCGCCCAGGGCCGCGCCGACCGAAATGCCGATCACGGCGGCCATCATGGCCGGTCTCCCGGTGCGGGGGCTGGATAGCCGCCGCGCGGGGTGCGGACGGCGGGGAAACGGCGGAGGAAAAGGTGGATCGTTGTCATAAGGCCCGGAAATCAGGGTTGAAGGCCTGAAACGGAATCCGGGCATAGCCTGCGGTTCCCGTCCAGGAACATGCAGGCATCATCAGCCGGGGACACCCGGCGGTCAATGGAGAATGCCATCTCCAGGGCAAGGCGATTGCCCATGTATGGCGGGTAGTTTAGCAATGCCGCCCCATCGACGCAACGGGGCCGCCGCCCCGCCCTTGCGCCCTGCCCTGCGCCGCGTGAACGCCAGGCGCGGGCAGCGGCGCGGGCCGCCTGCTCAGTGCCGCGGCGGCTGGTGGTAGAGCTTCAGGATGCTGGAAAAATCCAGTTGGCCATGGCCTTGGGTGCTGTGCAGGGCGTACAGGTTGCGGGCCAGTTCGCCCAACGGCGTCGTGGCCCGGGCCTGCATGGACGCTTCTGCCGCCAGGCCCAGATCTTTCAGCATCAGGTCGACCCCGAACCCCCCGTCGTAGTCCTTGGCGGCCGGCACGCCTTCCATCACCCCGGGCCAGGGGTTGTAGAGTTCCGTCGCCCAGTTGCGCCCGGAGCTTTTGGCGATGATGTCGGACAGGGTCTTGGGATCCAGGCCATTGGCCACCCCCAGCGCCAGGGCTTCGGCCGTGCCGGCCATCTGGATGCCCAGCAGCATGTTGTTGCAGATCTTGGCCACCTGCCCCGCCCCGGCCGCGCCCGCATGGAAAATATTCTTGCCCATGGCCTGCAGGTAGGGCATGGCCGCCGCCAGGTCGGCGTCGGCGCCGCCGACGATAAAGGTCAGCGTGCCCGCGATGGCGCCGCCCGTGCCCCCCGAGACCGGTGCGTCGATCATGCGGATGCCGCGCTGCGCCGCCGCTTGGGACACTTTGCGCGCCGATGCCGGCGCAATGGTGCTGCATTCCAGCACCAGGGTGCCCTGGGCGATCGTGGCCAGCAGGCCTTCATCGCCCAGGTACAGGCCCTCGACGTGACGGCTGGCGGGCAGCATGCTGACGACCACGTCCGCCCCCGCCACGGCTTCGGCGGCCGAAGCCGCCGCGCGGGCACCGGCGTCCGTGGCCGCCTGCAGCGCGGCGGGCACCAGGTCGAACACCGTCAGGGTGTGGCCGGCCTTGATCAGGTTCTGGGCCATGGGGCCGCCCATGTGGCCCAGGCCGATGAATGCAATCGTGCTGCTCATGTGTTGTCTCCTTGGAAATAAGCCGGTTGATTTTGTGATAAGCCGGTTGATTCTGTGTCTTGCGCCGTCGCCAGTGGCGCGGCGCGGCATGCCCCCCCGCGCCACGGCTTGCGGCGGCTTTTTCAGGCGCCGCCCCGCTCGGGGCAAGGCCGTTTTTTACAAGTCCGCCAATGGGTGATCCTGCCCCGCCGGCCAGGGGTGTGCCAGGAAGCGCTTGACCCAGGTGGCGGACGCCTGTTCCAGGCTGGCGGGATGCCAGCGCGGTTTCTTGTCCTTGTCGACCAGCAAGGCGCGGATGCCTTCGCGGAAATCGGGCTCGGCGCAGCAATGCAGGGCGGCGATGTATTCCATGCGAAAGACATCGGCCAGCGACAGATGGCGCGCCCGCCGAACCAGCGTGAACCCCAGGCGGGCCGCCCCGGGCGACCCGGACAGAAAGGTGGCGGCGGCGCGCGCCAGCCAGGGATCCGGGTGGTGTTTCCAGGCCCCGATGGCGGCGCACGCCTGCGCAAAATCCGCCCGGTTGCACGCCCGGCGGATAGCGGCCGAATGCGCCCGCAGGGGGCCGGGCTCGGGGGCGTCCAGCTGCAGGCCGTCCAGCACGGCATCCAGCAGGGCGGCTTGCTGATCCGCATCGGCGGGCCATTTTTGCGCCGCCAGGGCCGCGACCAGGGCATCGAAGCCTTCGGCGGCGCAATAGTGGTCGGCCAGGCCGTATTGCAGGCAATCGGCGGCGCCCAATTGGGCGCCCGTCAAGGCCAGGAACTCGCCGATGCCCCGGGGCAGACGGCTCAACATCCAGGTGCCCGCCACATCGGGAAACAGGCCGATGGTGACCTCGGGCATGGCGAAGCGGGTGCCGGGGGTGACCACCCGGTGGCTGGCCCCCAGCATCAGCCCGACTCCGCCGCCCATGACGATGCCGCCGCCCCAGCAGACGATGGGCTTGGCGTAGCGGTGGATGCGGTAATCCAGGCGGTATTCGGTTTCAAAAAAACTGCGGGCGTGCAGGTTGGCCCAGGCATCCCGGGGGCTGTCCAGCATGCTCTGGTACAGCGCGTGCAGGTCGCCGCCGGCGCAGAAGGCTTTTTCACCGGCCCCGCGCAACACCACCGCGACCACGCGGGCGTCGGATTCCCAGGCCTGCAGGCGTTCGTCCAACAGGCGGCACATGGGCAGCGACAAGCCGTTCAGGGTGTCGGGGCTGTTCAGGATGGCGACCCCGATCCGCCTGCCTTCCTGACCGGCGATTTCCTGGAACAGAACCGGATCGGGCGCGGTGGGCGGCAATGAATCGACGCGAGCGGAAGTGTTCATCGCAGATCGGCCTCTTGGGTCAGGATATGGCGCGCCACGATCACGCGCATGATTTCGTTGGTGCCTTCCAGGATCTGGTGCACGCGGGTGTCGCGCACCAGGCGTTCCAGGGGGTAGTCCTTGAGGTAGCCGTAACCGCCGTGGATTTGCTGGGCATCCAGGCAGGACTGGAAGCACAGGTCGGTGGCAAAGCGCTTGGCCATGGCGCAATAGGCGCTGGCCTGCGGGTCGTGCTCGTCCAGCTTGCTGGCGGCCAGACGCACCATTTGGCGCGATGCCACGATATTGGCCAGCAGGTCGGCCAGCTTGAACTGCAGCGCCTGGAAGTCCGCCAGGGGGCGGCCGAACTGATGGCGTTCGCCCATGTAGCGGCGGGCGGCTTCATAGGCCCCCTGGGCCGCGCCCACCGAACACGTGGCAATGTTGATGCGCCCGCCATCCAGGCCTTTCATGGCGAAGCGAAAGCCCTCGCCTTCTTCGCCCAGGCGGTTGGCCACCGGCACGCGCACGTTTTCAAACGTGATGGGCCGGGTGGACTGGCTGTTCCAGCCCATTTTGTTTTCTTTGCGGCCGTAAGTGATGCCCTCGGCGTCCGCGGGCACCACCAGAGCGGAAATCCCGCGCGGGCCGTCGCCGCCGGTGCGCGCCATGACCACCAGCACGTCGGTGTCCCCCGCCCCGGAAATAAAGGCCTTGGCGCCGTTCAGCACATAATGGTCGCCGTCGCGCCGGGCGCTGGTGGTCAGCGAAGCGGCATCCGAGCCGGCGCCGGGTTCGGTCAGGCAGTAGGATGCCAGCTTCTCGCCCGTGGCCAGCAAAGGCCCCCAGCGGTCGCGCACGGCGGGCTGCGCCCAGGTGCCGATCATCCAGGTGGCCATGTTGTGAATGGTGATGAAAGCCGTGGTGGAGGGATCCACCGCCGCCATTTCCTCGAATACCAGCGTGGCGTCCAGCCGGGGCAGGCCCAGCCCGCCGATGGTTTCGGGCGCGTACATGGCGCAGAAGCCGAGTTCGCCCGCCTTGGCGAAGGCCGGCCGGGGGAAGATGTGTTCTTCGTCCCATTGGGCGGCATGGGGGGCGAGTTCGCCCTGGGCAAATTCGCGGGCGGCCTGTGCAAAGGCCTGTTGTTCTTCGCTGAGGCGAAAATCCATGGTGCATGTCTCCGGATTTGTGGTCGTCACGGACGCGGGTGGCGTCGTCCGACATGTTCAGCCTGATCAAGGTTGAACATTGCGTCGCAGGCTTACTTTAGCACTTGGCGCGCGGTGGCGTGTCTGCCGCAGCCCGCGGAACGCGTGGTGCGGATACCTTAGACCAAGTGGCGCTCGGGGGGCTGTCAGGCGGGTGACAATTTGCGCACGGCTGCCAAACCCCGGTAGCCCGCCCCCAAGCAGCGGCTAACCCTTCCCCCGATGCGCCGCCCGCCGCCGGCGCGTTTCCAAGGGATCGAACACCAGCGGCCGGCACAGTTCGACGCGGTCGCTTTCGTGCAGGACCCGCTGGGCATCGCAGCGTTCGCCATACACGGCCATCGCCAAGGGTCGATCGGTATATTCCGGGAATTCCCGCGCAAAGCCGCTCAATGCCACAGCCTGCCCCGCCGTGGCGCCTTCGGGGACATCCAGCGCTTTGCGCCACACATGCGTGGCGGCGGCAAAAGCGACGGATACCCGCATGTGTCAGCCCCCGTACACCGCGTGGGCGCGCTGCGTGAAAGAATCAATGAAGCTGCTGGCGATGCGGTTGAACACCGGCCCGATGACGGCCGACAAGGCGCGGCTGGAAAAGGCGTATTCCATGGTGTACAGCACTTTGCAGCCGTCTTCGCCCAGGGGCTGGAAGGCCCAATGCCCGGTCAGGTTGGAAAACGGCCCGTCCACCAGGTGAAAGACGATCTTGTGGGGGTAATCGTGTTCGTTGCGCGTGGTGAAACTCTGGTGGATGCCGGCGAAGCGGATCTGCACCGTGGCCTGCATGCCGGTTTCGTTTTGCCATTGCACGCTGGATCCGCCGCACCAGGGCATGAAATCGGGATAATGGGCGACATCGGCCACCAGGTCGAACATCTGGGCACAACTGAAAGGCACCAGGACAGAGCGTTGGATCGCAGGCATCGGCAGGACGTGGTCTTGAGAAAACGATAGAATGCAAGGATTTTATCAGGCACGTCAGGCCCCCCCAAAATGCCGCCAAACAGAACACACGTATGAGTATTGTCGATAACCGCAAAGCCACCCACGATTACTTCATCGAAGAGCGCTTCGAAGCCGGGCTGGTGCTGGAAGGCTGGGAGGTCAAGGCCATCCGGGCGGGTCACGTGCAGTTGAAGGAAAGCTACGTCATCGTGCGCGATGGCGCTTTGTGGATTCTGGGCATGCACATCAGCCCCCTGCCCACGGCATCCACCCACATCCATCCCAACGCCACGCGCACGCGCAAGCTGCTGTTGCACGCGCACGAAATCAACAAGCTCATCGGCAAGGTCGAGCAGCGCGGCTACGCCCTGGTGCCGCTCAACCTGCACTACAAGGGCGGGCGCATCAAGCTGGATTTCGGTCTGGGGCGCGGCAAGAAGCTGCACGACAAGCGCGACACCCAGCGCGACAAGGACTGGGCACGCGAAAAAGAGCGCCTGATGAAGCACGACACCCGGCGCGACCGCAAAGACTGAAGCGCGCGGGATTCAGGCGTGAATCTCGAAGCCCTCAAGCCGCAGCAGCTGGATTTTACGGCCCAGCCCGCCGCCATAGCCATTCAGCGTCTGGTTGCCGGCCAGGATGCGGTGGCAGGGAATAATGATGCTGATGGGGTTGCTGCCCACCGCCGTGCCGACGGCCCGCCCGTGCCTGGGGCCAAAGCCGGCCTCGCGGGCCAGCCCGCCGTATGACAAAGTGAACCCGTAGCCCACCGTCAGCAGGGCCTGCCAGACCGTCTTCTGGAACGCGCTGCCCTGGGGCGCCAGGGACACATCGAACGCCTGCCGCCGGCCCTGCCAATATTCTTGCAGCTCTTGCCGGGCCTGGGTCAGGATGGCCTGGGCGCGGGGCGGCGTATCGTCTTGCAGGTATTGGATCGCTGCGGATGGCTGGCCCGCCGCCGGCAGGCCGGCGGATGCTGCTTGATCCGCATCGGCGGCAAACAAAGGGCCGGTATCGCTCGGGGCGCTGCGCCAGGCCTTCAGCAGGCGGGCGGGCCGCCCGTCCTGCTGGCCATCGGACGGATTGGCGATGGGCTGATCCGTTGCGGCCAGGCCCGGCCATCGGGGGCAATCCCGTTGGTCGGTGAAATACAGGCCCGTCAGGCCGGTTTCGTGGGTTTCCAGCAGAATCTGGCCCAGGGGGGAGGAAATCAGCGCACCGAAGGACATGAGGGCGATGGCCGGCTGGATGGCCGACGGGTTGGGAGGACACGCTGCCAGTTTACCCGAATGACGGATCGGGCACCGCCCGGGCGGGCCGGCCGCCGCCTGGAAAACACGGGGCCGGCGCATTGCCCGGTAGTGAACAACCGCATCACGCGGCGCATATCCCCTTGGGAGAAAATAAAACGTACACTGGTCGCTATCAAGCAACTTCGGATCAAGTCACCGCGCCGCCTGCCGTCGTGGATATCGTTTCAGCGATTATCGTGTTCACCCAATGCATTTTCCCGCACAAAACAAGCCCGTGCTCCAGCGCATTACCGTGTCCGACCTGCGGTTGGGCATGTATATCCACAAGCTGGAGGGCAACTGGTTTCTGCACCCGTTCTGGCGCGACAGTTTCTTGCTGGAACGAGAACAAGACCTGAAGAAAATCCAGGACAGCCCGATCCATACCCTCTGGATCGACCTGTCCAAGAGCTCGGATCCGGCCCAGCCCGCAAGCCCCGGCATGGCCCGATCCGGCGACACGGCCCCCGCCGCGGCGCAGGCGCCCGCCCTGCCGGCAAGCCATGAGACCCCCGGCCAATCCGCCGCGGTTGCGCTGCACGAAGAAATAGAAAAAGCCAGGAGAATCTGCCTGGACGCCCGCGAACAGATCATGGACATGTTCGAGGAAGCCCGCATGGGGCGGGCCATCGACCCGGAATCCACGATACCGCTGGTGCAGCAGATCGCGGAATCGGTGAACCGTCACCCGCAGGCGCTGTTCAGCGTGGCGCGCCTGAAGACCAAGGACACCTATACCTACCTGCATTCGGTGGCGGTGTGCGCGCTGATGCTGGCGTTGGCGCGCCAACTGCGCCTGGCGCCCGATCTGACCCGGCAAGCGGGCCTGGGCGGCCTGATGCACGACCTGGGCAAGGCGGGGATTCCGCCGGAAATCCTCAACAAGCCGGGCCGCCTGACAGACCAGGAGTTCGATGTGATGCGCCAGCACCCCCAGATCGGGATGGATCTGCTGCAAAAAAGCGGGGCCAGCGCCGAAGTCATGGGCATCGCGTTGCATCATCACGAAAAAATCAACGGGACGGGCTACCCCGGCAAGCTGGCGGGCGCGTCGATCCCGCTGCTGGCCCGCATGGGGGCCGTCTGCGACGTCTATGATGCCGTCACCTCGACGCGTATCTACAAGGCGGCCTGGAATCCCGCCGAAGCCCTGCATCAGATGGCCTCCTGGGCGGGACATTTCGACCGTCCAATCTTCGAGGCATTCGTCAAGACGGTCGGCATTTATCCGATCGGATCCCTGGTGCGGCTGCGCTCGCAGCGCCTGGCGGTGGTCGTGGATCAGGAAGGCGACCTGCTCCTGACGCCCAAGGTGATTGTGTTCTATGACGCGAAGACGAAACGGGAAATTCCCCCGACGGTTCTGAAACTCAGCGCACCGGACTGCGGCGAGGCGATCCTGGGACAGGAAAGCTCGGCCCGCTGGGGCTTCGAGCACCTGGATCAATACTGGATGCCGGCGCCGGGCTGAGGGCTGGGCGTTCGATCAGCGCCACGTGGCGATCAATACTGCCCATATGCTGCGCCAATCAACCCGATTTCCATGGACAGCCTGCACGGCCGCAAGCCGCAGGACTTTCATCGAAACCGCCATTTTCGATGAACTCGGATAGATTTCAGATGCGCCAAGCAAGACAAACTGATCCGTCAATTTGCAGCGCCGGGGCTTGCATGACATATACGTTGGGTGCGGGAAATATGCGCCGCGCGGATCGGGAATTTCCGGCCCGGTCAAAGCGCAAGGCTCAATCCTGTACGGCCGCGAAATATTGTATACCAGGCGGCGATAGCCAGTTCCCGTCGCAGCGACCAGAATCGGGCTGACGTGCGTTGGAAAACAGTCATGATTCGGGCTCTCATAGCAGCCAATTACCCAGCACTCTTTCACTTGCATACTGCTTCCACCTCATGTCGTGGAGCGCGTTCACTTGCGCACTGCCTCGACCCCATATCCCGGAGCGCGTTCACTTGCGCGCATTGCCTCGATCCCATATTTCGGATTGTAAGGCTTGAGTTTTTCGCCCAGCCTGCGCGATAGGCTGCGCGCCACCGGGGTGTGCATATAAGTCTTCGGCACGTGCAGCGACAACACATGCCGGGGCCGCAAAATATAGGCTTCATGCAGTTCGTATTCAAACGCGCGTGCATGAAAGTTTTCGGTGCTTTTCATGTATTCGACCAGGGAAACAGGAAGCACATCCTTGAGCACATCCAACGCCGGGACGGAGCGGCGTTGGCTTGAAAATCGACATAACTCATCCGCTGCCAGCATGGCAAGCCGCCGGCATACGGCGATGAACTTCGTTCTGCCCAGCTCAAGATCCTCGGCCCGCAAATCGCAAGGCAATTTTGGCAGATGCCCGAATTTCACCCCATCGAGATCGACCGCCCGGCCAACGATGAAATACGGATAATTATCCAGCAAAAACTGCGGGTGCAATCGCAATAACACCGAACCCCGTACCGTCGGCGGGTTCAGTGGCGGGTCTCCGATGAAAAAATGAATGCCTCGGATCCGTTGATCGCCGATCGGGAATGATCCGGCTTGGGCTTCGCAGACAGACAAACGCGCATCCAGATCGGCCAGTGCGTGAGAGCAGTATATTTTCCCGCTCGGCAGCAAGGCGTCTGCCATTTACGAGTTGCCTTTTTCAGTATCGGCGAGCGCCTGCTTCATCCTGGTTTTCCAGTCTGTATTGGATTCAGACAGAATCGCCGAAAATTTGGCATGCAGCGCGATCAGCACCTCTTGATTCAGCCCGGCCGGCTGGTTTTCCAACGCCAACTGCTGTTGAAACACCAGCGCCGAACGAAGCTGCCGCAATTGACTCACCACCCACGTAAACGAAACGTAATGATCCTTGAATTGAAAATGGGCCAGCAGGAGCGTGCAAAACGTCGTGATTGACGTCAACACCAAAGCGACGTTTTTCGCGCATTGCATGTTTTCCGGCGACACCGACCAGCCAAGCACCAAGGTTGCGGAAACGCCGGAAAATATCTGCACGATCGCAAGCCAGAAGTATTTGGTTTTATTGGATCGTCTTTTTTCGTTGAATCTGCCGATTTGACCATCAATCTGATTCAGCAAATTATCGAAGGAACCATGCTCGGCCATGAAAGTTTCCGTGGATGGGATTGCGCGGCGGCGCGGCGGCGAACGGCATCCCGCTTGCGGCGCGTCGGGTCGAAAATTCGATCAAAAAAACACCGGCAGCCCAAGCGGCCGGCCGGTGTTCTGCATCCTGGACTTGACCCGGGCAACCCGCCGGCATCGGCGGGCTGCCCGGACGGCTGGACGATCAGGCGACGGCGCGCGTATCGGCCAGCCGCTGCCAGGTGTCCACCACCGTGTCCGGGTTGAGCGACATGGACACGATACCCTCGTCGCGCAGCCACTGGGCCAGATCGGGGTGATCGCTGGGCCCCTGGCCGCAGATGCCGACGTACTTGCCGGCTTTCAGGCAAGCCTGGATGGCGCGGCGCAGCATGAATTGCACGGCGGGATCGCGTTCGTCGAAGTCGGCCGCCAGCAGCGCCATGCCCGAATCGCGGTCCAGGCCCAGGGTGAGCTGGGTCATGTCGTTGGAGCCAATGGAAAAGCCGTCGAAGAACTGCAGGAATTCGTCGGCCAGGATGGCGTTGGTGGGGACTTCGCACATCATGATCAGGCGCAGGCCGTTGTCGCCGCGCTTCAGCCCGTGCGCGGCCAGCAGATCGACCACGCGTTGCGCCTGATTGAGCGTGCGCACGAAAGGCACCATGATTTCGACGTTGGTCAGGCCCATGTCGTCGCGCACCTTTTTCAGGGCCTCGCATTCCATGCGGAAGCATTCGGCGAAGTCGTCCGAGATGTAGCGCGACGCCCCGCGAAAGCCCAGCATGGGGTTTTCTTCTTCGGGCTCGTAGCGCGAACCGCCCACCAGCTTGCGGTATTCGTTGGACTTGAAGTCGGACAGACGCACGATGACCGGCTTGGGATAGAAGGCCGCGCCGATGGTGGCGATGCCCTCGGCCAGTTTTTCGACGAAAAAGGCGCGCGGGCTGGCATAGCCCCGGGCGGCGGATTCAACGGCTTTTTTCAGGTCGCCATCGACATTGGGGTAGTCGAGGATGGCCTTGGGATGCACGTTGATGTTGTTGTTGATGATGAATTCCAGCCGCGCCAGCCCGACCCCGCCGTTGGGGATCTGGGAAAAATCGAAGGCCAGCTGCGGGTTGCCGACGTTCATCATGACTTTCAGGCCGATGTCGGGCATCTCGCCCCAGCGGACTTCCTCGATTTCGGTTTCGATCAGGCCGTCGTAGATATGGCCCTCGTCGCCTTCGGCGCAAGACACGGTGACTTCACGGCCATTGGCCAGCACGTCGGTGGCATCGGCGCAGCCGACCACGGCGGGAATGCCGAGCTCGCGCGCGATGATGGCGGCGTGGCAGGTGCGCCCGCCCCGGTTGGTGACAATGGCGGCGGCCAGTTTCATGACGGGTTCCCAGTTGGGGTCGGTCATGTCGGTGACCAGGATGTCGCCGGCGCGCACCTTGTCCATCTCGGAGGCGTCGGCCACCACGCGCACGGTGCCCGAGCCGATCTTCTGGCCGATGGCGCGGCCGCGCACCAGGACTTCGCCCGTGGCTTTCAGGCGGTAGCGTTCTTGCACATCGTGGTGCCCCTGCTGGGATTTGACGGTTTCCGGGCGGGCCTGCAGGATGTACAGCTTGCCGTCGATGCCGTCGCGCCCCCATTCGATGTCCATGGGCCGCTGGTAGTGCTGCTCGATGATGGTGGCGTACTGGGCGAGTTCGATGATTTCGTCATCGGCCAGGGAATAGCGGTTGCGCTCGGAGGCCGGAACCTCGACGGTGCGCACGGCATGGCCGGATGCGCGTTCGGCGTCGAATTCCATCTTGATCAGTTTGGAGCCGATGCGGCGGCTGATGATGGGATAGTGGCCCGCCGCCAGGGTGGGCTTGAAGACGTAGAATTCATCGGGGTTGACGGCGCCCTGAACCACGGTTTCGCCCAGGCCGTAGGACGACGTGATGAACACCACGTCCTTGAAACCGGACTCGGTGTCCAGGGTGAACATCACGCCCGCGCTGCCCTTGTCGGAACGCACCATGCGCTGGATGCCCGCCGACAGGGCGACGTCGGCATGGGCATAGCCCTTGTGCACCCGGTAGGAGATGGCGCGGTCGTTGTACAGGGACGCGAAGACGTGGCGGATTTTTTCCAGCACGTCGTCGATGCCGACCACGTTGAGATAGGTTTCCTGCTGGCCGGCAAAAGAGGCGTCGGGCAGGTCTTCGGCGGTGGCCGACGAACGCACGGCGAACGACCCCTTGCCGTCGGCGTCCAACTGGGCAAAGGCGTCGCGGATGGCCTGCTCGAAGGCGGCTGGAAACGGCGTGTCGATCACCCATTGGCGGATTTCCGCCCCCGCGCTGGCCAGTTCGCGCACGTCGTCGGCGTTGAGGGCATCCAGGCGCGCCTTGATGCGCGCATCCAGGCCGGTGGATTTGAGAAAATCGCGGAAAGCGTCGGCCGTGGTGGCGAAGCCCCCCGGCACCCGCACGCCGGCCCCGGCCAGCTGACTGATCATTTCACCCAGAGAAGCGTTTTTGCCCCCTACCGAGTCCACATCCGTCATGCGGAGGCGCTCGAACGATACAACATACGACATGGTGTCACCTTTGAGATAGAAAAAGCGTGTTTGCCAGGCGTACGCAAGGCACCCGCCGCCCTGTCGAAGGACAGGGCGGCGGGTGACCCGTGCCGGTTTCGAGAAGGCGAAACCCGCATGCGCCTGGCAAACCAGCCTTGCCTGAGCATCCCGTGACTGGTAACCTTCGCGGATTGTACCGTTTCTGACGCTTGATGGTTCAAAGCCCATGACCGACCCCGTATCGAATCGCCCCGTCTTCATTGTTTCCGACAGCACCGGGATCACCGCCGAGACCTTCAGTCATGCGGTGTTGTCTCAATTCGAGGAAATCGCCTTCCAGGCGGTGCGCCTGCCGTTCATCGACTCCATCGAGAAAGCCGCCGCCGCCGCCCGGCGCATCCAGCAGCGCGCCGACCAGGGCGGGCCGCCGCCCCTGGTGTTCAGCACCCTCGTCGACCCCGACATCGCCGCCCGGATTCGTCAGGCGCCCTGCATCTTCCTGGATTTGTTCGGCGCCTTCGTGCAGCAGCTGGAGGACGTGCTGGGGGTGAAATCCAGCCAGTCGGTGGGGCGCTCGCATACCAATGGCCTGTCGAAGCAATACAACCACCGCATCGAGGCCATCAATTTCAGCCTGGCGCACGACGACGGGCAGTATATCCACGGCCTGGAACAGGCCGACGTGATCCTGGTGGGGGTGTCGCGCTGCGGCAAAACTCCCACCAGCCTGTACCTGGCCATGCAGTACGCCGTCAGGGCGGCCAACTATCCCCTGATCCCCGAGGACTTCGACCGCGGCGCCCTGCCCGCCACCCTGCTGCCTTTTCGGCGCAAGCTGTTCGGCCTGTCCATCCAGCCCGAGCGCCTGGCCGAGGTTCGCAACGAACGCCGCCCCAATAGCACGTATGCCTCGCTCAAGCAGTGCCGCCGGGAAATCGCCGACGCGGAGCGTCTGATGCGCATGGAAAACATCCCCTGGCTGTCCACGACGACCCGCTCCATCGAGGAAATCTCCACCAAGATCCTGGACGAGGTCGGGCTGGATCGCATGACCTACTGAAAAACACGCCGGGGATGCGCCGGGCCAAACGCCCGCGCGCCGGTCAATCGGTGTGCTGCTGGCGGCGTTGCTCGAACAGGCAGATGGCCGCCGCCGCCGCGACGTTCAGGGATTCGACCCCCGACGACTGCGGGATATGTACCCGCCAGTCGGCCAGGGCCATCAGGTCGGGCGATACCCCGCGCCCTTCGTTGCCGAACAGCCAGGCGCACGGGGTTCTCAGGTCATACTGGTAGATCGCGCGCGCCGCCTGCAGCGTGGTGGCCGCCAGGGGCACGCGCAGACGGGAGTGCAGCTTCAGCAGATCCACCTGGGTGTGGACTGCCAGCGCAAAATGCGCCCCCTGGCCGCTGCGCAGCACCTTGGGCGACCACACCGCCGCGCAGCCCGTGGACAAATAGGCGGACGTCAGCCCTGCGGCGGCGGCGGTGCGCAGCAAGGTGCCCAGGTTGCCGGGGTCTTGCACCCGATCCAGCCAAAGGCAGCCCGTGTCGATCCGCTCGGGCAGGGACACGCAGGGCGGCTCGACCAGGAAAAACACGGCGGGGCCGGATTCGACCTGCGACAGCATCCTGGCGAGGTGATCTTCCAGCACGATCCGGCGCGTGGTTTCGCAGTCGCGCCACAGGGGCTTGATCCAGCCGGGCGACTGGGCCTGGATGGCTTCGCTGACGATCAGCGCCTCGGGCGGGCCGTGGTGTTCGAGCCAAGCCTGGCACAGGTGCTCGCCTTCGATCAGGATGCGGGTTTCCCGATGCCCCGGCCTGCCCTGGGCCAGGCGCAGCCACAGGCGGTAGTCCGGGTTGTCGCGCGACGCGATATGGCGCACGGAAATCGGGTGGCTCATGGCGTGGCCGCCGACAGAAGGGGCGTGGCCGCCGGCAGGAGGCGCCGCACCGGCGCAAAGCTGCGGCGATGGGCGGGGCAAGGGCCGTATTGCGTCAGGCGCGCCAGGTGCAGCGCCGTGCCGTAGCCCTTGTGGCGGTCGAAGGCGTACTGCGGGTACTGTTCGTGCAGGGCCAGACAGCAGGCGTCGCGTGCGGTTTTGGCCAGTATCGAGGCGGCGGAAATCGCGGGTTCCAGCGCATCGCCCCCCACCAGGGCGCGGGCCGGGCACGGCAACCCCACTGGCAGGCGGTTGCCATCGACGAGAATGAGCTGCGGCGCCAGGGACAGGCTTGCGCAGGCCTGGCGCATCGCCAGCAGGGTGGCCTGCAGGATATTGAGGCGGTCGATGGTCGGCACGTCGGCCTGGGCCACCGCCCAGGCCAGCGCGTGTTCGCGGATTTGCGCGGCCAGCGCCTCGCGGCGGGCGGCGCTGAGTTTTTTGGAATCGGCCAGGCCGGGGATGGGCCGGGCCGGATCGAGCACCACCGCCGCGGCAAACACGGGCCCGGCCAGCGGCCCCCTGCCCGCCTCGTCGACGCCGGCGGTCAGGACGGGCGTTGCCGGGGCGGCAAAGCGTTCAGTTGGCATGGGCATGGCAGACGTCCAAAATAGCCTGGGCGGCCAGGCCCGGGGTGTCTCGATCCAGGGTATTGTGCAACGCCAGGAAGCGCTGGGCAACCTGCGCCGCGTGCCGCGCATCACTGAGCGCCGTCCAGGTGGCGGCGGCCAGGGCGTCCGGGGTGGCGGCTTCTTGCAGAAGCTCTGGCACCACGAAATCGCGTTCCAGGATATTGGGCAGCCCGACCCACGGCAGGCTGGGGGCCTGCTGGCCGGACTTCCAGGCCATGATGCGCCGCATCCATGGACTGAGCACATAAGAAATCACCAGGGGCCGCTTGAACAAGGCGGCTTCCAGGGTGGCCGTGCCGCTGGCCACCAGCACCGCGTCGGCGGCTTCCATGGCATGCCAGGCAATGGGCCAATCGCGGGTATCCAGCCCGTCGCCGCGTCCGGGCGCGGCCCCGGCGGCGGCCGGCGCCGCCGCCAGAACCCGGCAGCCGGCCACCGGATGCTGGGCCAGCAAGGCTTCGAATTGGGCGCGCCGCTGGGCATTGACCACGGGCACGACGATCTGCAGCCCGGGATCCTGCTGGCGCAGTTGCCGGGCGGCCTGCAGGAACCGGGGGGCCAGCAGGCGCAGCTCGGATTCCCGGCTGCCCGGCATCAGGGCCAGCACCCGGTGCTCGGGCGACAGGCCCAGCACCGCCCGGGCCGCCGCGCGGTCGGGTTGCTTGGGAATCAGTTCGGCCAGCGGGTGGCCCACATACGTGACCGGTATCCCTTGCGCCCGATACAGGTCGACTTCAAAGGGAAACAGCACCAGCATGTGCGAAACGGCCCGGCGGATCTGGTGGATGCGTTCGAAGCGCCAGGCCCAGATGGACGGCCCGACGAAATGCACGGTGGGGATCCTGGCGGCTCGGGCTTTTTCTTCCAGCCGCAGATTGAAATCGGGCGCGTCCACCCCGACGAGCACGTCGGGCCGCTGGCCGATCACCCGCCGGCGCGTGTCGCGCCAGGTGCGCACCAGGCGCGGCGCCTGGCGCAGGGCATCCACATAGCCGAAGACCGACAGGGCATCCAGGGGGTGCCAGGCCGCAAACCCCGTGCGGGCCATGGCCGGGCCGCCGATGCCGCCCACCTCGATGCCCGGGCTGCGCGCCTGCAGCCCGGTAATCATCCGGGCGGCCAGCAGATCGCCGGAGGGTTCGCCCGCCACCACGACGGCCCGCATGGCGCGCGCCGTCATCCGCCCGCCCCGCCGGGGCAAGCCGCCGGGCGACGGCCCGGCAGGCCAAGGGCGGGCGGCAGCCGGGTCATGGGCGGGCGATGCCGCGGCTGGATGCCTGCAGGAAATCGACCAGGGCCTGAACCGTCGGGGCCTGGTCGGGCTGCCGGGATTGCAGTTCGATCAGGGCGTCGATGGCCTGGGAAATGTTCAGCTGGCGGCGATAAAGGATTTTGAAAGCGTCTTTGAGGGCCTGGATGTCCGCGGGCGAAAAGCCCCGCCGCCCCAGGCCTTCGGCGTTGATGCCGACCGGCCGGAAAGAATCGCCCGCGCCGATCATGTAGGGCGGGACGTCCTGGCGCACCGAGCTGGTGCCGCCGATCATGGTGTGGGCGCCGATGCGCACGAACTGATGCACGGCGGACAGGCCGCCGATGATGGCCCAGTCGCCGATATGGATATGCCCCCCCAACTGCACGCTGTTGGAGATCACGATGTGGCTGCCCAGCTGGCAATCGTGGGCAATGTGGACGTAGGCCATGATCCAGTTGTCATCGCCCAGCCGGGTGGTGCCGACGTCTTGGATCGTCCCCGTGTTGACGGTGACGAATTCACGAAAGGTATTGCCGGCGCCGATTTCCAGGCCGGTGGGCTCGCCCGCGTATTTTTTGTCCTGGGGGATGCCGCCGATGGCGCAAAAGCCATAGAAATGGTTGTCGGGGCCGATGGTGGTATGCCCGTCGATGACGCAATGCGGCCCCACCCGGGTGCCGGCCCCGATGCGCACGTGGGCGCCGATCACGCTGTAGGGGCCGACGTCGACCCCCGAACCCAGCACCGCCCCCGGAGCAACAATCGCGGTGGGATGAACCTGGGGCTGCGTCATTATTCTTCCAGGATGCGCACGGCGCACATGATCTTGGCTTCGGCGGCGATCTGGTCGTCGACCTTGGCGACGGCCGTGTACTTACAGATGGAGCGGCTGAGTTTGTCGGCGGAGACTTCCATGCGCAGTTGGTCGCCCGGGACGACCGGACGGCGGAAACGCGCCCCATCGACCCCGACCAGGTAATAGGCGACCTTGGTGCTGACGAGGTTGGGCGCGCCCGCGTCGGCGAATGAAAACAGCGCGGCGGCCTGCGCCAGGGCTTCGATGATGAGCACGCCCGGCATGACAGGATGATGGGCGAAGTGCCCCTGAAAGAACGGTTCGTTGTAGGTGACATTTTTAATGGCGACGATGCTTTTCCCCGGATCCATTTCGAGGACGCGGTCCACCAGCAGCATCGGCTGCCGGTGCGGCAGCCTTTCCATGATGTCTTTGATATCGAGTTCCATTATTCTGTGTCCTGCTTGTTGTTTGCCGACTGCCCGGCTGATTCGGCCATCGCTTGCCGTTCGATTGCGCGGAGCCGCTTGCGCAGGGGCGCCAATTGCCCGATGACGGCGGCATTATGCTGCCAAGTGCTGTGCTCGGCCAGGGGAAACACCCCGGTGTAGCGGCCGGGCTTCAGGATATCCGAAGTGACTGCCGTGCCGCCGGAAACGTGGACGTCGTCCGCCAGCGTCAGGTGGCCGCCGAACATGGCCGCGCCCCCGATGACGCAGCGCCGGCCCATGGTGGTGGACCCCGCCACCCCCACGCAGGCGGCCATGGCGGTGTGGTCGCCGATGCGGCAATTATGACCGATCATGATCTGGTTATCGAGCTTGACCCCATTGCCCAGCACGGTGTCCTCGACCGCGCCGCGGTCGACCGTGGTGTTGGCGCCGATTTCGACGTCGTCGCCGACCCGCACCCCGCCCAACTGGGCGATCTTGGCCCAGGCGCCCGGCGTGCGGGGATCCGGCGCGAAGCCGAAGCCGTCGGCCCCCAGCACAACCCCCGCATGCAGGACGGCGCGGGCGCCGATTTTGACCCCGTGGTACAGGGTGACGCGGGCATGCAGCAGGCTGTCGCGGCCGACTTCACAATCCGGGCCGAGCACGCACCCCGCGCCGATGCGCGTGCCCGCGCCGATGCGCGTGCGGGCGTCGATCACGGCCAGCGGCCCCACGTGCACGTCGTCCTCCAGGATGGCGTCCCGGGCGACGATGGCGCTGGGATGGATGCCGCCGGGCAGGCCCGCCAGGCGATGGCGGTCGAACCACTGCGCCAGCAGGGCGTACATCAGGTAGGGCTGCTCGCACAGCACGGCCGCCCAGGCCGGGTCGGGCCGGTGCGCGGCCTGATAGGCCTGCCAGTCCTGGGGCCGCAGGATGACGGCCGCCGCCTGGCAGCCGTCCAACTGCTGGTGCAGCTTGGGATTGGACAGAAAGCTGATTTCGGTGGGCCCGGCCGATTGCAGGGAGCCGATGCCGGCGATTTTCAGGTCGTCGGCGCAGGACGGATCGCTGATCGTGCACCCCAGGCCGACGATGTCGGCCTCTTGCAGCAGCCGCCGCAGCGCGGGAGCCCGCTGGGGCGCAAGCAACACCGGCATGGCGGGTTAACCGCCCAGGGACTTGATGACCTGGTCGGTGATATCCACGCGCGGGCTGACCGTGACGGCGTCCTGGATGATCAGATCGTAGTTTTGCTGTTCGGCGATTTTCTTGATCGCCGCATCGGCTTTTTCGACGATGGCGGAGAATTCTTCGTTGCGGCGGCGATTGAAGTCTTCCTGGAATTCGCGGCGCTTGCGCTGCAGATCGGAATCCATATCCTGCAGCTGGCGCTGACGCTTGATGCGGTCGGACTCGGACAGCACCGGGGCGTCTTTGTCCAGCTTCTGCGCCTGGGCCCGCAGGCTGTCCGCCAGTTTTTGCAGGTCTTGATCGCGCTTTTTGAATTCGGACTCGATCTTGGCCTGGGCGGCCTTGGCGGGTTTGGAGTCGCGCAGGATGCGTTCGGTGCTGACGAAACCTATTTTGGTCGCCTGGGCGTAGACGGGGGCGACGAAAAGCGCGCCCAGCCCGATGGCGGCGGCCACGGCCAATGCCCGGTGACCCGACACGGCGCGCTGCGCCAGAGTTGAAACGTTCAAGCCTGAAAGAGTCATGATGACAAAACCACCTGCGATTGATCGCTGCGATAAAAAACGATTATTGTGCCACTAAATGGGAGGAATCAGAAACCCGTGCCGATCTGGAACTGAAACACTTGTTTCTGATCGCCTTCCTTGGCGTTGAGCGGCCGGGCCACGGACAGCTGCAAGGGCCCCAGGGGGGATTCCCAGGACAGCCCCAGGCCCGCCGAGTATTTCCAGCCGCACGGGTCGGCGACGCGATTGTCCTGGCCCTGCGGGCAGCCGGAATTGTCCGTCGTGGTGATCTGGCCGATGTCGGAGAACAGGAACCAGCGCAACGTGCGGTCGCGCGAGGCCCCGGGGAACGGCATGTACAGCTGGATGTTGCCCACGATGCGCCGCGAGCCGCCCAGGAAGGTGTCGGTCAGCGTGTCGCGCGGCCCCAGCGAGGCGCCCTCGTAGCCACGAACCGAGCCGATGCCCCCGGCATACATGTTCTTGATGACGGGGAACGGCTTGTTGCTGCTGCCGTAGGTCTTGGCCCAGTCGACCTGGCCGTTGAGCGCCAGGGTGAACGCGCGCCCCAGCGGCAGGAAATACTGCTGCTGGCCGGAGAGCTTGTAGTAGCGCAGATCCAGCGTGGAGATGTCCGCCGACAGGCGGGTGTAGCTGCCCTTGTGGGGGGCGATGGCGCTGTCGCGCGTGTCCTTGGCCCAGCCCACGCTGAAGATGCCGGCGTTGGTGGTCTCGCCATAGCTGTTGACGAAAGTCTGGTAGGCCAGGGGCGCCGGGTTATTGTCCAGATTGGTGCCCATGACCATGTCGCGCAGCGAGTTGCGCTCGAAGGTCACGCCGGCGAAGATCCGGTCGTACTCGGAGATCGGCACCCCGAAATTAAGCCCCAGGCCCATGGATTCGATGGAATACCAGCCCAGCGACCCGCTGTCCGAGACATCGTAGGGGGTCAGGCGCCGGTAGTACAGCGAGGTGGTCTTGCTGATGCCGTCCTGCGTCCAGTACGGGTTGGTGTGCGTCAGCACGGCGGCCCGGTTGGTCTTGCTGGTATTGATGTTGAGCGCCAGGGAGTTGCCGCTGCCGAACACATTGTCCTGGCTGATGCCCGCGGACAGCATCAGCTTGTCGGTGGAGCCGTAGCCCACCCCCAGATTGATCATGCCGGTGGGTTTTTCCTTGACATCGACATTGACGTCGACTTCGTCGGGCGATCCGGGAACCGGGTCGGTCTTGACGTCGACCTCGCTGAAATAGCCCAGGCGGTCGATGCGTTCTTTCGAGGACTGGATGCTGGAGGAATCGTACCAGGCGGCTTCCTGCTGGCGCATCTCGCGGCGCACGACCTCGTCGCGGGTGCGGGTATTGCCGCCGACGTTGATGCGGCGCACATAGACCCGACGGCCCGGATCGACGTAGAACGTCAGTTGCGCGACGTGATCCGCTGGGTTCAGGGCCGGGCTGGGGTTGACGTTGGCGAAGGCATAGCCCAGCGACCCCAGGTAATCGGTGATCGACTTGGCGACGGCGTTGGTTTTCTCGGCGGAGAAGGTTTCGCCTTCGTGGACGGTGACCAACTGCTGCAGCTTGCTGTCCAGGCCCAGCAGGTCGCCGGCCAGATCCACTTGGCCCAGGGTATAGGGGTCGCCCTCATGCAGGGTGAAGGTCAGGTAGATGTGCTTGCGATCCGGTGAAATCGTGACCTGCGGGGGCTCCATGGTGAATTCCAGGTAGCCGTGATCCAGGTAATACGAACGGATGCGCTCGACGTCGCCTTCGAGTTTTTCGCGGGAATATTTGTCGGTGCCGGTGTACCAGGTCATGAAGCCCCCGGTGGTCAGCTCCATCTGGTCTTCGAGGGTGCCGGCGGAAAAGGCCTGGTTGCCGATGAAGTCGATGCGCTCGATGGTGGCCACCCCGCCTTCGAAGATATCGAAGCTGACCCCGACCCGGTTGCGCGGCAGGGGGGTGATGACCGGATTGACCTGAACGCCGTACTTGCCCTTGGCCAGGTACTGCTGCTTGAGCTCGAACGTCGCCCGGTCGAGCATGGCCTGATCGAAGATGCGCCCTTGCCCGAAACCGACCTGGGACAGGGATTTGGTCAGAGCCTTGGCGTCGAATTCCCGCATGCCGTTGAAGGTGATGGAGGCGATCGTGGGGCGCTCGGCGACGGACACCACCAGGACGTTCCCCCGGGCGTCGATTTTGACATCGCTGAAAAAGCCCGTTGCGTAGAGTTTCTGGATGGCGGCGGCGGCTTCGGCCTCGGTGAAGGTCTGGCCGACCTGGACGGGCAGATAGGTGAAGATCGTGCCGGGATCGACCCGTTCGACCCCCCGCACCTGGATGTCCTGGACGACGAAAGGCGTGAATGCCGCCGCCATGGCCGGGGCCAAGAGCGCGGCCAGCACCATGGGCATGGTGCGCTTGATGAAACGAGAGTTCCGAATAGACGACATCCTGGCAATCCTTTTCAGCCGTAGCGGGGTCATGGGACAAGTAATGCGCGATTGTAAGTCACAACGCGATCACCTGAAAAGCCGTGAAAAATCATTGAACAAGGCAAGGAACATGAGCGCGAGCACAAGACTCATGCCGATTCGCGTCGCCTGTTCGCGCAGCGCCTCGGAAACGGGCCGGCCGCCGCGCAAGGCTTCGATAAGATAAAACAACAAGTGGCCGCCGTCCAACATGGGGATGGGCAGCAGATTCAGCACGCCGATGCTGATGCTGATCAGCGCCAGGAAGCGCAGGTAGGCTTCCAGGCCGATGCGGGCCGTCTGGCCGGCGTATTCGGCAATGGTGACGGGCCCGCTGATCTGGCGCCACGACGCAGCGCCCGTCAGCATCCGCCCCATCATGCGCAAGGAAAACAGGCTCATGTCGACCGTGCTGCGCACACCCGCCCACAGGCTGTCCAGAGGCCCCAGGCGCACCAGCACCATGGGCAGTTGCGCCTGAACCTGCGCGCCGATGCGGCCGATCGTCCGGCCGGCGTCCGGCAGGGGATCCGGGGTGACCGACAGATCCAGCCGGGCGGACTGGCGCTGCACCGTCAACGCGACGGGCTGCCCGGGGTGCCGCTGGATGAACTGCACAAAATCATCGGTGGTGAGGGCCGGCCGGCCGTCCACCGCCAGAATGAGGTCGCCGGGCAGCAGGCCGGCCCGCTGGGCGGCCCCCCCAGGCGTCAGGTCGCCCAGTTGCGGTCGGCCCGCCTGCAGAATCAGGCCGGCGCGCGCCAGAGGATCGTCATCGGCGGCATCGGGCGCGGTGCCGGCCAGCCGCAGGGCGAGTTCGCGGACGCCCGGCTGGCCGTCCGCCCGCAGGGACAGCCGCACCGCGCCGCCGTCGGTAATCGGCGCCAGCAGTTGCCAGCGCGCCTGCGGCCAGGAGGCCACGGGCTGGCCGTTGACGGCCAGGAGCGCGTCGCCAGCCTGGACGCCGGCCTGAGCCGCCGGGGTGCCGGCGGCAGGGCTGCCCAGCACGGCGGCGGGCTGCCAGGTGCCCCACAGATTCAGCAGCGCGTAGATCAGGGCGGCCAGCAGCAGATTGGCGGCCGGGCCGGCGGCCACCACCGCGACCCGGCGCCGCAGGGGCTGGGCGTTGAATGCGGATTGGCGGGTCGCCGCGTCGGCCCCGGCGGGGGCGTCGTCCAGCATCTTCACATACCCGCCCAGCGGAATGGCCGACAAGGCCCATTCGGTGCCGCGACGATCCCGGCGGCGCAGGAGGATCGGCCCGAAACCGACGGAAAACCGCAGGATGCGGACACCGCAGCGCCGGGCCACCCAGTAGTGGCCCAGTTCGTGGAAGGTCACCAGGAGGCCCAGGGCGACGATGAACGCGAGGAGAGTCAGCAACATACCGGAGAACAGAAAGACACGGAAAGCCCGGCTCAGGCGAGCCGGCAATAGCCCGACGCCGTGCGCCGCGCGCGGGCGTCCAGCGCCAGGACTTCGTCCAGCGACGCCGGGGGGATGGCATCCCGGCGGGCGGATTCATCCAGGCAATGCGCGATGATGTCCGGGATCTGGGTGTAGCGGATCTTGCCTTGCAGAAAACCGGCCACCGCGACTTCGTTGGCGGCGTTCAGGGCGATGCAGGCCCCCTGCCCTTGCCGCAGGGCGTCCAGCGACAGGCCCAGACAGGGAAACCGCTGCAGGTCGGGCGTTTCGAAGTCCAGGTGCCCCAGGCGGGTCAGTTCGAGCAGGCCCACCCCGCTGTCGAGTCGGTCCGGGTAGCCCAGGCCATAGGCGATGGGCGTGCGCATGTCGGGCTGGCCCAGTTGGGCCAGGATCGAGCCATCCAGGTATTCAACCATGGAATGCACCACGCTTTGCGGGTGGATCACCACCTGGATGCGATCCAGCGGCATGGCGAACAGCCAGTGGGCCTCGATGACTTCGAGCCCTTTGTTCAGCATGGTGGCGGAATCCACCGAGATCTTGCGCCCCATGCGCCAGTTGGGGTGGGCGCAGGCCTGGTCGGGCGTGACGTGTTCCAGTTGATCCAGGGCGGTGCGCCGGAAAGGGCCGCCGGAGGCCGTCAGCAGCAGGCGGCGCACCCCGGCCGCGGGCCGTGCGGGCGCCTTGCTGCGGTCGGCCGACTGCGGCAGGCACTGGAAAATAGCGTTGTGCTCGCTGTCGATGGGCAGGAGCTCGGCGCCGTTGTCGCGCACCGCCTGCATGAACAGGCCGCCGGCCGCCACCAGGGCTTCTTTGTTGGCCAGCAGCACGCGCTTGCCCGCCCGCGCCGCCGCCAGCGCGCCGGGCAGGCCGGCTGCCCCGACGATGGCCGCCATGACGGCGGTGACGGCGGGATCGGCGGCGGTATCCGCCAAGGCCTGCGCCCCCACCCGGATTTCGGGACGCGCCCGCCCGGCCGGCCAGGCGGCCAGGAAGCGCCGGCGGGCCGCGTCGTCGGGCACCACGACCACGCGCGCGGCATGCCGGGCCGCCTGATCCGCCAGCGTTTCGATGCGGCTGTGGGCCGTCAGGGCGTGGATTTTGAAGCGTTCTGGATGCCGGGCGACGACATCCAGGGTGCTCACCCCGATGGAGCCGGTGGAACCCAGGATGCACAGGTGTTGCACAACAGGCATGGACTTATCCGATAATCAACAAGAGCGCGGCCGCCGGGGCGACCGGCAAGACAGCGTCGATGCGATCATACACCCCGCCATGCCCGGGCAGCAGGTGGCTGGAATCCTTGACCCCGGCACGTCGCTTGAGCAGGGATTCGAAAAGATCCCCGATGATGGACCAGGCGGCCAGCACGGCCCCGACGGCGGCCAGCGCCGGCCAGCCCAGGCGCGGCAGCAGCAAAGCCCCGTAGCTGCCCGGCCACCAGGCCGCGCAGGCCAGCAGCCACAGCGTCGCAAACACCACCCCGCCCAGCGCGCCTTCCCAGCTTTTGCCGGGGCTGACCCGTGGAGCGAGCTTGTGCCGGCCCAGGCCGCGGCCCACGAAGTAGGCGGCGATGTCCGCGCACCACACCAGGGCCCAGAGCGACACCAGGGCGGCGGCGCCGTGCCGGACGAACAACCAGGCCAGCGCATACCAGGTGGCCACAAGAACCAGCAGGCCGGCCAGCGCCAGGCCGGCCGTCGGACACTGCGCGGGGACTTGCGCCCGCAGCACCATGGCCGGCGCGGCCAGCAGCCAGAACAGCACCGCCAGGGGCAGGAGGCCGGCATGGAACAAGGCGGCCAGCCCGGGCTGGCCGTCCACCAGCAGGCGCGAGGCCACCCCCAGCGCGATGACCAGCACCACGGCGCCGGCGCTGCGCGCCCAGGGGTGCGACCAGACCAGCCGCCACCATTCCCACAGGGCGCAGCCCGTCATGATGCCCAGCAGGGCCAGCATGGGCCAGGGCGTGGCGGCCGTGACGGCGGCCGCGATGATCAGCAGAAGGACAATCGCGGTCAGGATACGTTGGCGTAGCATGGAAACCCCCGTCAGGCGGATGGACGCAGCTGCTGGCTGGTGCGCCCGAAGCGGCGTTCGCGATCCTGATACCAGGCAAAGGCCTGATCCATCTCGGCGGCGCCGAAATCCGGCCAGTAGCAATCGGTGAAATACAGCTCGGTATAGGCCAGCTGCCAGATCAGAAAATTGGAAATCCGCTGCTCGCCGCCCGTGCGGATGAACAGGTCGGGTTCCGGGGCATACGCCATGGACAGGCGGGCGGCCAGGGCGGATTCGTCGAACTGTTCCGGGTGCCGGGCGAGCTCGGGCCGATCCCGGAGCGCGGCCTGGGCGGCCTGCAGAATGTCCCAGCGCCCCCCATAGTTTGCGGCGATGGTCAGGGTCAGCGCGGTCTGGCCTTCGGTTCGGCGCTCGGCATCCCGGATCAGCCCCTGCAGTTTGGCGTCGAAAGCGCTCAGATCGCCGACGATGCGCAGCCGCACGCCCTGGGCGACCAGCTTGTCGACCTCTTTTTCGAGGGTGCGGACAAAAAGCTGCATCAGCAGGGAGACTTCCTGGGCGGGACGGCGCCAGTTCTCGGAGCTGAAGGCGAACAGCGTCAGGTACTGGACGCCGCGGCGGCCGCAGGCTTCGACCACGCGGCGCACGGCCTGCACGCCGCGAACGTGGCCCGCGGAACGCGGCAAGTAGCGCTGGGTCGCCCAGCGCCCGTTGCCATCCATGATGATGGCCACGTGGCAGGGAACCTGCCCGGTCTGGGGAATGCCAAGCGTCGAGCTGGTCTGGGTCATGCGGTCCCGGGGGAAATGAGCCGACGGTCAGACCGTCATGATCTCGGCTTCTTTCTGGGTGATCAGCTTGTCGATGTCCGCTACGTAGCGGTCGGTGAGCTTCTGGATGTCGTCCTGGGCGCGCCGGTCGTCGTCTTCGGAGATTTCTTTGTCCTTGAGCAGCTTTTTCAGGGCGTCGTTGGCATCGCGGCGCAGATTGCGCACCGCCACCTTGGCGTCTTCGCCCTCGCTGCGCACGACCTTGGTCAGGTCGCGGCGGCGTTCTTCGGTGAGCGCCGGCATGGGCACCCGGATATTGTCGCCCATGGCGATGGGGTTGAGGCCCAGGTCGGATTCGCGGATGGCCTTGTCGACCGCGGCGGCCATGGTTTTTTCCCAGACCTGAACGCTGAGTGTGCGGGCGTCGATGACCGAGACATTGGCCACCTGGCTGACCGGCACGGGCGAGCCGTAGTATTCGACCTGGATATGATCCAGAATGCCGGCATGCGCGCGCCCGGTACGAATCTTGCCCAGGTTGGTTTTCAAGGATTCGATGGATTTTCCCATGCGCTCGTCGGCCGAGCTGCGGATGTCGGAGAGGGACATAACGGTTTCCTATACCTGAACCAGGGTGCCTTCGTCGTCGCCGCAGACGACGCGACGCAAGGCCCCGGGTTTGTTGATCGAAAAGACCTTAATGGGGAGTTTCTGGTCGCGGCACAGCGCGAAGGCCGTGGCGTCCATGACTTCGAGGCGGCGCACGATGGCTTCGTCGAAACTGATGCGCGAGTAGCGCGTGGCGTTGGGATCCTTGTTGGGATCGGCGCTGTAGATGCCGTCGACCTTGGTGGCTTTCAGGACGATTTCGGCGCCGATTTCGGCCCCGCGCAGGGCGGCCGCCGTATCGGTGGTGAAAAACGGATTGCCGGTGCCCGCCGCGAATACCACCACCTTGCCTTCTTCGAGGTAGCGCAGGGCCTTGGGGCGGATGTAGCGCTCGACCACCTGGTCGATATTGAGCGCGGACTGCACGCGCGCGTCCATCCCATGGTTTTTCAGCGCATCCTGCAGGGCCAGACCGTTCATGACGGTGGCCAGCATGCCCATGTAGTCGGCCGTGGCGCGATCCATCCCCTGGGCGCCGGGCGCCACCCCGCGAAAGATGTTGCCCCCGCCGATGACCACGGCCAGCTGCACCCCCAGAGACACGACGCCGTGGATTTCTTCGGTCATACGGAGGATGGTCGCGCGGTTGATGCCATAGGCATCCCCCCCCATGAGGGCCTCGCCCGACAGCTTCAGGAGGACGCGCTTATAGGCTGGATTTGACATGCACCAGATTCCTGGAAAGGCAGAATGAGTAGTAAATGAGTAGCAAAACGGATGGCGTGGATGCGCAATGGCACCGCGCACGCGGCGCGATGCCATCGTACCCGAAAGCGGGAAAATCAGGAACCGCTGGCGGCGGCGGCGACTTCGGCGGCGAAGTCTTCCGATTTCTTCTCGATGCCCTCGCCGACCACGAACAGGGTGTAGCGATTGATGCGCGCGCCTTTTTCCTTCAGCATTTGTTCGACGGACTGCTTGTCGTTCTTGACGAAGGGCTGGGACAGCAGGGTGACTTCCTTCAGAAATTTCTGCACGGCGCCATCCACCATCTTGGTGACGATCTCGGCGGGCTTGCCGGATTCGGCGGCCTTTTGCTCGGCCACCGAGCGTTCGGCGGCGATCAGGGCGGGATCGACGCCGCCGGCGTCCAGGGCGCGGGGCTTGGTCGCGGCGATGTGCATGGCGAGATCCTTGCCGACCTCGGCGTCGCCGTCAAAGTCGACCAGGACGCCGATGCGGCCGCCGTGCACGTAGCTGTTCAGGGCGTCGACGGTCTCGAAGCGCTGAAAACGGCGCACGGACATGTTTTCACCGATCTTGCCCACCAGCGCGGTGCGGGTGGTTTCGACCGTGCCTTCACCCAGGGCGCAGCTGCCCAGGGCGGCGATATCGGCCGGATTCTGTTCGGCGACCAGGCGGGCCAGGTCGTTGACGAAAGCGATGAAGTCGTCGTTCTTGGCAACGAAGTCGGTTTCGCAGTTGACTTCGATCAGGGCGCCGGTCTTGCCGTCGTCGGCAATGTGCAAGCCCACCAGACCCTCGGCCGTGATGCGGCTGGCCGCCTTGGACGCCTTGCTGCCCAGCTTGACGCGCAGCAGTTCTTCGGCGCGAGCCAGGTCGCCGTCCGATTCGGTCAGGGCTTTTTTGCATTCCATCATCGGCGCGTCGGTCTTTTCGCGCAATTCTTTGACCATGGCAGCGGTAATTTGAGCCATTAGATTCTCCTGTTCGAGCAATGCAGATACCGGCGCACGCCGGTATCGGAGTACCCGCCCGGCAATGGCCAGGGCGGGCCTGGGCGGCATGAAAGAGGGATCAGTCCTCTTGGTGGTCCTGTTCGACCTCGATGAATTCCTCGCCCTCGGCGAGTTCTTCGACCAGGCCATTGAGGCTTTGTTCGCGGCCGGCCAGCACGGCGTCCGCCATGCCGCGGGCATACAAGGCAATCGCCTTGCTGGAATCGTCGTTGCCCGGAATGACGTGATCGATACCTTCGGGAGAATGGTTGGTGTCCACCACGCCCACGACGGGAATCCCCAGCGTGCGGGCTTCGGCCACGGCGATCTTGTGGTAGCCGACGTCGATCACGAACAGGGCTTCGGGCAGCGTGTTCATGTCCTTGATGCCGCCGATGGATTTGTTCAGCTTGGCCAGTTCGCGTTCGAACATGAGCGCTTCTTTCTTGCTCATGTTTTCGGTCAGGCCTTCGGCCTGCTGGGTTTCCATTTCTTTCAGGCGCTTGATGGACGTCTTGACGGTCTTGAAGTTGGTCATCATGCCGCCCAGCCAGCGGCTGTCGACGTAGGGCATGCCGCAGCGCTGGGCTTCGGCCGCGAGGATTTCACGCGCCGAGCGCTTGGTGCCGACGAACAGGACATTGCCGCCGCGCGCCGCCACCTGGCGCAGGAACTGGCTGGCTTCGAGGTATTTCTCGACCGTGCGTTCCAGGTTGACGATGTGGATTTTATTGCGCTGGCCGAAAATGTATTCGGCCATCTTGGGGTTCCAGTAGCGGGTTTGGTGGCCAAAATGGACACCGGCTTCCAGCATGTCGCGCATGAGACTCATAGATTTCTCCAAAGGGTTGGGTCTTGTACAGGGCCAGTATCCGGGACTAACATGGATTAACGGATTGTCCGTTTCCGGTCATCCGGCACGCCAGTCGCAAACACCCATGGACGGCCCTGCACGCTATTTATAGCGAAGCTTATAATTCTACTATTCTTAATACATTTTCGGCAAGTTCCCCATGATTCCACTGATTACAGACCCCCAGGATCTCGACCGGATGCGCGCTGCCTGTCAGGCCGCCGCCAGCATCCTCGACTATCTGGAGCCCCACGTGCGCCCCGGCATCACCACCGGAGAGCTCGACCGCCTGTGCATGGACTACCTGACCAACGTCCTGAAAGTCAAATCGGCCACCGTGGGCTATGCGCCGCCGGGCTACCCCCCCTACCCGGCCTCCATCTGCATTTCGGTCAACCACGTCATCTGCCACGGCATCCCCGGCAACAAAGTGCTGAAAAACGGCGATATCCTCAACATGGACATCACCATCATCAAGGACGGCTGGTTCGGCGACACCAGCCGCATGTACTATGTGGGCGAACCCTCCATCCTGGGCCGCCGCCTGGCCGAGACCACCTACGAATGCATGTGGCTGGGCATCGCCCAGGTGCGGCCGGGGGCCACGCTGGGCGACGTCGGGCACGCCATCCAGAAGCACGCCGAGGCGGCCGGTTTTTCCGTGGTGCACGAATACTGCGGGCACGGGGTGGGCCAGCGCTTCCACCAAGACCCCCAGGTGCTGCATTACGGCAAGCCGGGCACCGGGCTGCGCCTGCAGGCCGGCATGATCTTCACCATCGAACCCATGATCAACGCCGGGCGGCGCGAAATCCGCACCCTGGCCGACCAATGGACCGTCGTCACGCGCGACCACAGCCTGTCGGCCCAATGGGAGCACAGCATCCTGGTCACCGACGACGGCTACGAAGTCCTGACCGTGTCGCCCGGCATGCCGGCGCCCCCCGCCTTCATCCAGGCCGCCACCCCCGCATGACCAGCCCGCTGCGGGACGGCCTCGCCGCCCTGCGCAGCCAATTGCTGACGCAGCGCGCTCAGGCCATCGCGGCCTACCGTCGGCACTTGCGCCCGGACGCCCTGCTGACCGCCCTGCGCCGGATCGCCGACGACGGGGTGCGGGCCTTGCTGCAAACGCACCCCGCGCCGGCGGGCGCCTGCGTGGCTGCGGTGGGGGGCTATGGGCGCGGCGAACTCTACCCCGGATCCGACCTGGACATCCTGATCGTGCTTGAACGCCGGCCGGATGCACGCGACCGCGAACGGGTGGAAGCCCTGGTGGCCGCCCTGTGGGACATCGGGCTGGAGCCCGGCCACAGCGTGCGCACCGTGGCGCAGTGCCAGGCCGAGGCGGCGGCCGACATCACGGTGCAGACCGCCTTGCTGGAAGCCCGCTGGCTGACGGGCAACCGGGCCTTGTTCCAGCAGTTTCGCCGGCAGATGCAGGCCAGCCTGGATCCCTGCGAATTTTTCCTGGCCAAGCGCACGGAAATGCAGCAGCGCCATGCGCGGCATCAGGACACGCCCTACGCGCTGGAGCCCAACTGCAAAGAGTCGCCGGGCGGCCTGCGCGACCTGCAAGTGCTGCTGTGGCTGGCCCGGGCGGCGGGCCTGGGCGACACCTGGCACGCGGTCGCCGCCACCGACTTGCTGACCGCCGCCGAATTCCGCTCGCTGCGACGGGCCGAACAGGCGTTCAAGCGCCTGCGCATCGAGCTGCACCTATTGGCCGGGCGGCGCGAAGACCGCGTCCTGTTCGATCTGCAGCCCCGCCTGGCGCAAATCTACGGCTTCAAGGATCAATCGCACCGGCGCGCCAGCGAGCTGCTGATGCAGCGCTATTACTGGGCCGCCCGGGTGGTGTGTCAAGTCAACCGCCTGCTGATGCAAAGCCTGGAAGAACATCTGTTTCCCCAGCCGCATGCGCCCGCCATCGCGCTGGACGACGACTTTCTTGCCCTGCGCGGGCGGCTGGCCCCGCGCCGCGCCGACGCGTTCGAGCGCAATCCGGCCCTGCTGCTGCGCGTGTTCCTGGTGCGCCAGCAACACCCCGAACTGCAGGGCATGACGGCGGGCACCCTGCGCGCCATCTGGCATGCGCGCCGCCTGATCGACCATCAGTTCCGCAGCAATCCGGTCAACCGGCGCCAATTCCTGCAAATCCTGCAGCAGCCCCAGGGCATTGTCCACGCCTTGCGCGACATGACGATGTGGAACATCCTGCCGCGCTATCTGCCCGTCTTCCGGCGCATCGTGGGGCAAATGCAGCACGACCTGTTCCATGCCTATACGGTGGATCAGCACATCCTGATGGTGATCCGCAACCTGCGGCGCTTCACCATGCCCGAGCACGCCCAGGAGCACCCCCTGGCCAGCCAACTGATCGCCGACCTGGACGAACACTGGCTGCTGTATCTCGCCGCCCTGTTCCACGACATCGCCAAGGGGCGCGGCGGCGACCACTCGCAGTTGGGCGCCGAGGACATGCGCCGGTTCGCGCACCAGCATCAGCTCGATCCAGAACAGACCGACTTCCTGGTGTTCCTGGTGCGCGAGCACCTGAGCCTGTCGCAAGTCGCTCAGAAACGGGATCTCAGCGACCCCCAAACCATCCATGCCTTCGCCGCACTGGTCGGCACGCAGCGCCGCCTGGCGGCCCTGTATCTGCTGACCGTGGCGGATATCCGCGGCACCAGCCCGAAGGTCTGGAACAGCTGGAAGGCCAAGCTGCTGGAAGACCTGTACCACCAGACGCTATCCGCCCTGGGCGGGGCGCGGCCCGACACCGGCACGATCCTGGCCTTGCGCAAGGAAGCCGCCGCGGCTGAAATCCGCCGTCTGGGCCTGCGCGACGAAAGCCGCGAGGCCTTCTGGTCGCAGCTGGACGTGGCTTATTTCCTGCGCCACGAAGCCCATGAAATCGCCTGGCACACCCGCCACCTGTACCATTGCTTCCAGGGCCCCGACCCGGTGGTGCGCGTCCGGCTGCTGGGCCAAAGCCAGGCCCTGCAGGTGCTGGCCTACGCCCCGGATCGGGCCGACCTGTTCATGGACATCTGCACCTACTTCGACCGCCACGGGGTCAGCATCCAGGACGCCCGCATCCACACCACGCGCCAGGGCTGGGCGCTGGACAGCTTCATCGTTCTGCTGCCCGACACGGACCCGGACTATCGTGCGCACGCCACCCTGATCGAGCACGAGCTGCTGCAGGCCCTGCGAGATCCCGCCGCCGGCGCGGCGGAGGCCGGCGCCTGGCGCCGGGGTTCGCGGCGCGCGCGCGTATTCCCGATCGTGCCCGTCATCGGCCTGCACGCCGACGAGCCGGGGGGGGCCTGGCGCCTGTCGGTCACGGCCGCCGACCGGGTCGGCCTGCTGCACGACCTGGCCCGCGTCTTCGCCCGGCATGCCATCAACCTCAAAATGGCCAAGATCATGACCCTGGGCGACCGCATCGAGGATATTTTCATCATCCAGGGCGAGTCGCTGGAAAACCCGCGCACCCAGCGGCTCTTTGAGCGCCACCTGTTCGACGCCCTGGCCGGGGATGCGCCGGCGCCGCACACGCCCGCCACCGGGTACACTTCACCCCATCCTTTTTCGCATGCCGCCGCTCCCCATGAAGATCACCGCCTCAGATAAAATCCTGCAATCCATCGCCTTGCTGTGCCTGGCCGCCGTGGGCGTCGCCCTGGTCTCCCAGCATGTTTTCGGCATGCGCCCTTGCGCCTGGTGCGTGCTGCAGCGGCTGATTCTGCTGGCCATCGCCGCCGTGTGCGGCCTGGCCGGAACGGGCTGGGGGGCCGCCTGGGCGCGACGCGCGGGGGCGGCGCTGGGCCTGGCCCTGTCCCTGTCGGGGGTCGTGGCGGCCTGGTATCAATACACGGTGGCCGCGCACGCGTTTTCCTGCGCCCAGACCTTTGCCGATGTCTTCATGACGCAGTCGGGCCTGGATGCCGCCCTGCCCTGGCTGTTTGGCATCTACGCCACCTGCGCGGACGCCCGGGTCAGTCTGCTGGGGGTGGAATATGCCCTGTGGGGCCTGCTGCTGTTCGTCGTCAGCGGCCTCCTGGCCCTGTGGGTGCTGCTGCGCCCCGCCGCCCGTCCTTGATGTCTTGATGCCTTGATGCCGCCGGGGGCGGACAGCCCCCCGAATGGCGTCAGGCGTCGTCCACGGGGGCCACCATGGCCCCCGAGCGCAGGGGCTGGCCACGGCTTTGGCTCAGGCGCTGCAGGTAGGCTTCGTCGATGTCGCCCGTCACGTACTGGCCGCTGAAGCACGACGACTCAAACGCCGTCAGGGCGGGGTTCAGGTCGCGCAGCGACTGTTCCAGATCGTCCAGATCCTGGTAGACCAGGCCGTCCGCGCCGATCTCGCGGGCCACTTGCCGCGTGTCGCGGCCCGTGGCGATCAACTCGGCCTGGGTGGGCATGTCGATGCCGTACACATTGGGATAGCGCACGGCGGGCGCCGCCGAGGCGAAATACACTTTGTTGGCCCCCGCCGCCCGCGCCATATCGACGATTTCACGGCTGGTGGTGCCGCGCACGATCGAATCGTCCACCAGCAGCACGTTCTTGCCGCGGAATTCCAGGTCGATGGCACTGAGCTTCTGGCGCACGGATTTCTTGCGCACGGCCTGGCCTGGCATGATGAATGTGCGCCCGACGTAACGGTTCTTGATGAAGCCTTCGCGGTAGTTCAGCCCCAAATGCGACGCCAGCTGCATGGCCGAGGGCCGGGAGGAATCGGGGATCGGCATGACCACGTCGATATCGCCTAGGCGCAGGGATTTCGCCACGTTGTCGGCCAGGTACTCACCCATCTGCAGCCGGGCGTCATAGACCGAGATGCCGTCCATGACGGAGTCCGGCCGGGCGAAGTAGACGTACTCGAACACACAGGGCGTCTGCACCTGGCCGGGTTCGACGCACAGTTCGTGGCTGAGTTCGCCGTCTTCGGTGATGACCAGGGCCTCGCCCGGGGCCACGTCGCGCACCAGGTTGAAGCCGCTGCCGGTCAGGGCGACGGATTCCGAAGCCAGCATCCACTCGACACCCGCCTCGGTGTCGTGCCGCCCCAGGCACAGGGGCCGGATGCCGTGCGGATCACGAAACGCCACCATGCCGAAGCTGCTGATGCGGGCGATCACGGCATAGGCCCCCTTGGCGCGGCGATGCACGGCGCGCACGGCCTGGAATACCGCATGGGCATCCAGCGTGACGCCATCGGAGGCCTGCTGCAGTTCGTGGGCGAATACATTGAGCAGCACTTCGGAATCGGAATTGGTGTTGATGTGGCGGCGGTCGTGTTTGAACAGGGCCTCGCGCAGTTCGCGCCAGTTGGTCAGGTTGCCGTTGTGCACAAAGGTGATGCCAAAAGGCGCATTGACATAAAACGGCTGGGCCTCGTCCACGCTGGCGCTGGATCCCGCCGTCGGGTAGCGCACCTGCCCCAGGCCGCTGTTCCCCGGCAAGGCCCGCATGTTGCGGGTGCGAAACACGTCGCGCACCAGGCCATGGGCCTTGTGCATGCTGAAGTACGCGTCATGCGCCGTAGCGATGCCGGCGGCATCCTGACCGCGATGCTGCAAGAGCAACAGGCTATCGTAAATCAGTTGATTGACGGGCGCCTGGCCCATCACCCCCACAATTCCACACATGCTGATTGGTATCCGTAAAGACGATGAAGACTAATAAGGAAGCAGCTGCGCGACATCGGACGGCAGCATCAATTTGATTTGCTGGAAACCCCGGACCAGGCCATCCACGGTGCGCGCCTGCTGCCACCAGGGTTCCCGGGGAAGTTCGGTGTAGCCCGCCAACCCCACCAGGGCCAGCACCAGCACCAGCCCGCGCACCAGCCCGAACACGGCGCCCAGGCCGTGGTCGGCCGGCGTCAGCCCGGTGCGATCCACCAGCGCCCCCAGGGCCATGTTGAGCAGGCCGACGGCGAACAGGGTCAGGACGAACACCGCGCCGTAGGCGACCAGGGTGCGCAGCAAGCCGTTTTCGATCAACGTATCCAGCCACACCGATGCGCCGGGCCCCCACCAGATGGCGGCGACGAATGCCGCCACATAGGCAATCAGGGACAGGACCTCCCGAAGAAATCCGCGCAGCAGGCCGATCAGGCTGGAGACCAGCACGATGACCAGGACGATGTAGTCGAAGCTGGTCACTTGTCGGAGATGAGGCCGTTTTGATAGCCCAGCGCCCGCAGCCGGGTCTGGGCCGCCTGGGCGGCTTCGTGCGAACCGAACGGCCCGACGCGCAGGCGATAGACGGTGCGCCCGCCGGATTGGCCGCGCTCGACGTAGGCGTCCGTGACGCCGGCCTGGCGCAGGTTGTCGCGCCGCGCCTGCGCGTCTTGTTCTGTCGTGTAGGCGGCCACCTGCAGATAGTATCTGCCCGAGGCGGCCGGGCGAGCGGCGGGTTGAGCGGCCGAGGGGGCCTTGCCCGCCAACAGGGCCAGGGCCACGGAGCCGTCATCCGTGCGCTCGGCCGGCTTGGGGGCGGGTTTGGGCTTGGCAGGTTCGGTGTCCGGCTTGGGCGGCGCCTGCGGGGCGGCTGGCGCCGCGCTTGGCGCAGTGGCGGCCGGCGGATTGCCGGCCGCCGGGGCCTGCGGAACCGTCGAAGCCGCCGGATCGGCGGGCTCGGGCGTGTCGGCGGCGACCAGCCCTTCGCCGCCGGCGGGCTGGCCGGCGGCGGTGTCGGCAGCGACCGCGCCGCTGGCCGCCGGCGCATCGTCTGGCGGGCCGTTGTCCGCCCACTGCGGCGGCAGGCCGTCGGGCGCGGCGGGCACCACGATGGGGGCCTGCGGGTGTTCGGGGAGAGAAGGTTCGTCGAACAGCCACGGCACGGCAATGAAGGCCGCCAGCACCAGGGCCAGCGCGCCGATCAGGCGGCGCCGGGCCTTGGTGCGGAGTTCTTTGAGCTGGGCCGCGCTACCGGCGCGTGAGGATGCGCGTTTATCCGAACCGGACCCCTGGCGAAAAAACATCGTGCAGCTTACCCATTAGCAAGGGCAGGCCAGCACGCCCGCCCGATCAAGAAAGCACGTCCCGGCCTTCGAAGCGCAGAACCTGCAGTACCGGGCCAACGGTGGCGAACGACCCGAATACGAGAATTCTATCATTGTCGGTGGCCAGCCGACGGGCCTCGGCAAAGGCTTGTTCCGCACTGTCAAAAGTGGATACTTGTACGTCCCGGGCCTGGATCGCGGGGCGCGGGGCGGCGCGCACGCCGGGCTTGTGGTCGCCGCGCTTGAGCTCGGCGGTCTGCGCCACGAAGGCATCGACTGGCGCGACGTCGCCCGTGATGCGGCGCACGATGTCGGCGAGTTCCTGGGCCGTGGTGCCGCGCGGCCCATCGAGGGTGGCGCACAGCCAGCGATCCACGCGCCGGGTCAGGCGCGACAGGGTGGCTTCGATTTCCTTGTCGTGCAGCATGCCCACCACCGCGTAGGTGTGGGGATAATGCCCCATGCTGTCCAGGTTCTGGCCCAGGGCCGCCGCCGCGTGCGGATTGTGCCCCACGTCCAGAATGGTGGCCGGCAGGCCCGGCAGGATCTGCATGCGCCCGGGCAGGCTGACGTGCAGCAGGCCCTGGCGCACGTTCTGCTGGGTCACCACCAGGCGGTCGCGCAGGTTTTCCAGCGCGGCCAGGGCGGCGGCGGCATTGATCAGCTGGTTGGCCCCGCGCAGGGCCGGATAGCCCAGGGCGTTGCGCCGCTGCCCTCGCCCGCCGTAGGCCCACTGCTGGCGATCGCCCGAATAGTTGAAATCGATCCCGAAGCGCCAGAGATCGGCACCGATTTCCTGGGCATAGTCGATCACGGTCTGGGGCGGAACGGGGTCGGCGCAGATGGCGGGCTTCCCGGGGCGGAAAATATGCGCTTTTTCCCAGCCGATGGCCTCGCGGGTGTCCCCCAGGTAGGCGGTGTGATCCAGATCCACGCTGGTCAGAACCGCACAGTCCGTGTCGATCAGGTTGACAGCGTCCAGGCGGCCGCCCAGGCCGACTTCCAGCACCACCACGTCCAGCGGGGTCTGCTGAAACAGCAGCAGCGCGGCCAGGGTGGTCATTTCAAAGTAGGTCAGCGTGGTTTCGCCGCGCGCGGCCTCGATGCGTTCGAGCTGGGCCACGATGTCGGCATCGCCGGCCTCCTGGCCATTGATGCGGATGCGCTCGTTGAAGCGCAGCAGGTGCGGCGAGGTGTACTGGCCCACGCGATAGCCGGCATCCAGCAAGATGGCCTCCAGCATGGCGCAAGTGGAGCCCTTGCCATTGGTGCCCGCCACGGTGATCTTGACGCAATCCAGGGACAGATCCAATTGCCGGGCCACCCGGCGGATACGATCCAGCCCGAGATCAATGGCCTTGGGATGCAGGGTTTCAAGATAAGCCAGCCAATCGGCCAGCGGCGCACCGGATGCGGGAGCGGAAGTAGACATGAGTAGGCGAACCACAAAGAAAAACGGCAGGTGCCGATAGTAGCACCTGCCATGAATCAAACCACACAGTACCCCTGCTGCAGATGGCCCTTCGCCGCCGGGCCGCATCCAAGCAGCTTGCAAGCTGCGCGGTGGACAGCAAGCCGAAAGGCGCAGCGTGGGGGCCCCCTTCGCCACCGGGCCGCCCCAAGGCGAAGGCGCCCCCCTGGGGGGCAGCAAGCCGAAGGCGCAGCGTGGGGGCCCTTATTTCCGGCGTGCAGGCGGCACGTCGGTGCAATGCCCGTCGGCGACTTCGGCGGCCATGCCGATGGATTCGCCCAGTGTCGGGTGCGGGTGGATGGTCTTGCCGATATCCACGGAATCCGCGCCCATTTCGATGGCCAGGGCCACTTCGCCGATGAGATCGCCCGCATGGGTGCCGACGATGCCGCCCCCCAGGATGCGCCCGGTCTCGGCGTCGAACAGCAGCTTGGTAAAGCCTTCGTCGCGGCCATTGGCGATGGCGCGCCCCGAAGCTTGCCAGGGGAACAGGCCCTTTTTGACCGCGACGCCGTCTTGCTTGGCGGCTTCCTCGGTGAGGCCCACCCAGGCGACTTCGGGATCGGTGTAGGCCACGGAGGGAATCACGCGGGCATCGAAATAGGCTTTTTCGCCCGCGATGACTTCGGCGGCGACGTGGGCTTCGTGCACGGCCTTGTGGGCCAGCATGGGTTGGCCCACGATATCGCCGATGGCGTAGATATGCGGCACATTGGTGCGCATTTGCTTATCGACCGCGATGAAGCCCCGGTCGCCGACCGCCACCCCGGCGTTTTCCGCCCCGATGGCCTTGCCATTGGGCGCGCGGCCCACGGCCTGCAGCACCAGGTCGTAGCGCTGGGGTTCCTTGGGGGCGGCTTCGCCTTCGAAGGTGACCCAGATGCCGTCGTCCTTGGCTTCGGCCGCCACGGTCTTGGTCTTGAGCATGACGTGGTCGAAGCGCTTGGCGTTCATTTTGTCCCAGACCTTGACCAGATCGCGGTCCGCGCCCGTCATGAGGGTGGGCAGCATTTCGACCACATCCAGGCGCGCGCCCAGGGCGGAATACACGGTGCCCATTTCCAGGCCGATGATGCCCCCGCCGACGATCAGCATGCGCTGCGGCACGGATTTGAGCGCCAGCGCGCCGGTGGAATCGACGATGCGGGGATCGTCGGGCAGGAACGGCAGTTTCACCGACTGGCTGCCCGCCGCGATGATGGCCGAGGCGAACTTGACGGTGGTCTGCTTGCCGTCGTCCGCCGTGACCGTGAGGTGATGCGGGTCGGCGAAGGCGCCCCGGCCCCGGATGACCGTGACCTTGCGCGCCTTGGCCATGCCGGCCAGGCCGCCGGTGAGCTTGCCCACCACGCTGTCCTTGTAGCCGCGCAGGGCGTCGAGGTCGATTTCGGGCTGACCGAAGCGGATGCCGTGGGCGGCGATGGCCTGGGCTTCTTCCAGCACCCCCACGGTGTGCAGCAGCGCCTTGGAGGGAATGCAGCCCACATTGAGGCACACCCCGCCCAGGGTGGCGTAGCGTTCGACCAGGACGACCTTCAGGCCCAGGTCGGCGGCCCGGAAGGCGGCGGAATAGCCGCCCGGGCCGGCGCCCAGCACCAGCACATCGCAATCGGCGTCCGCCGCGCCCGCGTATTGGGCCGCGGCGGGGGCGGCCACCGGCGCTGCCGCGGGCGCGGCGGCCGGGGCGGTGGTGCCAGGGGCGGTTGCCGGCGCGGCATCGGCCGCAGCGGGCGCCGCCGGGGCGGCCGCGCCGTCGGATTCCACCTTGAGAATGGCCGTGCCCTGGGCGACCTTGTCGCCCACCTTGACGAGGATTTCCTTGACCACGCCCGCCTGGTCGGACGGGATTTCCATCGAAGCTTTGTCGGATTCGACGGTGATCAGGCTTTGTTCGGGGGCGATGGTATCGCCCACCGCCACCAGAATCTCGATGACATCGACCTGGTCGAAATCACCGATGTCCGGCACATTGACGTCGTTGATGCTCATGCGTGCCCCCTTACAGAATGATGCGGCGGAAGTCCGCCAGCAAACCGCCCAGATAGGCATTGAAGCGCGCCGCCGCCGCCCCGTCGATGACGCGGTGGTCGTAGGACAGCGACAGCGGCAGCATCAGGCGGGGTTGGAAGGCCTTGCCGTCCCAGACCGGCTGCATGCTGGAGCGCGACACGCCCAGGATGGCGACTTCGGGCGCATTGATGATGGGCGTGAAGTCGGTGCCGCCGATGCCGCCCAGGGACGAGATCGAGAAGCACCCGCCTTGCATCTGCGCGGGCGAGAGCTTGCCGTCGCGCGCCAGCGCGGCGAGCTCGGAGGTTTCGGTGGCGATTTCCAGCACGCCCTTTTTGTCGGCATCGCGGATGACGGGCACCACCAGGCCATTGGGCGTGTCCGCCGCAAAGCCGATGTGGTAGTAGTGCTTGAGCACCAGATTGTCGCCGTCCAGCGACGCGTTGAAGTCCGGGAATTTCTTCAGGGCGGCGACCACGGCCTTGACCAGGAAGGCCAGCATGGTGACCTTGATGCCGGCCTTTTTGTTTTCAGCATTGAGCTGCTGGCGCAGGGCTTCGAGGTCGGTGATGTCGGCCACGTCGTTGTTGGTGACGTGGGGGATCATGACCCAGTTGCGGTGCAGGTTGGCACCGGAAATTTTCTTGATGCGCGACAGGGGCCGAGCTTCGATTTCGCCGAACTTGGCGAAATCGACCTTGGGCCAGCCCAGCACGCTGAAGCCTTCGCCGCCCGGCAGGGTGGAGCCCACCGGACTGGCGCCCCCCGTGGCCAGCGCCTGCTTGACGTAGGCGCGGACGTCATCGGCCGTGATGCGGTTTTTCGCGCCGCTGCCCGTGACCTGGGCCAGGTTGACGCCCAGTTCGCGGGCGAACTTGCGCACCGAGGGCGACGCATGCGGCAGATTGCGCAGGGGGACTTCGGCCTCGGCGTATGCCGCCGTCGGCGACGTGCGTCCCGATGCGCCGGCAGCCGGCGCCGGGGCCGGGGCCGGCGCCGCAGCGGCGGCGGGCGCGGTGGTTTCTTCGGGGGCCGCCGCCGGCGCGGCGGGCGCGGCTTCGGCCTTGGCCGCCGGGGCCGGTTCGGCCGGCGCGGCGGCGGCTTCGTCGGCCTCGACTTCGAGGATGACGGCGCCTTCGGCGACCTTGTCGCCGACCTTGACCTTCAGGGTCTTGACCACCCCGCCCTGCGAGGCGGGGATCTCCATCGAGGCCTTATCGGATTCGACGGTGATCAGGCTTTGTTCGGCGGCGATGGTATCGCCCACCGCCACCAGGATTTCAATGACGTCGACTTCGTCGAAATCACCGATATCGGGGACTTTGATTTCCACGGTTGAGCTCATGTTGTCCGTCCTCCTCAGGCGTGATGCGGGTTGGCCTTGTTGGCGTCAATCCCGTATTTTTTGATGGCTTCCGCGCACTTGGCGATGTCGAGCTTGCCTTCGTCGGCCAGGCTGCGCAAGGCGGCCAGCACGATGAAGTGGCGGTCGATCTCGAAGTGCTTGCGCAATTCGGAGCGGAAGTCGGAGCGGCCGTAGCCGTCGGTGCCCAGCACCTTGAAATGGCGGCCGTCGGGGATGAACGGACGGATCATGTCGCCATAGGCCTTGATGTAGTCGGTGGAGACAATGATGGGGCCCTTGGTGTTTTTCAGCTGCTGCGTGACGTAGGGCACCTGGGGGGTTTCGGTCGGGTGCAGCAGGTTGTGGCGCTCGACGTCCATCCCGTCGCGGCGCAGTTCGGTAAAGCTGGTGGCGCTCCAGACGTCCGAGGTGATGCCCCAGTCTTGTTCGAGGAGTTCCTGGGCCGCCATGATTTCGCGCAGAATCGTGCCCGACCCCATCAGCTGGACGTGCAGGTCGCCCGATTTCTCGCTGGACTGCAACTTGTACATGCCGCGCAGGATGCCTGCTTCGTCGCCGGCCTTGAGGCCGGGCTGGGCGTAGTTTTCGTTCATGACGGTGATGTAGAAGAACACGTCTTCCTGATCGTGCATCATGCGCTGCAGGCCGCTGCGGATGATGACCGCGACTTCGTGGGCGAAGGCGGGATCGTAGGCCACGCAGTTGGGAATGAGCGAGGCCTGGATGTGGCTGTGGCCGTCTTCGTGCTGCAGGCCCTCGCCGTTGAGCGTGGTGCGCCCCGCCGTGCCGCCCAGCACGAAGCCCCGGGCCAGCATGTCGCCCGCCGCCCAGGCGTGGTCGCCGAAGCGCTGGAACCCGAACATCGAGTAGTAGATGAAGAACGGGATCATGATGGTGTTGCTGACGGAATACGACGTCGCCGCCGCGATCCAGGAGCTGAAGCCACCGGCCTCGTTGATGCCTTCCTGCAGCAGCTGGCCGTTTTCGGCTTCGCGGTAGTACATCACCTGGCCCTTGTCGACCGGCACGTACTTCTGCCCTTCGGGGGCATAGATGCCGATCTGGCGGAACAGGCCTTCCATCCCGAAGGTGCGGGATTCATCGACCAGGATGGGCACGACGCGCGGAGCCAGGGCCTTGTCGCGCAGGATCTGGTTGAGTACCCGCACAAAGGCCTGGGTGGTGGAGATTTCGCGGCCTTCGGCGGTGGGTTCGAGCACGGCCTTGAAGGCGTCCAGATCGGGCACCGGCAGGGCTTCATCGGCCTTTTGGCGGCGGTGCGGCAGGTAGCCGCCCAGCGCCTTGCGGTGCTCGTGCAGGTATTTCATTTCGGGCGAGTCGTCCGCCGGCTTGAAATATGGGATGTCATCGACCTGGTCGTCGGGCACGGGAATATTGAAGCGGTCGCGGAATTCGCGCACCGAGTCGATGTCCAGTTTCTTTTGCTGGTGCGTGGGGTTCTTGGCCTGGCCGACGTGGCCCATGCCGTAGCCCTTGATGGTCTTGGCCAGGATCACGGAGGGCTGGCCCTTGTGGCCGACGGCGGCGGCAAAAGCCGCGTAGACCTTGTGCGGATCGTGGCCGCCGCGATTCAGGCGCCAGACGTCTTCGTCGCTCATGCGGCTGACCATTTCCAACAGCTTGGGGTGTTTGCCGAAGAATTTTTCGCGCACGAACTTGCCGTCGTTGGCTTTGTAGGCCTGGTATTCGCCATCGACGGTTTCTTCCATGACGCGGCGCAGGATGCCTTCTTTGTCGCGGGCGAACAAAGGATCCCAGTAGCCGCCCCAGATGAGTTTCAGGACGTTCCAGCCGTTGCCGCGGAAAGCGCCTTCCAGTTCCTGGATGATCTTGCCGTTGCCGCGCACCGGGCCGTCCAGGCGCTGCAGATTGCAGTTGACGACGAAGATGAGGTTGTCGAGCTTTTCACGCGAGGCCAGGCCGATGGCGGCCAGGGATTCGGGTTCGTCGATTTCGCCGTCCCCCAGGAAGACCCAGACCTTGCGATCGGCCGTATTGGCCAGGCCGCGGGCATGCAGGTACTTGAGAAAACGGGCCTGGTAAATGGCCATCATGGGCCCCAGGCCCATCGACACTGTGGAAAACTGCCAGAAGCTGGGCATCAGCTTCGGGTGGGGATAGGAGGACAGGCCCTTGCCCTGGCCGCCGACTTCCTGGCGGAACCAATCGAGGTTTTCTTCGGTCAGGCGGCCTTCGAGGAAGGCGCGCGAGTACATCCCCGGCGACGAGTGCCCCTGGAAATAGACCAGATCACCGCCGTGGTCGGCGGATTCCGCGTGCCAGAAATGGTTCTGGCCGCATTCGATCATGGTGGCCAGCGAGGCGAACGAGGCGATGTGCCCGCCCAGGCTGCCGCCATCGGCGGGCTCGTGCTTGTTGGCCTTGACGACCATCGCCATGGCGTTCCAGCGGATATAGGAGCGGATGCGTTCTTCGAGCACCATATTGCCCGGGTGCGGCGGTTCGAGCCCGGGGGGGATCGTATTGACGTAGGCTGTATTCAGCGAATAGGGAATATGGGCGCCGGAGCGGCGGGCGAGATCGATCAGGTTTTCGATCAGAAAGTGGGCGCGGTCGGCCCCTTCGCGGTCGAGCACGGCTTCGAGGGCGTCGAGCCATTCCTGAGTTTCTTGTTTGTCGGTATCCGCAATCGCGGCGTTGGCTTGTTCAAGAGAGGACATAGGGGTGTGTCTCCTGGGGTGTGGTTCGAGGACGCGACCACACATCGCGCCTGCCTGAAGTACGCGCCGGACGAGAGGGGATTTGAAGCACGATGGCGACGAGGTGCCCGGCACCTGCCGTCATTCTAGGAAAGACCGGGGATAAGCACAAGCAAAATTTCATCTCGTGATATGAATTTTTATTATGTGAAATATTGAATACCGAATTCGCGTCTAAAATGGCGCAATCGCAAGATCAACAAGGCCATGGCTAACCCGAACCGCAAGTCGATGATCCCCACGACGTTCTACGAGCACGCCCGCCGTAGCCGTCGGCTGTACAGGCTGACCCCCGCCGTCGTCCTGGTGCTGTACCTGTGCGTCATGGGGGCGTTCGTGTGGCTGCAGCGCCTGCAAAGCGACAGCGTGATGTTCGTCACGATCGACCAGGAAACCCGTCAGCAGCGGCTGATGATGGTGGTTTTCGCCCTGTCGCTGGTGATCATCTTCAGCCTGCTGGCGCTGTGGCGCTATACCCGCTTCCGCACCCAGGCCGAATCCGCCCTGATCGCCGAAACCGGGTTCCGGCGCGCCATGGAGAACTCCATGTCCACCGGCATGCGCGTCTTCGACATGCAGGGGCGCATCGCGTATGTCAACCCCGCCTTCTGCCGCATGATCGGCTGGAACGAAGCCGACCTGATCGGCCGCACGGCCCCCTTCCCCTATTGGCTGCCGGGACGGCACGACCACCACCGCGAAACCCTGGCCCAGCTGCTGTCCGGCCGCACCCCCAGCAGCGGCCTGGAAATCGAAGCCCAGCGGCGCGACGGCTCGCGCTTCACGGCGCGCATGTATGTCTCGCCGCTGCGCGACCCCAAGGGCGAGCAGATCGGCTGGATGACCTCCATGACCGACATCACCGAGCCCAAGCGCATCCGCGAAGCCCTGACCGCCGCCCACGAACGCTTCATGACCGTGCTGGAGGGCCTGGACGATGCGATTTCCGTGGTGGCCGACACCCCGGAGGGCCTGGAACTGCTGTTCGCCAACCGCACCTACCGCCGCCTGTTCGGCGCCCAGGCCAGCGGCCACGCCCAGCTGCTGGGCGGCCGCCTGGGGCGCTTTACCGACGAGACCATGGAAATCTTCTCGCCCACGGCCGAGCGCTGGTTCGAGGTGCACCACCGCATGCTGGCCTGGACGGATTCCCGGCGGGTGCGCCTGCAGGTGGCGCGCGACATCACCGAACGCCGCAAACACGAAGAAGCCTCGCGGATGCAGCAGGAAAAAGCCCAACTGACCAGCCGCCTGACCACCATGGGCGAAATGGCGTCGTCGCTGGCGCACGAACTCAACCAGCCCTTGACGGCCATCAGCAATTACAATATGGCGGCGGTCGCCATGGTGAAATCGGGCAAGGCGTCGGCCGAATCCCTGATTCAGGCCCTCGAAAAAGCCTCGCAACAAGCCGAGCGCGCCGGCAAGATCATCAGCCGCATCCGCGAATTCGTCAAACGCAGCGAACCCCGCCGACAGGCGGTGGATCTGGCCCGCATCGTGGAAAACGCGGTGGGCTTTGCCGACATCGATGCGCGCAAGCGCCAGATCGAGATCGTCCAGAGCCTGCCCGATCCCATGCCGGCGGTGCTGGCCGATCCCATCCTGATCGAGCAAGTGCTGCTGAATCTGCTGAAAAACGGGGTCGAAGCCATGGAACACAGCGAATACCGCAGCCTGCACGTCAACATCGCCGACCAGGCCCCGCAGATCGAAATCGCCGTCATCGACCGCGGCCACGGCCTGCGCAACCCGGATCGCCTGTTCGAGCCTTTCTACAGCACCAAATCGGAAGGCCTGGGCATGGGCCTGAATATCTGCCGTACCATTATCGAGTCCCATCACGGGCGGCTGTGGGCCAGCCCCAACCCCGAAGGCGGGACCATCTTCCGCTTCACCCTGCCCAAAGCGCCGCCCGGCGTGCCGGTCTCAGAATCACCAGAGGAAAAGCAAGCATGACAGACCCCCAAGTCTCCAGCATCATCTATATTGTCGATGACGACGAAGCCGTCCGCGATTCACTGCGCTGGCTGCTGGAAGCCAATGGCTACGCCGTGCGCAGCTATGCCGGCGCCGAAGAATTCCTCGATGCCTACAACCCGGATCAGGTCGCCGTCCTGATTGCCGACGTGCGCATGCCCGGCATGAGCGGGCTCGAACTGCAGGAAACCCTGATTGCGCGCAAGGCCCCCCTGCCCATCGTGTTCATCACCGGCCACGGCGACGTGCCGATGGCGGTCTCCACCATGAAAAAGGGTGCCGTCGATTTCCTGGAAAAACCCTTCAACGAAGCCGACTTGCGCCGCATCGTCGCGGGCATGCTGGATCAGGCCAGCGAAAAAGTGCGCGAGGCCCAGGCCCTGCGCGACCAGGAGGCCGTGCTCAACCGCCTGACCGCGCGCGAACAGCAGGTGCTGGAACGCATCGTGGCCGGGCGCCTGAACAAGCAGATCGCCGGCGACCTGAACATCAGCATCAAGACCGTGGAAGCCCACCGCGCCAACATCATGGAAAAACTCGAAGTCACCACGGTGGCCGACCTGATGAAGATCGCCCTCGCCCGCTCCGAGGAGGCCCACTCGTGAGCGCCCGACTGATCGACGGCAAGGCCTTGTCGGCCCAGGTGCGAACCCAGGTGGCCGAACGCGTGCGCAGCCTGAAAGCGCGCGGCGTGACGCCCGGCCTGGCGGTCGTGCTGGTGGGCGAGGATCCGGCGTCGCAGGTCTATGTGCGCAACAAGGCGGCGGCCTGCGAGGCCGCCGGCATGCTGTCGCGCTTCATCCCGCTGGGCGCCGACACCCCGGAAGGCGAACTGCTGGACGTGATCGAGACCCTGAATGCCGACCCGGCCATCCACGGCATCCTGGTGCAGCTGCCCCTGCCCGGCCACATCGACACCGGGCTGGTGATCGAAACCATCAGCGCCCTGAAAGACGTGGACGGCTTCCACATCAGCAACGCGGGGCTGCTGATGACCGGGCGGCCGCTGTTTCGCCCCTGCACGCCCTATGGCGTGATGCGCATGCTCGAATCCGAGAACGTGCCGCTGCGCGGGGCTGAAGCCGTCATCGTCGGCGCCAGCAACATCGTGGGCAAGCCCATGGCCATGCTGCTGCTGGCCGCGGGGGCCACCGTCACGCTGTGCAATTCCAAGACCCGCGACCTGGCGATCCAGACCCGGCGCGCAGACGTGCTGGTGGTCGCCACCGGCAGGCCCGGCATCGTCCGGGGCGACATGATCAAGCCGGGCGCCGTGGTGATCGACGTCGGGATCAACCGCCTGCCCTCCGGCCAGCTGACCGGCGACGTCGATTTCGAGTCGGCCGCCGCCGTGGCCTCGGCCATCACCCCGGTGCCGGGCGGCGTCGGCCCCATGACCATCGCCATGCTGCTGGTCAACACCGTCGAAGCCGCCGAACGCGCCGCACAGTCTTGAAAACCCGGGGGCCCGCCCCCATCTGAGCCCCTATGAAGCCAAACACCGCTGCCGCAGACAATCCCCTCCTCGTTCCGGCCGAGGCCTATGTCGATTATGCCGCGGTCAGACCCCCGCACATCCAGCCCGCCATCAGCGCCCTGATCGCCGACACCCGGGCGGCCATCGACGCCGCCGCCGCGTGCGCCGACGACCCGGATTGGGAAAACCTGGTCGAGGCCATCGAGGATCCGTCCGAGCGCCTGCACCGGGCCTGGTCCATCGCCGGGCACCTGAATGCCGTGGTCAACACGCCCGAACTGCGCGCCGCCTACAACGAGTGCCTGCCCCTGATGAGCGAATTCTCCACCTGGGTGGGGCTGCACCAGGGGCTGTTCCAGCGCTATCAGGCCCTGGCGGACAGCCCGGCGTTCGCCGCGCTGGCGCCCACGCGCCGGCGCATCGTCGCGCTGGCCCTGCGCGATTTCCGCCTGAGCGGGGTCGAACTGCAGGGCGAAGCACGCGAAACTTATGCGCGCAACGCCGACCTGCAGGCCCAGGTGTCACAGAAATTTTCCGAAAACGTCATGGATGCCACCGATGGCTGGTTCCTGCGGGTCACCGACGCCGAACGCCTGCAAGGCCTGCCCGACAACGTCGTTGCCCAGGCCCGTCAGCGGGCCCAGGCGGCGGGCGAGGATGGCTGGCAACTCAGTCTGCACATGCCCTGCTACCTGCCGGTGATGCAGCACGCCCGGGACCGCGACCTGCGCCAGACGGTCTATCGCGCCTATGCCACGCGCGCCTCCGAGCAGGGCGACGTCGCCTTCGATAATTCCGAATCCATCGAATCCCTGCTGGCCCTGCGCGCCGAAGAAGCCAGCCTGCTGGGCTACGCGGACTTCGCCGCGCTGCGCCTGGAAACCCGCATGGCCGACAGCGCCGACCAGGTGATGGGCTTTCTGCGCGAGCTGGCGGCCAAGGCCCGGCCCAGCGCCCAGCGCGACCTGGACGAACTGCGCCTGTTCGCCGCCCGGGAACTGAACCTGGAAACCCTGGAACCCTGGGACGTGGCGTATGCCTCCGAGCGCCTGCGCGAACAACGCTACGCCTACTCCGACGAGGCCCTGCGGCCCTATTTCACCGAATCCCAGGTGCTCGAAGGCCTGTTCCAGGTCATCCACACCTTGTTCGGCGTGCGCCTGCGGGCCTGCGACGCCCCGGCCTGGCACGCCGACGCCCGCATCTACCAGGTGCTGGACGCCCAGGGCCGGGAACTGGGCCGCCTGGGGATGGATCTGTACGCCCGCCCGGGCAAGCAAGGCGGCGCCTGGGTGGACAGCGAACGCAGCCGGCGCCGCCGCGGCGAGGCCCTGCACTGCCCGCTGGCCTGGCTGACCTGCAATTTTTCCGCGCCGCACGACGGCCGCGAAGCCCAGCTGACGCACGACGAGGTCATCACCCTGTTCCACGAAAGCGGCCATGCCATGCATACCCTGCTGTCGCGGGTGGACGAGCCCGGCGCCGCCGCCTTCGCCGCGGTCGAGTGGGACGCCATCGAACTGCCTTCGCAGTTCATGGAAAACTTCTGCTGGGAATGGGGGGTGCTCAAGTCCCTGACCCGCCATGCCGAGACAGGCGAAACCCTGCCCCGGGCGCTGTACGACAAGCTGCTGGCCGCGAAAAACTTCCAAAGCGGCCTGCAGGCGCTGCGGCAGGTGGAATTCGCGCTGTTCGACATGCTGATCCACACACAGAACCACGGCCTGTCCATCAGCGCGGTGCTGGACACCCTGGATGCCGTGCGCCAGGAAGTCGCCCTGCTGATCCCGCCCGCCTGGCACCGTTTTCCGCACGCGTTTTCCCACTTGTTCGCCGGGGGGTACGGGGCGGGCTACTACAGCTACAAATGGGCCGAAGTGCTGTCCGCCGACGCGTTTGCCGCCTTCGAGGAACAAGCCCGGGATCAGGCCGACGGCACGCGCAATGTCTTCGACCCGGATACCTGCCGGCGCTACCTGGATGAAGTCATCGCCGTGGGCGGGGCCCGGCCCGCCGCCGAGTCCTTCCGCGCCTTTCGCGGACGCGACCCGTCGCTGGACGCCCTGCTGCGCCACAGCGGCCTGACCGCGCCCTGACGCCTTGGCAACGCCCGTCGCCACCCCGCCCATGATGCGCCGCGCCCGCCGGAACCAGCCCATGGCCCGCCGCGCGCCGGGTGGATCCGCCCCCCTCCCGCCGCCCCGCCGCCCGGGTCGGCGGGCCGCCCGCTGGCTGGCCGCCGGCCTGTTGTGCTGGCTATTGAGCCCGGGGCTGGCCGGCGCCACGGTGCATCCTGTGCGCGGATTTCTGCCCGACCTGAAATTCTCGCTGCAAGGCGCCGGCGGCGTGGCCGTGACCCAGCAGGACTTCCGGGGCAAGGTGGTGCTGCTGTTCTTCGGCTACGCCAGCTGCCCGGACATCTGCCCCACCACCATGGCCCAGCTGGCCCAACTGACCGAATCCCTCGGCCCGCGGGCCGATCAGGTGCGCATTGTGTTCATCAGCGTGGATCCGCACCGCGACACGCCGGATATCCTGCAGGCCTATGTGGATCTGTTCGACCCCCGGGCCATCGGCCTGACGGGGGATGAAACCGCGATTGCCGACCTGGCGCGACGCTATCGGGTGGCCTATCAGATCGAGAAGCCCCGCCCGGGCGAGGCCGACAGCGCCTACGAGGTCGCCCATAGCCGGGGCATCTACGCCTTCGACCAGGCGGGCAAGGCCGTCTGGCTGGCGTCGGACGGCGAATCGCAGGACGACCTGCGGGCCGCGCTGGATCCGCTGCTGGATTGAGCCCCGCGCCGTCCGGGTGCCGCGGGCCCCGGGCGGCGCGGGGCTACTTCAGCGCATCCCGCAATGCCGTGCGGATGCCTTCCTCGATGGTCGGATGGTAGAACGGCAGCGCCAGCATCTGCGGCACGCTCAAGCCCATCTGCAGCGCCCAGGCCAATAAATGGGCCACATGCTCGGCGTCGGGGCCGACCATCTCCGCCCCCAGGAAACGCTGATCGTCCCGCCGCATGTATACCCGCAGCAGCCCCTGATTGCGCCGCATGACCCGCGCGCGGCCCTGGCGGGCCCAGTCGACCGCCCCGATGGCCACGGCATCGGGATCGCAGGCGGCATAGCCGCCGCCCACCTGCATGATTTGCGGATTGCTGAAGACCACCGCCATCGGCGCCCGGCGGCTACCGGGGCGCACCGCCGGCCAGGCGGCGGCATTGCGCCCCGCCAGGCGACCGTCGTCCGAGGCCTCGTGCTGGATGGCATGGCGGCCGGTGACGTCGCCCGCCAGGAAAACCGGCTGACCGTCGACCTGCAGGGTCTCGGGATCGAACCGGGGCATGCCGCGCTCGTCCAGCGGCATGCTGGTGCGCGCCAGGCGCAAGGCCGCCAGCGCCGGCCTGCGCCCGGCGGTCAGCAAGACGCGGTCGAAGGATTCTTGGGTTTCCGGGCCGTCACCCACCGTCCAGCCCACCAGCGCCTGATCGCCCCGGCGCTGCACCGTCGTGACCCGAGCGTTCTGGATCAGCTTGAGTTCCGGCGCCAGCAGATCGACCGCGGCCCGGCGCACGGCGGGATCGGCCAGGTGCGCAAAGCTGTCCGAGCGATTGAGCAGGCGCACGCGCACCCCCAGGCGGGCCAGGGCCAGGCCGAGTTCGACCCCGATCACGCCCGACCCCACCAGCAGCACGCTGCGGGGCAAGTCGCGCCAATCGAAGACATCGTCGTTGACGATGGCCAGCTCGCCCAGGGGCTGGTAGAGGTCGGGCACGACCGGCCGGGTGCCGGTAGCGATCACGATGCGGGCGGCGTGGATTTCGTGCCCCTGGCTGCTTTGCAGCACCCCGTCGCGCAGGAATTCGACGTGGGCATCCAGGCGGTGTTCCGGCGGCATGGCCCGCACATCGTCCACCACGAAGCCGGCGAAGCGGTCGCGTTCGCTCCGGACGCGCGCCATCACCGCCTCCCCATCCACCCGGGGCGCATCGGACACATGTATCCCGAAGCCCGGCGCATGCCGCACTGCGGCGGCGGCCTCGGCGGCGGCGATCAGCAGCTTGGACGGCATGCAGCCCACCCGGGCGCACATCGTGCCGTGCGGGCCGGATTCGATCAGCAGGGGCTTCAGACCCGCCTTGACGACCTCGCGGTAGGCCGGCAAGCCGGCCGAACCCGCGCCGATGATGGCCACGTCGCAATCAATACGCATTCCCATGGCGGCCTCCGTTCAAGCCAAGCGCACGTCATAGCCTTCTTCGGCAATGGCCGCCTGCAGCGCGGCGGCCTCGACCGCCGCTTCCACGCTGACCCGGCGGGCGTCCAGATCGACCTGCACGCGGGCCCCCGGGGCCGCCGTCTGCACGGCCCGGGTGATGGTCTGCACGCAGTGATTGCACGTCATGTCTGAAACAATGAATTCGGCTTTCATTAAAATCTCCGTCAAAGGCGGGGAATCCCCCATCGGCCGGCCTGCCCGAGCCCGCCGCCGTGGCCCAACGGCCCGGCCGGTGCTCGACAAGCCGCATCCCTTGTATGGTAAACCTTGCCACGGGGGCAAGCACAAGGGCTTGACCTTGCCCCTGGGTCAAGCTTGATCCTGTCACCATGCCGCATCAACAGGAGCCCCGCATGAGCAACACCGCCCTACCCAGCATCGACCTGGACATCGAAGGCATGACCTGCGCATCTTGCGTGCGCCGGGTGGAGACAGCCTTGGGCAAAGTCCCCGGGGTGGCCCAGGCCAGCGTCAATCTGGCCACCCACCGGGCCCACGTGGTGCTGGCGCGGCAAGACACCGACCCCGCGGCCCTGATTGCGGCGGTGGACAAGCGCGGCTATGCGGCGCGCCTCGCCCCGGCGCGGTCCGCCGCGCCCAAGCCGGGCGACAGCGCCGAAGATCCGCAAGCGGGCCGCCGCTTTGTCTGGGCCCTGATCCTGACCCTGCCCGTGTTCATCGTGGAAATGGGCGGCCACCTGATCCCCGCCATGCACCACTGGGTGCAGGCCAACCTGTCTTCGCAGGCGCTGGCCTGGATGCAGTGGGTTCTGACCAGCGCCGTGCTGGCCGGCCCGGGGCGCCCATTCTTCAGCCGGGGCTTCAAGGCGCTGATCCACGCAGGCCCGGACATGAACACCCTGGTGGCGTTGGGGGCGGGCAGCGCCTGGCTGTATTCCACCTTGGTAACCCTGGCGCCGGCCCACTTCCCGGCGGATTCCCGCCACCTGTATTTTGAAGCCGCCGCCGTGGTCGCCACCTTGATTCTCCTGGGACGCTGGCTGGAATCCCGGGCCAAGGGCCGCGCGGGGGCCGCCATCCGCCAGTTGCTCGACCTGCAGCCCCGCACCGCCTGGACGCACCGCGCCGGCCACTGGATCGAGCTGCCTGTCGCCCAACTGGCACGCGGCGATGATGTCCGTGTGCGGCCCGGCGAAAAAATCCCGGTGGACGGCGTGGTCGTCGAAGGCGAATCCTGGGTGGACGAATCCATGATGACCGGCGAACCCATGCCGGTGGCGCGCCGCCCGGATGACCGCCTGATCGGCGGCACCTTGAACACCCAGGGCAGCTTGCGCATGCGCGTCACCGAAGTCGGGGCCGATACCGTGCTGGCGCAAATCGTGCGTCTGGTTGAACAGGCCCAGGCCGGCAAGCTGCCCGTGCAGCAAAAAATCGATCAGGTGACGGCCTGGTTCGTCCCGGCCGTGATGGGGCTGGCCGCCCTGACCTTTGCCGCCTGGTTGATCTGGGGGCCGGCCCCCGCCCTGGCCCACGCCCTGGTGGCCGGCGTGGCGGTGCTGATCATCGCCTGCCCCTGCGCCATGGGCCTGGCCACCCCGATCTCCATCCTGGTGGCCACCGGCCGCGCCGCCGGCCTGGGGATTCTGTTTCGCCAGGGCGATGCCTTGCAGCGGCTGCGCGACGCCCGGGTGATCGCCTTCGACAAGACCGGCACCTTGACCGAGGGGCGCCCCGCCCTGACCGACCTGCTGATCCAGGATGAATCCCCGCGCGGCCCGCTGCTTGAAGCCCTGGCGGCGGTGCAAAGCGGATCCGAGCACCCGATTGCCCATGCCGTCCGCCAAGCCGCCCAGGCCGCCGGGCTGACCGTTCCCGCCGCCGCCCATTTCCAGGCCATCACCGGCGCGGGTGTGCAGGCGGACGTGGGGGCGGATCACTACCTGATGGGATCGCGCCGCCTGATGCAGGATCGGCGCATTCCGCTGGACGAGCACGCGCTGGCCCAGGCCGAGCAGTTGGGCCTGGCGGGCAAGACGCCTTTCTATGTGGCCCGCAACGGCCATTTGGCGGCCATCGTGGGCGTCGCCGACACGCTGCGCCCCTCGGCGCGGCCCCTGGTCGAGCAATTGCACGCCCTGGGGCTGAAGACGGCGCTGATCACCGGAGACCACGAAGCCGCCGCCCGGGCGGCGGCGCAAAGCCTGGGCATCGACATCGTGCATGCCCAGACCTTGCCCGAACACAAGGCGGCGCGCCTGCGCGAACTGCGCCAGGCGGCGGGGCCGGTCGCGTTCGTCGGCGACGGCATCAACGACGCCCCGGCCCTGGCCAGCGCCGATGTGGGGATTGCCATGGGGCGCGGCACCGACGTGGCCATCGAGTCCGCCGACATCGTGCTGATGAACGAAGACCTGGAATCCGTGGCCCGGGCCATCATCCTGTCGCGCAAGACCTTGCGCAACATCGGCCAGAACCTGTTCTGGGCCTTTGCCTACAACGCCGCCCTGATTCCGGTGGCGGCCGGCGCGCTCTACCCCTGGACCGGCCTGCAGCTGTCCCCCATGCTGGGGGCGGGCGCCATGGCCCTGTCCAGCGTCTTCGTCGTCGGCAATGCCCTGCGCCTGAAAACCCAGGCCCTGCGGGCCCGCGCCCCGAACCCGAAAATCTGAGGAGGCCCCATGCATACCATCGGCACCGCCGCCCGGCTGACCGGCCTGAGCCCGAAAATGATCCGCTACTACGAGTCCCAGGGCCTGTTCAAGCCCCGGGGCCGCAGCAGCGCGGGCTACCGCCTGTACGACGACGCCGATCTGCACGCGCTGCGCTTTATCCGCAGCGCCCGCGAGCTGGGGTTCTCGCTGGCGCAAATCGCCGAGTTGACCGGTCTCTGGCATGACCACCGGCGCGCCAGCGCGGAAGTCAAGAAACTGGCGCTGGCGCACATCGACGCCCTGGAAGCCAAGGCCGCCGTGCTGCAAAGCATGGCCGATACGCTGCGCACGCTGGCGCGGCATTGCCATGGGGATCAGCGCCCGGAATGCCCTATCTTGGAAGGGATCGAGGCTCAGGCGTGCCAGTCGCGCACAAAATTGCGGTAATCCGGCCGGGCCGCCGGCGCGGGGGCCTCGATCGGCGTGCCCAGCGCCAGGTAGCCCATGAAGTGCTCGTCCAAGGGGTCAAAGCCCAGGGCCGCGCCCATGCCGTCCAGGTAAGTGCCCAGGCCGGTGCTCCAAAACCCATGGAAACCCAGGGCATGGGCGGCATTCAGCATGTTCATCACGGCCGCGCCGACGGCCAGCCGGCTTTCTTCCGGGCGGATGCGGCCATGGGGATCGGGCCGGCACGCCAGCAGAATCACCAGAGGCACCCGGGACAGCCAGGTTCGCGCCCCGGCGACCTTGTGCGCCGGCAACGGTTTGTTTTCATCCAGGCCCGCCTGCACGGCCACGTCCACCAGGGCGGGGACATCCGCGCCCCGAACCAGCGCAAAGCGCCAGGGATGCACAGCGCCGTGATCGGGCGCCCGCACCGCCGCCTGCAGGATGAGATCCAGCGCCGCGTCGTCCGGCCCCGGGGCTTGGACGAACTTGACGGATTGGCGCGCAAACAGCGTATTGAGAAAATCAGACACACAAGCTCCTGTCGCAGGGGCGTGGCGCAGACGTCGCGGACGGCTGCCAAGACACGCGGATGAACCCGCCGCCCCACAGCGGGGGCTGGGGGGATGATGTGGCGATCAGCGGGCCGCCGCCTGGCGCATCAAGGCCTTCATGCGCCGGATGGCGGGCTCCCAGCCATCGAACACCGCCTGGGCGACGATCGCGTGGCCGATATTCAGTTCGCTGATCCCCGGCAAGGCGGCGATGGCCGACACATTGTCGTAATGCAGGCCATGGCCGGCATTGACGCGCAGCCCCAGCCCCACGCCCACCGCGATGGCGCGGCGCAGGCGATCCAGCTGCTGGTCCCGCAACGCGGCATCGGCCGCGTCGGCATAGGTGCCCGTATGCAGCTCGATCACGGGCGCGCCGATCCGGGCGGCGGCCTCGATCTGGTCGGCCTCGGGGTCGATGAACAGGGACACCCGGATGCCCGCATCCCGCAGACGGGCCACGGCGGACGCGACCTCGGCGGTGCGGCCCAGGACGTCCAAGCCGCCCTCGGTGGTGAGTTCCAGCCGGTTCTCCGGCACCAGGCAGACGTCCTGGGGCTGGACGGCGCAGGCGATATCCAGCATTTCCGGCGTGATCGCGCATTCGAGGTTCATGCGCGTGCGCAAGGCGGGCCGGATCGCGTGCACATCGGCGTCCTGGATGTGCCGCCGGTCTTCGCGCAGATGCAGGGTGATGAGGTCGGCCCCCGCGTCCTCGGCCCGCAGGGCCGCCTGCAAGGGGTCGGGATACGAAGTCAGACGCATCTGGCGCAAAGTCGCCACGTGGTCGATATTGATACCGAGTTCCATTACTCGTCCTTGGCCGGCACATCATCCGGGGACCAGCCGCCGCCCAGTGCCTTGTAGAGTTCGACCCGGTTGAACAGGGCCGCGGTGCCCAGCTGGATGAACTGCTGCTGGACGCTGTAGAGATTGACCTGGGCCGTCTGCACCTGCAGAAAGCTGTCGATGCCGGTCTCGTAGCGGATCTCGGACAGCTTCAGGGCTTTCAGGGCGGAGGACTCGGTGGCCCGCAAGGCATCCAGCTGCCGGCTGTAGGTGGCTTCGCCCGCCAGCCCGTCGGCCACTTCGCGGAAGGCCGTTTGGATGGTTTTCTCGTAGGTGGCGACGGCGATGTTGTTGCGCGCCTTGGCCAGATCCAGGTTGCCGCGCACCCCGCCCGAAAAGATCGGCATCTGGATTTGCGGGCTGAATTGCCAATAGCGGTGACTGCCGCCGAACAAGGCATCCAGCTGCGGGCTGGCAAAGCCCAGCAGGCCCGTCAGGCTGATGTTCGGGAAGAAGGCCGCGCGCGCCGCGCCGATCTGGGCATTGGCGGCCATCAGGGCATGTTCGGCCCCGATGATGTCCGGGCGGCGTTCCAGCAGCTGCGACGGCAAGCCCGCCGGGATCGACGCCAGCAGCTGGTCGCGGCCAAACGGCAGCGCGGCGGGCAGGCCGTCCGGCATCGGCGCGCCGAGAACCAATTGCAAGGCATTGCCGGCCAAGGCGATTTCGCGCTGCGCGGCGACCAGATCGGCGCGCACGGTATCCAGCTGCGCCTGTGCCTGTGCCAGATCGAGGTCTGAAGCAACCCCCACGTCGAAGCGCGCCTGAACCAGCTTGAGGGAGGCTTCGCGGGCGTCCAGGGTCTTGCGCATCAAGGTGTGCAGGCTCTGGGCGGAACGCAGCTTGAAATACGCCTCGGCAGTCTGGGCGATCAGGCTCAATTGCACGGTGCGCCGGGCCTGCTCGGTGGCCAGATACTGCTGGTAGGCCGCTTCGCTGAGATTGCGCACCCGGCCGAACAGATCCAGCTCGAAAGCCGTCATGCCCACGCCCGCCATATAGGTGCGGCTGACCGAACTGCTGTCCGCCCCGCCGCTGCGCATGTTTTCAGGCGAACGGGTGATCTGGCCCGTGCCGCCGATGCCCAGCGTGGGCAGGCGGTCGCTTTGGGCGATACCGTACTGGGCCTGGGCTTCCTCGACGCGCTCGATGGCGATGCGCAGGTCGCGGTTGTTTTGCAAGGCCAGTTCGATCAGGGCCTGCAGCCTGGGGTCGGGGAAAACCTCGCGCCAGGCGGGCAGCGCCGCCCCGGGCCGGGCTGCGGCGTCCGGCGCCGCCGCCGGAAAGAGATCCGGCACCGGGGCGGCCGGGCGCTGGTAGGTGGGCGCCAGCGAGCACGCCCCCAGGGCCAGGCTCAGTGCCGTCATGGCCCCCAGCCGGGCGGCGTTGGTCAGGACGGTCATGAGCGGTCTCCCGGACGGGCGTCTTCGGCCGACGGGATAATCGCCGCCTGGTGGCCCAGCAACTTGGGTTTGGTCTTGAACAATTTCAATATCACGACAAAAAAGGAGGGAACGAACATCACGGCCAGCGGCGTCGCAGCCAGCATGCCGCCCATCACCCCCAGGCCCACGGCGTTCTGGCTGGCCGCCCCCGCGCCGTTGGCCAGCACCAGGGGCACGACCCCCAGGATGAAGGCGAATGAAGTCATCAGGATGGGCCGGAAGCGCAGGCGCGCCGCTTCGACGGCGGCTTCCTTGAGGCCGGCGCCGCTGGCGTAGAGGTCTTTGGCGAATTCGACGATCAGGATGGCGTTCTTGGCCGCCAGCCCGATGACGGTCACCATCCCCACCATGAAATAGACGTCGTTGGATTTGCCCATGAGGCTACTGAGCAGCACCGCCCCCAGCATCCCCAGCGGCACGGCCAGCATGACCGACAGCGGGATCGCCCAACTTTCGTACAGGGCGGCCAGCACCATGAAGACCACCAGCACGGACAGGCCCATCAGAATGGTGGACTGGTTGCCCGCCTGGATTTCCTGGTAGGACAGGCCGGTCCATTCGTAGGCCAGCCCGCCGGGCAGTTGGGCGATGAGGCGTTCCATCTCGGCCATGGCTTCGCCGGTGGCATAGCCCGGCGCGGCGGAGCCCCCGATGCGCACGGACTCGTAGCCGTTATAGCGCACGACCTGCACCGGACCCGTGCCCCAATCGACGCTGACGAACGACGACAGAGGCACGGCTTCGCCCTGCTGGTTGAGCGCGTTGAGCTGCAGAATGTCGTCCGGGCTCATGCGCGCGGACTGCTCGGCCTGCACCCAGATGTTCTGCACCCAGCCTTGATTGGTGAACTTGCCCACATAGGACGAGCCGATGGCCGTGCTGATCAGGCTGGCGGCTTCGGAGAAATCCACCCCCAGGGCGGCGGCCTTGGCGCGGTCGATCTGCACGTGCAGCTGGGGGCCGGCCCCCAGGCCGGTGATCCGGGTGTCGGCGAGGATCGGGCTTTGGGCCGCCAGCTGCAGCAATTGCTGGGCGGCCGCCTGCAGGGCGCTGTTGCCGATGCCGCCGCGGTCTTCAAGACGCAGGTCGAAGCCGGCGGCATTGCCCAGCGACGAGATGGCGGGCGGGATGATGGAAATGACCATCGAATCGGGCAGGCCGAACAGCAGCCGGCCCATGGCTTCGCCGGAAATGGCCTGGGCCGAGTCCCCCGGCCCCTTGCGCTCGGAGAAGTCTTTCAGGGTGACGAAGGCAATGGCGGCATTCAGGCCATTGCCATTGAAGCTGAAACCCTGCACGGCAATCGTATTGGCCACCTGGGGCAGGCGCATGAAATAGCCTTCGACCTGCTCGATGGTTTCGATGGTGCGATTGGACGTGGCCCCCGACGGCAGCTCGATGTTGGCGATGACGTAGCCCTGGTCTTCTTCGGGCAGGAAGGACGTGGGCAGGCGCACGTACATCCAGCCCAGCACGCCCACCATCAGCAGAAACACCAGCATCATGCGCGCCGGCCGGCCCAGGCTGCGGCCCACCCAGTTGGCGTAGCCCGAGGTGCCGCGCTCGAAGGTACGATTGAACCAGCCGAAGAAACCGCCTTTCTGGGCGTGTTCGCCCTTCTTGATGGGCTTGAGGATGGTGGCGCACAGGGCGGGGGTGAAACTGAGGGCCAAAAAGGCGGAAAACAGGATGGAGACCGCCATGGCCACCGAGAACTGGCGATAGATCACCCCCACCGAACCGGACATGAAGGCCAGCGGCAGGAACACCGTGGTCAGCACCAGCGTGATCCCGACGATGGCCCCGCTGATCTGCGGCATGGCCTTGCGCGTGGCGTCCTTGGGCGAGAGGCCTTCCTCGGCCATGATGCGCTCGACGTTCTCGACCACCACGATGGCGTCATCGACCAGAATCCCGATGGCCAGCACCATGGCGAACATCGTCAGCACGTTGATCGACAGGCCCAGGGCCATCATCACGGCGAAGGCCCCGAGGATGGCGACCGGCACCACCAGCGCCGGGATCAGGGTGTAGCGCACATTCTGCAGGAAAATGAACATCACCACGAACACCAGCACCATGGCTTCGAACAGGGTGTGCACCACTTGTTCGATCGACAGCTCGACATAGGGCGAAGTGTCGTAGGGGATTTCGTAGGTGATGTTGTCTGGGAAGAACGCGGCCAGCTCGTCCATCTTGGCCTTGGCCAGCTTCGCGGTTTCCAGCGCGTTGGCCGTGGGCGTGAGCGACAGGGCGAACGCGGCCGTGGGCTTGCCGTTCAGGCGGGCGCCGAACTGATAATTGTCGGCCCCGAGCTCGACCCGCGCGATATCGTGGATGCGCACCGTCGAGCCGTCGGGATTGGCGCGCAGGATGATGTTGCCGAATTCTTCCGGGGTCTTGAGCTCGCCATTGACTTCCAGCGGCGCGGACACGCGTTGGTGCTGCGGGTTGGGCGGCGCGCCCAGGGAGCCGCCGGAGATCAGCACGTTCTGGCTGGAAATGGCCGCATTGACCTGGGCCATGCTGAGTCCGTAGCCGACCAGCTTTTGCGGATCCACCCAGACCCGCATGGCCCGCCCCGAGGCAAACAGCTGGAACTTGCCCACGCCCTTGACCCGCGACATGGGGTTTTGCACATTGCGGGTGATGTAGTCGGCCAGCGCGGTCTGATCCAGCGAGCCGTCCTTGGACGACAGCGTCACCACCATCAGGAAGCCCGAGTTGGACTGATTGACCTGCAGGCCCTGCTGCACCACGGCGGCGGGCAGCTTGGCCGTGACGTTGGACAGGCGGTTCTGCACGTCCACCTGGGCCATGTCCGGGTCGGTGCCGGGCGCGAACGTGACGGTGATCTGGGCCTGGCCGTAGGAATCGCTGACCGATTCGTAGTACAGCAGGCCCTGGGCCCCGTTGAGCTCGTTCTCGATGATGCTGGCGACGTTGGTGGAGACTTCCGCCGCCGACGCCCCGGGATAGGTGGCGCTGACGTTGATGGTGGGCGGTGCGACCTCGGGGTACTGGGACACCGCCATGTTGGGAATGGCCATGAGGCCGGCCAGGGCAATCGCCAGGGCCACCACCCAGGCAAAAATCGGCCGTTCGATAAAAAACTGTGGCATGAGCGCTCGTGTGTGATCCGAATAAAGGAAAAAGGACGCGGCGTTCAGCCGGCCTTCGCCTGGCCATCGGCCGCTGCGGGCGCGGCGGCGTCACCCGCCGCCGCTGCGCCGCCGGGCTGGCCGCCCGCGGCGGGCGGCGCGCCGGCCCCTTGGCCCTGGGCGCCGGGCTTGGCCTGAGGCTGCCACGGCATGGGCTGAACCGGCGCGCCGGGACGGATTTTCTGGAAACCGGCCACGACCAGTTGATCGCCCGCCTGGATGCCTTCGTAGATGATGTAGCCCTGGCCCACGCGCGGCCCCACCTTCACCGGCGTGAACGCCGCCTTGCCGTCCTTGACCAGCACCAGGGTGCTGTTGCCATCGGAGGTGCGTTGGATGGCCTGTTCGGGCACCACCAGCGCCTTGGGGTCGGTGCCCTGGATCAGGCGCACCTGCACATACAGGCCGGGCAGCAGGATTTGTTCCGGGTTGGGGAACAAGGCCCGCAGATTGACCTGGCCCGTGCCGGGATCGACCGCCACCCCGGAAAACAGCAGGGTGCCATCGTGGCGATAGGTGCCGCCGTCTTCCAGCAAAACCTTCGCCTGGGTGTTGCCCTGGGCGTCCGGCGTCACGATGCCGTCGGCGATCTGGCGGCGCAGAGCCGAAATCTGGGACACCGGCTGGGTAATGTCCACATAGACCTGATCCAGGCGATGGACAGTGGCCAGTTGGGTGGCCTGGGTGGCGCTGACCAGGGCCCCCACCGTGACCAGCGATTTCCCGATCTGGCCGTCGATGGGCGAGGTCACTCGGGTATAGCCCAAATTGATTTCAGCCGCTTCCAGGGCGGCCTGCGCGGCCACCACCGCCGCATCCGCCTGGCGGGACTGGGCGCGGGCATTGTCGTAGTCCTGCTGGCTGATGGCATGCTGGCCGATCAGCTTGTTGTAGCGCTGGGCCAGCAGGCGCGCGGTCTGGGCCGCCGCCTGGGCATTTTGCAGCTGGGCCGCCGCCTGGTCGCGGGCGGCCTGGTATGGGGCCGGGTCAATCGTGAACAACAGCTGGTCTTTCTTGACCGTGCCGCCCTGCTCGAATTCGATGCCCTGGACGATACCGGTGACCCGCGCGCGGATTTCGGCGTCTTCGATGGCCTGCACCCGTCCGGGAAGATCGGTGTTGACGATGGCCGGCTGCGGCTGAACCTGGATGACGCTGACGGGGATTTTCATGCCCTGCATGCTCTGCTGCTGGGGTTGTTCGCCGCACGCGGCCAGCGTCAGCAGCAGCGCCAGGGCCAGGGGACGCAGGGCCCGGCTGACAGGCAGGGGCGAAAAAAACATAGGAGAGCTCCAGGAAAATAATTTCAGTGTCAAAAAAGAGCGCAATTCACAAGGCCCTTTCCAGCCACGCTCAGTCAGGTTATGCGGAAGTATAAAAGGATTTTGCAAATCGCCACAGGGCGGGCCGGTATGAGCCGGGCGCTTCACGCTGGCGCGAAATGATCCACCAGTATCTGAACCCGCTGAATCAGCGTATCTTTGGCCGGCCGATCCACGAACAGGCCTTCCAGCGCCAACAAAAAAACCTGGGCCACCGCGGGGTCTTCCAGGACGCGTTCCACGCATTCCAGCGACTTTTCCCGATGGGCCCAGGCCACCTTGGGGCGCAGGCGCTCGTAGACGTCCTGGAATTCGTCGGCCATCGGCGCGTCCGCCATCTCGGACCACGAATCCAGCACCAGCGCCTGGCACACCCGCGCCAGACGCCGACGCCGCGTGCCCGGTTGCGCGGCAGCCTGCAAGGCCGCATCCACCCGGGACAATACCCATTCGTCGAACACCTGTACGAAGATATCTTCCTTGTCCTTGAACAGGTGATACAGCAGGGTGCGTGAAATGCCGGCCCGCCGGGCGATGTCCCCGAGCGTGGTGCGCGCGAAGCCAAAATTGAGAAAGCACCAGCGCGCCGCATCCAGGACGCGGGCGCGACGCTCGATCTGCGTTTTGGAATCAAGTTTTTGCACCATCCTGACATTTTGACGAAATTCATTCATTTTGTCAAAAAATCGGATTGTGGCAGCTCCCCCACGGCTTGGCTTGCAAGCCAAGCCGATTCGACAGGCATGAAGGGTTGCTCGAATTGTGGCAGCTCCCCCACGGCTTGGCTTGCAAGCCAAGCCGATTCGACAGGCATGAAATAGTCCATTTGGACTATTTCATGTCCTGTCTCATCCCAACAGCAATGTGTCGTCGGCGAGTTCTTCGCCGCGCACGCGTTCGAACATGGCCAGCAGGTCAGGGACTTCCAGGCCGGCGCGTGTGTCGCCCGAGACATCCAGCACCACCCTGCCCTGGTGCAGCATCACGGTGCGGTCGCCAACGTCCAGGGCCTGGCGCATGCTGTGCGTGACCATCATGGTGGTCAGTTTATGCTGGGTCACGATGCGGGCGGTGAGTTCCAGCACGAACTGGGCCGTGCGCGGGTCGAGAGCCGCCGTGTGCTCGTCCAGCAGCAGGATGCGCGACGGCCGCAAGGCCGCCATCAGCAGGCTGACCGCCTGGCGCTGGCCGCCCGACAACAGGCCGATGCGGTCGGTCAGGCGGTTTTCCAGCCCCAGGCCCAGCACGGCCACGCGTTCTCGAAACAGCGCCCGCATGTCTTCCCGCACGGCGCGCCGCAGGCTGCGAAACTGCCCGCGGCCCAGGGCCAGCGACATGTTTTCCTCGATGGACAGGTTTTCACAGGTGCCCGCCATGGGGTCTTGAAAGACCCGGGCGACCTTGCGGGCGCGATCCCAGACGGGCTGGCGGGTGACATCCTCGTCGTCGATCAGAATGGTTCCGCTGTCCACGCTTTGTTCGCCGGAAATGGCGTTGAGGAACGTGGACTTGCCGGCGCCGTTCGAGCCGATGACGGTGACGAACTGGCCCGCCGGGATATCCAGCGACATCCCCCGCAAGGCCTGAGTCTCGATGGGGGTGCCCGGATTGAAAGTGAGCTGCAGGTTTTGTGCGCTTAACATGATCTAGGCCCTTTTCTTGGACAGGCGCTGCTTGAGCAGCGGAATCACCAGGGCCACGGTGACCAGCACGGCGGTGACCAAGTTGAGATCCTGGGCCTTCAGGCCGACGAAATCCGCGTTCAGGGCCAGGGCGATGAAGAAGCGGTACAGCACCGCGCCGATGATGACCGCCAGGGTGACGACCACCAGGCGGCGCGAGGGGAAGATGGTTTCGCCGATGATCACGGCGGCCAGACCGATGACGATGGTGCCGATGCCCATGGAGATGTCGGCGCCCCCCTGGGACTGGGCGAACAAGGCCCCGGCCAGGCCGCACAGGGCGTTGGAGATGGCCATCCCCAGCAGAATCATGCGGCCGGTATGGATGCCCTGGGCCCGCGCCATACGCGGATTGGAGCCCGTCGAGCGCATGGCCAGGCCCACCTGGGTGGACAGGAACCAGTCCAGGGCCAGCTTCACGGCAATGACCAGCGCCAGCAGAATCAGCGGGCGCGCCACGAAATCGTCCAGGCTGTCGGGCTGCAGCACGCTGAAGACGGTGGGCTCGGTGATCAGGGGGATGTTGGGCGCATCCATGATGCGCAGGTTGATCGAGTACAGGGCGATCATCATCAGGATGCTGGCCAGCAGATCCATGATTTTCAGGCTGACGTTGAGCCAACCGGTGATCATCCCGGCCACGCCGGCGGCCAGGGTGGCGATCAGCGTCGCCAGGAACGGATCCATCCCATGGTGGATCAGGATGGCCGCCGTGGCCCCGCCCAGCGGGAAGCTGCCGTCCACCGTCAGGTCGGGAAAATTGAGGATGCGAAAGGAAATCAGGACGCCCAGGGCCACCAGGCCGAAGATCAGACCGATCTCGAAGGCACCCCACATGGAGTAAATGGACATGGAACTCTCTGGAAAACCGGCGGACGACTGGCCAAGGCCCTGCCTGGCCGCTCAGGGATTGGATTTCATCGGGCGGGCCCGCAGCCTGTGTCCGCACGGGGCCGCCCGCGCGGACACAGGCCGCTGCCGGATTACTTGACGATTTCGGCGGCGGATTTCAGCAAGGCGTCGGATAGGACGACCCCTTGTTTTTCGGCGGCGGCGGGATTGACAAAGAGTTCGGGCTTGGCGCTGGTTTCGGACGGAATGTCGCCGGGCTTCTCGCCTTTCAGGATACGCACCACGAGGTTGCCGGTCTGCACGCCGAGGTCGCGGTAATTGACCCCCAGGGCTGCGATGGCGCCGCGCTTGACGCTGTCGGTATCGGAGGCCACCAAGGGGATTTTGGCCGAATTGGCCACTTTGACCAGGGATTCAAAAGCCGACACGACGTTGTTGTCCGTGTTGGTGTAGATGACGTCGACCTTGCCCACCAGGCTACGCGCCGCGGCGCCCACATCCACCGTGCGGGCCGCCGTGGCTTCGACCAGCGACATGCCGACCTTGGGCAGGGCCTCGCGCAGCTGCTTGACCACGACCACGGAGTTGGCTTCGCCCGGGTTGTAGACCATACCGACGCGCTTGGCATCGGGCACGATTTTCTGGATGAGGGCAATCTGGGCATCCAGCGCCAGCGCGTCCGACACGCCGGTGACGTTCGTGCCCGAGGCCGCCCAGCCGGGCACCAGCTGGGCGGCGACCGGATCGGTGACGGCGGAATAGACCACGGGAATGGTCTTGGTGGCGGCCACCACCGCCTGGGCCGACGGCGTGGCGATGGCGACGATCACGTCGGGCTTGTCGCCGATGAACTTGCGTGCAATCTGGGCGGCGATGGCCGTATTGCCCTGAGCCGTCTGGAACTGCCATTTCAGGCCCTTGGCCTGCGTGTAACCGGCCTTGTCCAGGGCTTCCTGGACGCCGTCCTTGACGGAATCCAGGGCGGGATGCTCGACGATCGAGGTGACGGCGACGGATTGGGCCTGGACCTGGGGGACAGCCATGACGCCCAGCAGTGCGGCCACACCGGCCAGGTTGCGCAAGACAGGATGCAGATTCATTTGAGGCTCCTTTGGGGGGTATTATTCGAGGGCATGGCCCAGGTAGGGGAACATTTTAACCATGAGTCCCGGAGGATGGATTCATGGGGCGGCGGCCCGGGCCACCGCCTGCATGAAGGCGTGCACGCGCGCGGGGTCTTTTATCCCCGGGGCGGACTCGACCCCGCTGCTGACGTCGACGGCATAGGGGTGCCAATGCGCGATGTCGGCCGCCACGGTCTCGGCCCGCAAACCGCCGGACAGCACCATGGCGGGGTCGGCCGGACGGCGCGGCAACTGCTGCAGCAGGCGGGCGTCGAAGCGCTGCCCGCTGCCGCCGAAGCCCGCGCTGTGGCTGTCGAACAGCCAGGCGCCGGCGTCCGGGTAGCGCAAGCAGGATTCGGCGACCTGGGCGGGGGATTCCAGGCCTGGCGCCCCCAAGCGAAACGCCTTGATGTAGGGCACGCCGAACTGGCGGCAGAAGGCCGGGCTTTCGTCGCCGTGAAACTGCAGAACATCGGGGCGCATGGCGTCCCGCGCGCGGCACACCGCGTCGGCCTGCGGATTGACGAAAAGACACACCGTGCTGACGAAGGCCGGGACGGCCGACCGCAGCTGCGCGCCGGCTTGCGGCTCGACATGGCGCTTGCTGCCCGGAAAACAGACCAGGCCGATGGCATCCGCCCCCGCGGCCACCACCAGCGAGACATCCCCGGGGCGCGTCAAGCCGCAGATCTTGACGCGGGTGCGGTGCGGCGGCGTCATTGGAAGCCCCCGTCGTCTTCGCCGTCGTAGCTGTCCAGGCCATAGGCACTTTCCTGGCCAAACGTCACGCTGGATGGATTGATGGTCGGGGCGTCGCTTTTGTAATGCGTGACCATGCCGGGAAAGGCCAGCACGGCGGCCACCATCAGGATCTGGATGATGATGAAGGGGATGGAACCCCAGTAGATCTGGGCCGTGGTGACCTTGGCGATCAGGCGGCCCGTGACGCGGTCGCGGTAGTCTTCCTTGGGCGCCACGGAGCGCAGGTAGAACAGGGCGAAGCCAAACGGCGGATGGACGAAGGAAGTTTGCATATTGACGGCCAGCAGCACGCCGAACCAGATCAGGTCGATGCCCATCTTATCGGCCACGGGCCCCAGCAGCGGCACGATGATGAACGCCAGCTCGAAAAAGTCCAGGAAGAACGCCAGGAAGAACGTCATCAGGCTGACCACCACCAGGAAGCCGGTTTCGCCGCCCGGGATGTGCAGCAGCAGCTGCTCGACCCACAGGTCGCCGTTGATGCCCCGGAAGCTGAGGCTGAAAATGGTGGACCCCACCAGGATGAAGATCACAAAGCAGGTCAGGCGGGCCGTGCTCTCCATGGCCTGGCGCAACTGCGTCAGCGAGAACCGTCCCCGGGACACGGCCATGATCAGCGCCCCCATGGCCCCCATGGCCCCGCCCTCGGTGGGGGTGGCCACGCCGATGAAGATCGTCCCCAGCACCAGGAAGATCAGCGCCAGGGGGGGAATCATCACGAAGACCACCTGCTCGGCCAGCTTCGAGAGCCAGCCCAGGCGCAGCACGCGGTTGCCCAGGGCCATGGCCAGGGCCGCCACCCCCCAGATCAGCAGCACGATGACGACGCGCTCGTCCATGGGGATGTCGGTGTGTGAGCGGAAGTAATAATCAGAGCCGAAATGCGCGGCTGCGGCGGCGATCACGGTGAGCACCAACAGGGAGCGCAAGCCCCGGCGGCCCCGCGCATCGACCTCGCCGCGCGCCTCCGGGGGCAAGGCCGGCGCCTGGCCGGGCCGGAAGAACGCCACCAGAAAGACGTAGGCCATGTAGGCGCCGGCCAGCAACAGGCCGGGCAGCATGGCGCCGCGATACATGTCGCCGATCGAGCGGCCCAGTTGGTCGGCCAGCACGATCAGCACCAGCGACGGCGGGATGATCTGCGACAAAGTGCCCGAGGCCGCGATGACCCCGGCGGCCAACCGCCGGTCATAGCCATAGCGCAACATGATGGGCAGGGAAATCAGGCCCATGGAGATGACCGAGGCCGACACCACCCCGGTGGTGGCCGCCAGCAAGGCCCCGACGAACACCACGGCAATGGCCAGGCCGCCGCGCAGCGAACCGAACAAGCGCCCGACGGTATCCAGCAAATCCTCGGCCATGCCCGAGCGTTCGAGGATCAGCCCCATGAACGTGAAAAACGGCACGGCCAGCAGCGAGTCGTTGCTAACGATGCCGAAGATGCGCTGCGGCAAGGCCTGGAACAGCAAGGGGCTCATGAGGTTGAACTCGACGGCGACCAGGCCGTACACCACCCCGGTCGCGGCCAGGGAGAAGGCCACCGGAAAACCCAACAGCAGGAACCCGATCAGGTTGCAGAACATGATCGGCGCAAGATTATCGACGATAAATGCCATGGTCAGCGCCCCTGTGCCGGCACGTTGTGTTCGGCGGCCAGCCGCTGGGCGAGAATCTCGTCGGCCAGGGCTTCTTCGGAGGATTTCCCGTCCGAGACCTGCATGGGGTTGCGGCAATCTCCGCGCAGAAACCCGATGCACTTGATCAGATGCGACACCCCCGCCAGAATCAGCAGGCCGAAGCCCACGGGCAGCAGCAGCTTGGCCGGCCAGCGGATCAGCCCGTCCGTATTGGATGACAGCTCATGGGAGATGAACGAGTCCCAGAAGAAGGGGATCGACAGCCACAGCACCAGGCAGGCCGCCGGCAACAGGAAGAAAAGCACCCCGAAGATCTCGATGCCCACCTGCGCGCGTTCGGACAGGCGCTGCGACAGCACATCGACGCGCACATGCTCGTTGCGCAGGAAAGTGAACCCGGCGGCCAGCAGGAAGATGGCGCCGAACAAATACCATTGAAGCTCCAGCCATGCGTTGGAGCTGAGATTGAAGAACTTGCGCATGATGGCGTTGCCGGCGCTGATCACGGCCACGACCAGCACCAGCCAGGTGATCCCGCGCCCCACCAGCGTATTGAGCGCATCAATCCAGCTGGCTATTTTCAGTAGTATTTTCATCGGCCCGCCCATACTGCACGAAACGTCGGGGCCCAAGCGCCCCGGCCATTGTCAAACGTCCAATTCTAGCTGATGCCGACCCGGCGTGACGGGCGGACATCTTGGGGAATTCACCAAGAAAGGGGAATCCCCATGTGCCGCCGCATGGCCTGGGCGGCGGTTTCCAGGGGCAGACCGGGCGCGTGGGGATAGGCCACATGGGCCAGGTACAGGCCATCGGCCATGAACGTGGCCGCTGCGCGGCGGCGATCCGCACCAGCCAGGACTTCGCCCACCCAGCCGGGCGGCCGCCGCCCCCGGCCGACCATCAGCAGGCAGCCCATCAGGTTGCGCACCATGTGGTGCAAGAAGGCATTGGCGCAAAACCGGAAAATGAAAAAATCGCCTTGGCGCTGGATGTCCAGCTGCTGCAGGGTGCGCACCGGACTGCGGGCCTGGCATTGCGACGAGCGAAATGCGCTGAAATCGTGCTGGCCAAGCAGCAGGCCGGCCGCCGCGCGCATCGCGTCGCCGTCCAGCGCATCGTGCACCCAGCCCGCCCGGCCCCGCAAAATCGGCGACCGCACCGGGGCGCTGTGCAGGAGATACAGGTATGTCCGCGCCCGCGCATCGAACCGGGCATGGAAGTCCGCCGCCACGGGCCGGGCCCACTGCACGCGCACGCTGGGCGGCAGCAAGGCGTTGAGCCCGCGCACCCAGGATTCATCGCGCCGCTCGGCCGCCGTGTCCAGATGCACCACCTGCTGCAGCGCATGCACGCCGGTATCGGTGCGGCCCGCGCAGACCGTCGGCACCGCGGCCTGGGCCAGGAAGCGCGCCAGCGCGTCCTGCAGAGCATCTTGCAGCGTGTGGCGATCCGGCTGGGTCTGCCAGCCGTGCCAGTCGGATCCGTCGTAGGCCAGGCCCAGCACGATTCGGCCCATTCAGCCCGTCCGTCCGATCAACGGCGCGGCGCGTCGCGCACGGGCAGGTCCAGATCCACCCCCTGGAGTTTTTCGCGCACCATGGCATCCGTGACCACCTGGCCGGCATCGGCCGCATCGCGCGTGAGATTGGCCCGGCGCAGCAGCCACGCAATCAATAGGACGATGAAGGCCAACAGGCCCGACATCACCGCCAGCAGGTGATCCTGAATCCAGGACACGCGGTGTTCGGTCTTGACCGACGGCGCGGGAATGGACACGGCGGCATCATCGGCCGGGGCGGCGGACGCCGCCGCCAGCCCCGGGCCGGCCGCCGTGCCCAATGCGCTGCCCGGCCGGGACGCGGCCGACGCGGCCGCCCCCGACGCCTGGGCGGATGTGCGGGATTCCATTGCCTGCGCGGCCGTAGCTTGCGTCGCCGTGGATGCCGCGCCCGCGCTGGAAGCCGCCGCGCCCGCGTCTGTCGGCGCGGCGGCCCCGCCGGCCGCCGCAGCCGCCGACGGGGCCGCTGTTGCGCCGTTGGCGGGCGCATCGGCCGGGCCATGGGCCGCGCCATCCTGCGGCTGGGCGTCCGGCGAACCCGTTGCCTGACCGGGCGGGACGCCCGATGGGCTGGCAGCCGGATCCGGGGATGAACCCGCCCCCGCCGCCGAAGACGAGGCGGACGGCGCAGCGGCATCCGCCGGCCCGGCCCCGCCGCCGTCCGCCGACCCGGCTTCAAGCCGGGCATCCGCCTGGCTGGCGGCTTCCTGGCTGGCCTGGCTGATGGCCCCGGCGATCTTGTCGATGGATTCGGTCACGGCCTTGGCGCCATCGACCACCGCGCTGCGGGCGGCTTCGCCCTGCGCCTGCAGCGCCTGATTCAGGTTCTGCACATTGTCCTGCAACTGGCCCACGCGGGATTCGGCGTCTTTCAGGGCATGCCCCCGGGCGGCGTCCGCATCGGCGGAACTGCCCTGGCTGAGTTGCAGGCGATCCCCCGCGCTGGACGCATCCCGAGGCGTCGGCGGGGCGGCCGTGGAAACCGGGCCTGAAGCGCCCTGCCCCGCCGGCGGGGCCGCCGTCGATGCGGCCAGCGTGCCGCGCAAGCGATTGAACGCGGCGGTCTGGGCCACGAACTGCCGCCGGGCCTCGGCATCGGAAATCGACAGCATGTCGTCGCGGCTGGGCATGGTCAGCACCGCGCCGGTGCGCAGCAGGTTGATGTTGTCGTGGATGAAGGCCTGGGGGTTGGCCCGCTGCAGAGCCATCATCAACTGATAGATCGTGACCTGATCGACCGCATGGCGGCGCGCCACGCGCCACATCGTGTCGCCCCCATGGATGGTGATCGCGCCTGCGGGCACGCGGCGGCTGGTGGGCGCCGGCGCGGCCTCGACGGCGGCCGCCGGGACGTCGCCCGCCACGGCGCGGGCAGGCGCCGCCGGCGGGGCCTGCACCGGCCCGGGCGCCAGGATGGAGACCTGGTAGCGCTGCCGCCCGGCGGCGGTCTGCACCTCCAGCAAAAGATCGGCCAGGCCGCCGACGAAGGGCAGGCTGGAATCCACCCGCAGCACCCGGCTGTCCGAGGGTTTGGCGCCGACTTCGACGCTGACGCGCAAGTGATCCAGGGCCACGGGCGGCGTCAGCCCTGCGGCGGCCCAGTCGGCGGCCGGGGCGGGCCGGACGGACAAGGCCTGCAGATCTGCCGAGGACAGGCCCTGGATCGGCACGCGGATGGCCAGGGGGGCGCCCGCGGCGGACAACAGGCGCGCATGCCCGAAACTGGCCGCCTGGGCCGCGCCGTCGAAAAGGAAGGCAAGCGCCAGGATACCCCCGGCCAGATGGGCTGCGCGAGGCATCAGAGTTCGCCCAGCGCGATGCGCAGCATGCGGCGCAGGGGTTCGGCCGCCCCCCACAGCAGTTGGTCGCCCACCGTGAAGGCGCTGAGATACTGCGGCCCCATGGACATCTTGCGCAAGCGGCCCACCGGGATGTCCAGCGTGCCCGTCACCGCTACGGGGGTCAGGGCTTGCATGGAGGGTTCTTTTTCGTTGGGAATCAGGCGCGCCCAATCGGTGCCGCCGCGGATCACGTCGTTGATTTCGTCCAGGGGGATGTCGTCGCGCAGCTTGATGGTAAGCGCCTGGCTGTGGCAGCGCATGGCGCCGATGCGCACGCACAGGCCGTCGACCGGCACGGCGGGCGCGTCGAAACCCGGCCCACGGCCCAGGATTTTGTTGGTTTCGGCGCCGCCTTTCCATTCTTCGCGGGACACGCCGTCGCCCAGGTCTTTGTCGATCCAGGGGATCAGGCTGCCGCCCAGGGGCACGCCGAAGTTTTCGCGGGGCAGATCGGGGTTTTGCTGCGCCTGCAGCACGCCCCGGTCGATATCCAGGATGGCCGAGGCGGGATCGGCCAGCTGCGCGCCGACGGACTGATTGAGAATGCCGAACTGGGTGAGGAGTTCGCGCATGTGACGCGCCCCGCCGCCGGAGGCGGCCTGGTAGGTCATGGAACTGAGCCATTCGACCATATCGGCCTTGAACAGGCCGGCCAGGCCCATCAGCATGCAGCTGACGGTGCAGTTGCCGCCGATGTAGTCGCGCACGCCGCGCTGCAGGGCGGCGTCGATCACGGGACGGTTGACGGGGTCGAGCACGATGACGGCATCGTCGTTCATGCGCAGGGTGCTGGCGGCGTCGATCCAGAGACCGTCCCAGCCGGCGGCGCGCAGTTTGGGATAGACCGCCGAGGTGTAGTCCCCACCCTGGGCCGTGACGATGATCGGCAGCTTTTTGAGGGTATCGACGTCATAGGCGTCTTGCAGAGGCCCGGCCCCTTGCGCCCACTGCGGCGCCGCCCCGCCCGCGTTGCTGGTGGAAAAAAACACGGGTTCGAACAATGCGAAATCGTTTTCGTCCCGCATGCGCTGCATGAGGACCGACCCCACCATGCCGCGCCACCCGACCAAACCTACTGCCTGCGCCATAAAACCCCGCCCGATGCAAATTAAATTGGAAAGAATTGCTTATTCTAATGCCTTCAGCACGGCATCGCCCATTTCCGAGGTCGAAACCCGCGTGGCGCCGTCTTCGTAGATGTCCGCCGTGCGCAATCCCTGGGCCAGAACCGCCTGGACGGCGGCCTCGATGCGGTCGGCCGCCGCGCCGGCATCCAGCGAATAGCGCAGCAGCATCGCGGCCGACAGAATGGTGGCCAGGGGATTGGCGATATTCTGCCCCGCGATGTCGGGGGCCGAGCCATGGCTGGGCTCGTACAGGCCCTGGCGGCTGGCGTTCAGCGACGCCGAGGGCAGCATGCCGATGGAGCCCGTCAGCATGGCGGCCTCGTCGGACAGGATGTCGCCGAACAGATTGCCCGTGACCACCACGTCGAAGGCCTTGGGTTCGCGCACCAGCTGCATGGCGGCATTGTCCACATACATGTGGGTCAGTTGCACCTGGGGGTAGTCGCGCGCCACGTCGATCACGATGTCGCGCCAGAACTGCGAGGTTTCCAGCACGTTGGCCTTGTCCACGCTGCACAGCCGGCCCTGGCGCTTGGCCGCCGCCTGGAAGGCGACATGGGCGATGCGCCGGACTTCGGTCTCGGCGTAGTGCATGGTGTCGAAGCCCTGGCGCTCGCCCGCATAGGGGCCGTCATCCAGGGTGCGCACGCCGCGCGGCTGGCCAAAATAAATATCGCCGGTGAGTTCGCGCACGATCAGGATGTCCAGGCCGGCCACGACTTCCGGCTTCAGGGACGACGCATTGGCCAGCTGCGGGTACAGAATGGCGGGGCGCAGATTGGCGAACAGGCCCAGGGCCTTGCGCAGGCCCAGCACGGCCTGTTCCGGGCGCAGGGCGCGTTCCAGCGCATCGTATTTCCAGTCGCCCACCGCGCCGAACAGGATGGCGTCGGACTGCAAGGCCAGATCCAGGGTGGATTGCGGCAGGGGATGCCCCTGGGCCGCATAGGCGGCCCCGCCGACCGGGGCCTCGGTGAAGCGCAGATCCAGATCCAGGGCACGTAAAACGCGCACGGCCTGCTCGACGATTTCGGGGCCAATGCCATCGCCCGGCAATACGGCAATTTTCGCAGTCATGTCAATATTATTCGCTTGAGTCAATAAAGAGGTTTGCTGGAAGATAAGACGGAAAATCCATCAGGCATGGGCGGGCACGTCCTTGGCCAGCCAGGGGTGTCTGGCCAGGCGCTGGGCCTCGAAGGCGCGGATTTCATCGGCATGCAGCAGGGTCTGGCCGATTTCATCCAGGCCCTTCAGCAGGGATTCTTTGCGGTAGGCCCCGATGTCGAATGTCCACGCGGCGCCGTCCGGGGCAATGACCTGCTGCTGATCCAGGTTGACCGTCAGCTGATAGCCCGGGGTGGACTCGACCGCCTGGAACAGCTGGTCGACCACGTCTTCGGGCAGGATAATCGGCAGCAGGCCGATCTTGAAACTGTTATTGAAGAAGATATCCGCATAGGACGGCGCAATCAGCGCGCGAAAACCATACTGCTGCAAGGCCCAGGGGGCGTGTTCGCGGCTGGAGCCGCAACCGAAGTTCTTGCGGCACAGCAGGATGGAGGCCCCCTGGTAGCGCGGGAAATTCAGCACGAAATCCGGGTTCACGGGCCGCTGGCTGTTGTCCATGCCAGGTTCGCCGTGATCCAGATAGCGCAGTTCGTCGAACAGATTGGGCCCGAAGCCGGTGCGCTTGATGGACTTCAGGAACTGCTTGGGGATGATCAGGTCGGTGTCGACGTTGTCCCGATCCAGCGGGGCGACCAGCCCTTGGTGTGTGGTAAAGGCTTGCATGATGAGTCCTATTGGAAAGTGCGCACGTCGACGAAATGTCCAGCCACGGCGGCGGCGGCGGCCATGGCCGGGCTGACCAGGTGGGTGCGCCCGCCCTGCCCCTGGCGGCCTTCGAAGTTGCGGTTGGAGGTCGAGGCGCAGCGTTCGCCGGGCTCCAGGCGGTCGGCATTCATGGCCAGACACATGGAACAGCCCGGCTCGCGCCATTCAAAGCCGGCATCCAGGAAAACCCGATCCAGCCCTTCGCGCTCGGCCTGGGCCTTGACCAGGCCGGAGCCGGGCACCACCATGGCCAGGCGCACGTTGGCGGCCACCTTGCGGCCCTTGGCCACGGCGGCCGCGGCGCGCAGGTCTTCGATGCGCGCATTGGTGCACGACCCGATGAAGACCTTGTCGATGGCGATGTCCGTCATGGCCGTGCCCGGCGCCAAGTCCATGTACTGCAGGGCGCGTTCCATGCCCTTGCGGCGCACGGCATCGGGCTGCTGGGCTGGATCGGGCACCTGGCCGCCGACCGCCGTGACCATTTCGGGCGACGTCCCCCAGCTGACCTGGGGCTGGATCAGGGCGGCGTCGATGTCCACCACCCGGTCGAACGCGGCGTCCGGGTCGGAATGCAGCGTATTCCAGTAGGCCACGGCCTGATCCCACAAGGCGCCTTCGGGGGCATAGGGGCGGCCTTTGAAGTAATCCACCGTGGTCTGATCCACCGCAACCATGCCGGAGCGGGCGCCGGCCTCGATGGCCATGTTGCACATGGTCATGCGGCCTTCCATGGACAGGGCCTGCACGGCGCTGCCGCCGAATTCGATGGCGTAGCCCGTGCCGCCCGCCGTGCCGATCTGGCCGATGACGTAGAGGATGAGGTCTTTGGCGGTGCAGCCGAAGGGCAGTTGCCCATTGACCCGCACCAGCATGTTGCGGCTTTTTTTCATCAGCAGCGTCTGGGTGGCCAGGACGTGCTCGACCTCGGAGGTGCCGATGCCAAAGGCCAGGGCGCCCATGGCGCCGTGGGTGCTGGTGTGGGAATCCCCGCAGACCACCGTCATGCCTGGCAGGGTGGCGCCTTGCTCGGGCCCGATGATGTGCACGATGCCCTGGCGGCGGTCGTTCATGCGGAACTGGGTGATGCCCCAGTCGTCGCAGTTTTTATCCAGGGTATCCACCTGCAGGCGCGAGACCGGATCCTGGATGCCCTGGGAGCGATCCGTCGTGGGCACGTTGTGGTCGGCCACCGCCAGGTTGGCGGCGATGCGCCAGGGCTTGCGGCCCGCCAGCGCCAGGCCCTCGAAGGCCTGCGGGCTGGTGACTTCGTGAACAAGATGGCGGTCGATGTACAGAATACAGGTGCCATCGGGGCCCTGATGCACCACATGGGCATCCCAGAGCTTGTCGTACAGGGTTTGGGGCATGGTCGTGTCTCGGCAAATGAATGGATCGCCGGCCCCCGCGCCCGGCCCGCCCGGAGCGGCGGCCGGCGCGCCGGAGCGGCGCTGAAAACCATTATGCCAGCCTGGCCGGGGGCGACAAGACCAGCGCCGATCCTAGTATTGCGGGTAACAGGTTCAGCCGCACTGCCCGCGATGGCGCAAGGCATGATCCATCAGCACGATGGCCAGCAGCGCCTCGGCGATGGGCGTGGCCCGGATCGCCACGCACGGGTCGTGGCGACCCAGGGTTTGCACCATGACAGGGTCGTTGGCGCGGTTGACCGAACGGCGTTCGATGCGGATGCTGGACGTGGGCTTGATGGCCAGGGACACCCGGATGGGCTGGCCCGAGGAAATCCCCCCCAGCACCCCGCCGGCGTGATTGGCCAGGAAACCGTCCGGCCCCAGCTCGTCGCCGTGCTCGGACCCGCGCATGGCGATGCAATCGAAACCCGAGCCGATGGCAATGCCCTTGACCGCGTTCAGGCCCATCATGGCGTGGGCGATGTCCGCATCCAGGCGGTCGTAGATGGGTTCGCCCCAGCCGGCGGGCAGCCCTTCGGCCTGAACCTCGATGCGCGCCCCGATGGAATCGCCATCGTGCCGCAGCTGGTCCATGAAGGCTTCCAGCTGCGGGACAATGGTCGCATTGGGGGCGTAGAAAGGGTTGTCCGGCACGGCATCCCAGGACTCGAAGGGGATGGCGATCGGCCCCAGTTGGCTCATGTAGCCGCGGATGCGCACGCCGTGTTCCTGCATCAGCCATTTGCGCGCCACCGCCCCCGCCGCCACGGTGGGCGCCGTCAGCCGGGCCGACGAGCGCCCGCCGCCGCGCGGGTCGCGGATGCCGTATTTTTTCCAGTAGGTATAGTCGGCATGCCCGGGCCGGAAGGTATCGGCGATCTGCGCGTAATCCCGGCTGCGGGCATCGGTATTGCGGATCAGCAGGCCGATGGGCGCGCCCGTGGTCTGGCCTTCGAAGACGCCGGACAGGATTTCGACGGCATCGGGTTCGCGGCGCTGCGTCACGTGGCGCGACGTGCCGGGCCGGCGGCGATCCAGCTCGGCCTGGATATCGGCCTCGGACAGCGCCATGCCGGGCGGGCAGCCATCAATGACGGCGCCAATCGCGGGCCCATGGGATTCACCGAAATTGGTGACACGAAAGAAACGACCCAATGTGTTGCCGGACATAGTCAGAGTTACCGTGGGAAAAAGTCAAAAGAAAGCTCGTGACGCCCACAAGGCGGCACATGAGCGGAATTATGGCACAAGCCCATGCCGCCGCCCGCGCGCGCCAGGGCGATCAGGACGAGCAGCTGACCACCACCGCCGCCGCATCCGCCGCGGGCGGCTGCGCATACGGATCGCCGCCCGGCTGCGGGGTGCAGGGGTCTTGCAGCAAGGCCATCAGCCGCGCAATCTCGGTGGCATCCCCCTGCTGCGCGGCCTGGATCGCCCGCTGCGCCAGGTGATTGCGCAAAACGTACAAGGGATTGACGCGATCCATGGCCGCGCGGCGCTGCGGCGCGGGCCGGGCGGCCTGCGCCAGCCTGGCCTGGTAGCGCGTCAGCCACGCCCGGGCGGCGGCGGGGTCGGCGAACAGGCCCAGCCAGCGGGCCGGATCACGATCCGCCTGGGACAAATAGCGGAATGCCAAGGTGAAATCGGCCCGCTGCGCGTGCAACAAGGCCCACCAGTCGTCGCCCAGCGCGGCGTCTTCGGGCCGCCAATCCGTGAAACCGAACTTATGCGCCAGGCCCTGGTGGTAAGCCCGCAGGAATTCGCTTTCAAAGCCCGCCAGCGCGGCTTCCAGGTCGGCCGGGGCGCAGCCCAGGCACAGCAGGCTTTCGGCCAGGCGGGTCAGGTTCCATTGGGCCACCGCGGGCTGGGCGTTCCAGGCGTAGCGGCCCAGGGTATCCGTGTGATTGCACACGTGGTTGGCCTGAAAGGCATCCATGAAGCCGTAGGGGCCGTAATCCAGGGTCAGGCCCAGGATCGACATATTGTCGGTGTTCATGACCCCGTGGCAAAAGCCGGCCAGTTGCCACTGCGCCATCAGGCGCGCCGTGCGCCGGCACACCTCGGCCAGCAGGCGGCAGGCCGTGGCGGGCCGGTCGGGCTGCGCGGCCGTGCCCTGGAAGCAGTCGGGAAACCAATGGGCGACGACATAATCCAGCAGGATGGCCTGCATGTCGGGCGAACGGGCCCAATGCTGGAAATGACCGAAACGCACGAAGCTGGGGGCCAGCCGCGTGACCACGGCGGCGGTTTCCAGGGTTTCGCGCATCACTGGATCCTGCGAACCGACCAGCGCCATGGCCTGCGTCGTGGGAATGCCCAAGCCGGCCATGGCCTGGCTGGCCAGGTACTCGCGCACGCTGGAGCGCAGCACGGCCCAGCCGTCGCCCATGCGCGAATACGGTGTGCGGCCCGAGCCTTTCAATTGGATTTCAAACGTGCCCCCGGGACCGCGCACATCGCCCAGCAAATGCGCCCGGCCATCGCCCAGCTGCCCGGCCCAGACGCCGAACTGATGGCCGCTGTATACCGTGGCCAGGGGCGTCACCCCAGGCAGCCGGGCATGGCCCGCGCACAGTTCCAGGAAGTCGGCGCTGTCCAGGTCGGCGGCCGACAGGCCCAGCAGAGCGGCGGCCTGCGGATTGGCATGCAGCAGGCGCGGCTGATCCAGGGGGCGGGGCGGCAAGGCGGCATAGAACGCGGCGGGCAGGCGGGCAAAGGAACAGGCCACCTGGCTGGCGGCAAACAAAGGGGCGGGATGCGGCGACATATGGGCCGCTTATGATGGGCGCCGGCGGCGCGCCGCCCGTTTCGCCGGGCGCACATACAGGATGGCCCCCAGATACAGGCCCAGCGACAGCACGATCTCGGCCCCCGCCAGGATCTGGGACGCCACGCTGAAGTCGGACCAGGCGCGCACCACCCCTTCCATCAGGTACAGCAGACTGAGCATGGCCACCCACTGCAGGGTATACAGGCGCGCCTGCAGCACGCCGCGCAGGCCAAACAACAGCGGCACGGCCTTCAGGGCCATCAGGGTGCCCCCGGGCCGCATGGGCGCCCACCAGAGCTCCCAGCCCAGGCACAACACGATCAAGCCCAGCAGACAGACGCAGGCCAGACGGTGCAGGCTTTTATTGAGTTTCGTTTCCATGCTGCTATTATGGCTCGAAACTCGCTGCCCGACCGATGACTCAGCCCTCGTCCCCCGCCGCCCTCGCCCCCAAAACCCACGCCCGCTTGCTGGACGTGCTGCGTTTCACCCTGGATTTCGCGGCGCACCGCAAGCTGACCCGAGTGGCATCCAGCCTGACCTTCACCACGGTGCTGGCCATTGTTCCGCTGTTGGCGGTCGTGCTGGCTTTGTTCACGGCCTTCCCCCTGTTCGCCCAGTTTCACCAGGCGCTCGAAAGCTTTCTCGGCGAGAGCCTGCTGCCGCCGTCCTTCTCGGACACCATCATGCGCTACCTGAACCAGTTCGCCGCCCAGGCGTCGGGGCTGACCGCCGTGGGCGGCGGGTTTCTGGTGGTGACGTCGATCATGCTCATCATGACGGTGGATGAGGCCTTCAACGAAATCTGGAACGTCGCCCAGCAGCGCCCTTTGCGCCAGCGCCTGCTGGTGTATTGGGCGATCATTTCCCTGGGGCCGATCCTGACCGGCGCCAGTCTGTGGGCCAGCACCACGCTGATGCGCGAATCCCTGGGCTACATCGGCAATCTTTCCCTGGGCCTGGGCCTGCTGCTGGAAATCGTTCCGTTTCTTGTCTCGACGCTGGGCTTTACCGCCTTGTTCGTCTTTGTCCCCAATTGCCGAGTGCTCTGGCGCGACGCGCTGATCGGCGGCCTGGGCACCGCCATCGTCCTGACCGCCATGAAGGTCGGCTTCGCCTGGTATCTGACGCGATTCCCTTCCTATACCGTCATCTACGGTGCCTTTGCCACCCTGCCGATCTTCCTGCTGTGGATCTACCTGTCGTGGCTGGTGATTCTGCTGGGGGCGACGGTGGCCTCGCTATTGCCCGCCCTGCGCCTGCACCGCTGGGTGCTGCAACGCCACCCCGGGACGCAGCTGATCGACGCGCTGGGGATACTCAGGCTGCTATGGCAAGCGCGCGCCACCCTGCCGCCCGGATGCAGCCCGGCTTTTTTTGAAAAACACCTGCGCGTGCATCCCGACACCCTGCGCGACATACTGGAAACCCTGCGGGCGCTGGGCTACGCCGTGCCTTCGGCGGACGACGACCACTGGGTGCTGGCCTGCGACCCCAGCCAGGCCAACCTGGGCCCCCTGTGCGACCGGCTGCTGCTGGATCGCCAGCAGCCGGGGCTGGACGGCCCGACCACCCAGGCCATCGCCCAGACCCTGACCGGACAGCCCCCCACCTTGCAAGACTTGTTCGGGCAGCGCGCTACCGAAAATCCGGCGAATGATGCACAATAAACACACTCGCTCGATCAGGAAGGCGCCAGACCTTCCGATAACCCGCCGCCCGCGTGGCCCAAGGACACCCTCATGCTGAAAGTCAACGAAATTCTCCGCGTCAAAGGCCACACGCTGTATACCGGCACGCCCGACATGCCGGTGCGCGAGGCCATTACCACCATGAGCCAGCTGGATATCGGCTCGCTGGTCATCATGGAACACGGCCAGTTGGTCGGCATGCTGACTTTCCGTGAAATCATCAACCACCTGAACCAGCACGACGGGCAGGCGGGCGACTTCACCGTGCGCAGCATCATGGACGACGCGCCCGTCAGCGTCACCCCCAATACGGACGCGGACGAAGTCCAGCGCCTGATGCTGGACAAGCACGCCCGCTACATCCCGGTGATGGACGGCCCCACCTTGATGGGGGTGATTTCCTTTTACGACATGGCGCGCGCCATCGTCGAGGCCCAGCAATTCGAAAACAACATGCTGAAAGCCTATATCCGCGACTGGCCCAGCGACAACAGCATCGAATCCTGATGGCCTGTCCCCGTCCTTGACGGGCCGTCACGCGGCCTGCAAGGCGGCCCAGGCGTCGCGCAGCACGGCCGGGCCACCGGCCTTCAGGGCCGCCGGGTCGGACAGCCGCCGCCGCCATTGCCGCGCGCCGGCCCGGCCCATGCGCCAGCCCAGCAGGCCGCGCACCAGGATATGCATGGGCACGCCTTGCGCGTGCTGGGTTTCGGCATAGGCCGCAAAGCGATCCAGAACGGTTTGGTTGAACGCGGCGTCTTCGGCGGCCAACCCCGCATCCCAGGCCGCGGCCCCGGCATCCAGGTGCCGTCCCAACTGCGCCAGGATATCCGGGTGGTGCCAGGCCGCCCGCCCCAGCATCACGCCATCCAGCTGCCGCATCCAGTCCAGGCAGGCGGGGCCATCGGCCAGGCCGCCGTTCAACACGATGGCGGCCTCGGGGAAATCCTGCTTCAGCCGCAGGACTTCGGCGTAGCGCAAAGGCGGTTTTTCGCGGTTGTCCTTGGGCGACAGGCCCTTCAGCACCGCATTGCGCGCATGGGCGACGAACACCCGGCAGCCGGCATCGAACAGTTGCCCCACGAAATCGCGCACGAAGCCGTAGGATTCATCGTAGTCCAGCCCCAGGCGGTGCTTGACCGTAATCGGCACGGACACGGCGTCCTGCATGGCGCGCACGCAATCGGCCACCAGCCCGGGCTCGGCCATCAGGCAAGCGCCAAAGGCCCCGCGCTGGACTCTTTCGGACGGGCAGCCGCAATTGAGATTGATTTCATCGTAGCCCCAGCGCTGGCCCAGGCGCGCCGCCCGGGCCAGCGCGTCGGGTTCGCTGCCCCCCAGCTGCAGAGCCACGGGATGTTCGGCGGCATCGTAGTCCAGGTGACGGGCGGCATCCCCATGCAGCAAGGCCCCCGTGGTGATCATTTCCGTATATAAACGGGCCTTGGGGGCCAACAACCGATGAAAATACCGACAGTGACGATCCGTGACGTCGATCATCGGGGCCACGCACAAATGCCAATCCGCCATGACTTGCCTATTCAGAAACAACGGCCATTTTAACTTCAGCGGCGCGATCCGTGCCGACGGCCGGCACGGGAACAATCGCGTGGCGGGCACGGGAACGATAAGATGGCCGATGCGGGAGCGATCGCGTGGCCGGCATGGGAATAATGGGATGGCCGATGCGGGCACGATAAAGCGGCGATCCCTTTGCTTGCTTGGTTTGGTCTAAAATGTCGCGCTGATTCAATCTGATAGCAACCGGGCAACCGGCTGCTTGCGCCATGGCCGTATTTACTTCTGTTTCCGAAGACGACGCCCGTCTGCTGCTGCAACGCTACAACCTGGGCGACCTGGTCACGCTGCGCGGCATCACCGCCGGTATCGAAAACACCAACTATTTTCTGGACACCACCCAAGGCGCTTATGTGCTGACCCTGTTCGAGGTGCTGACGGCGGCGCAACTGCCGTTCTACATCGAACTGATGCACCATCTGGCGGCCCGGGGCGTCCCGGTGCCGCAGCCGCAGACCTTGCGCGACGGCACCCGTCTGACCGAACTGCACGGCAAGCCAGCGGCCATCGTCACCCGACTGAAGGGCGGCTACGAGCCCGAGCCCGGCCCGGCCCATTGCGCCCTGGCCGGGGCCACGCTGGCGCAGGCCCATCTGGCCGCGCAGGATTTCACGCTGCAACAGCCCAATCTGCGCGGGCTGCCCTGGTGGCGGGAAACCGCCCCCAAAGTGCTGCCCTTCCTGGACGCGGAGCAAGCGGCCCTACTGCGGCACAGCCTGCGGGAGCAGGTCGATTTTGCCGCCGACGGCCGCCTGGCGGCGCTGCCCGCGGGCCCGGCGCACTGCGATCTGTTCCGGGACAACGTGCTGTTTGACGGCACTTTCGATTCGCCGCACATGGGCGGATTCATCGACTTTTACTTTGCCGGCTGCGATACTTGGCTGTTTGACGTCGCGGTCAGCGTGAACGACTGGTGCATCCAGCGGCAAACCGGGGCCTTCGTGCGCCGCCGGCTGCAGGCTTGGCTGCAGGCCTATCATGCGGTGCGCCCCTTCACCCCGGCCGAATACGCCGCCTGGCCGGTGGTGCTGCGGGCGGCGGCCCTGCGGTTCTGGGTTTCCCGGCTGTACGATTTTTACCTGCCCCGCCCAGCCCAGACGCTGAAGCCCCACGACCCGCGCCATTTTCAGCGGATCTTGCAATTGCGCAGCACCCAGGCCGCCCCCGCATTGCCACAGGCCAGCGCATGAACCCCGTCAACCTGCAAGCCGCCATTCTGCCCGTCAACGCGGGCTGGGGTTGGATCATCCAGGGCTACGCCCTGTGCCGGCGACAGCCTTCCGCCATGCTGTTCTGGAGCGTCGCCACCAGTTTCCTGATCAACCTGGGCTCGATCATCCCGTTGCTGGGCCAGATGATTCTGATCGTCCTGACCCCCCTGCTGACTTTCCTGACCCTGTGCGCGGGCCGCCACCTGAGCCAGGGCCAGCGCATGCTGCCCGGCATGTGGCTGGCCCCGGCGACAACGCCCGGAACCACCCCCACCCTGCTGCGTCTGGGCCTGGTGTATTTCGCCTGCTCGGTATTGGCCGCCTTCGCGGCCGTGCTGCCCTTCATGGCCCAGTTGCTGGCCGCCATGGGGGGGCAGGCCCAGCCCGACTACACCGCCCTGGCTCAGGCCATGACCGGCCCGCTGGTGCTGTTCGGCGCTTTCTACGTGGTCTTGTCGGCCCTGTTCTGGCACGCCCCGGCCCTGATGGGCTGGCACCGGCTGCCGCTGCGCCGGGCCCTGTTTTATTCCATGGTGGCCTGCTGGCGCAACAAGTGGCCCATCGTCCTGTACGCCGGCACCTGGGCCGCCGTATTCTACGGCGCGCATCTGCTGTTGGATGCCCTGGCGGGCACGGGCCTGCCGGCGAACCTGCTGGCGTGGAGCTCGCTGCTGCTGGACATCGTGGTGACCGCCTTGCTGTACAGCACGTTCTACCCCATCTACGCCACCATATTCAGGGACGCCCAGGCCAGTTGAATCCTGGCCCGCCAGCCAGACTGGCCGCAGTAGGCCGCGGGCAGCTCGATGACGGCCTCGGCCCGCCCGCACCAGACCAGCCGGTTGGGCGCCAAAGACGGCACGCACCGCACAACCCCGCCCCGGGCATCGACGAACACCACATCCAGGGGCTGCGCCAAGCCCCCGGTATGCACCGCCTTGCAGCGCCTGAACACCAGCCCCCAGGGCTGATCGCCCCAGGCGGGCCAGGCATGCAGGCCCCGCAACCGCGGGCCAAAGCCATGGGCCAGACGCAAAGACAAGACATGCGGCCGGCGGCACCACGCCGGCGAGTCTCTCGGCCCGCCGCCCGGCGGCCGCCAGAGCAGCCGGTTCACAAGCCCGCATCCATGAGCTTCACCGCCACAGGAAAGCCGATCACCAGAAACGTGCAGGGAAAAATGCACAGCACCATCGGAAACAGCATCTTGACGGGCGCCTGCAAGGCCAGGGTCTCGGCGCGCAAAAAACGTTCGCTGCGCTGACGCTCGGCCTGGGCGCGCAGCACCGGCCCGAGGCTCATGCCCAAGTGATCGGCCTGCGCCAGGGACAGCACCAGGCTGCGCACACCCGGCAGATCCGTCCAATCCGCCCATTGGGCCAGCCAGTCGGCGCGCCCCAGCCCGGTGCGCTCCAGCGCGAAGGCATCGCGCAGGCTTTGACGCAAAGGCCCGGCAGGCGCGTGATCGGCCACTTGGCGCAGGGACGCCTGCAGACTGAGCCCCGCCTCGACGCACAGCGTCATGAGATCCAGCATGAACGGCAGCTCACGCAGCATGCGCTGGCGCCGCGCAGCGGCCCGGCGGCGCAGAAATTGGTTGGGCCAGAGAAAAGCGGCGAGCGCCAGGGCCGCCGACCACAACGGCACGAACCGCCAGGACAGGCCGAACCCGGCGGCGATCAGCGCGCCGATCCCCAGGCCCAAGGCTGCCAACAACACCCGGGCCGCCAGCCAGTGCTCGGCCCGCCAGGCGTCCGCCAGGCCGGCGCGAGGCCCCCATTGCCGCAAATGACGGCGCATGGCCCAGCTGACCCAGGGCGCGCACCAGGGAGCCAGCGCCCGCACCCAGGGCCACCAGAATGCCCGCCGATCCCGACCGGCGGCCCCCTCGCCGGCCCAGGGCCAACCCAACACCCAGCACGACAAACTCACGGCGACCCCTACCAGGGCCAATCCCAACCAGAACCCGATCATTCCCGTTCTCCTTTCCCTTCACTGATATGCCCGCCGATGGACGATGCGACAGTGGTTTACCCATCAGTGGCTTGTATTTCACTGACTTATGCGTCAACGGCTTATACGTCAATGGCCACCAGACGGCGTATCCAGACAATCCCCGCGATTTCCAGCCCCGCGATCAAGAGCAGCACCAGCCAGCCATACCAGGTTTGCCACATCAAGGCCATGGCTTCGGGTTCCAGCTGGCTCAGTATCAGCATCAGGCACACGGGCAGACCGGCCATGACCTGGCTTTGCATGCGCCCCTGAGCCGTCAGGGCCTGGACGCGCCCCAACCAATGCTGCCGCGCCCGCAGCGTCCGGGCAATGCTTTCCAAGGTATCGGCCAGGCCGCCGCCCGTCTGGGCCGCCACCCCCAACGCCGACACCACCAGGCCGCAAGACTCGGTCGGCAGGCGCTGGCGCAGATTGTGCAGGGCCTCATGCAGCCCCAGCCCCAGGCGCTGTTCGCGCAGCATCAAGGCGAACTCTTGCGACAGGGGCGGCTGCGACTGCGCCACGATATGCTGCAAAGCGGGCTGCAGGCCCGACCCCGCGCGCAGCGCGCCCGCCAGGGCCTGCGCCAACTCTGGCAGCTGCGCATCGAACGCGCGCGCCCGCCGCCGCCGCATCTGCTTCAACAGCAAAGCAGGCGCCAGCAACAGGCCCAGCAGCACGGGCGGCACCGCCCACCAACGCCCCACCAGCCAAGCCGCCAACACCAGCGCGGCGCCGCCCGCCCACCACAGGGCCGGCCGCAGCTGAACCACGTCCAGGAACAAAAAACTGGCGTCCAGCGTCTGCCGGGCGTCTTCCTGCAAACGCCGCGCATAAGCCTGCCAGGCGCGTCCTGCGCGCGCCAGCAGCAGCCAGGCCCCCACCGTCACGGCCCCGCCAATCAATAGAATCAGGCTGCCTTCCAGCATTACCCGGCTCCTGGATCGGCCGGCGCATCGACGGCCAGAGCCGCCCGGCCCTGGCGCACGGTGCGCTGGGTGAACAATTGCAGATCCAGGGCGCCGGGCCCGGTAAAGCCTTCGGGCATGAGGCCGCAACCCGTGAACACCGCCGGCGGACCCGGCTGGGCGGTAAAGAGCTCCTGCAGCTGGATGCGGCCGCCTTCCATCCCGGTGACCTGCACGATGGCGCTGACCAGCCGGCGGCCATCCGCCGCCCGGATCAGTTGCGCGATGATCTCGATGCTGGCGGCGATATGCTCGCGCACCGCCGCCAGCGGCAAGTCCATGCCGGCCATCAGGATCATGGTTTCCAGGCGGCCCAGGGCATCGCGCGGGCTGTTGGCGTGCAGCGTGGTCAAGGATCCCTCATGCCCCGTGTTCATGGCCGCCAGCATGTCAAAGGCTTCCGCCCCCCGGCACTCGCCCACCACGATGCGATCCGGGCGCATGCGCAGGGCGTTGCGCACCAGATCGCGGATCTGCACCTGGCCGCGTCCCTCCAGGTTGGCGGGACGCGCTTCCAGGCTGACCAAGTGACGGTGGTTCAGGCGCAGCTCGGCCGCATCCTCGATGGTGATGATCCGCTCGCCCGGGGGAATCGCATTCGACAGAATGTTCAGCAGACTGGTCTTGCCCGAGCCCGTCCCGCCGGAGACAAGCAGGTTTTTCCGGTGCCGCACGCAATGGCGCAGGAATTGGGCCATGGCCTCGTCCAGGGCCCCCACGGCCAGCAAATCCGGCATATCCAGGCGGCGCCGGGGAAACTTGCGAATGGTCAGGCTGGCCCCGCGCAGGGCGATGGGCGCGATCACCGCATTCACCCGCGAACCGTCGCGCAAACGGGCATCCACCATGGGGGCGCTGTCGTCGATCCGCCGCCCGATCGGCGCCACGATCCGCTCCAGGACACCCAACACGGCCTGTTCGCTGCTGAAGCTGGATGGATCCCGCTCCAGGCGTCCCGCCCGCTCGACAAAAATCTCGTCATGCCGGTTGACCATGATTTCAGTCACACCGGCGTCCGCCAGCAAGGGTTCCAATGGCCCCAGGCCCACGGCTTCGTTCACCAGCTCGCGCACCATCCAGGCCCGATCCAGTTCAGGCGGCACATGATCTTCCGCGTCAATGCACTGGCTCAGAATCCGAGTCGCCTCGGCGCGCAGCGCCGCGTCGCTCATGCCGGCGATATCCCGGCGCTTCAGTTGCAGGGCCTGGATCAGGTGGTCGTGCAGCCGGCGCCGCAATGCCGTCCAGGCCGGCGGCGACGCCGGGCGCTCCTGCGGCATCGGATCGGCCGCGGCCGCCGCGTCAGGCGCCGGCGCCGCCTCGGCCCGGTCTGATCCGCCCCCATGGCCGGCGGCGCCCGGTGCGGGCTCGGTGGCCGGCGACGCCGCCGCATGGGCCGGATCACCGCCCGGCCCATCCAGCACGCGGGCATGGATCAAGCAGGGGCCGATCACCAGTTCGTCGCTGGGCAGCAAAGGGCCGTAGGATGCCACCCGCTGGCCGTTGACCTGGGAACCGAACAAAGAGCCGCCGTCCTCCAGCCACAGATCGCCGTCGCGCAGCAACAGCCGGGCATGATGGCGGGCCACGCGCCACGCCTTCAAGACCAGGCCGCAATCCGCCTCCCGGCCGATCTGCAGAGGCAAGCGATGCCGCCGCTGCTGGCGCTGGCCGTCTTCATAGTGCAAGTCCAAGACGATATGGTTCATGCGTGCTCCTGGTTTCAGGGTTTGGGCGGGATGCCCGGCAGGGGCAAAACCGGGTCGGGCGGCAAGGCCGGGACAGGCGCAGGCGCAGCGGCGACCCCCGGGATCGAGCCCAATGAGGCGGCCGTTGCCGCCGAATGCCACTGCGACCCGGGCCCGCGAGCCCAGGGGTTCCAGGCGGCGCGGCCGGCCGCCGGCTCGGGGCCGGCGGCCTGGATCGGACGGATCAGCGCAGGCGGCTGGGGAAACGCCTGCGTCAGGATGGCATCGGCCCGCGCCACCCGCGCGCGCACGCCGGGATGGTCGGCGGTCACCAACTGCGGGGTCACCAGCACGGCCAGCTCGGTCTCGTTGCGCTGGAAACGGACGGAACGAAACAAGGCCCCCAGCACGGGCAAAGCGCCCAGCCCAGGCACCCGATCCACATTGTCGGCGGTGTCGCGCGAGAGAAAACCCGCCAGCACCAGGGTCTGCCCCGAGCGGACATTGAACTCCGTGGCCGTGCGCCGCGTTTTCAGGGACGGCCCCCCCGGCACCGACAACGCCGTGTCGATCGAGCTGACCTCGACTTCCAGGCGTGAGCGCACCGCGCCGCTGCGCTCGACCGAAGGCGTGATGCGCAGGGACACCCCATAGGGCTTGAAAGCCGTCTGAGTGTTGCCATTGCGATCCACCGTGCTGTAGGGCACCTCGCCGCCCGCCAGGAATTCCGCCGTGGCGCCGCTGCGCGCCAGCAGTTGCGGCTGGGCCAGCACCACCGCCCGCCCTTCCTGGGCCAGGAGGTTGATCTTGGCCGACAACAGGGCGTTGACCCCGAAGTACCCCGCCGCCCCGGCCGCCGGGAAGGCCAGGGGGACGACGGACTCTCCCGGGCGGTCGGCAAAGCGCCGCGACCCGGCATCCCACCCTGCCCCGGCCTGCACACCGCCTTCGGGCTGCGGCGACCAGCGCAACCCCAGTTCGCGCATCAGGCTTTTGGGCACTTCCACCACCTGCACGTCCAACAGAACCATTTGATCCCAGCCCACCGTGCCGGTGAAATCCAGCAATTGCGGATAACGGCGCCCGAGTTCGCCCAGGCGCTGGCGATCCGCATCCGACAAGGCATCGCCTTCGATGAGCAATTTATCGCCCAGGCGGGTGATTTTCGCCCCGGGAATGCGCTCGATGACCGAACGCAGCTCATCCTGCAACTGCCGGCTGCCTTCGGGCGCGACCGCCACGGCATAGCGCTGAACCTGGCCATCGGCGGTCCAGGTGTGCACGGTCGTAAACCCCGGCTTGCGGGCAAACAGAATCACTTCGCGGTCGTCGGTGCTGACCGCATTGAGCAACTGGCCATCGCCCACCGCGACCCGCGCCACCCCGGGAATCCCCAGCACCCGAACCTCGCCCACCTGCAACGCGATCAGGGTCTCGGTCATGGTTTCCGCATGCGCGGGGGCCAGCAGCGGCAAGAGCAGGCAAACCACCCGGCCCAGGCCCCAGGCGCGGGACATCCGTATCCGGCGCGGGCGGCTCATGGCTGATTCTCCTGAGCGGCGTCCTCGTCCCCGCCCAAAGCGGCGGCCAGGTCGCCCGGCGGCGCGGCCGCCGCCAAGGCGCTGTGCTGCTTGTCCAGCAGCCAGGCCGGCGCCAGCCCGGCGGCGACAGATTGCGCCCAGGCCGCGCTGAGGGCCTGCTGGACAGGCAAGTCAAACAACCCGTTGCCCGGTGCCAGATCCGGTTTTTGCGGCAGCGCCCAGGCCGGCATCCCGCGCGCGGTGGATTCGCCATACAGAATGACCGCCTTGCGGGCCGGCTTCGGCGCGGGGGCGCTGACCCCCAGCAAGGCGGCCAGATCGCCGCGCGATGCCCGCCGGTCGGCCTGCGCATCCTCGGGGTGGCGCAAAATGGCTGTCAAACTGCCCGCCTGGCGCGCCGCCACCAGCTTCACGACATCCTCCGGCGCGGCATCCAGCGTCACGGTGGAATACGAGGAATCGTCGCCGGTGGCCTCGTTCAAGCGGGTTTCGCGGCCTGTCGCCAGCACCAGCACCCCTTGCAGCAGCGGCGCGGTCAGACGCTTGCGCCGATGGTCGAACGACACGTACAAATCAATCAAATCCCCCGGCTGCAACAAGCCGGACAAAGCATTGACCTGGTCGACCGGCAGCGTGATGGCGCGCCGGCCCGGGGCCAGCTGGGCGGAAAAACTGGCCTGCGGCCGGCGCACATGGGCGGCCACGAAGGCATCGCCCGCCTGCAGGCGCGTCGTCAACAGCTGCCCTTCCAGATCGGCATAGCGCGTCACCGGCACCGTGTCGCGGCCAACCCACTGGGCGGGGAAACTGCGGATCGCCAGGTGTTCGGGCAGCAGGCGGGTGCCCATGGGCAGATCGTGGGCGGCCACGATGCGTTCGACCATGGGCAGGCGCGCCTGAGCCTCGGCCTGCTGCACGCGCGCACGCACGTGCAGCGCCAGAAACAGCGCCGCCAGCAGCCCGGCGCCCAACGCCAGGCCGCCCAGGATCACGGGCCGGGGAATACGCGGGACAGGTGTTTTCATGAGGGTTCCTTCGGTCGATGCCAAAAGGTCAAGGCAATGGAAGCGGGCCGCGCCACCAGAGCGACGGTCAAGGCGCCTTCCCGCGGGTGACGCCACTCGGCGGCCCAGGCGGCGGACGCGTCGCCGGCATCGGGCCGCCAGCCGTGCGCGCGCAAGGCCCGGTGCACACTGGCCCGAACCTGGCGCAGCGTCCCTGGACAATCGAAACTGGCCCAGGACACGGCATCCGCCGAGGCCCCGTCGGCCAGCTGGAAAACCCGGCGGGCGCCACCCGGCGCCAGGCGGGCGGGATCGAAGCGCCAGGGCCGGAGCGCCGGCGCCAGCCGGGACACCTGGCCGATCGTCCCCCGCCCCTGGGCGCGCAGTTGTACCAGCCAATGGCGCCGCCGATCCGTCCCGGACAGAAACCAGGCGCCCGCGGAAAACTGCAGGCGCGTCAGCCGCGAACCGGCCGCCCGGCTGAGTCGGGCCGCCGCCTGGGCCGGCGGCAGCGGCGCCCGGAACTGGCGCACCATGAGTTGCGCCCGGGGCCAATGAAACTGCTGCGCGGCAGACCAGCGCCAATCGGCCAGCGCGGTATCGCGGGACGGATCCCAGTCCGCGGGCACGGGCGCGGCCAGCGCGGCCCCCGAGGCAAGGCAGGCCACGAGCAGCCCTAATGCGCGCCATGCGAATCGCATGCTCATGAATTGCACGCTCATGGCGCCTCCCCGGGGCCAAGGTGATGTTCAGGCAGCGCGGCGGCCCAGGGCCGCACCCAATCCCAGACGGGACGCGCCCGGCCCCAGGCGGCGTCCACGCCCTGCAATCGGGCATCCATTGCCTGGCCCAGCGACAGGGAGGATTGCGCCCAACGGCCCCAGGCATGCGGACTGTCTTCCAGCACCGCCTGTACGGCCTCGTCGTCCTGCGCCGCCCCCGCGCCGCGCAAAATCGAAGTCTGACGCCGCCACGACAGGGCCTGGCGGTCAAAGCCGCGCAGGCTGTCCGTCCAGGCGTCGTGCCCTTGCGTCTGGACGCCCGCTTGCGCGCGCGCCACGGCGATGTCCCCCAGCCGCAGCTCGGCGCGCAGCGCGCCGGTGTCTCGAATCGGGTCGCCGACCTGCTGATCGGGGACGACCGGACTGTCCGCCACGGCGACCCAGGCGGGTGTCCGCAGCAAATCCGACCCTTGCCGGGTCTGCCACCGCTGCCCGGCGGCGTTCAGTTCCAACGCGGCCTCGTCCGTCAAGGCCTGCGCCGTCAACCCCTGATGGGCATACGCAAACGCCGCCCGGCGGCTGGCATGCAAAAGCTGCAAATCCACATCCTGCAAACGGCCGAGCCACGCCACGGCCAGCCACAAACTGGCCAGACAGCCAAACACCACCAGGGTCTCGGCCAGGGCTTGCCCGGCCTGCCGCGCGCCATGCCGCATGTCAGTCTCCTGGAAGCTGGAACAAAGGCGCCGCCAGGCGCGCATGCCAATAAGGATGAAACAGATTGGGGGCCTCATCCCGGCCATCGGCCCGGCGCCGGGGCCGGGAAAACAGACTTTCCGCCGCGCTGCGGGCATGCACCGTCATGCCCGCCTGGCTGGGCAGCCGGAGCGTCAGGACAAAGCCCGCCGCAGCCTGCGGGCCCTGACCCGGCGCGACGTCCGGGTAATCCGGCAAGCCCCGGGATGCCCAGGGCTGCCGGTTGGCCAGGGCATAAGAGTTGCCCAGCGGATTGTCCGCCCGGCCCAGCAAATCCCACTCGGTGGCGGCCTGCACCCAACGCCAGAAATCCTGGTCGGCAAAATTTTCCGGGGGATTGTCCACGTGCTCGCCCGCCATCGCCTGCCCCTCGCCAGCGGGCAGCCAGGCCCAGCCCATGACGTATTCGCGGTAGTAGCAGCCCACCCACTTATTGGATCGCAAGGCATGAAAGGACTCGGTGTCGCCGGCCTGCCAGCGGCCCTGTTCGTCCAGGGCGGTGCCGCCCCGGCGCCGCAATTCATGCCGCAGGTGGGGGCAGCGCGCGGAAACGACCCAAGGGCTGCTGGCCGTGTGGTCACGCGGATCCAGGAAACGGTAGAGTTTGGCCAGATCCCGCACCAGCGTCGTCAACGGGGCGTCCGCCGGGTGGAAACGCACCAGGCCGGGCCAGGCATCGGCGGACAAGACCGGCTGCAGATCCTGGGCCGGGATTTCTGGATAGTGCGCCCGCAGCACGGCCTGAATCGCGGCCATCCGGGCATCCGGCAGGTCGCGCACCAGACTGCGCGCCAATCCCCGGGCATAGTCGTGCACAAAGGATTCGTGGGCAGCATAGGCCTGGCCCGCCGGGCCGCCGGATCCGGCCTGCAGATCCATGCCCGTGGCGGCGGCGGCCGACAGATAGGCTTGGCCGTGAGCCGGCCCGAACAGCATGCCGATCAGGTAGGCCGGCGGATTGCCCTGGGCCAGGCGGCCAGCCTGCGTGCCACCGAAATGCGCCCAGCTGCCCAAGGTGATCAGATGCGCCATGGCCACCTGGTGGGCCAACTGGGCGCGATTCAGGTAAGCCAGGAAATTCAGCGTGCGGGCCTGCACCAGGGCGCCGCTATAGGCCGCCGCATCCAGGCCATGCACCATGCGGGTCTTGGCGGCCACCACCTGGCCGCCCGCGAAATAGCGCAACCAGGCCAGGGCCAGCAGGCCCGCCAGCAGCAGGCCCAGCACTAGCACCTGGCCGCGCTGCCCCCGATGGGGTTGCAACGGCTCGGGATCAGGCCGCGCCGGAAGGAGAATCGCCCGGGCCGCCATGTCACTGTCCCGCCGCCGCATTGCCGGTAAAGGACTTCAAGGTCTTGGCGGCGGTCTGGGCCGCTGCGAACTCGGCCGCGGTCTGCGCCATGCGCGATTGCTCGGTGCCATCTTCGCCTGCGATTTCACGGGCCATGGCGGCCGTCTGGGCGCGGATCACTTGCCCCAGCAACTGGTAGACGGCGATGGCCGCCACAGCCACCAGGGCGACCACGATGATATATTCCACCAATTGATTTAAAAAGAAACCTATCACTTTGATTTATAATCGTTATTTGTCTTTTATTGTCCAATTCATAGCGTCACCAATGGTGTCATAAGTCGTTGATTCGGCTGAATGTGGTTTGTGATATTGGACAGCCACCGGCCCGCCCCAGCGCGGGCTTTTTTGCGTCCCCACCGGCACGCCCGTCAGTTGCGTCGACCGATCCCGCATGTTGCGATTCCAGGCTTTTGGAGTCGAAATGCAACGAGACAAAATGAGCGAGATTCAGGCCGAAGACCGAACCCTGCGCAGTGACGATTTTGGGGCCTGGCAGGTGGCCGCCATGGAATCCGGCATGCCCCCGGCTGAAATCGAGGCCGTGGCCGCCGTGCGCCTGCGCTTTCTGAGCGCCGCTGCGGTCGTGGACGAAGTGCTGGGCGACACACGCACGCAAACGGCCAGCTTCGCCGCAGCCGCAGCCGCGTTCTGGGAACTGTATGCGCAGCCGTTCGATGTCACACACCTGCTGTTGATGTCTCGTGACAACAAGCAGATCAATGCATACCGGTACGGCAGCCAGCCGGGCGAGCGAGACTATCTGGGATCTGGGTCTGATCTAACTCAGTAGCCACGCGCTCGGGAACGATCCTGGCTGTCGAACCTGATGACAGATGCTCCCAAATAACTGTATAAATACACAGTTAATTTAAGGAGTCAGCCATGTACACGATCACCCTTCAAGATGCCCCCGCCGATCTGCCGGAGAAGGCCCGCCAGGAAGCCGAACGCCGGTTTCAGCGAACCCTTGAACGAGCCTTAGGCGGGCCGGATGCCGTGCTTGCCGCTTACCGGGCCTGGGCTACTGCCGAAGACACGGCAGCAGATGAAATGAGCGCCGAGGATGTAGCGCTGGCCAAGCGATGGATCGCAGCGGCTACGCGGGCACGGGATGATGCATTTCAGGCCATGGGGGAGACCGAGGCTTGGTTTGAGGTGCGGGTGGAAAAGCAAGGGTAAATACTGTATTCCCCCATTGACACAATAGCACCAAAGGGGCTATTATTCATACATGGGCAGCGCACTGGGCGCGACCCGAAAGCCTCAGAGAGGAAACCAACATGGTAAAGAATATGGATCAGAGGAAGGTTGAAGCGGAAATCGCCAAACTGATGGCCGAAACCGCAAAGATCAACGCAGAAGCCCGGTGGTATCCGATTGTGGTTGCCGCGGGCCTTTTAGGCGCGGCCATCACATTCACAAAACTCTTTCTCTAATCATAAAGGCCCCGGAAATCGGGGCTTTTCTATCATGAAAACCATCCAGCACTACATCGCCCCGTCCACGCAAGACCTGTCCGATCTGAAGACTGATCTTGGGTATACCAGCGTGCAGATGGCCGATCTGGCCGGGGTTTCCGGTGGCAACCAGTGGCGCAAGTACACCGGCGGCGCGACCCCGCGAGAACTCGGGCCGCATTACCTGTTTTTCCTGGCTGCCCGGCTCGAACTGAGCGACGACGAACTGAGCCGGGTGCTGGACAAAATGCGCGAAATCGGCGGACGGTTTGAGTTCGGGGAATCTGGTTCGTGACGGCCATAGCCAACTGATTTTCAGGCTTGGTTGCCACGGTGCGCTGACAACCAGGCGCGGGCATACCCTGGGAGACAGCAGCGGGGTTTGGGGTTAGGATGTGAACATTGTTAATGCTCAATAAAAAGGAATAAATAATGGAAAGCACGTCTGCCGGCCCAACCCAAGGCTTAATAAAACATTGCCTGCAATTCTACTCAACGGGCGATCGCGCGGCGCGTAACGGAATACCCGCCAATGAGAAACAAGTTACCGAAATTACTGACTTCATTAAACAAGGGCTACTGGTCTTCGCAAACACCAATAAACTGCCCCTGCGTTCGAATAAGTTATCAAATCTCGCACACGATGAATTCGACCCGAATAACGCAGACGATATAGTCGCTCTCATTTTTGAGGTATTTGTAGAGCAAAATCAAAATTCGAGAATTTTGCATGATCGCAATGCCTTAATGGGCGAGATAGGGCATCGTGCAAAGATGTACCTCTTTGGCTCGAGCGGCGAGATCACTAACAATCGAGCGGACGGAATCCATGAGAAGACCTACGGGGAAGCGAAAAAAAGATATGAGGAAACTCTTGAAAAATTCCATAGACGTCCGTTCTGAGAGCGATTTATTCAATTACGGTGACTCGCCACCCCTCACTCCAACCCTCCATACCCCCTTTCGCAAGCCAACCCCGCTATTCGGAGCCGGTCAGCGTATCGGCTGATGTCTCGACCAGCTGCGTCCATCCCACTGAGCAGCCCGACGAGCAGATCAAGGGTATCGGCACCTGACTGACCTTGGCCTCCTGCGGCAGCGGCGGTGTCGCGGGCACGACGTTGTAGCTGGGTAAGCTGCCCGCGCAGCCGGTCAGCAGCAGCACGGGCAGAATCAGCGTCAGCCAGCGCGGCGGCAGTTTGTGTTTTTGCATCATTGATCACCCCTTCTCTTGCGGCCCAGCGGGCCTGTTCTGTGGTCCTGGCAAGCTGTGTGGCGTCGGCCAGTTGTTGGGCCTGGTCGCGCTCCATGCCGGCCACAGCGGCATCCCCGCGCCAGCCCTGCACCGTCCACGCCGCAGGCCCGGCCAGCACAGCCCCCAGCAGCAACGCGACGGCGTAGCCCTTCCACCCGGCCAGCGTCTTGAGCGCGGCGGCGATCATGCGATCACCACAATGCCGCGCTGATACCCCCGGCCCGAGCGCCAGGACAGCACCTCGCGGCGCATCCGATCCCCTACCCCCAGGTGCACCCAATGCGTTCTGGTCTGCTCGAAAATCAGCTGATCGAATTCCAGCGCGGAATCCGCAATGGCCTGGGCCACGGCCTGGTCAGGCCCGAAGCCGGGGCAGTGGAAGTCAGCGGCCAGGCCCTCGCAGTGGCTGGACGTGGCCGAGCCGTCCACGGCAGCATTGAGCGCCGGCGACCGGTAGCCAGACGTGATGATGATCGGATGGCCCAACAGCGCCCGAACACCTTCCAGCGTGACCGCCAGGACGTGCAGGTTGGCCAGGTGGTGGCGCGTCGGGGTATTGTCGACACCCAGGCGCCGAGCGGTGTCCGACCGGGTAAATTCGGCCAGGGCAAAGTGTTGTGTCAGTTGCATTTGCGAATCCTCCGCTTGATGTGACGGCGCACCGGACGGCACGCCTTGATCCAGTAGCAGCGGGCGGCCAGGCCCGCCGCCGCGACCGCGAACACGGTTTCCGACCGATCCACCGTTTCCGGCAGAATCCAACCCCAGGCCGCGCACGCAATCGACGCGAAACACAGGACAATCAGGCTGAATTTGCCCAATACGCCTTCAGCGACGTGTGGCCGCATGACGGCCCAGCAGCAGGCCAGCGCAATCAACAGGTGCGCGGATATGAATACGATGACCATCACGACCCCCGATTGAAAAAACGGCGGACAATATCCTGGATCAGGCCCCACCAGTCGGCCTTTTGCAAGGTGTGCATGACACCACCCAGGCCCGCCCAGCCGAACAGGCCGACGAGAAATGACATGCCCGGAACCCACCCCGGGGGCATGCCGACGAACTCCATGATCGGCCACGTCAGCAGTGCCGCTGATGCCGTCCCTGTGGCCACCATTGCCAAGCGTTGCTGCCAGGTGAAGCCTTTGACCCACTGCATCGAAAGTGCAGCCCCCAACACCCCGGCGGCCCAAGACCCCAGCGTGGTGCTGTCGATGTCCGGTATTTGCATGCGCCCTCCTTTCGGGCAAAAAAGCCCCCAGCGGGGCGTAAAAAAACCGGCTGGGCCGGTGTCAGTCTGGTGCGCATACGCACCGCGTGTTACAAGATATCAACGTTTTTTTTTCGGCCATAGCCATGGATACACCACCCGAACAGCAAGCCGCCACACCCCAGAACGTTCCGTCCGTGCGGCCACACATCATCCACATGGCTTGTCCAGTGACACAGACATCGGTGCAGGTCTTGCACAACGTCACGCTTGGAGCGATAGCCCAAGGCGCAACGTCGATTGACTTGAGAATGTCAAGCGAAGGCGGCAATCTGGCGGCTGGATTTGCTGCCTACGGACTGCTGACATCGCTGCCAATCCCGGTCCATACGCACAACAATGGGAACGTGGAATCAGTTGCCGTATTGATATACCTGGCCGGATCAGAGCGCACTGTCGCCGCGCACGGCAGGTTTGTCCTTCACCCCCTGAATTGGGCGCTTGGCAACGGCAGCGTTGATCACAGTCGCCTCATCGAGTGGAGCGACAGCCTGAACTTCGACCGGAATAGGTATTGCGCGATCTTCCAACAAGCGACACAGGGCGCTGAGTCTCCGATCGATGTTTTGCAATGTCTCAAGAATGAGGCGCTCATTATTGGGCCCGCCGCCGCCCGGGCTGCCGGAATAACTACTCGGGCAGTTTCCACAGATAGCCATACACTTCCCTCTGAAAATATCGTTCATTGGTGGGTTGATCGGTTCTAAACCGGCCAACTTTGCGGCCCAAGCCACCGCACGGCCGGGGGATAAAGCCAGCGCATCCATGCCGGGGCGTCGGCCAACTCAGCCGCGAACACCGCGACCGAAGCATCCCGCGTCAGGCCCGGTATCTGATGCCGAAACTGACACAGCGCGTCGTGAAAACAAGAAGCCCGCCAAGCAGCGGGCCTCCCATCGTCCATCAGCGGGCCATCGGGCGGCCCAAGCCATCGGCGGGTGCCGGGGATGCGGATAGCGGGGCTGCAGCCGTCCCAGGCGTAACCTTCTCGCACGCAGATCAAGCCGTGCTCAATCGTCAGCCAACGGTTGTTGAAACGGATGCTGGCCAGGGCCTGATGTCGGGCGATGGCTGGGCGGGCCAGGATGTAGCGCCAGGTCATAGATCACCCTCCGGCTGGGGCAGGCCCTTTTGGTAGCGCTCGTTATCGGTCGTGTGCGGGTTCAGGACGTCGGCCTGGATTTCCGGGGTCAGCGCCTCGATGGTCGTGCCCAGATAGCCCACAAACTGCTGCACGTCGGGCCGATTCAGGTCGATGTATTTGCGCACCTGGGTATCTCGCACCAGGGCTTGCACCGTGGGATCAGCAGACGCCAGCACCGGGATTTTTGCTGCGCCGAACCGGTCGTAGAACGCGCCGACTTCGATCCATTGATATTCGGGACCAGCCTTGTCCCAGGTAAAAACCTCGGGTTCGGGCTCGGGCACCAAGAGGTAGGTCCCAGGATATTTGGATTCAACATACGGCTCGTCGGCAACGATCGTGTTGATGACGGTTTCGCCGTCCAGGATTTGATAAGTGCCCATTATTCCAACTCCTCGATGATTACCAGCCCTTGCCCGCCGTCGCCGGCGAAGCCTTGTGTTCCTTTTTTGCCGCCACCACCGCCGCCGATAAGGGATGACCCGGCGGTCGGCGCCGAGACTCCACCGCCACCACCACCACCACAAAACCCCCCATCGTTACCGCTCCCTCCGCCGCCGCCCGATGATCCGGCCACGCCGCCATTGCCACCGCAAAATGCCGGTGCGTAAGCGCCGGATTGATTATTAACCCACGCCTCGGTGGAAATGCCGAAAGGCGCAATTGCGGGCATGGAGACCAAGGGGGCGCCGACCTCCGAAGAAATACCTTGGCCCAAACTGAGGATGCCGATAATAGCCCCCCCGCCACGTCGGGCATGACCAGCATCTCCCATGGAACTCGACGGAGACCCGCATCCAGCGCCGCCAGTCGTGCCGTATTCGCCATCCACCCCATTCCCCGCAGATACGGCCGCAACGTCCAGCCCGTAGATATTGACTGCACCGCCGCCACAACCGCCGCCAGCAGACCCAGAACCAGTCCCAGCGGTTCCACCGGTCCCGCCGGTAAAGCCGCCATCGACATACCCCCCAACGCCACCCGTGACGCCATCGGCGCCCTTCGCGCCGTAAGCGGTAATCGTCAGGCCGTTGGCAGAGAATGACGTGTCACCCCCATCGCGCGTCGATGCGGTGCCGCCGCCAATGCCGCCGGCGCCAATTTCGATGGTAACGATGTCGCCCGCCTTCAGGCGCACTTTTTTTCGATGCAAAAAAGCACCACCGCCACCGCCACCGCCACCGCTACCGCTACTTCCGCCACCGCCCGCGCCGATCATTGAGATCAGATAATCGGCCGTCCTGACCGATTGGAAGACGGTTGACCCGGCAAAAATGCGGGTGCACACAGTGCCCGAACCCCCACCCAAAAACTGACTGATATTGCTCATACGAGTACCCACCCTCGAATAGGATTGATGAAAAGAAAATCAACACTCAGATACTGAATATCGAGCGTCATGGATTCGGACTCGCCCATGATCGGGCTGCCGTTGCCGGCCACTACCGGCGGCTCATCTGCCCATGTCGCTGCGCCATCGAACAGAGACACCCGATCCCCAGCAGCGGGATCAGCGGGCAGCGTCACAGTCACAGGCCCGCCGGACGTGTCGATGCAAACGACATCGAATGCCAGCAAATCAGCATCGACAGTGACGGTGTACGGAGCACGGCCGCGCCATCGGACGGCGCCCGCGCTATCGACGGCCAGCACAGCGCCTGACGGCAACGGATGCGGAAGACTGCCGCCAGCGGCCGCCGCCGCGTCCCAGGCGCTGCTGGCCGCAGACTCGGCATCAGCGGCGTGGGACTTTGACGACTTGCTGCCCGGGGCCGGTGGCGTGTCGGACTCGGCCCAGGCCCTCGCTTTTGCGGCTTCGGCTTCGGCCTTTGTCACCTCCGCCTTGGCCTTCCCCACTTCCTCTGCTGCGGCCGTCACGCTGCCGGAGGCTTGCCCGGCGCTGCCCGCAGCATGCCCGGCCTGTTCAAATGCTGCTGTGGCGTTGTTCTTGACGTTCGCTGCCACGGCGTCCATGGCATTGGGCAAATCGGTGGCCGCGTAGTCGAAAAATCCGTCAGCGCGCTCCTCGAAGGTGTTCGGGTCACTGCGCTGCGGCGTGGGCGGTGCCGCCGGCATCGGGGGCGGCGGCAAAATCGGGGTATCAGCCATCAGATAAATCCTCGTATCGTCAATTCCAGTTGCACAAAAGCGGAATGCGGGTAACTCATATTCGAGCTGACCGCTTGCCCGAACCCCCGAATCCCTTCAAATTTCGCCGCATCGTCAGGCAGCCAGACGGCGGGCGATTTCATGGCGCGATCCATGAAGCGGGCCACACGCGGCGCATCGTCCGGCTCAACGATGACGGTGTAGGACTGATCGCGGGTCACAACCCCGCCCGTGCCGCCTGTCGGCCCCCAGGTGTCATCCAGCTTGCGGGCGGAGTAGTTGCGATGCTGTGTGGACGGCTCCCACAAAGTCCTGCCCAGCGTTTCGGAGCGATCCATGGCGATCATGCCGACGCTTGCCGTGCCGGTGGTCACCAGCGTGATCGTGACGCGTGCCCGCCGATACGCGGGGATGCCGGTAAAGGCCACGTCGGTTGCATCCGAAAACGGCGCAAACCACCAATCCCACCAGGACGTCACGGGTTTGCGCAGGGACTTGGTTTCGTCGTAGACCACCGGGCCGCCATCGCCGTTGGTCGCCACGACCCGCACGGCGCTGACAAACTTCAGCCCGCCCAGCCAGACATCCGTGATAATCCCTGGCTGCAGCACCATGACCAGCGATTCCCCGTCCGGGCCGACCGTGACCGTGGATAATTTGCCGTCGAACGCCCCCCACTGATTCATCGGGCCAATGGCCTGCCACTTGGGGATTTGGTTGTTGGCTATGTCGTCTTCGGGCGGCTCGGTTTCTGTGTCCGCCACCGCGTAGACGGCGCGGTAAAGCGCGTTCAGATCGGATCGGGCCACGATCTTGCCGGCGGCGTAGGCCGTGTTGGCTACCCATTCGGATTGACCGTCCAGCAGGGCCGGGGCATTGGTGGACACCAGCTCGTCCGACCCAATTTCCTTCATCAACAAGACTCTCATTACGCAGTCACCAAATCAGTCGTTTGCCCAACAATGACGGTCGGCACCGGGGTACTGGGCGCCACGCGAACCGTTGCGGGCTCGGCATCGCCGTCTGCCAAGCGGCGGGTGTTTTCCGCGCCCGCGCCCGTGTTTTTGTCGATCCGTGCCAGCACCTGACTCAACTCCTGGCGCAATGCCCGGACTTCCTC
>NZ_JBLGTV010000020.1:0-28893 GCF_047468865.1 Castellaniella hirudinis
TGATCTTCTGGTTTTGCCGGATCGCCACCGGCAAGCTGCCGGCAACATCTGCCAAACCCCCGTGAAACCAGGAAAAACCCCCTGAGCATCACGACCCGCTGCGGATTGAAAAGCATTGCTGCATATTCCCATCCAAGCCCGCCATTAAAACAGAATTAAGTTTCAATGTCAAGCCGTACTGCCATTGACCGAGGCCAACACTTCGTCGCCGGCGTGTCGCGGGAGTCGGGCCGTGGCCTGCAAACCCCCGCCAACTGAGCCGGGCACCGCACCGATGACTCGGTGATACCAGGGTTAACCCTGGGTGCCTGACGGCGAAGAGGTCGAACTATAGCACGGTTTTTTCAATGCGCGCAAATCAGGATGACGCCCCCTGCCCCGGCTGCACGGGCAGCTCGGTGGTTTCCTTGATCGACAACAGGGCGAAGCTGCTGCGGATATCCACCACGGCGGGATGGCGCATCAAGGTCTCCATGGCGAAATGCGAAAACGCGGCCAGGTCGCTGACCTGAATCCGCAGCAGGTAATCCATGTCGCCCGACATCGCATAGCACTGGATGACTTCGGGCCAGTCTTGCACTGCTTGCGCAAAGCCGGAGATGGCCTCGTGCCCGGCTCGGGATGACTTGTCCAGACGCACCGAGATATAGGCCAGCAGCCCCAGGCCCAGGCGAACCGGGTCGGCCAGGGCGACATAGCGGCGGATATAGCCCAGGTCTTCCAGGCGCTTGACGCGCCGCAGGCAAGGGCTGGGGGACAAGCCCACCTGCGCGGCGAGTTCTTGGTTGCTGATGCGGCCGTCGTGCTGCAGCAACGTCAGCAGGCGGCAATCGATCTCGTCCAGATCCGCCGCGAGGATCATGACGACTTCCGGGTATTATCCGACATGGATGCGACAGGGGTGTATGTCATCTGAGGCTTGGGCACAGGATTCCAGGGGCATCAGAATAGGCGAAGCACCCCCGCATTGGCAATGGGTATCCTCCCCGGCGCCCGATGCCTGGCGCTTCTCGCCGCGCCAGGGCGTAGCAACCGCGCCAGGGCGCAACAGCCGCGGCGTGCGGTGACGCCCCGCTTTGATGGACGATAACGCCCTCCTTTGATAGACGAAGATGCTTGCTTACCTGAACACCATCCGCCAGCGCAGCACGCGCATGTTTCTGACGATTGCCCGCATCATGGTGCCCGTCATGGTGATCGTCTATGTGGCCGACCGTCTGGGCCTGGTCCGGCTGGCGGGCGAAGCCCTGGCGCCCGCCATGGCTGTGCTGGGTCTGCCGCCGCAGGCGGGGATCATCTGGGTGACCACCATCATCACCAATATCTACGGGGGCATGGCCTCGATGGCGGCGCTGTCCGACGGGCTGGACATGAACGTGGCCCAGATCAGCGCCCTGGGGGCCATGATGCTGTTCGCCCACAACATCCCCACGGAACAGGCCGTGGTGCGCCGGGCCGGGGCCAGCGCCTTGGTCACCGGCAGCCTGCGCATCGGGGCGGGGATACTCTATGGCGCGGCGGTCACCTGGACGTGCCATGCCCTGGGCTGGCTGCAAGACCCGGTGTCGTTCGCCTGGATGCGCCAGGATTCGGGTCTGACCCAGGGGCCGCCCGATGTGCTGACCTGGCTGTGGTCCACAGGGGAATCCCTGCTGCTGGTGCTGGCGATCATCGTCGTGCTGGTGGTGCTGCTGGATTTACTGGAACGGCTGGGGGTGACCCGCCTGGTGACCCGGCTGCTGACGCCGGTGCTCCGGCTTTCGGGGCTGGAAGAACGCGCAGCCCCGCTGACCACGGTGGGCGTGCTGCTGGGTCTGGCCTACGGCGGTGCGCTGATCATCGAAGCCGCCGAACGCGACAATTTCAGCCCGCGCACACGGCTGCTGGCGCTGTCGTGGCTGTCGCTGTGCCACGCCCTGATCGAAGACACCCTGCTGATCCTGGCCCTGGGGGCCGACATCTGGATCATCCTGGTGCTGCGCAGCCTGGTGACGCTGGGCATACTGGCTGGCATGGCGGCGCTGACGCAGCCCCACACCCGCTGGGGCAAGCGCCTGGCGGCGCGGGAAACCTGAACAGGGTCAGTCCGGCTGCGCGTCAAGTCCGGCCGCGTCAGTCCAGCCGCAACAGGCGGGCGTAGCGCTGGCGGAACTTGGCCATCTTGGGGCTGATGACCAGGCGGCAATAGCCTTGGTCGGGATTGCGCCGGTAGTAGTCCTGGTGGTCGGCTTCGGCGGGCCAGAAGACGCCCGCCGCCTGAATCCGGGTGCAAATGGGCGCATCGAAATAGGTCTGGGCCTGCGCCAGGGTGTCCTGCGCCACCTGGTGCTGGCGGCTGTCCTGGTAAAAAATCACCGACGCATACTGCGGCCCAACATCGTTGCCCTGCCGATCCGGGGTGGTGGGATCGTGGATGCCGAAAAACACATCCAGCAGGGTGCGATACGACAACTGGCCGGGATCGAACAGCACCTGAACAACTTCGACGTGCCCGGTATCCCCGGCGCACACCTGCCGATAGCTGGGCGACGGCGTTTCGCCGCCGCAATAGCCGGGCTGAACGTCCCGCACCCCGGCCAGGGCGCGGAACACGGGCTCCAGACACCAAAAACAACCCCCGCCCAAAATGGCGCATTCCATACTGGTTTCCTGCATTGCGCAAGCCTTTGTCCAAACAAGACACGAACCGGCCGCGGCAACCGCCACGCCCGTTTTACGCCGGACGCGCTCGACAACCGCTGATCGGCCCAACGAATACACTATTATCCCGGATTGTTCTCGTTTGCGGTGCATGCCATGCCTTTTCCTCAGATTGACCCGATTGCCCTGCAGATTGGCCCGCTGGCCATACACTGGTATGGGCTGATGTACTTGGCGGGCTTCGCCCTGGCCTGGCTGCTGGGACGCTGGCGCATCCAGCACTACCCGGGCGACATCACCCTGCGCGATCTGGAAGACATCATCTTCTACGGCGTACTGGGGGTGGTGCTGGGCGGGCGCCTGGGCTATGCGCTGTTTTACAAACTGGGCGATTACCTCGCCCACCCGGCCTCGATCCTGTACGTCTGGCAAGGCGGCATGTCGTTTCACGGCGGCCTGCTGGGCGTCAGCATCGCCATGCTGTGGTTCGCCCGCAAGCGCGGCCTGCCGCTGCTGGCCGTCGGCGATTTCATCGCCCCGCTGATCCCCCTGGGCCTGGCGGCGGGGCGGCTGGGCAATTTCATCAACGGAGAACTGTGGGGACGGCCCACCGACCTGCCCTGGGCCATGGTGTTCCCGGGCAGCCAGGACGGCCTGGCGCGCCACCCGTCGCAACTGTACGAAATGGGCCTGGAAGGCTTCGCGCTGTTTGCCCTGCTCTGGTGGTTTGCCCGCAAGCCCCGGCCCATGGGGCAAACCAGCGCGGTTTTTCTGATGGCCTACGGCGTGCTCAGGTTCCTGGTGGAATTCACCCGCGAACCCGATGATTTCCTGGGGCTGCTGGCGGGGGGGCTGTCGATGGGCCAGTTGCTGTCTATTCCGATGGTGCTGATTGGCCTGGGGCTGTTTGTATGGGCAGCAAGACAATCACCCCCTGCACCGACACCGTAATGGTTTCCTGGCCGGCTTCCAGGGGGGCGGCCACCTTGTCGGCGGCCATCGCGCTCATCATCATGCGCGGCGCCGGCGCATACGGGACAGCCCCCGAGCCCCCCAGATCCAGGGAATACAGACGGTAGCCCGGGAATTCCAGCGCATCGGTCAGGGCCTGGGCGCGCTGCCGAAAAGCCTGCACGGCTTGTTCCAGCAGCTTTTGTTCTTCCGCCGCCTGGCGATCCGGGGAGACAGAAAAGGCCAGGCCGTCGATCGCCAGGTGCGGGGACATCTGCGCGGCCAGCTGCGACGCGGCATCGAACTGCCGGGACGTCAGGATGATTTCCGCCCGCCCGCGCCATTCGGCGATTTTGCCGTCGCGCCCCACGGACGGCCACACGCGATAGGCGCCGCTGCGCGCCTGGATGCCGTCGTGGCCCTTGGCCAGTTTCATGGCGGCGTCCAAGCGGGTGTTGAGCTGGTCGGAGACCTGCTGCTGCGTGGCGGCGGAAAGTTCTGCCGCCAGCGTAATCCGCACCGTATCTTGCTGGATTTCGGTGCTGGCCTGAGCCGACAGCGTGGCCCGGGGATACGGGTCGGGGTCGGTCGCGGCCTGGGCGACCGGGGCCAGCGCCAGCCAGGCGCCCAGCACCAGGCCGCTCCCCACAAAGGCGCGCCAGCGGGCAGCGACCCGATCCGGCCCGCGCGCCGCGCGTTGGAAAAGAGCCGGGCGGCCCGGAGAGATGGTCTTGAAACGTGTCATAGTGGCCCTTTTGCTTTGATAAAAAAAATGCCCGCCGCGATGCCACGGCAGGCCGGGTGCTTCATCGGGAGGGCTGGGCAGTCGCTGACCCCGCCCAGCAGGCGCGAAACGGCGCGCTGCCCGGCTGCGAAAACCCAGTGCGCAGCCAAAACAGGCGCGCTGAGAATAAATGCCCCGCCTGTGCCGTCTAGGCCGGCATCCCGGAACCGGAGTTCACGGTGGTCGCCATCAGTCAGGTTTCGGGCTATCCAGTGAAGGTAGCACACCCGCCCGCCAATCCGGCAACCGATGCCAATTAGCATTGGTTCAAGGAATGTATGGCCAGGTCTCGAACACGGCAGGGACTTAAAACGGTTAATCGGTATTGGTGAGAATTTTATCCAGCATTTGGTTCATGTCGTCGATTTTACCCCTGAAATCGCCGACCGCGATATCACTGAGCGGACCATCGGGCGCGCGCAGGGTAAGCAGTTCGTTGGCGATCTGGATGGCGGCCATGACCGCGATGCGTTCGTTGCTGGCAACCTTGCCCGTGCCCTTGATAGCCAGCATGCGCTGATCGACCTGACGCACGGCGGCCAGCAGGGCGGGTTTTTCGGCGGCGGGGCAGGCCAGCGAATAGTCGCGCCCCAGAATTGATACGTCTACGCGTTCCATCGTTCAGGCCTCCGCGCCGGGCAGGCGTTCAAGGATGAGTTCGATCTGCTGCTGCGCCCCGGAGGCGGCCGTGCGCAGACGGTCGCAGTCCGCCTGCGACGCCTGCAGGCTGTGCTGCAGGGATTGCGCATGGGCGCGCTGTTCGTGCAGCTGGATTTCCAGGGTGCCACGCGCCTGGGCGGATTCTTTTTGCGCGGCCTGGAGTTCGAGGTCGTGGCGCGCCAGCCTTTCGGACATGCGCGCGAATTCGTCGCGCTCGGCGGCCTGCTGGGTTTGCAGGGCCTGGCAGCGCTGCTGGAGCTGCTGGATTTGGGCCATCAAGTCGGCGCGTTCGGCCTGCAGGCCCTGTGCCAGCTGAACCGCCCGCTGGACGCGCAGCGACAGGGCGTCGAGATCTTCGAGCATGCAAAGTATCCTGTGTTAGGTGGTGGACGGATTGCGGGACGACCTCGCCGAGGCGGGCGACTGGCCCGACGGCGCGGGTGAGCGGTGTCCCCGGTGGCGCAGATAACGGTTTTCCCGGCCCCGGCGGAACAGCAGGCCGGAGAGCTCGTTGAGCGCCAGGGTGTAGACTTCGCGTTTGAATTCGATCACGGCATCCAGCGGCACCCAATAGGCGTTCCAGCGCCAGGCGTCGAATTCGGGCGTTTCGCTGGCGCGCAACGACACATCGCTATCGCGGCCGACCATGCGCAGCAGGAACCAGATTTGCTTCTGGCCTTTGTAGTGGCCGCGGAGTTCTCGGCGCACGTAGTGGTCTGGCACGGTATAACGCAGCCAGTCTCGGGTACGCCCCAGGATGCGGACATGCTCGGCCTGCAGGCCGGTTTCCTCGTGAAGTTCGCGGTACATCGCCTGCACGGGGGTTTCGCCGTGCTTGATGCCGCCCTGCGGAAACTGCCACGCGTGTTCGCGGATGCGTTTACCCCAGAAAACCTCGTTTTTCTGGTTCACGAGAATGATGCCGACATTGGGACGGTAGCCTTCTCGGTCCAACATGGGGGCCACCTCGGTTGTGAATTCAATACAATGACCTTCGATTATACGTACCCTTCGGGATCCCTACCATGTACGCCTCCAAGTACCACCTGAACACCCTGAAAGAAGCCCCGGCCGAAGCCGAGGTCGTCAGCCACCAGTTGATGACCCGCGCCGGCATGATCCGCAAGATCGCGGGCGGTATTTACACCTACATGCCCATGGGGCTGAAGGTTCTGCGCAAGATCGAAACCATCGTGCGCGAAGAAATGAACCGCGCCGGCGCGATCGAACTGCTGATGCCGGTGGTTCAGCCCGCCGAGCTCTGGCAGGAAACCGGGCGCTGGGAGCAATACGGCGCCGAGCTGCTGCGCATCAAGGATCGCCACCAGCGCGACTTCGTGCTGCAACCCACCTCGGAAGAAGTCATCACCGACATCGCCCGCAACGAAATCCACAGCTGGCGCCAGCTGCCGGTCAATTTCTACCATATCCAGACCAAGTTCCGCGACGAGCGCCGGCCGCGCTTCGGCCTGATGCGCGGGCGCGAATTCACCATGAAGGACGCCTATTCCTTCGACCGCGACGAAGCCGGCGCCCTGGCCAGCTATGACCGGATGTACGATGCCTACCAGCGCATCTTCACCCGCCTGGGCCTGACTTTCCGGGCCGTGGCCGCCGATACGGGCTCGATCGGCGGATCGCGCAGCCACGAATTCCAGGTGATCGCCGACACCGGCGAAGACCTGATCGTCTACAACCCGGATTCGGATTACGCCGCCAACATCGAACTGGCCGACGCGCCCTGCCTGCTGGACGCCCGCGAACCGGCCCGCGAAGCCCTCGAAAAACGCGCCACACCCGACGCCCCGAAATGCGAAATCGTGGCCAGCCAGTTGGGGCTGCCGCTGTCGCGCACCATCAAATCCGTCGCCCTGGCCACCGACTCCGCCGATGGCCCCGCCCGCTTGTGGCTGCTGATGCTGCGCGGCGACCACGAAACCAACGACATCAAGGTCAGCAAGCTGCCCGGCCTGGAAAACGGCTATCGCCTGGCCACCGAAGCCGAAATCCAGGACGTGTTCGCCTGCACGCCCGGCTACCTGGGCCCGGTGGGGCTGGATCGCGGCAAAATCACGGTGGTGGCCGACCTGACCGTGGCCCACATGGGCGACTTTGTCTGCGGCGCCAACGAAGCGGGCTACCACCTGAGCGGCGTCAATTGGGGCCGCGACCTGCCCGAACCCGACCGGGTCGCCGACCTGCGCAACGTCGTGGCGGGCGACCCCGCCCCCCAGGGCGGCCGGCTGTCCATCCAGCGCGGCATCGAAGTCGGCCACGTGTTCTTCCTGGGCGACAAGTATTCCCGCGCCATGAATGCCACGTTTCTGGACACGGACGGCAAGCCCGCCGTCATGCAAATGGGTTGCTACGGCATCGGGGTCAGCCGGATCGCGGCGGCCGCCATCGAACAGAACCACGACGCGCGCGGCATGATCTGGCCCCGCGCCCTGGCCCCTTTTGAAGTCGTTCTGTGCCCCATCGGCTTCGGCAAAAGTGAAACCGTTCGCAACGCGGCCGAAAGCCTTTACCAGGCGTTGTCGGCCCAGGGGATCGACGTGATCCTGGACGACCGCGACAGCCGCCCCGGCGCCATGTTCGCCGATTGGGAACTGATCGGGGTGCCCTTGCGCGTGACCCTGGGCGATCGCGGCCTGAAGGAAGGCGTGGTCGAAATCCAGGCGCGCCGCGAAACGGAAGCTCACAAAATCAGCCCCGATCAGGCCGTGCCCTACATACTGGAAACCCTGAAAACCCTTTAAGGCATCAAGACATGACCAGGCAAGCGCCGCGCCGGCGGACACGGCCGGCGCCGGAGCAAACCGCAGTGACGGCCGGGCGGCCGCCAACCGCCGCCCGGACACCGGCCCGCCACGGGCCGGCGGGCGATCCATGCCCTGGAAACCAGCGGATATGTCACACAGGTTAACCAAAAAATGATCACCAAAACGCCCAATCCTTCCGGCGCACTGGCCATTCGCGTATATTACGAAGACACCGACACCGGCGGCGTCGTGTATTACGCCAATTACCTGAAATTCTTCGAGCGGGGCCGCACCGAATGGCTGCGCGCGCTCGGGGTCGATCAACGCGAACTTGCAGCTCAAGAACAAATGATGTTTGTGGTCAGACATGCGGACATTGCCTATCGGCAGGCGGCCCGCCTGGACGACGTGATTCATATCCACACCTCGATCTCGCGGCTGCGTGCCTCCACGCTGGATTTCCACCAGCAGGCATGGCGCGAAGATGAACTTTTGGCCGCCGCCACAGTCCAGATCTGCACGGTGCACGCCCGCACTTTCAAACCCATCCGTCTATCCCCCGCCTTGCGGGACCTTTTGAACAAGGCCATTCACTAACCATGGAAGCTTCTAGCGATTTGTCGCTGCTGTCCCTGATCGGCAATGCCAGCCTGCCCGTGCAGATCGTCATGCTGATTCTATTGGGGGCGTCCGTCCTGTCCTGGACTTACATCTTCAGCAAACGGGCCGCCCTGAAACGCGCCAACGAGCAAACCCGCCAATTCGAAGACGACTTCTGGGCGGGCGGCGACCTGACCGTGCTGCAACAGGCCGTTGCCAGCCGACGCGACGAACACGGCGCCCTGGCGCGCATCTTCGACGCCGGCATGACTGAATTCATCAAGGCCCGGCGTTCCTCCAGCCGGGGCGACACCATTCTGGACGCCCCGCGGCGGGCCATGAAGGCCGCCTTTCAGCGCGAGATGGACAGTGTCGAATCACACCTGAACTTCCTGGCGTCCACCGGCTCGGTCAGCCCCTACATCGGCCTGCTGGGCACGGTCTGGGGCATCATGCACGCCTTCATGGGCTTGTCCACCATGCAGCAGGCCACGCTGGCCGCCGTGGCCCCCGGCATCGCCGAAGCCCTGATCGCCACCGCCATCGGCCTGTTCGCCGCCATCCCCGCCGTGCTGGCGTACAACCGCTTCACCAACGAAATCGACCGCCTGTCGATCCGCTACGAAAGCTTCATCGAAGAATTCCTCAACATCCTGCAGCGCCAGGTGCATTGATATGACGTCTATCAGCAGCCGCCGCGCACGCCGCATGAAAAATGACATCAACGTCGTTCCCTACATCGACGTCATGCTGGTCTTGCTGGTGATCTTCATGGTCACCGCCCCCATGATCACCCCCGGCCAGATCGAACTGCCTTCGGTCGGCACAGCGTCCGAAGTGCCCGCCCAGCCCGTGGAAGTCCAGATCGACGCCCAGGGCGCCCTGGCCCTGCGCGTGCGCGAAGGCGGCGCGGCCTTCCAGCCGGTCGACAAGGCCAACCTGCTGGCCACCGTGCGCGCCGCCATCACCCCGAACACGCCGGTGGTGATTTCCGCCGATGGCAAAGTGCCCTACGAAACCGTCATGCAGGTCATGGATCAATTGCGCGACGGCGGGATTTCCAAGCTGGGTCTGCTGGTCAACCAGACCGCCACGGGAGCGCGTCAATGATCTTCTCCATGAAGGCGGCGTACTGATCCCATGACTTGGCTTGCTCGTTCCCGCAATAATCGGCCCGACCCGGATCGGCGCGATGATCGCATCGGGCTGCTGTGGTCCGCCCTGGCCCACGGCGCACTGATCCTGTTGATGATCTTCGGCTTTTCCTCGGCGCCCAACAGCGCCGGCCCGGTGCAGGTCGAGTTGTGGGCCCAGGGCAGCGTGGCCGAGGCCACATCACCCGAAGACGGCGCCGAAACCACGCCGCCGCCCGAACCAGACGAGGCGGCCGAAGAAGCGGCGCGGGCCGAAGCCGAGCGGGCCGAAGCCGAAGCCAAGGCGGTGGCGGAAGCCGAAGCGGCGCAGGCAGAAGCGGCCCGCCAAGAAGCAGCCCGTCAGGAAGCGGCGCAGGCCGAGGCGGCGCGCGAACAGGCGGCCGCCCAGGCTGAAGCGGCGCGCCAGGCGCAGTTGGCCGAAGCCCAGGCGCGGGCCGAGGCCGCCGCCAAGGCCCAAGCCGATGCCGAAATCGCCCTGGCCAAAGAACGCAAAGCCCGCGAAGAAGCCGAACGGCTGGCACAGGAACAGCTGAAGCGCGAACAAGCCCGCTTGGCCGCCGAGCAGGCCGCCAAAGAAAAAGCGGCGGCGGAGAAAGCCGCTGCGGAGAAGGCGGCGGTCGAGAAGGCTGCGGTCGAGAAGGCTGCTGCTGAAAAGGCTGCTGCTGACAAGGCTGCTGCTGACAAGGCCGCTGCTGAAAAAGCGGCGGCCGAAAAAGCGGCGGCGGAGAAGGCTGCTGCAGAAAAGGCCGCAGCCGAGAAAGCCGCCAAGGAAAAAGCGGCCGCAGAAAAAGCCGCTGCGGAGAAAGCCGCAGCCGATAAGGCCGCCAAAGACAAAGCAGCCAAGGAGGCCGCGGCCAAGGCCGCCGCCGAGAAGGCGGCCAAGGAAAAAGCCGCCAAGGAAGCCGCCGCCAAGCGCGAAGCCCTGAAGGCCGCCATGCGCGGGGCGGTCTCCGAAGCGGCCGGCATCCCCGACGGCAACGCCAACCGCAACCAGCAAGGCGGCGGCGGAGGCAACGACGGCTACGCGGCCAAGATTCGCGCCTGCGTGAAGCCGGGGGTCATCTACAACCCGCCCCCGCGCACCGGGAGCAACAACCCCACGGTGGAATTCCGCACGCGCCTGGGATCGGATGGCAAGGTTCAGGGCGCTACCCTGATCCGTTCTTCCGGCATCCCCCGGTTTGATGATGCGGTGCAAAAGGGCATCACGGCCTGCTCGCCCTTCCCCAAGCCCCCCAGCGGCAAATATCCGTCGTATATTGACGTCCAGTACAGCATGTATGAGCCTACAGATTCAGAAAGGAGATAGCCCCATGTTTCTTGCCACAGCCTCTGGCTTTCTCGAACGCCTCTGGCGGCGCGCGGCCGCCGCCAGCCTGGGCCTGGCCTTGGCGGCCTTTGCCGCCGGCGGCGCGCAGGCCCAGTTGCGCGTCGATATTTCCGGGGTGGGCGCCACCCAGTACCCGATCGCCATCGCCGATTTTTCCGGTGAGCCCAGCGGGACGTCCGTGCCGGAAGTCATTCGCGCGGATCTCACCCGATCCGGCCAGTTTCGCCTGATCAACACCGCCGGGGCCGATCTCGACCTGCAAAGCACGGTGGATTACGCCACCTGGCAGGCGCGGGGGGCCGACTACCTGGCCCTGGGGGGCATCACCAAAAACGGCGATCAGTATTCGGTCAGCTATCGGCTGTTGGACAACGTGCGCAAAGCCGAACTGGACAGCGCGGTCTTCAATGGCACCGAGGCCGAACTGCGCCGGATCGCACACCGCATCGCCGATCGCATCTACGAAAAAATCACCGGCATCCGGGGCGTGTTTTCCACGCGCATCGCCTATGTGTTGCAATCCAGCAACGGATATGAGTTACAAATTGCTGACGCGGATGGCCAGAATCCCCAGGTCATGCTGCGCTCCAAGCAGCCCATTATCTCGCCGGCCTGGTCCCCGGACGGCTCGAAACTGGCCTACGTCAGCTTCGAATCCGGCAAGTCGGTGATCTACGTCCAGACCCTGGCCACGGCGCAGCGCCAGCCGGTGTCCAACTACAAAGGCAACAACAGCGCCCCGGCCTGGTCGCCCAATGGCCAGCAATTGGCCATTGTGCTGTCTATGGACGGCATCTCGCAGATATACACCATCAGCGCGGATGGCGCGAACCTGCGCCGCATCATGCGCTCCCCGCTGATCGACACCGAACCCTACTACACGCCCGATGGGCAGTCCCTGGTCTTTACCAGCGACCGCGGCGGCAGCCCGCAGATATACGAAGTCCCGGTGGCCGGCGGCGAGGCCCGGCGCCTGACCTTCTCGGGGAGTTACAATATTTCACCCAGGGTATCGCCGGATGGACAACAACTGGTGTACGTTACCCGTAGAAATGGTGCTTTCAGGATCGCCAGCCTGGCTTTTGGCTCGGGCGCCGAACAACTCCTGACGGACGGGCCGGACGACCAGTCGCCCAGCTACGCGCCCAATGGCATGCAAGTGCTCTACAGTTCCATCCAGAATGGCCGTAGCGTGCTGGCAGTGACCTCCATTGACGGCCGCGTCCGCCAGACCCTGTCGATGCTCAACGGCAAAGTCCGCGAGCCGGCCTGGGGCCCATTCACTAATTGATTTTTTCCGTGTGACGCTTTTTTTTAAAGGATATTAAATGAGCTCGCGCATCACCAGGACCCTGACCATTGCCGCTTTTGCAGCCTCTTTGGCCGCTTGTAGCTCTGTGCCGCTAGACGAAAACGGCGCCGGCGGCGCCGGCTCGGATTCCGCATCCGCCGGGCAGATTATGGACCCCTTCAATCCGCAAAGCCCGCTGGCGCAGCAGCGCTCGGTCTACTTCGATTTCGACAGCTATTCCGTGCCGGAGCAATACCGCAGCGTGGTTGAAATGCATTCCAGCTACCTCAGCGGCCACCCCGGCCAGAACGTCCGCATCGAAGGCAACACCGACGCCCGCGGCAGCACCGAATATAATCTGGCTTTGGGCCAGCGCCGTTCGGACGCCGTGGCACGCATGATGCGCCTGCTGGGGGTCAACGCCAACCAAATGGAAGCCATCAGCTACGGCAAGGAACGTCCGAAGGCCTTGGGCAACACCGAAGCCGACTACGCCGAAAACCGCCGCGCCGACATCGACTACCAGCGCTGATCGCCAGTAGCCCATGCCAACGCCGTAGCGGTCTCGCTACGGCGTTTTTTCTGCCGATTTTCTGCACAGAAGGGATACGCTATGCACGCCGTGACACACCGCTTGACCATTTTATCGGCCACCCTGGCCCTGGCCCTGGGGGCCACCGCGGCCCACGCGTTTTCTGATGACGAGGCCCGCCGCGCCATCCTGGAACTGCGCGGGCAAATCCAGCAGATGAAAGACCAAAACCAGCAGGCGCGCCTGCAGCTGGCCGACCAAATGGACATGCTGCACCAGGAAATCGCCACCCTGCGGGGCCGCCTGGAAGAACTGGGCCGCCCCGGCCACCCGGCGGCCGCCAACGGCCCGGCCAACGCCCCGCAGCTGTCCGTCCAGACCGACGACCCGCAGCAGCAGGCGGTCTACCAGGCCGCCGCCGACCAATACCGCAATGGCCGCTACCCGGAAGCCGCCGCCAGTTTCGCGGCCTTCGTCGAAGCCTACCCCGACAGCGAACTGTCCACGGATGCCCAGTTCTACCTGGGCAGCAGCCAATACGCCTCGAAAAGCTTCAAGAACTCCATCCAATCCATGCAGGCACTGGTGCAGAAGCACCCCGACAGCGCCCGCGCCCCGGATGCCCTGCTGGTGGTGGCCGCCAACCAGATCGAGCTGAACGACCTGAAAGGCGCCAAGGCCACCCTGCAGCGCATCACCAAGGACTACCCCAGCAGCAACGCGGCGGAAACCGCCAAGAACCGCCTGAAATTGCTGTAATGTCCCGCGCTCCCGACCTTCCGCACCACATCCTGGCGCTGGCCGATTCGCAGCTGCACTACACCCAGTACGGCCACGGCGCGTCCGCCGTGCTGCTGATCCACGGGTCGCTGTGCGATTATCGCTACTGGCGCTGGCAGACGCCCGCCCTGGCCGAACGGCACCAGGTTCTGGCGCCCAGCCTGCGGGGCTGCTGGCCCGCCGCGCAGGCCCATCCGCAGCCCGGCTACAGCATCGACACCCACGCGCAAGACCTGGCGCACCTGGTGCGCGCCCTGGATCGGCACACCGGGGTGCATGTAGTGGGCCATTCACGCGGGGCCCAGGTGGCCCTGGCATTCGCCACCCTGGCGCCCGCGCTGTGCCGGTCGCTGACCCTGGCCGACCCGGGGTTCCGTTTCGACGACGAGCCGGAATCCCCGCCATTCTATGCCCAGACCATCGGCCAGCTGCAGGCGGGCGACATCGACCTCGCCTTGCAGGAATTCATTGATACGGTCAACGGGGCGGATACCTGGCGGCGCATGGTGCCGTGGTTCAAGGACATGAGCCGCGACAATGCCCTGACCCTGCTGTCGCAGGTGCGCGAAGCCAATACCCCCGTGCGGGCCCGGGACGCGGCGGCCCTGTCCTGCCCGCTGCTGCTGGTGGGCGGGGCCAACAGCCCCGCCAAATACGGCAGCCGCCAGGATCGCCTGCAGCAATTGGTGCCGGATGCCCGCCGGGTGCGCATCGCGCTGGCGGCGCACGGCATGAATCTGGCCAACCCCCGCGCATTCAACCAGGCGGTGCTGGACTTCATCGAGGACGCGGAAGCCGCCCACCAATAAGCCCGGGCGTCGCGCAAGCGATGGCCCGCAGGCCGCCGCGCCCGCGTAGCCCAGGGCGTCAGGCCGCGCCCGCGTCAACCGCGCGGGGCGGGGTCGGCCCCTGCGCGCCGAGGCCGATCCGATCCGGGAAAATAGCGCCGGAACGCTGGTGTACTATGGGCTTTTCCGCTTTTACACGCGCCATGTCCGATCCCACTGCCTTGGCGGCCGCCGCCGTCCCGGAAGCCACGCCGGCTTCCCACATCACCACCGAAGAATTCCGCGACCTGCTGACGCGGCTGCATCCTTTTGCCACCGTGCTGGGCATCGAGGTGCAGGACATCCGTCATGGACAGGCCGTGCTGCGCCTGCCCCCCAACCCCGCCAACCAGCGCCTGGGCGGCATCGTGGCAGGCCCCATGCTGATGGGGCTGGCCGACCTGGCCCTGTATGCCGCCGTGGTCAGCGCCACCGGCGTGCCCGAATCGGTCACCGCCAGCCTGACCATCAATTTTCTGCGCAGGGCCCCAGCGGGCGGCATCATCGCCCGGGCCAGCATCCTGAAAACCGGCCGCATGACGGCCGGCGAAGTCCTGCTCTTGCCCGAAAACGGCGGCGAACCCGTGGCCCAGGTGGTCAGCACCTGGTCGGTGCCGCGCAAGGCTTAGTTCTTGCTGAGTTTGCCCACCACGCCTTCGACGTAGTAATCCATGGCGTTCAGGCCAGCGTCGTCCAGGGCGCCTTCAGCCAGGATGACCTTGCCGTCGTTGGTCTTGACCGGGGCGGCAAACACATTCAACGAGCCATCAGCGATGGCGTCTTCCTGGGCTTGCAGCAGGGCTTTCAGCTGATCGTCCACGTCGGGCCCCAGGCCCTCGAAGGCCACCATGTCTTCCTTGAAGCCGCCCCAAACCTGGTCGGGCTGCCAGGTGCCGTCCAGCACAGCCTGGGCTTCACGGGTGAAGTAAGGCCCCCAGTGGTGGGTCACCGCGCCCAGCTGGGCCTTGGGGCCGAATTTTTGCATGTCGGAATGATAGGCCACGGCCCACTTGCCGCGTTCTTCAGCCGCCTGCACCGTGGCGGTGGAATCCGTGTGATGGGTGACGATATCCGCCCCCTGATCCAGCAAGGCCAGCGCGGCGTCGCGTTCCTTGCCCGGGTCGAACCAGCTGTTGACCATGATCACGCGCACCGTGGCATCGGGCTTGACGCTGCGCAGCCCCCGGGTAAAGGCATTGATCCCCTGCAGGACTTCGGGGATGGGATACGCCCCCACATAGCCGACCACGCCGGTTTCGGTCTTGTGCCCCGCCAGCACGCCGGCCACATAGCGAGACTGATAGAAGCGGGCATTGGTGGTGGCCACGTTGGGCGCGGTCTTGTACCCCGTGGAGTGCACGAACTTGACGTCCGGGAACTGGCGCGCCACCTTGATGGTGGGATTCATGTAGCCAAAGGACGTGGTGAAGATCAGCTTGTTGCCCTGTTGGGCCAGGTCGCGGATGACGCGCTCGGCATCTGCCCCTTCGGGCACGTCCTCGACGATTTGCGTCTGAACCTTGTCGCCCAGCTGCTGCATCATGTATTGGCGGCCCAGTTCCTGCTGCCAGGTCCAGCCGGCTTCGCCGATGGGGCTGACGTAGACAAAGCCGATTTTCAGGGGTTCGTCGGCCAGGGCCGGGCCGGCGGCCCACAGGCAGGCGGCCGCCGTGGCGGCCCCCAGGGTTTTGCGGATCAGATGCGTTTTCATGTCGGTCTCCAGGATCGAAAGCGGCGTTAATGATTGGGATTGAAGGCGCGCCCCAGCGAGGCGGGCATATTGATGCGTATCCAGTTGACGTTGCGGGAAATCAGAACCAGCACCAGGATGGTGGCCAGGTAGGGCAGCATGGACAACAATTGGGAAGCGATGGGCACCCCCAGCGCCTGCATGTGGAAGGTCAGGATCGTGATGCCGCCGAACAGATAGGCCCCCACCAGCACGCGCAAGGGGCGCCAAGTGGCGAAGGGAGTGAGCGCCAGGGCGATCCAGCCCCGGCCGGCTACCATGCCTTCGACCCACATGGGGGTGTAGACCAGCGACATGAAGGCCCCCGCCAGGCCACAGCAGGCCCCGCCGAACAACAGGGCCGCCAGACGGATGCGGCGCACGGAATACCCCAGGGCGTGCGCGGATTCGGGGGACTCGCCCACGGCGCGCAGCACCAGGCCCGCGCGCGTGCGATACAGAAACCAGGACAGGCCCAGGGCCAGCAGCAGGGCGGCATACACCATGGGATGGTGCTGGAACAAAGCGGGCCCGACAAACGGCAAGCTGCCCAGCCCCGGGATGGACCAGGCCCCGGCCTGGATGGTGGCCCCGACGTAAGGCAGGCCGATGGAGGCCGACGCCCCCACGCCGAACAGCGACAAGGCCAGGCCGCAAGCCACCTGATTGGCCCCCAGCCAGACCACGATCCAGGCGAACAGCCCGGCCATCAGGGCGCCGGCCAGGGCGCCGGCGGCAAACCCCACCGCCGTGCTGCCGGAATGCACCGTCACCGCGAAACCCAAGGCGGCCGCCACCAGCATCATGCCTTCGGAGCCCAGGTTGATGACACCGGACTTTTCGTTGATCAGCAAGCCCAGGGCCGCCAGCATCAGGGGGGTGCCGGCGTTCATGGCGGCGGCAATCAAAGGGGCTAAAGCATCCATGATTCAGCGTCTCCAGCGCAGGCGTTGGTGGATAAGCACATCGCAGGCCAGCAGGGAAAACAGCAAAATGCCCTGAAAGATGCCGGTGATGGCGCTGGGCATGCCCAGCCGAGTCTGGGAGAGTTCGCCGCCGATATAGAACAGCGCCATGATGAAGCTGGCGAACACAACCCCGATGGGATGCAGCCGTCCCACGAATGCCACGATGATGGCGGCAAAACCGTAGCCCGGCGACACCGAAGGGGTGACCTGGCCGATGGGGCCCATGATTTCGACCGCCCCGGCCACCCCGGCCAGGGCCCCCGAGCCCAGCAGACAGCCCCACAGGGCTTGGCGCGAGGAAAACCCGGCGTAGCGGGCGGCCATGGGGGCCAGCCCGCCGACGGTCAGCCGATAGCCGGCAAACAGGCGCGCCAGCAGCAGCCAGGCGAAACCGGCCGCCAGCACGGCCAGCGGCAGCCCCAGGTGCAGGCGCGTGCCCGGCCAGACCGGCAGCAGAAAGCCATCGTCGAACATGCGCGACTGCGGAAAACCAAAGCCGTCGGGGTCGCGCATGACCCCGTGCACCAGATAACTGAGCAAGAGCTCGGCCACATACACCAGCATCAGCGACACCAGGATTTCGTTGGTGTGGTAGGCATCGCGCAGCCAGGCCACCAGCGCGGCCCAGGCGGCCCCGCCCACGGCCCCGGCCAGCAGGGCCAGCGTGATCATGAGCGGCCCGCCCCCTCCGCCCAGGCCGTCGTCGAACTGCAGGATGAAGCCCCCCGACACAATGGCCCCCATCACCAGTTGGCCCTCTGCCCCGATGTTGAAGATATTGGCCCGGAAACACAGGGACAGACCCACGGCGCACAACAATAAAGGGGCGACCTTGACGCCGATTTCGGCCCAGCCCTGCAGGCTGGTCAGCGGCTGGATGAAAAAGACATTCAGCCCTTGCAACGGGGATCGGCCAACGACCAGGAACATGGCCACGCCGCACAGGGCCGTCAGCGCCAGGGCCAGGATCGGCGACAGCAGCGCCATGCGGCGCGAGGGTTCGCCCCGGGGGATCAGTTCAAGCATGCGTGGCCTCCGGGACGGCGGGGGCGGCCTCGGCGCCCGGCCACAGGCCGCTCATCCACTGGCCGATGCGTTCGCGGCTGGCGTCTTTGCGGGCGATGGGCGGCGACAGCCGGCCCTTGGCCATGACCAGCAGGCGGTCGGAGAGTTCGAGCAGTTCGTCGAGTTCTTCGGAAATCAGCAGGATCGCGCAGCCCGCCTCGCGCAACGCGAGGAGTTCGCCGTGGATCTGCGCGGCCGCGCCGACATCCACCCCCCAGGTGGGCTGGGCGACCAGCAGCAGCCGGGGCTGGCGCACGACTTCGCGTCCGACGATGAATTTTTGCAGATTGCCCCCCGACAGGCTGCCCGCCAGGGCCTGCGGGCCCGAGGCTTTGACGCGAAAGCGCTGGATGATGTCCTGGGTGATGCGCTGCACCGCGTGGTTGCGTATCCAGCCATGGCGGATGGTATCGGCCCCCTGATGCGACAGCAACAGATTGCGCGCCAGCGAGAGTTCGGGCACGGCCCCCCGCCCCAGGCGTTCTTCGGGCACGAAGGCCAGGCCCCGGGCCCGCCGCCAGGCGGCGGATTGCCGCCCGATGGGCTGGCCATCCAGCAGAATCGCCGCCGGCGAGGCGCGGCGATCCTCGCCCGACAAGACCCCGATGAGCTCTTGCTGCCCATTGCCCGACACGCCCGCCACCCCCAGAATTTCACCCGCATGCAGATCGAGGGACAGCTGCGACAGCGGCGTCGCAAAAGGGTGCGCGGGGGGAAGATCCAGACCGCGCACCTGCAGCAAGACGGCGCCGGGATCGCGGGCCTGGCGCTGCTGAACCGGCAAATCGGCCCCGATCATCATGCGCGACAGACTGGCATCGGTTTCCTGGCGCGGATCGCAGACCCCGGTGACCCGCCCGGCCCGCATCACCGTGCAGCGGTGGCACAGACTGCGGATTTCGTCCAGCTTATGGCTGATGTACAGAATGCTGCAGCCTTCGTCGGCCAACTGGCGCAAGACGGCGAACAGGCGCTGCACCGCCTGGGGCGTCAGCACCGAGGTGGGCTCGTCCAGGATCAGCAGCCGGGGCTTGCCCAGCAAGGCGCGCACGATTTCCACGCGCTGGCGCTCGCCCACCGACAGGGTGTGCACGTGGCGATGCGGCTCGACGTCCAGGCCGTACTGATGGGCGGTGTCGGCAATGCGGCCGGCGAGTTCGTGCAGATCGGTGTCGCCCGGCAGGCCCAGCGCGATGTTTTCGGCCACGGTAAGCGTATCGAACAAGGAAAAATGCTGGAACACCATGCCCAGGCCCAGCGCCCGCGCGGAGGCCGGATTGGCGATCTGGATGTCGCGGCCATCCCATTGGATGACGCCCGCATCGGGACGCACCACCCCGTAGATGATTTTCATCAGGGTGGACTTGCCGGCGCCGTTTTCGCCCAGCACGGCATGGATTTCACCAGGCTGGACGGTGAGATCCACGCCGTCGTTGGCGCGCACGGCGGGGTAGGATTTGGAAATCTGGCGCAAGACCAGGCGTGGGGTCATACGGGCAACCTGTCGGAATGGTTCGCAAAAACAGCCGAGATGCGAAAAATTCTACTGAGGAAGCAGGCGGCGGCCTAAAGGGGATTAACCCCTAGAAACACCAAAGCTGCCCGGCTGGCGCGGCCCGACAGCCGCGCCAATGCGCCATATCCAGCAATTCTGCACCGCAACATCACGGTTGATGAATATGCAATATTAACGCACTGTGATGCAGGCAGGCACGCCGGAAAACTTCAAGCCTCAAGGGCCATGCGGCCGGCAAACCACAGGAACAGCACCCCCACCAAGCCGCTGCCGGTGCGCGCCAGCCCCTGGCGGCGGCGAAACGCGGCGGCCAGGCGCGCACCGCCGAAAATCAGGGCGGACAGATAAAGGGCGCTGCACACCTGCAGGATCACGGCCAAAATGAAAAACGACAAGGCGGGATGCGCGTAGGCGGGATCGACGAACTGCACGAAAAACGACAGCAGGAACAAAATGGCCTTGGGGTTCAGTAGACTCAGCAGCAGCGCCTTGTGAAATGGCTTGCCGGCGGCGATGGAGACCGTTTTGGCTTGCTGATGCGCGGGACGCCAGGCCGACAGCAGCAGCCGGATGCCCAGATAACTGAGATAAACCGCCCCCACGGCCTTCAGGGCCAGGAACACGACCGGCAGCAGCTTGAGCACCGAGGCCGCCCCGGCGGCGGTGAGCGTCATCAGGATGGTATCGCCCAGGAACACCCCGCACGCGGCCTGGTATCCGGCCCGCACGCCCCGGCCCGCCCCCACGGCCAGGACAAACAGGGAATTGGGCCCTGGCAACAGCACGATGAAAATGACGCCAGCCAGATACGTCCAGACGTCCAGGACGCCGTATTCTGAGAACATGGAAAGAAACCGCCGCAGCGGATGAACCGGGATGGCCTATTTTACGCGGCAAAAACACCGGCGCGGCAAAATGACGAACACGCCGCAAGCGCGATAGCCGCGCCGCGATAGCCAAGCAGCGATTTGCGCCTGCCCGGGGCAGCCCAGTGACGCAAACCGTCCGGCGGGGCGGACAGTCGGCAAGGTCAGCAATGATGCCGGGCGCGGGTGGTGCTGATGGCGCGGGCAGCTGCTCCGGCTGGACAAGCCCGCGCGGCGCGGCCGCACTGTGTGTGACGCGCCGCGCCGGCAGCGATCACGCGGCGGCGATTTCGCCGGTATCCACCGAACTGCGGATCAGGTGATCGAAGGCCGACAAGGCGGCCTTGGCCCCTTCGCCGGCGGCGATGATGATCTGCTTGTAGGGCACCGTGGTGGCGTCGCCCGCCGCAAACACCCCGGGCACCGAGGTCTGGCCCCGGGCATCGACCACGATCTCGCCATGCGGGGTCAGATCCACCGCGCCCTTCAGCCACTCGGTGTTGGGCACCAGGCCGATCTGGATGAAGACCCCGTCCAGCTCGACCCGGCGATCCGCGCCGCTGGCGCGGTCTTTATAGCTGAGACCCACCACCCGCTTGCCATCCCCATGGATTTCGGTCGTCTGGGCGGAGACCAGAATGGTGACGTTGGGCAGGCTGCGCAGCTTGCGCTGCAAGACATCGTCGGCTCGCAGCGCATCGCCGAACTCGATCAGGGTGACATGGCCCACGATGCCGGCCAGGTCGATGGCGGCCTCGACCCCGGAGTTGCCCCCGCCGATGACGGCGACGTGCTTGCCCTTGAACAAGGGGCCGTCGCAGTGCGGGCAATAGGCCACCCCGCGATTGCGATATTCGTCTTCGCCCGGCACGTTGATCTGGCGCCAGCGCGCGCCGGTGGACAGGATGACATTCTTGGCCTTCAGCACCGCGCCGCTGGCCAGTTCGACCTGGATGGATTTGCCCGGCACCAGGCGGCTGGCCCGCTGCAGGTTCATGATATCGACCTCATAGGCCTTGACGTGCTGCTCCAGCGCCACGCCGAACTTGGGGCCTTCGGTTTCCAGCACCGAAATGTAGTTTTCGATAGCCATGGTGTCCAGCACCTGGCCGCCGAAGCGTTCGGCCACCACGCCGGTACGGATGCCCTTGCGCGCCGCGTACACGGCCGCCGCCGCGCCCGCCGGGCCGCCACCCACCACCAGCACGTCGAATTCTTCGCGGGCATTCAGGGCGTCGACCTTGGCGCTGTCGTCGCCGACATCCAGCTGGGCCAGCAATTCTTCCACCCCGGCGCGGCCCTGGTGAAAGAGTTCGCCATTGAGGAATACGGCGGGCACGGACAGGATCTCGCGCTGCTGGACCTCAGCCTGGAACAAAGCCCCGTCGATGGCCACGTGGCGGATGCGCGGATTGATCACCGACATGGCGTTGAGCGCTTGCACCACGTCCGGGCAGTTTTGACACGACAGCGAGAAATAGGTCTCGAAATGGTAGTCCCCCGGCAGGGCGCGGATCTGTTCGACGACGGCGTCGTCCAGCTTGGGCGGGTGGCCGCCCACCTGCAGCAGCGCCAGCACCAGCGACGTGAATTCGTGGCCCAGCGGCATGCCCGCGAAACGCACCCCGACATCGCTATCCGCCCGGGCGATTTCAAACGACGGCACGCGGCCATCGGCGGCTTCGACCAGGGTGATCTTGTCGGACAGACCGGCGATTTCTTCTAGAAAGGTGCGCAATTCCTGCGACTGGGCGCTATCGTCCAGCGCGGCCCGCAGCTGAATCGGCAGCGTCACCCGTTCGAGGTAAGTCCCCAGTTGTCCTTTGAGATTGGCATCCAGCATATTCACACCTTTTTAGAAAAAAACAGTCCCCCGGCGCAATACTTGATCGTATCGCGCCTGACGCGGCATGGGGGGAAAATCAGCGGCCCGATTCAAGCGGGCCGCTGTCGCGTGACGGAGCGGGCCGGCGCTGGTGGCCGCCGCCCCATCGACAAGACAGAAAGATCAGATCTTGCCGACCAGATCCAGGGACGGGGTCAGGGTCTTGGCGCCTTCTTCCCACTTGGCGGGGCAGACTTCGCCCGGGTGGGCGGCGATGTACAGCGCAGCCTTGACCTTGCGCAGCAGTTCGGACGCATCGCGGCCGATCCCGTTGTCGTGGATTTCCAGCACTTTGATTTCACCAGCGGGGTTGACCACGAAGGTGCCGCGCAGGGCCACGCCTTCTTCCTCGATCAGCACGTCGAAGTTCTTGGACAGCACATGGGTGGGGTCGCCGATCATGGGGTAGTTGACCTTCTTGATGGCGTCCGAAGTGTCATGCCAAGCCTTGTGGGCGAAGTGCGTGTCGGTGGACACGGAGTAGACTTCCACGCCCAGCTTCTGGAATTCGGCGTAGTGGTCGGCCAGGTCTTCGAGTTCGGTCGGGCAGACGAAGGTGAAATCAGCGGGATAAAACACGAAAACCGCCCATTTGCCGGCGACGGTTTCGTGGCTGACGTCGACGAACTTGCCATTGTGATAAGCAGTGGCTTTGAACGGCTTGATGGTGGTGTTGATCAGAGACATGTGGGTTCCTTCTAAGTTGAATGACCGGCTTGAAAATCGGCAACAGGGTCAGTGTAGGCAATCCCTGTCGATAAGTAAAATTGATTGTTTTTATTACAGTGATTGCTTTAGACTATAAATTAACCCTACTCCCAGGCGGGCGAGGGCACGGCGGCGGCGTGCGCACCGGGCGAAACCGGGCGGCGGCGGGCTGAATTTGTTGCCGGACATAACGAGTTGCACCCCCTATCGGGATTAACAGAAAGACACCGCCCCGCCGTGGAAAGCGGGTTTCCCGGAGCGCGCAATGTTTTACAACCTGGCGCGGCAAAAGCCTTTTCGCCGACAGCGGCAGGCCACGCCCGCACCGGCGGGAATCATTATCTAACAGACGCCAACATACCGCGCTTGCCCCGACGGATGCGGGACGGGTAGTTTGATAAGTACGCGTTCTCATTTCACAGGAGGTAATGTCCATGCAAACAAGAAACTCTCTGACTGCGCTGGCCCTGGCTTCGATGATGCTGTGCTCGACCGCATACGCCCAGGCGCCAGCGAAAACGGACGCCGCCATGCCGCCAGCGGGCGGCCAGACCACCACGAACCAGCAGGAATCCTCGCAAGTCCTGGCCAGCAACCTGATCGGCATGACCGTCCTCAATGGCACCGGCGACGACGCCGAGAGCATCGGCAAGGTCACCGACCTGGTGCTGGACCGCAACCAGACGACCGTGAATGTGCTGATCGGGGTGGGCGGCTTCCTGGGCATCGGGGCCAAAGACGTCGGGGTGCCGCTGAACAAGGTGGAATTCAACCCCGAAACCAGGATCGCGGTGGTGAGCCTGACCAAGGAGCAGCTGGAACAGGCGCCGGCCTACGTCACCCTGCGGGAACGGGAGGCCCAGAGCAAACAGGCCGTGCAGCAGGCCCAGATGGCCCAGCCCGCGTCGCCCCTGCAAGCGCCCGCCGCGCCTGCACAATAGCCCGGCGGTTCACGGCCCCGGCACGCCGCTCGGGGCAAGGGCGGCATGTCGGGACGTCCGCAACGTCCGCAGGCGCTGATGCCGCCCCCCGCTGGCTTGACAAATCCATGCGCGCACTGGGCGTGCTTGACAAATCGCCGTGCGAAATTAAAATAATTAGTTCTTTTCGCATCAAGAGTTGGGGCGATCCCCCATGCCAACCTGTGACCCGCACAAGGTGGACAAACGATGTGGCTTGACCAAAGCAACCCGTGGGACAGCAACGCCCGCGACCGCGGGCATTTTCAATGGGCCGCTTACCCCGACTTGCGCGCCCGGCATGGTGCCAAAGCGCTAAAAAGGAACCACATGGCATACGAATTCCACGCCAACGGAGAAATCTACATCGGCCGCACCACCCCTGGCGCCGCCCGGATGAGAATCTTTGAATCCAAGACCAATCGCCTGATCGTCGCTTTCGACCCCGATACCTATACGCTGCGCAGCCACCATCCGTGCGGCAGCTGGTCGAACATCCAGCCCGATACGGATCTGGCCCTGCTGCAGACGCTGCAGCCCCAGATTCTGTCGGCATGCCAGGATCGGCTGCGGTTTCACGACACCGTCATGTAACGCCCGCAAAAAGCCGGCGCTCGACACCGCTCACATCGACCGACAAACCGCCTTCGCCCGCGCCAGGCACTGACGCGGACGGCGCTTGCCTTCGCAGCGGCGACGCCCCCCGGGCAGCGGATCGCTCAATGCGCGGCGGGCGCTTTGGCCCGCGCCGCGTCGGCGCGCATCCCGAGATATGTCTTGATCGCCGCAATGGTGATGGGGATGGATCCGAAAATAATGAACACCAGATCGCCCGGCAGGCGCAGCCATTCAATGATGAAAGCGCGTGTCGTATGCGTGAAGGCCACGCTGCGCGCATGCCAATAGCCATGCTGCAGGACATCCCAGGTTTGCAGGATGCCGCTGGGGAAAAGGCTCATGACCACCATCATCAACAGGCCGAGATTGGTGCCCCAGAAGGCGACCTTGACGTATTTTTCGATCCCTGGCCAGTTTTTGTCGCTGGTGACCTGACGCAGCACGAAGACGGTCAACGCCAGCGCCAACATGCCGAAGACCCCCATGAGCGAGGCATGCCCGTGGTTGGGCGTCAGCTGCGTGCCGGTCTCGAAGTAACTGACGATGGGCGTATTGATCAGGAAGCCAAAGACGCCCGCCCCCAGGAAATTCCAGAACCCCACGGACATGAGGAAATAAAACGTCCATTTATGGGGCACGTGCAGTTGCTCGCCGCTTTGGGTCTTGCCCTCGCGCGTGGTGCGCACGAAATCCCAGGCATCCAGGGTCAGCAGGGTCAGCGGCACCACTTCAAGCGCCGAAACCAGGGCGGAAACAGCCATGTTCAGGTGGCCCTGGCCGCTGAAGTACCAGTGGTGCCCGGTGCCCAGCATCCCGCCCGCGAAAAACAGAATGGCGTCCATGTAGATGACGCGCAGCGCCACATTGCGCTTGGTGATGCCCATCTGGAAGAAGGTCAGGGCCACCACCGTGGTGGCGAAGAACTCGAAGAAGCCTTCGACCCACAAGTGCACGATCCAGAAGCGCCAGAGATCCACCACGGTGAAGTTGGTTTCGGCCCCGTAAAAGACCGCCGGCAGGTAAAAGACGGGAATTGCCAGAGAGGCCCAGAGAAACAGCCTGGCCAGCGGCTTGGCCTGGGGATTGGCCGCGTCGCGGGGGCGCGCCAACGTCCAGATCATGGCGAACCAGACAATCAGCCCCACGATCAGCAGGTACTGCCAGGCCCGGCCCAGTTCAAGGTATTCCCATCCCTGGTTGCCGAACCAGAACCACAGGCCGCCCATTTTGCCCCACATGCCGGCCCATTCGCCCAGCATGCTGCCGCCAATGACAATGGCAAAGGCGACAAACAGGAAATGAGTCCAGGCCGCCATGGACTTGGGCTCGTCCCTGCGCAGCGAACGCGCCAGGAAAAGCGCCGCCGCCACATAAGCCGTGGCGATCCAGAAGATGGCCGACTGCAGGTGCCAGGTGCGCACCAGGTTGCTGGGGAAAATGGATTCCAGCTGGAACCCATAGAAACTGCCCGGATCGGCGCGATAGTGCGCGGCGGCCCCGCCCACCAGGGTCTGCACCAGAAACAGCCCCGTGACGACGATGAAGAACTTGACCAGCGCCTTCTGGCCCGGGCTGGCCGCGCCTTCCAGCAAGCGCGGGTGCAGGTGATAACTTTTGTCTTCAGTGGTCCAGCCCAGGTAATCGAAGCGGCCCAGCACCAGCAGCACGCCCCCGATGCCCCCCAGCAGCACCAGGAAGCTGAGTGCCGACCACAGCACCGCCCCCGCCGCGGGCGTATTGCCCACGCTGGGGTCATAGGGGAAGTTATTGGTGTAGGAATACACCGCATCGGGCCGATTGGCGACCGATGCCCAGGCGGCCCAGGTGATGAAGGCCGCCAACCGATGCAGTTCGGCGGGATCGGTGATGGCGTCGGGCCGCAGGCCGCCATTGGTTTCCGGGTGCCGCAGATAATCCGTCCAGTAGGGCTGCTGGGCTTTCCAGGTGGCCGCCTGTGCGGCAATGAATGTCAGGGTGTCGGCGGCCGGGTCGTAGCGGTTGACCTTGAGCAGTGACGCCGCGCCGGCCTGCGCGGCTTCTTTTTGGGTGGTGTCGAGTTCGGCCAGGGGTTTGTGGAATTCGCGGGCCGCCAGGGCGGCGGCCGCGTATTGCCCCATCTGGTGCAGGGTCTCGGCGGCATAATCCGGCCCCAGGTAGGCGCCATGCCCCCAGATGCTGCCGTTGTTCATCAGGCCGTACTTGAGAAACACGGCCTGCCCGCCGCGGACATCCTGCCCGGTGAACAACACCTGCCCGCTTTCGTCCACGACCTGGGCGGGAGTGGGCGGAGCATCGCGGTAGGCCAGTGCGCTGATGAACAGCAGCCCCGCCAGGCCCACGATCAACACGATCCAGACGGTGCGCCCCCACCACGGGGACAGTTCGGTTTCTTCGCCAGTGGGCGGCAAGGCGGCTGCGTGCATAAAGGCTCCGTTTTCGATAACCGTACTGTCAAGATGGTAGTACCGGCCCAGCCGCGCGCCGGGCTATTCATATACTCGCCGTAGTGTTTTAAGGGTCAGATGTCTACCCGAACCGCTTGCCTGCGCGTGCCCGGCCCCAGGCAGGCGATGCGACCGCCCGCGACGACCAGATACCGGAAAACCTGTAACATGACGCTCGACCCCCGCAGGGCCCCGGATTTTCAATTCATGCTGCTATCCACCCTCCTACGCAAGGAAAACAATAACCTGGACATTTTCCGGGTGATTGCCGCGGCCATGGTGATATATGGCCACGCCTATGCCTTGCTGCCCACCGCAGGGCAACAGGACTTTCTGGGGCGGCTGTTGGCTATCGACTATTCTGGATCAATTGCCGTCAAGGTGTTTTTCTTTTTGAGCGGCTTGGTGGTGACCAGCAGTCTGGTCGAGAAGAAAGATTTCTTCAAGTTCGTGATTTCACGGTTTTTCAGGATATGGCCTGCGTTCGGGGCCGTGCTGGCGGCCATGGCTTTTGTGATCGGGCCGATTTTTTCGACCCACTCCCCCGGGAATTATTTTTCAAACGCAACGGTTTATGAATACTTTCTGCACGGGCTGATCATGGACGTGCGGTACGAGCTTCCCGGGGTATTTCAGGGCAATGCGATCAGCGCCGCCAATGGGTCTTTGTGGTCGATTCCATTCGAGGTCTTTGCCTATATCGCGCTGATTGCTGTTTTTTTGCTGGGCTTGCTTAAATTCCGCCTTTTATCCGTCGGGGTTTTTCTGCTTATCTTGGTGGACTCGATCACCGGCCACAAGCTGCTCTTGACCTGGTTGCCTCAAAATCATGAGATCACCACGCTGGCGCCCTGCTTTGCCGCCGGATCGGTCTTCGCCCTGTTCAAGGACAAGATCAAAATCCACCTCAAGGGGGTCGCCGGCGCGTGGGCTTTGTATTTCTTGTTCCGGGAATCCACATACAGCTATTATTTTCTTTATCTCGCCGTTTTTTACGCCATTCTGTTTTTTTCCAGCCAAAAGGCCCTGGTCAGGCCCAAGCCCAGCATTGATGTTTCCTACGGCATGTACCTCTGGGGCTGGCCGGTTCAGCAGATCATGGCGCAATATTTCCCAGAGTGGGGCATCGGATTCAACCAAATCGCTTCGATCGCAATTTCGGCATTGCTGGGATACGCGTCCTGGCTTTTCATCGAGAAGCGCGCCATCAAGATCGGATCGGATGTCGGCAAATGGGTCTCATCCAAGATCGCCCCAAGGGGATTGGATTCAGCGAAAAGACCAGACGGTTCAGCTTAGTGTCGATCAGCTGCACCCATAGACCCCATTGACCAGAGCCATCAGCAGTCCGCCATCCCGCCAGGCTTGAAATACCCAGCCCAGCACCCATGCGCCTACCCCGGCCATCAGGACGCGCCCGACCCCGCCAAGCCATGATGCCGTTCTCATGACCGCACCGCACGCAGCGCCGTCCCTTCCCGCACAATCAGCGGCGCATCGTCGATCAGCCAGTGCACTGCGGCGGCGACGCACCCGATAAGAATCGCAGCAATCCAGAGCCACGCGTAGGAATGCGTATGATCGTAGATCCATGCGCCCAGCCACACGCCGAAAAACCCACCGATCTGGTGGCCCAAGAACACGATGCCGAACAGGGTCGCAATATAACGCAGGCCAAACATCCGCAACACCAATTCATTGGTCAACGGGGCGGTGCCCAGCCACAGGAATCCCATGACCAAGGCAACCTGACTTCAACACTTCACCGCCTACGGGCGGTTTTCTTTGGCTGTTCACCTTATAAATCAATGGTTTTCATTCTTG
>NZ_JBLGTV010000021.1:0-27098 GCF_047468865.1 Castellaniella hirudinis
TACGAGATCCTGCGCTTCATCGGGCGCAGCACGTCGCTCAACGACTACCAGCGCCTGAAAGCGGCGCTCGACCGGCTGCAATCGACCAGCATTGCCACGTCCATCCGCGAGACGACCGGCCGGCGGCTGCACCGTTTCTCGTGGATCAACGAGTGGCGCGAGCTGGCCGACGCCAGCGGTACGCCGCTGGGCATCGAACTGATCCTGCCGGACTGGTTCTATGCCGGCGTGCTCGATGCCGCGCTGGTGCTGACCATCGACCCGGCCTATTTCCGCTTGAAGGGCGGCATCGAACGGTGGCTGTACCGCCTGGTGCGCAAGCACGGCGGGCGGCAGGAACACGGCTGGCAATTCGACTTCAAGCACCTGCACCGCAAGTCGGGCAGCGCGGCGCGCTTCTCGGACTTCGCCTACGACCTGCGCGCCCTCGTGGCGCGGCAGTCGCTGCCCGGCTACGTCCTGGGCATCGAGCGAATGCCGGACGACGGGCAAGAACTGCTGACCTTCCGGCCCGTGCTGCATACGGCACGGGGATAACTGCGGGAAAAGGTGTGGACGGCCTCGTGCTATCAGGAGTACCGGGTATCGTGCTATCGGGAGTACGCCTATCGTGCTATCAGGAGTACGAAAACGCCGGAAAGCCAATAACGGCGCGGGTTTGCGCTCCCTCTAACTTCCCTAACAAGAAATACATAACTTTTAGTAGAAGCGCGCCGTTTCGGTGGACAACCACCCAACGGCACGGCGAACAGCGTTTTGCACGACAGGCAAAGCCCGGCTTTCCAGCAGGGAGGGCCGCGCCATGATCCTCGCTCTGCTCAACCAGAAAGGCGGTGTCGGCAAGACGACGCTAGCCACCCACATCGCGGGCGAATTGGCGCTGCGCGGCCAGCATGTCGTCCTGCTCGATGCCGACCCGCAGGGTTCCTCGCTGGACTGGACGCAGCGCCGCAGCCAGCAAGGCTTGCCACGGCTGTTCAGCGCCGTGGGCCTGGCCCGCGAAACGCTGCATCAGGAAGCGCCAGAACTCGCTAGGCGGGCCGATCACGTCATCATTGACGGCCCGCCGCGCATCGCCGCCTTGGCGCGCTCCGCGCTGCTGGCGACCGAGCGCGTACTGATCCCGGTGCAGCCCAGCCCCTACGACCTTTGGGCCAGCTCGGAAATGGTTTCGCTGATCCGCGAGGCACAGGTATTCCGGCCTGCGCTGCGCGCGGCCTTCGTCATCAACCGGCGCGTCAGCACCACCATCATCGGCCGCGAAGCGCGGCAATCGCTGGCTGAACAGCCGCTGCCCGCGCTGCGCTCGGAAGTGCATCAGCGCATCGTGTTCGCCGACAGCGTGGCCGCTGGCCGGCTCGCACGCGAGACAGCGCCCGACAGCGCCGCCGCACGCGAAATCACCGCCCTGGTGGACGAACTGCTGCGGTGGCCGACATGACAGCAAAGCAGCCACCACGCGGTAAGCGCGTCGGCATCGGCGCACGTCCGCCCGCGAATCCGCACGCCGAGGCGTGGATTCGCCAGGGCGACGCCGATGCGCTGGGCAAAGGCGACCTCTACACCGCGCGCCTGACCCTCGACATCACACCCGCCATGCGGGCGCGCATCAAGGTGTCGGCCTTCACGCAGGGCGTGACCGTGGCCGACCTGCTGCGCGGTCTGCTGGAGCGAGAGTTTCCAGAATACCGCAGGGAGAACACACCATGACCGCATCCGCTTCGCCCGCTGCTGGCGCGGCCACGGCTGCACCGTCGCTGCATCCCGCGGTACTCGCCGGCCAGGCCGGCAACGTCCCGCTGACGCGCGTTTCGCTGGCCTACATCGAGGCCCGCTTCAAGCTCTACCTGCGCTTCGGCGAACCCGCGCGCACGCTCCAGCTCGACCGCTGGCGGCGCTGCGCGGTGTTCCTACCGGGCGCAATGCTCTGCCGCATCCGCTGGCAGGCGAATGACTACGGCACGATTCGCTGGCAGCTCATGGTGATGCAGGCTTGCACACCGCTGGACGCGGCGCAGCGCATCCCCGGCGTGCAGCCGGGCGCGCGCCTGCTGCTGCACGCCGAAGGCGATGCCAACGTGCGCGTCGTGCTGGAGCGCATCGACGCCATCGAGACGCTGGGCATCGCCGCCATCGACGTGTCGCCCGCGTACTGGCGCACGCTGGGCAACCGTCTTGCAGCGCGTTCGCCGCTGCCCGAATACACCGCCGAGCGGCACGCTGCTTGGATGGCCGGGAAGGTGCTGCCATGACTGCCCCGACCACCACGGCCAGCACACCCGCCGGTGCGCCACGTCCTCGCTCGCACCCGCGTTCACGTTTGCGCGCTCGCATCGTCGTGGCGACACTGGCCGCCATCGGCTTCGCTGCGCTGGCCTGGGCGTCTCTCGTGTCGCCGCTGCCGCGCCTGACCTACAACCCGTCCGACAGCGTGGCGGTCGGCTGGTATCGCATCGACCCGCTCGACCCGCGCACCGCCTCGCTGCCACGTCCCTTGTCCGTGGATAGCATCGTGCTGGTGCCGCTGCCGGCCACGGCTGCCACACTCGCTGCGCAGCGCGGCTACCTGCCGACGCGCGTGCCGCTGCTCAAACGTGTGGGCGCGGTGGCGCCGCAACACGTCTGCATCGTCGCCGGTCAGGTGCGCATCGACGGCGTGCCTTCGGCCGCCGTGCTGCCTGCTGATCGGCTGGGCCGGCCGCTGCCATCCTGGCCGCAATGCCGGCAGCTTCGCCCTGGCGAACTGTTCCTGCTCAGTGTGACCAATCCGGCGTCCTTCGACAGTCGGTATTTCGGCCCGGTCAGCGCATCCGCCGTGATCGGCGTTGCGCGCCCGATCTGGCTGGAGAAACGCCCATGATGGCCGCCGATTCGCTGCGCTTCGGCGTGCCATCGGGCATGTCGATCCGCTGGCTGCTGCCGTGTCGCCGCGCCTGCCGTGCCGGTGCATTCGCACCGCACGTCGCGCTGCATCCGGCGCAGCCGTCCAACGTGCAGGCGTCTTGCCTCGAACGCGCCCGGCCTACGGCCATCGCCGCGTTCGCCGGCGCGCTGGCTGCTCACGCAGCAGCGCCGCCGGGCCGCCGGTGCCTGGAGCGTCAGCGGAAGGCAACGGCGGAAGGCAAGACAAAAGGACGCGGCACCGGGCCGCGTCGAAAGCCAGTCTGCACGTGGGGTTGGCGCGGCACGGTGCAGCTTCGCCGCCGTGCCGCGTATGGCGCGAGGCCCGCGCCAATGCAGGCATGTCCGCGTGCTTCGCACGACAGGACACGCCAGAGCTTGCAAAGAGTGCAGCCATGAGCGACCGCCGCGACGACGATTTCCGCGTGCGCCCCAGCGCCCCGCAGAATCGGGGCAAGGGCCAAGGGCAGAGCTTCGTTTCCAAGGTGCTCAAGCAGGCGGGCAAGGCCAGTAGCGGCAAGTCCACGGTGCGCCGTCCGGCGTCGGCGCGTGGCACCGCCCAACGCCCCGGCTCGCGCCTGGGCCGCGGCCATACGGCGGCGCGCTTCGCGGGCGCGAAGCTGACGCCCATGTCCCGGCGCGTGACCATCAAAACCTTGCTGGTCAATCACCAACGGGCCAGCCCGCAATCGCTCGCCAAGCACCTGCGCTACATCGAACGTGATGGCGTGGGACGCGACGGCGAGCCGGGCCAAGCCTACGGGCCGCAGACAGACGTGGCCGACCTCGACGCCTTCAAGGAACGCTGCGCCGACGACCGGCACCATTTCCGCTTCATCCTGTCCCCCGAGGACGGCGCGGAGTTGGAAGACCTGCGCACCTACACGCGGCACCTCATGGGCCGCATGGAGGCCGACCTGGGCACCGGCCTTGATTGGGTGGCCGTGAACCACTGGAACACCGACAACCCGCACACCCACATCGTCGTGCGCGGGCGCGACGACACCGGCAAAGACCTCATCATCGCGGGCGACTACATCGCCGATGGCTTCCGCCACCGCGCCGCCGAACTGGCGACCGAGTGGCTGGGGCCACGCACTGAGCTGGAGATCCAGCAGACCTTGCAGCGCGAGGTGGAGCAAGAGCGGTGGACGAGCCTGGATCGCACGTTGAAGCGCGAGGCCGGCGACGATGGCCTGGTGCATGTCGAACAGCTCAACGAACCTCGCTTGCAGCGCCAACGCCTGCTGCTGATCGGCCGCCTGCAACGCTTGCAGCGCCTGGGCCTGGCCGACGAGACGCAGCCGGGCACCTGGGCCGTCCATGCGGATGCGGAAAAGACCTTGCGCGCCCTGGGCGAGCGTGGCGACATCATCCGCACCATGCAGCGGGCCATGCGCGGCGAGCCGCGCGAGCTGGCGGTGTTCGAGCCGGGGGACGATGGCCGAACCATCCTCGGGCGCGTGGCCGCGAAAGGACTGGCCGACGAGCTGCGCGACCGAGGCTATCTGGTCATCGACGGCGTGGACGGCAAGGCCCATTACGTCGCGCTCAACGCCCGCGACGAGCTGGCGAACTACCCCGCCGGGGCCGTGGTGGAGGTGAAGGGATCGGCCGACGTGCGCGCGGCCGACAGGAACATCGCCGCGCTGGCGAGCGATGGCCTGTACCGCACCGACCACCACCTAGCGGTGGCGCAGGGGCAGGCCGTACCGGGCCGCGACCCGCAGGAGGTCGTGGCCGCCCACGTCCGCAGGCTGGAAGCCCTGCGCCGGGCCCGCATCGTGGAGCGCGTGGCCGAAGGGCTGTGGAAGGTGCCGGGCGACCTGCCCGAGCAGGGGCGCCGCTACGACGCGCAGCGTCTCGGCGGTGTGGCGGTCGAACTGAAATCGCACCTGCCCATCGAGCGGCAGGCGCGCGTGATCGGGGCCACCTGGCTCGACCAGCAGTTGATCGGCGGCGGCTCGGGCCTGGGCGACCTGGGCTTTGGCGGCGAGGCCAAGCAGGCGATGCAGCAGCGCGCCGACTTCCTCGCCGAGCAGGGGCTGGCCGAGCGGCGCGGACAGCGCGTGATCCTCGCGCGCAATCTGCTGGGCACGCTGCGCAATCGGGAACTGGCACAGGCCGCGAAGGACATTGCTGCCGATACCGGCCTGGAACATCACCCGGTGGCCGACGGCCAGCGCGTGGCCGGCATCTATCGCCGCAGCGTCATGCTCGCCAGCGGGCGCTACGCGATGCTCGATGACGGCATGGGCTTCTCGCTGGTGCCGTGGCGGCCGGTGATCGAGCAGCGGCTGGGCCAGCAGCTTGCCGCCACGGTGCGCAGCGGTGGCGTGTCCTGGGAGGTAGGACGACAGCGCGGGCCATCAATTTGATGATGCTGGTCTGCTGGCCGTTTGCCCATCCAAAACTGCTACCGGGTCAGTCGCCGCAAAGCAATCGTGCCAACCGCCATCAAGGCAGCAGCGAGGGCAAAGCCCAGCACAGGCGACACCGCCGTCCAGAGCAAGCCGACCGTGGCACTGGATAGGAACTTCGCGCCGCCGTTGACCGTGCCCAGCGCGCCATAGCTCAAAGCCAGCTTGTCCGGCTCCACCATTTCAGCGGTGACGGTCGATTCGAGGGCTTCCTGAACCGCGACGTACAGCCCGGCGATGAAGAAAAGGCCGGCGAGCAACGGCACACTGTCTGTCCTGAACCAGAACGCGAGAGCGGTCAGCACGGCCGTCAAGGTGCCAAGCACATACCCCGAGATCAGCACCGACGCATGGCCGATGCGGTCGGCCAGCAAGCCGATTGGATAGGACGTTATGACCTGGACGACATTGCGCCAGACATAGAGCAGCCCGGCGACCTGCGCGGCCTTGACCACGCCCAGCTTCGGGGTCAGCAGCGTAGTGGCGGCCAGAATCAGCAGGCTGTGCGAGAAGTCGCCGACGCCGAAGATGCCCACCGCGCCGAGATACCGCTTGAACCGCGCGGGCAGACCGCGCAATGTGCTGAAAAACTTCAACGCCGGATTGGGTGAGTGTTGCGGGTCTTGCACCAGCGTCAAGAAGGCCAGCACAGCCAGCGCGCCAGGGATCACGGACAACCACAGCACAAGGCGGAACGGCCCTGCCGTGCTGTCCCAATGCAACCCTTGCGCCCAACCCAGCAACGCCACGCCCAGCAGCGGGCCGGCGACTGCGCCCACGGTGTCCGCGGCCCGGTGAAAGCCGAAAGCGCGCCCGCGTGTCTCCGGCGATACTGCCTGGATCACGATGGCGTCGCGCAGCGGCCCGCGCAGCCCTTTACCGAACCACGACACACTGCGGCCGAGCAGGAGCAAGGGCCAGCCGGCTGCCAGCGCGATCAGCGCCTGGCCCACCGGCGTCAGGCCATAGCCCAGCAGAACTAGCAGCTTGCGGTGGCCGAGCTTGTCGGCGATGTAACCCGAAACCATCTTGGTGAAGGCCGCGACCGCATCGGCGATCCCTTCGATGATGCCCAGCACCGCCGCCGGGATACCCAGCACGGCCAGGAAGCCCGGCAGGATGACGGTCGTGGTTTCGTAGCAGAAGTCACCCAGGGCGCTCGTGATGCCCGCTCCGGCGACGGTTCGATTGAGCCAGCCCTTCGCCGGCTCTTCCGTAGGGGCCGACAGGGCGGCCTCGGTAGGTTCGCTCATTTCGCTATTCCTTTCCGGCCGTGGCTTGAGGTTCAGCCGCTCGGCCAATGTGGGGAGGTACATGGCAGCACCATCGGTTCACGGCGTCAGATCGAACGTGGCGAGCACCGGGTAGTGATCGGACGCGGCATCGGTGAGCGCATTGCGGATGACCTGATAGCTGCGCGCCCTGGCGGCCAGCGCCTGCGAGGCCAGCAGGTAGTCGCAGCGCATCGTGGCGAACTCCACGTCGCGGTAGGCCGCCGTGGGCACGGTTGGCGTGGCGGCGGCATCCAGGCGGTGGCCAACATCAACCCAGCCCGCAGCTTCCAGATGTGCCAACACGCTGCGATCCAGCCCGTGCAGGTCGTCGGCCAGGTAGCGGGCGCGGTGATGCGGTGCGAGCGACGGCCAGTCCTGCGGGTCGGAGTCGTGCGGTGAGGCCGAATTGAAATCTCCGGTCACGAGCGTGAGCTTGTCCGGGGCCGCCTGCACGGCGAGATAGGCCGCCTCGCGCCGGCGCACGGCCGGCCCGTTGGGGCACAGGTGCGCGCTGATGAAGGTGACCGGATCGCTGCGGCCGGGCACGGCGACCTTGAGGGTCGCCAGCGCGTGGTGGAAGTGCGCGCCGTCCGCCTCGAAAGCCAGCGGTCGCAGCGGCTCGCGGATGAAGATGGCGACGTTCTGGCCGGTGCGCGGTGCGACGGCCAGGAAGCCGCGCATGCCGATCCGGTCTTCCGTGGCGTACAGCCAAGCCGCGCCATTGGTATCGAAGCCCTTGGCCTCCTGCATCAAGAACACATCGGGCCGTACCTGGTCGATGAGTTCAATTTGCGCCTGGGCGCGGGTGTCGTTCGCGCCATCGCGGCCGGCGAACAGGGTGTTGTAGGTCAGGACAGTCAGTTGCATGGGGACTCCTTGGGTCAGCGGTTTTCGTCGTGGGCCTCGAAGACGCGCTGTGCATAGGCGTCGAGCAACGCCTCGCAGTTCTGCAAACGCTGCTGCGCCTCGGCCGCACGGGTTGCGCCGTAGAAGTCGAGCTTGCGGATCTTCTCCAGCCAGGTCTGGAGCTTCTTGAGGTCAACGTCGTTCTCTTCGAGTTCGGCATAGGTGAAGTGGTTGGCGGCCGTCTCCTTGGCGATCTCGGCGTCGAAGTCGTCGCACTTGTCGATGAACTCGGCGTATTCCTCGTCGCGGTCGGCTTTGAAGCGGGCTACCACCTTGTCTTCCTGGGCCTTGTCCAAGGCGACGGTTTCCAGCAGCACCGAGTCGCTGGCCATCTCGTTGATCTCGTTTTCGATGATCTTGAGTCGGCGGGTGTGGTCGTCGGTCTTGGGCAGCAGGCAGACGCCGTTTTGCAAGTAGATGGCCCCCATGCCCTTGAGCTTGCGCCACAAGCCAATGCGCTTCTTCGCAGGTTCAGGAGGCACCTTGTAGGTGAGTAAGAGCCAGTTCTGTGTCTTCATGCGAACAAGTGTACTGCAACGACCGTAACATTTCAATCGTTCCATAAAGTCTTGTCGGATGTGCAATTAGCGTATTTGCTGTGATACGGCTAGACCGCGATGTGAAATTTGTGCATAATGCGCGCAGGGAGATGGCGTTCCTCCTACCCCAACCGCAGCCGTTCTAAGCTGCTGATGACGCCTACAGACACCTGACCTCGGTCGGGGCTGTAGGCGCTCGCGTTCACACCCCTTTTGCCCTTGGTCAGCCCGATGAAATTCGAGCGAATGACCAATGCGCAGATACCTCCGCCGTCCAGAACAAATCGAGCTGTTGCCTTATCTGGGCAAATGGCTCGTCATTGCCAGCGTTGTTGCCGCCCTGGCGGGCAGTGCCTCGGCCTTCTTTCTCCTGTCGCTGGATCGAGCCACCGAGTGGCGTGAAGCCCACCGCTGGATCATTTGGCTGCTGCCCTTGGCCGGCCTCGGCGTCGGGCTGATCTATCACCTGCTGGGCAAGGAGGTGGACGGCGGCAACAACCTCATCATTGACGAGATCCACGATCCCAAGAAGGTCGTGCCGCTGCGCATGGCACCGCTTGTCCTGGGCGGCACGGTCATTTCTCACCTGTTCGGCGCATCCGTCGGCCGCGAAGGGACGGCCGTGCAGATGAGCGGCGCGCTCGCCGATCAGCTCACCCATGTTTTCCGCTTGAAGCACGAGGATCGGCGCATCGTGCTGATGACGGGCGTGAGCGCCGGCTTTGCCGCCGTGTTCGGAACACCATTGGCCGGGGCCGTGTTCGGCCTGGAAGTGCTGGCGATTGGTCGCATGCGGTATGACGCGCTGTTTCCGTGCGTGGTCGCCGCCATCGTGGCAGATCAGGTGTGCCTTGCCTTTGGCGTTCACCATACGCACTACTCCATCCCCGAAATCGTGCCCATCGGCGCATGGAGCGTGCTGGCGGTTGTGTTGGCCGGCATCCTGTTCGGACTGGTGGGCGCAGTGTTCGCCACGGCCGCCCACAAGCTCGGTGCGCTGGTGAAGCGGCGAATCGCCTACGCACCCCTGCGCCCCTTCGTAGGCGGCGTGGTGATCGCCACCGCCGTGTGGGCGCTCGATGCCTACAACTACATCGGCCTGGGCATTCCCGACATCGTGCGCTCGTTCCAGGAGCCGATGCGGCCGTGGGATTTCCTCGGCAAGCTGGTGTTCACCGTTCTGTCGCTCGGGACTGGCTTCAAGGGCGGCGAAGTCACGCCGCTGTTCTACATCGGGGCCACGCTGGGCAATGCGCTGGCACCGCTGCTGCACTTGCCATTCCCCATGTTGGCGGGCATCGGCTTCGTAGCCGTATTCGCCGGCGCGGCCAATACGCCGATTGCCACGACGCTGATGGCGATGGAGTTGTTCGGGGCAGAGATCGGCCCGCTGGCCGCGATTGGGTGCATCACGGCCTACCTGTTCTCGGGACACACCGGCATCTACCACGCCCAGCGCGTGGGCCACAGCAAGCACAGCAAACACCGCAACGCCGTGCCCGAGGAACTGCGCATCGCTGACTTGGCGCACTTTCGCAAGCAAAAGACCGAGCCTGCCAAGGATGAATCGACGCCAAAGAGCAAGGCCGAAACACCCGTCACCCATAAGGAAAACGTCTGATGACCTCGAAAGCCAGCCAGCAGCACATCGCCGCCTTGCGGCTCTACTTTCCGATTTCCACCAAGGCCAAGGCGACGCGCTTCTGGCACCACCTCAGCGCGCCGGCGCTCGCGCACCACCTGTTGACGGTCGCCAAGAAGGCCAACATCGTGCAAGCCATGCTGCACCAGGTCAGTTCCGGCTACCTGCCCGGCGAACGGCTGTCGCATCACCATCCCGAGCTGACCGGCATGCGGCACCCGCAATGCCTGGAACTGCTGGACACCGAGCAGCGCTTGCGCGACTTCATGCACGCGCACGCCGAAGAGCTGCGCAAGGTGCATGCGGTTCTGTTCTTGTGCGAGTTGCCGCTGAGTCATAACCGGCTTGCGCATCCCACACACGCCTCACACGCAGGCAAGGCCGGTTAACGATGGCCGGCCTCTACGGAATCATCGCCATCAGCATCGGATCGGTTATCGGTGCTTTGACGCGCTACGGCTTGAGCCTGAGCATGAATGCGCTCGTGCCGGCCATTCCGATGGGCACCCTGGCCTCCAACCTCATCGCGGCCTACATCGTGGGCGCTGCTATCGCCTTCTTCGCCGCGATGCCGAACCTGTCGCCGGCATGGCGGCTGTTCGTCATCACGGGCCTGGCCGGCGGGCTGTCCACCTTCTCCACGTTCTCGGCCGAGCTGCTGACGCTGCTGCGCGATGGCCGCCTCGGCTGGTCGGCCGGCATGCTGGCTTTGCATGTGTGCGGCTCGCTCGCCATGACGGCGCTCGGCATGGTCACGATCTCTCTTGTTCGCCACCACTGATCTAAGGAGCTGCAATGAAAGGCTATCAACTCACGTTTTTTACGGAGCAAGACCGGCGGCACGGCCACACGCCCATCGGCGAGTGGCTGCTGAAACTTGCCAAGGACAACGGCGCTGCCGGCGGCACGCTGGTAGGCGGGGGAGATGGATTCGATCATCTCGGCCGCTTCCATTCCGCGCATTTTTTCGAGCTGGCCGACCAGCCGCTGGCGATCACTGTCTCGGTCGATGACGCAGCGTGCCAGCGGCTGATGGACGCGCTGGCGCAGGAAGAAATCAACCTGACCTACGTGAAGGTGCCTATCGAGTACGGGCGCGTGGGCAAGGCTGTGAAGTGAACCGGCACGCCCTGCCGGAAGTATCCCCCCAACCACAAGGAGACTCACCATGTTGACCGTTCGCAATCTCCGTCCTGAACCCACCGTGCATGACTGGTTCCGGGACAACGCACGCTTACTTGCCGCATTGGCAGTGTGGGCGGCGGCGCTGTTGTGGTTCGCGGGCCAAGGCCCGCGCTTGGTCGAATCCGCGTGGTACAGCGTCAGCTTCGTTGAGGGAGGTTTCATCTACGACCGCACGCCTGACGAGGCGTCCTGCCAGGCCCGCGTTGTGGACGGTTCCACTGCGTGCCTCACGGGTGCAGAGCTGGGGGCAAGCCAGTCCAGCGACTGAGCAAGATGTTCAACACGCCGGCGCGAACCCGAGGGGCGTGCCGTCGCATTTTTTCTGCCCTCTTTCGTATCGGAGTGATATATGGCGTCGGCCATCCAGACAGTACATGCCCGCGAAATCTTGGACTCACGCGGCAATCCCACCATCGAGGTCGATGTGCGGCTGACCGGCGGGGCGACCGGCCGCGCGGCCGTGCCATCAGGTGCTTCGACGGGAATCCATGAGGCCGTCGAGTTGCGCGACGGTGACCCGCAGCGCTTTGCTGGCAAAGGTGTAGGCAGGGCTGTCGGCCACGTCAATAAGGCCATTGCGGCCGTTTTGCATGGCCTGGACGCTCAAGATCAAGCAGGCATCGACCGTGCATTGATCGACTTCGACGGCACGCCGAACAAAGGCAGGCTCGGGGCCAATGCCATCCTGGGTGTGAGTCTGGCCGTGGCGCGGGCGGCCGCCCAAGCTGGCGGATTGCCGCTGTTTCGATACCTTGGCGGACCGCAGGCTTGCCGCATGCCGGTTCCGATGTTCAACGTCCTCAACGGCGGCGTGCATGCGAACTGGCAGGGCACGGATTTCCAAGAGTTCATGATCGCTCCCATTGGAGCATCCAGCTTCACCGAGGGCCTGCGCTGGGGCGCGGAAATCTATCACTGCCTGCGCACGACCCTGAAAGAGCGCGGCCATTCCACGGCGGTCGGCGATGAAGGTGGTTTTGCTCCGGCCTTGAATCGCAACAGTGACGCGGTGGAGCTGATTCTTGCGGCGATTCAAAGCGCGGGTTATGCGCCTGGTGAGGATGTGGTGATCGCGCTCGATCCTGCGTCGAGTGGCTTCTATGAGAACGGCCTTTACCACCTTCGCAGCGAGGGACGCAGCATCACCGCCGCTCAAATGGTGGGGCTGTATGCCGACTGGATCGCAAGGTATCCCATTGCTGTGCTGGAAGACGGTCTTGCGGAGGACGATTGGGATGGATGGAAGCTGCTGAACCAAGCTCTCGGAAGCAAGATCGAGCTGGTTGGTGATGACCTGTTCGTGACCAACGTCGCACGTATCGAGCGCGGCATTCGTGACGACGTGGCGAACGCAGTCCTCATCAAGCCCAACCAGGTCGGCACGCTCACCGAAACCCGCGCCGCTGTCGATGCGGCTTATCTGGCCGGCTGGGGCGCAATGGTGTCGCACCGCAGCGGTGAAACCGTGGACAGCTTCATCGCCGATCTCACTGTCGCGCTGGGAACCGGGCATCTGAAAACCGGCGCGCCTTGTCGTGGCGAGCGCGTTGAAAAGTACAACCAGCTCCTGCGCATCGAGGAAGAGCTAGGAGCTGCGGCCGTCTATGCAGGGAGCGGAGCGTTCGTCCGCTGACCAATTTTCAACCACCTGGAGCACATCTGATGACAACAACCATCGTCCTGACACGGCACGGCCATGTAGATTGGATCGCACCTGAACGCTTTCGTGGCCGCGCTGAGATTCCGCTGTCAGCTCTTGGAGAACGCCAAGCCGAGGCGCTAGGCCAGCGCGTCGCCCAGGGCTGGAAGCCCCACGCGATCTACACCAGTCCGCTATCGCGCTGTGTGCGCACCGGAGACGCCATTGCCCGCGCCACTGGTGCCCATGCCGAGCAACTTTCCAATTTGGCCGATACCCACTACGGGCAATGGCAGGGCCTAACGCACGACGAGGTACGAGCACGCTGGCCCGAAGAGCTACAGGTATGGTTTGACTCTCCCGACATGGCGGCCATCCCAGGCGGCGAAACATTGGCTGCTGTCTTGGCTCGTGGCGTCGAGGTACTGCAACACGTACTTCATCACCATCAAAATCAGACTGTTGTTCTTGTCGGCCACGACAGCATCAACCGGGTGATTCTTCTGCACAGCCTCGGATTGCCGTTGTTGCGCTACTGGCGCATCAAACAGGAGCCATGCTGCTTAAACGAACTCTCTGGTGAAGGCCAAACCTTCACTATTCACCGTATTAACGAAAGCCACCACCTAATGATGGTGAACGGATGAAGCGTCCGACGCGCCGGTAACGGGAGGCAACAGAAATGGAGATTCGACACCTGCGTTGCTTCCTGGCCGTCGCGGAAGAACTTCACTTCGCCCGCGCCGCCGAACGATTGCACATTGACCAGTCTCCGCTGTCCCGCACCATCAAAGAATTGGAGGAGGAACTTGGCGCTCACCTCTTCATCCGCACTACCCGCAGCACGCAACTAACTCGCGCTGGTCGGCTGTTCTTGGAGCATGTGCCACGCATCTTCGCTGCGTTGGATCAAGCGCGCGACAGCGTAAAATCTGCTGCCAACGGCTTTCATGGGCAGTTGCGAATTGCCCTGTCAGATGGAGTCACGCCTTCGCGCTTACCTGCCTTGTTGGCACGGTGCCGAGAAGAAGACCCCGAAGTAGAGATACGGCTATTTGAGGTGCCCTTGTCTCAACAGATCAAAGGTCTGCACAGCGATTTGTACGACGCGGGCTTTTCGATGGCAGATGACGTGGGGGACGGCATCTTGGTCGCTCCCGCTTGGGAAGACGAAGTAATGGTGGCAGTCCCAGCGCGTCATCCCGTGCTCGCCTACAGGCGAGTTCCGCTGGAGGAAGTATTGCGCTATCCGCTAGTGCTGGGCGATCCGGCGGCGTGTGAAGGGCACGCACGCCAAATAGATCGCATACTTCGCAAGCAAAAGCTGGAGCCGATGATCGTTCAGCATGTCACGTCTTACGACCTTATGATGACCTTCGTTTCTGCTGGAATCGCATTGGGCCTGGCAGGCGCTGCCCACATCACAGCCAGCAGAGACCCGGGTGTCATCGCGCGACCGCTGGCGGGTAAGCAGCCCTTGCTTACGACCTATCTGTTACGGCGCGACAAGGAGCCTTCGGAGATGCTGACTCGGTTCGTGGAACGAGTAGGCTGCATTGATGAAGCGGATACGACCGACGATTCATAACCGTCCATGAAAGGATTGGAGCTATGAACAAACTACTGCTGCTGCTAACCGCTACGTTGACTGCGTGCGGCCCGTCCCAGCCCTCAGAAAGCGTGGACTTCCTCGTAGCTCATCCTGATCGCATTAAGGAAATCCAGCGGCAATGCAAGGAGGATCGCGCCAACGTCGGCGACGAACTATGCGTGCGCGCGGCCGAGGCCGCTAAACGGCGCTTCTTCGGCAACCGTCCGGAGCAAAAGACCCAATAAATCTCTTGCAGTCGCGCCACTACGACGAAGTCCTGACTGTTACCTCTATACGCCGCAACGCTCTCGCGTTAGCGGCGTTTTTATTTTCCCCGCTCCAGTAAGAAATCTTGTCTTTTCGGCCTGAATTGCCGCCATAACGGCCTTTGACCGGCCTGCGCAGACGCCTTGATCCTCGTCGTTGCGGCACTCCCTCGTGCCGTGATCGGAGGCAGGCAATGCAAGGGACGAACGTGCTGTTCGGCCAGATCGCCGTGGTATTCGGCATCGTGGTCGCCGGTGTGTGGAGCGCCACACAGTGGACAGCCGCCGCCCTGGGTTATCAGCTACGCCTTGGCTTGCCCTGGTTCGATTTCTTCGGCACGCCGGTCTATCACCCGTGGCGGTTGTTCGAGTGGTGGTTCTTCTTCGATGGCTACGCACCGCGCATCTTCGACATTGGGGGAGCCATCGCGGGCGGCAGCGGCTTGGTGGCCGTGCTCGTTGCCATCGGCATGTCGATATGGCGCTCGCGGCAATCGCGCCTCGTCACGACCTATGGCTCGGCCCGCTGGGCGAACGCGGAGGACATTCGCAAAGCGGGCCTCACGCAGCCAGCCGGTGTGTTCCTCGGCCAGCATGATCGCCAATACCTGCGCCACGAAGGCCCGGAACACGTCCTGACCTTCGCGCCGACGCGCAGCGGCAAGGGCGTCGGCCTGGTGGTGCCGACGCTGCTTTCCTGGCCCGCGTCCGCCGTCGTCCACGACATCAAGGGCGAGAACTGGCAGATCACCGCAGGCTGGCGCTCGCGCTTCTCGCACTGCCTGCTGTTCAACCCCACAGATGCGAAGTCGGCGGCCTACAACCCGCTGCTGGAGGTGCGACGCGGCGCGCATGAAGTGCGCGACGTGCAGAACATCGCGGACATTCTGGTCGATCCCGAGGGCGCGCTCGAACGCCGCAACCATTGGGAGAAGACCTCGCACGCGCTGCTGGTCGGCGCCATCCTGCATGTGCTGTATGCCGGCGGGGACAAGACGCTGCGCGGCGTCGCCAACTTCCTCAGCGACCCGGCCAGCCCCTTCGAGCTGACCTTGCACCGGATGATGACCACGCCCCACCTGGGCGATGGCCCCCATCCAGTGGTGGCGTCCGCTGCGCGCGAAGTCCTCAACAAGAGCGACAACGAGCGCTCCGGCGTGTTGAGCACCGCCATGTCGTTCCTCGGCCTGTACCGCGATCCCACGGTGGCCGAAGTCACGTCGCGTTGTGATTGGCGCATCGCCGATTTGATCGCAGCCGAGCATCCGGTGTCGCTGTACCTGGTGGTTCCGCCTTCGGACATATCGCGCACCAAGCCGCTCATCCGCCTGATCCTCAACCAGATCGGGCGACGCTTGACCGAATCGCTCGACGGCTCCGACGGCATCGAGCGCCGCCACAAGCTGCTGCTGATGCTCGATGAGTTTCCGGCCCTGGGCCGGCTCGACTTCTTCGAGACGGCGCTGGCCTTCATGGCGGGCTACGGCATCCGCAGCTTCCTCATCGCGCAGTCGCTCAACCAGATCGACAAGGCGTATGGGCAGAACCATTCCATCCTCGACAACTGCCACGTCAGGGTGACGTTCGCCACCAACGACGAACGCACCGCCAAGCGCATCTCCGAGACGCTGGGCACCGCGACCGAGCTGCGCGCGCAACGCAACTACGCGGGCCATCGGCTCGCGCCGTGGCTGGGCCACCTGATGGTGTCGCGCCAGGAAACGGCGCGTCCGCTGCTGACGCCGGGCGAAGTCATGCAGCTTCCACCGGACGATGCCGTGGTGATGGTGTCCAGCGTCGCCCCGATCCGGGCGAAGAAGCTGCGCTACTACGCCGACGCCAATTTCAAGCGGCGCGTGCTGCCGCCGCCGGCGCTTGTCGCTGGCAGCTATGCGGATGCACCGCCATCGCGCCCGGACGACTGGAGCGGGCTGGCGATTCCGCCGATGCCCGCCGCACCGGCTACGGCATCCGCCAATGGCCTGGGGAACCTGGCTGCTGCCGACGACGGCGGCCCACGCCGTCAGCCCGAACTTTCCGAAGCCGTCGCCTATGACCCCGAGTTGGCCGTGCCTGCTGCCGACCTCGGGCTGCTCGATGACGACGACGACCTGCCGCTTCCCCTTCCTCGCCAGCTCGACCCGGCCATGCAGCGCACGGCCCGGCTGGCTTCCCTCGACCCCAGCGACGGAATCGAGCTATGAGCCACTACCGCCTGAACCTCTTTATCCAGCCCGAGCACGCCCAGCGGCTCGATGAACTGGCCGCCAAGAAAGGCGTGTCCAAGTCCAGCATCGTCGCTGCCGCCTTGGCGTCCTGGCTGTCGCCGGACGCAGCCGACCAGCGCGAGGCGGCTATCGCCAAGCGCCTTGATCGCCTGTCGCGCCAGGCCGAGCGCATGGAGCGCGACCAGAGCATTGCCATCGAAACGCTGGCGCTGTTCATCCGCTACTACCTGACCGTCAGCACGCCGGTTCCCGAAGCGCACCAAGAGGCGGCCCGCGCGCAGGGCAAGGCGCGCTTCGAGCAGTTCGTGGAGCAGCTTGGCCGCCACCTGCTGCGCGGGCGCAGCCTGGTGCGCGACGTGGTGGAGGAACTGCACCCCGACCCGATGCGGATGGAGGATGCAGCGGCAGCAGCCGAAGCGCAGGAGCGTGCGTCATGAGCGCCGTTCCGCAATCCATGAGCGCCACATCGCTCGACCGGCGCATCCAGATGCTGCGCACGGCAATGGGGCCGCTGATCGCCACCGCGCTCGAAGACCCCGACGTGGTGGAAATCATGCTCAACCCCGACCGCACCCTTTGGGTGGATCGCTTGTCGTCGGGCCGCGCGCCGATGGGCGTGGAGCTGCCCGAAGCCGATGGCGAGCGAATCATCCGCCTGGTCGCGGCCCACGTCGGCGCGGAGGTGCATCGCGGCCAGCCGCTGCTATCGGCCGAGCTGCCCGAAACCGGCGAACGCTTCGAGGGCATCTTGCCGCCCGCCGCGCCGGGGCCGGCCTTCGCGCTGCGCAAGCGCGCCATCGGCGTGATTCCGCTGGAGCGGTACGTCATCGACCGGATGATGACTGCCGCCCAAGCAGGTTTTCTCGTTCGCGCGGTGCGCGAGCGCAAGAACATCCTGATCGCCGGAGCCACCAGCAGCGGCAAGACCACGCTCGCCAATGCCTTGCTCGCTGAAATCGCCGCCACCGGCGACCGCGTGCTGGTGCTCGAAGACACGGTGGAGCTGCAATGCGCGGCCCGCGACCACGTTCCGCTGCGCACGCGCGCGGGCGTAGTGTCCATGACCGAGCTGGTGCGCTCGTCCATGCGCCTGCGACCGGATCGCGTCGTCGTCGGCGAGGTGCGCGGCCCCGAGGCGCTGGATCTCATCAAGGTGTGGGGCACCGGCCACCCCGGCGGCATCGCCACGATCCACGCAGGTTCCGCGCTGGGCGCGCTGCTGCGCATGGAGCAACTGATTCTCGAAGTGGCGGTGAACCCGCCCCGTGCGCTGATCGCCGAGGCCGTGGACGTGGTGATCCACATCGCCGGGCGCGGGCACAAGCGCCGCATCGAGAGCATCGCCCGCGTCGTCGGCTTCGACGGCGTGGGCTACCAACTGGCGGACGCGCTGGACACGCCGTTTCCCGAGCTGCCATCGCAGTCCGACCTTTCTTCCCCGTCCCTCAACCACTCTGGAGAACTGCCATGACGCAGATGCACATTCCTGCTTTCCGTGTTTCCGTAAATCCGCCCTCGCGGCTGCCGAGGCTGGCCCGGCTGCACACCCTGGCTCGTCCTGCCGCGCAAGGGCTGCTGCTGTCCGCGCTGCTGCTGTTCCTGGCCGGCACCGCGCAGGCCGCCGGTTCCTCGATGCCGTGGGAAGGCCCCTTGCAGTCGATCTTGGAGTCGATCCAAGGGCCGGTGGCGCGCATCGTTGCGGTCATCATCATCATCGCCACGGGCCTCGCGCTCGCGTTCGGCGACACGTCGGGCGGCTTCCGCAAGCTGATCCAGATCGTGTTCGGCTTGAGCATCGCTTTCGCCGCGTCCTCGTTCTTCCTGTCGTTCTTCAGCTTCTCCGGCGGGGCTGTCGTATGAACGCCCCGGATAGCTTCGCGGCAGGGTTCGAGGTGCCTTTGCACCGCTCGCTCACCGAGCCGATCTTGCTGGGTGGCGCACCGCGCACCGTGGCGATCGCCAACGGCACGCTGGCCGCCGCTGTCGGGCTGGGCCTGCAACTCTGGATTCCCGGTGCCGTGCTCTGGATCGTCGGCCACGCGCTGGCGGTTTGGGGTGCGCGCGTCGATCCGCAGTTCATGCAGGTCTTTGCCCGACACATCAAGCACCGCCCGCTGCTGGACGTGTGAGGGGACGCCGCCATGCTGAACCTCGCCGAATACCGCCAGCGCCCGGCCTTGCTTGCCGACTGGCTGCCCTGGGCCGGGCTGGTCGCGCCGGGCGTGGTCTTGAACAAGGACGGCAGTTTCCAGCGCACGGCGCAGTTTCGCGGGCCTGACCTCGACAGCGCCACGCAAGGCGAACTGATCGCCACGTCGGCGCGCTTGAACAACGCGCTGCGCCGGCTGGGTTCGGGCTGGGCGCTGTTCATCGAGGCCGAGCGCCGCGCTGCCGCCGACTATCCGCACTCGGAGTTCCCCGAGCCGCTTTCGTGGCTGGTGGACGAAGAACGCCGCGCAGCGTTCGAGGAATCGGGCAACCATTTCGAGAGCGGCTATCACCTGACGCTGGTGTACCTGCCGCCCGAGGAATCACGCGCGCGTGCGGCGGGGATGCTGTACGAGAACCGGCCCACCGAAGGCGTTGACTGGCGCGAGCGCCTGACCGCCTTCGTGGCGGAGACAGATCGCATCTTTGATTTGCTCGATGGCGTGATGCCGGAAATCGCCTGGCTGGACGACGCGCAGACGTTGACCTACCTGCACGCCACGGTATCGACGCGGCGCTATCGGCTGGCGGTGCCCGAGGTGCCGTTCCACATCGACGCGCTGCTGACCGACTCGCCGCTGGTCGGCGGCCTGGCGCCCATGCTGGGCGACCAGCACCTGCGCGTGGTGTCGGTGCGCGGTTTTCCGACCTCGACCTGGCCGGGGATTCTGGACGACCTCAACCGCCTGGGCTTTGCGTATCGCTGGAGTACGCGCTTCCTGTGCCTGGACAAAGCCGAGGCGGAAAAAGAACTCGCCCGCCTGCGCCGCCAGTGGTTCGCCAAGCGCAAGAACGTCATCGCGCTACTGCGCGAAACGATCTTCCAGCAGGAAAGCCCGCTGGTCGATACCGATGCCTCGAACAAGGCCGCCGACGCAGACGCCGCCTTGCAGGAGCTGGGCAGCGATCAGGTGGCCTTCGGCTACCTGACGGCCACCGTGGCGGTGCTCGACGCTGATCCGGCTGCAGCCGACGAGAAGCTGCGCATGGTGGAGCGCGTCATCCAGGGGCGCGGGTTCGTCACCATTCCCGAAACGCTCAATGCCGTGGATGCCTGGTTGTCGTCCATTCCGGGCAACGCTTACGCCAATGTGCGCCAGCCCATCGTCTCGACGCTGAACCTGGCGCACATGATGCCGGTGTCGGCGGTATGGGCCGGGCCGGAGAAGAACGACCACCTTGACGGCCCGCCGCTGATCGTCACCCGTACCGATGGAGCAACGCCGTTCCGGCTGGTGACGCACATCGGCGACGTGGGCCACACGCTGGTCGCTGGTCCGACCGGCATGGGCAAGTCGGTACTGCTCGCCACGCTGGCAATGCAGTTCCGGCGCTATCGCGGCTCGCGCATCTTTGCGTTCGACATGGGCCGCTCGATGCGCGCCACGATCCTCGGGCTGGGCGGCGAACACTACGACCTGGGCGCCGATGGCGGCATTGCGTTCCAGCCGCTCGCCGGCATCGACCGCGAGGGCTACCGCACCTGGGCCGCCGGATGGATCGAAGGCCGCTTGCTGCACGAAGGCGTGGCGGTCGGCCCGGACGAGAAGGCTGCCATATGGTCGGCACTCGGCAGCCTTGCCGGTGCGCCGGCGGAGCAGCGCACCATGACGGGCTTGTCGGTGCTGCTGCAATCGAACGCGCTGCGCCAGGCGCTTGCGCCCTATGTGCTGGGCGGCGCGCACGGCAAGCTGCTGGATGCCGATCACGACCGCTTGGGTTCGGGCGCGGTGCAGTGCTTCGAGATGGAGGAGCTGATGCACAGCAAGGCCGCCGTCATGGCCGTGCTGCATTACCTCTTTGCGCGCTTCGATGAACGCTTCGACGGTGCGCCCACGCTGCTGATCCTCGATGAAGCCTGGTTGTTCCTCGATGACCCGGTGTTTGCCGCGCGCATCCGCCAGTGGCTCAAGACGCTGCGCAAGAAGAACGTCAGCGTCATCTTCGCCACGCAGTCGCTCGCTGACATCAAGGATTCGAGCATCGCGCCCGCGATCGTCGAAAGCTGCGCGAGCCGCATCTTCCTGCCGAACCCGCAGGCGACCGAGCCGCAGATCAAGACGATCTATCAGGGCTTCGGCCTCAACAACCGCCAGATCGAAATCGTCGCCACGGCAGTTCCGAAGCGCGACTACTACTACCAATCCCGCCTCGGCAACCGCCTGTTCGACCTCGACCTGGGGGCGGCTGCACTCGCGTTCGTAGGCGCTTCCACGCCGCAAGACCAGCGCGACATAGACCGCGTGCTGCTGGATGCCAGCGTGCCCGGCTTCGCCGGCGCCTGGCTGCGCCATCGCGGCCTCGATTGGGCGGCTGACCTGCTGCCCTCGTTCCCCGGCCTCACGCCGGGTTCCCTCCGTACCGCTGACCACCCACAGGAGAACCAGCCATGAAAAAGCGACTCATCGCCGCTGCCGTCGCGGCCATGCTTTGCACCGTTTCCACCGTACACGCGCAATGGGTCGTGATTGATCCCACGAACCTTGTGCAAAACACGCTGACCGCGATCCGCACGCTGGAGCAGATCAACAACCAGATCCAGCAGCTCCAGAACGAAGCGCAAATGCTGATGAACCAGGCGCGCAACCTCGCCAGCCTGCCGTCCAGCGTGGTCGGTCAGTTGCGCACCAACCTGGCGACGACCGAGCGGCTGATCGCCCAAGCGAAGGGTTTGGCCTATGACGTGACGAATCTGGATCGGGAGTTTGCGCGCCTGTACCCCGAGCAGTACGCCGCCACCGTCAGCGGCGACCAGATGTACCGCGACACGCAAGAGCGTTGGAAGAACACGCTCAACGGCTTGCAGACCACGATGCAGATGCAGGCGCAGGTGTCGCAGAACCTGGGCGTTGACGAAAGCGTGCTGGCCGACCTCGTGGGCAAGAGCCAATCGGCCGAAGGCGCGTTGCAGGCGATGCAAGCCATGAATCAGTTGCTCGCCTTGCAGGCCAAGCAGTCGATCCAGTCGCAGCGGCTCCAGATCACGCAAGACCGAGCCACCGCACTGGAGCTGGCGCGGCAAGCCGCAGCCACCGAGCGCGGGCGCGAAGTGACGCGGCGCTTCCTGGGCAACGGCACGCCGTACACGCCGCAGCCCGTCGATTTCTACAACCACTGACTGGTGCGGCCATGAAGAACGCGCCCGTCCTGTTCGCTCTCGCGTCCCTGCTGGCCGGCTGCGACCGGCCGCCTTCTATGGATGCGCTGGCCGCCGACCCGTCCCGGCTGCACGCGCTGCGCGCGCAATGCCGCGCGGGCGAGCACGACGGCGCGTTCTGCGCACACGTGGCCCAAGCCGACCTGCGCCGCTTTCTTTCCGGCAAGGCCGGCCCCGGCGAGTACCAGACGCTCGCTGACCTGCCGCCGATTCCGCCCAGCTTCGATGAACCCGCCAATGACAACGGGCCTGGGCAGGAGAACTCGCCATGAATGACGTGACCATCATCGACCGCTTCCTCGATACGTTCTCGCGCTACATCGACTCGGGCTTTGGCCTGCTGCATGGCGAGGTGGCGTTTCTGACTGCCACGCTGATCGTCATCGACATGACGATCGCCGGGCTGTTCTGGGCAATGAGCCATGCCACCGGCCAGGGCGAAGACGTGATCGCCAAGCTGATCCGCAAGGTGCTCTACGTCGGTGCCTTCGCTTACATCATCGGCAACTTCAACTGGCTGGCCGGCATCGTGTTCCGCTCGTTCGCGGGCCTTGGCCTGACGGCCAGCGGCTCGACCTTGAGCATGGAGAACTTCCTGCAACCGGGAAGGCTGGCCAAGATCGGCATCGACGCCGGGGCGCCGATCCTCGACCAGATCGGCGACATGGCGGGCTTTCCCGAGGTGTTCGTGAACATCACGCCCATCGTCGTGATGTTCCTCGCCTGGCTGATCGTCCTGTTGTGTTTCTTCGTGCTGGCGATCCAGCTTTTCATCACGCTGATCGAGTTCAAATTGACGACGCTCGCGGGCTTCGTGCTGGTGCCGTTCGCCCTCTGGAACAAGACCGCGTTCCTTGCAGAAAAGGTGCTCGGCAACGTGGTGTCGTCGGGCATCAAGGTGCTGGTGCTGGCCGTCATCGTAGGCATCGGCTCGGGCTTGTTCGCCGAGTTCCAGGTGCAACCGGCCGAGCCGTCCATCGACCATTCGGTCGTCGTCATGCTGGCCTCGCTGACCCTGCTGGCGCTGGGCATCTTCGGGCCAGGCATTGCGACCGGGCTGGTATCGGGCGGCCCGCAGCTCGGCGCGGGCGCAATGGCTGGCGCGGCGCTGGGCGCGGCCGGCACCGCCGTTGCCGTGGGCGCTGCGGCCACGGGCGTCGGTGGCGCTGTCGCTGCCGGTGCGCGCATGGCACCGGCTGCCGCCAACCTGGCCGGCAGCGGTGCGCGTGCCGCCGCCGGGGCCGCCAGCAGCGCGAAGTCGGCGTTTCAGGCTGGCTCCGCTTCTGCTGGCGGCGGCTTGAAGGGTGCCGCCGCCGGCGTGGGCAACGTCGCCAAGACCGGCGCGCAGGCGGCCGGGCAGAAGGTGGCGCAAGGCGCGCGCTCGATCCGCGAACGCGCTGCCGCTGCGTTCAGCGCCGATGCGCCTGCATCCGCACCCACAGCGGGCAGCGGTGCCCCCAGCAGCGACGCGCCGCCGTCCACGCCGCAGGAGCAACCCGCCTGGGCGAAGCGCCTGCACCGCCGCCAGCAACTCACCCATGCCGCGACGACCGCCGCCCACACGCTGCGCGGTGGCGACGGTGGCGCTTCCAGCCAAGGGCCGAGCCTGCGCAATCCCGATGAATGAAGCGATTCCTGATCTTCAAGGAGAACACCCATGCGATTCAAACGCCCGCAGGTGCGCTATGCCGACACGCCGCAGCCTGCGACCCCTTACCAATCCGCTGCGCAAGTGTGGGACGAGCGCATCGGTTCGTCCCGCGTGCAAGCGAAAAACTGGCGGCTGATGGCTTTCGGCTGCCTGTTGCTGGCGCTGCTGATGGCCGGCGGCCTGGTGTGGCGCTCGGCGCAGTCCATCGTCACGCCTTACGTCGTGGAAGTGGACAATGCGGGCCAGGTGCGCGCCGTTGGCGAAGCTGCCACGCCGTACCGGCCTAGCGACGCCCAAGTGGCATACCACCTGGGCCGCTTCATCGAGCTGGTGCGCTCGCTGTCCATCGACCCCATCGTCGTGCGCCAGAACTGGCTCGACGCCTACGACTACACCACCGACAAGGGCGCCGTGGTGCTCAACGACTACGCGCGGGTCAACGACCCGTTCGCGCGCATCGGCAAGGAATCCGTCACGGTGCAGATCACCAGCGTGACCCGCGCCAGCGACACGTCTTTCAACGTGCGCTGGACGGAACGGCGCTTCGTCAACGGCGCCGCGGCGGGCACCGAACGCTGGAACGCCGTGATTTCCATCGTGCAGCAGACCCCGCGCACCGAACAGCGCCTGCGCAAGAACCCCTTGGGCATCTACGTCAACGGTCTGTCGTGGAGCCGCGAACTGGATTCTTCCGAAGGAGCCAAGCCATGAATCCGCTTTTCCGTAAATCCGCCTTGTCGGCGATCCTGCTTGCTTCGGCTGTCTTGTTCTCTGGCTGCGCCACGCAGGGCAAGCCGCCGCCGGCCATCTTGCTCGATGAGCCGGTGCAAGCCCAGCCGCTGCCGGAACCGCCCGCGCCGGTGGAAGTGGTCAAGGTGCCCGAGCCGCTGGCGCTGCCGGCACAGTTGAAGCCATTGCCCGAAGCCGAGGACGCCAAGCCCGCGCCGGAACCGGCCGACGAAACCGTGCGCGTGTCGCGCGCCAATGCCGAGGCGCGCATCGCGCCTACGCGCGAGGGCTACGTCAATGCAATTCAGGTGTGGCCGTTCACCGATGGCGCGCTCTATCAGGTCTATGCGGCCGTGGGCCGCGTGACCGTGATTGCCTTGCAACCGAGCGAGGAACTGGTGACGGTGGCCGCCGGCGATACCGTGCGCTGGATCGTGGGCGACACGTCCAGCGGCAGCGGCGAGGCGCTGCGCGTCAATGTGATGGTCAAGCCCATCCGCTCGGGCCTCAAGACGAATCTGGTCATCACCACCAGCCGGCGCACCTACCTGCTGGAGCTGACCTCGACCGAAAAGACGTGGATGGCCTCGGTTTCCTGGGAGTACCCGAAGGACAAGATGCTGGCCTTGCAGCGCCAGGCGCAGGCGGCCAGCGCCGCCGCGCCGGTCGATACCGGCTTGTCGCTGGAGAAGATCCGCTTCCGCTACGCCATCAGCGGCAGCAATCCGCCGTGGAAGCCGCTGCGTGCCTTCGATGACGGCGAGAAGGTCTATATCCAGTTCCCCGCCGGCATCGCGCAAGGCGAGCTGCCGCCGCTGTTCGTGATCGGTGCGCAGGGCGACGGGCAACTGGTGAACTACCGCTTCCGTGCGCCGTACTACATCGTGGATCGCCTCTTTGGCGCGGCGGAGCTGCGCCTGGGCGGCGACAAGGGCGACGTGGTGCGGATCGAGCGCACGGACGGCACGCGGAGGAACTGACCATGAGCCAGGACGACACCCCCGACCGTGCCGCGCCGCAGGCGGGCAAGGTCGCGCCCGAGGCGGTGGCGCTGCGCGCGCAGCCGCGCCCGGTCACGCGCCTGAATCGGCGCACATTGGCGATGCTCATGGGCGGCCTCTCGGTCGCCGTGCTGGGCGCCACGATCTGGTCGCTCCAGCCGCATCGGCGCAGCGCCGATGAGCAGCCGGAGCTTTACAACGTCGATCGCGTCTCGAAGTCCGAAGGGCTGGACGGCCTTCCGGCCGACTACTCCAAGCTGCCGCAGAAGGTGCCCGAGCTGGGGCCGCCGCTGCCGGGCGATCTTGGCCCGGCCATCGTGAACTCGCAGCAGCCCGTGACGCCGACCTATGCGCCGCCTGGGCATGACCCCGAGGACGCCTTGCGCAAAGAGGCGGACGCGGCGGCGGCCTCAGCGGTGTTCTTCCGCTCGGGCCAGCAGGGCAAGGCCGCAGCACCTGCCACAGCCCAAGCCTCTGCGGCTGCGCCGGGCAGCGCCTTCGACCCGCTGGCGGCCGGGCCGGCCTCGACGGCGGCCCAGCCTGCCGATCCGACCGCCACGCAGAACCGGCAAGACCAGAAGGAGGCGTTCCTGAAAGGCGGTTCCACGGAAACCCGCAATTCCGGCAATCTGCAAATGCCGGCCTCGCCGTATCAGGTGATGGCCGGTACGGTGATCGCCGGGGCGCTGGTGACGGGCATTAAGTCGGACTTGCCGGGCGACGTGATCGCCACGGTGACGGAGCCGGTCTATGACTCGGCGACGGGCAAGTTCCTGCTGATTCCACAGGGGTCGCGCATCCTCGGGAAATACAACAGTCAAGTCAGCTACGGGCAGAGCCGGGTTCAAGTGGTCTGGAACCGGATCATCCTGCCCGACACGTCTTCGCTGACCATCGACAACCTCGTGGGCACCGACCCGGCCGGCTATTCCGGCCTTGAAGATGGCGTGGACTATCACTGGGGTCGTATCGTCGCCGGCGCGGCACTGACGACGCTGCTGGGCGTAGGTGCCGAGCTGGCCGCGCCGGAGAACCGGCAGGACGGCAACCGCATCGTGATCGCGGGGCGCGACAGCGCGCAGGACAGCATCAATCAGGTCGGCCAGGAGATGACCCGGCGCAACATGAACATCCAGCCGACCTTGACCGAGCGGCCGGGCTTGCCGGTGCGGATCATCGTCAACCGCGACTTGGTGCTGCGGCCGTACCAGCCGATGTTCTTCAACAGGGGGGCGATGCGATGAGCACGGGCAAGAAGCTGCGGCTCGGGCCACTGCCGAAACTGGAGTCCACGAAGCTGACCTTCGCGTGTCCGGCCAGCCTGCGGGCCGACCTCGACCGCTACGCCGCGCTGCACGCGCAGACCTACGGCGAGGCGGTCGATGCTGCGACGCTCATCCCGCACATGCTGGAGGCGTTCATGGCTGGGGATCGAGGATTCAGGAAAGGAGCATTGGCGGCGGCGAAGGCCGTGCAACCGAAACAAGCCTGATTTTGTTGGTTCATCACGACGAAAGCGCAGCCTACGGGCTGCGCTTTCGCTTTTGGAGTGGATTGCACCAGGCTAGAAGCTACAACAGCGATGCGCCCCGGCTCGCCGGAGTGCCCCTACACTTGCCACCGCAAAGCGCCTATGCGGCACCTAGCCTAAAAAGCAGTAGGAGCGCGCAACGGTCGATTTTTGGCCTAACCTATTGCCCCACAAGACCTTTCATGTTGCTGCCTGTCCGCATCAAAGGCTTGACAGCGGACATTTTTCAT
>NZ_JBLGTV010000022.1:0-24863 GCF_047468865.1 Castellaniella hirudinis
TCGAACGCGCCGGCCGCGACAAGTGGTTTGCCGAGGGGCTTGTCGAAGGCAAAGCAGAAGGCAGTGTGGAGGGCCAGGCGAAGACGTTGCTGCTGCTGGTGCAACGCCGCTTCGGCCCGCAGCCTGACGCCATCGCCCGGCGCATACAGGCCGCCACAGCAACGCAGTTGGAAACCTGGTTGCTGAATTTCGTGGACGCCACCGAACTGGATGACGTGTTTCGGGATTGAAAGGAACAGCAAGAAGATATCCGTTTGGATATTCTGCGCAATTGCGGTACTCCTGATGAATTCTCCTATGCGTGTATCGTGGCCCGGCTACAGTCGCTCAATGATGGCGGCATTGTAGCGGCATCGATCTGTGGACTGGCTTGGTTTTGGTAGCGACATATATTGTCGCTGTCCGAACTTAAGATGGGCCTGTCATTACCCCAGGAATTACCCGATGCCCGTTTCCACCTGCGCGTTTGTGCTGCATTGTTCGGCGTGCGGTTGGAAAAGACTTTATCCAGCGGATGGCGCTTTGCTGTATTTCAAGCCCATTTGCCGACAGTGCGGCCACGCGCCTGTCAGGATGCGGCGTCCCAATAGCCTGGATGACAAGCTTGAGGCATTGGAATCCTCTGTTTACCCTGAATGAAATCGACCACGATCCCATGCCTTGGCTGCCATTCAACCCACACAGGAACACACCATGGATACCCACTTTTCGGAAGCAGATTTCGATGCACTGCGGCGCGCCCACACGCTGCTGGAAAACCCCGGCTTGACGGCCAGGCTAACCAGCACGCTGGGTTCGCCGATTGAAAAAGGCCTGCGCTATCTGCCCGATGGCTGGCATAAAGCCATTGGCGATGCGACCCGGGTTGCTTTGATGAAGGCCGCCGACACGGCCCTGTTCACGCTGGATAAGCAGCCGGGAAAGGAAAGCTCCAATATCTGGCACAAGGTGGGCGTGGCTGTGACCGGGGGCGTGGGGGGATTTTTTGGCCTGGCCGGTCTGGCGGTGGAGCTGCCGATTTCCACCACCTTGATGATGCGCTCCATCGCTGACATCGCCCGCAGCGAGGGCGAACACCTGGACAACCCCCAGACCCGGCTGGCCTGCCTGGAAGTCTTTGCCTTGGGGGGCAATCAGGCCGATGACGACGCCACCGAAAGCGGCTACTACGCTGTTCGTGCCTTATTGGCCCAGGCAGTCAGCCAAGCCGTGGAATATGCGGGCGGCAAAGTCATGCTGGAAAAAGCCGCCCCGCCCGCCATGGCCCGGCTAGTCAGCATGATTGCCGAACGCTTTGGCATCCAGATCACCGAAAAAGCCGCCGCCCAGGCTGTGCCCGCCATCGGCGCGGCGGGCGGGGCGCTGATCAATACCTTGTTCATCGACCATTTCCAGGACATGGCGCGGGGCCACTTCATCGTCCGTCGCCTGGAAGCCAAATATGGGCAGGAAACCGTTGAACAGGCCTATATGGGCCTGTCATCGGATCAGCCGCATTGAGTGATTATCGTGTGCGCCCCGTCAGCACACTGCGCAGCTGATCCCAGGCACTGGCTGGCTGCATGTCCATTTGCTGGTCTTTGCAGCGGGGGCAATGAAGCGACATGCGCAGCACGTCGCTAGTCGGGAAATGGGTTTCACGATGGCCGCACTGGGGGCAGACCAAGGCAAAGGGTTTGGGTGGGATGGGCATGGCGGGCCTTTGCTGGGTGACGAGAAATTACTTGAACGGATTAAACCAAGAGGCGCTTCGGCGCAGGATTTCCCACGGGTTTGCAATCTGTCGCTCCATGATCTGATCCTTGCAGTGGGGACAGTGCCGGCTTAAGCCAAACGGCGGGCAGCAATGGACAGGGGTGGGGGCTGCCCTGTGTCCACATTGGGGGCAAACCAGGGTGAACATGGTGCTTGGGATCGGGCTGCTGATGATGGCGTGTGGCGGCATGGTGACTCCTTTCCAGCTTGGGGCTTGGTGATAGGGTATCGATTCAGTGGTTTCAGAGCACGATAAGCGGTGGATACGACAAATTGCGTCGCATATTGTTTGCGACGTGAAATGACGCATCTGTCGATACCATGGCGCCCACTGTTCACCAGGAAGTACCGCAGGAGAACGAGGCCTTGTGCGGCAAGGGGGATAAAAACCCTAGAGGGCGGATCGATGCGGAATAGGGTATATTTTCTTACATTTGTAGCGGATTGCTTAGAAAGAGGGGATGATGCGACGCTTTTTGCTGATTTTGGCCTTGGCTATCACGGCCTCGACTGCCCAAGCGGTGGAGTTCTGGCATTCGTCGACCGTCTGGGCTCAGATCAATGATCAGCCGCAGAATTTACTGAAAACCGGTGGCTTGGCTGTCAGGGAATTTAAGCCATTTGTCATCAATCTGACTGGTGCGGCGTTGCCTGCCGGTTCTGCCGCTGTTGCACCAAACTAAACCCATGCCCCACCAAACCCTGAAACAACGTCACCGCGAAATCCGCGACACCTACCCGGAAGACCTCAATCTCCGCATCCACCGTGCCCTAAGCTGGTGGCAGCGGGCCTTGATGGCGGAAGACGATGATGGCCGCTATATCTTTCTGTGGATCGCCTTTAACGCGGCGTATGCCACGCAGATTGATGGCAACGATCGTTTATCCGAATCCTCAAGCTTTCAGGCGTTTTTGGAAAAACTGTGCCGCCTGGATACGGAAAAGCGGATTGACGCCTTGGTCTGGGAGGAATACTCGGGTCGCATCCGGGTTCTGCTGGATACGCCGTATGTCTTTCAAAGCTTCTGGGATTTTCACAGCGGTCGGATTTCAGAAACCGACTGGCAAAAGCGTTTCGAACGCGGCAAACAAAAGGCCCACTATGCCTTGGGCAGTGGCAATACGCCGATTTTGCTGGGGGTGCTGTTCAGCCGCTTGTATACCCTGCGCAATCAGCTGGTGCACGGGGGGGCGACTTGGAACGGCTCGGTCAACCGCAAGCAACTGCATGATTGCACGCAGTTGCTGGGTAGCCTGGTGCCGATTTTGATCGAACTGATGCTGGACAACCCCAATACCCTGTGGGGTCAGGCCTGCTATCCCGTCATCCGGGATTGAACTGCGCCAAGCATTGCGTGAATCCCCCAGCTCTCTGGACTCGACCATGACCAACCGGAAATCCACCCAGGACATTCTGATTTTCAACCTGGAGCTGCTTCGCCGTATCCCTCGCCGTTCACGGATTACCGCCCGAGAACTGCACCAGCAACTGTTGGATGCTGGATTCCAGCGGGATTTACGCACGGTGCAACGCCAGCTGGATGTGCTTAGCCAGCATTTCGATCTGGAACGTGACGATAGCAGCAAACCGTATGGATACCGCTGGTTGCCGCAGGCAAAGGGGTTTTCTCTGCCATCCTTGACTGTCCAGGAATCCCTGCTGCTCAAGCTGGCGCAAGAACATTTGCGGTATCTGCTGCCGCCCAGTCTGATGCGCTCGATGGAAGGCTTTTTCAAGCAGGCAACGATGACACTGATCAGCAGCGAAGCCCCCAGCCTGGAACGTCAATGGCGTGAAAAGGTGCGGGTGGTCAGCACCAACCAGCCCCTGCTGCCGCCCGCCATCGATCAAGAGGTCTTCGATACCGTCAGCGAGGCCCTGTACCGCAATCGGTGGATCAGCCTGGACTATCGGAATGCGCGTCAAGTCTTGCGCGAGTCCCAGCACGTCATGCCTCTGGGCTTGGCCCAGCAAGGGCCGCGTCTTTATCTGGTTTGCCGTTATCGGGACTATGATAATGAACGCAGTTTGGCATTCAATCGCATTCTGGCGGCACGGATGTTGGCGGATACGTTTATTCGTCCCGCATCATTTGATTTGCGCTCCTACGATGAAGACGGCCGCTTCGGTTTTGGCGAGGGCGTTCGTATCCGTCTGGCGTTTTGTATTGATCAAGAGGCAGGTTTTCATTTGCTGGAATCCCCGCTGGCAAGTGACCAAGTGGTGACGGAACAGGAAGGCGGTTACCACATCCAGGCCACGGTCGTGGATAGTTTGATGTTGGATCAATGGCTGCGAGGGTTTGGCGATGGGGTTTGGGGCATAGAAAAACAACAGATTGACGAGTCATCTGCTGCCCCCTGATTTATCGGTACATGGGTAAAGCAGGGCAGGGGTAGAAGCGATAACTTGGTCTTGTATTTGTTGCGACATAAGTTGACGCAGACGTGCTTATCATGACATCAATCACCCGAAAACTGGGTCATTACACAGGAGCACACCATGATTCGCAATTTGTTAGCTGTTGTTGGCCTGCTGGTTGTCGTGCGTAAAGGCTATGAAGCCTTTTGCCATTATCAGGAAGTCCAGGAAGAAAACGAGACCCTGCGCAGCATGATGGGGGATAACAATTCCAAGGGGCCGGAAAATGTCTCTGCCTGAATTGAAATCCCACATCAGCCAGTACTACGAGGATCGTCAGCCCTGCGACGCCACCACTTTGATGAAGTGCCGCAAGCTACTGGGCGAGGTCGGCGTCGAAGAACTGCTGGCCCAGACCATTAGCGTGGCAGCACAATGTCCACCATCAACCCCTGGGTGGGGGCGGTAGCCGCCCGCAGCGTGCCGCCATGGGCCTGGACGATGCGCTGGGTGAAGTAGTAGCCCAGGCCGCTGCCTTTTTTCCCCAGCGAGGTTCCCGCCCGGAAATAAGGGGTGCCCAGCCTGGCCAGGGCCTCGGGATCCAGGCCGGGGCCGTGATCCTGAACCTGGATGTGCAGGGCCGTGGCGTTGGACGGGGCGCGCAGGCCTGCCGCTGGGCGGGCGGCATGGGCGGCGCCGGGGGAATCGGCGGGCGCATCGGCGGCGGGCGCCAGCCAGGCGCGCAGGTTCACCGGGCTGCCGGCGGGCGAATAGCGCAGGGCGTTGGTGACCAGGTTGTCCACCGCCGCGCCGATCAGGGCCTCGTCCAGAGGGAAAATCAGGCCGGCGGGTGTCACCTCGATGCGGATGCGGGGGGCGTCGTCGGGGGTTTGCAGGTCGATCAGGTTGTCCAGCATCGGGCGGATGGCCGTGGGTTTGCGGTTGTCCCGCGGCGCGATGGCGGATTGGTTGTCCAGGGTTTCGACCAGCAGGAAATTATCCACGAAGCGGGACAGGAGCGCCGCGTTGGCGCGGATGCGGGCCAGGCGCTGGGCCTCGGGCGGCGGCAGGCCGGGCATTTTCAGTTGAATCATCTGGACGGATCGGTCGATGGCGGCCAGCGGATTGTGGAATTCGTGCGACAGCATGGCCACGAAACGGCGTTGTTCTTCGCCGCGCTGGGTGGCGACGGCGGCTTCTTGCCGGGCGCTGGCCTTGTCGCGCTGCAGCTGGCGCAGGCGCAGCGCCATCCCGTAGCTCATGACCAGCACGTGCGCCAGCGAGGCCGCCTGGTACAGGTTGGTGGTGATGAAGTTTTGCGGAATATAGCCCAGATTGCCCGCCGTATTGGCCAGGGTGCCCAGCCCCGGGATGATGAAGGCGATGAAGTAGACCATCAGTTCGGTCTGGCGGGTGCGGCGCCACAGGGCCAGGGTGACGGCCATGCCCAGGATGAAGTTCAGGCTGTTCAGGCCGTTGGCCAGCTTGACCACCACCAAGAGCCACGCGCCCACCAGGGAAGGCATCAGGGCGAAAGGCAGCAGGCACAGGTTCAGGGCCAGGGTGGCCCAGTACAGGCGGTGGATGCGGGGGTAGTGTTGGCGCAGGCCCAGCAGATAGTCCCACATCAGCACGATGGAGACAGCGCCGCCCAGCCAGCCCAGGCGCGGCAGGGCGTCGGCCAGCCAGTCGCCGTGGCGGCTGAACAGCACGGGCAGATAGCCATTGGTGCCCAGGTGAAACAGCACGAGGGAGGCCACATAGCCGGCATAGGCCGCCATGGGGATGTCGCGCAGGCGCAGCCCCAGGATGGCGTACAACACCATGGTCAGCAGCATGATGCCGAAATACAGGCCCCGGTAGAAATTGTCCCGGGTCTGGTGCGCGCTGAAGGCGGCGGGCTGCCACAGGCTGGCCTGGACGTTGATGGCGTTGTGGGTGCGCACGCGCAGATACAGCCAGGTGGCCGGGCCGGCGTCAAAGGGCACGGCGAACAGGCGGGTTTGCAGCGGGCGCTGGTCGAAAGGCCGGTAATAGCCCATGGCTGCGTGCTGGAAGCGGCCGTCCAGGCCTTGCGTCCAGACGTCCACGTCCTCCAGCTCGGGCAGGCCGATGGCCAGTATCCAGCGCGGCGGGGCGTCGGCTTTGCGGCTGACCTGCACGCGAAACCAGAGGGCGTCGTTGCTGTAGCCCAGGCTGCGGAACTCGGCCAGGGGGGCGAAGGCCTGTTGACGCACGGCATCCAGGGTCATGACCCGGGAGGGGTCGCGGAAAACTTCCAGTTGCCCGGCCAGGGAGATGCGCGCGGGCTGCGCCTGCAGGGGCACGCCGGCGGCCTGCGCGGGGGCGGCCAGGCACAGGGCCAGCAGCAGCCACCATCCCAGCCAGGCCGCGGCCCGAGGGGTCATTGGCTGACCAGGCGGCAGCAGCCGCTGAAGGTATAGCCCTTGCCGTAGCTGGGGCGCAGGGGCAGTTCGGTGGCGCAGGTGGCCAGGGCCTTGCGGCGCAGGCGGCTGGCGGTGTTGTCCAGGTTGCGCAGGTTGGACAGGGTGTCTTGTTTGCCCAGGCGCTGCAGCAGGGCGACGCGCGTGACGGATTGGCCCGGCTGCTGGAACAGCATGGTCAGCATGACGACTTCGGGATGGGTGAGCTGCAGGCTGCTGCCGTTGGGGGCCTGCATCCGCCATTCGCGGGCGTGCAGGCGCCAGGCGGCGGTGTCGTCCGGCGGGATGGTGGACAGGGCCTGGGCGCCGGGCGGGGCGGGATGCCTGCCCGCCTGGCGGCGTTGCACGCTGCGGCAGGTGGCTTCGATGACTTCCAGCGAACTGCGTTTGGACAGGTAGATGTCCGCCCCGGCTTGCAGGCCCAGAACGTGGTCGTGGTTGGCGTCCAGGGCGGTCAGCATGATGATGTCGGGCAGCCCGCCGGCGGGGGCCCGGGCGCGCACCCGCTGGGCGACGTCCAACCCGCTGATGCCGGGCAGGACGATATCCAGCAGCAGCAATTGGAAAGGCGTGGCCGGCCAGGCGGCGAAAAAGGCTTCGCCGCTGTCGAAGCCCTGGGCGCTGAAGCCGCGCAACGTCAGGAATTCGACCAGGTCGGCCTGGAGCTCGGGGCTGTCTTCGATGACGGCGATGTGCAGGGCGGGCAAAGGGGCCATATTGGAGCGGCGGGGGGCTGGAAGCGCGTGCGCGCATTGAAATTCATGTTACGCGTTCTTGCCGCGAGATGACAGAATCTGAGCGTTTTTGACAGAAATCAGTCGGCGACAGGCCGGATGGCGATTTTTATAATTCGTGGCGTGGCCGATGTGGTGATTCAGCCATGTGTGATTCGGCCATGTGTAATTCGGTCATGTGTGATTCGGCCACGACTGATCGGGGCGCGCCGACGCGGCGGCCCGGAACATGATCCATCGGCCGTGCATCGTGCATCAAGGGGCCGTGCCTGGAGCAGGGCGGCCCATCAAGGATATTAAAATGAATGATCCCGTTGATTTCCGGTTTTTACCCGCCTGGCGTGGCGCGGGCGTGCTGGCGTTGTGCCTGGCGCTGGCGGCCTGCGATAGCGGCGGCGGAGGCGGCCTGGCGGGGGATGCCGCCCCGCCCATGGTAGGCGGCCCCCAGGCGTCCGCAGGCGTTGCTTGCAAGGATATGGATGGCAATCCCGTGATGGTGTCGGCCAAGACCATCACCATCCACAATAATTCGGCGGGTGTCATCTATCCGGTACTGTCCACCAGCAAGAATGCGGTCAACCAATGGATACAAGGGTGTTTGCGCACGGCAGAGCCCTACCCGACCGATCACGTCTATAAGCTGTACGTCAACGAGGGCCAGGGGATACCGGCGGGGTCGTCGGTCACCATGACCTTGCCGCTGTACAGCGAATTGTCTCCGGGCCGGTACGTCACCTGGTGGAATGGCGGGCGCGTGGTGCTGGCCGACCGCGGCGACCGCCTGCGCGACCCGGCCGACACAAGCGTGCCCGCCCCCGCCGAGGTAGTGTGCCAGGGGCAAAAGACGGCATGCGCCTTGAGCCTGTATGCCAGCGCCGTGCAGTTCCCGGAAAATATTTACGCCCAGCTGTCCGAATATACCTTCGGGGATTCGATTATCCCCGAGGGCCAGAAACTGCGCCTGCTGAAACCGGAAAACGTGGGATACAACATTTCGTATGTGGATCACGTCTATATGCCGGTGGCCATCGGCCCCAAAAACAATCCTTATATCGGCTACAGCGGGTCGGTTCAGCCCCTGGCCGGTTTCAGAAACCAGTTGTCGGCCTTTCTGGCCAACCCGGCCACGGGCGAGGGCTGGCCGGTGTATAACCTGGATGCCCTGAAGCTGCCGGGCGGCTATAACATTTTCGCGCAACGGTCGGGCACTTTGCCCCCGGACGATCTGGTGCCGGTCAAGCCCGCCGGGGGCTTTCCCCCGGTGCTGACGGTGCTGAAATGCGTCAACGGCCAGTGTGCCGATGCCGAAAAGGCGTCCCTGCATTTTGGCCAGGCGGTGCAGCGCATGCAGAACCTGTGGGGGTCTTGCGTCGATTGGGCGGGCGAGGATCTCGGCGCCTATGTGACGCAAACCGTGTCGTGCTCGCCCCAGCTGCGCGAGCGGCTGTCCGCGGTCAAGCAGTTCTTCGTGCAGAACCATAAAAACTATCTGGCTCTGGTCAATCGCGGGGCGTGCCCGGTGGCTGTCCCGGAAAAACCGAAATTCACTTTCTGGGAGGCCATGACCCACATTTATGGCTGGGTGCCCTTCAACGAAGGCTGCGGCGCGAATGAAAACCCCTTGTCGGAAACCAGCATACCGGGGTGGAATCACGCCAAAATCCAGTCCATGTACATCCATGAGCTGCAATACAACCACCAGCAGGCCGAAGTCCAGAAAAACCCCGATTTTCTGTTCAATCCCTATGTCCAGCTGATCCACGACAAGCTCGGGATGAATGCCTATGGATTTTCGGTGGATGACGCCGTGGGCTTCATGAGCGAACTGGGCGATGGCCTGATCTTCGCCGTGGGCGGGGCCGCCGGCCTGGAAAACCCGCAGCAGTTCGATTATGCCGATGGCTTCTCTCTGGCCATCGGGGTGCCGAAATCCAAAGAAGGCCGCGGCAGCGAACCCCTGCTCAAGCGCTATGGGGTGTGCGTGTTCAATCAAGACCCGAATGACCCGGATTGCACGCTGGACAAGCAGGACATGGAAATGCCGGCGCACAGCCAGGTGGCGGGCTTCCGGGTGGGAACCGTGTCTGCTTACCCGATCCGGGTGCGCTTTACGGACATGGAGGACAATCAGTATTCCATCAAGGTCAATACCCGGTTTTCGCCTTGCACCGAGGACATGGATATTAAGCAATGCCCGGCCAACGGCCTGGGGATCGTGGACAAGACCGCCTGCCTGGTCACCACCCCCACGGGTGAGAAACACCCGAACTCCGATGACTGGTGCGTGAATGCCAACCCCAATCAACAGCGGGAAAAACAGCTGACCAAAAACTACCTCAGCTACCCCAAGCCGGTGGGGTTCAGCGAGTAGGCTCCCCTCTGGGACGGCAAGCCCGGCCCGAGCCGGGCTTGCCGCGTTTCCGGTGTCATGCCCGCGTTCGCGGGCGTGTGGGCAAGCGCTTCCGGGGCGCGGGCGGCCCGGCGGTCATGCCCGCGTCGGCGGGAGGTCGGGCGGAGTGTTCATCTCGTGCAGGTGAACCGTGTTGACGGGCAGGATCAGCGTGCAGCCGTGGGACAGGGCGATGTCGGCCAGGCCCAGCATCAGGGCCTGCTTGGCCTTCATGAATTCGGCAAAGGGCACGAATTTCCCCGGGGGGGCGGTTTGCACCCAGGCGTACAGCAGCAGTTTCAGGGACCGGTCGCCGAAGCTGTCGAACTGGAAGACGAAATACTTGAGATTGCTTTGCTGTTCCAGGAAATGGTTGCCGTCGCGGATGATGTCGCGCACCTTGTCGTAGTCTTCGTAGCGCAACTGGATGTACTCGTTGACCATGCGGTGGCTCAGGCGCGAATGGTTGACCATGTTCGATGAATTGAACAGGGCGTTGGGCACGTACAGGGGCTTGCCGTTCCAGCCCAGCACTTTGGTGGCGCGCCAGCCGATGTGTTGCACCGTGCCGGCCAGGTCTGTCCCCGGGAAAACAATGTCCTCACCGATCTTGAATATCCGGCTGGCGTAGATGGTCAGCCCGCCCAGCAGGTTGGCCACCAGGGTCTGGGCGGCAAAACCGGCGGCGATGCCGGCCGCCCCGCCGAACGCCAGCAAGCTGGCCAGGGGCACGTTCAGCTGCTGCATGATGGCGATGGCGGCGAAAATCAGCACGCAGGCCCAGGCGACCTTGCTCAGGGCGTCGATGGCGGTTTCGTCGGTTTCGTACTGCTGGCTTTGGATATACGACAGGTAGTTGGCCTTGGCGCTTTCCACGAAGCGCAGCACGAACCACACCAGCAGCACAATGCTGAGGATGTCGATGGTGGGCGAGATGAATTGATCCAGCAGGGGCTGCTTGCCTCTGGGCAGCATTTTCTGGCGGATGATTTCCAGGCTCAATAGCCAGATGGCCGTGCGCAGCGGGGCATTGATCGACGCAAACAAGGCGTACCGCCAGACGTGCCGGCTGGACTGCAGCCGGTGCAGCCGGTTTTTGCAGAACCAGTGGACGAATCGGTTGATCACCAGGGTGATCAGCAGGGTGACGATTGGAAAAATCCAGATGTTCTTGTCTATGAATTCGGTCAGTTCTTGTTCCATGGTGCGGGCTGGTGTCCTGCCTGGGCGGGCCTGGCGGGCGGCAAGAGAGGGTGACTGGAACCCATAGAGTATAGAAATCCGGCGTGTCGTGCAGGCCGCGCCGGGCTGGATCACCCCCCCAGTTGACGCAGCGGCACGCCGCGCAGCACCCGGGCTTCGATGGTTTCCAGTGGCAGCCTGCGGGTTTCGGGCAGGTAGCGGATGCCCAGCGCCAGGGAAACCACGCAGACCCCCAGAAACAGCAGCATGGCGCCGGCCAGACTCAAGGCGTCGACGATGGACAGGAAGGTCAGGGCGATCAGGGCATTGAACAGCCAACTGACCGACGATGCCGTGGCCATGCCGGTTTCGCGCAGGGCGCTGGGGAACAGCTCGGACATCAGGACGTAGGGCAGGGGCCCCAGGCTGACGGCGAAGGCCAGGATATACAGGCACAGGCCCAGCAGGCCCAGCCAGGCCATGTCCTGGCCAGCGGCCAGGGTGACCAGGGCCAGGCCCAGCACCATGGCGGCGGATCCCCCGATCCAAAGTTTGCGGCGGCCCAGGCGATCCACCAGGGAGACACCGGCCAGGGTTGCCAGGAAATTGACCGCCCCCAGGCCGAAAGTGGCCGCCAGCGCGGCGGTGCCGGCGGAAAAGCCCAGCCCTTTGAAGATTTGCGGGGCGTAGTACAGGATGCCGTCGATACCGCTCAGGTTTTGCAGGATGAACAGGGCGCTGCACAGCAGGGTGACCTTCAGGACGCTGCCCTGGCGCAGGGCCTGGCGGATCGTCAGGCCGGGCCGCCGGGTTTCGGCCTGGACGATGGCCTGCCATTCGTCATCCAGCCCCAGGCGATGCGCCGCATGCCGCGCCTGATCGGGGTGGGCGTGCAGGGCCAGCCAGCGCGGGCTTTCGGGCAGGGCTGCCAGGCCCAGCGCCGCCAGCAGGCTGGGTATCAGGCCGAAAGCCAGAACCAGGGGCCATTGCGGGTCGGCGTCCAGCCCCAGGGCCAGGCCATAGGAAGCGAGAATGCCCGCAGTGATGGCCAATTGGAACAGCGCCACGATGGCGCCGCGTTTCGGGGTGGCGACGGCTTCAGCGGCGTACATCGGCACCAGCATGGAATAAAGCCCGATGGCGAGGCCGATCAGGATGCGGATGATGATGAGTTCGCCCAGTGTGGGGATGGTCAGGACAAAGGCGTAGGCCCCGATCGAAAGCCCGGTGGCGCCCCACAGGGCCGGACGGCGCCCCCAGCGGGTCGCGGCGGGCCCCGCCACGATGGCACCCACGAAACAGGCTGCCACCAGCACGAACACCAGAAACTGGGTTTGCAGCAGGCTGAGTGCGAACCGGGGGGCCAGGGTGTCCAGCACCCCGGCGATCGACGTGATGCCGTAGCCGAACAAAATGCCGGTGCAGGACACCAGGAAAGCAACCCGCAGGATCGGAGATGGCGCGATGGAGGTCATGGTGGCGGTGTGTCGGTCGGCGGTGAGGGGCCGGGGCGGCAAGGGGCAGGCCAGGGGCCGGCGGCGATATGTTTTAGGTTTGAATGGGTAATATCCGCCGGACGAACGCGGGCCGGGCGCTGGATATTGACCTTTCAGCCTGCAAATTTAATGGATGGCGGCGGCAAATAATACGGCCCGCCGGCAGATGACAGGATTTGATTGAATTTGGTAGAAATCAATTCGGGACGGCCGGGATATTGGTTTTTATAATTTCCGAATCGCATCCCTCATGTCCGAACCGCCGCTTCGCAGCGCGCTAATGAGCCTGCCCGGCCCGACGTGCGGTGTGCAGCCGAATCACGATTCAAGCTTCAATCGCATCCGTCTTTGACTGAATTCAAAGTCAACTGAATTCAAATCGAGTCCATCAGTCCGGCTCGCCCGAGCCGGCCGGGCCGGTGGGTCATTCAAAAATTTTCAATGCATGCATCCGGTGCATTACCGTCTTTCGGCGGGCCGCCCAGGGCGATCGGCCGGCCCGCCGAAAGGCCCGATCATATTCAAAGGAGCCCTCCATGCGCAGCGATACAGATTCCCCCCTCCTGGATTCAGGCCCCGGCCAACTGGCCATTGACGGGGGGACGCCGGTGCGCCGGGCCCCCCTGCCTTGGGAGTTGCCCGGCGCGCACTGGATCGGCGAGGAAGAACGCCAATTGGTGGAAAAAGTGGTTCTGGCGCGCAGCCCTTTCCGCTTCTATGGCCCGGATCTGCAAGGCATGGTCAATACTCTCGAAGCTGAATGGAAGGCGGCGTTCGGCCATCCCTACGCCCTGGCGGTGTCCTCGGCCACCGCCGCGCTGACCATCGCCTTGTCGGCCCTGGACATCGGGCCGGGCGACGAAGTGCTGGTGCCCGGATACATGTGGGTCAGCTGCATCTCGGCAGTGGTGCGCACGGGGGCCATCCCCCGGCTGGTGGACATCGACGACACCTTCTGCATCGACCCGGACGATCTTCAGGCCAAGATCGGCCCCCGCAGCCGGGCGGTGCTGGTGGTGCACATGAGCGGCGCGCCGGGGCATATCGACCGTGTGGCCGATATCTGCCGGACGCGCGGCCTAGCTCTGATCGAGGACTGCGCCCAGGCGGCCGGGGGCCGCTTCAAGGGCACGCCGGTCGGGCAGTTTGGCGATATCGGCACCTATAGTTTCCAGTTGAACAAGAACATGACCTCCGGCGACGGCGGGCTGCTGGTGTGCAAGGACGAAACCCTGTACCGCCGCATCGTGGCGCTGCATGACCTGGGTTATCCGCGCACGGCGGCGGGCCGCCTGGACACCAGCGATCCCGGCATCCAGTTGTGGGGCATGGGCGCGCGCATGAGCGAACTGGCCGGCGCCATGGCTTTGGCGCAAATGCGCAAGCTGGGACAGATCACCGGCGCCATGCGCACGGCCAAATGGCGCATCCGCGCCGCCCTGGAAGGCACGCCGGGGTTGACGTTTCGGCGGGTGGTGGATCCCGAAGGCGACACCGGGCCGTTTTTGCTGATGCTGCTGCCCGACGAAGCCCTGGCCGGCCGCTTCGTGGCCGCCTTGCGCGCCGAAGGCATCGTGGGCCCGCAAGGCAGCCTCGCCTGCCTGACTCTGCGGGAATGGGGCATGCACTGGTATTCCAATATCCCCAGCCTGGTGAATCGGCGATCCAACAGCCGGGATGGCTATCCCTGGACGCATCCAGCCAATGCCTTCGCCTACGATTACCATTATGGCGCCGGGCTGCTGCCGCGCTGCGATGATTACCAGTCGCGCGGGGCTTTGCTGACGATCGCGTCGTGCCTGAGCGATGACGATGTGCGGGACATCATCGCCGCCCTGAAAAAAGTGGCAGCCGGGGTGCTGTCATGATTTATTTCGTGGCGGCCGTCGTTGGCCTGACGGGCATTCTGTTTGGCTTCGACGAGGGGGTGATCGCCGGGGCGCTGGGCTATCTGCGCCAGACTTTCGAGATATCGCCCGGCAACGAAGGCCTGATGACGGCGGCGGTGCCCTTGGGCGCCTTGTTCGGGGCCGCCGTGGCCGGGCGGGCGGCCGATCGCTTCGGGCGGCGCAGCGCCCTGCTGGGGGCGGCCTTGCTGTTCATGCTGGGGGCGGTGGCCGCCAGCCTGATCACGGCGGTGTGGATGTTGAGCATCGCCCGCTTGGTGCTGGGGTTCGCCGTGGGGGTGGCCGCGCTGGTGGCCCCCTTGTACATCGCCGAAAGCGCCCCGGCCAAGCAGCGGGGCATGCTGGTCTCCATCTACCAGTTGGCCGTCACCCTGGGGATACTGGGGGCCTATGTCATCAATTTCGCGCTGGATGACCGTTGGCGGCTGATGTTCTTCCTGGGGGCGATTCCGGGCCTGGGCCTGCTGATCGGCATGCTGTTCCTGTCCGATACGCCGCGCTGGCTGGCGGCGCGTCGGGGCGGCGATGTCGCGGGCCGCGCCCTGGCGCGCCTGCGCGGCCTGCCGCTGGCCGATGCCCGGGTACAGGCGGAACTCGCGCAGATCATGGAAGCCGACCGGACCGAAGCCGGCCGACCCCAGGCCACGGGCTGGGGAGAACTGCTGGCCCGGCAGGTGCGGCCCGCGCTGATCGTGGGGGTGGGCCTGTTTGCCTTGCAGCAGTTCAGCGGCATCAATGCCGTCATTTATTACGCGCCCACGGTGTTCCAGGAAGTGGGTTTTGATTCGCACAGCACCCAGATCATGGCCACCATGGGCATCGGCGCCGTCAATGTGCTGATGACCCTGGTGGGCATGGCCCTGATCGACCGGATTGGCCGCAAGCCCTTGCTGTACATCGGTTTTGCCGGAGCGGGCCTGAGCCTGGGCATGATTGCCCTGGGGGCCTGGACCGAGGCGCCGTGGCTGGACGTGGTCGCCATCGCGGGATTGGTGCTGTACATCGCCGCCTTCGCCGCCAGCCTGGGGCCTTTGCCCTACGTGATGATGTCCGAGGTCTATCCCCGGCACATCCGCGCGCTGGGCATGAGCGTCGCCACCCTGGCCAATTGGGGGCTCAACTTCGTGGTGGTGTTCTCGTTTCCGGTACTGGTGTCTTCCATCGGCCTGGGCGGGGTGTTCGCCTTCTATGCGCTGGTGTGTTTTGCCGGGCTGGTCTTTACCCGGCGCTATGTGCCGGAAACCAATGGCGTGCCGCTGGAAGCCATCGAGGCCCACCTGGCTTCCGGGCGGGCGTTGAACCTGTTGCGCCCCAGCCTGACCGCCGCGCCGCCCAGCCCCCAGGCCGTGCGGGACAGCCTTGCGCTGACCCCGGAGCAGGCCGGGCAGCTGATCCGCGCGCTTATTCCCTTGAGCCCCTATCGCCGGGATTTGCAGCCGTTGGCGGCCCGGTTGACCGCCCTGGCCTGCGACAACCACCAGGTGCGCGTGGCCTTGCATGCGGTCTGGCGGCGGCAGGAGGGGGCGCAGATCCAAAGTCTTCGGGCTTTGGGGCCTGAAGGTGCCGTCCTGATGATGTTCCTGGAGCATGTGCGTTATGCCTCGCCCGATTTTCTAGCGTCCGTGGGCGAAGCCCCGGCGGTTCAGGAGGTGGCCCGTGTCTGATTACGATTGTGACGTGTGCGTCGTCGGCACTGGCGCGGGGGGCGGCATCCTGGCGCATACCTTGGCCAAGGCCGGGGTTCGGGTGGTGTCCCTGGAACAAGGGCCCGCCTTGCCGGATGATCAGTTTACGCGCCTCACCCCCCCGGACGGCGGCGACAGCCTGGGCATCGGGCCCCAGACCGTCTGGCCCAGCGACCCGCACGACGGCCTGTTCATCCACCCGCTGTTCGCCGATGGGCGGCACGGATCCACGGCCCGTCAGGCGGGGCAGTTTCAGCACTTCCAGATATTGGCCTTGAACGGCCTGCAGAACCTGTGGAACGGGGTCAGCGTGCGGTTTTCACCGGCCGATCTGGCCGACTGGCCGGTGGACTACGCCGCCCTGGCGCCGCATTACGATGCGGTGGAAGACCTGATCACCGTGTGCGGCACCCATGAAAACATCCCCGAATTGCCCGATGGCCGCTTCATTCCGCCCAAGCCCCTGCGTCCGGCAGACCAGATGATCGTCGAGGCGGTGCGCGGCCTGGGGCAGCCGTATTCGCATGCCATCCCCAACCGCAAGGCCATCAATACGCGCCAGGGCACGCCCCACAGCTGCGTGTCGACGGGGATCTGCACCTCGGGTTGTCCGGTGGGGGCGGTGTACAAGTTTTCGGTGCGCCTGCTGCCGCAGATCGCGTCCCTGCCCAATTATCAACTGCGCACCCAGGCCAAGGTGTTGCGGCTGGCGGCCGACCCCGCTGGACGGCGGGTGACATCGGTGGAATACCTGGATACCGCAACCGGCCAGCGCCATCAGTTGCGGGCGCGCTATGTGGTGCTGGCCGCCGGGGCCATCGAATCCCCCCGGATTTTGTTCAATTCGGCCACGGATGCCTGTCCCCAGGGACTGGCCAATGCCGCCGATCAACTGGGGCGGCGCCTGCAGGACAACCCCAAGGCGGTGATTTCGACCTCGTTGTACAAGCTGTGGGGCAAGCACCGCGACTATGACATCGGCTATGGCGATCACCTGATCCTGATGTCGCGCGGCCGCCTGCCCGATGGGGCCGATTTCCCTTTTATCGGGCATGCCATCCATGGCCTGCCCGCCACCCCGCATTATCTGGCTTTCATGCGGCATTTCCCGGCGGGCTTGAAGGACAGCCGGGCACGGGCCATGTTCCACAGCTATGTCACCCTGGGCCTGTTCTGCGCGGGCGACCCGGCGCCCGCCAACCGGGTGCGGCCGGGCGATACCGTGGATCAATGGGGGATCCGGCAGGTGGCGGTGGATTTTTCCGTCCCGCCGCGGGTGCACCAGCAGATGGATGCCATGATGGCTTGGGGGCGCCGGGTGCTGCGCCGGGCTTCGGGCACGATGTACCACACCACCCGCGACAACAGCGGCACCGGCATCCATTACGCGGGCACCACGGCCATGTCCGGCAGCGCCCGCGATGGCGTGGTCGATGCCGACCTGAAAGCCCATGGGCTGGACAATCTGTATGTCTGCGATGGCGGGGTGGTGCCGGTATTGCCCGACAAGCACCTGACGCTGACCATCATGGCGCTGGCCCACCGGCTGGGCGGGCACTTGGCGCGGCAACTGCAGGCCGTGGCCCAGATCCAGGCCGATTGAGCCCGTATACGTCGCCGGCGCTGGCTCGGCGGATGTGGCAAGCGGCGGGCCGTGGTTCGGCCTGAGCCGATCAGGCCGGCCGGCCTGCCCGGCACTCCGTCCGGCTGGCGGGGCACGGGTCGAACAAGACCTGTTCGCACTCCCAGGCGCCTGACCGCACTTCGTCGGCCACCAGCTGCAGCACCAGGGATCTGACCCGTTCCACCGCCCGGGAGGCTGGCTTGTCGCGGTGCTCGCACAAGAACAGCGTGCGCCGCATCACCGGCTTGATGATGGGGCGGCAGGACACCTCGCCCCGGGCCAGTTCATCGCGCAGATAGGATTGCGAACCCATCACGCAGCCGTGGCCTTCCAGCACGAACAGGTTGACGGCCTGGACGTTGTCCGCCTGCAGGCGGGCGCGGCGTTCAAACTGCTTTTGCAGATTCGGGTCGTCCATGACGGACCGGCCCAGCGTGCCCCGGCGCAGCAGCACGAAAGGCAGATCCAGCAAAGCCTTGACGGTGATCGGCTCGGTGGTGTCGCCGATGATTTCCTTCTTGCCGATGCACAGCATGTGTTCTTCCAGCAAGGCGGTGGCGTGGATGCGGGAATCCTGGGCCGGGTTGTAGGCCAGGGCCAGATCGACCTGGGCATCCATCATCTGGTTGATCGTGCTGCCAGACAAGGTTTCGGTCAGCACCAGGGTGATGCCGGGGTGCTGCTGCAGCACGATGCGCATCAGTTGGCGTCCGACGGAGGTCAGGGCGGTGTAGGCCATGCCGATGGCCACGTGGCCCCGGATGTTGCCGGCCATGTTTTCCAGGTCTTCGTGGGCGCGATCCATGGCCTGCACGATCTGCGTGGCGTGCAGGTACAGGCGCTTGCCGTATTCCGTGGGCAGCAGGCCGCGCGGGTGACGCACAAAAAGCGGGTGGGAAAACTGCGCCTGCAGATTGGCCAGATGATGGCTGAGCACCGAGGGCGCCGTGCGGGCCTGTTCGGCGGCGCGCGAGATGCCGCCCGACTCATAGATGGCGATGAAGGCTTGCAGCTGGCGGGTATCCATGAATTCGAAATTTTAGAATGAAAGTACTTAAACAATATAATTTTCTGATTACTGGATCAATGCTAATCTTTTCGTCAGGATAGGAAATCATCAAAATGGAAGAGGCATTTTCACCCCTGGCGGGCCTGCGGGTCATCGAAATGAGCCACATGATCATGGGGCCTTCGTGCGGCATGTTCCTGGGCTTTCTGGGGGCCGAGGTCATCAAGATCGAACCCCCCGGCGGCGACAAGACGCGCCAGTTGGGCGGCATGGGCCGGCCCATGTTTCCCCTGTGCAACCGGGGGAAGCGCAGTGTCCAGCTGGATCTGAAATCCCCCGCGGGGCGCGATGCGCTGCACCGGCTGTTGCGGGAGGCCGATATTTTCGTGGAGAACTTCCGCGATGGCGCCCTGGCGGCGGCGGGGGTGGATCCGGCCCAGCTGCGCCAGCGGTATCCGCATCTGATTATCGCGTCGTGCAAGGGCTTTTTGTCCGGGCCGTACCAGCAGCGCACGGCGCTGGACGAGGTCGTGCAAATGATGACCGGCCTAGCCTACATGACCGGCCCCAAAGGGCGCCCCTTGCGCGTGGGTTCGTCGGCCAACGACATCATGGGGGGGCTGTTTGCCGCGTTCTCGGTGCTGGCCGCGTTGCTGGAACGCGGGCAGACCGGGCAGGGGCGCGCCTTGCGCACGGGCCTGTTCGAAAACTGCCTGCTGCTGGTGGCCCAGCACATGGTGCAATACGAGCTGGAAGGCGAAAACCCGCCGCCCATGCCCGAGCGCGAGTTCTCGTGGCCCATCTACGATATTTTTACCGATGTCCACGGCAAGCCCTACTTCATCGGGGCGGTCACCGAAGGCCACTGGGCGGCGATCTGCCTGGAACTCGACCTGTCGGTGCTGCTGCACGACCCCCGCCTGGCGACGCGGATGGATCGTATCGCGGCGCGCCACTGGACGATTCCCCTGGTGGCTCGGAAAATCGCTCAGTTCGACATGGCGGCGCTGGGGCCCCGGCTGGAATCCCTGGGCATTCCGTTTGCGCCGGTGGCCAAGCCCTGCGAGATGTATGCCGACCCGCACGTCACCCGTCCCGGGGGCCTGGTGCGCTCACAGTGCGCCGATGGCTCGTCGTTCCGGGCGCCGACCTTGCCGTTCGAGGTCGATGGCCGCCCGCTGGATGCCGCGGGCGACGTCGCCGCTCCCGGCCAGGACACCCAGGCCGTGTTGTCGGCCCTGGGCCTGAGTACCGAAGACATTGCCCGGGCCAGCGGTTGCTCGGCCTGATTTTTCTCTTTTCCAGGAGACCCCCATGAAATTTTCCTCTCGTGTCCTTACCCTGGCCCTGGCCATAGCCCTGCCCCTGGGGGTGGCCCAGGCGGCGGACTACACCATGCGCGTCAGCCATCAGTTTCCGCCGTCCCATCCCAGCGCCCAGCGCATGGAACAGTTCGCCAAGGACGTGGCCCGGGAAACCGGCGACAAGGTCGAGGTTCAGGTGTTCGGCGCGGCCCAGCTGTACCGTCCGGCCCAGCACCACGCCGCCGTGGCCGGCGGACAGGTCGAGGCCGCCCTGATCCTGTCCATCCAGTGGGGGGGCAGCCTGCCCGAAATGGCCGTCACCCAGATCCCCTATCTGATCAGTTCGCCGGCCAAGCAAAAGGCGTTCCTGGGCTCGAAGGCCGCCCAGTTGCTGGACGCGAAAATGCTGGAAAAAGGTGTGCGCAACATCGGCTGGCTGGTGGACACCAACGATTTGATGTTCACTTCGTCCACGCAGCTGCTGGACGAGCCTGCCAAATTCAAGGGTGTCAAGATGCGCGGCCTGAACCGCCTGTTCGATTCGGGCCTGATCGCCATGGGCGCCGTGCCCGTCGCCATGGCCGGATCCGAGGTCTACCAGGCCCTGCAGACCAAGGTCGTGGATGCGGCGGTGACGGCCACCAAGGCCGCCTATTCGCGCAAATACTATGAAGTCCAGCAGTTCGGGGCTGCGTCCCCCATCATCCTGGTGTATGACAATCTGGTGGTCAATCCCGCCTGGTGGGACGGCCTGCCCGAAGACGTGCGGGCGGGCATTGCCCGGGCGGCGAGCCAGGCCGAAACATCTTCCATCATCAACGATGAAAGCATCAATCCCGAAGAACTGGCTCAACTGAACCAGGCCGGGATGCAGGCCGTGGCCCTGACGCCGCAGCAGATGGACGCCATGAAAGCCGCCATGCAGCCGGCGGTGCTGGATGCCTTCCTGAACTCCACCCGGGGCAAGGGACAGGAACTGATTGATTTGATCCAGGCCCTGTAGGCGGGCCGCACCATGAGCGCAGAATCCGAACTGCCCGATCCGGCACTGGACGGCCCCGGCCTGCGGCGCTTTGCCCGCGTGGTGGCCGGGTTGAGCCGGCTGGCCCTGGGGCTGGCGTCGATATTGATCATCATCGACTTGCTGCTGATTGGCGCGGCCGTCTTGCTGCGCTATGTGTTTTCCACCGCGGTTCTGGGCGGCGATGAACTCGTCGGGTTTTCCGTGACCGCGTTGGTGATGCTGGCCGCCCCCGATGTGTTGCGCCGCAACGGGCACATCGGGGTGGACATGCTGGTGGGCTGCCTGCCGCCGCGCTGGGCGCGCTGGGCGGCGGCCTGGTCGTGCGTGTCGGTGCTGCTGGTGGCGAGCGGCCTGGTGGTCAACGGCTGGAAAGCCGTGTCCCTGGCCCACATGATCGGCCAACTGACCGAAGGCCACCTGGAAGTCCCCATCTGGGCCTTGCAGTTGTTTCTGCCGATGGGCGGGGTGTTGCTGGGTCTGGTGGCCCTCGAACTGCTCTGGCGCGCCCTGACCGTTCCCGTGCGGCCCGCGCCGCCAGCCACGCCCACAGGTGCCGCATGACGATCTTCTTCATGTTGCTGGCCCTCTTAGCCTTGCTGTTCACCGGCCTCCCCATTTTCGCGGGGCTGACGCTGTTTGGCAGCGGCATGCTGCTGGCGGTGCAGGGCAACCTGGGTTCACTGGCCAGCATCATCTTCACCGAACTGAACCAGTATCTTCTGGTGGCCATCCCCCTGTTCGCCTTCATGGCGCACATCATGATCCGGGGCAAGGTCGTGGATGATCTGTACGATGCCGCCTATACCTTTACGCGTCATCTGCCCGGCGGGCTGGCCGTGGCCACCATCATGGCCTGCACGGTGTTCGCCGCGATTTCCGGGTCCAGCGTGGCGACCGCGCTGACCATCGGCGCGGTCGCCATCCCGCAGATGCTGCGCTACGGCTATTCCCCGAAGATCGCCTATGGGGTGGTGACCGCCGGGGGCACCCTGGGGATTCTGATCCCGCCGTCGGCCCCCATGATCCTGTATGGCATCACCACCGATTCTTCCATCGGCAGCCTGTTCATCGCCGGCATTGTGCCGGGCGCCATCATGGCGCTGGTGTTCATGGCGTGGGTGATATTCCAGTGCGCCTCGGTGGGTAATGCCGTGCAGCGCGACACCCGCGCCAGCGGGGCTGAAATGCGCCGGGCGCTGCGCAAAGCCATCTGGTCGATCGCCTTGCCGGTGTTCGTGCTGGGCGGCATGTACATGGGGGTGTTCACCGCCACCGAGGCCGCCGCCGCCGGGGTCTGGCTGGCCCTGCTGGTCACCGTGCTGATTTATCGCACTGTGGGCTGGCGTGAAATCTGGGAAAGCGCCCAGGAAGCCTGCCGCCTGTCGGCCATGCTGTTCATGATCCTGGCGGGGGCGGCGGTCTTCAGCCATGTCATGACCAAAATGCGCATCCCCCAGGAAATCATCGAATCGCTGACCGCGATGGACATGAGCGCCATGGGCTTCATCATCGCCTTGATGCTGCTGATCGTGGTGCTGGGCATGTTCCTGGAATCGATTTCCATCATCCTGGTGACCACGCCGGTCATCCTGCCCGCCATGCATCAGCTGGGGATTGATCCCATCTGGTATGGTGTGCTGCTGGTGATCAACCTGGAAATCGCCCTGATCACGCCGCCCGTGGGCATGAATCTGTTCACCATCAAGGCCATTACCGGGTCGTCGCTGGCCCCGATCATCCGGGGCGCCTTGCCCTATATTTTCCTGATGGCCGCCGTGCTGGTTCTGGTCTTGCTGGTGCCCGACCTGGCCACCTGGCTGCCGCGCACGATGATGGGGAATGCTTAATGCGGCGCTGCCGCTGTCCTGCCGGGCGGGTTTCGGCGGGGCGGCGTGGGATGCAGGTACAATATGCCCCCTGCGGATGCTCCCATGGCGGAATAGGTAGACGCAAGGGACTTAAAATCCCTCGGGCTTGGCCCGTGCCGGTTCGATTCCGGCTGGGAGCACCATTTATCAAACCAGGTAAACCGGCTACAATCAAGGGTTATCTGATTAAATTCATCTAGCCAAGACAACACATGGATCAATCCCGCACACGCCTGGTCATGGGCAACTGGAAAATGCATGGCAGCCTGGCCGAGAACACGGTCTTGCTGGACGGCCTCTTGGCCGGCGCGGCGCGTGTCCAGGGCACCCAGGTGGCCGTGTGCGTCCCTTTTCCGTACCTGGCCCAGGCGCGGCAGGCATTGGTCGGTTCTCCCATCGGTTGGGGCGCCCAGGACATCAGCACCCATGAGCGCGGCGCTTACACGGGCGAAGTCTCCGCCGCCATGCTGGCCGATTTTGGCGTCAGCTGGGTATTGTGCGGGCATTCCGAACGCCGCGCCCTGCATGGCGAAACCAGCCGGCAGGTGGCGGAAAAAGCCGTGGCGGCCCTGGGCGCGGGCCTGGCCCCCGTCGTGTGCGTGGGCGAGACCCTGGCCGACCGCGATGCCGGCCAGGCTGAATCCATCATTGCCGAACAGTTGGCCCCCGTGCTGGCCTTGGGGGCCGACGCCCTGGCCCGCCTGGTCATCGCCTACGAGCCCGTCTGGGCCATTGGCACGGGGCGCACCGCCACGCCGGATCAGGCTCAGGCGGTGCATGCCTTTATCCGCGCCGCCCTGACGCGTCACGGCGCCGGGCAGACGCGGGTTCTGTACGGCGGCAGCGTCAAGGCCGCCAATGCCGCGTCACTGTTCGCCCAGCCGGATATCGACGGCGCCCTGGTGGGCGGGGCCGCCCTGGTGGCCGAAGAATTTTTGAATATCGCGGCCGCGGTCGCCTAAGACTCCCGGAGTCCCTACATCATGCAATTGTTTTCTTCCGTCCTGCTGTCCCTGCAGGTTATTTCGTCCCTGCTGATCATCGTGCTGGTGCTGCTGCAACAGGGCAAGGGCGCGGACATGGGCGCCGCGTTCGGCAGCGGCTCCGCCGGCAGCGTGTTCGGGTCGGCGGGGGCGGCAAACTTTCTGTCGCGCGCCACCAAATGGGCGGCCGTTCTGTTTTTTGCCACGACCATCGGCCTGGCCTGGATTTCGCATCACCCCGCCGGCGCGCCGCTGGACTCCGGCATCATGTCGGGCTTCATGTCGTCCGAACCGGCTCCGGCGCCCGCCACGGGTTCCGCCGTGCCGGATCTGGGCGCGGCCGTGCCGTCGTCGGTGCCTGCCGCGCCGGGTGTCGGCCAGCCCGCCGCCGGGGCGGATGCGGCCATCCCGTCGTCCGCCCCGGCGGCGGTGAATTCAGACGCCTCCGTGCCGTCCGTGCCATCATCCGTGCCCGATGCCGGCGGCCAGCCTGCCGAGGGCAGCAAGTAATTCGGCTTCATGCTAGAATTCTCTTCTTTCGCGCATAGCGATGCCGTCGTGGTGGAATTGGTAGACACGCTATCTTGAGGGGGTAGTGGCGAAAGCTGTACGAGTTCGAGTCTCGTCGACGGCACCATCGAATAGTCCAGGGATGTCCTGGAAAGTCTAAAAAACCCGTAAGGATCAATTTCTTACGGGTTTTTTTGTTGTCTATGGTGTCCAGGATAGGCCAGGAAAATCCAGCGCAATCCATACATTTTAGGTACTCTGTATGGTAATTATTCATCAAAGTACCTAACCCGGAAATTTCGTCAGGCCCATAAAAAAGGATAGGCAATTCTTGCCCGAGGGCTTATGGTTATTGGTATCTGACGCCAAGAACCAAAAAGAATCGCCTATACCAAATCGTACCACTGAACAACTGGATTTTGGGCGCCTCGGGCGGCGCCAGTTGGAAGCGAATTTCGAGGGTGGAGACCTCAGTTCAGACGGCGGGCTGATGCTGCTGCGCCAGATTGATGTCAACGCCGACTGAAAACTGACCCACTTTCGTCGGAATCGTCGGAGTAAATCTGACCCACCCCGGCGTCCAAAAA
>NZ_JBLGTV010000023.1:0-20595 GCF_047468865.1 Castellaniella hirudinis
CCGCTGAAGAAACCGAGCGCCGCCGTCTAAAAAGGTGATGTGTATTTGAGTAAAACAGCTTGCGTCATGCGGTCGCTGCGTATATGATGCGATGAGTAAATAAACAAATACGCAAGGGGAACGCATGAAGGTTATCGCTGTACTTAACCAGAAAGGCGGGTCAGGCAAGACGACCATCGCAACCCATCTAGCCCGCGCCCTGCAACTCGCCGGGGCCGATGTTCTGTTAGTCGATTCCGATCCCCAGGGCAGTGCCCGCGATTGGGCGGCCGTGCGGGAAGATCAACCGCTAACCGTTGTCGGCATCGACCGCCCGACGATTGACCGCGACGTGAAGGCCATCGGCCGGCGCGACTTCGTAGTGATCGACGGAGCGCCCCAGGCGGCGGACTTGGCTGTGTCCGCGATCAAGGCAGCCGACTTCGTGCTGATTCCGGTGCAGCCAAGCCCTTACGACATATGGGCCACCGCCGACCTGGTGGAGCTGGTTAAGCAGCGCATTGAGGTCACGGATGGAAGGCTACAAGCGGCCTTTGTCGTGTCGCGGGCGATCAAAGGCACGCGCATCGGCGGTGAGGTTGCCGAGGCGCTGGCCGGGTACGAGCTGCCCATTCTTGAGTCCCGTATCACGCAGCGCGTGAGCTACCCAGGCACTGCCGCCGCCGGCACAACCGTTCTTGAATCAGAACCCGAGGGCGACGCTGCCCGCGAGGTCCAGGCGCTGGCCGCTGAAATTAAATCAAAACTCATTTGAGTTAATGAGGTAAAGAGAAAATGAGCAAAAGCACAAACACGCTAAGTGCCGGTCGTCCGAGCGCACGCAGCAGCAAGGCTGCAACGTTGGCCAGCCTGGCAGACACGCCAGCCATGAAGCGGGTCAACTTTCAGTTGCCGGCGGAGGATCACACCAAGCTGAAGATGTACGCGGTACGCCAAGGCAAGACCATTACCGAGCTGCTATCTGAATACATCGCGCAGCTACCAGAGTAAATGAGCAAATGAATAAATGAGTAGATGAATTTTAGCGGCTAAAGGAGGCGGCATGGAAAATCAAGAACAACCAGGCACCGACGCCGTGGAATGCCCCATGTGTGGAGGAACGGGCGGTTGGCCAGGCGTAAGCGGCTGGGTTGTCTGCCGGCCCTGCAATGGCACTGGAACCCCCAAGCCCGAGGAATCGGCGTGAGCGGTCGCAAACCATCCGGCCCGGTACAAATCGGCGCGGCGCTGGGTGATGACCTGGTGGAGAAGTTGAAGGCCGCGCAGGCCGCCCAGCGGCAACGCATCGAGGCAGAAGCACGCCCCGGTGAATCGTGGCAAGCGGCCGCTGATCGAATCCGCAAAGAATCCCGGCAACCGCCGGCAGCCGGTGCGCCGTCGATTAGGAAGCCGCCCAAGGGCGACGAGCAACCAGATTTTTTCGTTCCGATGCTCTATGACGTGGGCACCCGCGATAGTCGCAGCATCATGGACGTGGCCGTTTTCCGTCTGTCGAAGCGTGACCGACGAGCTGGCGAGGTGATCCGCTACGAGCTTCCAGACGGGCACGTAGAGGTTTCCGCAGGGCCGGCCGGCATGGCCAGTGTGTGGGATTACGACCTGGTACTGATGGCGGTTTCCCATCTAACCGAATCCATGAACCGATACCGGGAAGGGAAGGGAGACAAGCCCGGCCGCGTGTTCCGTCCACACGTTGCGGACGTACTCAAGTTCTGCCGGCGAGCCGATGGCGGAAAGCAGAAAGACGACCTGGTAGAAACCTGCATTCGGTTAAACACCACGCACGTTGCCATGCAGCGTACGAAGAAGGCCAAGAACGGCCGCCTGGTGACGGTATCCGAGGGTGAAGCCTTGATTAGCCGCTACAAGATCGTAAAGAGCGAAACCGGGCGGCCGGAGTACATCGAGATCGAGCTAGCTGATTGGATGTACCGCGAGATCACAGAAGGCAAGAACCCGGACGTGCTGACGGTTCACCCCGATTACTTTTTGATCGATCCCGGCATCGGCCGTTTTCTCTACCGCCTGGCACGCCGCGCCGCAGGCAAGGCAGAAGCCAGATGGTTGTTCAAGACGATCTACGAACGCAGTGGCAGCGCCGGAGAGTTCAAGAAGTTCTGTTTCACCGTGCGCAAGCTGATCGGGTCAAATGACCTGCCGGAGTACGATTTGAAGGAGGAGGCGGGGCAGGCTGGCCCGATCCTAGTCATGCGCTACCGCAACCTGATCGAGGGCGAAGCATCCGCCGGTTCCTAATGTACGGAGCAGATGCTAGGGCAAATTGCCCTAGCAGGGGAAAAAGGTCGAAAAGGTCTCTTTCCTGTGGATAGCACGTACATTGGGAACCCAAAGCCGTACATTGGGAACCGGAACCCGTACATTGGGAACCCAAAGCCGTACATTGGGAACCGGTCACACATGTAAGTGACTGATATAAAAGAGAAAAAAGGCGATTTTTCCGCCTAAAACTCTTTAAAACTTATTAAAACTCTTAAAACCCGCCTGGCCTGTGCATAACTGTCTGGCCAGCGCACAGCCGAAGAGCTGCAAAAAGCGCCTACCCTTCGGTCGCTGCGCTCCCTACGCCCCGCCGCTTCGCGTCGGCCTATCGCGGCCGCTGGCCGCTCAAAAATGGCTGGCCTACGGCCAGGCAATCTACCAGGGCGCGGACAAGCCGCGCCGTCGCCACTCGACCGCCGGCGCCCACATCAAGGCACCGCGGCTGCTGAAAGACCGTCAAAAGCGGTTTAGCAGTGAAAAGCAGGGCTGCCCAATCACCTGCGCTCGACTGGAACGCCGGTGGTGGCTGAAAGGCCGCAAAAGTTGAACGCCAAGGAAAAGGGCAGGGCGACAGCCCAGGGCATCACCTACGGCCACCAGGCGTGACAGGAGCGCCGAACACGCCCAAAGCCGGGGGATTGCCGCACCGACCCCTGAAACCGCCGCTACGGGCTTCTTACGCGGTTTTAGCCGTGGCTGATTTCCTGAACCGTCGCCAGCACGCCGGCGGCCGGGCAAAATAATAACTTGCATAATAAGAATAAGAAGATTATTATTATTCTTATCTTATTTATCCAGCCGGGAGGCACCGCCATGACGCAAACCAATATCCCCGCCGACGTGCGCGAACGCATCATTGCCGCTGCCGCCGAGCTGTACGAACAGGCCGGCCGCGAGAACTTGCCGACCGTTGACGCCGTGCGCCGCGCAGCGCGGGCTGACATGAACACAACCAGCGCCGTGATGCGGGAATGGCGGCGAGCGCAGACCGCCCAGGCGGCCCCGGTGGCCGTCACCGTGCCGGAGGTCGTCACCCAAGCGAACACCGCCGCCCTGGCCGCCTTATGGCAGCAGGCCCAGGAACTGGCGAACGAGTCATTGCGGGCCGCGCAAGCGGCATGGGAAACCGAGCGTGTCGAGCTGGACACCATGCGCCAAGAGCTGGCCGACGCCTACGAAACCCAGGCAACCGAGCTTGACCAGGTGCGGGCCGCCGCCGAAGCGGCCGACCAGGCGCACCAGGTACAAAGTCAGCAGGTCGCCGGCGAGCTGGCCAGCGTGCGGACAGAATTGGCCCAGGCTGTCACCAGGGCCGAACGTGCGGAAGCGAAGGCCGACGAGATCGAGCACCGTGCCCGCGAGCTGCGGGCCGAGCTGGACAGGGCACACCAGGACGCCGACCAGGCGCGGGCTGCCGTGACCGATGCGCAGCAGGCTACCCAGGCAGTGACCGCGCAACTCGACCAGGTACGCGCCGAACTGGCGACGGTCAAAGCCAAGGCAGAGGCCGCCGACGAGAAGCACCAGGAGCAGCGAAAGGCGGTCGCGGTCGAGGCGCACAAGATGGCCGAACGGCTGACCGCGACCCAGGCCGAACGCGACCAGGCCAGAGAGGAAGCCGGCAGCGCCCGCGAGCGAGCCGCCGAGCTGGCCGGCCAGCTCACCGCACACCAGGAACAGGCGGCCGCGTTGCTGGCACGCCTGGCACCGGCCGAAACCAAAACACCCAGGGCGAAGAAGTAGGGCGGTGGATTGGTCTGGCGGTAGTGATTGAAGTGTCAACAAAGAGCCGCTCCGCCCCTCAAGTGTCAGTAGGCCGCCGCTATGGCGAGGGGCTGATAGCGACCGGCGTTTTTAGGTGTTCATTGACACTTGAGGGGCGGGGTGTACCGCCTCTTTCCTTGGCGTCCAACCTTGTTTTTTTGGGCGGTCATGTGGCCGTGGAAAGCATGGGGAAAGTGGTGTTTCCTCGTTGTGGAAACAGCAAGGAAATCGTTGCTTTCTTGTGCAAAGCAGAGTTTTGGAAAATTCGATTAAACCGCGATTTTGGCACGGTTTAATGCCGATTTAAGCCCGTTTTTCCCGCTGTAGAGCCCCTATTAGGCCGATTACAGGCCGCTTTAACCCGATTGCATGGCAATCGGTATGCGATAGCGCATGAATTGCACAAGAATCCAACTGCTGTACTATGAGTATTCGAGGCTGAATAGCGGGCAGGATGTGTGAAGTAGGCCCACCCGTAAACGGGTTGTCCTTCTTCACTTCCCCTTATTCGCACCTGCGGTGCTCAACGGGAATCCTGCCCTGCGGGGCCAGCCGGCAGCGCCGGCCAAAGAGACGATAGGAGGGCTTGCCGATGGCGGCAGAGAACGACAAACCAACGCGCAAGGGCAGCCCGCCGATCAAGGTGTATTGCCTGCCCGAAGAGCGGGCCGAGATCGAGGCGCTGGCGAAGGCCAGCGGCCACAGCGCATCGACTTATTTGCGCTTGGTTGGGCAGGGCTACCAGGTCACCGGCGTGACCGATTACGAGAACGTGCGCGAGCTGGTGCGCGTGAACGGCGACCTTGGCCGGCTGGGTGGTCTGCTGAAACTTTGGCTGACCGATGACGCCAAAACTGCCGAAATAGGCGCGGCCACCATCCGGGCGCTGTTGGGCCGCATCGAGGCCAACCAGGACGAAATGAGCCGCCTTATGGAAGCTGTGGTGCGGCCGAGGGCCGCGCCATGATTGCCAAGCACGTCGCCATGCGGTCGCTTGGCAAGAGCGATTTTGCCGACCTGGCGAAGTACATCACCGATGCGCAGAGCAAAGACCATCGGCTGGGCTTGGTGGCCGTGACCAACTGCGAGGCGTTTTCAGTGCGGGACGCCATCACCGAAGTTCTGGCCACCCAGCACACCAACACCCGCGCCCAGGGTGATAAGACCTATCACCTGATCGTGAGCTTTCGCGCCGGCGAAAACCCCGACGCCGACACGCTCAAGGCAATAGAGGCGCGTATCTGCGAGGGGCTGGGCTTCGGCGAACACCAGCGCATCAGCGCCGTGCATCACGACACCGACAACCTGCATATCCATATCGCCATCAACAAGATTCACCCGACCCGGCACACGATGCACGAGCCGTATTACCCGCACCTGGCACTTGGCGAGCTATGCACGAAGCTGGAACAGGAATACGGCCTGGAACGCGACAACCACGAACCGCGCCAACGGGGTGCGGCGTCCAGGGCGGCGGACATGGAGCGTCATGCCGGCGTTGAAAGCCTGGTGGGCTGGATCAAGCGCGAGTGCTTGGCCGAGATCAAGGGCGCGCAGACCTGGCAGGAGCTGCACCAGGTCATGCGTGATAACGGGCTGGAAATCACGCCTCGCGGTAACGGCCTGGTGATCCGGGCCGAGGACGGTACGACCGTCAAGCCAAGCACGCTTGGGCGGGATCTATCCAAGCCAGCTTTGGAAAAACGGCTGGGCACTTTTGAGCCGTCGCCCGAGCGGCAGGCAGAGCCGAAACGGCGATACAAGAAAGACCCGATCCGCTTGCGCGTGAACACGGTCGAGTTGTACGCCAGGTATAAGGCTGACCAGCAGAACCTGACGGCCAGCCGGGCGAAGGCCCTGGACGTGGCCAGGCAGCGCAAGGACAGGAAAGTTGCAGCGGCCAAGGCATCGGGGAGCATGCGCCGCGCTGCGATCAAACATATGACGCAAGGCCGGCTGACCAAGAAGCTGTTGTATTCGCAGGCCAGCAAGGCGCTGCGCGATGAAATTCAGACGATCAACAAGCAGTACCTGGCAGAGCGTCAGGGCTGCTATGAGCAGCACAGCCGGCGCACATGGGCCGACTGGCTCAAGCAGGAAGCCACCCAGGGAAGCGGCGAGGCGCTGGCCGCGTTGCGAGCCAGAGAGGCCGCCCAGGGCCTCAAGGGCAACACCGTCCAGGGCGATGGCCAGGCCAAGCCCGGACATGCGCCCGTGGTGGACAACATCACGAAGAAGGGCACGATCATTTTCCGGGCCGGCAAGACTGCCGTACGTGACGATGGCGAGCGCCTGCAAGTGTCCCGAGAAGCCAGCCGCGAGGGCCTGCAAGAAGCCTTGCGCCTTGCGATGGAGCGATATGGCAACCGCATCACGGTCAACGGCACGACCGAGTTCAAGGCGCAGATCATCCGCGCCGCCGTCGATTCACAACTACCCATCACGTTTTCCGACCCGGTCCTGGAAGTCCGCAGGCAGGCGCTGATAGGCGGTAGTGATACGCCTGCCAAGCCGACGATCAAGAAGCCAGGCGTTGGCCCGGTAGGGCACGTTCCGCCGGCAGCGCGTCAGGGCCGATTGCGCACGTTGTCGCAGATCGAGGCGCTGCACATCGAGGGCGCGAGCATCCCAACGCCGAAGCCTGCACCGATTCCGGCAATCAATGACCAGGAACGGCGAAAAGCGAAGCTGCAAGCCGAGTTGAACGCCAAGAAAGAGAAGGCGAAACAGCGGAAAGGACGGGGGCGGTAGTTTTAACCTTTTTGAGTAAAAACAGCTTGCATCATTTGAGTTTGGTAGATATGATGCAATGAGTATGCAATCATTTATGTAAAGCAGTAATCGTGCAGGGTTGCACGACACACACCGATCTCAACAAAAAATTGCAAGGGCGCGACGGTGTCGACCCGGGCGGGTACCTTGGCAGATTTGGCGAACTGCCTCGTGATGGCCCAACCCCACAGCAACGCAGCAGTAACAGCGTCGTGGGACAGATTAGCCGCACATAGCTAACTCACACATCGAGGTACTCGACCATGAAGCACGTCCGCCTTTTAGCGGCTAAAACCGCGCTCGCTGCCGTCCTGGCTGGCAGCATCATCACCATTCCGGCACAGGCCGGCATCCCTGTTATCGACGGTGGCAACCTGGTGCAGAACGTTATGTCTGCAATGGAAGCGGTTGCCCAAACTGCCAAGCAAATCGAGCAGTACCAGACCCAATTGCAGCAGTACGAAAACATGCTGCAAAACACGATGGCCCCGGCCGCCTATATCTGGGATCAAGCGCAGGCGACGATGAACAAGCTGTTGGCTGCACAAGACACGCTGGCCTACTACGAAAACCAGCTTGGCAGCCTGGATGCGTACCTGAGCAAGTTCCAGGACGTGGCTTATTACCGTGGCTCGCCTTGCTTCAATGGTACCGGCGGCTGCACCCCGGCCGAACGTGCAGCGATGGAGCAAAACCGCGCCCTGGCGTCCGAGTCGCAGAAAAAGGCCAACGACGCCTTGTTTCAGGGAATTAAAGAGCAACAGAAAGCATTGACGGCCGATGCCCGCACACTGGAACAGCTCCAAGGCAAGGCGCAGGGTGCAACCGGCCAGCTACAGGCCATCGGCTACGCCAACCAGCTCGCCAGCCAACAGGCCAACCAGCTCTTGCAGATTCGCGCCATGTTGCTTGCGCAGCAGAACGCAGTGGCTGCCAAGATGCAGGCTGATGCCGACCTGGATGCGAAGCAGCAGGCCGCACATGCTGCATCTACAGAGTCTCGGATCGAGAAAACGGCCGCGCCGAAAAACTGGCTTGATCTGACCCGCTAATGGAGGCCGTCATGAACAGCAAATGTACGACGGTGCTGGCTGCCGTCTTGGTGCTCCTTATAGCCGGTTGCGACAACCAACCCGCCATGCAGGCACTGCCGGCAGTCAATGATGCGAACTGCCAGATCGAGAAGATCAAGCGGATCCAGAATAAGGCAGCAAGGCAGGAATTTGCGGGGCAATGCTCGCGTAGAACAAGCGGCATCGCACCCACAGAAAACCCCAAAAACTGGCTTGAGCTTACCGGCCCGGATGGAGGGAAATAGCATGAAGGCGATTCATAAAGCGGCGCTCATTGGCGCCTGCGTCATGCTGTATTCGGCCGGTGCGGCCGCACAACTGACCAATCAGGGCGTGCTCGACCAGGTGGTGACGGAGTTCTCTACAAAGGCGACAACGTGGCAGGCCATCGTACTCAATGCGGCGACGTGGCTGTTTTGGACACTGGGCACTATTTCGATGGTCTGGACGTTCGGCATGATGGCTTTGCGAAAAGCCGATATAGGGGAGTTCTTTTCCGAGTTTGTGAAGTTCATTGTGTTTTTCGGCTTCTTCCTCTGGTTGCTTAGAAACGGGCCAGACTTTGCACACTCGATCATCCAGTCGCTACAAAAACTCGGTGAGCAGGCCAGTGGCGTGTCGTCGGTCACGCCCTCTGGCATTGTCGATATTGGCTTCATGATCTGGAAGCAGGCCGTTTCAAACCTATCAGCGTGGAGTCCGATCGACAGCTTTGTCGGTGTTGTGTTGAGCGCCGGAATCCTCCTTTTGCTTGCCGTCATCGCAGTCAACATGCTGTTGCTCTTGGTGTCGGCCTGGATACTCATGTACGCCGGCATTTTCTTCCTGGGGTTTGGTGGCTCGCGTTGGACGTCCGACATGGCGATCAACTACTACAAGACCGTGCTGGGCATCGCAGTGCAGCTATTCACGATGGTTCTATTGATCGGCATTGGCAACGATCTGCTGTTGAGTTTTTACGCCAAGATGAGTAAGGGAACGCTCAACTTTGAAGAGCTGGGCGTGATGCTGGTGTTCTGCGTTGCGCTGCTGATGCTCATCAATCGTGTGCCGCCACTGCTGGCCGGCATCATCACGGGCAGCGGCGTAGGCAATGCCGGAGGCATCGGCAATTTCGGGGCTGGTGCCGCTATGGGCGCGGCTATGGGTGCAGCCAGCATGGCCGGCGCAGCCGTGGCAACGGGCGGCGCAGCCCTGGCCGCCGGTGCGGCATCAGCAGCCGGTGGTGCGCAAGCCGTGATGGCAGCCTTCTCGAAGGCCAGCGAAAGCGCATCGAGCGGCGGTGGCGACGGCGGCGGTGATCTTATGTCTGCTTTCAGCGGTGGTGGTGATGGCGGCGGCGGTGGAAGCGCTGAAGCCGGCACCGGCGACACGCCCTTTGCTCAAGCCGCCGGCTTTGGTGGCGGTGACGGCGGCGGTGGCGGTGGTGACACCAGCACCGGCGGCGGGGCCGATTCGTCGGGCGGCGATGGCGGCGGCAAGTCCGGCGGCGGCGAGTCGTCGGGCGGTGGTAGTTCCTCCGGTTCGGGCGGTGGTTTCCTGGCCTCGGCCGCCAAGGCGGGGCGCGTCACGGCCGATGCCGGCGGCATCTTAGCCAAGGGCATCGGTTCGGTGGCCAAGGCCAAGGCATCCAGCATCAAGGATTCCGCAATGGAGCGGATTGCCGACACAACCGGCGGCAAGATCGCAGCCGCGATCAAAGGCAGCGGGACAGAGGCTGTCGGTGCTGGCGCGGGTGCAGCTCCGGCAGCCCCGAGTGCTGGTAGCGAGTTCACCGGAAACAACCTGGGCGGCGACGCCGGCGGCGGTGGCTGGATCAACCAAACCGGCGGATTCAGCGAGCTATCGGAAGCCGACCAGGCGCAGGCAATGGAGTCCCATGCCGAATGGCAGGCCAACAGTGAAGGCAATACGTTCGGGGTCGAGGACTATGTGTCGTATGCCCAGGAGCGACAGCAGGAGCGAAATGCCGAAGTCGCTAGTTTCGTCAACAAAAACCCAAGGGGTTAAAGCGCGTCGGCCGGTGTTAGCACCACCGGCCGACACTTCCACTCAAGACCTGCAACGAGGTACAAAAATGGCAACTCAACATACTACCCAAGCAACGCAAACAGTGCAGCACGCAGCAACGCTACTCGCCGGACTGTCCTGGATAGACCAGGCCCAGGCGCGGCAGCTTTCGCCGATGGCCGAGGCAGTGGCAAACATGTTCACTCTGGTGTACTACCAGGCCGAAACGGGACGGTTGACCCAAGCGGATTTTCAAGAAGCAATGACCGCTGTACAGCAGTCACTGCAAAGAGCGTAGGCCGATCCGGGAACAAGAAGGGCGGCCAGTGGCCGCCCTTTTCAATTCTCGTCGTTGGGCCATTCCCGGCCGACCGTAGGAGCATCCACCCATTCGCGTTCTTCCGGCGGCAGTGGATATGCCCCGGAGGCTTCGGCCCCTTCCAGCAGTTCGCCCATGCCCATTGTGTAGCGCGGTGGCCACTGCCTGGCAGCGTGCAGCACACGCAGCACGCGCACCACGTCGCCGGCCGTGTCGTAAATCAGGATGTAATTCCGGTGCGCCACCAGCTCGCGGGTGCCAGGCACCCGGCCAGTCCTGCCCAGGCCGGGATGATCGAGCAGCAAGCCGGCTTTCTCTGAAAACAGTTCATCGAGGGCCAGCGCGGCCGCCGGCGCGTGCTGCGCGATGTACTCGCGTATTTTCTTCCTGTCAGCGTGTGCTGGCCGTGTCCAGACCAGCTTCACGATGTAGCAACGCTGGCCATCTTCCGGCGCGTTTCAGCCCGCCAGGCTTCGGCTTCGGCTTCCACTTCGGCCGCCGGGATCACGTCGCCGGCATTGGCCGAGTCCAGGCCGATTTGCACCTGGCGACGGAACCAGGCGTCATGCGCGGCCGCTTCCTCTTGCTGCCGCACGAAATCGCGCATGAAGTCGCGCAGAAGCTGGGCGCTGCTGCGGTCGCGGGCTTTGGCGGCCGTGGAGAACTCGGTTTTCAGGGATTCATCGACCCGAAAGGTAAAAGTGGCTTCGCTCATGTCGTGGCCCTCATGTGTTACAAACATAGTGCAATATAACACGCAGCGGGCCGCGCTGAAACTGTCTTGTTTTGTCGTGTCATTTTCAGAAGACGACTGCACCAGTTGATTGGGCGTAATGGCTGTTGTGCAGCCAGCTCCTGACAGTTCAATATCAGAAGTGATCTGCACCAATCTCGACTATGCTCAATACTCGTGTGCACCAAAGCGAGGTGAGCATGGCGACGGACACCCCACGGATTCCAGAACAAGGCGTGGCCACTCTGCCTGATGAGGCTTGGGAGCGTGCGCGCCGTCGTGCGGAGATCATCAGTCCGTTGGCGCAGTCGGAGACGGTCGGGCACGAAGCGGCCGATATGGCGGCTCAGGCGCTGGGCTTGTCTCGGCGCCAGGTATACGTTCTGATCCGGCGTGCCCGGCAAGGCAGCGGCCTCGTGACGGATCTGGTGCCCGGCCAGTCCGGTGGAGGTAAAGGTAAGGGGCGCTTGCCGGAACCGGTCGAGCGCGTCATCCACGAGCTACTGCAAAAGCGGTTCCTGACCAAGCAGAAGCGCAGCCTAGCGGCCTTTCACCGCGAAGTCACTCAGGTGTGCAAGGCTCAAAAACTGCGAGTGCCGGCGCGCAATACCGTGGCCTTACGGATCGCTAGCCTTGACCCGCGCAAGGTCATCCGCCGGCGGGAAGGCCAGGATGCCGCTCGTGACCTACAAGGTGTGGGCGGCGAGCCTCCTGCCGTGACCGCGCCGCTGGAGCAGGTGCAGATAGACCATACGGTCATCGACCTGATCGTGGTCGATGACCGCGACCGGCAACCTATTGGCCGCCCGTACCTGACCCTCGCCATCGACGTGTTCACCCGCTGCGTGCTCGGCATGGTCGTCACGCTGGAAGCGCCGTCTGCCGTTTCGGTTGGCCTGTGCCTCGTGCATGTCGCCTGCGACAAGCGCCCTTGGCTGGAAGGACTGAACGTGGAAATGGATTGGCAGATGAGCGGCAAGCCCTTGCTGCTCTACCTAGACAACGCGGCCGAGTTCAAGAGCGAGGCCCTGCGCCGGGGTTGCGAGCAGCATGGCATCCGGCTGGACTATCGCCCGCTGGGACAGCCGCACTATGGCGGCATCGTGGAACGGATCATCGGCACGGCGATGCAGATGATTCACGACGAACTGCCGGGAACGACCTTCTCCAACCCTGACCAGCGCGGCGACTACGATTCCGAAAACAAGGCCGCCCTGACGCTGCGCGAGCTAGAGCGCTGGCTCACATTGGCGGTCGGCACCTACCACGGTTCGGTGCACAACGGCCTGCTCCAACCGCCGGCCGCGCGCTGGGCCGAGGCCGTGGCGCGTGTCGGCGTACCGGCCGTCGTCACACGCGCTACTTCGTTCCTGGTCGATTTTCTGCCGATCCTCCGGCGCACGCTGACCCGCACCGGCTTTGTCATCGACCACATCCACTACTACGCCGATGCGCTCAAGCCGTGGATTGCGCGGCGTGAACGCTGGCCGTCCTTTCTGATCCGGCGCGATCCGCGCGACATCAGCCGTATCTGGGTCCTGGAACCGGAGGGACAGCATTACCTGGAAATTCCCTACCGTACCTTGTCGCATCCGGCTGTCACCCTCTGGGAACAACGGCAGGCGCTGGCGAAACTGCGGCAGCAAGGGCGCGAACAGGTGGATGAGTCGGCGCTGTTCCGCATGATCGGCCAGATGCGTGAGATTGTGACCAGCGCGCAGAAGGCCACACGCAAGGCGCGGCGTGACGCGGATCGCCGCCAGCACCTCAAGACATCAGCTCGGCCGGACAAGCCCGTTCCGCCGGATACGGATATTGCCGACCCGCAGGCAGACAACTTGCCACCCGCCAAACCGTTCGACCAGATTGAGGAGTGGTAGCCGTGGACGAATATCCCATCATCGACCTGTCCCACCTGCTGCCGGCGGCCCAGGGCTTGGCCCGTCTTCCGGCGGACGAGCGCATCCAGCGCCTTCGCGCCGACCGCTGGATCGGCTATCCGCGCGCAGTCGAGGCGCTGAACCGGCTGGAAGCCCTTTATGCGTGGCCAAACAAGCAACGCATGCCCAACCTGCTGCTGGTTGGCCCGACCAACAATGGCAAGTCGATGATCGTCGAGAAGTTCCGCCGCACCCACCCGGCCAGCTCCGACGCCGACCAGGAGCACATCCCGGTGTTGGTCGTGCAGATGCCGTCCGAGCCGTCCGTGATCCGCTTCTACGTCGCGCTGCTCGCCGCGATGGGCGCGCCGCTGCGCCCACGCCCACGGTTGCCGGAAATGGAGCAACTGGCTCTGGCACTGCTGCGCAAGGTCGGCGTGCGCATGCTGGTGATCGACGAGCTGCACAACGTGCTGGCCGGCAACAGCGTCAACCGCCGGGAATTCCTCAACCTGCTGCGCTTCCTCGGCAACGAACTGCGCATCCCGTTGGTTGGGGTAGGCACGCGCGACGCCTACCTAGCCATCCGCTCCGATGACCAGTTGGAAAATCGCTTCGAGCCGATGATGCTGCCGGTATGGGAGGCCAACGACGATTGCTGCTCACTGCTGGCCAGCTTCGCCGCTTCGCTCCCGCTGCGCCGGCCTTCCCCAATTGCCACGCTGGACATGGCTCGCTACCTGCTCACACGCAGCGAGGGCACCATAGGGGAACTGGCGCACTTGCTGATGGCGGCGGCCATCGTCGCCGTGGAGAGCGGCGAGGAAGCGATCAACCATCGCACACTCAGCATGGCCTGTTGAGTTGCATCTAAAATTGACCCACTTAGGGTAAAGATTTGCGTCGAAATTTGACCCACGTATGACACTGTTTCCCGTCTGGATATGGCGGGAGAAATCAAGGAGTGATAAACGTGGCGATATTGAGCGCAATTCGACGCTGGCATTTTCGCGATGGTGCGTCGATTCGGGAAATAGCCCGACGAAGCGGCCTGTCCAGGAACACCGTTCGCAAGTATTTGCAAAGCAAGGTGGTTGAACCGCAGTACCCAGCGCGAGACAGCGTTGGCAAGTTAAGTCCTTTTGAGCCCAAGTTAAGGCAGTGGCTCTCCACCGAGCACAAAAAGACAAAGAAGCTGCGCAGAAACCTGCGCAGCATGTACCGGGATTTGGTCGCTTTGGGCTTTACCGGGTCTTATGACCGAGTGTGTGCCTTTGCCCGACAGTGGAAAGATTCCGAACAGTTCAAGGCGCAAACCTCGGGCAAGGGTTGTTTCATCCCCTTGCGCTTTGCTTGTGGCGAAGCCTTCCAATTCGATTGGAGTGAGGACTTTGCCCGCATAGCGGGCAAACAGGTCAAACTTCAGATTGCCCAGTTTAAGTTGGCCCACAGCCGGGCCTTTGTGCTTCGGGCTTACTACCAGCAAAAACATGAAATGCTGTTTGATGCCCACTGGCATGCCTTTCAAATCTTCGGTGGCATTCCCAAGCGCGGCATCTACGACAACATGAAGACCGCTGTGGATTCGGTGGGGCGTGGCAAAGAGCGCAGGGTCAATCAGCGGTTCACTGCCATGGTCAGCCACTACCTGTTTGATGCGCAGTTCTGTAATCCAGCATCGGGTTGGGAGAAAGGCCAGATTGAGAAGAACGTGCAGGATTCCCGCCAACGCCTGTGGCAAGGGGCACCAGACTTTCAAAGCCTTGCTGATTTGAATGTGTGGCTTGAGCATCGCTGCAAAGCGCTGTGGTCTGAGCTGCGCCACCCCGAATTGGACCAAACCGTGCAAGAGGCCTTTGCCGATGAACAAGGCGAGTTGATGGCGCTACCCAATGCCTTTGATGCATTCGTGGAGCAAACCAAGCGAGTCACTTCAACCTGCCTTGTTCACCACGAGGGCAATCGCTACAGCGTTCCTGCCAGTTACGCCAACAGGGCCATCAGCCTTCGGATTTATGCAGACAAGCTGGTGATGGCTGCCGAAGGCCAACACATTGCCGAGCATCCAAGATTGTTTGGCAGTGGCCACGCTCGGCGTGGCCACACACAATACGACTGGCACCATTACTTGTCTGTGCTTCAGAAGAAACCTGGGGCGTTGCGCAATGGTGCGCCATTTGCTGAATTGCCACCCGCGTTCAAGAAGCTTCAATCCATCTTGCTGCAACGCCCCGGCGGTGACCGTGACATGGTGGAAATTCTGGCCCTTGTATTGCACCACGATGAAGGTGCGGTACTCAGTGCTGTGGAATTGGCATTGGAGTGTGGCAAGCCATCGAAGGAGCATGTGCTTAATCTGTTGGGACGTTTGACCGAAGAACCTCCACCCAAACCGATTCCAATTCCCAAGGGGTTAAGGCTGACATTGGAACCACAGGCCAACGTGAACCGCTATGACAGTTTAAGGAGAGCCCATGATGCAGCATGAAGGCCATGTGAGAATCCTCAAATCCTTGAAACTCTTTGGCATGGCACACGCCATTGAGGAGTTGGGCAATCAGAATTCACCAGCATTTAATCAAGCCTTGCCCATGCTGGACAGCTTGATTAAAGCTGAAGTGGCAGAGCGTGAAGTACGTTCGGTGAACTATCAATTGCGGGTGGCCAAGTTCCCCGTGTATCGGGACTTGGTGGGCTTTGACTTCAGTCAAAGCCTGGTTAATGAGGCCACGGTCAAACAATTGCACCGGTGCGACTTCATGGAACAAGCCCAGAACGTGGTGCTGATTGGTGGGCCAGGCACAGGCAAGACTCACCTGGCCACAGCCATTGGTACACAAGCAGTGATGCACTTGAACCGACGGGTGCGTTTCTTCTCCACCGTGGATTTGGTCAATGCACTGGAGCAAGAGAAATCATCTGGGCGTCAGGGACAAATCGCAAACCGTCTGTTGTATGCCGATTTGGTGATTCTGGATGAGCTGGGATATTTGCCTTTTAGCCAAACCGGTGGGGCACTGCTGTTTCACCTGCTCTCAAAGCTGTACGAAAAAACCAGCGTGATACTGACCACCAACTTGAGCTTCTCGGAATGGAGCCGAGTGTTTGGCGATGAAAAGATGACAACAGCGTTGTTGGACCGACTAACCCACCACTGCCACATCCTGGAAACCGGCAATGAAAGTTACCGCTTCAAACACAGTTCAACTCAGAATAAGCAGGAGGAAAAACAGACCCGCAAACTGAAAATCGAGACATAATTCTGACAACAAGGGGTGGGTCAAAATTCAATGCAAATCCCGGGTCAAATTTGGGTGCAAATCAACAGATATCGACAACCTCTCGCGCAACCAAGACATCGCGGTCGGACTGCAAGTGATCTTGAAGCCACGGGCCCGTCCCACCCCGACATGGACCTCGATGCCCGAACGGACGTTAGATTTCGAGTTCTAGGCGTTCTGCGATGAAGGTTGGATCCCAGCCGGGATTGAAAGTGTCGACGTGGGTGAATCCGAGCCGCTCGTATAGGCCACGCAGGTTCGGGTGGCAGTCGAGCCGCAGCTTGGCGCACCCCTGCGTTCGCGCGGCATGGCGGCAAGCCTCGATCAGCGCGGAGCTGACACCCCGGCCCGCATGTGTCCGTCGCACCGCGAGCTTGTGCAGATATGCGGCCTCCCCCTTGAGGGCGTCGGGCCAGAACTCGGGATCCTCGGCCGACAAGGTGCAACAGCCGACGATGCCGTCGCTGCAACTCGCGACTAGGAGCTCGGATCTCAGGACGAAGGTCTCCGCGAATGTCCGGTCGATCCGCGCGACGTCCCAGGCGGGCGTTCCCTTGGCGGACATCCACGCCGCAGCGTCGTGCATCAGCCGCACAACCTCGTCGATATCACCCGAGCAGGCGACCCGAACGTTCGGAGGCTCCTCGCTGTCCATTCGCTCCCCTGGCGCGGTATGAACCGCCGCCTCATAGTGCAGTTTGATCCTGACGAGCCCAGCATGTCTGCGCCCACCTTCGCGGAACCTGACCAGGGTCCGCTAGCGGGCGGCCGGAAGGTGAATGCTAGGCATGATCTAACCCTCGGTCTCTGGCGTCGCGACTGCGAAATTTCGCGAGGGTTTCCGAGAAGGTGATTGCGCTTCGCAGATCTCCAGGCGCGTGGGTGCGGACGTAGTCAGCGCCATTGCCGATCGCGTGAAGTTCCGCCGCAAGGCTCGCTGGACCCAGATCCTTTACAGGAAGGCCAACGGTGGCGCCCAAGAAGGATTTCCGCGACACCGAGACCAATAGCGGAAGCCCCAACGCCGACTTCAGCTTTTGAAGGTTCGACAGCACGTGCAGCGATGTTTCCGGTGCGGGGCTCAAGAAAAATCCCATCCCCGGATCGAGGATGAGCCGGTCGGCAGCGACCCCGCTCCGTCGCAAGGCGGAAACCCGCGCCTCGAAGAACCGCACAATCTCGTCGAGCGCGTCTTCGGGTCGAAGGTGACCGGTGCGGGTGGCGATGCCATCCCGCTGCGCTGAGTGCATAACCACCAGCCTGCAGTCCGCCTCAGCAATATCGGGATAGAGCGCAGGGTCAGGAAATCCTTGGATATCGTTCAGGTAGCCCACGCCGCGCTTGAGCGCATAGCGCTGGGTTTCCGGTTGGAAGCTGTCGATTGAAACACGGTGCATCTGATCGGACAGGGCGTCTAAGAGCGGCGCAATACGTCTGATCTCATCGGCCGGCGATACAGGCCTCGCGTCCGGATGGCTGGCGGCCGGTCCGACATCCACGACGTCTGATCCGACTCGCAGCATTTCGATCGCCGCGGTGACAGCGCCGGCGGGGTCTAGCCGCCGGCTCTCATCGAAGAAGGAGTCCTCGGTGAGATTCAGAATGCCGAACACCGTCACCATGGCGTCGGCCTCCGCAGCGACTTCCACGATGGGGATCGGGCGAGCAAAAAGGCAGCAATTATGAGCCCCATACCTACAAAGCCCCACGCATCAAGCTTTTGCCCATGAAGCAACCAGGCAATGGCTGTAATTATGACGACGCCGAGTCCCGACCAGACTGCATAAGCAACACCGACAGGGATGGATTTCAGAACCAGAGAAAGAAAATAAAATGCGATGCCATAACCGATTATGACAACGGCGGAAGGGGCAAGCTTAGTAAAGCCCTCGCTAGATTTTAATGCGGATGTTGCGATTACTTCGCCAACTATTGCGATAACAAGAAAAAGCCAGCCTTTCATGATATATCTCCCAATTTGTGTAGGGCTTATTATGCACGCTTAAAAATAATAAAAGCAGACTTGACCTGATAGTTTGGCTGTGAGCAATTATGTGCTTAGTGCATCTAACTTTGTTTTAGGGCGACTGCCCTGCTGCGTAACATCGTTGCTGCTCCATAACATCAAACATCGACCCACGGCGTAACGCGCTTGCTGCTTGGATGCCCGAGGCATAGACTGTACAAAAAAACAGTCATAACAAGCCATGAAAACCGCCACTGCGCCGTTACCACCGCTGCGTTCGGTCAAGGTTCTGGACCAGTTGCGTGAGCGCATACGCTACTTGCATTACAGCTTACGAACCGAACAGGCTTATGTCCACTGGGTTCGTGCCTTCATCCGTTTCCACGGTGTGCGTCACCCGGCAACCTTGGGCAGCAGCGAAGTCGAGGCATTTCTGTCCTGGCTGGCGAACGAGCGCAAGGTTTCGGTCTCCACGCATCGTCAGGCATTGGCGGCCTTGCTGTTCTTCTACGGCAAGGTGCTGTGCACGGATCTGCCCTGGCTTCAGGAGATCGGAAGACCTCGGCCGTCGCGGCGCTTGCCGGTGGTGCTGACCCCGGATGAAGTGGTTCGCATCCTCGGTTTTCTGGAAGGCGAGCATCGTTTGTTCGCCCAGCTTCTGTATGGAACGGGCATGCGGATCAGTGAGGGTTTGCAACTGCGGGTCAAGGATCTGGATTTCGATCACGGCACGATCATCGTGCGGGAGGGCAAGGGCTCCAAGGATCGGGCCTTGATGTTACCCGAGAGCTTGGCACCCAGCCTGCGCGAGCAGCTGTCGCGTGCACGGGCATGGTGGCTGAAGGACCAGGCCGAGGGCCGCAGCGGCGTTGCGCTTCCCGACGCCCTTGAGCGGAAGTATCCGCGCGCCGGGCATTCCTGGCCGTGGTTCTGGGTTTTTGCGCAGCACACGCATTCGACCGATCCACGGAGCGGTGTCGTGCGTCGCCATCACATGTATGACCAGACCTTTCAGCGCGCCTTCAAACGTGCCGTAGAACAAGCAGGCATCACGAAGCCCGCCACACCGCACACCCTCCGCCACTCGTTCGCGACGGCCTTGCTCCGCAGCGGTTACGACATTCGAACCGTGCAGGATCTGCTCGGCCATTCCGACGTCTCTACGACGATGATTTACACGCATGTGCTGAAAGTTGGCGGTGCCGGAGTGCGCTCACCGCTTGATGCGCTGCCGCCCCTCACTAGTGAGAGGTAGGGCAGCGCAAGTCAATCCTGGCGGATTCACTACCCCTGCGCGAAGGCCATCGGTGCCGCATCGAACGGCCGGTTGCGGAAAGTCCTCCCTGCGTCCGCTGATGGCCGGCAGCAGCCCGTCGTTGCCTGATGGATCCAACCCCTCCGCTGCTATAGTGCAGTCGGCTTCTGACGTTCAGTGCAGCCGTCTTCTGAAAACGACATGTCGCACAAGTCCTAAGTTACGCGACAGGCTGCCGCCCTGCCCTTTTCCTGGCGTTTTCTTGTCGCGTGTTTTAGTCGCATAAAGTAGAATACTTGCGACTAGAACCGGAGACATTACGCCATGAACAAGAGCGCCGCCGCTGGCCTGCTGGGCTATGCCCGCGTCAGCACCGACGACCAGGACTTGACCAACCAACGGGCCGAACTGCACGCGGCCGGCTGCACCAAGCTGTTTTCCGAGAAGATCACCGGCACCAGGCGCGACCGCCCGGAGCTGGCCAGGATGCTTGACCACCTACGCCCTGGCGACGTTGTGACAGTGACCAGGCTAGACCGCCTGGCCCGCAGCACCCGCGACCTACTGGACATTGCCGAGCGCATCCAGGAGGCCGGCGCGGGCCTGCGTAGCCTGGCAGAGCCGTGGGCCGACACCACCACGCCGGCCGGCCGCATGGTGTTGACCGTGTTCGCCGGCATTGCCGAGTTCGAGCGTTCCCTAATCATCGACCGCACCCGGAGCGGGCGCGAGGCCGCCAAGGCCCGAGGCGTGAAGTTTGGCCCCCGCCCTACCCTCACCCCGGCACAGATCGCGCACGCCCGCGAGCTGATCGACCAGGAAGGCCGCACCGTGAAAGAGGCGGCTGCACTGCTTGGCGTGCATCGCTCGACCCTGTACCGCGCACTTGAGCGCAGCGAGGAAGTGACGCCCACCGAGGCCAGGCGGCGCGGTGCCTTCCGTGAGGACGCATTGACCGAGGCCGACGCCCTGGCGGCCGCCGAGAATGAACGCCAAGAGGAACAAGCATGAAACCGCACCAGGACGGCCAGGACGAACCGTTTTTCATTACCGAAGAGATCGAGGCGGAGATGATCGCGGCCGGGTACGTGTTCGAGCCGCCCGCGCACGTCTCAACCGTGCGGCTGCATGAAATCCTGGCCGGTTTGTCTGATGCCAAGCTGGCGGCCTGGCCGGCCAGCTTGGCCGCTGAAGAAACCGAGCGCCGCCGTCTAAAAAGGTGATGTGTATTTGAGTAAAACAGCTTGCGTCATGCGGTCGCT
>NZ_JBLGTV010000024.1:0-19582 GCF_047468865.1 Castellaniella hirudinis
TTATTGATAAACCTGCTGTATCTAGCTACGGCGCAGTCCAGCGAACTACCGGGCTGGAGTCATCGTGAAACAAAAAAGCACCCCGCAGGGTGCTTTTTTGCAGCCGGGCCAAAAATCAATGCGACGAGCGCTTGTGGCTGAACTTGCGCGCTGCCGCGGCCTGGGCGGCCAGCATGGCCAGCTCGGCTTCGACCACGGCCAGATCGGCCTTGTCCTTGGTGTTGCGCAAGGCTTCTTCGGCGCGTTCGCGGGCCTGCACGGCGCGGGCCTCGTCCAGGTCGGCGGCGCGAATGGCCGTGTCGGACAACACCGTGACCGAACCCGGCTGGACTTCGAGAATGCCGCCGGCCACGAAGATGTTTTCTTCGGTGCCGTCGTCACGCTTGATCTTCAGCGTGCCGGGACGGATGCGTGAGATCAGGGGAGTATGCCCCGGCAGAATGCCGAGATCGCCCGATTCGCCGGGCAGGGCCACAAACGTGGCCTCGCCCGAAAAGATCGAGGCCTCCGCACTGACCACTTCGATGTGAAGAGTCGCCATGTGCAATCCTTATTGGAGGGTTTTGGCCTTTTCAAAGGCCTCGTCGATGCCGCCCACCATGTAGAAGGCCTGTTCGGGCAAGGCGTCGCATTCGCCCTCGACGATCATCTTGAAACCGCGCAGGGTTTCGGCCAGCGGCACGTACTTGCCCGGCGAGCCGGTAAAGACCTCGGCCACGTGGAAGGGCTGCGACAGGAAGCGCTGGATTTTACGCGCACGCGCCACGGCCTGTTTGTCGTCCGGGGAGAGTTCGTCCATGCCCAGAATGGCGATGATGTCGCGCAGTTCTTTGTAACGCTGCAGGGTTTGCTGCACGCCGCGGGCGATCTGGTAGTGCTCCTCGCCCACGATTTGCGGATCCAGCTGGCGGCTGGTGGAATCCAGCGGATCGACGGCCGGATAGATCCCCAGGGCGGCGATGTCGCGCGACAGCACCACGGTGGAGTCCAGGTGCAGGAAGGTGGTGGCGGGCGACGGGTCGGTCAAGTCGTCGGCGGGCACGTACACGGCCTGGATGGAGGTGATGGAGCCGGTCTTGGTGGAGGTGATGCGCTCTTGCAGCTTGCCCATTTCCTCGGCCAGGGTAGGCTGATAACCCACGGCGGACGGCATCCGGCCCAGCAGGGCGGACACTTCAGTGCCGGCCAGGGTGTAGCGGTAGATGTTGTCCACGAAGAACAGCACGTCGCGACCTTCGTCGCGGAAGGATTCGGCCATGGTCAGGCCGGACAGGGCCACGCGCAGACGGTTGCCGGGGGGCTCGTTCATCTGGCCGAACACCATGGCGACCTTGGATTCGGCCAGGTTGTCCAGCTTGATGACGCCCGCGTCGGACATTTCGTGGTAGAAGTCATTGCCTTCGCGGGTGCGTTCACCCACGCCGGCAAACACCGACAAGCCGCTGTGGGCCTTGGCGATGTTGTTGATGAGTTCGAGCATGTTGACGGTCTTGCCCACACCGGCGCCGCCGAACAGGCCGACCTTGCCGCCCTTGGCGAACGGGCAGACCAGGTCGATCACCTTGATGCCGGTTTCGAGCAGTTCGACCGACGGGGAGAGTTCGTCGAACTTTGGGGCGTGCTGGTGGATGGCGCGCGTTTCGGTGGCCTGGATGTCACCGCGCTCGTCGATGGGACGGCCCAGCACATCCATGATGCGGCCCAGGGTGCCCTGGCCCACCGGCACCGAAATCGGCGCACCCGTGCCGGCCACGGCCATGCCGCGGCGCAGGCCGTCGGACGAGCCCATGGCAATGGTGCGCACGACGCCGTCGCCCAGCTGCTGCTGGACTTCGAACGTCAGGCCTTTTTCCGCAAAGGCGGAGGACTCGTCGGTCAAGGTGAGCGCGTCGTAGATGTTGGGGATGCTGTCGCGGGGAAACTGAATGTCCACCACTGCGCCAATGCACTGAACGATGGTACCGTTGCTCATGTTTAGTCCTATAAGTATCTCTGGGTTGCCTAGGCTGGGCGTCGATCAGACCGCCGCCGCGCCGCCCACGATTTCCGAAATTTCCTTGGTGATGGCCGCTTGGCGGGTCTTGTTGTAGACCAGCTGGAGGTCGCCGATGACTTTCTTGGCGTTGTCCGAGGCCGCCTTCATGGCCACCATGCGGGCGGATTGCTCGCTGGCCATGTTTTCTGCCACTGCCTGGTATACCAGGCCTTCCACGTAGCGCATCAGCAGATCGTCGATGACGGTCTGGGAGTCGGGCTCGTAGAGATAGTCCCAGCCATACTTGGTATCGAGTGTATCGTCTTCTTGTTCGCCCGCCTGGAAAGGATCGGCCAAGCCGGAGGGCAAGGGCAGCAGGCGGATGAAGCTGGGATCCTGCTTCATGGTATTGATGAAGCGGCTGGTGGCCAGATACACCGCGTCGACCTTGCCATTGATGAAGTCATCGATCTGCGCCTTGATGGCGCCGATCAGGCGATCCAGGTTGGGGGCATCCCCCAGCTGGACTTCGGACGACACGACGTTGACCCCCACGCGACTCAACAGCCCCAGGCCCTTGGAGCCCAGCGCCGTGGCTTGCACGCGGACGCCCTGCTGCTCGAATTCCTTGATCCGGGCCAGCGTGAGGCGCGCAATGTTGGTATTGAGACCGCCGCACAAACCCTTGTCGGTGGTCACCAGCACGATGCCGACGGCGGACAGCTTGGCGCGCTCGACCATGTACGGATGGGTGTAGTCCGGGTTTGCCTGCATCAAGTGCGCGGCAATTGCGCGGACCTTGGTGGCGTAGGGCCGGCCCGCCCGCATGCGATCCTGCGCCTTGCGCATTTTCGATGCGGCGACCATTTCCATCGCCTTGGTGATCTTGCGCGTGTTTTGCACGCTCTTGATCTTGGTTCGAATTTCCTTGATTCCGGCCATTCCACTATTCCCTTGGGCTGACCGGGGCGGCCACTGGACGCCCCGGATGCAACTTAAAACGTACCGTGTTTCTTGAACTCGGCGATGGCGGCAGCCAATGCGGCGTCGTCTTCCTTGGAGAGTTCCTTGACGTCTTCGATGCGCTGGATCAGGGCTTCGTGCTTGGTCTTGAGGTAGTCCTTCAGGGCTTTTTCGAACGACAGCACCTGACCGACTTCGAGGTCGTCCAGATGGCCGTTGTTGACCGAGTACAGCGCCACGGCGAGTTCCCAGACCTGCTGCGGCTGGTACTGCGGCTGCTTGAGGAGTTCGACCACGCGCTTGCCGCGTTCGAGCTGGCGACGGGTGGCATCGTCCAGATCGGAGGCGAACTGGGCAAAGGCCGCGAGTTCGCGGTACTGGGCCAAGTCGGTGCGGATCCCGCCCGAGAGCTTCTTCACGACCTTGGTCTGGGCCGAGCCCCCCACACGCGACACCGAAATCCCGGCGTTGATGGCGGGACGGATACCGGCGTTGAACAAGTCGGTTTCCAGGAAGATCTGGCCGTCGGTAATGGAAATGACGTTGGTCGGCACGAAGGCCGAAACGTCGCCCGCCTGGGTTTCGATAATCGGCAGCGCGGTCAGCGACCCGGTCTTGCCTTTGATCTCGCCCTTGGTGAATTGTTCGACATAGTGCGCATTGACCCGGGCGGCGCGTTCGAGCAGACGGGAGTGCAGGTAGAAGACGTCGCCGGGATAGGCTTCGCGCCCGGGCGGGCGGCGCAGCAGCAGCGACACCTGGCGATAGGCCCAGGCCTGTTTGGTCAGGTCGTCGTAGACGATGAGAGCATCTTCGCCGCGGTCGCGGAAGTATTCGCCCATGGTGCAGCCGGAATAGGCGGCCAGATACTGCATGGCGGCGGATTCGGAGGCGGCGGCGGCCACGACGATGGTGTATTCCAGCGCGCCGTGTTCTTCGAGCTTGCGCACCACGTTGTTGATGGTGGACGCCTTTTGCCCGATGGCGACGTACACGCAGGTGACGCCCTTGCCTTTCTGGTTGATGATGGTGTCCACCGCAACGGCGGTCTTGCCGGTCTGGCGGTCGCCAATGATGAGCTCACGCTGGCCGCGGCCGATGGGCACCATGGAGTCGATGGCCTTTTGGCCGGTCTGCAGGGGCTGCGAGACAGACTGGCGGGCAATCACGCCCGGCGCCACTTTTTCGATGACGTCGGTTTCTTTGGCGTTGATGGGGCCCTTGCCGTCGATGGGCGTCCCCAGGGCATCGACCACGCGGCCCTTGAGTTCGGGGCCGACGGGCACGGCCAGAATCTTGCCGGTGGTTTTGACCGAATCGCCTTCGGACACGCCGATGTAGTCGCCCAGCACCACGGCGCCGACCGAGTCGCGTTCGAGGTTGAGGGCCAGACCGAAGCGGTTGTTGGGGAATTCGAGCATTTCGCCCTGCATCACATCGGACAGGCCATGGATGCGGGTAATGCCGTCGGTGACGGACACCACCGTGCCCTGCGTGCGGACATCGGTGGACGCGCCCAGGCCTTCGATGCGGCTTTTCAGCAGTTCGCTGATCTCGGACGGGTTAAGTTGCATGATAAGACTCCTGGAATCCTGTTGTGTGGCCCGCCATCATGCGGCCAGCGTATCGCGCAGACTGGCCAAGCGGGCCTGCACGGAAGTGTCGAGCACGTGATCGCCCACGGCGACGCGCACCCCGCCGATCAGGGCGGGATCCACAGTGACCTGCGATTTCAGCTTGAGGCCGAACTTGCGTTCCAGGCCCTGCAACAAGCTGGCCACCTGCGCCTCGTCGAGCGGAAACGCGCTGGTGATCTGGGCCAATGCCGTGCCTTCAAGCCGGTTGCGCAGAATTTCGAATTGCTCGGCCACCTGGGGCAAAGCCTGCGTGCGGCCGTTTTCGACCACCAGCGCCACCAGGTTCCGGGCCTGATCCGGCAAGGCCTGCGGCACCAGCCCGGTCAGCAACTGGGCGCGCTGGGCATCGTTGAGGCGCGGGTCGCCCATGGCTTCCTGGACGTCGGGCAGGCTGGATACCTGGGCCAACAGGGACAAGACGCCGGACCACGATTCGAGGCCCTGCGCATCGTTGCGCACGGCCTCGAAGAGGGCCTCGGCGTATGGGCGTGCGATGGTAGATAGTTCAGCCATGAGCCGCCCCGATCAAAGTTGTGCCTGCAGCTGATCCAAGAGATCAGCGTGTGCCTTGGCGTCGACTTCGCGGCGCAGGATCTGCTCGGCGCCTTTGACCGCCAGCACGGCGACTTCGGCCCGCAGGGCTTCCCGCGCACGTTGTGCTTCCTGGGCCGCATCCTGACGCGCCTGGGCCACGATACGGGCCTTTTCGGCCTCGGCTTCGCGGCGGGCTTCGTCGATCAGCATGGCTGCCTGTTTTTCGGCCTCGGCCAGACGCGCATGGTTGTCGGTCTTGGCGGCCGCCTCGATCAGACTGACGCGTGCCTGGGCCTGGGCAAGATCTGCCTTGCCTTTTTCGGCGGCAGCCAGACCGTCGGCGATTTTCTGGCGACGATCATCGATTGCCTTCGTCAGGGGTGGCCAGATGAACTTCATCGTAAACCAGCCCAGAACGAAAAACACGATCATCTGGAAAAAGAGAGTCGCGTTTAAATTCACGGTCGTTTCCCTAATTTACCCTCTCGTGCCTTGTGGCAAGCCCACAAGGCACCAAACCTGGCCGATCGCCACCCGCAGGCGCGAGACCAGCCCCTGGCCTGCCGCAGCAGGCCTTTGCGATCAGCCGACGAACGGGTTGGCGAACGCAAACAGCATGGCCAGACCCACGCCGATCAGGAAGGCGGCGTCGATCAGACCAACCAGCAGGAACATCTTGGTTTGCAGGGTGTTCATGAGTTCGGGCTGGCGCGCGGAGGCTTCGAGGTATTTGCCACCCATCAAGCCGATCCCGATGCAAGCGCCGATGGCGCCCAGACCGATGATCAAACCGCAAGCAAGCGCAACGAATGCAACGTTGGTCATAACAACTCCTTGGTAAGTAAACGTTGTTTAGTCAAAAAACAGAGAAATCAGAAATCAGTGGCCTTCGTGAGCCAGCCCGATATAAACCAGGGTCAGCATCATGAAGATGTATGCCTGCAGCAGTACGATCAGGATATGGAAGATCGCCCACGCCGAGCCGGCCAGCACGTGCCCGAATGCCAGACTGACGCTTGTCGCGTCGGCCCCGACCCAGGCCCCCCCCAGCAAGGCGATCAGCATGAACAGCAGTTCGCCCGCATACATATTGCCGAACAGCCGCATGCCCAGAGAGACAGTTTTTGCGACGTATTCGATGAGATTGAGCAGCAGATTGAATGGAGCCAGGACAATGGCGCCCACCCCGTGCGCATGAAATGGCGCGGTAAAGAGTTCTTTGACAAAGCCGCCGACGTGCTTGATCTTGACGCCATAGTACAGGGTCAGCAACAGCACGCCCAGGGACATGCCCATGGGGACGTTGAGGTCGGCCGTCGGCAGGATGCGGTGATAGTAGAGCGGATCGGCGTGCTCGGCGCCCAGGCCGGTCGCGCGGAACACCCAGCCCACGAGGTCGACGGGGATCAGGTCGAGCGCGTTCATCAGCGTGATCCAGAGGAACACGGTGAGCGCCAGGGGCGCCGCGTACAGACGGGATTTTTCGTTGGGGACGATGTTCTTGGCTTCTTCCTGAACCATGCCCACCAGCATTTCGACGGACATCTGGAAGCGTCCGGGCACATCCGTGGTGGCTTTCTTGGCGGCGCGCCAGAGAAACCAGATCACCACGAAGCCCATCAAGGCGGACCAGAACAGAGAGTCGTAGTTGACGACGCCGAAATTGGCGATGATTTCTTGTTTTCCACCGAGGTTATTCAGGTGCACCAAGTGGTGTTGAATGTATTCGGACTGAGGCGTCGTTACTGCGTCGGTCATCGGTAAACCCTTCAAACGTAATCAAATCATGGCAGACGGCGCAAGGCCAGCAGCACCACGTACCCTTTCATGACGCCCAGCAGGCCCAGCAGGAAAGCCAGCCAGTTCAGCCAAGCCCCCCAGTGCCACGCCACCAGAACCACCACCCCCGCCACTGCGAACAGTTTCAGGAATTCGCCCCAGAAAAAGGCCAGCGACCCCGGGCGTTTTGGCCCCAAGTACCCCAGCAACAGCCGCAGCGCAAACAGCGCATTGGGTACAAAATAGGCTGCCGCACCCACAAGCGCGGAAGCCCCAGCGTCTTTCCCGGCAACCCCCCAGGCAACCAGCACCACCAGCATCCCTGTGAATGCCTGCGCCGCCAGCGCCCTGAACAGGCCGACCCGCGAGCGTCTGGCGATGCGCAGGCGATCATCGTCACTGAGCACCAGTGGCTGGATCGCGCCAGTTTCAGCGCCAAGCCCGGCGGGGGGATTGGCTGTGTGTTGCTTGCGCATGTTAAGACACCCAATCCGCAAGCGCTATTGCCACGACACCAGCGGATAGTCAAACCCTTGAATTATAGCTGCTTTTTGGCAGGTTTTTTACAACCTGACCCAAAAGGCGCACCATTTTAACCTAGAATTCAGTTTGATGCCTGCACCCCTGACAACCGCAGTCCTTCCCGATCGAGGGAGCGGCGGCGACCAGACTCCTGCCGCGGCCCACGCAGCGGGGGATTGCCGGGGACGTGTTCAGTCCCCGAACAAGGCGGCACGAAAACCACCCTTCGCCGCCACCGGGCGCAGCAATGAAACGGCGCCCCCTTCCGCCGCCGATCAGCGGTGCTTGAAATCCGGCTTGCGCTTTTCGACAAAGGCTTTCATGCCTTCTTTCTGGTCTTCCGTGCTGAACAGGGCATGGAAATTGCGGCGTTCAAACAGCAGGGATTCGTCCAGCGTGGCCTCGAAGGAGCGGTTGATGCATTCTTTGGCCATCATGACAGCGGGCAGGGACATCGAGGCAATCACCGTGGCGGCTTCGATGGCCTCGTCCAGCAATTTGTCCACCGGCACGATACGGGCCACCAGGCCGGCGCGTTCGGCCTCGTGCACATCCATCATGCGCCCGGTCAGGGCCAGATCCATGGCCTTGGCCTTGCCCACGGCGCGCGGCAGGCGCTGCGTGCCGCCATAGCCCGGGATCACCCCCAGCTTGATTTCCGGCTGGCCGAACTTGGCGTTCTCGGCCGCGATGATGAAATCGCACAGCATGGCGAGTTCGCAGCCGCCGCCCAGGGCATAGCCGGACACCGCCGCGATGATGGGCTTGCGCGCGCGCCGCAAGGCATCCCAATTGCCCCCCAGGTAGTCGGCCTTGTAGACATCCATATAGGACCAATCGGCCATCGCGCCGATATCGGCCCCGGCGGCGAAGGCTTTTTCGCTGCCCGTCAGCACCATCGCGCCAATGCCGTCATCGGCCTCGAAGGCCCGCACGGCGGCGGACAGTTCGTCGATGACCGCGTTGCTCAGGGCATTCAGAACCTGCGGGCGGTTCAGGGTCAGCAGCCCAACGCGCCCCCGGGTTTCGACCTTTACCAATGCTTCGCTCATGTTGTCTCCACAGTAAACTATCGGAATGAATGATGATCTGATTTGCTACCAGCTGCGCCTGGCCGACCCGGCCGGCCACCGCTATGCCGTCCGACTGACAATCCCCCGGCCCGACCCCGACGGCCAGGCTCTGCGGTTGCCCGCCTGGATACCCGGCAGCTACCTGATCCGTGATTTTGCCCGACAGATCGAATCTTTGCAGGCGCGCGGCCCGGACGGCCCGGTGGCCTGCCACAAGACCGACAGCCACACGTGGCACTGTACCCCGGCCCGGGGGCCTTTGGTGGTGGACTACATCGTCTACGCCTGGGATTTGTCCGTGCGCGGCGCGCATTTTGACGAAAGCCACGCGTTTTTCAACGGCTGCAGCGTGTTCCTGGCGGTCGGCGGCCAGGAATCCCAGCCCTGCCTGGTGGATATTTGCCCGCCCGACCACACCCCGGACTGGCGCGTGCACACCAGCCTGCCCGCCGCGGCCGGCCACCCGGGCTGCGCGCCCTTGCGGGGCTTCGGCGCGTACCGCGCCCCGGACTACGACGCGCTGATCGACCATCCCGTGGAAATCGGCACCCCGCAGTGCGTCAGCTTCCAGGCGCACGGCGCCACCCACGATCTGGTCTTCACCGGGGTGATTCCGCAGCTGGATCTGGCCCGGATCGCGGCGGACGCCGAGAAAATCTGCGCCGCCCAGATCGCCCTGTTCGAGCCCGAGACCCGCAAGGCCCCCTTCCTGGACAGCGCGGATCGCTATGTGTTCCTGACCACTGTCACCGGCGACGGCTACGGCGGGCTCGAACACCGGGCCTCCACCGCCCTGATGGCCAGCCGCCACAGCCTGCCCATGCGGGGCCGGCCCGTGCCGGAAGACTACACCACCTTCCTGGGCCTATTGAGCCACGAATACTTCCACACCTGGAACGTCAAACGCATCAAGCCCGCCGCCTTTGCGCCTTATGACCTGCGCCAGCCCAACCACACCCGCCTGCTGTGGGTGTTTGAAGGCTTCACCTCGTACTACGACGACCTGATGCTGCTGCGCGCCGGGGTGATCGACGAAGCGGCCTACCTCAAGATCCTGGCCCGCACGCTGGATCAGGTGCTGCGCGGCGGCGGGCGATTGAAGCAGTCCGTGGCCGAAAGCTCTTTCGATGCCTGGACCCGCTACTACAAGCAGGACGAGAACTCCCCCAACGCCCTGGTCAGCTATTACACCAAGGGCGCGCTGGTGGCCCTGGGGCTGGATCTGGAAATCCGCCGACGCAGCCAGGGGCTCCGCAGCCTGGATGACGTCATGCGGCTGCTGTGGGATCAATACGGGCGCGACTTCTTCCGGGGCCGGCCCCATGGGGTGCCCGAGGACGCCCTGCCCGCCCTGATCCGGCAGGCCACCGGGGTGGACGCGGCCGACTTCATCCGGCAACATGCCGAAGGCTGCGCGGACATCCCGCTGGCGCCCGCTTTGGCCGGGCACGGCCTGCGCCTGGATACCCAGCCGGAGACAACGCGCCCCGGCCTGGACGTCCGCCTGCGCGCGGATCATGACGGCGTTCACCTGGCCACGGTTCACGAACACGGCGCCGCCCACGCGGCGGGGCTGTCGGCGGGCGACCAACTGGTGGCCCTGGACGGCCTGCGCATCCGCACGACGACGGATCTCGACCGCCTGTTGGACGGGCATCAACCCGGCGACCCGGTCACGGTGCATGTGTTCCGGCGCGACGAACTGCGCCATTACCCGCTGCGCCTGGCCGCGTCCGCCGGCAAGCACCGGATCACGCGAACGGGCCCCGGCCCCCAGGCGCAGCCCTGGCCCGCCCCCGGCCCTGCCGCGGCGGCCCCCCAGTCCCGCCAGGTCATCCTGGACGACCTGCAGGTCACCGCGTCCATCGGCATGCTCGACCACGAACGCCGGCAGCGCCAGCCGCTGCGCATCCGCGCCGAATTCGACGTGGACGCCGCCCATCCCGTGGACGATGCGGACATCGGCACCGTGCTGGATTACCGCCAGCTGCGCGCAGCGCTGATCGACGAGGCGACACAGGCCCACACCGACCTGCTGGAAACCCTGGTGGATCGCGCACTGACGCGCATCCTGCGGGAATTTCCCGCCGTGCGATCCGCCCGCCTGCGCATCTGCAAACCCCAAGCCTTCGATGACTGCGCGGCGGTGTGCATCGAGCAAACCCGCCACCGCCCGGACTGAACGCCCATGACGACCGCCGCCCCGCCGCCCGGCCCGCGCCGCCACCCTAGCGTGAACGAAAACAAACTGGTCAAGCGCCTGCTGCGCGAGACCGGCAAGGCCATCGCCGACTACCAAATGATCGAAGACGGCGACCGGGTGATGGTGTGCCTCTCCGGCGGCAAGGACTCTTACGGACTGCTGGACATCCTGCTGACCCTGCGCGAACGCGCGCCCATCCGTTTCGACCTGATCGCCGTCAACCTGGATCAAAAACAGCCGGGTTTCCCCGAGCAGGTGCTGCCGGACTACTTGCGTGCGCGGGGGGTGCCGTTCCACATTGAAAACCAGGACACCTACTCGATCGTCAAGCGCCTGATCCCCGAAGGCAAGACGACGTGTTCGCTGTGCTCGCGCCTGCGGCGCGGGATTCTGTACCGCGTGGCCCGCGAACTGGGCGCCACCAAGATCGCCCTGGGGCATCATCGCAACGACATCCTGGCGACATTCTTCCTCAACCTGTTCTACGGTGGCCGCCTGAAGGCCATGCCGCCCAAACTGGTGTCCGACGACGGCGAACACATCGTCATCCGCCCCCTGGCCTACGTGCAGGAAAAAGACCTGATCGCCTATGCGAAATTGCGGGATTTTCCGATCATCCCCTGCAATCTGTGCGGATCCCAGGAAAACCTGAAACGCAAGGAAGTCGGCCGCATGCTGGAAGAATGGGATCGGCACTTCGGCCAGCGCAGCGCCAATATATTCCGGGCGCTGTCGCAGGTGGCGCCGTCGCACCTGATGGATCGCCAACTGATGGACTTCGCCGCGCTGAAGCCGACCGGCGTGCCCGACGCCGAGGGCGACCATGCCTTCGATGCCGAGGATTTCCACGCGCCCGCCTTCGCCGAGGACGACGCGGATGAGGCGGACGACACGGACAACGCGGAACCCGCCGAGGCGTTGCGGGTCGTCAGCCTGCGCCGCCCCGCACCGGGGGTGCGGCCGGCCTGACCCGGCCTACCCCGGATGCAGGGTTTCCACCCGGCCCAAGCGCTGGGCCAGGAAATCCAGGAACACCCGCGTGCGGGCCGGCATCATGCGCGAGGGAAACAAGGCCACCAGCGGCTTGGGCTCGAAAGACCAGTCGGGCAGAACGCGCACCAGGCCCGCCCCCGCATGGTTGATGGACAGCAGCCCGATGCCCGCGCCCAGGCCGATCAGGTGATGCAGCACCAGCACCTGATTGACGGCGATCCGGCCGCGCACCCGCACGGACTGCGTCTGCCCGGAAGCCTGCCGCAGATGCCAGATGGCGTCTTCCCGCTGGGTACTGCTGCGCAGGCAATCGTGCATGGCCAGGTCGGTGGGCGTCTGGGGCTGGCCATGGGCCCGCAGATAGTCGCGCGACGCATACAAGCCCAGGGCCAATTCCCCCAGCTTGCGGGACACGACGCGGGAATCCGGCGGCTGCGCGACCCGTACCACGACATCGTAGCCATCGGTCTGCAAGTCGATTTTACGGATGCTGAGATCGTATTCGCACTCGATGTCGGGGTACTGCCGGGCAAAATCGAGCAAGGCATCCTGCAGACAGGTCTGCACCAGGCTGGACGGCAGAGACACCCGCAACAGGCCGCGCGGCAGGCTGGTTTCTTCCTGTAGCAATTCATGCGCCACCCGGGCTTCCTCGACGATCAGGCGGCAGCGCTCGTAGTACACGGCCCCGGCCTCGGTCAGGCCGACTTTGCGCGTGGTGCGGTTCAGCAGCCGCACGCCGATGGATTGCTCCAGCTGGGTAATGCGCCGCGACAGCGTGGACGCGGGCATCCCCAACACGGCCCCGGCGCGCGTGAACCCGCGGTTGCGGGCGACTTCCACGAACAGTTCCAAATCATCCAAAGCGGGCTTCATCGGCGGCCTCGATCGGTGGTTTCGACGGTTTAATAAGGGTTAACACGAAAATACAAGCCTTGCTTACTGCTATAAAAATTATATATGTAAGCCATATTACAGCGATAAATGGAAAGATGATTTAGCAATTTGCCCATTTATCCCTATCGTGCGGCGGCGCACAATAGCCTCACTGAAACAGCGCATGCAAGACACAAACCGCTTGCCTGCGATGTCTGACCAACCAACATGAAGGAAACCATCATGAAAATCGCCGCCACACTTTCCGCTATCGCCCTGGGTCTCGGCACCGCCGGCTTTGCTTATGCCGACAGCCTGCCGTACTACCCCGCCGACACCACGGCCAACGCCGCCAGCACCGTCACCCGGGCCCAGGTCGAACACGCCCTGCAGCAAGCCGAAGCACAAGGCACACTGATCATCGGCGAAACCTCGTCCTACCCGGTGCTGGCGCAGCACGACAACAAAACCCGCGCCCAGGTGCTGGCCGAACTGCGCACCGCCGAAGCCGCCGGCCTGGTTCGCACGGGCGAACAAGCCAGCTACCCGGGGTTCTCCGCCTGAGCGCCTGAACCGCACCGCGTCGTCCAGCCCCCTGGCTGGACCGCCTCGCAGCCGTTGGCCATCGGTCAACCCCTGGGGCGGTTCAGCCAGGTTTTTTTAATCCATGTTCAATCAATTTTGGCATGGAATACATACAATTGATAACAACTCCGGTCCCAGAAAGACCCCATGGGAGACAGCACACCAAAAAACGACCCTCGCATTCCTTGACAGGAGCCCCGGCCCAGGCGCAGCTGCCACGCCATCACCAGACACACGTCTGGCGACGCTTGCCATTCTGGTTCCGGTCGTCATGGACTACACCAAGAGGATCATCGTGACCACCCAAAACGTTGTTTGGCCGCTCTCCCTGCTGGGCATCGGCGCTGTAACGCTGGTTTTTGTTTTTGTCATCAGCCAGGCGCGCATCCCGGCGACGGCGGATGAAACCCGCCACCACACCCACACCGCCCACGTCATTCAGGCCTGGTTCTTCGGGCTGCTGCTGGCGGGCTTCGGGCTGGGCACCTGGCTGACCCTGCGCCATTTCCCCATTCCCGCCCAGCACACGCCGCTGCAGGCCGATGCGGTCGTGGACGTGGAAGGGTTCATGTGGGGCTGGACCATGCAGCCCCAAACCGCCCGGGCGGGGCAGACCGTGGAATTCCGCGTCACCAGCAAGGACGTCAACCACGACTTTGCGGTGTACGGCCCCGACGGCAACCTGGTGGCCCAGACCCAGGCCATGCCGGGATTCGTCAACAAGCTGCTGGTGCAGTTTCAGCAGGCCGGCGACTATACCGTGCAATGCCTGGAATACTGCGGCGTGGGCCACGGCTTCATGAAAACCACCCTCACCGTTTCCGACCGGGAGGACAACTGATCATGGCCAGCCTGACAATGTATCCCGCCGACGAATCCCTGACCCCGCGCGCGCGCCAGGTCTTCAACCTGTACATGATCACCGCCATCGTGGCCGTGCTGCTGTTCATGCTGCTGGGCCTGACCATGCGGCTGAACGAGGCCCAATGGATCAGCATCCCCTCCACCCTGTTCTACGAATTCCTGTCCATGCACGGCACGGGCATGGTGGGCATCACCTCGCTGGCCACCGTGGGGGTGATGTGGTTCTTCCTGCGCAAATACGTCACTTTGCACCTGTGGGCCTTCGCCGCCAACTACGTGCTGTTTCTGCTGGGGGCCGTGTGCATCGCACTGGCCATTTTCGTGGGCGGCTACGGGGCCCTGTGGACGTTCCTGTACCCCCTGCCCGCCCAAAGCATGGGCCTGTGGTCGCCCGGCGCCGCCGCGCTGTATATCTTCGGCTACATCCTGATCGGCTTCGGCATGCTGCTGTTCTACCTGGACGCCACCGCCGGCATCCTGCGGCGCTATGGCAATCTGGGCCGCGCCATGGGTTGGCAATGGCTGTTCGGCGGCACGGTGGATCCCGATCATCCCAAGGCGGTCATCGCCAGCAGCGGGGTCATCATCGCCAATTCCCTGGGCATCATCGCGGGCGAAGTCGCCCTGTTCATGACACTGGTGAACCTGTTCTACCCGGATGTCGCGCTCAACGCCCTGCTGGCCAAGAACCTGATCTACTGGTTCGGCCACATGGTGGCCAACGCCACCATCTACATGGGGGTGATCGCGGTCTACGAGCTGCTGCCGCGCTATACCGGCAAGCCCTACGCGGTGTCGCGTCCCTTCATCTGGGCCTGGCTGGCCACGGCGCTGTACGTCATCGTCGTCTTCCCGCACCACTTGTTCATGGACTTCGCCCAGCCGCGCTGGCTGGCCGTGATGGGCCAGATCGCCTCCTGGGTGGGCGGCTTCCCGGTGTTCGTCATCACCGTGTACGGGGCGCTGGTCAACCTGTACCGATCCAACATCCGCTGGACCATGCCGTCCATGCTGCTGATCCTGGCGATGTTCGGCTGGGCCGCCGGGGTAGTGCCCGCCATCATGGACGGCACCATCCGCGTCAATGCCGTCATGCACAACACGCTGTGGGTGCCGGGCCATTTCCACTTCTACATGCTGATCGGCATGCTGCCCATGGTGCTGGCCCTGATGTACCACCAGATCGGCCGCCTGAACCAGGCCCCGCTCAAGTCCGCCGCCGACCAGATCGGTTTTCCGCTGTTCCTCGTGGGCGGCCTGGTCTTCGTGCTGGCTTTCCTGTACGGCGGACAATCGGGGGCGGCCCGCCGCATGGCCGAACACTGGGACGCCTGGCTGCCCAGCGACGGCGTCGGTGCCATCGGGGCCGCCCTGGTGGTGCTGTCCATGCTGTACTTTGCCGCACGCATCACCCTGGGCCTGTTGAAAAAGCCCGCGACCCCCTGATGTCCACCCTGAAAACCGGACTGTGCAGCCTGGCGATTGCGGCGGCGGGGGTGGGCGCGCTGGCCTGGGCCACCCACGGGTTCCAGGCCTACACCCGCGAAGGCCTGCTGCGCCTGAGCGTCCAGCAGGCCCCCCGGCCGCTGCCCAGCGTCGCGCTGCAGGGTGCGGATGGCCAAACCGCCGCCTGGCCAGGAACCCGGCCCGCCGGCCAGTGGATCATCGCGGGCTTCATGTATACCCATTGCGCCACGGTCTGCCGCGTGCAGGGCAGCGAATTCACGCAGCTGCAGGCCCTGCTGCAGCCGCAAATCCGGCAAGGCCGGGTTCGGCTGATCAGCATCAGCTTCGACCCGGCGCGGGATACCCCGGCGGCTCTGGCGCGCTACCTGCTGCGCCACGACGCCGCGCCCGGGGCCTGGGACGCCGCCCGGCCCGCCCGGCCCGGCGAATTAGCCGCATTGCTGGATGCTTTCGGCGTCCAGATCATCCCGGACGGCCTGGGCGGCTTCGAGCACAACGCCGCCTTCAACCTCATCGACCCCCAGGGGCGGCTGGCGGCCATCCTGGACTGGGACGACCCGCAAGCGGCGGCCGATTATGTCCTGGCCCGGCAGTAGCCACGCTACCCGCCGGCTCACTGGCGGGCGGCCCTGGGCACCGCCCGCCAGCAGCAACCCGCGCCGCTGGCGTCTTGGGCTGGCCGCCCTGGCCTGGTTGTGCCTGCTGTCGCCTCCGCTGCGCCACGCCCTGGAATCCGACATGGCCCCGCACATGCTGATCCAGCTGCCGTTGCTGGCCGGCTGTGGCTGGCTGCTGGCTGCGGCGATCCCCGCGCCGGTGCGCGCCCGGATCGCCCCCTGGAACCAACAAGGCATCAGCGGACTGCTGCTGGCCTCCCTGGTCATGATGCTGTGGATGCTGCCCGCCGCCCTGGATGCCGCCCTGGATCAGCCGTGGATGACGGCCGCCAAGTTTGCGGGCATCCCCCTGCTGCTGGGACTGCCCTGCGCGCTCAGTTGGCCGCAAGCAGGCTTCATCGCGCGCGGGGTCTTCCTGGCGGAATTCGTCGCCACGTTGTTTCGCACCGGCTGGCTGTATTGGGTGTCGCCCACGCGGCTGTGCGCCAACTACCTGCTGGACGCGCAGAAAACCACGGGCATCGGCCTGCTGGCCGCCGGCGCGGTGCTGCTGGCGCTGCTGCTGGGCGGGCTGATCTGGGGCGGCGGCCGCCCGCCTACAGCGCCTGCTGATCGCGGTAATCCAGCAGGCCCTGAAGATCCAGGATCGTGAATTCGCGCCCCTGAACCTGGATCAAGCGACGCTGGATGAGGTCGTGCAGTATCCGTGAAAAATGCTGCGGCGTCAGATTGAGCCGGGAGGCGATCACGCCCTTGGGGACGGTCAGGCGCACGGGGATGTCCTGGTGGCTGCCGGACTCCCGCAGCAGGTAGCCGATCAGGCGCTGGTGACCGTTGCGCACCGTATACGCCCCCATGTCCCCCATCATCATGTACAGCTGGCGGCTGAGGCTGGCCACCAGCCGCTGCGCGAGCGGAGCGCTTTCGGCCATCTGAGCCAGGATGATGTCTTTGGGGATATAAACCAGCTGACTGTCGCACAGAGCCTCGGCGCTGGCGATGTATTCCCGGCCCAGGCACATCAGGGCCTCGCCGAAACTGTCGCCCGGACTGACGATGCGCATGATGCGTTCGAGCCCGGAAGCCGCTTCGTAGCAAAGTTTGACCCGGCCCTGCACCACGATGTGCATGCCCAGGCAGGGTTCGCCCCGGTGCGCGATGATTTCGTCCCGACGCACCGACAACAGCCGCGCCTGCTGTTGCACACGCGCCAGCACAGCGGCGGGAACCTCCTGGAAATAAGGGAGGCGCGCCAAGGCATCGGGATCGGAAAAGGCAGGCCGGCTGGTCACGGACAATCTACGGGCAAATGATTTATGCCCATGTTAACCCGTTCGGCGGGCAATCCACAGGGGAAGGCACAGCTCGATACCGTCCTGGAGACAGCCCACGGCGGCGGCCCGATGCGCGTCCCAATGATAAGGGGTATTCACCCGGCGCCACCCCGGTGCCGAGTGGAAAAAGGACAATAGGAGAAAAGCCGGCTGGTTGTTCCAACGCCCACCCACCGTGGCCCCGCAGCCATGCCGCTTGGACGCTCAACACCGCATTCAATGCCGAAGACGCCTGGGAGACAAACATGACCCTCATCCGCCAGTTCAACTTGAAGCAAAAACTGATCATCCTGATGAGCCTGCTGACGCTGACGACCTGTACCATCATCGCCAGCCAGTGGGCCGTCATCAAGGCCAACAACGCCATCATGAGCGCCTACCAGACCCGCTATGCGTCTTTTCAGCTGGCGAACCAGCTGCGACAAAGCTCGGACGACCTGACCCGGCTGGTGCGCGCCTATGTGGCCACGGGGCAGCCGATATGGCGGGAGCAATACGACGAGGTCGTCCGCATCCGTGCCGGAGAACAGCCCCGGCCCGCGGGATACGACGGGATTTACTGGGATTTCCGCGCCGCCGGCATCCAGGTGCCCGGACAGGCGGCCCCGGCGGTTTCCTTGCTGGATATGATGCGGGCCGAAGGATTCACCGCCGAAGAACTGGCGAAACTGCAAGAAGCCAGTGAATTGTCCGGCAGCCTGGCACGGACGGAATCCCAGGCCATGGATCTGATCGGCGCGCTGATGGCCACTGGCGGCGGCACGCTGGACACCACCGGCGCGGACTTCATCCGCGCCAACGATCTGGTCAACGGAACGGCATACCTGCAGCGGAAAGCCGCCATCATGGCGCCCATCAACGATTTCTTCAAATTGCTCGATCAACGCACCACCGCCGCAGTCGCCCAGGCGCAGGACAAGACCCAGGCCTGGCAAACCGTTCAGGCCGTCGTCGTCCTGATTCTGCTGGCGATTTTCTTTGTCCTGCTGTATTCCAGCTTCCAGTACATCATCCGTTCGCTGGGGTATTCCGTCGGCTTTGCCCGCGCCGTGTCGCGTGGCGACCTGACGACCGATGTCCGGCACAGCGGCACGGATGAAGTCGCCCAGCTGATGCACGCCTTGAACGACATGCAGGAAGGGCTGACCGCTCTGGTCGTGCTGGTGCGCGACAGCAGCAGTTCCGTGGCGTTGGCCAGCGCCGAGATTTCCCAGGGCAGCGCGGATCTGAGCGCCCGTACCGCCTCCCAGGCCAGCGCGCTGCAGCAGACGGCGGCGTCCATGGAAGAACTCTCCGTGACCGTGCGGCACAATGCCGATCACACCCAGCAGGCCAATGACATGTCCCAGAAAGCCGCCCTGGTGGCCCAGGAAGGCGGAGACATCGTTCGGCAAATCATCGACACCATGCACGACATCAGTGATAAATCAAAGAAAATCACCGATATCGTCGGGATGATCGACGCCATTGCCTTCCAGACCAACATCCTGGCGCTCAACGCGGCGGTCGAAGCGGCCCGCGCCGGCGAATCGGGCCGCGGGTTCGCCGTGGTCGCCGCCGAGGTTCGCGCATTGGCCCAGCGAGCCGCCGGCGCGGCCAAAGACATCCGCGGCTTGATCGAGGAAAGCGCGCAGACTGTCCAGACGGGTTCGGAACAAGTCGGGCATTCGGGCGCCACCATGGAAAACGTGGTGGGCAGCATCCAGCAGGTCAAGACCCTGGTCGGCGAAATCAGCGCGTCGAACCGCGAACAAAGCACCGGCGTCGGCCAGATCGGCCTGGCCGTCGCGCAGATGGATCAGGACACCCAGCAAAACGCCGCGCTGGTCGAACAGATGACGGCGGCCGCCGGCAACCTGAATACGCAGGCCCAGGAACTGGTGCGCTCGGTCGCCGTCTTCAAGATCCGCGAACGATCCCCGGCCTGATCCCCGGCGAACGCCAAGCCGGGAATCGGCCCGCCGACTGTGCTTCCCCCTTTCGGGGCGGGAGCACGGCCTTTTTTTGCCGCCGGGCCGCCCCAAGGCAAAAACGGCCCCCTCGGGGGGCAGCAAGCGGGCGCAGCCCGTGCCGCGTGGGGGTCTTTTTTGTTTCACGATGACTCTAGTACCGCAATTCGCTGGACTACGCCAAGGCTCGATACAGCAGGTTTATCAATTA
>NZ_JBLGTV010000025.1:0-18189 GCF_047468865.1 Castellaniella hirudinis
CAAGAATGAAAACCATTGATTTATAAGGTGAACAGCCAAAGAAAACCGCCCGTAGGCGGTGAAGTGTTGAAGTCAGGCGGGCAGGCCGTGCAGTCCGTTGAATACCGTAGCTCAGGCGTCATCTTCGACGTTCGGCCTGTTGTGAAGGAAGGGATCATCGACCTGGACATTACGCAGCAGCTTTCCAACTTCGTGAAGACGACAACCGGCGTCAATAACTCGCCTACGTTGACCAAGCGGGAACTGAAAACGAAGGTGGGCATGCAGGATGGCGATGTGATCGTGCTGGGTGGCCTAACGGAAAGCAAGGACACCAATACGCGGGATGGGTTGAGCTTTTTGCCGCGCTTCCTGCATACTACTGGCTATGAACAGTCCAGTAGTGAAATTCTGCTAGTGCTTCAGGTTCAGCGGGTGCTTGGACAGGAGCCTTAACCTTTGGCCATTGCTAAGGATTGGGTGCTGAGAGCTTTACGACGGAGAGAAATTTTCGGGCATAATTTTTATTATGTACTAATGCAAAATTTTTGTATGTCAGACTGCCTGCAACAGTAAAGCCATCGAAAATATCAAAATACAGCACAAAATAAACCTAAATAAATAAGACAATGAAACTATCAAAAAGCAGAATAGATAAATCAGGGTTGGCCCTGGCAAAAAACAAATATAAGGACGAGATTGAGTTTATAGAATCGGAAGATGTCTTTGATGAGTACAGAAAAAGACACTTAAGCCCACTATCAAAAACCACACTTGAAATTCAAAAAATGCTCTCGAGCTATGGTGCGGATTATTATATTGCTCATCGCCTAAAAAGAAAGCCTCAGATATTAAGAAAACTTAATAGGCTTAGCGTTCGCTTAACTCAACTGCAAGACATCGGTGGCTGCCGAATTATCGTTCCGAAAAATAGAGATGTAAATCATATTTTTGAATTCTTAAAGAAAAAATCCGAACATGAAGCCGGCTTTAATATCGTAAAAATTACTGATTACCGCGAAAAGGGAAGGGATGATACCGGATACAGGTCGCTTCATGTCATTATGGGGCGCGATGGCTTTAATTTAGAGCTTCAGATTAGAAGTAGAATACAACACTATTGGTCTGAAAGCATCGAAAGAACATCGGTTATTTATGGGCATTACATAAAAGAAAAAGAAGGCGATCCCGAGGTTATTTATTACTTCAAGACTCTTTCTGATGTTTTTTATGAAATTGAATCAGGGAGAGAGCCTTCGTCAGCTCAAAAAATAAAAATTGATGCACTAAGGGAAGAGTGCGAAAAAATCATAACACAATCAGATAAAAGAAAGGTTTTTGATAGTTTTGTTGACGAGGGGGTTATTAAAACCCTAACGGAAAAAGAATCTAAAAATCCAAGCGGCCTAAAAAATTGGATATTAATATTTGATTGGAATCAGGGGTGCTTTGTGAGTTGGGATATTGTCAGCCAAGATCCCAGCGAGGCAGTGGATACATACATTCACTATGAGAACATGTATCCCTCACATGATGGGTATGAAGTTGTCCTAATTGGATCGTCCGAGATCGCAACTGTCCGCCAAACCCACAGCCACTACTTCGGGATAGAAAGCTATACCAATATACTTGAAAGTTTGGATTCATCCATTGTGGGATTTACCAGAAAAATTGACATTGACATAGGAGCAAGGCAAATTATTGATTGCTTACAAAGAAGGCACTTCTGGGGCAAAAAAACAGTATCTGGAGATACATTGAAAAATCATTTTTGCAAAAACGTCCTGACCTTCGATGCTTCTCTTCAAACACTTATTGGCAGGAAGTTGATAATTCAATCCAGCCTTAATTCTGGATATTCATTAAATATAAGCAAAAAATCAGAAATAGAACAGTATTTATAAACTCTTAAACTTTCATTCCCCCCCCCCCCCGTTTTTTTTCAATCCAAACCCAATGGGGTATTGAATATCCAAAGGCAGAACCAATACTGTCAACTAAGTGTCAACCACAATGAAGCATATAGTCGACCAAATGCCTCAATGGGTATGGTAAGTACTTGTTTTTATAAGCAATGTCGATTATTGGAGTGAAAGGTAGTTGATTGCAAATCCGTATACACCGGTTCGGTTCCGGCTTGCGCCTCCAGTTTTGCAAACGGCTTGTGTCCTTGGCACAGGCCGTTTTTTCTGGGTTTTTCAGGCCATGACCAGGCGAATCCGGCCGTTGTGGTGATCCGGGCGGGCAGCGGGCGAGTGGGCGGCCAGGCCGTGCCAGGCCGCGGCGATCCGCTCGACGGCCTGTTGCAGATCGGGCACCGGCCGGGACCACGGCAGGCGGATGAACGCATCCAGGCCCCCGTTGGGTGAAAACACGGGGCCCGGCGTGACGGCCACTTGCTGGGCCGCCACGGCGGCGGCCAGCGCCGTGGCCCCCCGGTGCGGCAGTTCGCACCACAGGGCCAGCCCGCCCGCCGGCGGGATGAAGCGCCAATCGGGCAGATGGGCGGCCACGGCGCGCACCAGGGCGTCGCGTTGTGCGCGCAGGCGCTGGATTTGCCCGGGCGACACGGGGCCGTGGCGCTGCAAATGCGTGGCAGCCAGCTGTTCGACGATGGGCACCCCGAGATCCAGAGACATCCGCGCCCGCGTCAGCGGCCCCACCGTAGTTTGCGGGGCGCGAATCCAGCCGATGCGCAGCCCGCCCCAAAAGACCTTGCTCATGCTGCCCAGCGTGATGGTGTCGGGGTTGAAACAGGCAAAGGGCGGGGGCATGGCCTGGCCGTCCAGGGCCAGCGCCTGGTGGGTCTCGTCCACGATGGGCACCGTCCCGTGAGTTTGCAGGCATTGTCCCAACTGGCGGCGCTGCGCCGTCCCCATCACGGCGCCGGTCGGGTTCTGGAAGTCCGGGATCAGGTAGGCGAAATCGGGGGCGATCTGCCGGATCGTGTGCATCAGGCCGGCCATGTCCCAGCCGCCGGCGTCCAGCGGGGTTTCGTGCAGCTGCAGCCCCGCCGCCCGGAGGGTTTCCGCCGCATTGGGGTAGGTGGGCGATTCGATCAGGGCGTGTCCCCGCCGGGGAGCCAGGGCCCGCACCACGATGCTGGCGGCGGTCAGCGCCCCGGGGGTGACGATGATCTGTTCCGGGCTGGTGGGCAAGCCGCGGGCCTGGTATGTTGCCGCGATGGCTTCCTGCAGCACCGGCAGGCCGGAGGGAAAGTATCCGTGTCCGCTGAGATAGGAGGGCAGGGCGGCCAAGGCCGCCGTGTAGGCCGCCATGACTTCCGCCGGGGCCGAGTCGGCCGCGCAGCTGAGGTCGATCCAGCTTTCGCCGGCCCCGCCGGCCACCAGGACGCGGTCGTGCGCCTGCCTGCGCCCGCCCGGCACCGCGGTATAGGTGCCGGATCCCTGGATGGCGCGCGCGTAGCCGCTGTCGCACAACAGGGCGTAGGCGCGGGTAATGGTGGTGCGCGACAGCCCCAGGGCCGTGGCGAGCGCGCGTTCGCTGGGCAGGCGCACCGCCAGCGGGATGCGGCCGTCGCCGACCAGCAGCGTGAGCTTGTCGGCCAGGCCCGCATAGGCCGTGCCCGGGGGCAGCGCGCCGACCAGGATGCCGACCTGGCGGGCAGAAATGGATTCTTTCATAGAGGCCACTTTCTTATGATTGGCTATTTAAAATCAGGCCAATTATGGGCAAGATGGATATCGAAGTAAACCCCGAACGTCATCCATAGACCTGTACCGAGATCCGCCATGAAGACATCGATTCAACTTGCCCAGCTTGGGCCACTCGAACAATTGCGCACCGGGCGGCTGGCCAGGCGCCTGAGTCAGCTGATGATCGGGCTGGTGTTCTATGGCGTGTCCATGGGCATGATGATTCGCGGCAGCCTGGGCCTGGCCCCCTGGGATGCCTTGCACATCGGCTTGACGCATTATTTTCCCGTCAGCTTCGCCTGGGTGTTCATCACCGTGTCGTTCCTTGTGCTGCTGCTGTGGGTGCCGTTGCGCGAAATCCCCGGCATCGGCACCATCGCCAATGCAATCACCATCGGGGTGGCCACGGATTTGACCATGCGGATGCTGGATACCCCGGATCAGTTTATCGGCCGCTTGGCGTTGACCGTGGGCGGCGTGCTGTTGTGCGGTCTGGGGTCGGCGCTGTATATCGGTGTGCAGCTGGGGCGCGGCCCCCGCGATGGCCTGATGACGGGCCTGCACCGGGTGACGGGCCTGTCGCTGCGTCTGGTGCGCACCGCCTTGGAGGTCTCGGTGCTGCTGGTCGGGTTGCTGCTGGGCGGCGTGGGGCTGTTTGGCATCGGCACGATCCTGTTCGCCCTGCTGATTGGCCCCTTGACGCAGGCCATGCTGCCCTGGACGATGATCGCCGTGGACACCGCCCCCCCGCCCGCCGCCGGCGTGCCGTCGGCCTAGACATTATGCCTAGTGTGCTGTTTGGCGCGGACAGCACACCAGCGTCCGGCTTTGCGTGGGCAGGGTGTTAACGCGCGGCCTGGTTCGCGCTGTCCATGGCGCGCGCCTGGTCGCCGCCGGCCACCGAATAGGTCATGGGCACTTTGCGGGTGGCCAGGAAGGCCTCCAGCGATTCGCCCCGGAAAGCGGCATAGACCTCGGGGTTGGACACGCCCAGCACCGCCGCCATTTTTTCCAGCACGAAGAAGCTGACCCCTCGCCGGACCATGTCGATCCACCGGCGGTTGCGGATCAGGTCTTTTTCCTCGTCGCTCAGTCCGTGTTCGTCGGCCAGGGCGTCGAAATCGTGCTTGAAGCGGTCGCGGTGTTCCGGCTGGACGAGGGCGTGCAAGAAGCGGTTGATGCGGAAATTGGCCTGGCTGCGGGCGTGGGTGAAGGGGTAGGATCCCGGGATATCGCCGACCCCTTCCAGTTCGTGGGCGATGTGCTGGCGGTAGGCCGCCACGGCGGCCGGGTCGGGCGCATCGCCCAGGTCTTCAAAGATCAGCGTGGCGATATTGGTGACCGAGGGGGCGTAGGTTTGCCGATGCAGTCGGCGCACCTGGTCGGACAGGGCGCCGCGCATGATCAGCCACATGACGGCTTCCGCGCCTTCCATGCCGCTTTTGGCCGCGAATTCCGCAATCCGCATATCTACCAGTTTTTCCGGGTCATTTTCCAGCAGATCCAGGAACTCGTGATCCCAGGCTTCGTCGATGAAGCCGGCGCGTTCGCCGTGCACCTGGTGCGACAGACCGCCGGTGGCCATGATGGCGACGTTCAAGTCCTCGGGGTAGCTTTCCACCGCTTTGCGCAGGGTCTTGCCCAGCTTCCACATGCGTTTCGCGCTGGGGATGGGGAACTGCAGCACCCCCACTTGCAGCGGCACGATCCGGCCCGCCCAGGGGCCCTGGGCATCGCCCAGCATGGACAGCGGCGACAGCACGCCGTGGTCGACCGGCTTGCCCTGGAAGACCGACAGGTCGAATTCGTCCGCCATCATGGACATGGCGATGTGCTGCGACAGCCCCAGGTGGCCGTGCGCCGGGGCCACGTCGCGCGGGCCGCCGCCTTCGTCCGCCGCCCGGTAGCAGTCGTCGATGCCCAGTGCGAAGGCGGAATAATGGTCGAAGAAAAACGAGGTGACGTGATCGTTGTAGATCATGAAAATCACGTCGATTTTTTGTTCCCGAACCCAGGCGCGGATGTGATCGAAACCGTCGAAGATGGGCTTCCAGGCGGGGCTGTCCTGCTTGCCGGTGTCCTTGGCGTAGCCGATGGTGGGGGAATGCGAGGCGCCGATGCCGCCGATGATGCGAGCCATATTGTGTCTCCTGGAAATGTCCGGTGGGGAAGACATCATCTTAGGGATAGACGAAATACTGATCAATAATCTATTTTTGTACGTTTTGTTCAGATTTATGAACGATAATGCACACGATGATGAAATGGAATCTGGACGATCTGCCCATCTTTGCCGCCGTCATCCGCCAGGGGGGCATCTCCGCCGCCGCGCGCGAACTCGGCATGCCGAAATCCACCGTCAGCACTGCCCTGACGCGGCTGGAACAGGGGCTGGGCCTGCGCCTGCTCGACCGCTCGTCGCGCAGCCTGCGCGTGACGGCCGAGGGCGAGGCCTTTCACCGTCAGGCCCAGCTCATCCTGGATCAGGCGCGCGAAGCGGACGACCTGATGGCCGGGTTGGGGGCGGTGCCGACAGGCCGTGTTTCGGTCGCTTTGCCGCCGGCCTTCAGCCTGGATGTGCTGGCGCCCCGGCTGCTGGCGTTCCGGGCCCGCTATCCCGGGCTGGAACTGGACATCGTCGTCACCAGCCAGGGCGCCGCCCTGGTGCGGGATCGTGTCGACCTGGCGGTGGTCGTGGGGGCGCTGCAGGACAGCGAACTGGTGTCCCGCACCCTGATCGAAGGAAAACTGATCTGGGTGGCCAGCCCCGCCTGGCTGGCCGACCATCCCTTGGGCGAGACACTGGACGCCGTGCGCGCGCAAATCCAGATCTGCGAAACGCGCTATGCCCAGCGGCGCATGCCGGTCACGGTGCATGGGGAAAGCGCCTGCCTGGATCTGAGCAAGGGCGTCATCCGGGTGAATGATCCGCTGGTCGTGCTGCGCACCGTCATGGCCGGCGGCGGGGTGGCCATGCTGCCCCACCAGTATTGCGTCGGCCCCCTGGCGGCGGGCCGGATCGTCGAGGTCTTGCCGCACGTCCGGCTGGGCCGTGCCAGCGCGCGCCTGACCGCAGTCTATTCCAGCCGTCGCCTGCTGTCGCCCCGCGTGCGGGTGCTGTTGGATTTTCTGGTGGACGCGTGCCAGGATCTGGCCCGTCCGGCGCAGGGGGGCTTCAGCCCGGAATGGCCCGGGGCGTAGGCTGCAGGCGGGCGACCCACTGGCGGTAGCCCTGGGCCCGCAGCCGGCAGGCGGGGCATTCGCCGCAGCCGTATCCCCAGGCGTGCAGCGTGCTGCGCTGGTTCAGGTAGCAGGTGTGCGTTTCTGTGCGGATCAGCTCGACCAGCGGCGCGCCGCCCAACTGGTGGGCCAGCTGCCAGGCGTCGGCCTTGTCCCGCCACATCAGCGGGGTTTCCAGAGTCAAGGGCCGGTCGATCCCCAGGCTGAGGGCCACCTGCAGGGCCTTGAGCGTGTTGTCGCGGCAGTCCGGGTAGCCGGAATAGTCGGTTTGCGACATGCCGCCCACCAGAACATCAAGCCCGCGCCGGTAGGCCAGGGCCGATGCCAGGGTGAAGAACAGCAGGTTGCGGCCCGGCACGAAGGTATTGGGCAGGCCATCGGCCTGGGTGGCGATGGCGATGTCGTCCGTCATGGCGCTTGCGCCCAGCTGCTTGAGCACGTCGACATCCAGCAGGTGGTCGTCGCCCAGGCGCGCGGCCCAGCCGGGCCGCAGTGCGACGATGCGGCTGCGCAGCGTGGCGCGGCAGTCCAGTTCGACCCGATGCCGCTGCCCGTAGTCGAAGCCGATGGTTTCGACGTGCGGAAACCGGGCCAGCGCCCAGGCCAGGCAGGTGGTGGAGTCCTGTCCGCCGGAGAACAGAACCAGTGCGCGGCGGCCGGCCGGGGCGGCGGGGCTCATAGCGCGGCGGCCCGGGGGGCGGTGCGCGCGGGCTGCATGATGCGGATGATGGCATTGAGCACAATGCCGTACAGCGGGACGAACAGCAGCAGGCTGACCGCGAGTTTGATGGCGTAGTCGACCAGCGCGATCTCGGCCCAGTGCTGGGCCATGAAGGCGTTGCTGCTGTGCCAGAAAGCGATCCAGAAAAACGCCAGGGTATCCAGCGCCTGCCCCAGCACGGCCGAAGCGGCGGGCGCCACCCACCAGGCCACGCCGCTGCGGCGGATGCGGTCGAAAACCTGGACGTCCAGCAACTGCCCCAGCACATAGGCCATGAAGCTGGCCAGGGCGATTCGGAAGACGAAGGTGTCGAACCGGGCCAGGGCGTCCAGGCCGCTGAACAGGCCTTCGTTGAACAGCACGGAGACAATGTACGAGGCGATGAGCGCGGGCACCATGGCGCGTGCAATGACCCGGCGAGCGGCGTGCTTGCCGATCAGGCGGACGGTGAGGTCGGTGGCCAGGAAAATAAAGGGGAAGCTGAAGGCGCCCCAGGTGCTGTGAAAGCCCAGCAGGGTGATGGGCAACTGCACCAGGTAGTTGCTGGCGATGATGATGAAAACATGAAAAGCCACCAGCAGAGCCAGGTAGCGGGCGGTGCGCGCGGGCGCGACGATGGGAGTAGCCATGAAAACCTTTTTGGTGGATGGGGTGAGGGAACCCATGGGATAGCGTGTCGCAGGGATTATACCGTGCCGCCTGACCGGTTCGTTGTATTCATAAATTAAATATATGAATTTTGATATTTAATTTGTAAATATATGGCGGGTTCGATATGGTAGGGGCGTTTCCTTGGACGGCTCAGGCCGCGTCGCCGACCCGTCCGGGCTTTCTTGATTTTCCAGGAGTTTCCCATGTCCACGACCTACTATGCGCCGCACGGCGGCCATCCCCCCCAGACCGATCTGCTGACCGATCGCGCCATGTTCACCGAAGCCTATGCGGTCATCCCCAAGGGCGTGGTGCGCGACATCGTGACCAGTCATTTGCCGTTCTGGGACCATACCCGCCTGTGGGTGCTGGCGCGTCCGCTGACGGGCTTTGCCGAGACCTTTTCCCAGTACATCGTGGAAGTCGGCGCGGGCGGCGGCAGCGACCGGCCCGAACTCGATCCACTGGCCGAAGGCGTGCTGTTCGTGGTCGAAGGCGAAATGGAAGTCACCCTGGATGGCACGGCCCACGCCATGAAGGCGGGCGGCTATGCCTTCATCCCGCCCGCGTCCCGCTGGTCCTTGCGCAATCGCGGCGATGCGGCGGTGCGCTTCCATTGGATTCGCAAGCGCTACCAGGTGGTGGACGGGCTGGCCGCGCCCGAGGCTTTCTTCACCAACGAGCAGGACGTCGAGCCCATCGCCATGCCGGATACCGAGGGCCGCTGGGTCACCACGCGTTTCGTGGACATGGCCGACATGCGGCACGACATGCACGTCAATATCGTCACCTTCCAGCCCGGCGGCATCATCCCGTTCGCTGAAACCCATGTGATGGAACATGGCCTGTACGTCCTGGAAGGGCAGGCCGTGTATCGCCTGAACCAGGACTGGGTCGAGGTGCAGGCGGGCGACTTTATGTGGCTGCGCGCCTTCTGCCCGCAGGCCTGCTATGCCGGCGGCCCCAAGCCCTTCCGCTATCTGCTGTACAAGGACGTCAACCGCCATGCCCCGTTGACGCTGGGCGGCCTGGGCGGCTGACCGTCTTGCCTTCGGCGTGAGGCCGCCGCCCGGGCGGCCCGGTTGCCTTCCGGTGCCCGGCGCTTCAGCTGTCCTGTTCGCCGGTGTCTTCCGCCAGCATGGCGGCCAGCGCCGCCGCCAGCGCCTGGGTCATGGCGTTGGCCGTTGGCCGGTGCATCAGCGCGATCTCGTAGTGTTCCACCGGTGGCAGGCCGTGCCGGGCGTCCAGCACCGTGTGTTCGGGCGTCACGGTGCGCTGCGGCAGCAGGCTGATGCCCAGGCCCGCCGCCACGGCGCTTTGGATGCCGTTCAGGCTGGAGCAGGTGTATGCGATGCGCCAGGCGCGTCCCATGGCCTCGATGGCGCGGATCAGGTCGTCCCGGTACAGGCCCCTGGGCGGGAAGACCACCAGGGGGATCGGGTCCAGCGGCAGGCAAGGGTGCTGCGCACTGTCGATCCAGGCCAGGGATTCGGCGTGCCGGGTGATGGCGCCGCGGCTGTGGCGGCGCTGTTTGATCAGGATCAGATCCAGTTCGCCCCGGTCGAAGCGGGTGCTCAGTTCGGCGCACAGCCCGCTGGTGATTTCCAGCTTGACCAGGGGATGCTGCCGGCTGAAGTCCGCCAATACCCGGGTCGTGCGGCGGGCGATGAAGTCTTCGGGCACGCCCAGCCGGACGGTGGCGGCGACGGCCGTGCCGGCCAGTACGTCCAGGATTTGTTCGTTCAGGGCCAGTAGGTGGCGGGCGTGGCTCAACAGGGCCTGGCCGGCCTCGGTGGGCAGGACGGTCCGGTTGCCGCGATCCAGCAGGCGGTGGCCCGTCATGTCTTCCAGCCGGCGGATCTTCTGGCTGATGGTGGACTGGGTGGAATGCAGGCGCCCGGCGGCGGCGGTGAAGCTGCCGTGATCCACCACGGTAATGAAGGCACGCAGCAGATCCAGATCGAAAAGCATTATTTGGCGAACAGCTGGCTCATGTCCTTGAAGGCCTTGAATTCCAGGGCATTGCCACAGGGGTCGAGCAGGAACATGGTGGCTTGCTCGCCCACCTGGCCTTTGAAGCGGATGTAGGGTTCGATGACGAACGAAATGCCGAAGGATTTCAGGCGTTCGGCCAGGGCTTCCCATTGCCCCCATTCCAGCACGATGCCAAAGTGCGGCACCGGCACATCGTGGCCGTCCACGGGGTTGGTGTGGGCGTGGTCTTGGGCAGTGGTTCTGGGGTGTTCGTGGATGACCAACTGGTGGCCATAGAAATCGAAGTCCACCCATTGCGCGCTGGATCGGCCTTCGGCAAGACCGAAAACCTCGCCGTAGAAGCGGCGCGCCGCAGGCAGGTCGTAGACCGGGATGGCCAGATGGAAAGGGGATAGGCTCATAAGGCACCTTTTCGTGGAATTGGAGCGTGGGGGGTTGAAGCCGCCCGGCGGCTTCCCGGGCGCTGCGCGCTGCGATCCGCCGCGCCTGCAGCGCCAGATGACAGCGTATCACTATCCCCATGTGCGCGGTGCGGGTGCAGGCGGGGGCAGTCGCCGCAAAGTTCGATGCCCGGCAGCCGGTAGTACAGGCAGCACAACCGGCGCACACGCACTGTCGCGCCGGTGTGCGGGTCGGTTTGGTAGCGCACGGATCCGCAGACGGGGTTGGGGCCGCCATCGCTCAGGGCGGGCGCGTCCAACATGGCCGCCAGCGCTTGCCGCAAGCCGGCGTGGGCCCGGGGATGCGGGCGCAGCTGGCAGGCCAGGTATTCCAGCAGGTTGCCCAGATTGTTCCAGAATACCCGGGGCGCGGTGCGGGATGCCTGCGCCAGGGCCTGGATGACGGGCCGGGCCAGCCTGAGCGGGTATTCGCTCGCGGCGGGCGCTTCCTGGTCGCGCACGGTGGGCGCTTCTGCGGCCCAATGCAGGCCGCAGGCGCCGGGGCCGGCCGTGATGCGCACCGCGCGCGGCGCCGGGCAGGCGCGCTGCAGCACCAGGGCGGCGACCAGCGGCGTCATGACCGTATGAAAATACCAGCGCGACCAGAGCGAGGCGATGGCATGCGGGTCGCCGCCGGGATGGCCTGCGTCGGCGGCAAAGGCCGCCAGCTGTGCGGCGAGCCGATCTGGTTCGTGCAGCGTTGCATCGCGCAGCCAGCCGTCCCCCCGGGGCAGTTTCTCCAGGGCGGGGAGCGGCAGGGCGAGGTGTGCGTCGCTTTGCAGTTCGCGGATCAGCTCACGGGTCAACATCGGAATCGGTAGCTTCTGGTCGGGTTGATGCTGCGCGCCGCAGCCTTGGGCGTCCAGTATAGAGAAATCGTCGCCGATGGCCGGGTCAGGCAGGGTGCAGGATATCGCCGGCCGCTTTCAACAGCGCCGCCCCAAGCCTTTGCAGCGTGTCGGAGCGGACGGCGGCATACTGCCAGTAAAGCGGGACGTCGAGCCAGTGGCCGGGCGCGATGACTTCGATCCGCTTTTGTTCCCGCGCCGGGGCCAGCAGTGCATCGGGGACAAGACACCACCCCAAGCCCAGCTCGACCGCTTCGATCACGCCTGTCGGCGTGGGCAGATAGTGAATGGGAGGATTCAGACGCGCCGGCGTGATGCGGCGAATGAACCGCCACTGCAGTTCATCCTTGCGATTGAACACGATGATCGGCGCGCGTGAGAACGCGGCGGCATGCACGCCGCCGCCGAAGTAGCGGGCGGCAAATCGAGGGGAGGCAATCGCGTGGTATCGCATGACGCCAAGGGGCCGGACGCTGCAGCCTTGCAGCGGCGCGGCCTCGGCCGTCACGGCGCCGAGTACCGTGCCGTTTCTCAGGAAATCGAGCGTGTGATCCTGGTCGTCCACGTGCAGGTCAAAAAGATCGCCGTGCCGCGCATGCAGCCGGGACAGCGCGGGGAGAAACCAGGTCGCCAGGGAATCGCCGTTGACGGCAATGGCGATCGGGCGTTGCGGCGCCGCCGCGCCTTCGTCGGCCAGGAAGTCCGCCAAGGCCTCGACTTCCAGAACCTGCATCGGCCGGACGCGGCGCAGCAGCCTTTCGCCGGCCGGCGTGGGGCGGCAGGGGGCCTGGCGCACAAGCAGCACCTGGCCCAGGCGGTTTTCCAGTGCCTTGATCCGTTGCGACACGGCGGATGACGTCACAGAGAGGCGCTGTGCGGCGGCTTCGAAACTGCCTTCTTCCAGGACGGCGGCGAAGGCGGCCAGTTGCGGATGGATCAAGCCCATGGTCTGCTCTATGATTAGATTTTCTTGATCATATCAAGAATAAATAGCTTTTCTAATTAAGCGGGCCAAGGCAAGATGGCGGCCATTGCTCACTAATCCCGGGTTTTCGAATGATTCTTGCCGCCGCCTTCGCCGGCTTCGTGACCAGCGCCGGTCTCATCATCGCCATTGGCGCCCAGAATGCGTTCGTCCTGCGGCAGGGGCTCCAGCGCAAGCACATCGGCGTCGTCATCGCGGCCTCCTCACTTGGCGACATCGTCTTGATCGCGTGCGGCATTGCCGGGGTTGGCGTGCTGGTTCGGGAATGGCCGGCGCTCATGCAGGTGCTGCGATTCGGCGGCGCCGCATTTCTGGGGGTATACGGCCTGAAGGCCGCCTTTCGCGCCTGGCAGGGGGCGGGCAACCTGGCTTCCGCCCGATCCGGCCTCGCCGGCCGGCGCCAGGCCCTGTTGGCCTCGCTGGCCTTTACCTTCCTCAATCCGCATGCGTATCTCGACACCATGGTGCTGCTCGGGGGCTTGTCCACCCGCTACCTGGGGGTGGGCCAGTGGGCCTTTGGCCTGGGGGCGTGCGCCGCCAGCATCGTCTGGTTCTCGACGCTGGGTTATGGCTCGCGCTGGTTGCGGCCGGTTTTCGCCAACCCGAAGGCGTGGCGGGTGCTGGACGCCGTGATTGCCGTATTCATGCTGGCGCTGTGTTTGTTGTTGCTGGTGCAGCCGCTGGCGTGAGCGGGCCAGGCCATGCGGCGCTGCCGCATGCGGCGTTGTGCGCGGCGCGGCGCGGCGGCGGCCGGTTGTTCCGCGGCCAATGTCCTGGTTCCGCAGGGAAAACCGCCGCCAAGAACCCATGCATTGCGGGGTAAACTGTCCACCTTGGCCCACCGACCCCGCAAGGAGAGCGCTTTGCCTTCCGCAACGCACCAGCCCGTTGATACGCCGTTGACCCAGGCGGCGATGTTCCTCGTCCTGACCATCCATCCCGAACCTGGGGCCCTGGGTGCGGTGCGCGCGCTTTGCTCGGACCTGCCCGCCTTGCTGCGTTCGGTCGGTTTCCGCGATTTCGATGGCCGTTTGTCCTGTATCCTGGGCTTTGGTTCCGAGGCTTGGGACGGCCTGTTCGGTTCGCCCCGCCCCAATGAACTGCATCCGTTCAAGGAAATCCAGGGTGTGCACCACGCGGTGTCCACACCGGGCGATATGCTGCTGCATATTCGCGCCACGCGGATGGATCTGTGTTTTGAACTGGCCAGGCAGGTGATCTCGCGGCTGGGCGATGCCGTCGCCGTCGTGGATGAAACGCACGGCTTCAAGTATTTCGATGCCCGCGACCTGATCGGCTTCGTGGATGGTTCGGAGAATCCCACTGGCGCCGAGGCGGTGGCGGCAACCGTGATCGGCGACGAAGACTGCGCTTTCGCGGGTGGCAGCTATGTGATCGTGCAAAAGTACCTGCATGATCTGGATGGCTGGAACGCGTTGCCGGTGGAAATGCAGGAAAAAATCATTGGCCGCAACAAGCAAACGAACATCGAGCTCGATGATGATGTCAAGCCGACCTGGGCGCACAATGCGCTGACCGTGATTGAAGAAGACGGCGAGGAACTGGACATCGTGCGCAGCAACATGCCGTTCGGCGAGGTGGGCAAAGGGGAATTCGGCACCTATTTCATTGGATACGCCAAATCTCCGCGCCGCATCGAGCAGATGCTGGAAAACATGTTCGTGGGCCGTCCGCCGGGCAACTACGATCGGCTGCTGGATTTCAGCCGCGCCGTCACAGGGTCGCTGTTTTTCGTCCCTTCAACTGATTTTCTGGATGCCGTGACGCCGGACGGTGCGCCACAAACGCAGCCGCCCGCTGAAACCTTGCCGAGCAACAGTGCGACCGATGGTTCACTGGGCATCGGTTCACTCAAAGGAGAGCCCTCGCATGAATAACCTGCACCGCGAACTGGCGCCGATATCGGCTGCCGCCTGGGGACAAATCGAAGAAGAAGCCGCGCGCACACTGAAGCGCTATCTTGCCGCGCGGCGTGTCGTGGACGTCATCGGCCCGCAAGGGGCCGCCTTTGCCGCGGTGGGCACCGGCCACCTCAAGGAGATCGACTCCGCCGATAGCGGCGTGCGGGCCGCACAGCACCAGGTTCAGGCGCTGGTGGAGTTGCGTGTGCCATTCGAGTTGTCGCGTCAGACACTCGATGACGTCGAGCGCGGTGCCGATGATCCCGACCTGCAGCCGCTCAAGGATGCCGCGCGCAAGATCGCTTATGCCGAGGATCGGGCCGTGTTCGACGGCTACCCAGCCGCTGGAATACAAGGCATCCGTCCCAACGCCGACAACACGGCGGTGGCGCTGCCACAAGACCTCGGCCATTATCCATCCGCCGTGGCGCAGGCACTCAGCCAGCTGCGCTTGGCCGGCGTCAATGGCCCCTATATCCTGGTGCTTGGCGAGAAGGCATTTGCCGCCGTCGGCGGCGCCAGCGACGAAGGATATCCCCTGCTCAAACATATCCGGCCACTGCTGGACGGCGATGTCATCTGGGCGCCGGGCATCGAAGGCGGTGTGCTGCTCAGTACGCGGGGCGGCGACTTTTCGCTGCATTTGGGCCAGGATATGTCGATCGGCTATTTATCCCATACGGACAGCGTGGTGCATTTGTATCTGCAAGAGAGCTTCACCTTCCGCTTGCTGTCCCCCGAGGCCGCCGTGCCGTTGACGGCCGCGCCATCCAGGACATAAAGCGCATCCTCGACCAGAAGTCCGCCGGGTTGTGGCGCTGCGGGGTGTGGGATCTCTATCACGATGGTGAGGCCGTTCTGGGCTGCTGGATTCGTGAAATCGAGTTGGATGCTGGCGTTCAGGCGTTCCGCGATGGCTTTGACGATAGCAAGGCCCAGGCCGGCACCGATCTGCTCGGAACCCAGAATCCGATGGAAGGCATCGAAGACGCGTTCCCGTTCTTCCAGTGGGATCCCGGGGCCCGTATCGGCGATGCGGATGACGGCGCCTTGCGGGCCATCTTCGGCAGAAAGATCCACCCGGCCGTCTGAGGGCGTGTAGCGAATCGCATTGTCCACCAGGTTTTTGACCATGGTGTAGAGATCCAGCTTATTGGCCCGGATGGCAACGTCGGGGCCATCGAGCACGCCGAGATCGATATGTTTCACCTTCGCAAGCGGCATGAGGTCTTCAAGCACCGATCGGTAGGTGTTCCGTATGGACACCGCCTGCTCGGGGCGATCGGTCGCCGTCTGTGCTCTGGACAAGCTCAGAAGTTGATTCAGGAGGTTGCGCGCGCGCCGAATGCCGTCTTGCAGGGTGTGCAGCCGCTCTCGGGCGACGTCCGGCATCTCCAGGTGTTCCAGGCGCTCGGCTTGCAGGGACAGGGCGGTCAGCGGCGAGCGAAGTTCATGAGCGGCATCGGCCACGAAACGCCGCTGGGCGGTGATGGAGTCGGTGACGCGGGCAAGGAGCCGGTTGATCGCGAGGATGAAGGGCCGCACCTCGGCAGGCAGGTGTCCATCGCGCACCGGGCGCAGATCGTCTTCTGCGCGGGTGTCGATTTGTCGGGAAAGCTCGGTGATGGGCCTGAACATCCTGCGGATGAGTTGGGCGATGATGATGAGCAGCACCGGGATGAGGATCAGAAAGGGCAACAAGGTGTCCAGTGCGCTTCTGTATGCGATTTCATCGCGTGTGCTGGTTTCTTGAAAGATGGCGATTTTTCCGCCGATCTGGGTTGCTCTGACCAGTACGCGATAGGTTTCGCCCTTCCAGTCGACGGTATGCAGCCCGTCGGTGAGTGTGGCGGGCAGCGCCGGTATCTTGTTGCCGGACGCAGGCGGCGTGCGCGTTGACGCGTCGGCGCCAAGCGTCTGGATATAGACCGAGGAGTCGTAGTCTGGATCCTCCAATTCGATCCCGCCGGCGGGCGGTGTCCACCCCGGGCCGCTTTGTTCGGCGAGGGCCGCGATCTGGAACAGAACGTCGTCCTGCAGCTCCTGTGCCTGGTTGACGGCGGAGATGAACGAAAAGGCGCCCGCGGCCAGCGCGATGACAGTGATCGTCGCCGATAGGGAGAACGAAAGACGGTATTGGACGGATCTGCTCAACCGCTCTTTGAGACCATCCATCCGAGCCCCCTCACGTTTTCAATGACGTTGCTGCCGAGTTTTTTACGCAGCGAATGGATGATGTATTCGATGGCGTTGCTTTCCACTGCTTCGCCCCAGCCATAGATGTGATCCTCCAGGTTGCTGCGCGAGAGGATGGCGCCGGGGCGGGCGAGCAGCGCGCGCAGCAGGGCGAATTCACGGGCCGTCAGGCGTACCGGCGCCCGTCCTGGCGCAGCCGCTTCGCGAGTGACCGGATCCAGGGACACACTGCCATTGGTCAGAATGGGGGCGCCCTTGCCTTCTTTGCGCCGCAACACCGCCCGCATGCGCGCCAGAAGCTCCTCCATATCGAAGGGCTTCAGGATATAGTCGTCCGCACCGCTGTCCAACCCGAGCAGACGATCACTCAGGGCATCGCGCGCGGTCAGGATCAGAATCGGCACTGGGTCGCCGTGCGCCCGGAGGGCATGCAGCACGTCATAGCCATCTTTGCCCGGCAATCCCAAGTCAAGCAGGATCAGGTCATAGGGGTGGGTCGTGGCCGCCGTGTTGGCGGCAAGGCCGTCTTTGACCCAGTCTACGGCATAGGCGGCCTCTTTGAGCGCATCCTGGACGGCGGCGCCGATCATGGGGTCGTCTTCGACCAGCAGCACCCTCAATTCGATCTCCTCTGGCTTGGTTCCGATATCACCGAGGCTAGCCGGTGGCACCGGTCAGAATAGCGAGACACGCACATGAATCCAGCCCACGCGTTGAGCGGCTTCGATTAACTCGAAAACGGGGATGGCAAGAAAGTAGGGCAAGGCATCACGAACCGTCTTCCACACGCCGTGGAGATCAACGGTGATGTGTTGCGGAGATCGCCAAAGAGACCACCGAGGGCAGAAGCGGGGCACATCCCGGCAATATACTTCAAAGGATTCGCCGAAAACCAGACGCAACAGGATTTCCTCTTCTCCCACAATCCAGCGGAAGACCAGGTAGGCGGCACTTGCGAGGATCAAGCCGATGATCAGACTCCCGGTCTGCAGGCCGATGCCCAAGACCGCCAGAATGGAAAAGACATACAAGGGGTTGCGGCTGACGGAATAGGGGCCTTCGGTCACGAGATCCGATCCCTTGCGCCCGCCCACGTACAGCATGCACGCAGTACGGCCGAGTATCGCCAGGATAATGAATGCCAAGCCGAGCCATTCCAGGCCCTGGTTTTCAAAGCTGGCCTCGGGCCATGCCGAACCCACCCACAAGAGCGCGCACAATGCGATGGCGGCCAGCCAGCCCAATGCCCGGCGGCGCCTGACCTGCGAATGTGCGAGATGTTCCCAAGTGGTGTCGATTGTGTTCCTGGCCCCGCAGAAGGCGAAGCGCGAAGGGGGGGCCGATTGCTCATCCACAGTGGTGTACCTTGTCTCTTTGCAAAGGGTGAAGATTATTCCTGAAGACTTAGGAGAGACTGAGGACGGCTGTGTGGCGCAGCGGCTCTGGTTTGCCCTGGCCCTCGAAAGGGGGGGGCGCTCCTTGATGTCAACGCCGACTGAAAACTGACCCACTTTCGTCGGAATCGTCGGAGTAAATCTGACCCACCCCGGCGTCCA
>NZ_JBLGTV010000026.1:0-14155 GCF_047468865.1 Castellaniella hirudinis
TTTTTTGTTTCACGATGACTCTAGTACCGCAATTCGCTGGACTACGCCAAGGCTCGATACAGCAGGTTTATCAATTACTTAGGCGAGTTCAACATATGCCGGTGCTTTCCGAAACTTGACCCGGCTTCCCCTCGCGTGGCTCCCATGCGGCTCTTGGAAACCGGGCTTTCCGAGGAGTCATCATGGCGAAGATCAAGCTCACCAAGTCCGCAGTCGATGCGGCACACCCCCAAGACAAGGCAGTCGAACTGCGGGATACCGTGGTTCCCGGCTTCCTGTGCAAGATCACCCCGGCGGGCCGCAAGGTGTTCATGCTCCAGTACCGCACGAACGCCGGCGAGCGCCGCAAGCCCGCATTGGGCCAGTACGGGGAACTGACGGTCGATCAGGCGCGCACGATGGCGCAGGAGTGGCTGGCCGAGGTGCGCAAGGGCGGCGACCCCAGCGCAGCCAAGAACGCTGCCCGCAAGGCACCGAGCATGAAGGAGTTTTGCCACACCTTCATGGAGGATTATTCCAAGCAGCGCAACAAGCCCAGCACGCAGCGCGGCTATCGGGGCGTCATCGACCGTTGCATCATCCCGATCATGGGCCGGATGAAGGTGCAGGATGTGAAGCGCCCCGACGTAGCTGCGCTGATGAAGAAGCTGGCCTACAAGCAGGCCGAGGCCAACCGCACCTTTGGCGTGCTGCGCAAGATGTTCAACCTGGCCGAAGTGTGGGGGCTACGCCCTGACGGCACAAATCCGTGCCGTCATGTCCCGATGTATCCACCCGGCAAGGAAACCCGGCTCATCGTGGACGATGAACTGGTGCGGATCTTCCGTCACCTGGAGCGCCTGGAGGCGGAAGGACTGGAGAACTACGTCATTCCGCTGGCGATCCGCCTGCAATTCGAGTTCGCCGCCCGCCGCTCGGAAATCTGCCCGCTCGAATGGGCGTGGATTGATCTGGAAAACCGCCGCGTCGTCTGGCCGGACAGCAAGACTGGCGGTATCTCCAAGCCCATGAGCGAGGAAGCCTATCGGCTGCTGTCTACCGCACCGCGCCGGGAAGGCTGCCCCTACGTCCTGCCGTCGCCCAACGACCCGACCCGGCACATGACCCACGGTGAGCACTACGGCGGCTGGACGCGCGTGCTCAAGGCCGCTGGTGTACCGCACGTTGGCACGCATGGCATCCGCCACCGGGCGACGACCGACATTGCCAACTCGGGTGTGCCGACCAAGGTGGGCATGAAGCTCACAGGTCACAAGACCGTGGCGATGTTTATGCACTATGTTCATACCGAGGACAAGCCGGTACGGGACGCGGCCGAACTGGTGGCGAATCGGCGGCTGGCGATTACCGGGGCGCCCCGTTCTATGGAGGCAACAGCATGACAAGGAAGACGTCTGCGGTAATGAGGAAACCCGCCGCCTTACCGGCTGGCTATGCCGGCATCCATGGCGGCATCGTGGAGTTGCTGGATGCCGCGCGCCAGGCGGCGGCGCGCAGTGTCAATGCGCTGATGACAGCCAGCTATTGGGAGATTGGCCGCAGGATCGTGGAGGCTGAGCAGAAAGGTAGGCGGCGGGCCGGTTACGGCGAGCAGTTGATGGCGCGCTTGTCCGCCGATCTGACGGCGCGATTCGGACGCGGGTTCAGCCCGGACAACCTGGAGAACATGCGGCGCTTCTTCGTCGCTTACCCCCTTGAGGCAATTTCCGAGACACTGTCTCGGAAATCTGCAGAAGGACTGCCCATCGAGAATTCCGAGACGGTGTCTCGGAAATTCGACCTCTCCGAACTGGCCCAGGTCTTCACGCTGCCGTGGTCTGCCTATGTCCGGCTGCTATCGGTCAAGGATGACCATGCTCGCCAGTTCTACGAGGTCGAAGCACTGCGCGGCGGCTGGAGTGTGCGCCAGCTCGACCGGCAGATTGGTAGCCAGTTCTACGAGCGCACAGCCTTGTCCAAGGACAAGGCGGCGATGCTGGTCAAGGGTTCAGTGGCCAAACCCGAGGATGCTGTCACGCCCAATGACGCGATCAAAGACCCGTATGTGCTGGAGTTCCTCGACCTCAAGGACGAGTATTCCGAATCCGACCTGGAAGCGGCCTTGATCCAGCGGCTGGAAGATTTCCTGCTGGAACTGGGCGAAGGATTCACCTTCGTCGGGCGGCAACGCCGGTTGCGCATCGACCAGACCTGGTATCGGGTCGATCTGCTGTTCTTTCATCGGAAGCTGCGATGCCTGGTCATCATCGACCTGAAGCTGGGCAGCCTGACGCATGCCGATGTGGGGCAGATGCATATGTACTGCAACTATGCCAAGGAGCATTGGGCTTACCCGGACGAGAACCCGCCAGTGGGCCTGATTCTGTGTGCGGACAAGGGCCATGCCCTGGCGCGGTATGCGCTGGATGGCTTGCCGACCAAGGTGATGGCGGCGAACTACCGGACGGTGCTGCCAGATGCTGAATTGCTGCAAAAGGAACTGCAGAACACGCGGCGCCTACTGGAATCCTCCGCAACGATTCGTCTTGGGACTCGCGAGCTATAACGGTGTCGGTGGCACCGATCCCGAGTTCTATGGGACTTGGTCGTACTTGAAATCACACGCAGCGAGTTTGCGGGTGACTTGGTACTCTTCGCCAGAATACTGGCGAATACGACCGCGTTCCGAGATCAGGTGCAAGTTCTTCCTCGCTCGGGATCCAATGACATACAGAAGCTTCATGGCACTTTCTTGACCGTTCGGATCATTGAAGTGCGGCACCATATCCTCCAGCAAGGCATAGGCGATCACCACATCGAACTCTGCCCCCTTCACGCCGTGGATCGTTGAGATAGTGATGCCTGTCCGGCTCTGAAACACCTTTCTGAACGTCCCGATGTCTCCAATGAATTCGCTGCCCTCACTTTTCAACCGATCGACTCTCGCTTGCGAACTGTCGAAGAACGCAGTGTGATGCTCCCGAAGCGTGGTGAAGAGTCGAAAATCGATGGCCAAGCTTGCAAACAATCTATCGAAGAATGTGCTGAGGTAGGTGAGTCCATCCGTCTCATCGATTTGGATCGCATTGCATTCTCTCAACAACGATTTTCTGGTGAGCTTGGATACGCTGGCGCCAGCCGCCTCCAAGGCAGCAAGGATTTCACCGGCCCAACGAAGTCTGCGCACATACATTCCCGGCGATGCCTGCGTAAGTGCAATCTTGGAAAGCATGTACCAAAAGTTTTCAGTGTCGCGTGCAAACGGAACCATGCCCGGGCCATCGAACGAATACTCGGGCATGCTCGCGCACAAACGGCGTGTCATGCTGGCAAGGTGTGTCCACTGTGGTGCAAGCACGCACACCTCGTGGGGCGCGATACCGACAGTCTCGATGTTGAAGCGGATGAGCCGGATCAACTCGGCTTCCAGGCCCGTCTTGTTCACCGTGGCATCGAACGAAACAAGACTCGGATACGCCTTGTCGTCGGATGCAGATTCAATGCACGTGTCGTGGACGTTGTAGTTTCCGAAGTAGTCGATGATGCGCTCAGAGGAGCGGTAGTTCTTCGACAGTTCAAGCTTCTTCAAGTCAATGCCCGCCATCGTCTTGAAATCCTCGAAAGCAATCGGATATCCCCCGAGTGACTGGTAAATCGCTTGATTCGGATCGCCGACGATGAAGGCCTTGGTCGCACCGTGGCCGGCTTTCAAGATGGCCGTGATGATCGAGTACTGAATTCGCTTGGTGTCCTGATACTCGTCGATCAGCACGAAAGAGAATAACTGCCCTAGAAGGAAGCTGATCGCAGGACGGCTGGCGATCAGTTGATACGCATAGTAGAGAATGAGTTCAAAGTCGATCTGCCGGTTTTCCTGCAGCTTCTCGAAATACTGTCCCAATATGGCGTGCAGTCCGGTGTGTTTCCAAGCTTGCGGACAGGAAAGCACATAGCCAGTTTCAGTGAAATAAAATTCGCAATCCCAAAAAGTTATCTTTGGCTTTTGGTAGGGTTTGCACAGAGCTTCCAAAATCTTCTCGCGCTCATGCTGATCGATCACGCGGTAGCCCCGTTCCAATGCCTCGTGATAGATGCCATAGGGCTTCAGTATCCATTCAAGGCAGAACGAGTGGATCGTTCCTATCCATAGTCGGGATGTGTCAACTCCAAGGCCCTCAATGCGCTCATGGATCTCGTCCGCCGCGCGGTGCGTATACGTGATCGCAACAACGAACTGCTTGTTCGATTTCAGTCTGGACAACTCATAGGCGATCTTGTAAGTCAGCGTGCGGGTCTTTCCGCTGCCAGGGCAGGCGATGAGAAAAACACTTCCAGGCTCCAGAATGGCAGCTTCCTGCTCTGGATTCAGATCGTCCTTATCCCACGTGAACATGGCTAGAAAACCTTGAGGACGTCGTTGATGCGATCGTCGGGGAAGGTGGCCAGCATTTCGTTTCTGATGCCAACGAAATCGAGGTCTCCTTTTCTGAAGGCCAACAGTTTGGCCCTGAACTCATCAAAGACCGCCGCTGGGGTGACAAGATCATCCGCATCGATGTAGTTGACGCGATAGCTCAGTACGTTGAACCAGACTTCTTTTGTGATTACCGGGTGCGCGAAGGCGATGGCATCGAGGATGTACGCGGGGATTGCCGTTTGAGGATCAATTTTCTTCCCAAGCAAGATGGCGAACCACCCTTTCCCATAGTTACCCGCCATGGTCAGCACGCGCTGGCCGTACAGGGCGATGTCCGGTGACTCAAGCTCCGCCTTGGCGGTTGCGATGGTTAGCGCATCTTTGTAGATATCAGGGAGGATGCCAACCACTTTGTTCGCATTTCCAGCGGCAACGAAATCAACCTCGAAGGTTTGTGGCGCAAAGAATGGAGCAACCCATGAGTTGTCTTTGAACGACTCATCCAAAAGCGCTTTCCTGGCGATGCCTTTCTCCTGAGAGGTCTGGTACTTTTTCTTGCGCCGAAGCACTTCTTCGGCGTCGCCCATTGCGGGCGTTGTGTCAATGATGGACCTGTCGAGATCGGTGACGATGCTGCATCGCTTTCGGATTCGATCATCGTGGAAGAGAACGGCTACGTTCTGGAACCCAGTGCTTCGGATGTTGATCAAGCTAATTCCGAGTTCATCCAGACTGATGCCCAGCACCTTCTTGACCAGAATTGGGATCAGGATTTCTTCGGCATCGCCCTCTACCAGAATGACACTCTTGGCAAACAACAGGTTGCTGCGAACCGCATCCAGATAGCGTTGAATGTTGCCGATCTCTTCTGCGTCCAGACCCGTGGACGGTTGGTAGGCCTCACATCGATTACGCTCCCGCCCGAGAATATTTACATTCTGGACGTTGCTGACCGCTGAGATATGCGTCGAATGGGTGGAGTAGATGATCTGGGTGTCGTCGTACTGAAGCCTGTCGAACAGCGTCTTCTGAATGTGTGTATGGATGTGGGCCTCTGGCTCTTCGATCAGCAAGAAGTTGGCGATCGACTGCTTGGCTTTCTGATACTTGAATTCCAGCAATTTCAAGGTGAGGAAGATCAGGTTCGCGCCACCCAGGCTCAACTCATGAATCGGCCCTTCGTGAGTCTCTCCCGATTCGCCGACAAACAGCTTGAGGGACTGGAACAGTTTGTCAGCTTCGTCAGGCAGATCGGACTTGATCGACAAGGATGAGGGCGAGTACGCCTCGCCTGCTGCATCCTTGATGGTGTCCCTGATATCGGTCCGGACGACCTGCACGTCCGGCAACGCCTCGATCGAATCATTCAAAGCCTTCACCCCATCGGTGATGAGCTGGAATGCCACCGGGTCGATATCGCCGCTCTTGCCCTTGAGCAGCGACAAGAGTGGGTTGGTCCTGTTGTTGTGGAACTCCGACACAACGTCTCGAAGTGCCTGAACGAAGGTGAAGGAAATTTCCTTGGAAACGGACAGCACGCTCGGAATTTTGGCGCCGATAGCGGGAAACTCGATTTCTTCGTTGAACCTGGCGTTCTCGAAGTCACCGACCACTGCCTTGTAGAAAGCCTCATCGTTAAAGTCAGCGTCGCTTCGGCCCGTGAAGATGGTTTCGTAGTCGTCAAGAGTGACAGGAGCCAGGATCGCAGCGAGACCAGCGTGGTCGCCATCGTCCAATTGAGAGAGACGAAGCCTGATCTCTTTCTTTGGGCGGAAGATGAGGTTGTAAGTGGCTTTGCCGATCGTCTCATCGTCGATGCCGCCCGTCCCATGCCGGAACAAGGCCTGGACTGCTTCATCGGCGGAGATATCCTCGAACTCAAGGCTGATGATGATCCAATGGCCTTGCCACCTTCCCAGGCCTCTATGAAAGTCAGTCGAATCCAACCGGTAGGCGGATCGGATCATGTTGTCATCGAGCAGTAGCCTGATCGCTCGGAACAGATTCGTTTTACCTGATCCGTTTTCGCCAATGATGGTGTTGATGCCCTTCTGGAACAGGAGTTTGGTGTTGGCGAAGTTTCTGTAGTTGACCAGGCTGAGCTTGGAGATGTGCATAGAGGCCCTCGTTTTTTCTAGGAGCGCCGCACAAATGCCGGGCCGCCGCAGAGTACATGCATGTTACAACGTGTGTGCGCCCCTGGGCAGCCGTTTAGCAGGATACGGGCACTGGTTAGCATCCCGGCGTGCCGCCGTCGGGTTCGCGGGCTGCGCCCCGCGCTTCGTGCCGAATCGCGGCCATCTGGCTTTGACCCCTGACGCCTTCGGCCCGTGTGGGCCTGCGCGCTCCGCTTACCCGAAAGCCGACTGTGTGAGGGCGGGTGTAGGCGGTCTTGCTGTTCCCTTCACCGTATCACGGCGTTCTCGCAGTCAATGGCTGCACGCGCCATGCGCGTTTGCGGCCTGATGGCCGTCTGCGACCTCTGACTGCTTGCGCTGCGCCGTGCTGGCCACGGTTCCGGGCAATTCCGCCCGTGCAACCGGAGCACGATCATGTCGCAAGTTTCTCTTTCTTCCTTCGATTCCGTTCTGATGGTTCGCAGCGCATGTGGGCGCTACCAGCCGCTTCTGCCGATCAGATCCTCGAAGCCGCACGCCTGGTCATCGACCAGAAAATGCCGCGTGGCGAAACCTTTACATCACCAATGGCGGTAAAGGATTATCTAGGCACCAAGCTGGCGTGCCTGGAGCATGAAGTCTTCGCGGTTTTGTTCCTGGATACGCAACATCGGCTCATCGAGTACAGCGAGCTTTTCCGGGGCACCATCGACAGTGCATCAGTGTACCCGCGTGAAGTGCTCAAAGAAGCGCTGCGGTTCAATGCAGCAGCAGTCATCATTTCTCACAACCATCCGAGCGGGAATCCCGAGCCAAGTGCAGCCGATAAGTCGCTGACGAAGCGACTTCGGGAGGCGCTGGCGATGGTGGATGTGCGCGTGCTGGATCACATCATTGTCGGTGGCACGAAAACAACGTCACTTGCGGAATGCGGCTTGATTTAAACCAGGGGGGGGGGGAGCCCCCCCTTTTTGAGTCAGCTTGGGTGTGTTTTCCGGGCGATAGCTGGTCTGGACTCTCAGATTATTTTTTGAAAGTGAGAAAGCCATTTCTGAGTAGCCTTCTTCTATTATTCGCCCGCTAGAAAGATAAAGGCTGAAACAGGATCATGGGGTACATCGCCAACGAATATTTTTAATAAGAGTTTTGAGCGTCCTTCACCATCTCATATAATTTATCAATTTTCTTTACGTCCTTGTATTTTTCGGAGTTCAGCAACTCAGCGATTGCAGCTCTTACTAACTGAATTATTCCAACGTAGCTCTGATCAATCTCTTTGCTCCCCCCGTGAACCAAAGCTGATCTCATCCGATAAACTTTTTTTAGTACTGAGCTTGCCCGTAATCTTGACTCTTTATCTTTGGCAACAATAAAAACAAATGTGTCTACCAGGCGATCACCAATGCTTTTTTGAAAAAGACTGCCTTCATCGTAAGACAACAAAATCTCAAGGGCAATGCAAGTATGAATTACTGAGTCTTTTTCTTTCTGGCTTCTGATTGCCTCGCCAATCGAAATTGAGCAATTCAATATGCGTGAGCTAAGATCAGAAATTTTCACTCCATTTTTTCTTTCTTTATATATATCCCATAACTTTCTAAAGCTGGTATTGTTTACGAAAAAGTCGTCATCAACAGGAATTTTCTCAACAATTTTATTGCTTATGGATGCATCTGGAAAATTTGAAGGATTTCTTTGTATCTGGTAGGAGCTAGTTTCCACATACATCTGTTGATGTGTGTAGCTAGGATAAGAAGGCAGCCCTGTTTTTATGAAAATTGAATTATCTTTCTTTCCGGCTATAAAAAATATTAAATTAATGAATTCTTGGAATTCATCATGAGCAAGCGAGATGGCCTTTAAATTGTCATAGCTATTCTTTATTTCTGAGCATATGTAATAGTCATTGTTGTTTGAAATAGGCATTTTCAGCGATCCCGACAAACCTATTTCAAAGGACCCTATGATTACCGCACCTTCTTTATCTAGTCTTACTCCCGATATCGGCGCCACCACCTTGACATCTTCCGGTGAGACATCTGTAAATCTTTTCAGTAAAGATACAATATCCTCATTGGATAAATCCTTGCCGGAAAATTTTATTTCGAAGATATTATCCTCAATTATTTTATATGCAGTCTCCCTACTGAATCGTTGACTTATTTTACTTTCACTGTTGTAGATGGCATCTAGCAGGACAAGGTATGAGTTGATGTCAGTGACCATCAATGCCTGCTCAGTTCTTGATTTAATTTTGGCCCTTTTTGACGCTACTGCTTCTTCTCGACTGCATGCGTGGATTTTTTCCAGGGCGGCATTTAAGAGAGTTTTTATTTTTTCGTCGTTGTCGAAATTTTCATTTTTACTCATCTATTGGCTCCATTGTTTTGAAAGTGTTTTTGCAAGGGGATGTCATGCAAGAAGTAATCATTCTTAAAGTCGCTATCCATCGGTGTGACTCGGTGCATGAAGCCATTGCTCTGAGCATCCGAGATATCTATGAGCGTTTTAAGCAACGAAAGCGTCTGTTGCTGACTCGGGTTAAGGTTTTTCTTTATCTCTATTAACTCAGCGAAAGTGTGATCTTCCAGGAAGTTAAAGTGACTTCCTAACAACCCGCAAATTCCGTCTGATAATTGAGTTTCTATGCAACTCATGGAGTCAACGAATGAGTATTCGACCGGCTCCCCCTTGTATATCATCCGTGCTCCGCCTAATGCATCTTGAACTTCGGTTTCGTTGTCAAAAGTGTGGGAGCTTGTTGGGTAGATATACAGGGGTCTCAAAAACAAACTGTCGAAACTGTCAATAAGAACATCATCGACGTTATCCACTATAAAAGGCAGTTCTGAAAGATTTGCTGCCTTCCGAATCATGTGAACAACGAGCTTGCTAATATCGGATTGTAGGTTTTTGGAGGCCGATTCAAGAAAATCAGCAAATTCAGTCATGAACGTGAAACTTAAATTTCTTTGGACATTAGGAAATCGATATTTCTTTAGAATTAGAACCAAACTGCCCAGGTCAGAATTTGCAAGATTGAAAAGCTCGCCCTTGATGTGCATGACGTAGGGCATGTACTGAAGTAGCTCCGGCTCATCCCACATTGAATCAACAATATCAACCAAAGACCAATATAAGATATTAAAATTTATATAATGAATGAATGCCCCATTGCTGATCAGCCATTCTAGAAGCGTCCTTATTCTTTTGGAATTGAGTACGCCAAGATAGTTTCCGGTGGCAAGTTGATTGAATTTTATCTCCTTGGCTGATTTTTGAATATGTAAAGACTTAATCAGATCATCAATTCCAGATAGGGGCGATGATTTTTTGTGCGAGATTCCACCTAAAACAAAGTTCCTTGGTTTTTCGTTGAAGCCATCATCCCTGACCCAGAATTTTCGGATGTTGTTAGTTTCGTCATAGAAGAATGAGTACTCTTCGTCTAGCCCATACAGAGGTTGCTCTGCGAAGATGTTTAAGAGCATGCCCGCTCGTAGGTCTTCCGCATTCAAGGTTCGAGGTTTTTCCTGACTATCATTCATTTTTAACCTACGATCATTGTTGGTGGCGGTCGTGTTCGCCATGTTTAAAAAGAATTAAATCTTTGCAAATAGATAATAAGGCAACGATACGTTTGCGTCTTCGCTTTGCGAACCGCGCTGCTCCAGGTTCGCTGTTCGCTCATCCCTGACGGGACTGGCATTCGCCAGCCTTCCACATCCCTGACGCCTACGGCCCGGCTTCCAGCTTCGGGCCTGCGTGCTTGCGCTTGCGTGCGGTCTGCACATCGCGGCGGCCGTTGCCATGTCCATCCATCACCACATCAAAGTCCTTGCCGTCGCCCCATCTCCCAAGGACGCCGGCCATGCGGGCCAGCGGCTCGGTTACGGACTCATACTGCTGGACTCTTGTACGAAAATCTTCCTGACTCCATTGCCCCTGCACAGAAAATATCTCACTATCCAATTGATCGAGCAGTCGATCAGTCTCCTGGGCGAAAAGCTCATCCAACTGAATGCGATGCTCAGGCTTGGCTAGATAGCGTTTGGCACTGTTGACCAGCAACTCTACGCTCAGAGGGTTCTGACGCTGGCTCTGCTCAAGGGTTTCTACTCGCTGCTGAAGACTTTGGAAAAACTCATCAGCACCATTGATTGGAATGGCCCTTGCTGCTCTGTGTGTCGCCAATTCTTGTGCGCCCGATCCCAGTGTTCCACGTGCGGCCCAATAGACCGGATAACGCCTGTTTGGGGCGCGAAGGAAGGCTTCACGCAAGGCATGATCCCACTCGCCTGACCAGCCGCAGATGATCAAACCATGCTCATCAAAGATACGATCCAACAATCGGTTGTAGCCATCGGGGTAGGCACTCAGTTCCTGATCGGTATTCAGGATACGGGCATCATCGTCAACCGCGATCTGGTGCTGCGGCCTTATCAGCCACTGTTCTTCAACAAGGGGACTTCCCGATGAGCACAACCAAGAAACTGCGGCTGGGGCCGCTGCCCAAGACCGAGAGCGTGAAGCTGACCTTCGCTTGCCCGGCCAGCCTGAAAGCCGACCTCGACCGCTACGCCGCGCTGCACGCGCAGACCTATGGCGAGACGGTCGATGCAGTGACGCTGATCCCGCACATGCTGGAGGCGTTCATGGCGGGGGATCGGGGATTCAGGAAGCTGGCTAAGTAGAGGCAACAAAAACCTGAACGGAATTCTATAATGTCCGTTATCGACCAGAAGTGGAAGTTCAATACGCTGACCGCTACATCAGCTCTTTACTGTGGATTCAACCGGCGGCTACGTCTACTCGTTGCATGAGCGGTGCATTCGCCGACAATTGCCAATGGAAATGACGAAATTTACGCTTCTTGGCACGGATTTTGGTTATAGCCATAAATTTCGGATGCCTGCTAACAAAGGCCATAATATGTCGAACAATATCGATTTCATCACTTCAATAAAGGACGAGCTTGCATTTGAAGAGGTTGTTCGCCAAGTAGCCAAGTATATTTACGACGCTGAAGCATACCTTTCAGGAGGTTCTTACGACGGTGGTCGCGACCTGATTTACAAGCGGGCAGGGCGTGAAGTCAAGGAGGCTGTTCAGATCACCATTCAAGAAAAGAGTCTTACACAAAAAGTCGTTGCTGATGCCGAGAAGGTGAAACGCCTAGTCGACGAACACAACTACCCGGAAGTTCTTACATTATTCTGGAGTCACACGCTCAGCGCTACTGCTCAACTAAAACTTAAGAAAGCCGTTCGAGATGCCACGGGTATAAAACTCGAGATTTACGAAGCAGGCCAATTAGCGCAACTAGTGACGGAGGAACTTCCTGAAACACTCCACTTCATAATCAATGAAGTGCATAAGCTGAGGCCTGAGTTAGAACCGTCCGACTCAGATCCGCGCGCCAGGGCTTTCTACGATTATCTGGCGATGAGCAAAGAATCCGCCGAATTAAAGACGTCGATTGTTGATGCAGAGATACTATCGACGCTTTACGGTGCGCCAAGTGATAGAAGTCATCTGGCAACATCTCTAGAAAGGATAAATATTAAAGCAGGAGCTATGAATGGGCGGGTAAGCGCCCTCATTAAGGCTGGAAAAATTGAGAGCGATGAAAATCTTCTTACATTGTCAGCAAAAGAAAAGTTGAGACTGGACGCGATACTTCAAAGGGATCAAATTCAACGCAGGGAGTTGCTCGATAAAATTAGGGCGTATACGGAAAAGGAAATTGGCGTAGATATCGCTGAGCAGGCATTTCAAATAATCAAGCATGTCTATAGCACCTCGATTGAAGTACAGATATCCGAGATTTCCATTGAACCTCCGAAGCTTTCTCTAATAAAGAACCTATTGATTGAGCTCGAAGGTTTATTCGCTCTTCATACGAAGGATAGTGTCCGCGAACACACCAAGAACTTGATCGAAATCGCCTCTGAGAACGATTATTTCGCGAATTATTGTTCTTCCATAATCTGCATCAACCTGTTAAATCAAAGGAAGCTTCAACGGTATATCGATGAGAAGCACTTCTTCATATACTTGGATGCAACCGTTTTTATTCAATACCTCTGTCTATATGGATTCGCAAAATCAGAATTCATGAATAGAGAAAGACAGATCGTAATGAATCTTCGGGATTCGATTCGGCACTTGAAGAACGTGTCGGTCCGCATTACTCAGGAGCATTTAGAGGAGACAATTCGCCACCTCACACAAGCCGAAAAGATAAGCGGTTTCGCAAACGACGCGCTCATTGAGAAGTTCGGTGATTCGAAAAATGTGTTTTTCAACCTTTACTTGAATGCAAAGAAGAAGGAGAGGGCTGGATATTCATTTGAAGATTTCCTTGAGAGATTGATCGGTTTTGAAGAAGTCACGCAATACTACACAGGGACGAAATTCGATGCGTTCATGGAATGCGTGCGTCGCTATCTGAAGATTGCGACTATATCGGTGGTCGAATATGAGGCTGCAGTATCTTTGGAAGATAATCCAACGGCCAAGAGAATTCTTCGATCCTATCAAGATCGCCTTAAAAAAATCGGAAAGCACAGAAAAACTAGGTCAATCTTGAATGACCTTGCTGCATGCTATACCTTAGGCGATACGAGTCAACACTTGGATAAAAAGAAGGTTGGACATACCCCCGCCCTGATTACTTGGGATAGCACACAACACGAACTCCGAACTATATTCCGATCTGAATGCCCTTATGACGAGTGGCTCGTCTATACGCCACAGAGAGCGACCGAGCGATTCTCGATGCTGCAGTTCAAAATGAACTCAGAAATCCTCAAGGATAACGTACTCGCGATTATCGACGAAGATTATATTCGCGACAGTAGTCTGATTGATACCCTGGCAGCTTTTCTCGGTGATGACAAGATAGAATCTGACGCGATTATCGCGATTCTTACGAAGCTAACGGGAAAAATTCACAATGAGGCCATTGACCCGCACGACGTCGAAAGCGAAGGGACGGTGGCCATTAATAACGCCTTGATCATTTTGCAGAACGCCTTTAGAAGCAATTTTGACCAGCTAAGACGTCTATTTTCTCATTCTGCGAGTGAACCTGACCTCTTTGTCGCCTTGGAACAGTTCATTTCCGGCAAAGTAGACGACCGCAAACTGGTTGAGAATTTCCAAGATCTAGTTAAGCGAATGGCGGCGAGTTCAGCGGGAGCCTAACCCTATCCTCGGCATGTACAGCGAGAAGAATCGGTTCCGTTCTTTGGGATGAAGTCAGGTGAAGCTGACAATGAACGAGTTCAGAGCCGAGACTTGGTAGCTAAAAATGAGCCTGAATTCTCTTCTTAACTCACCGATTGGTCGCTGTGCGAGTCACCGATGTTCAAAATGGGCAAGCAGCTTCCTTTCATCTGCGTTTATTTTGAATGGTGCGCGAAGGAACGGGCTACTATGACGAACAAGCCTGCCAGCCCCTGGCAATCTCCATAGCCACAACACGACTCGGCTTGCTTTCCCAAGGCTCTTATGTGGCTCCCAACCCACAACGCCGCATCCCCAGCAAGCGGCACGAAACAGAGCTAACCTATTGTCCCGTATATGGTTTCAAGCCTCGATTAATTTGCACGAAGGGCTTGACGCCGGCCATTTTTTG
>NZ_JBLGTV010000002.1:0-392209 GCF_047468865.1 Castellaniella hirudinis
GAGCTAACCTATTGTCCCGTATATGGTTTCAAGCCTCGATTAATTTGCACGAAGGGCTTGACGCCGGCCATTTTTTGCCGCCGGGCCGTCCCAAGGCAAAGACAGCCCCCTCGGGGGGCAGCAAGCGGGCATCGCTCGCGCGGCGTGGGGGTCTTTTTTGCGTCATGGCGCGGCGGCCCGCCGCCACTCAGGACGCGAAGACGTGGCCCAGGAAAATATCGTCCAAAGGGATGCCCGCGGCGGCCAGCAGGGCGATCCGGGCGCGCAGATAATCCAGGCGGGCCTGGTTCAGCTGGGCGCGTACATTGAACAGCCGATCCTGCATTTTCAGGGTATCCAGAGTGCTGCCCAGGCCATAGTGCTGGATTTTACGGGCGGCTTCCAGGCTCAGGGCGGCGGACTCGGCGGCGGATTCCAGCGCGCGGATACGCTGCTCGCCCCCGGTCACCGCCTGGTAGTGGCGCATGACGTCCGCCAGGGTTTGCGCCAGCGTGGCATCCAGCGTATGGCTGGCCTGGCGCGCCTGGTCGCGGGCCTGGGCGGTCAAGGCCGTGTCGTAGCCGCCGGAAAACAAAGGAACATTCAGCTGCAGGCCCAGGACGTAGGTATTGGTGCGCTGGCTCAGTGTCGATAGGTTTTCACTGTCGGCCTTGGCCCAACTGGCCACAAAGGCCAGCGTGGGCGCGTGGCGGCTGGCCGCCCGGCTGACGTCGGCCTGGGCCACCCGCAGACTGGCCCGCTGGGCGGCAATGTCGGCGTTGCGGGCACGCGCCAGATCCAGCCAATCCACCAGCCGGGCGGGCCGCAGCGGCGGCAGCGCGACGGCCTGGATCGTGGTCAACGCGGCCGAAACATCGGCATCGGCATCGGCATCGGCATCGGCTTCGGCATGGCCGCCGGCCGGGGAAACCGCCGGCGGCATCCCGACGCCGGCGGCCGGCCGCGCCGGGGCGGCGCCGGCGGCCGGCGTTTCCGCGACCGCGAATTGCGGGGCCACCGGCTGGCGCTGATCGGGGCCTTCCCCGATGGGCACGCCCAGCATGGCCTGCAGGGCTTGCCGGGCCACCAGCAGGCCGGCGCGCGCCTGGATCGCATCGGCCCGAGCGATTTCCAGGCGGGACTGCACCTGGCGGGCATCGGTCACGCTGCCCTCATCGTGCCGGAATAAAGCTTGCTGGCCTTTCATCTGGCCTTCCAGGGATTCGGCCAGCGCCTGGCGCAGCACCAGAGCATCCTGCGCGCCCAGCACGGCCACCCAGGCGTCGCTCAGACGGGCAGCCAGATCCTGGCGCGCCGCCTGCCAATCGGCATCCCCCTGGTCGGCCCGGGCCTGGGCCCAGCGCCAGGTGTTGTAGCGCCCCAGGTCGAACAACGGCTGCTGCAGCTGCACATAGGCGTTGGTCGAATCGTATTCGAGAACCGACTCGCGCATGAGATCGAACAACCAGGGCTGCCGGCGCAGGCCGTCGATGCGGCTGCGCGAAAACCCGGCCTGGACTTGGGGCAGCAGGCCCGCCAGGCCCTGGGCGCGAAACGTCCCGGAGGCCAGGCGGGCGCTGGTGGCCGCCTGCCAGGCGGCGTCGTGCGCCAGCGCCAGGGGCCAGGCCTGCGCCAAGGTCAACTGGCCGGCCCGGCGCCGATCCAGGGCGTCCAGCGCCGCCGACAGCACCCCGGCCGCCGGGCCGGCCCCACCAGCCTCGGCCGGGCGGTCATCCGCCGCGCCGCCGGGCTGGCCCAAGGGCTGCGCGGCATCCGGCGGGGTTGCCGCGGGAGGTTCGTGCGCCGACAGGTTTCCAGCGGCGGCATCCTCGCGGCCGGCGGCGTCCGACGCACCGGACGGCCACATCCCGTCCAGCGCGGCGCACGCCGACAACCCGAGGGAAAGCAGCACAACGGCAAGCAGGCGAACCATGGACTCAGTCCAGCTGGACGACATCGGGGCCAAACCAGGTTGCGGTCGCCCGCGCAATCGCCTCATCGTCCAAGGCGCCCGTCACGGCATCCAGGCCGATCCGGGCATTGACGTATTCCAGACGCGCCTGAGCCAGGTCGCGGCGCGCCGTGAACAGTTGATCCTGAGCGTCCAGGATGTCGCTGATGCTGCGGGTGCCGCCCTGGTAGCTTTTCTGCATGGCCTCCAGCGACTGCGCCCCCGTGCGCACGGCGGTTTCCAAGGCGGCAATGCGCTGCGCCCCGCTGACCACCCCCTGGTACTGGCGTGTCACATCCACCCCGACCTGGGCCTGGGCGGCCGCCAACTGGTGCCCGGCCTGATCCCGGCCATGGCGCGCCTGCCGCACCTGGGCAATCGTCTGGCCACCGGAAAAAATCGAGACATTGGCCTGTACGCCGATGCTGTTGTAGTAGCTGTACTGATCGCGCGTCGAAACTGAATCCGACTGGTTGACGCTGCGCGCCGCCACGCCGCTGACCGTCGGCAGGAAACCGCCGATGGCCTTGTCGACCTCGCGTTCCGCGACCCGCAGGTTTTGCTGGCTGCTGCGGATATCGGCATTGGCCTGCTCGGCGCGCGCCTGCCAGACGGCCAGGTCGAGGGGATCCGGCGGCAACGGGTGAAAATCGGGCGACAAGCCCAGGACGGTGGCCGGATCGGCCCCGATCATGGCCTGGAGTTCGCGCCGGGCGATCGCCAGACTGTCTTCCGCCTGGATCAGGTTGGCGCGCGACAGGTCTCGGCGCGACGTGGCTTCGCGCACATCGGTGATGGTGCCCTCGCCCGCTTGGTAGCGGCGCTGGGCGATGTCGATGTTCTTGTCGCTGGTGTCCAGGTCGCCGCGCGACAAGGCCACGTTTTCGTAGGACAACAAAGCCTGCAGATAGCGATTGACCAGGCGCGTGGCGGTATCGCGCGCCTTGGTGTCGAAAACCGCCAGGCTGAAGTCGGCGCGCGCATACCCCTGGCGGGCATTGGCGATCTTGGTCCAGTCGAACAGCACCTGGCTGGCCTGGATCTGGTTGGTGCGGGTCATGTAGGCCAGGTCGACATCGGCGACATCGCCACGCGCATCCGGGGCCTGCAGCGTGCCCCGCGTGCGGCTGCGGCCCGCGCTGGCGCTGATCTGCGGCAGCAGGGCGGCCCGCCCCAGGGCGCGGTTGGCCTGCCCGGCCTGGCGTTCGCTGATGGCGGCCTGGTAGCTGGGATCGTTGGCCTTGGCCAATTGCCAGGCGGCGGCCAAGGACACCGGGGCGGCGGCCTGGCCGGCATCCGCCTGCGCGTCCGCCCCCTGGGCCGCCCCCGGCGCGGCGGCCAGCGGCAGCATCAAACCAAGCAGCAGGGCAAGGACACGGGCACGCAAGATCATTTTTCCGTCAACGAGGTGTGCAGGCGTTCGAGGAAAGGCTTGAGCAGATAGCTGAACAAAGTGCGCTCGCCCAGCTTGATCATCACGGTCGCGGGCATCCCGGCCCGGATGTCTCCGCCGACTTCATCAATCATGTTTTGGCCTTCGGGCAGGAGCTTGACCTTGGCCTGGTAGTACGGCATGCCCGAGCGCGGGTCGGTAATGCGGTCGGCCGACACGGTAATGAGCTCGCCCGGCACGCTGGGCGTCTTGGCGTGGTTGAGCGCGGGGAAGGTGATCTCGACCGGCAGCCCGGGATAGACGCGGTCGATGGCCTGAACCGGCAGTTGGGCGTCCACCACATAGGAGGCATCGTCCGGGATGACTTCCATGAGCTCGGCCCCGGGGGCGATGACGCCGCCCACCGTGTGGATTTTCAGGTTTTGCACCGTGCCTTCGATGGGCGAACGGATGTCGGTCTGTTCGACCGAGTAATCCAGGGCGGCCAGCCGGTTGGCCAGCGAAGTAGCTTCTTTTTGCACATCGCTCAGTTGCGACTGGACTTCTTTCTGGTAATCCTGCTGGCGCTGCAGAATGCGCAGCTTGAGTTCGGCGATCTGGTTGCGCGTGCGCCCGGTATCGACCACCGCATTGGACAGAGCGCCCTGCAGCTGCGCGGCATCGCGTTCGAGTTCGAGCAGGCGGTTGCGCGGCAGGTAGCCGTCCTTGGCCAGTTCGCGCACCCCGGCGAGTTCTTTGTTGATGTAACCAATCTGTTCCTTGCGGCTGGCCTGCACCTGCAACAGGCCTTCCAGCTGGGCCTCCGCCCCCGCCAGGTTCTCGCGCAGAATGGCGACCTCGCCGTTCAGGGCGGCGCGGCGCGTGCGGAACAGTTCTTCCTGGGCGGCCACCGCCCGCTTGTAGCGCGGGTCGTCGTGGAAGCGCCGGGTCAGCGCTTCGTCGAACACGATGGCGTCCAGGCCTTCACGCTCGGCCAACAAGCGGTCTTCGGTAGTGCGGGCGATGATGTACTGCGAACTGGCCACCCCGCGGTCGGACAGGGCGCGGGTGGGATTCAGGCGCAGCAGCACCTGGCCGGACTTGACCCGATCTCCGTCGCGCACCAGGATGGCGTCCACGGTGCCGCCTTCCAGGTGCTGGATGGTCTTGCGGTTGCCCACGACCTCGACCACGCCGTTGGCGGGCTCGCCCTCGTCCAGCGGGGCGAAGCCCGCCCAGGCGACGAAACCGCCGAAGCCGATGAACAAGGCCAGCAGGCCGATGCGCAGAGGCCGGACGAAATTTTCATCGACGTGGCTGCCCGGGGTTTCGAGGGCCGCATTGATGTCGTCTTCGGCGGTGGTTTTGCGTGAAAATAGCTTCATGGGGGTCTCTATCGGCCGGCGGCGACCTGCAGCGGGCCGTTGCCGGCGGCGGCGCGCGCCTGCAGTTGTTGCTGTTGCAGGCCTTTCAGCACGTCCTCGCGGGCCCCGTACATCATGACCACGCCATCGCGCATCACCAGCAGTTTATCGACGGCGGACAAGACGCTGGTGCGGTGCGTGATGACGATGACGGTAGAGCCCTGGGCCTTCAGAACCCGCAAGGTTTCGACCAAAGAGGCCTCGCCGGCCTCGTCGAGATTGGAATTGGGCTCGTCCAGCACGATCAGCGCCGGATTGCCGTAGATGGCGCGCGCCAGGGCCACCCGCTGGCGCTGGCCGCCGGACAGGGAAGAACCGTTCATCCCCATCTGCGTATCATAGCCCTGGGGCAGGCGCAGAATCATGTCGTGCACCCCGGCCTGCTTGGCCGCGGCAATCACCTGATTGGCGTCCGGCGTGGCGAAGCGGGCAATGTTTTCGGCCACGCTGCCTTCGAAAAGTTCGATATCCTGGGGCAGGTAGCCGATGTGCGGACCGAGTTCGTCTTTGTTCCAGCGATAGATATCGGCGCCATCCAGGCGCACATTGCCGGCCTGGGCCCCCCAGACCCCCACCAGCAGGCGGGCCAGGGTGGACTTGCCCGCCCCCGAGGGGCCGATCACGCCCACCACGTCGCCGGCATCGACACTGAAGTTGAGGCCCTTCAGCACGGCGGCGCGCGCGCCCGGCGGCGTGGCGAAGACGTTTTCCAGCAGCAGATGGCCGCGGGGCGCGGGCAGGCTGAGGCTGGCCCCGCGCGGCGGCGCGGTCTTGAGCATTTCGTCCAGGCGGGCATAAGCGCCCTTGCAGGCGATGAACTGCTTCCAGGAATTGATGGCCATTTCGACCGGGCGCAGGGCCTGCCCCATCAGGATGGAACAGACGATCATCATGCCGGCGGTGATCTTGCCCTGGATGACCAGCAAGGCCCCCACGCCCAGGATCAGGGACTGCAAAGAGATGCGGACGAACTGCGAAATGCCGCTGATGCGGGCATTGCGGTCGGACGCCAGAGTCTGCAGCCCCAGCATGCGGCGATGCTGGTTGAGCCAGCGCGAACGCAGGCCCGGCAGCATGCCCATGGCCTCGATGACCTCGGCATGATGCAAATGGCTGTTGGCGAAGGCATTGGCGCGCACGGCGGCCTGGTTGGATTCGTCCAGCGGCTTGTGGGTGGCCACGTGCGTCAGGTAGGCCATGATGACCAGCACGAACGACCCGAAGACGTTCATCGCCCCCAGCAGCGGGTGCACCATGAAGGCCACGGCGATGTAGATGGGCGTCCAGGGGATGTCGAACACGGCGAACAGGGCATTGCCGGTCAGAAACTGGCGCAGGCGGGTCAAGTCCTGGATGGCCTGGGACGGGTTGCCGCCCTCGCGGCGCAGGTTGCGCTCGAAGGCGGCGGTGAACACCCGCTGGTTCAGCATGGTGTCGAAGCGGTTGCCCACCCGGATCAGCACGGAAGACCGCACCAGTTGCAGCAGCCCCGACAGGGCGAAGATCGCCACCACCAGCAGCGACAGCACCAGCAGGGTGGTTTCGTTCTGGCTGTTCAAGACGCGGTCGTAGACCTGCAGCATGTACAGCGACGGCGTCAGGGCCAGCATGTTGATGACGAAACTGAAGGCCGCCAGACTGTAGAGGATGCGGCGAAAACGAAACAGCGCTTCGCCCAGTTCGGTGCGGTTGTGTGGAATCATTGAACCGAGAATATGAATGGCGGCCACGGAATGGGCCGCTGACGCAGGCAACTGCCCTGGCCGACCTGGCCCGCGCCATGCGCAAAGCCCGCTTTAAAGACAAGAACAGAAAAGCGTTTTAATATAGCATGTTAAGCCTTAATTCTGCATGAACACCGGCTGACGGTTTTCTGACGGCCCTCAATGAAACTTGATCGTGCCGCCGCTGTTCAGGAACTCAAGGTCCAGATCGCCCGCCGGGCTTTGCGGCAAGGCTTCGGCGCGGGCCGCCTGGGCGCGGGCCAACGCCCCCAGGCGCTGCAGATGCTGCATGGACAGCAGCTGGCAATACACCAGCGGCAAGGCGCCGGATTCCCGCAGCGCCTGGAACGCATCGGCGGGCAGCGTATTCAGGGCGGTTTCGCTCACGCGGAACAAACCCTGCAGCGTGGTGGTCTGGCCATCCTCTCCCTGGATATTGATGGCCCAGGGCTCGATCAGGTCATGCTGCCGCAAAGCGGCGCACAAGGCCTGGGTGGCCGGCAGATTGGCCTGCACCTGGCTGAGAAACTGCAAAATCTGGCGCAGACGCTCGACCGGCTGGTTTTGCGCGTCGAAAAACGGCTGGCTGTCGCCCTGGGCGGCGCCGGCCTGCAATAAACCGCTGTCATGGTCGAAACACAACACGGTCTGATCGTCGTTGGTGCGGGCCAGGGCAAACGGGTAGCCGCGGTAGACCGCCGGAATGTAGTCGGCCAGCCAGCGGCCGTCCGCACCCACGAGCAGGTTCTGTCCCTGCGCCAAGCCCTGCACGGCCACCGGCATGTAATGGTCGTCGGTCAGCGCAAAGGCCACGGGCAGGCAGAGGCAGGCGCGCGGGATTTCCTGCATGACCAGGGCGGCGATGGTGTCGCGCGCGGCAAAGCCGTATCCCGGACTGGGCCGCCAGCTTTTGTCGGCATGGTCGGCGGGGGTAATCACATGAAAATCAGGCATAGGGGTTCCGTTGTGTGCTAGAGCTTGCCGAACAGGACGGCGACCAGCAGGCCGAGATTGCCCAGCGGGGTCTGGCGGCGCAGGCCGCTGCGGGCGAACCAGCGCAGGCGCGGCGCCAGCGGCTGGGCGCGCCCCTGGACGAAGGCGTCCAGCGTCCGCCGGGAGGCGGGATCCAGGTGATCCCGAACACGCTGCAAGGCCGTGAGATTGGCGGTGTTCCAGCGATGAAACTGGCCCCGCAGCAGCAGTCGGGCGCGATGCCAGCGGGCGGCCAAGCCCAGATTGCTGCCCATCAGGTTATTGCCATGCTGGCGATAACGCAGGGACAGATAATCGTCGTAGTATACGCGCCCGCCGCAGCCCGCCACCAGCATGTACAGCCACCAGTCGTGCGCCAGGACAGCCACGTCGGCCCCCGCCAGACACAACAGGCGCCGCGCGGCGGGGTTGAACACCATGGTGTTGCCGCCCCCGATGTTTTGCACCAGGGCGTTGCCGAAACCGGGGGGACGCGTGTAGCGCGCCGATTCGCCATAGGCGCGGTTGTCCTGATCCACCAGGCGGGTGCGCGCAATGTACAGGGCCGGGACATTCGCCGGCAGCGTGCGCAGGCATGCAATGGCCCGCGCCAGCTTATCCGCTTCCCAGATATCGTCCTGATCCGAAAAGGCATAGTAATCCGCGTCGATATCGGGGCGGCACGCCAAGGACAGGAAATTGGCCGCCAGACCGCGCCCCGGCCCCCGGCACAGCTGCAGACGGCCCGCCATCCGGCCGGACTGGTATTGCCGGAGGATATCCAGCGTGTCGTCGGTGCTGCCGTCGTCGGACACCCACAAGCGCCAATGCGGATGCCGCTGGGCCAAAAACGAATCCAGCTGAGGCGCCAGATACCGCCCCCCCTGCCAGGTGCACATCAGGATCGCCACCCGGGCGGCCGGGCGGCCGCCCGGCGTGGCTTCTGTCACCGGCTCAAGCGCCCGCGCGGCCACCTGTCCGGGCGCACGGTCAGGCAGATGGATCGGCGGCATGGCAACTCGCGGCAAGACGGCGGATCAAAAGACTTCGGCGTCGGCCAACGCCACCCCGGCCGCGTCCTTGGCGGACACCGTGGGGGCTAGGCCTTCCAGCCGCCAGTCGATGGCCAGGGCGGGATCGTCCCAGCGGATGCAGCGCTCGTGATCCGGGGCATAGAACGCCGTGGTCTTGTACAGGAATTCGGCAGTCTCCGACAGCGTCACGAAGCCATGGGCAAAGCCCGGGGGTATCCACAACTGCTTTTTGTTGTCGGCGGACAGGATTTCGCCCACCCACCGGCCGAACGTGGGCGACCCGCGCCGGATATCGACGGCCACGTCGTACACCTGCCCCTGGACCACCCGCACCAGCTTGCCCTGGGCATGGGGGGGCAGTTGGTAGTGCAGGCCGCGCAGCACGCCGCGCACGCTCTTGGAATGATTGTCCTGGACAAAATCCGGATCCAGGCCGGTGGCCTGGCGAAACGCCCGGGCATTGAAGCTTTCAAAGAAAAAGCCCCGTTCGTCGCCGAACACGCGGGGTTCCGCCAGAAAGACATCGGGGAGGGCACAGGCTTGGAACATCAGGCGTCCCCCGCCTGCACCAGGCGCAGCAAATACTGGCCATAGCAGTTCTTGGCCAGGGGGCCGGCGATGGCGCGCACCTGATCGGCAGTGATCCAGCCGTGCCGCCAGGCGACCTCCTCGGGACAGGCGACCTTCAGGCCCTGGCGTTTTTCCAGGGTGGCGATGAACTGGCTGGCTTCCAGCAGGCTGTCGTGGGTGCCGGTATCCAGCCAGGCATACCCCCGCCCCATGATCTGGACGTTCAGCTGGCCTTGCCGCAGATAGTGCTGGTTGACGTCGGTGATTTCGAGCTCGCCTCGGGCGGAGGGACGAACGCTGGCGGCGATGTCGCACACCTGATTGTCGTAGAAATACAGGCCCGTAACCGCGTAATTGCTTTTGGGGCGCGCGGGTTTTTCTTCGATACTGAGCGCCTTGTGGCCCGCATCGAATTCGACCACCCCGTAGCGTTCGGGGTCTTGCACATGGTAGGCGAACACGCTGGCGCCCTCGGCCTGCTGGCTGGCGGCCCGCAGGCGGCGGGCCAGGTCGTGGCCATAAAAAATGTTGTCGCCCAGCACTAGGGTGCTGGGGTGGCTGCCGATGAAGTCGCGGCCAATGATGAAAGCCTGCGCCAGGCCGTCCGGGCTGGGCTGCGTGGCGTACTGGATATTCATGCCCCACTGCCCGCCATCGCCCAGCAGTTCGGCGAAACGCGGGGTGTCGCGCGGGGTGGAAATCAGCAACACATCGCGAATGCCACTGAGCATCAGGGTGGACAGCGGGTAATAGATCATGGGGCTGTCGTACACCGGCATCAGCTGCTTGCTGACCACCTGGGTGACGGGATACAAGCGGGTGCCGGAGCCGCCCGCCAGGATGATCCCTTTGCGTTGTCGTGTCATGGGTTGGATGATGGAAGTGGGTAATTGAGGCCTATTTTAACCAAGGGGCCCTCTCGCGGCACAGACCGCGTTCGCGGGATGCGCCACGGCCCGGCGAGGCGCCGCCCAGGTCATGCGGCGCACGCGAAACCGGCCCATCGCCCGATGAGGCGACAGGCGGCCCGGACGACCGGCGGGGCGGGGGTCAGGCCGCTGGCCCGGCACCCGCCCCGCGCCGCCCGGAGAATCAGGCCTCGGCCTGCTTGGCGGCTTCGACCGCCGCCTGCGTGTCATGCGGCGCGCCATTGAAAAAGACATTCAGCAGCACCGCCGACAGGGACGTCAGCAAGATCCCGGATTCGATCAGGGGGTGGATGGCCTTGGGCGTCCACTGCATGAAATTGGGGGCCACCACGGGAATCATGCCCATGCCGATGGAAATGGCCACAATCATGGCGTTATGGCGGTTTTCCTTGAAATCCACCCCGCCCAGGATGCGAATCCCCGTGGACGTGACCATGCCGAACATCACCAGGCCCGCGCCGCCCAGCACCACGGTGGGCAGGGATTCGACCAGCGCCGCCAGCTTGGGCAGCAAACCCAAAACCAGCAGAATCACCCCGCTGGCCACGCAGACGAAGCGGCTGCGCACCCCGGTCACGGCCACCAGACCCACGTTCTGCGAAAAGCTGGAATACGGGAAGGTATTGAAAATCCCGCCGATCAGGGTGCCCAGGCCATCGGTGCGCAGGCCGCGCGCCAGGTCTTTCTGCTTGATTTCCTTGCCGGTCATGTCGGCCAGCGCCAGGAACATGCCGGTGGATTCGATCAGGATGACGATCATGACCAGCGTCATGGTGAGAATCATCCAGAAATCGAATTTCGGCATCCCGAAATGGAAAGGCAGGACGATATCCACCCAATCGGCCTTGCCCACCTTCTCGAAGGTCATGATCCCCATCGAAGTAGCGACGATCGCCCCGATGATGATCCCCAGCAGCACGGCGATATTGGCCAGAAAGCCCTTGCTGAACTTGGCGATCAGCAGGATCGACAGCAGGACGATGGTGGCGATCCCCACCCCGGTGAGATTGGCGTACCGGGGATTGGGCACGGTGGGCACGATGGACAAGCCCTGCGGCACGGCGGTCAGGGGCGATCCGGGCGCCCCCGCCGCGGCCTGTATGCTGTTCAGCCATTCGGCGTAGTTGGGATCGACCACGGACGGCGCGGTGGGGCCGAAGGGATTGCCGAAAATCCAATTGATGCCCACCCGCATCAGGGTAATGCCGATGATGGCGATGATTGTGCCGGTGACCACGGGCGGGAAAAAGCGCAGCAGCCGGCTGATCCACGGCGCGATGATGATGGTGATGATCCCGGCGGCGATGATCGTGCCGAACAATAACTGGGCCCCTTCGTGGCCGGGATTGCTGTTGGCGATGTGGATCATCGGGCCCACCGGGGCGAAGCTGACCCCCATGATCACGGGCAGCTTGATCCCGAACCATTGCGTGGCGCCGAAGGACTGGATGATTGTGGCGATGCCGCAGGCGAACAAGTCCGCGGCGATCAGCAGGGATACTTCATGGGCATCGAGGTTGAGCGCCCGGCCGATGATCAGGGGCACGGCGACCGCGCCCGCATACATGACCAGCACGTGTTGCAGGCCCAGGGCGCCGAGCTGGCCGATCGGCAAGACTTCATCGACCGGGGCGACGGATTTGCTCATAGTTGTCTCCAGGAATTATCGGACGGGCTTGCCGGACACAGGCTACGGCGGCCCGGCACGCGGATCAAGCGATTTCCAGCCAATGTACCGAAGGCGGCTTCCAGCGGCTATAAGCATCCGACGATAAGGTGGTTTAAGGTTCACACATAATCCCGGGTTAACCCTGTGGGATTCCGGCAATCTCCCGGGTCTGCCAGGGTAAACACTGACCCGCCCCGCCTGGGCGCCGCCACGACCGGCGGGCGGGCGCGGCGGCGCAACGCGCCCCGGCGGGAATCCGCTGGCGGCCAGTTCTGATTAGAATAGAGCGTGCCCCACCCACAGGAACCGAAGCATGCGCCGTCAGGATCAGGCCGTAGTGCGCAAAACGCGGGAAACCCCCGCCTACCAGCGCATCAAGGACTATGTATTGCAGCAGATTCAGCGCGGCATCTGGGCCGAAGGCGACCTGATCCCCACCGAGCTGGCCCTGTGCAAGCAGTTTTCCGTATCGCGCATGACCGTGCACCGCGCCCTGCGCGAACTGACCACCGATCAAGTCCTGCTGCGCTACCAGGGATCCGGCACCTATGTGGCGCCCGCCAAAATCCCGTCCACCCTGATCGAAATCCGCAGCATCGCCCAGGACATCCACGAGCGCGGCCACCAGCACACCTGCCGGGTGCTGCAGCTGCGGCGGATCAAGGCCTCCACCGCGCAGGCGAAGCGTTTTCAGCTGCGGGCGGGCGCGCCTTTGTTTCATTCCCTCATCGTCCACTACGAAAACAACGTGCCCATCCAGCTGGAAGACCGCGTGGTGGATGCTCGGCGCGTCCCCGATTATCTGGATCAGGACTGGTCGCGCACCACACCGAACGAATACCTGATGCAGGTGGCGCCGGCGCCGTCGGGGCAGTACACCATCGAAGTCAAGCTGCCCACCGCCGACACCGCCGATCCTTTGGACATCCCGCTGGATCAGCCCTGCCTGGTGCTGGATCGCACCACGTTTTCCGGCGGGACGTTCACCTCGCAGGCGGTGATGTGGTATCCAGGAAACCGCTACAAGCTAGCGGGGCGAATTTAAGCATCGTCCTGTGCGCGGCCACCCCCGGCCCCCGGCTGCAGCAGCAGCCAGGCCAAGCGCGCGGCCACACGGGCGGTATGGTGGTCGATGTCGTATTCGGGGTTGAATTCGGCCAGGTCGGCCAGCCGTAATTTCCCGGATGCATGCACGTGGCGGGCCAGCGTTTCGATGACGGACAGCGGCACCCCCAGGGGGGCGGGGGCGGACACCCCCGGCGCCACGGACGCCGGCAGAACATCCAGGTCGATGGTCAGGTAGACATGCTCGGCCTGATCCAGCAGGGCATCCAGCTGCGCCAGGCGCTGATCCAGGAAACGGTCTTGCATGTGCAGGTCTTCGACATACTGCACCCCCAGGTCTCGCGCATGCTGGTACAGGCTCGCGGTATTGCCCAAGGGGGACACCCCCCAGCAGGCATATCGCACCGGCAGGCCGCGCAGGCGGCTGTCTTCCAATATCTGATCGAAAGGGGTGCCGGAGCTGCCCGGGCGGCTGGTGCGCAAATCGAAATGGGCATCCAGGTTCAGGATCAATAAGCGGCCGCCCGCGCCGCCCGGGCCGTAAAGGTGGTCGCGCAGCCCCTGGAAATCCCCCCAGGCCACCTCATGCCCGCCCCCCATCACCACCAGGCGCGCCCCGCTATCCAGAATGCGCGTCACCCGCGCGCCCAATGCCACCTGCGCGGCCTCCAGGGCATTGGCCTCGCACACCACATCGCCGGCATCCCACAGGGCATCCAGGCGGTGGGCGGGCAGGCCCGCCAGCAGGCGGCGCACCTGCAAGGGCCCGCCGGCCGCGCCAGGGCGGCCATGGTTGCGCCGCACACCGGCATCGCTGGCAAAGCCCAGCAGCACGGCATCGCCGGCCCGCCACGCCGCATCGTGACGCACCAATTGAAACAGGCGTCGCGTGTCGCCGCCTTCTGCCGAATCATCTCGGCCCTGCCAGATTTTCTGTTCCACCCTTCCGCCCTCCAATGGCCGGCTATCGACGCCGCGCAGAAGATCCCGACGCAAGCCCATTCCCAAAAAGTATATACTTTTCTATGCCAGCCCCATCGCCGCGGCTGGCAAATCGCATTGACAGCCGCTTGCCGATGCATATATTTTTTACGGCGCCAGCTGGTTTGCGACACCGGCCATCAACGCCAAGCACACGTCAGCCCCCGGCAGCCGACCCGGGCCTGGCCGGATTCTGGACACATGAACCCCCTGCCTCCCCTGCGCTCACTGCAAGTTTTCGAAGTGGTCGGCCACAGCCGCAGTCTGGCCGAGGCGGCCAGGCGGCTGGGCATTTCCTCCGGGGCGATCAGCCAGCAGCTCAAGCTGCTGGAAACCACCCTGGATGCCAACCTGACCGTGAAAGATGGCAGGCAAGTCCGGCTGACCGCCGCGGGGCAGCGCTTCCACGGCGCTTGCACCACAGCGTTTGAACTGCTGCGCGAAGCCCAGGCCGAGCTGGAGCGCGCCCGCAACGACGCCAATCTATCCATCAGCGCATTGCCCTCGGTGCTCACGGCTTGGTTGGCGCCACTGGTCTTCGACTGGCAGGATCGCTATCACCCGACGCTGAACATCCAGTTCAAAGCCAGTCACGCCGAACCAGACAGCGACGTGGAAGACATCGACTTCCGCATTACTTATGACACGACGAGGCCCAACAGGCAAAACACCATAGAGCTTTTCACGGACTGCGTGGTGCCGGTCTGCAGCCCCGCCCTGCTGCGGCCCAACGCCGCACTGAACCAACCCGCGGATATTCTGCGCTATCCCTTGTTGGCAACAGACTGGCGGCCAAAATTCGCCTCGCCGCCCGCATGGGCCGATTGGTTCGCCGCCTGTGGCGTCGATGCGCGCAAAGCGCTGGCGGCGCACCCCATCCGCCGCACGTTCTCGCTCTCGCACATGACAATCGAATCGGCCCTGGCGGGCCAGGGCTTCGCCCTGGTGCAGGCCTCGATGGTGTATGCCGATGTCATGGCCGGGCGGCTGCTGATTCCGTTCAAGCGGGCTTTGCCGCTGCCCCGCCCCTACGTCCTGAAATGGCATCCCGACACTTTCCACAAGCCGCAGTGCCGCGCGTTTCACCGCTGGCTGGTCGTGCGCGGCAAACACCAGGCCGAACTCAACGCGCAATTGCTCGCCTGACGCCCGTCCGGCTGGTGGCCGGGCCGCTATCGCAACCGCCGGCGCATCCGTTTTCGTTTAGTTTTTCTAAACTAAAGCCGATCTATTGTCCATACAACTTGCCTTAAGATGAAGTCTCGAACGCGGCGCAATCTCGAAGCAACGACCCATCCTGGAGAACAGACATGCAAACGAATACCGTTCATCGCCCCCAAGCCAGCCCGGCCGCGCCGGTCTACCGCGACATCGTCGATCTGGCGCGCTATCCGATCCACGACTTGCAAAGCGCGGCGGGACGCGCTTTGATCCAGCAATGCCAGGCGGCCCTGGCACAGGAAGGCGCCTGCGTGCTGGAAGGGTTCATCACGCCACAAGCCGTTGCCAAGATGATTTCGATTGCCGACAGTCTGGATGACAAAGCCTGGATCACCGACCGGCCGCACACGGTGTACTTCGAGCCCGTGGACGATACCGTCCCGGCCGCCCACCCGCGCGCGCACGTCGTGCGCTCGGCCAAACACGGCATCGCCTACGACTACATCCCGGCGGACGCCCCGATGCGCACGTTGTACGAATCGGACGACCTGACCCATTTCATTGCCGCCGTGCTGGAAAAATCCGCGCTGTATCGCAGCGCCGATCCGTTGGACGCGCTGCAGATCACGAAATTCTTCCCCGGCGAAGAACTGGGCTGGCACTTCGACCGCAGCGAATTTTCCATCACGGTCATGTACCAACCCGCCGAGCAAGGGGGGCTGTTTGAATATGTGTCCGCCTTGCGCACCGAAACCGACGAATGCTACGACGCAGTCCAGAAGGTGCTGGAAGACGACCCGTCCAGGGTCAAGCTCCTGTCCAGCGCCCCCGGGACGCTTGCCTTTTTTCGCGGGCGCTACGCCATGCACCGCGTCACCCCGGTGGCGGGTTCACGGCCACGCATCAACTCGGTGCTGACCTATGGCACGCAACCGGACATGCGCCTCAACGACCTGACATCCAAGCTGTTCTACGGGCGCACATCGGCCCAGCCAGCCTGAGGGCGGCCTGCCGGCGGAACCCGAGTCAAGTCGTTGACGATGCGCGGGACACGGGCCTAGAATGGCGCGCGATGGCGCGCGCCGCACAAGGAAGAACCATGCCGTCCCCCGCTCAGATGACTTGCACCGAGGATTTCCGCCGCCTTGCCCAGCGGCGCGTGCCTCGCATGTTCTACGATTATGTGGACTCGGGCTCCTGGACGGAGTCCACCTACCGCGACAACGCCCTGGATTTACAGAAGCTGAAGTTCCGTCAGCGCGTTGCGGTGGACATCGCCCACCGCACCATCGGCACAACCCTGCTGGGCGAACCCGCCGCGATGCCCGTCGCCCTCGCGCCCACTGGCATGACCGGCATGCAATGGGCGGATGGCGAAATTCTCGCCGCCCAGGCGGCCGAACAATCCGGCATCCCTTTCTCGCTGTCTACCGTCAGCATCTGTTCCATCGAGGACGTCGCGGCGCATACACAGCGGCCATTCTGGTTCCAGCTTTATGTCATGCGCGACCGCGCCTTCATCAGGGACTTGATTGAACGCGCCAAAGCGGCGGCTTGCGCCGCGCTGATCGTCACGCTCGACCTGCAGGTCGTCGGCCAACGGCACAAGGACATCAAAAACGGCCTCTCCACCCCACCCAGGCCCACCCTGAAAAACCTCATCGACCTGGCCACGAAACTGCGGTGGTGCAAGGGCATGATGGGCACCCGGCGCCATGGCTTCGGCAACATCATCGGGCACGCCAAGGGCGTGAAAGACGTGCATTCATTGACACGCTGGTCAGCGGAGCAGTTCGATCCCACCCTGAGCTGGAAAGACCTGGAATGGATCAAGCAGTGCTGGGGCGGAAAACTCGTGGTCAAGGGCATTCTCGATGCGGACGACGCCCGTCTGGCGGTGGCGGCCGGCGCCGACGCCATCATCGTTTCCAACCACGGGGGGCGCCAATTGGACGGCGCGCCCTCCACTATTTCCGTCCTGCCGAGCATCGTGCAAGCCGTGGGCACACAAGTCGAAGTGCTCATGGACGGCGGCGTGACCAGCGGCCAGGATGTGCTGCGCGCCGTCGCCCTGGGCGCGCGCGGCGTGCTGATCGGCCGGGCCTTTCTGTATGCGCTGGGCGCCATGGGCCGCCCCGGAGTCTCCCGCTGCCTGGAACTGATCGCCAAAGAGCTGGACGTCAGCATGGCATTTTGCGGCAAGACCACGATTGCGGACGTGGATCGATCCATTCTGGTCAACCCGGACATTCTGCAAGGCGGCTGACCCAAACACACCGGCGTCGCCGGGTTAAAGGCGCCGGCCCGCGTCGTCTATACTTTTGCACGATGCCTCAAAAACCGCTACCCCGCTTGCGCCGGCACACGAACGCTGTGATATCGCACACACTGTGATATCGCACAGCCCCCAGAACGCCCCATGAAGATCACACCACAAGTGGAAAAAATCACGTCTTCAAGTGCAACCCCGCTGCCTGGCACCGCACAGCCGGACGGCATGCCGGATGCCGGCCATGCGCCGGACGGCCCGGACAGCCGGCCTTCGGCCCCCGCCTATCAGCGCATCAAGGACTATGTGCGCGCACAAATCACACGCGGCATCTGGAAAGAGGGCAGTGTCATCCCCACCGAACTGGCCCTGTGCCGGCAATTTTCCGTATCGCGCATGACCGTGCACCGCGCCCTGCGCGAACTGACCGCCGATCAGATCCTGCTGCGCTACCAGGGATCCGGCACCTATGTGGCGCCCGCCAAGATTCCATCCACCCTGATCGAAATCCGCAGCATCGCCCAGGACATCCACGAGCGCGGCCACCTGCACACCTGCCAAGTGCTGCGGCTGCGGCAAATCAAAGCGACGGCGGCGCAGGCGCGGCGTTTCCGGCTGCGAACCGGGGCGCCTTTGTTTCATTCCCTCATCGTCCATCACGAAAACAAGGTGCCCATCCAACTGGAAGACCGCGTGGTCGACGCCGAGCGCGTGCCCGACTACCTGAACCAGGACTGGTCGCGGATCACGCCGAATGAATACCTGATGCGAATGGCCCCGTCCCCCACCGGGCTGTACACCATCGAAGTCAAGCTGCCCACCGCCGACACCGCCGGGCCTTTGGACATCCCCCTGAACCAGCCCTGCCTGGTGCTGGATCGGGCCACGTTTTCCGGCGGGGCATTTACCTCGCAGGCAGTGATGTGGTATCCGGGAAACCGCTACAAGCTGGCGGGCCAGATTTAGGCATCCGGCGCGGGCGCGGGCCTGGCGCCGGTGCGCCCGCGACGCGGCGTCACGCCCGCGCGGCCAAGGCGGCCAGCGCGCGATCCAGTATTTGGCGCGTGCGCACCCAGGTCAGCTCGCGCCAATCGCTGTCGTCAGGGTAGAAAAATTCCAGGATTTCCGCCTTGATGCGGTGGAAATCAGGCCCGTCGAAGTGTTGCTGCAAGTGCAGAAAATGATCGTCCAGCATGGACTGGTGGCCGCGCGTCGCCCCATCGTAGGTGCCGCATTCCACCACCAACTGGGCGAACCGCACACCCGCCATCATATCGACCATCGCCTGCGAGGTATAGCCAGTGACCTCGGCGGAAATATCCGTATCCGTCACCTGGCCGGGGCGCGTCAGGATGGAATACAGCCAGGGCCCATAGAGCCGCTGCAGATCCTGCATCCCGGGATAGTCATGTTCCGCAATCGCCATCAGCATGGGATGGCCATACGGCCCCGCGCCGGTGTGCAAATCCAGACTGATCGCATCGCTGGCGTGGGGCAGGAATCGGCCCACAATCTCGCGCAGAGTACGATTTGACCAGGCGGCGCGGCTGCCGCCATAGAACAAGCCGTCTGGATGTGCATACTGCCCTGCTTCGAGCTTGCTTTTCAAGGCGACGCGCCCCAGCCGCTGCTGGATTTGCAGCCACTCCCGCTGCGTTTTCTGCCGTCCCTGCGGGGACGCCCGCTCTACCGTAAACAGCGGATGGATTTCCTCGTAGGCCTGGTTGACGGGCACAGGCTGGCTGAAATCCAGATAATTTCTGTTCAGGTCGATATTGTCTTCGTTGACACGTCTTTTCCAGGCAGTCCCCCAGGGGTTGATCAGATGCACCATCAAGACGCCGACGGCCTCATCCATGCCGCGCTGCGCCAGCTGCCGCAGATAAAGCGCCTGGCATACCGAGCCATAGTAGCCTTCGACCCCGTGCGTCCCCGACACCACCAGCAGCCACTTTTTGGCATCGGCCCGGCCCAGCCGGGCCACGTCGGTGAACAGGGGCTCGTCTTGCAAGCCCCGCAGCGGATGCGCATACTCGAATAATTGGGCCCCGGCCTGTGCGGCTGCTTCAAGAAAATGGGTGCGGAGATCCGCATAAGTGTCCAGGCGAGGAACAGCGGCGATGGTCATGAGGGTTTCCTGATAGAGAACGAAATGTATATAAATTTCACCGCCAAGCGATGATTTGCAAAATTAGGGAAAACGTTAATGTCTATACAACTTACGCATTGCTAAGATGAAATCCCTTCCAGCCTATTCCTATTGGTGATATTCATGAACCGACTCCTCAAAAAGGCGGCCTTGATCGCGACGGCCTTTTGCGTTTCCAGTACCGCCTTGGCGGCCGACGTCATCCGTTTGGGGGTGGATCCGACCTTCCCCCCCTACGAAAGCATCGACGCCAAAGGCGACATGCAAGGGGTGGACATTGACCTCGGCAACGCCATTTGCGCCGAAATGAAAGTGGAATGCAAATGGGTGCGCATCAATTTCGACGGCGCCATCCCCGCGCTCAATGCCCGCAAAATCGACGCCATCCTGTCGGCCCTGACCATCACCAAAGAACGCGCCAAGCAAGTCTTGTTTTCCACCACCCTGTATAACTCGCCGTCGCGCATGATGGTCGACAAATCCCAGGATCTCGACACCACCCTGGAAGCCGTCAAAGGCAAAACCATCGGCGTGGCCCAAGGCACCTCGCAAGCGGCCTACGCCAACAAACACTGGAAAGGCAAAGGGGTCAACCTGGTCATGTACCAAAACGAAGAAAAATCCCAGCAAGACCTGGTACTGGGACGCGTGGACGCCTTGCTGTCCGACAGCGCGGCATCCCTGTTCTTCCTGGAAACCCCCCAGGGGTCGAAATTCCATATGTCCGGCAGCAGCGTCGTCGACCCGGAGGTCTTTGGCAATGGGGTGGCCATGGGCCTGCGCTTGAACGACACCGAACTGCAGACCCGCATCGACACCGCCATCAACACACTGAAAAAAACCGGCGAATACCAAAAAATCATCGAAAAATACAAGCAATACGGTCTTGAACCCGTCTGATCGCGGCGACGCCCTTCATGCGGCCGGCACCCCGCAAGCGGTGCCGGCCCAGGCTCCCGCAGTCTTCGCCTCTTGAGCATCCCCGGAGAAACGCCTCATCATGTTTTATGGCTACGGCGCAAACATTCTGCAAGGCACCACGCTGACCTTCGGCCTGCTGGTCGTCACCACGGCGCTGTCGCTGATGATCGGCATCCTGGGGGCAGTCTGCAAGCTCTCCCGCCTGGCCGCCTTGCGCGGGCTGGCCACGCTCTACACCACCGCCATCCGCGCCGTCCCCGACTTGGTTCTGATGCTGCTGATTTTCTTCAATCTGCAAATCATGCTGAACGCGATCTGCGACGCCCTGGGGCTTGCGCTGATTGAAATCGACGCCTTCTCCGCCGGCGTCGTCACCCTGTCGTTCATCTACGGCGCCTACATGACCGAAACCTTTCGCGGAGCGATCCGCGCCGTGCCGCGCGGCCAGCTGGAAGCCGCCCGCTCCACGGGCATGTCCGGCCCGCAGATTTTCAGGATGGTGACTTTCCCGCAGATGATGCGTCACGCCCTGCCCGGCCTGAACAACAATATCCAGGTCATCATCAAAGCAACGGCACTGGTGTCCATCATTGGCCTGACCGACCTGATCAGCATCACGCAGCAAGCCGGCCAGGCCACCCAAAAAAACTTTTTCTTCTCTCTGCTGGCGGCCGCCATCTACCTGATCTTTACCACCGTCACCCTATATATTCTTTCCCACCTGGATCGAAAATTCAGCCGCGGCGTGCGCGAGGGGCGCATATGATCGACATCTTCGAAGAATACTGGATGCAGTATCTGGGCATCGGCCAGGGCAACATCTCCGGCGCCGTCATGACCCTATGGCTGCTGGTGCTGTCGTTTTCGATCGGCCTGGCGGCCTCCATCCCTTTGGCCATTCTGCGCACCTGCCGCCACGCATGGCTCAGGAATCTGACCTGGGTGTATACCTACGTCGTTCGCGGCACGCCGCTGTACGTGCAGTTGTTGATCATCTATACCGGGATTTTCGGCCTGGAATTCGTGCGGGGCACACCGCTGCTGGCCAACTTCTTTCGCAGCGGCTTCAATTGCGCGGTGCTGGCGTTCTGCATCAACGAATGCGCCTACGTCACGGAAATCCTCGCGGGCGCGATCCGCGCACTGCCCTACGGCGAATCCGAGGCTGCACGCGCATTCGGCTTCTCCAGGTGGCATACGTACACAAAAATCATCCTGCCCGCCGCCATGAAGCGCGCATTGCCCTACTACAGCAACGAAATCATCCTGTTGTTGCACAGCACCTCCATCGCCTTCACCGCCACCGTGCCGGAAATCCTGAAAGTGGCGCGCGACGTCAACAGCGCCACCTACGCGCCCTTTTCCGCATTCGGCATCGCCGCCCTCATTTATGCACTCATCGCTTTCACGCTGGTGGCCGGATTCAGACACCTGGAAAGGCGCTGCCTGGCTTTTATTCCGCCCGGATCGATTTCCTGACCGCGATCATGCTGTGCCAGCCTCCCCCCACCGATACAGAGACAGAGTCCCCCATGAACCTGAAGGTAGAAAATCTATACAAAAACTACGGTGACCACGAAGTCCTGAAAGGGGTTTCCCTGCAAGCCAACCGGGGCGACGTCATCAGCATCATCGGTGCCAGCGGGTCGGGGAAAAGCACCTTTTTGCGTTGCATCAATTTTCTCGAATCGCCTACCGCCGGGCGCATCTTCGTCAAGGGGGAAGAACTGAAGACCAGGCTGGACAAGAAAAACCGCCAACTGGTGCCCGCCGATCGACAGCAGCTGCGGCGCATCAATACCATGCTGGCCATGGTGTTCCAGCATTTCAACCTCTGGACGCACATGACGGTATTGGAAAACATCATCGCCGCGCCCATCCACGTTCAGGGGGTGGCCAAGGCCGAAGCCATCGATCGGGCCGAACGCTATCTGAAAAAAGTGGGCCTGGGCCACGAACACGCCAAAAAATACCCGGCCTTTCTCTCGGGCGGGCAGCAGCAGCGCGTCGCCATCGCCCGCGCCCTGGCACTGGAACCCGAGGTCTTGCTGTTCGACGAACCCACTTCCGCCCTGGACCCCGAACTGGTGGGCGAGGTACTGCGCGTCATGCAAGCCCTGGCCGAGGAGGGCCGCACCATGGTCGTCGTCACCCACGAGATGGCGTTCGCCCGCGATGTCTCCAGCCATGTCATGTTTCTGCACGAAGGCCGGGTCGAAGAAGAAGGCAATCCCCGGGATGTGCTGGATCAGCCGAGCAGCGCCCGGCTGATCCAGTTCCTGTCGGCCGGCAGGACGGCCAGCCTGGCTTGACCATCGCCCGCGCGGGAGGGCCTCCCGCCCCCGATCCCAAGGTCTTTATTTTTTCACGCTTGTTGTATATACAATAGATCATTTTCCAGCCTGTTCCCTTGAACAGACACATTGCTTACCCACCCGATTCCGTCAAATCCACGCACACAGGAGCCCGCCATGAGCACATCGCCCCACGCCAATGACCCACGCTACGACGCCAGCCGCGACATCCACGCCCCCACCGGCAGCCAGCTGCATTGCCGCAACTGGACGATCGAAGCCGCCTACCGCATGATTCAGAACAACCTGGATCCCGCCGTGGCGGAGAACCCCAAGCACCTGGTGGTCTATGGCGGCATCGGCCGGGCGGCGCGCAATTGGGCCTGCTTCGATGCCATCCTGGACAGCCTGCGCAAGCTGGAAGAAGACGAAACCCTGCTGGTGCAGTCCGGCAAGCCCGTGGGCGTCTTCAAGACCCACCCGGACGCCCCGCGCGTGCTGCTGGCCAACTCCAACCTGGTGCCCAAGTGGGCCACCTGGGAAAAATTCAATGAACTCGACCAGGCGGGCCTGTTCATGTATGGCCAGATGACCGCCGGCAGCTGGATCTACATCGGCAGCCAGGGCATTGTGCAAGGCACCTACGAAACCTTTGTCGAAGCGGGCCGCCAGCATTTCGGCGGGTCGTATACGGGCCGCTGGATCGTGACGGCGGGCCTGGGCGGCATGGGCGGGGCGCAGCCCCTGGCCGCCAGCTTCGCCGGGGCCTGCTCTCTGAACATCGAATGCCAGCAATCGCACATTGATTTTCGCCTGCGCACGCGCTACCTGGACAAGCAGGCGCGCGACCTGGACGAGGCCCTGGCCCTGATCGCCGAACACACCGCCCGCCGGGAAGCCGTGTCCATCGGCCTGCTGGGCAATGCCGCCGACCTCCTGCCGGAAATCGCCCGCCGCGCCCAGACCGGCGGCCCGCGCCCGGATCTGGTCACCGACCAGACCTCGGCGCACGACCTGATCCACGGCTACCTGCCCTCGGGCTGGACGGTAGAGCAATGGCAGGCCGCCCAAGCCGACCCGGCGCAGCACAGCCGCCTGCGGGCCGAGGCCGCGCAATCCTGCGCCCGCCACGTGCAGGCCATGCTGGATCTGCACGCCCTGGGCATCCCCACGGTGGACTACGGCAACAACATCCGCCAGGTGGCCTATGACGAAGGCATCCGCAACGCATTCGACTTCCCCGGCTTCGTGCCCGCCTATATCCGCCCGCTGTTTTGCGAAGGCAAGGGGCCGTTCCGCTGGGTGGCGCTGTCGGGCGACCCGGAAGACATCTACGCCACCGACCGCAAGCTGAAGGAACTGTTCCCGGACAACCACCACATGATCCAGTGGCTGGACATGGCGCGCGAACGCATCGATTTCCAGGGGCTACCGGCGCGCATCTGCTGGCTGGGCCTGGGCGAACGCCACCGCGCCGGGCTAGCCTTCAACGAGATGGTGCGCACGGGCGAACTGAAAGCCCCCATCGTGATCGGCCGCGACCACCTGGACACGGGCTCGGTGGCCAGCCCCAACCGCGAAACCGAAGCCATGCGCGACGGCACGGACGCGGTGTCCGACTGGCCCTTGCTGAACGCCCTGCTGAACACGGCGGGCGGGGCCAGCTGGGTATCGCTGCACCACGGCGGCGGCGTGGGCATGGGCTACAGCCAGCACGCCGGCATGGTGATCGTGGCCGACGGCACAGACGCCGCCGCCCGCCGGCTGGAGCGTGTACTGATCAACGACTGCGGCAGCGGCGTGATGCGCCACGCCGACGCGGGCTACCCGCTGGCCATCGAAACCGCCCGATCCTTCGGGCTGAAGCTGCCCATGCTGGGGGCCGGCGACTGATTTTTGCCATCGACACGGCGGCTGCGGGACACCTGCCTCAGCCGTCCTTTTTGAGTAGACCAGCGAGACACATCATGAGCAATTCACTGACACTGACACCGGGCACCTTGACTTTGGACGACCTGCGGCAAATCTGGCAAGGCGGCGTCCAGCTGTCCCTGCCCGATCAGGCCATCCAGGACATGGACGCCTCCGCCGCCATCGTCCAGGCCATCATCGACCGGGGCGACCCGGCCTATGGCATCAATACGGGCTTTGGCAAGCTGGCCCAGACCCGCATCCCCGACGACCAGCTGGAAACCCTGCAGCGCAACCTGATCCTGTCGCATTCCGTCGGCGTCGGCCAGCCGCTGGACGCGCGCGTCGTGCGCCTGCTGATGGCCATGAAGATCGCCAGCCTGGCACGCGGCTACTCGGGTATCCGCTCGCACGTCGTGCAGACGCTGCTGCGGATTTTCAATGCGGGCCTGATCCCGCACATCCCCGAAAAAGGCTCGGTCGGCGCTTCGGGCGACCTGGCCCCCTTGTCGCACATGACGCTGGCGCTGTTCGGCGAAGGGCTGATCGGCCGCGATGGCCAGTGGCTGCCCGCCGACCAGGCCCTGGCGCAAGCCGGCATCGCGCCCATCCAGTTGGCGGCAAAAGAAGGGCTGGCCCTGATCAACGGCACCCAGGTGTCCACGGCACTCGCTTTGCATGGCCTGTTCCTGGCCGAACACCTGTTCGACAGCGCCGTGCTGGCCGGGGCACTGAGTGTGGATGCGGCCAAAGGCAGCGATGCGCCGTTCGACCCCCGCGTGCATGAAATTCGCGGTCAGCCGGGCCAGATCAAGGTGGCTGAACGCTACCGGGCCCTGCTGGCGGGCAGCGCCATCCGCCAATCGCACCTGGTGTCGGACAACAAGGTGCAAGACCCCTACAGCCTGCGCTGCCAGCCCCAGGTCATGGGGGCCATCCACGACCTGATGCGGCAAGCGGCCGGCACGCTGCTGACCGAAGCCAACGCCGTCACGGACAATCCGCTGGTCTTCGCCGGGCGCGACGGTCAGCCGGGCCAAGTGATTTCCGGCGGCAATTTCCACGCCGAACCCGTGGCCTTCGCCGCCGATACGCTGGCACTGGCCATTGCGGAAATCGGCGGCCTGGCCGAACGCCGGGTGGCCTTGCTGATCGACGCCAGCATCTCGGGCCTGCCGCCTTTTCTGGTGCCCGAGCCGGGCCTGAACTCGGGCTTCATGATCGCCCATGTAACGGCGGCGGCGCTGGCCTCGGAAAACAAGTCGCTGGCGCACCCCGGCAGCGTGGACAGTCTGCCCACTTCGGCCAACCAGGAAGACCACGTCAGCATGGCGACGTTTTCCGCCCGCCGGCTGACCGACATGGCACGCAACACGGCGCACATCGTGGGCATCGAACTGCTGTGCGCGGCGCAGGGGATCGACTTCCACGCGCCGCTGAAAACCTCCGAGCCATTGCAAAAGCTGCATGCCTTGATTCGCGCCGATGTCCCGTTCTATGACAAGGATCGGCTGCTGGCCCCGGATCTGGACATCGTGGGACAGCGGGTGCTGGCGGGGGCTTATCGGGTTTGACGCGCCGGTGAAGCAATGAGGCGGCGGATGACGGCGAGATCGGGCTATCCCACGATCTCGCCGTGGCGCACCACCCGCCTGCAACGCGGCAAGCCCATCCAATACGCCAACTCCGCCGGGCTATCGACATCCCACACCACAAAATCTGCCAAATGGCCCACGGCCAGGCGGCCGGTGACGTCCGGCGCCCCCAGGGCATCGGCGGCATGGCGCGTGACGCCGTCCAGGGCTTCGGCGACCGTCAGCTTGAACAAGGTGCAGGCCATGTTCATCATCAGCAGCAGCGAGGTCGCGGGCGAGGTGCCCGGATTGCAATCCGTGGCCAGCGCCATGGGCACCCCATGGCGGCGCAGCAGCCCGATGGGCGGCAGATGGGTATCGCGCAGGAAATAATAAGCGCCCGGCAGCAGCACCGCCACCATGCCGGCCTGGCGCATGGCCAGGACGCCGGCCTCGTCCAGCCATTCCAGGTGATCCGCCGACAGCGCCCCATAGCGGGCCGCCAGCGCGGTGCCGCCCAGCAGGGACAACTGTTCGGCGTGCATTTTCACTGGCAGGCCACGCTGCGTGGCGGCCTGCAAAACCCGTTCCGACTGCGCCAGATTGAAACCGATGCCTTCGCAAAACACATCCACCGCATCGACCAGACCCTCGTCCTGCAAGGCGGGCAGCATGACATCGCACACCCGGGCGATATAGTCGTCGGCCCGGCCCGCGTATTCCGGCGGCAAAGCGTGCGCCCCCAGAAACGTGGTGCGCACGGTCACCGGCCGCGCCTGCCCCAGGCGGCGGGCAACACGCAGCATCTTGCGTTCGGTGGCCAAATCCAGCCCATAGCCGGACTTGATCTCGATGGCGGTCACCCCTTCGGCGCGCAGGGCATCCAGGCGCACCAACGCCTGCTCGAATAAAGCGTCTTCGTCGGCCGCGCGGGTGGCCCGCACGCTGGAGACAATCCCCCCGCCCTGGCGGGCGATGTCTTCGTAGCTGGCCCCGGCCAGCCGCAGAGCGAACTCGTCGGCCCGCTGGCCGCCATGCACCAAGTGCGTGTGGCAGTCGATCAGGCCGGGGGTGACCCAGGCACCTTGCAGGTCGTGCGTCGCATCCCCGGCCACCGGGGCGGGGGCTTGGCCGGCCGTCCCGATCCAGGCAATGCGGCGGCCTTCGGTGACCATATCGGACGCCGGCACGGGCCCGGCCTGCCAGCCGGGCGGCACCAGGCGCAGGTTTTTCCACAACACGCGGCGGGCTGATCCAGCATCCAGGGCGTTGACGCAGGGGGTTTGACCGGAAGACATGCAGCCCTCTTTATTTGTATAGACAATAAGCCATTATGCCTGCCTGCCGCCTGCGCGGCAAGGCCGATCCGCCGAACGCAATGCCGGTTTGTGCAGGCCATGATACGGATCGGCTTGCCCAGATACCTGCCTGTTTGAGCCCTGCCCGCCGTCTGCGCGGCTGAACGGCCCCACGCACCGCCCCGGTGGCGCACTGTGTATCATTGAACAAGACCGCAGGCTTTGTATTCAGGCTTTGTACCCAAACCCAGACGCACAGGCTCATCCCATGACGACCCGTCCCGCTCTTCCCACCGCCCTGGCCCCCACCGGCACGCTGCGCGCCGCCATCAATATCGGCAATCCCCTGCTGGCCAGGCAAGACCCCGGCACCCAGGAAGTCCATGGCATCTCCATCGACCTGGCCCAGGCGCTGGCCGGGCAACTGGGCCTGCCGCTGACATTGCAGGTATTCAAGACCGCCGGCGAATCCGTGCGCGCCGTGGGCGACGGCCAGGCCGATCTCGGTTTTTTTGCCATCGATCCGGTGCGCGGCGAGAAAATCGCATTCACCGCGCCCTACGCCCTGATCGAAGGCTACTACCTGGTTCGGGAAGACTCGCCCATCCGCCGCAACCCGCAGGTGGATCAGGCGGGCAACCGGGTGGTGGTGGGCCAAGGCAGCGCCTACGATCTGTTCCTGACGCGCCACCTGCAAGCCGCGCAAATCATACGGGCGCCTTCGTCGCAGGCGGTGGTGTCCACTTTCCTGTCCCAGGGCTGGGAAGTCGCCGCCGGGGTCAGGCAGCAGCTGGAAGCCGACACCCAGTCTCTGACCGGGTTGCGGCTGCTGGACGAACGCTTCATGGTCATCCAGCAGGCCATGGGGGTGGCCAAGGCCCGCGGCAATGCCGCAGCGGATTTTCTGGACGATTTTGTCGCCCGGATGAAAGCCAGCGGTGCCATCGCGCAATCATTGGCGCGGCACCGGGTGACCGGGGTGTCGGCCGCCGTCTAGCTGAGTAAACGCCTCCATCGCACTAGGATCGAGATCTTCTGCTTAACTACCATTATTTGGTATATATTGGTACCCCAACAGGAGATTACATCATGAGCCGAAATACCTCTGTCACCCTTGGTGAGCACTTCACCAGCTTCATTGATACCCAGGTGCAAGGCGGTCGCTATGGCAGTGCCAGTGATGTCGTCCGGGCGGGGTTACGGTTGCTGGAAGAGCACGAAACCAAGGTACGCGCCTTGCAAGAAGCACTCAATGCGGGCCTTGAGTCTGGCGAACCGCGCCCGTTCGATAGCGAAGCGTTCCTGAGCCGGATGCACGCCGAGCATGGCTAAGCCTTATCGGCTGTCACCACTGGCCGAAGCCGACCTTGAGGAAATCTGGCTGTATACGGCCAAACGCTGGTCGATGGAACAAGCGGATACCTATCACCGCAACTTTGTCGAAGCATTTGAAGGGCTCGCCGCTGGCCTCAAGCAGGGCCGCCCCTCGGGGTTGCCAGACTTCCAGAAATACCTATGCGGCTCGCATGTCATTTACTTCCTAATGTACGCCGACCGCTTGGATGTCATCCGCATCTTGCATCAACGCCAAGATGTAGAGCGGCATTTGTAGCCTAAACGCCAGCGCTAGAGCATTTTCGATTTATTTATTTACGTATCCGCATGAAGCAAAGTAATTGGCGCATTCTGCGGGCGTAAACAGCTCCAGCACCCTGCCGATTTCGTTCCACAGATCGTCCACGGTCCGTTTGGCGGCTTTGCGTAATAGGGCCTTGAGTTTGGAGAACATCTTCTCGATCGGGTTGAGGTCCGGCGAATACGGCGGCAGGTAACGCAGCGAGGCACCGGCTGCTTCGATGGCCGCTCTGACGCCTTGAGCCTTATGAGAAGACAGGTTGTCGGCCACGACGATATCACCCGGTTGCAGCGTGGGGCATCTGAGGCAATACGAGTTGCATCGACATGGCGAGTCATACTCCTTCTTGTTCGATCCTTCGCCGCCTCGCCCTCAGCCTTTCCAGCCCGCGCGTTCGACGACTACGATGACCTCTGCTGAGTCCTCGCTCCGGCTCGACGCCGCTTATGGCGGGACTTGCACCCGCAGGAGTGCGCCCATGCTGGGCGCACAAGGAAAAACCCAGTAGCCTCAACGAGCTACTGGGTTTTTTTAACACTCACAAGGAGGGTAGACCTTAGAACGGAATATCGTCGTCCATATCGGCCAGGTTGCTGGCCGGGGCCGCCGCCGGGGCGGCGGGCCGTTGCTGCTGCTGCGGGGCGCGGCGGGCGGGCGGCTGCGAAAAGCCGGCATCGCCGCCTGCTTCGCCGGCCGAGTCCCGGCCGCCCAGCATTTGCATCTGGTCGGCCACGATTTCCGTGCTGTAGCGGTCGGCGCCGGTATCCTTGTCTTGCCATTTGCGCGTCTTCAGGCGGCCCTCGACATAAACAGCGCGGCCCTTGCGCAGGTATTCGCCGGCGATTTCAGCCAGGCGGTTATAGAACACGACACGGTGCCATTCGGTTTCCTCGCGGCGTTCGCCGGTGGATTTGTCCTTCCATTGGCTGGTCGTGGCGATGGACACATTGCAGATGGCGGCGCCATCCGGGCTGTAGCGGACCTCCGGGTCGCGCCCCAGATTACCGACGAGAATGACTTTGTTGACTGAGGCCATGGTGGGAATCCTGTGATTTGATCAATGTATGTGCTTGCCATTATCGGGGATCGGCCCGCCGCCTGTCCCGGCGGAGTCGGCAAAAGTGACATTATCGCCCAATCGGGTTAACCCTGGAAACCGGGCAAAACAGGCCGGGCGGCCCGGCCGCCACCGCCCGGCCTTGCGCGCCATCCGGTTCGCACAAAAGTAATACCTTCACGCCATCAAGGTAGAACCCAGGCACGTTGTATACACAAAATCTTTGTTCAACAAAAAAACCTGGAAACCGATCGAAAACAAGCAACCATGCGGGTTTTAACAAAGTTGCACAAATCGGCATTCGGGTAATCCTTGATGCCCTGGGACTACGGCAAACACGCCATTTCATGCTATGTTCTCGCAGATTCACGCACATCCGCGAGGAGAAAATGAAAATTTCCAAACGTACTCTGGGCCTGTCCTTGGTCTCCCTGGCCCTGGCTTTCGGCTCCGCCCAAGCCGCCACCACCTATGTCTACTGCTCCGAGGGTTCGCCCGAAGGCTTCAACGCCGCGTTCTTCACGTCCGGCACCTCGAATGACGCAATCCACCCCGTCTTTGACCGCCTGGTCGAATTCAAGCCCGGCAGCACCGAAGTCGTGCCCGGCCTGGCCGAATCCTGGGATGTCAGCGAAGACGGCAAAGCCTATACCTTCCACCTGCGCAAAGGGGTGAAATTCCACGCCAACAAGGGCTTTACCCCCACCCGCGATTTCAACGCCGACGATGTGGTGTTTTCCTTCCTGCGCCAGTTGGATCCAAACCACCCGTACCACAAGGTCTCCAACGCCTCGTATCAATATTTCAACGATATGGGCATGGGCGAATTGATCGAAAAGGTCGAAAAGGTCGACGACAACACGGTGCGCTTCGTGCTGACCCGCCCGGAGGCCCCGTTCATCGCCAACCTGGGCATGGACTTCACCTCGATCCAATCGGCTGAATACGCCGATGCCATGATGAAGGCCAAGACCCCCACCAAGGTCGATACCGACCCGGTCGGCACCGGCCCCTTCGAATTCGTCACCTACCAGAAAGACGCCCGCATCCTGTACAAGAAGTTCGAGAACTACTGGGGCGACAAGGCCAAGGTCGACCGCCTGGTGTTCGCCATCACGCCGGATGCCTCGGTGCGCTATGCCAAGCTGCAAAAGAACGAATGCCAATCCATGCCGTATCCCAACCCGGCCGACCTGGACGCCATCAAGAAAAACCCGGACGTCCAGCTGATGGAACAAGCCGGCCTGAACGTCGGTTACCTGTCGTTCAATACCTCCAAGAAACCCTTCGACAACCTGAAGGTGCGCCAGGCCCTGTCCATGGCCATCGACAAGCCCGCCATCATCGAAGCCGTCTTCCAGGGTGCCGGCCAACCCGCCAAGAACCTGCTGCCGCCTACCATGTGGAGCTACAACGACGATGTCCAGGACTGGCCGCACGATATCGCCAAGGCCAAGGCCTTGCTGGCCGAAGCCGGCTACCCGGACGGCTTTGAAACCGACCTGTGGGCCATGCCGGTGCAGCGCCCGTACAACCCCAACGCCCGGCGCATGGCCGAAATGATCCAGGCCGACTGGGCCAAGATCGGCGTCAAGGCCAAAGTCGTGTCCTACGAATGGGGCGAATACCTGAAACGCACCAAGAACGGCGAACACCAGACCATGCTGATCGGCTGGACGGGCGACAACGGGGATCCCGACAACTTCCTGGCCACCCTGTTCAGCTGCGCCGCCGCCAAATCGGGTTCCAACTATTCCCGCTGGTGCTACCAGCCCTTCGAAGACCTGATCCTGCCCGCCCGCACCACGGCGGATCACGCCAAGCGCGTAGAACTCTACAAGCAGGCGCAGCAGGTCATGCACGACCAGGCCCCGGCCGTCATGATCGCGCACTCGACGGTGTTCGAGCCCCTGCGCAAGGAAGTCAAGGGCTACACGGTGTCCCCCCTGGGCCGCCACACCTTTGACCAGGTCAGCCTGGAAAAATAAGGCCTTGCTGCCCCGGCCAGCCCGGCGCGCGCTCCGCGTGACCGCCGCTGGCCGGGCACTTGCCGGCGCCTGAATGCTTCCAGGCCCGGCAGACGCTTATTCCTCGCCTGGCATGCGCCGGGCGAGCTCCTATACGGGCCCATCCGCATTATGTTTTTTTTCATACTCAAACGCGTCGGGCTGGCCATTCCGACGTTCATCGGCATTACCCTGCTGACTTTCGTCTTCATCCACCTGATCCCCGGCGACCCCGTGCTGATCATGGCGGGCGAACGCGGCCTGTCGCCGGAACAGCACGCGGCCATGATGGCGCAACTGGGCCTGGATCAGCCCTGGCTCGTCCAGTACGGGCACTATATCTGGGGCGTGCTGCACGGCGACCTGGGCACGTCGCTGACGACCCGCGGCCCGATCTGGGAAGAATTCATGCCGCGCTTCCAGGCCACCCTGGAACTCAGCTTCGTGGCCATGTGTATCGCCCTGGTCATCGGCATCCCCGTGGGCGTGCTGGCCGCCGTCAAGCGCGGCTCCTGGTTCGACCATGCGTCGATCACCGCCGCGCTGGCGGGCTATTCCATGCCGGTGTTCTGGTGGGGCCTGATGCTGATCATGCTGGTCTCGGTGCAATGGGACTTGATGCCGGTCTCCGGGCGCGTCAGCGCCGCCTTGTTCCTGGATCCCAGCGACCCCCTGACCGGCTTCATGCTGATCGACACCTGGCTGTTCGGCGAAGCGGGCGATTTCTGGGACGCCCTGCACCATATTCTGCTGCCCGCCTTCGTGCTGGGCACGATTCCCCTGGCCGTGATCGTGCGCATGACGCGCTCGTCCATGCTAGAAGTCCTGAACGAAGACTATATCCGCACGGCGCGCGCCAAGGGCCTGTCGCGCCTGCGCGTGGTGATCGTGCACGCCCTGCGCAACGCCCTGCTGCCCGTGATTACCGTGATCGGCCTGCAAGTGGGGGTGCTGATGGTGGGCGCCATCCTGACGGAAACCATTTTCTCCTGGCCGGGCATCGGCCGCTGGCTGATCCAGGGCCTGGCGCAGCGCGACTATCCCGTCGTCCAGGGCGGGGTGCTGATCGTCGCCACCATCATTATTCTGGTCAATATGCTTGTTGATATTTTGTATGGCTTCGCCGATCCGCGAATTCGCCAGAAACAGGGGCGATAATGACTGAACTGACCCAAACCATGCCCGCCCCGCCGGGGCCTTTCAAGTCCTTCTGGCAGGATTTTTCCCGCAACAAAGGGGCGCTGACCGGCCTGATCTACATCGTGGTCATGCTGCTGATCGCCATCGGCGCCAACCTGATCGCCCCGCACGATCCCACCGCCCAGTTCCGCGAACACCTGCTGCAACCGCCCGTCTGGCAAGACGGCGGCAGTTGGCAATTCATCCTGGGCACCGACGACGTGGGGCGCGACGTGCTGTCGCGCCTGATCTACGGCGCCCGGCTGTCCCTGCTGGTGGGCTTTCTGGTGGTCAGCATTTCGCTGGTGCTGGGGATTTTCTTCGGCGTCCTGGCCGGCTACACGGGCGGCGTGGTGGACATCACCATCATGCGTCTGGTGGACATCATGCTGGCCCTGCCCAGCCTGCTGCTGGCCCTGGTGCTGGTGGCCATCTTCGGGCCGTCCATCGTCAACGCCTCGCTGGCCCTCAGCTTCGTCGCCCTGCCGCACTACGTCCGCCTGAGCCGCGCCGCCGTGCTGCGCGAAATGACCCGCGACTACGTCATCGCCTCGCGCGTGGTGGGCGCGGGCGCCTGGCGGCAGATGTTCATCAACATCCTGCCCAACTGCGTCGCCCCCCTGATCGTGCAGGCTTCGCTGGGCTTTTCCAATGCCATCCTGGACATGGCGGCCCTGGGCTTTCTGGGCATGGGCGCCCAGCCCCCCACCCCCGAATGGGGCACCATGCTGGCCGACGTGCTGCAGTTCGCGCAAAGCGCCTGGTGGGTCGTCACATTCCCCGGCCTGGCCATCCTGCTGGCCGTGCTGGCATTCAATCTGATGGGCGATGGCCTGCGCGATGCGCTGGACCCGCGCCTGAAAGTCTAGGAAGGGCAGACCATGTTGGAAGTTCAAAACCTGTCCGTGCATTTCGGCGATGAATCCGCACCCTTCAAGGCGGTGGATCGCGTCAGTTACCACGTCAACGCCGGCGAAGTCGTCGGCCTGGTCGGCGAATCCGGCTCGGGCAAATCCGTCAGTTCGCTGGCCCTGATGGGCCTGATCGATTTCCCCGGCCGCGTGCAGGCCGACGCCCTGCGCTTCGAGGGCCAGAATCTCCTGTCGCTGCCCGAAAGAAAACGCCGGGAAATCGTCGGCTCCAAGATCTCCATGATCTTCCAGGATCCGATGACCAGCCTGAACCCCTGCTATACGGTGGAATACCAGATCAGCGAAGCCCTGCGGGTGCACCAGGGCGGGTCGCGCAAGGCCCTGCGCGCCCGGGTGCTGGAACTGCTGGATCAGGTCGGCATCCCCGACCCGGCATCGCGCCTGCGCGCCTACCCGCACCAGCTGTCGGGCGGCATGAGCCAGCGGGTCATGATCGCCATGGCCATTGCCTGTAGCCCGCGTCTGCTGATCGCCGACGAGCCCACGACCGCGCTGGACGTCACCATCCAGGCGCAAATCATGGATCTGCTGCTGGATCTGCAGCGCCAGCAGGGCCTGGGTCTGGTGCTGATCACCCACGACCTGGCCCTGGTGGCCCAAGCCGCCGATCGCATCCTGGTGATGTACGCGGGCCAATTGGTGGAATCCGGCCCGGCCAATGAAATCTTCCGCACCCCGCGCCACCCATATACCCAGGCCCTGCTGCGCGCGCTGCCCGAATTCTCCAAGGACAGCGACCGGCTAGTTTCCCTGCCCGGCGTGGTGCCCGGGCGCTACGACCGCCCCAAGGGCTGTCTGTTGAGCCCGCGCTGCCCCTACGCCACAGACCGCTGCCGCACCGAAGAACCCGCGCTGCGCGGGCCCGAAGGGCGCCAAGTCAAATGCCACACGCCGCTCAATGACCAGGGCCAGCCTGTCGAAGCACCCACCGAGATTTCCGCATGAACACCACCGCAACCCCCGACGCGGCCCCGGCCACCGATTCCGACATCGTGCTGCAAGCCATCGACCTGAAACGCCACTACCAGGTCGAAGGCGGTTTCATGAAGCCCAAGCGCTCCGTCAAGGCGCTGGACGGGGTGTCCTTCACCCTGCAGGCCAGCAAGACCCTGGCCGTGGTGGGCGAATCCGGCTGTGGCAAATCGACCCTGGCCCGCGTGCTCACCATGATCGAGCCTCCCACGGCGGGACAATTGCTGTACCGCGGCCAGGATGTCTCCCACACCAGCCCCGAACTCGCCCGCCTGCGGCGCAAGAAGATCCAGATCATCTTCCAAAACCCCTACGCGTCGCTCAATCCGCGCAAGCGCATCAGCGACATCCTGGAAGAACCCCTGCTGATCAACACGTCCCTGAGCGCCGCCCAGCGGCGCGAACGCGGGCAGGCCATGATGGCGCGCGTGGGCCTGCGCCCCGAGCACTACAGCCGCTATCCGCACATGTTCTCCGGCGGCCAGCGCCAGCGCATCGCCATTGCGCGGGGCCTGATGCTGGATCCGGAAATTCTGGTGGCCGACGAGGCCGTATCCGCCCTGGATGTCTCGGTGCGCGCCCAGGTGCTGAACCTGATGAAGGATCTGCAAAACGAGCTGGGCCTGTCATACGTGTTCATTTCGCACGACCTGTCGGTGGTAGAGCACCTGGCCGACGAAGTCATGGTGATGTACCTGGGCCGGGTCGTGGAACAAGGCAGCAAGGCGGCCATCTTCAACCAGCCGCTGCACCCGTACACCCAGGCGCTGCTGTCGGCCACCCCGCGCCTGAACCAGGAGGGCCACGGTGAGCGCATTCGGATTTCGGGCGAACTGCCCAGCCCGCTGAACCCGCCCCCCGGCTGCCCTTTCAGCAGCCGTTGCCCACGCGTGATGCCGGTATGCCGCGAAAAAATCCCCACCCTGAAAAACCAGGGCGGGCGCCTGGTGGCCTGCTATGCGGTGGAACAGGATCTGGGCACGCCCTGAAGACGATTGTGTTCAGCGCCTGCCTGGGTTCTGAACACGCCTGCGCGGCGCGGGGGCTCGGAGGGCGCAGACTTTAACGGGGCACAACGATGGCCCTTTGTTGCCCTTGCTGCCTTGGTTGCGTTCGTTGACCGGTCACAAAACAGCGTAGACATCCCCGCGTGCTTTCGCCACTTGCCGTTTCTTGCAGCATTTCAATGGTCGTCACATCGTTGCGCGGGGTGGCGGGCGGGACTGTTGGAGTACGCCCCAACCTACTCGGCGAAGCCGCCAACATACGACCTGTCCCGCCCGCCACCCCGCGCAACGATGAGCTGTCACTAAAAAGCACTCCACCCATGATATGCCGCTGAAGCCCCCAAAGCCCCAGCTCCCAGCTCCCAGCTCCCAGCTCCCAGCTCCCAGCTCAACAATACCCTTCAGCGCTCCCCCCGGATATCCTTGAACCCCCGCGCCGTATACAACCAGACCACCGCCAGCATCGCGCACATCCAGAACACCATATTGGGCCCGCTGCCGCGCACCAGCACCCCGCCCAGCAGGCCCCCGGCAAACACCCCCAGCGACTGCGCCGTATTGTAGAAACCCAGCGCCAGACCCTTATAGGCGGGCGGCGCCACCCGCGACACCAGCGAGGGCTGCAGGGCTTCAAGGATATTGAAGAACACGAAAAACCCGATCAGGGCCGCCACCACCAGCGCGAACGAACCGTCCAGCCAGGGCAACACCCCCAGCACCAGCGCCAGGCCCAACACGGAGAGTTCGAGCGCGGCCTTGTGGGCCTTGCGGGTCTCGGTGTAAAACACCGCCGGCACCATCAGCACGAACGACGCCAGAATCACCGGCAGGTACACCTGCCACAGCGTGGCCATATCGAACCCGCCCAGCCGCCCCAACAGGCCCGGAGCCACCATGAACAGCGCCATCAGGATGAAATGCAGGCAGAACACCCCGAAGTTCAGGCGCAGCAGATCGCGCTTGGCCAGAACATCGTGCGGCGTGACCTGGATGATGTCGTCTTCGGACTTGGGCACGTCGGGCACGAAGAACATGGCGATCAGCAAGCACACGAAACCCAGCAGGCTGATGGCCCAGAACAGGCCCGACAGACCGAACTGCCCCACCAGCATGGGCGACAGCACCAGCGACAAGGCAAAGGAAATCCCGATGGAGCCCCCGACCATGGCCATGGCCCGGGTACGGACTTCGGGGCGGGTGGCATCGGCGATCCAGGCCGTGATGGCCGCCGACACCGCCCCCAGCCCCTGGATGACGCGCCCGACCGTAACCCAGTCCACATCGTTGCTCAGGGCGCAGATGACCCCGCCCAGCACGAACAGCAGCATGCCGAACACAATGACCGGGCGGCGGCCGTAGCGGTCGGACGCCATCCCCAGGGGGATTTGCATGATGGCCTGGGTCAGGCCATAGGCCCCCAGGGCCAGCCCCACCCGGACAGGATCATCGCCCCCCGCCAACGTCACGGCCGCCACCGCGAAAATGGGCGTCAGCAGAAACAACCCCAGCATGCGGGCGGCAAACAGCAAAGCCAGGGCAATGCTGCTACGGCGTTCCAGCACAGTAAGCTTCAGGCGGGGAGTGGACGAGCGGGCAGATCGGGCCATAGAAAAACCGCAGTAGAAAAAGATTTCCCGGCGGGCGGCGCCGGGCGGGCACTGGGCCGCAGAAGATCAGAAAACACCAGCCCCATGCGGTCGCATGGACGCTGCGCGTTATAGTAGCAAGTTGTCCTTTGAAAAACCTGAACCTCCCTACCGGCATGGACGCCATCTGCATCCGGGGTGCCCGCACCCACAACCTGAAGAATATTTCGGTGGATCTTCCCCGCCGCCGTCTGGTGGTCGTCACCGGCCTGTCGGGCTCGGGCAAATCGTCCCTGGCTTTCGACACCCTGTATGCCGAAGGCCAGCGCCGCTATGTGGAAAGCCTGTCGGCCTACGCCCGGCAGTTTCTGCAGATGATGGACAAGCCCGACGTGGATGTAATCACCGGCCTGTCGCCCGCGATTGCCATCGAACAAAAAACGGCCGGCCACAACCCGCGTTCCACCGTCGGCACGGTCACGGAAATCCACGATTACCTGCGCCTGCTGTATGCGCGGGTGGGCACGCCGTTCTGCCCGGAACACCACTTGCCGCTGCGGGCGCAAAGCGTCAGCCAGATGGTGGATCAGGTGCTGGCCCTGCCCGAAGGCACCCGCCTGGCCATTCTGGCCCCCCTGGCGCCGGGCCGCCAGGACGACCTGACCGCCGAATGCCGCCGCCTGCAGGCGCTGGGTTTCGTGCGCGCCCGCATCAATGGCGCGATCACCCCGATCGACGGCAGCCAGCCGCTGCCCGCCATCGACGGCCCCTGGGATCTGGACGTGGTGGTCGACCGCGTGCGCGTGCGGCCCGACAGCCGCCAGCGCCTGGCCGAAAGCTTCGAGACCGCGCTGGATCTCGCCCAAGGCCGCAGCACGATCCTTGACCTGGACACCCAGGAAACACGCGCGTTTTCCGCCGCCTATGCCTGCCCCGTCTGCGCGCGCGGCATGGGGACGCTGGAGCCCCGGCTGTTCAGTTTCAACAATCCGGTGGGGGCCTGTCCCCGCTGCAACGGCCTGGGCCAGGTCGAAGCGTTCGACCCCGAGCGCGTGGTGGCCTTCCCCGAACTGAGCCTGGCCGCCGGCGCCATCCACGGCTGGGATCGGCGCAATGCCTTCAGCTACGCCATGATGGCCAGCCTGGCGCAGCACTATCACTTCAGCCTGGACACCCCCTACCAGGATCTGGACGACACCGTACGAACCCGCCTGCTGCGGGGCTCGGGCGACGAGGAAATCGCCTTCCAATACCTGGGTGAAGGCGGCATCCCCAGCATCCGCCGGCACGCCTTCGAAGGCGTCATCCCCAACCTGGAACGCCGCTGGCGCGAAACCCATTCCAATGCCGTGCGCGACGAGCTGTCTCGCCTGCGCCACACCCGCCCCTGTCCCGAATGTCACGGGGCGCGGCTCTGCGGCGAGGCCCGCCATGTCCTGATCGGCGAAGATGCGGGCCCCGGCGAGCGCCGGGGCCGGGCGATCTACGAAATCGAAGCCCTGTCGCTGGCCGACTGCCGGCGCTGGTTCCAGACCAGCGCCCTGGGGGGCGCCCGGCGCGAAGTGGCCGAGCGCATTGTCCAGGAAATCCGCGTGCGCCTGGACTTCCTGGACAATGTCGGCCTGGGCTATTTGTCGCTGGATCGCAGCGCCGACACGCTGTCGGGCGGCGAAGCCCAGCGCATCCGCCTGGCCAGCCAGATCGGCTCGGGCCTGACGGGGGTCATGTACGTGCTGGACGAACCCTCCATCGGCCTGCACCAACGCGACAACCAGCGCCTGATCAGCACCCTGCAACAGCTGCGCGACCTGGGCAACAGCGTCATCGTGGTGGAGCACGACGAGGACATGATCCGCGCCGCCGACCACGTGCTGGACATGGGCCCAGGCGCGGGTGAACACGGCGGCCAGGTGGTGGCCCAGGGCACCCCGCAGGATATCGCCGCGCAGCCGCAGTCCCTGACCGGCCAATACCTGTCCGGCGCCCGGCGCATCGCCATCCCCGCCCGCCGCCCGGTGGACACCGAGCAGGCGGACACGCGCTGGCTGCGCATTCTGGGCTGCAGCGGCAACAATCTGCAGGCCGTGGATCTCGCCCTGCCCATCGGGCGCTTCAGCTGTATCACCGGGGTGTCTGGCTCGGGCAAATCCACGCTGGTGAACGACACCCTGGTGACGGCGCTGGCCCAGCGACTGCACCGGGCGCAGGCCAATCCCGCGCCCTTCGCGCGCCTGGAAGGCCTGGAACACGTGGAAAAAATCATCAGCATCGACCAGAACCCGATCGGCCGCACCCCGCGCAGCAACCCCGCCACCTACACCGGCCTGTTCACCCCCATCCGCGATCTGTTCGCCAACGTCCCCGAGGCCCGCCTGCGCGGCTACGACGCGGGACGCTTCTCCTTCAACGTCAAGGGCGGGCGCTGCGAGGCCTGCCAGGGCGACGGCGTGGTGCGGGTGGAAATGCATTTCCTGCCGGACATGTACGTGCCCTGCGAAGTCTGCGCCGGCAAGCGCTACAACCGCGAAACCCTGGACATCCGCTATCGCGGCCATACCATCAGCGATATCCTCGACCTGACCGTGGCCCAGGCGCTGGATCTGTTCGCCGCCGTGCCTTCGGTGGCCCGCAAGCTGCAGACCCTGATGGACGTGGGCCTGTCGTATATCCGCCTGGGGCAAAGCGCCACCACTCTGTCGGGCGGCGAGGCCCAGCGCGTGAAGCTCTCCCAGGAACTATCCCGGCGCGGCTCGGACCGCACCCTGTATGTGCTGGACGAGCCCACCACCGGCCTGCACTTCGCGGACATCGCCGTTTTGCTGGACGTGCTGCAGCAATTGGTGGACGCGGGCAGCACCGTGCTGGTGATCGAACACAATCTAGACGTCATCAAAACCGCCGACTGGGTGGTGGATCTGGGGCCGGAAGGCGGGGCGGGCGGCGGGCGGATCGTGGCCCAGGGCACCCCGGAAACCGTGGCCGCCACCCCCGGCAGCCATACCGGCGCATGGCTGAAAGCCGTGCTCTAGTGTCCTGTTTGGCTAATTCAAATACTCATCTTCGGCGCCTGGGCTCGCCGCAATCCACCCGATTGCGGCCCGCGTGCTTGGCCCGGTACAGGGCGCCATCCGCCTCATTGATCAGCGCATGGATCGCCCGGTCTTCGTCTTCCCCCGGGGCCAACTGGCCCACCCCGACACTGACGGTGACGATCCCGCCGATGCCATGCTCGTGCGGCATGCCCAGGGCGGCCATGTGCTGGCAGATTTTTTCCGCCATCCGGCAGGCCTCGGGCCGGGCCTGGCCGGCCAGGATCACGGCGAATTCCTCGCCGCCATAGCGCGCCGGCAGATCGCCGGGCCGCCGGAACAAGTCCCGCAGCACCCGCGCCAGGCGCTGCAGCACCACATCGCCCTCCAGGTGGCCATAGGTGTCGTTGTAGCGCTTGAACCAATCGACGTCAATCATCAGCAGGCTGAGGGGCGTCTGATTGCGCCGCGACAGCGCAAATCCGCTGGACAGCACCTGGTCGAACTGGCGCCGATTGGCCAGGCCGGTCAGGCCGTCGGTCGAGGACAGCTGGGTCAGTTGCCGATTCACCTGAAGCAGCGCCTGGGTGCGCTCGGCCACTTGCTGCTCCAGGATTTGCCGGTGGCCCAGCAGGCGCTGCGCCATGCCATCCAGGGACTGCGCCAGCACCACGATTTCGCGCACCGGACTGCGCACCGTGGGCCGGGCCAAGGTGTCGCCATCGGCCAACCGGCCCGCCCAATCCACCAAGGCATGCAAGGGCCGGGACAACCACCAGGACACCACGGCCCCCAACGACAGGCCCAGCACCCACAACCCCAGGATCAACAGGCCGACCCGCTGGATGGACTGCTCGGCCGCCCCCACCAGGCGGCTTTCGGGCAACGACAGCACCAGGGTCAGCAAGGGGCCGTCTGGCAACGGCAACGGCTGCCAGAACACCTGATGGTAGCCGTCCCGGATGCGGGCCCGCTGCTGGTCGGTTTCCCGGCCCGACCGCGCCATGACGGCCCCCAGGCTGCGGATCAGGGGCGACGCGCTCTCGTCGGCCCTTAACTGATGCACTTTGCCATCGTCCCAGCGATAAACCGGCGCGGCCAGGGAACTGGCCAGCAGGTGGCCGCTTGCATCCAGCAGCAGCGCCGTCCCGCCCAGGCCGGCGACTTCGCGCCGCAGGAACTGGCTGACCCGCGACAGCGCCACGTCCGCCGCCATCACGCCCACCAATTGGCCGGCGGCATCGCGCAGCGGCGCGGCCATGCCGATGCCCAGGCTGCTCTGGCGGTCATCCGGGGCCCGAACGGCATACTGGTAGGCCTGATACCAGTGCAATCCCTGCGCCTGAACGGCTTCGGTATACCAGGGCCGCAAACGGGGGTCGAAGCCCCGGGCCGGGGTTTCCAGGCGGGTGCGCCGCCGGTTGGCGTCATCCACCCGGTACAGGTGCATCATCCCCCCGTCGGCCTGGCTGGACTGCATCACCTGCAGGCTGAGATCGGCGTCATGGGGCGGGCGGCTGGCCGCCAGATAATCGCCTTGCGCGGTGCCCACCGACAGATACGTCAACAAGGGCTGCTGGCGCAGCTGCAGCAGGAAACTATGCAACAGCTTGGGCCGGTCATCCAGCGACAGCAGGCCGTCTTTCAGCTGCAGCACATTGAAGGTCAGGGCCGCCCGGGGAATCTCAAAGAAGGCGGACACCTTGTCGCGCAATTGGCCGGCCAGGTCTTTTACCCGATGCTGTTCCATCTGCTGGGTGCCTTGCACCGACGCGGAAAACACCAGCCAGCCGGACAGCGACGCGATCAGCGGCAAAGGCACCAAAATCGCCAACAACCACAAGGTGCGCAAAGGCATCAGGCCCTTCGCCTGGACGGCCAGCGACCCGCCCTGCGCCGCCGGCCGGACATCCTGACGCCCCAGCAAATAAAAACCCAGCAGCAACAGCAGTGTGAGCCCGCCCCCCAGGCCGCGGATGAACCAGCGGCGCGAACCATCGCCGCGCAGATCGGCGCGAGGCACCGCCGCCAGCACCCAGCGGCCGTCGGAGAGATCAATCGCGGTCTCCACGTGGGGCAGATTGAAGTTTTCGGGCAGGCCATACAACACCCGGCCGGATCCCTGGTCGTCCCAGCCCTGGATCGCCAGGTCGAACGCCAGATCCGGCCCGGCCAGGCCGGCCCGCAGCAGGACATGCTCCAGATCGACGGTCACGGCGGTCATCCCGCGATACACCGCACCGGCATCGGCATCGGCGGGGCCCGGCGAAAACAGCGGCGCCCGCAGGATCAGCCCCACATGGCCGGTCTGCACCAGGCGGGCCGTCCCGTCCAGTACCGGCCGGCGCAGCCGGAGCATCTGCCGGATTTTGGACATGAACTCTGGATGCAGGCGGTAATCCAGGCCGATCACGTTCTCATTGCCCGCAGTGGGATAGACCAGCGCGATTTTCAGTTGATCCACATACACGATGCTGATGAGATCCGGGCGCTGCCGGCGCAATGCGGCGGCCTGGTCGGCAAACGATGCGGCTTCCTGGCCCGGCGCCGTCCGGGCCAGCGCGGCGGCCAGGCGATTGTTCAAGGCGTGCAAGGCCTGCAGGTCGTCCGCCAAACGCTGAGTGCCCGCCAGAACCTGGGTTCGCAGCCGATCGAGCGCGCCTTGCTGTTCACGCGCCCGATCCCAGGCATCGAGCGCGAAGGTCGCCCCCAGCCCGATCAGCAGCAGCGCGACGGCAAACAGCACCCTTTTCATGGCGGGCCTCTTTGGGAGGATTATTGATCTTGTGCCCAAAAGACGAAGGCAAATGCTTTCCAGGGTGTTTAGTATGTCATCGGACAAGTTCTCCGGCTACCCGGATTAGCCCGCAGCGCGGCAAGGCGGGCGCCGAATTCAAGAACACGAGCCAACCGGACAGGATACTGGGCGCACTGTCCGCGCCCGCTGAAGCGGCCCCGCCCCGGATCAATCCAGCTGAAACAACTGCCGATGCTCGCGGATCGCATAACGGTCGGTCATCCCGGCGATGTAGTCCGCGATGGCCCGCGCCTGCCGGGCGGGCTCGTCGCGCCGATATTCATCGGCCAGCAGGCGGGGTTCCTCGAAAAAGGCGCAAAACAGTTCGCGCACGATCCGCTGGGCCTTGTGCGTCATGCGCATCACCTGGGCATGCCGATACAGGTTTTTGCGCAAGAACCGCTTCAAGGCGTCCGCCTGCGCCCCGATGGCCTCTGAAAACGCCGCCAGCGGCGGGCCGGCCCGCACGGCATCGGCATCGCCGGGTTGCAAACGGGCGATATTGGCCGCCGTCGTGCGGGTGAGGTCGAGCACCAGCGTATTGATCATGGCGCGGATGACCTCCGACACCAGGCGTTTGTCGTCGGTGATGGCGTAGCGCCGATGAACCAGATCGTAGTGGGCGGCGAAGATATCCACGTCGAGCAGCTGGGGAATCGTGATCAGGCCCGAGCGCAGGCCGTCGTCGATGTCGTGGTTGTTGTAGGCGATTTCGTCGGCCAGGTTGGTCAACTGGGCTTCCAGCGAGGGCTGGGTGCCATCCAGGAAGCGCGCCCCCACCGCCCCCAGCTGGCGCGCATGGCGGCGCGCGCAGTGCTTGAGAATGCCCTCGCGGGTTTCAAAGCACAGGTTCAGCCCATCGAAGGCGGCGTAGCGTTCTTCCAGCGTATCCACGATCCGCAGGCTTTGCAGGTTGTGCTCAAAGCCGCCCGCGTCCGGGGCGAACTGGCGCATGCAGGCGTTCAGTTCGTCCTGGCCCGCATGGCCGAAAGGGGTATGCCCCAGGTCGTGCGCCAGAGCGATGGCCTCGGTCAGGTCTTCGTGCACCCCCAGATTGCGCGCCAGGGTGCGGGCAATCTGGGCGACCTCCAGGCTGTGCGTCAGGCGCGTGCGGAACAGATCGCCTTCGTGGTTGAGAAACACCTGGGTCTTGTATTCCAGGCGCCGGAAGGCCGAGCAGTGCACGATGCGGTCGCGGTCGCGCTGGAAATGGCTGCGCCCCTGCGGGGGCGGTTCTGGATGCAAGCGCCCCCGGGTGGCTTCTGGATGGCAGGCATAGGGGGCGAGGGCGGCCATGGTCAGCCTCCCGCGGCCGCCAGCAGCGGGCGCACCTTGTCGTCATCGACCGCCTGCAGGCAGGCCTGGCCCAGGCCGGGCAACAAGACATAGCGGATGTGGCGGCCTTCGGTTTTTTTATCGACCCGCATCAGGTCGAACCATCGGTCCAGCCCCAGCGCGGGCGGCCGCACGGGGCAGCCGATGGCCTGTACCAGGGCCTGGATGCGCGCCGCCACGGCGGGATCCAGCCCGCGGGCCTGCACGGACAACTGCGCGGCCAGCACCATCCCGCACCCCACGGCCTCGCCATGCAGCCATTGCCCATAGCCCAGGCCGGATTCAATGGCGTGCCCGAAGGTATGGCCGAAATTGAGGATGGCGCGCAAGCCGGATTCGCGCTCGTCCTGGGACACCACCCAGGCCTTGAGCTCGCAAGCGCGGCGCACGGCATAAGCGATGGCCTCGTCGTCCAGCGCCCGCAGCGCCTGCACATGGGCTTCGCACCAGGCAAAAAACGCCGCATCGGCGATCATGCCGTACTTGACGACCTCGGCCAGGCCGGCGGAGATTTCACGCGCCGGCAGGGTGGCCAGCACCTGGAGGTCGATCTCGACGGCCTGGGGCTGGTAGAACGCGCCGATCATGTTCTTGCCCAGGGGATGATTGATGGCGGTCTTGCCCCCCACCGAGGAATCCACCTGGGCCAGCAGCGTGGTGGGCACCTGGACGAAGCGCACCCCCCGCATGTAGCAGGCGGCCGCAAACCCGGCCATATCGCCCACCACCCCGCCGCCCAGGGCGATCAGCACCGCCTTGCGGTCCAGCGCCGCGCCCAGCAGGGCATCGAAGATTTGATTGAGGGAATCCCAGGTTTTGTACTGTTCGCCATCGGGCAGCCGCACCCAATGGATGGGCTTGCCGGCGGCCGCCAGCGCGTCGTGCACGCGCTGGCCGTAGAGATCGGCCACGGTGGTGTTGGTGATGACCGCCAGGGCGGTGGCATCGGCGGGCACACTGGCGGCCAGCGCCTCCAGGCGGCCCCGGCCGATATGAATAGGATAATGCCCCCCGGGCGTGGCGACGGAAACGGTATGCATGCGGCTAAGAGGTAGCGGCGGCCGGCAAGCTGGCAAGCAGATTGCGCAAGACCTGGTTGATGGGCTGCTGGGCGGTATCCTGGCGGATATCGGCCACGCTGTCGTACAAGGGTTCGCGCTGCGCCAGGAGATCCGCGATGCGGCGGCGCGGGTCTTCGGTCTGCAGCAGGGGGCGGTTGCGGTCGCGGGCCACCCGCCGGTAGAGTTCGTCCGCCCCGGCATACAAATACACTACGCAGCCGCGTTCGCGCAGCATGGCCCGGTTTTCGGGGGCCAGCACCGCCCCGCCCCCGGTCGCCAGCACCAGGCCCGATCGCTGTGAGCATTCGTCCAGCATCATGGTTTCGCGGCGGCGGAACCCGGCCTCGCCCTCGATGTCGAAAATCGTGGCGACGCGCACCCCGCTGCGCGCCTCGATGGCATGATCCAGATCGGTGAACGGACGCCCCAGGGCGGCCGCCAACTGGCGGCCGATGGTGGTCTTGCCCACCCCCATCATGCCCACCAGGAAAATAGGCTGTATCCAGGGCGTGTCGTCCGGGGGGTGCGGCGGCGCATCGGAAGTGGCAAACAACGGCATAGTTATACGGATTGACATGGATTTACGTGTATTATCGCATTGGTGCCGACATGTATGGCGCCCGATCGGGCACGCTGCCCACGGCCCGCCATGGTTTTTTTACAGCATCTGTTACATCCCCCCCGCCATGAAACCCTGGCGCGCGCCCGCCAGGGCTTACAATCGCTCCTGATGAGAACCACCAAAAAAACCTCCACGCCCAAGGCGCCCGCCCGTTCGTGGCTGGCTCGCCTGATGCTGAAGGCATTCGTGCTGTTTGCCGGCCTGGGCCTGTGCGGCGTCCTGCTGCTGTCCCTGGCCCTGGCCCTGGCCTGGCCCAATCTGCCCGATCTCAACGCCATGACCGACTACCGGCCCCGAGTGCCCCTGCGCATCTACACGGCCGACCACGTCCTGATCGGCGAATTCGGCGAAGAACGGCGCAATGTGCTGCGCTTCAACGAAATCCCCGACATCATGAAGTCCGCCATCCTCGCCGCCGAGGACGACCGCTTCTACCAGCACGGCGGGATCGACTGGACCGGCGTGCTGCGCGCCGCCATTGCCAACGTCGTGCACATGTCCAAGACCCAGGGGGCCAGCACCATCACCATGCAGGTGGCGCGCAATTTCTACCTGTCGTCCGAAAAAACCTACACGCGGAAATTCTACGAGCTGCTGCTCACCTTCAAGATCGAAGCCACGCTGTCCAAGGATCAAATCCTGGATCTGTACATGAACCAGATCTTCCTGGGGCACCGGGCCTATGGCTTTGCCGCCGCCAGCCGCACGTATTTCGGCAAGCCGCTGGCCGAGATCACCCCTGCCGAGGCCGCCATGCTGGCCGGCATCCCCAAGGCCCCGTCGCGCTTCAACCCCATTGCCAATTTCGACCGCGCCAAATCGCGCCAAGCCTATGTGCTGGGCCGCATGCGCACCCTGGGCTACCTGACCGACGCCGAATACCAGCAGGCCATGGATCAGCCCATCGAGATCAAATCGGCGCCCGGGACGCCCTCCGGGCGGTATGCCGTGCATGGCGAATACCCCGCCGAGCTCGCCCGCCAACTGCTATACGGCGTCTACCAGGACGACATCTATTCACGCGGCTTCAACATCTACACCACCATCAATTCCAAGGATCAGGAAGCCGCCTACCAGGCGCTGCGCAACGGGATCCTGGATTACACGCGTCGGGCCTACTACCCCGGCCCCGAGGAAACCATCGACCTGCCCGCCGGCATCGAAGACCAGGCCGAAGCCTTCAACGACATCCTGGACACCGTCCTGGAAAAATACCCGGACAACGGCGATCTGCTGACCGGCATCGTGCTGTCCGCCAGCCCCACCGAGGTCAAGGTCGCCCGCAGCCCGCACCGCATCATCACCATCACCGACAAAAGCGCGCTGCGCGTCATCGCGCGGGGCCTGGCCGCCAATGCCAAACCGCCCGTCAAGATCAGCCGGGGCGCCGTGGTGTACGTCCACGAAAAAACGGACGGCGCCTGGGAACTCATCAACAAACCGACCATCCAGGCCGCCCTGGTATCGCTGCGCGCCCAGGACGGCGGCGTGCTGGCCATGGTGGGCGGGTTCGACTACGAAGAAGGCAAGTTCAACCGCGTCACCCAGGCGTGGCGCCAGCCCGGTTCATCCTTCAAGCCTTTCATCTATGCCTCGTCCCTCGAACGCGGCCTGACCCCGGCCACCCAGATTTCCGACGAGCCCTTCTCCCTGACCGCCGAACAAACCGGCTCCAAGGCCTGGAATCCAAAGAACTACGGCCGCGCCTACGAGCCCATGCTGACCATGCGCCAGGGGCTGTACAAATCGAAAAACATGGTGTCCATCCGCATTATGCAGGCGGTCGGCCCGCAATACGTCCAGGACTACATCACGCGCTTTGGCTTCGACCGTTCGCGCCAGCCCGCCGTCCTGCCCCTGGCGCTCGGCGCGGGCAGCGTCACGCCGCTGCAGCTGGCGGGCGGCTACGCCGTCTTCGCCAACGGCGGCTACCGGGTGCCGCCCTACCTGATCGATTCCGTGACCGACAGCAGCGGCAAGGTGCTGATGCGCGCCCGGCCCACCGTGGCCGGCGACACCCTGGCCCGCGTCATCGACCCCCGCACCGCCTACGTCATGAACGACCTGTTGCGGGGGGTCGCCACCTCCGGCACGGGCGCGCGCGCCCACCGCGAACTCAAACGCAACGACATCGGCGGCAAGACCGGCACCACCAACGATTCGCAAGACGCCTGGTTCGCCGGCTTCAACCCGGAAATCGTCACGATCGCCTGGATGGGCTTCGACCAGCCAAAATCCATGGGCCAGGGCGAAACCGGCGGCGGGGCCGCCCTGCCGATCTGGTCCGACTACATGAAAGTCGCCCTGGCGGGCAAGCCCGAAATCCCGCCCGGCCCGATGCCCAGCGGCCTGTCCCGCATCGGGGGCGATTTCTATTTTTCGGAATTCCCGCCCGGCACGGCGATTGCCCGCGTCGGCCTGCCCGCGCCCGGCGACTTCGACCCCGGCGCAGCCGCCCCCGGTGCCGCCCAAGACGGCATCGGCGCCCTGCTCGATCAACTGCACGGCACCAACGACCCCGAAGCCGCCGTGCCCCAACCTGTCCGAGTCCCCTTCTGATGATCAAGCTTCCGCTCTCGCGGCTGCCCGCCTGCGCCGCCGCCTGCTGTCTGTTCGCACTGCTGGCCGGCTGCGGCATGAAAGGCCCGCTGCAGCCGGCCGACCCGCCCCCGTCGGCCGACCCCGCCCTGATCGCCCCGCCCAGCACGCTGCCCCCCGACACCCCACTCTGATCCCCGATGAAGACTGCGCTCCATTTCCCGCTGCGAGATGGCGTCCTGCACGCCGAAGACATTCCCCTGGCCGCGCTGGCCCGGCAACACGGCACCCCCCTGTACGTCTACTCGCGCGCCGCGCTGCGGTCGGCCTGGCAACGCTACGAAAACGCCATCGCCGGGCGCAACGCGCTGGTCTGCTACGGGGTCAAGGCCAATTCCAACCTGGCCGTATTGCACGAATTCCAGCAACTGGGGGCCGGGTTCGACATTGTCTCCGGGGGCGAGCTGGCCCGGGTGCTGGCCGCCGGGGCCTCGGCCGACCGCATCGTTTTCTCCGGGGTGGGCAAGCAAGCCTGGGAAATCCGCCAGGCGCTGGCCGCCGGCATCAAGTGCTTCAACGTCGAATCCGCCGGCGAACTCGCACGCCTGGCCGACATCGCCCGGGAAGCCGGGGTGCGCGCCCCGGTCTCGCTGCGGGTCAACCCCGATGTGGACGCCAAGACCCATCCGTATATCTCCACCGGCCTGAAAGACAATAAATTCGGCATCGACATCCGCCAGGCACCCGCCCTGTATCGCCAGGCCCGGCAGCACGCGGCGCTGGAAATCGTGGGGGTCGACTGCCACATCGGATCCCAGATCACGGAGATCAGCCCCTATCTGGACGCGCTGGACAAGCTCCTGGCCCTGATCGACCAACTGACCGCCGAAGGCATCACCCTGCGCCACCTGGATCTGGGCGGCGGCCTGGGCATCCGCTACACCGATGAAATCCCGCCCGATCCGGCCGATCTGCTGAATCCCGTCTTCGACGCGCTGGCGCAGCGCGGCCTGGACGGACTGCAAATCATCCTGGAACCGGGCCGCTCCCTGGTGGGCAATGCCGGCGTGCTGCTGACCCGCGTGGAATACCTGAAGCACACCGAGGCGCGCAATTTCGCCATCGTGGACGCCGCCATGAACGACCTGATGCGCCCCGCCCTGTACGAAGCCTGGCACCAGGTCGCCCCCGTCGAGCCGCGCGCGCAAACCGCCGCCCGCACCTATGACATCGTCGGCCCGATCTGCGAAAGCGGCGACTGGCTGGCGCGGGGCCGCAGCCTGGCGCTCGCCCAGGGCGACCTGCTGGCGATCCAGTCCGCCGGGGCCTATGCCTTTTCAATGTCCAGCCAATACAATAGCCGCCCCCGGGCCGCCGAAGTCCTGGTGGACGGCGGGCAAAGCTGGCTGATCCGCGCGCGCGAAACCATCGACAGCCTGTACGCCCTGGAACGCATCCCCGCCGCCGGGCAATAAACTCTGCTGGATTTCCCTTGGTGCGCCGCACAAACCAAAGCGGCTAAAATCGGCCCGGCCGTGGCCGTTAAATCCGTCATGGGGTGGCCAAACGGTTTTCCGGCAATCTTTCTCAGTATTTCAGCAACCGCCATATGTCAGTTCAGCAGGATTCCTCCAATCGGCTTTTCTCGCCGTCTGCCGTCCGGCAGCGAAAGCCCCGGGTATTTCTGCTGTACTACGTCTTTCCGCTGCTGTTGGCGCTGGCGCTGCTTTTCAGCGCCGGGCTGTTCCCCAACCACTATGCCGGCACCAATAAGGGCCTGGGACTGGCCACCCATTTCTCCACCGGGCTCTACAGTACCCCCGCTTCCGCAGCGACCGCGCTGCAGGCCAACCCCACCCGCCTCGGCGCGGTTCTGCCGGCGGGCTCCGTCTGGCTGCTGGCCGCACTCGACCAGCGCCAGCCCGATCTGAGCCACGCCCTGCTGCTGTCCAGCACCCTGATCGATTCCGTCGCCTGTTGGCTGCTGCCCACCGGCCAGCCGCCCACCGCGCTCGAAACCCACAGCAGCATCCTGGGGCACGTCGCGGCCCTGCCGGCGGGGGCCTCCGGCCAGGTGGTCTGCCAGATGGACAATACCGCCCCCAGCCAGATTTCCGTCACCCAATGGGACGCGCGCGCCATGGCGGCCACGCGGGCGGAAAACGCCTATGCCCTGGGGCTGCTTGAAGGCGGCCTGCTGATCCTGGCGGCGTTCACGGCCATCGTCAGCCTGACCACCCGCGACCACCTTTATGTGCTGCTGGCCTGCTGGTTCCTCTGCAATCTGCGCCTGGGCGCGTGGGCACTGGGTTGGGATCACCTCTGGCTGGGCCATCTGCTGGACCCCGACAGCCTGCTCTGGTCGCGCAAAATCACCCTGCTGCTGTCCTTTACCACCACCTGGCTGCTGTTTACCCGGCTGTTCCGCTACAGCCTGGGCCCCAAGCTGCATCGGCGGCTGCAAATGGCGGGGCTGGCCCTGACCCTGTTGCTGGCCATTCCCCTGCTGGTGCCCTCGGCGGGCCTGTTCCTGGCCGCCACCTTCATCGCCGCCTGGGCCGGTTCGGCCCTGACCGCCTCCATCTTGATCCATGCGCTGTTTCGCTACACCACACGATCCCTGTTCTGGCACACCCTGGGCGTCTGCGCCGCCATTACGCTGCTGGGGGTCGGCCTGGTGCTGATCGGCCTGGATCAGGCACAGTTATTCAAAGGCTGGCCCACCATTCTCATCTTTTTGGCGTGCAACCTCCTGGTGGCTCTGGCCACGGCCAACCGCATCCGCGAAGACCGGCAGATCCGGCTGCGCAGACGCAGCGAACTCATTGCGCACGACTCACTCTCCCCCCTGGGCCTGTTCACCCTGGGCGCCACCCGGCATTTTGAACACCTGAACCACAATGCGCGCCAGATGCTGCAAATCCAGGACGACACCGAATCGCTCTCCCTGGATTGGGGCCATTTCTTCGCCGATGTCGATTGGGTCGCTGTCTCGCTGGCCACGGAAAACGGCACAGACACCGAAATCCAGCAACTGAGCGACGACCCCAAGGCCCCGAGCCGCTGTTTCCTGCTGCGCGCCACGCTGGCGGGCAGCCGCATCGAAGGTTCGCTGCAAGACGTCACGGCGCGCTCGGAGACCTTGCGCAACCTGCGCCTGATGACCGACACCGACGTGCTGACCAACACGCTCAACCGGCACGGCATCGAATCCGCCATGGAAGGCGCCATCGGCCAGCTGCAGCAATCCGGCACGCCCTGCGCCATGTCGTACCTCAGCCTGGATCACCTGAAGCGCGTCAACGATCTCTTTGGCCACTCGGCGGGCGACCAGCTGCTGCAGCTGGCCTGCGACCGCGTCCGCTATTCCCTGACGGATCAACAAAAACTCGGCCGCATCGGCAGCGATGATTTTGTCATCCTGTTCCCCGGCATCCGCGCCCGCGAAGCCCGCCGCATGGCGCAGGACATGGTCGACAGTCTGAACAGCGCCCCCTTCTACGTCGGCGACCGCGCCTTCCAGATCAAAAGCGCCATGGGGGTCATCGACCTCGACCCCCGCATGGGCCCCAAAGACGCCATCGCCGCCGCCTCGCGGGCCTGCCGCGACGCCCGCAAACAGCACCAGGACATTGTGCTCTACGAGGAAAACGCGCACGAACTGTTCGACCACATCAACGAGCTGCGCGTGTTCGAACAACTGGATGAAGGCAAGACCCCGGACGACATCTACCTGGCCATGCAGCCCATCATGTCGCTGCGCCATCCCTTGAAGACCCTGAATTTCGAAGTCCTGCTGCGCGTGCGCAGCAACGGCAGCCACCCCCTGCAGACCCAGAAGATCATCCAGGCGGCCGAAGACAACGGCATGATCACGGTGATCGACAAATGGGTCTTCACGACGGCGCTGGAGTGGATTTCCAAGCACCACCTGAAGCTGATCAACACCCAGCAAGTCAACATCAACCTGAGCGGCGTGTCGCTGAACGACGACCGCTTCATCAACAGCCTGTTCGGGATACTCAACCAGCAGCCGCAGTTCACCCGCCGCCTGTGCGTGGAAATCACCGAAGGCGTGGCCCTGCAGGATCTGGAACGCACCCGGCAGTTCATGCGCCGTCTGCAGCGCATGGGCGCGCGCGTGGCGCTGGACGACTTCGGGGCCGGCTACACGTCGTTCTCGTACCTCAAGGAACTCCCCGCCGACACCATCAAGATCGACGGCTCCCTGATCCGCGACATGCTGACCAGCGAGGCCAACATCGCCATCGTCAACAGCATCGTGGACCTGGCCCACAACCTGGGCATGGAATGCATCGCCGAATGGGTGGAAGACGCCGCCACCCTGCGGACGCTGGCGGAGATGGGGGTGGATTATGTGCAGGGCTATGTGATTTCCGCCGCGCGCACGCCATCCGAAATGCTGCTGCACGAAAACATCCTGCCGCTGATCGACAATCCGGCGGCGGTGGCCTTCGTCGAAGAAGTCAGCGGGCGACGGATTTAAGCGGTTGCAGCCGGCCTTTGCCCGGCGCACCCGGCGGGGCGACCGTTTTCGGCTTTCAGCAATGCCTCGCCGTTGCCTGGGGGCCTGCCTGAAGCGCGCCGTCCAGAACAGCGCCCGGCCTGTTCAGTGGCGTCAGTGATTGGGCGTGACGTCGGGGTGCCGCCCTTGGCACAGGCGATTCGTCAGCATTTCAATCATCGCCAGCACCATGGATCGATCCGTGGCGTCCAGCCGCCCCAGCATATTGTTCATATAGCCCAATTGATCAGTACACCGCGGGCTGGTTTCCGTCAATAGTTCAGAAACCTGGCACTGAAAAATATCGGCCAGCATCGCCAGGCGATCAAGGGAAGGGAGCACCACGCCCCGCTCGATGCGAGAGACCGCCTCGACGCCAATACCCAACTGCTCTGCAATCGAGTCTTGCGTCAAGCCCTGGGCCTTGCGATGTCTGGCAATGGTATGGCCTAAAGATTTTGCCAGGGAACTTTGCATGATTTGTCGATCCTTGATGTGTGATATCCAACCTGAATAGTTGACTATCATCCAAATATGTTTAAGGACTTAACAAGTTGACTATCATCTTAAAAAGTCGTGTGTCATCCAGATACTGTTTGTCTCGAATTCAATCCGAGAGGAAACCATGCGGAATCTGAAAATAACAGCACGGCTTGGGCTGGGGTTTGGTCTTATCATCGTTCTGCTACTCAGCATCGCGGGCATCGGACTGTCCAGCCTGATCGCCACAGACAAGGCCAATGGCATACTGATCAAGCGGCAAGAGACCCTGACGGCGGCTCTGCACTGGGCAGCCGAAGTCCAGACAAACGCCAACCAGGCACTGGCCACGGCCACGACGACAGACCCCGCCATCCTGCGCATTTTCCAAACCCGGATGAACGAGTCCTTCGAGCGCACGGAACACTACCGAAGCGCAGCCGAGCACCTGCTGTTTTCCCCGGAAGCCAAAGCCTTGTTCACCCAGGCGATCGAGGCCCAGAACCGCTATCTTCATCCCCGGGAACAAGCCTTCCAGCAGCTGCAAAAAGAGGCCACTGCCGAGACACGCGCCTTCTTCACCCAAGATATGCCCAAGCTGGCAACCCAGTACCTGCAGGCCATCAGCCATCTGACCAGTTTCCTGACCCAGGCGGTCGCCGGTCAAGTCCAGCAAAATCAATCCCAGGGCCGGATGCTGGTCATCCTCATCGCGGCCATGACCCTGGCTGCCGTCCTCGCCAGCCTGGTCTTCGCCTGGCTGATCACCCGATCCATCACACGCCCCTTGACGCATGCCGTGGCGCTGGCTGAAGCCGTCGCCGACCACAATCTCAGCCAGACGATCCAGGCCACCGGCAAGGACGAATTCACCAAGCTGGAAAGCGCGTTGGGCCAGATGGTTCAGGGTCTGCATGCAACAGTCAGCGAGGTTCGCAACGGCGCCGACACCATTGCAACAGCCGCCAAGCAAATTTCCATGGGCAATCTGGATCTGTCCGCCCGCACCGAGCAGCAGTCCAGCTCCCTGGCACAGACCGCCGCCACCATGGAAGAAATCACTTCGACCGTGCGCCAGAACGCCGACAATGCCCAGCAGGCCAATACGCTGGCCAGCACCGCCGCCAAGACGGCCAGCGAGGGCGGTGCCCTGGTGGCCGATCTGGTTCAGACCATGGGCGAGATCAACAGCAAGTCCCAGCAGGTGGCCGACATCATCGGCGTCATTGATTCCATCGCCTTCCAGACCAACATCCTGGCGCTCAACACCGCCGTCGAGGCCGCCCGCGCCGGCGAACAGGGCCGCGGCTTCGCCGTGGTCGCCGCCGAAGTGCGCGCCCTGGCCCAGCGCTCGACCGGCGCCGCCAAGGAAATCAAGGATCTGATCGACGCCTCGGTGGACGCCACCGCCAAGGGCAACGACCAGGCCGCCCACGCGGGCGACACCATGCGGGACATCGTCACCAGCATCAACCGCGTCACGGACATCATGGGGGAAATCAGCGCCGCCAGCCGCGAACAGACCACCGGCATCGAAGAAATCAATATCGCCGTCACGCAAATGGACGACGTCACCCGGCAAAACGCCAGCCTGGTCGACGAATCGGCTGCCGCCGCCAGCAGCCTGGAAGACCAAGCCACCACCCTGGCCGACCTGGTCGCCACCTTCAACCTGGGCAGCACCACTCAAGCCCAAGCATCACCCCGGGCGCCGACGCCGCACGCCCGCCTGATCCCCTCCCCGGGCAAACCCCTGGCATTGACCGCGAAAATGTGAGTTGGCGCCCGCCTCAAGCGCCTCGGCGCACGTCAAACCGCGACCTGCCCCGCTCCAACGCCTCATTCAGCGTCCTGCGTCACGCGCTTCGTCAGTCATTGCCTGGGGGGCTGGGGCGGGGCTGTTGGAGCCACCCCAACCCCCTCGGCGCAGCCGCCAAACCGCGATCTGTCCCGCCCCAGCCCCCCAGGCAATGGCGAGATGCAGACTGCAGGTAAAAGCTCGTGACCCGAACCAGCGCCCTTAAAGCTCCCCATAGGAATGCAGCCCCGACAGGAACATATTGACCCCCAGGAACGCAAAGCTGGTGACCAGCAGCCCACTGAGTGCCCAATAGGCCGCCATCGACCCGCGCAGCCCTTTCATCAACCGCATGTGCAGCCAGGCCGCATAATTGAGCCAGACGATCAGCGCCCAGGTTTCCTTGGGATCCCACTGCCAGTAGGTTCCCCAGGCATCGGCGGCCCACAGCGCGCCCAGGATGGTTGCCACGGTAAAGAAGGCGAAGCCCACCGCAATGGCCCGGTACATGATGTCGTCCAGCAGCTCCAGGGAAGGCAGGCGCCGGGCGATGGGCGCGCGAAAGGCCAGGATCGCGCCCACGATCAGAGCGCCGATGCCGAAGTACAGCATCCAGGTGGCCGACAGTTGGCGCGAACCAAAGACAAAGGGCTCGGCGCACAGAATGGCTCCCAGCAAGAAGACCGGAATCAGGGGCTTCCAGCTGCGGGTTTCGCCATGGGACTTGACCAGATAAGCGAAGCCCACCATGGCGGCCAGGCTGAACGTGCCGTAGCCAATGAAATTGGCCGGGACGTGCAGCTTCATCCACCAGCTTTTCAATGCGGGCACCAGCGGCTGAATCTGGAAGGCGTCGCGTGTGAAGGAATACCACAGCAAGAACACCACCAGAGAACTGATGACCAGCAGCACGAAGCCGCCCAGCGCCCGCGTGGCGTAGCGGCGTTCGTAGTACAGATAGAACAGCGCCGTGATCAGCGACATCAGCACGAAGACTTCGTAGAGATTGCTGACGGGAATATGGCCGATGTCGGGCCCCATCAAGTGGCCTTCGCGCCAGCGCACCAACAGGCCGATGACGCCGAAAGACACGGCGGACCAGGTCAGCACCGACCCCAGCCAGGCCGCCGTATCGCTGGCGAACCCCACCCAATAGCACAGGGTGGCCAGAACGAACAAGGCGCACATCCACAAGATGGCGGACTGCGAGGACAGCAGGTACTTGAGCAGGAAAACCGATTCTGCGCGGGAAAGATCACCCTGCAAGAGATCGCCGGTGGGGCTGTACAGCCAGATGGCCAGCAAGGCACAGCCCCCGGCACCCAGCATCAGCGTGCGCAACGGTCGCCACAGCCAGGCCATCCAGCTGAACAGGCCCACCGCCCCGACCAGAATGAGCTTCTCGTAGTAGTCCATCAACTGGCCGTAACTGCTGATCACATGGCCGGCCCCCACGGCCAGCAACAGGAAAAACGCCACGTCGGTCCAGTCGGGTCGGCCGCGGCGGCCGCGATGATCGCCGCTGGTGTTCATGTCGCCGGCCCACAGGGCGGCCGCCGCGGGCGTGAGGGTTTCAGTGGTCATTTGTTTGAACCTCCGAGGTGGAGCAAGGCAGCGCGCAGGCGCTGAAATTCGTGGATGAAATCCAGATTGCGCCGCTGGGTCGTCATGGCGGCCAGCCAGCTGCTGCCATCGGCCGACGGCCGAACCCAGACCCAGACCCGCCGTTCGCGGATATAAAACATTGAAAATACCCCGAGAACCAGCAATAGGCAACCGATATACACCGTGGTCTTGCCCGGACTGCGGGCGACCTGGAAGACACTGGCCTGCACCTGGTCGAAGCGGGTCAGCTGCAAGGCCACCGGCGCGGGATAGTCCGGCAGCGAAGCCAGGGCCAGGACGGACAGGCGCAGCCACTGGGCATCGCGCTCGGCCTGCGGGCCGGTCTCCGCCAAGGCCGGCAGGCCGTGTTCGGCCCGCATCAGGGCGCGGAGTTCGTGCAGGCTGATCTGGATCATGGGCACCGCGAAATTCAGGATTTTTTCACGCTGATCCACGGGCGCGGCATCCAGAATGCCATTGAAGCCGCGCTGCGCGAACGTGCGCAAGGCCCCCTGGGCCGCCTGGAACATCAGGTCGCGCTGTTCGCCCGCGGGCGCGTTGAGTTCGGCGAACCGGCGGGCGGCCTGTTCGCGCAGGGCCGGATCCGCCAGGGCGGCGCGCAGCTGCATGAATTCTTCGATCGTGCCCTGATCGTCGGCGGGGATGCGCAGGTAGCGATAGGCCTCCGCCGGGGTATTGCGCATGCCCAGCAGAAACATGGGAAAGCCGTCGAGCTGGATAGGCAACATATACTGCGTGAATTCGTGCGCCTGGCCATCCGCGCCCACCAGCCGGTACTGCACGCTGGGGCCCACATTATGCAGGTTGTCGCTGCGGGGGCGCACCGCGCTGCCGGTCACGGCCGCCACGTCGCGCACCAGATTCGCGGGCTGGGGATCGGGATCGCCCAGGTTTTCGACGTTGATCACCCGCAGCCCCGTGTAATCGACCGTCAGGTTGCCCAGGCTGGCGGGCAGTTTTTCTTCGCGCCCCACCGTGCCGGAAAGATCGAGCGGCTGGGCCGAGGCGCCCGACAAGGGCCAGGCCTTCAGGGCGAGGCCGCTGCCGCCATCGTCGAAACTGGACTGGTAGACGGTAATGCCCTTGTAGTGCAAGGGCTCGTTGACCTGGATGGTCTGCTCGAAAGCGTGTCCGGTGGCCAGATCGGTGACCACCACATCGCTGCGGAAGTCGCTGGGCATGCCGGTGTCGTAGTATTCGACGTAGAACTTTTTGAGCCGGAGGGAAAACGGCAGCGGCTGCAGCAAAACCCCCTGGCCGGCGGCAATGATACCCACGCTGCTCTGCTGGCCGTCGGGCAGCAGCATATTGGCCCGGAAACTAGGGTTGTGCGCCGACAGACGGCCGGACTCGGGGACTTCGGAAATCAGCATATTGCCCATAATGGGCTGCTTGTCGAACAGCCAGGTCTGCAGGCGCACGGGCAGTTCGCTGTCCAGCAGCCCGCCCAGGCAGATCACAACAATGGCCACGTGGGCGAAGATATAACCCAGCCGGTTGGCCGCCCCTTTTTTGGCGGCCACCATCCGGCTGTCGCCATCCACGCGCACCCGGTAGCGAAAGCCCTGGCGGCGCAGCAGCGCCCCGATCTGGTCGACCGCCTGGTCGGGCGACAGCGCGCTGTCGACATCGACTTTATGGTGAAACGCCTTCAGGCTGCTGCCGCGCACATATTCCCGGAACGTCCGCATGTCGCGCAGCATCTTGGGCGTATTGCGGATGACGCACAAGGTGGTGGACACCACCAGAAACGCCATGATCAGCAAGAACCAGGGGCTGTTGTAGATGTGCCAGATGGAAAACGGGTCGAACACGGCGAACCAGAACGGCCCGAATTGATCAATGTACGCATTGGCCGCCTGGTTCTGGGGCAGCACTGTGCCGATCAGGCTGGCAATGCAGATGAACATCAGCAGGCTGATGGCGAAGCGCATCGAACCCAGGAGTTCGATGATGTCGGCACCCCGCGAACGGGAACTGGCAGTGGAAGTCACAGGAGCAGCTCAAAAAAAAGAGGGCACGCCAGTGCGTATCCCCCTGATGAAATTTTAAAGTTAAACCATACATCGGATGAAACGGGAGCCCCCCTCAAGACCCCTGAAACAACCGGGAAATCACGCCCGTCGCTACGCGGCGGGCTTCGCCGGCCCCTGCGCCCCGCTGGGCGGATGCAAACGCCCGGCCAGCGGAACAGCCGGCTAGCGCAGGCCGGCGGCGTAATTGGCGACCGCGGCCAGATCGGGCGGCGTCATGCGGCTGGCGATGTCGTGCATGATGGCGTTGGCCCGGTCGCCCGAGCTGAACAGCTTGAGCTGTTCGAGAATGTATTCCGGGTGCTGGCCCGCCAGGCGCGGGAACTCGCCGGGCAAGCCGGCGCCATTGGCCGAATGGCAGGCGGCACAGGCCGGAACCTTGCGGTCTTCGATGCCGGCGCGCCAGATTTTCTGGCCGTGATCCATGGTGGCTTCGTCTGTGGCGGTGCCGGCGGCGTCCCAATCGAGCGCCTGCTGGGACAGATACAGCGAAACGTTCTGGATGTCTTCCGGGGTCAGCGCGGGCGCGATGGTGGACATGATGGACGGCGCGCCGTCCGGGCCGGTGCGCACGGCGGGCTTGTCGCCTTGCGGCGCGAAGTCGTGCAGCTGCTTGGCCAGGTATTCGTGGGGCATGGCCGCCAGGTTGGGGTTGGCCGGGATGGTGCTGTTGCCGGCATCCCCGTGACAGGTGACACAGGCCAGCACGCCACGCGACATATCGCCCTGGACAAACAGCTGTTCGCCGGCCTTGGCGTCGGGGAGCTTGGCGTCCTGCGCAATGGCCACACCCGGCACAGCGCCGGCCAGCACCAGGCTGCCGACCATCAACATACTGGAAAGCGCACGCTTCATGAGGTCCTCGGATGTTTGGTACGGGCGCCGGCGGGCGCCATCGGATCATGGGGCCGACGCGTCGCCCCGCGAGGGGCGCACCAGCCGACACAACAAATACAAGCGAAGATTATACAATAGGGATCAGGCATGCTTTGCGCTTGCCCCCTGGCGGCCAGCCCACCCTGCCCATTACCCCGGATTCCCCCGTGTCCCTACTGCATCGCGCCCGCTTCACTGTCTCCGCCGCCCGGCTGGATCAGCTTCCCGCCCCGACCACGGCCGAAGTCTGCTTCGCCGGCCGCTCCAATTCGGGCAAATCGTCCGCCATCAACGTGCTGACCAACCAGCGTCGCCTGGCCTTTTCCAGCAAAACACCCGGCCGCACGCGCCTGATCAATCTGTTCGGCCTCCCCGACCCGCTGACCCCGGACGCCTGGCTGGGGTTCCTGGTCGACCTGCCGGGCTACGGCTACGCCGCCGTGGACCGCGCGGCGCGCGACGAATGGGCCGACGTCCTGGGCGGCTACCTGCACGAACGCAGCAGCCTGGCCGGGGTGGTGTTGCTGATCGACATCCGCCGCGGGGTCACCGAACTGGATCGCCGCCTGGCGCACTGGATCGGCCTGCGCGGCCTGCCCACGCTGGCCCTGCTGACCAAGGCCGACAAACTGCCCTACGGCCAGCGCATCAAGGCCGTGTCCAAGGTGCGCCAGGATCTGGCCGAGATCGGCACCCTGGCGGCCCTGCCGTTTTCCGCCACGCACCGCATCGGCCTGGAAGACGCCGCCGCGCACATCGAAAACTGGATCTCCCCGCAAATCGTGCCCTGACGCCCGCGCCGCGCCAAAAGGCAAAGCGCCCCCTCGCGCCCCCGGCGAGCCGCTGCGCCCCCGCCCCGGCCACGCTTCGGGCAACCTCACCAGATGACTGAAAGGCCACACCATGACCCGCTTTCTACCTCCCGTCGACTTCCCTGTCTCCCGCCTGCGCCGCAACCGGCGGGATGATTTCTCCCGCCGCCTGGTGCGCGAGCACCGCCTGACGGCCGACGACCTGATCTATCCGGTGTTCGTCCAGGAAGGCGCGGGGGTGCGTGAACCCGTGACGTCCATGCCCGACGTGGTGCGCCATTCGCCCGATACGCTGCTGCGCACCGCCGAACACTGCCTGCGGCTGGGCATCCCGGTGCTGGCCCTGTTCCCGCACATCGACCCGGCCCTGAAAACGCCCGACGGCATCGAGGCCGCCAACCCGGACGGCCTGATCCCGCGCACCGTGGCGCTGCTGAAGCGGCATTTCCCGGAACTGGGGGTGCTGACCGACGTGGCGCTGGACCCCTACACCAGCCACGGCCAGGACGGCCTGATCGACGCCGACGGACAACTGCTGAACGAGCCCACGGTGGCCATGCTGGTGCGCCAGGCGCTGACCCACGCCCAGGCGGGGGTGGACATCGTGGCCCCCAGCGACATGATGGACGGCCGCATCGGGGCCGTGCGCCAGGCCCTGGACGGACGCGGGCTGATCCACACCCGCATCATGGCCTATTCCGCCAAATACGCCAGCGCCTTTTACGGGCCGTTTCGAGATGCCGTCGGGTCGGCGGCCAACCTGGGCGCGTCCAACAAAGCCACTTACCAGATGGATCCGGCCAACCGCCTGGAGGCCCTGCGCGAAGTGGCCGCCGATATCCGCGAAGGCGCGGACATGGTGATGGTCAAGCCCGGCCTGCCCTACCTGGACGTGCTGCGCGAAGTCAAGGACGCCTTTGGCATGCCCACCTACGCCTACCAGGTCAGCGGCGAATACGCCATGATCAAGGCCGCCGCCGCCAATGGCTGGCTGGATCACGACAAAGTCATGATGGAATCCCTGCTGGCCTTCAAGCGCGCCGGCGGCGACGGCATCCTGACCTACTTCGCCATCGCCGCCGCCACCCTGCTGAAGTCATGAGCGACCCGGCCCCGGCGAGCCGGGCAACGTCTTGAGCCGCCCGACCGCCGTCCGCGCCGGCAGGGCGGATCGGGCCAACGCGGCCCGGCCCCGCGCTACGGATTGATCAGCCGTTCCATGATCTGGTGCGCCGGGCCGGACGGGATGGCGAAACCGATCCCCAGCGATCCGCCCGTGGCGGAATAGATCGCCGTATTGATGCCCACCAAGCGCCCCTGGGTGTCGATCAGCGCCCCGCCGGAATTGCCCGGATTGATGGCCGCATCCGTCTGGATGAAACCATGGGGCGACGGCGTATCCTGGCCGTTGCGCCCCAGCGCCGACACAATCCCCTGCGTCACTGTTTGCCCCACCCCGAAGGGGTTGCCGATGGCCAGCACCACATCGCCCACCCGCACCGAGCGCGACGGGTCGAACACGATGGTGGGCAGCCGCGTCAGGCCGATTTTCAGGACGGCGAGATCATTGGCCTGGTCAGCCCCCACCAGACGCGCCGCCGCCTGGCGGCCATCCTGCAGGCGAACCTCGATGGCATCGGCGGCCTCGATGACATGGTAATTGGTCAAAATATAGCCATCCGCCCGCACGATCACCCCCGACCCCAGGCTGGTGGAATCGCGCCGCTGGGTGAACCCCGGCACATTGCGCAGCAGCTGCTGCAGCGCCGGATTGTAGGGCAACGACACCAGGGGGATGTCCACGTGCTTGCGCGTGTAGATATTGACCACTGACGGGGCTGCGCGCGCCACCGCCAAGGCATAGCTGTCCACCGCCGGGGCCGGAGCCGGGGCCAGGGCCGACACCGGGGCAGGAGCAGGAACGGGAACCGACGCCGGCCCCGCGCCGGGCAGCCATTGCGGGCGCAAAGTCATCAACAAAAACAGGATCGCCAGGCAGACCGTCACGGTCTGGGCGAAAATCAGCCACAATCGCTTCATCATCAGCACACTCCGGTCTGGTGCATCGAACCCGCACCCCCGATAAAGGAAACCCTGAATGAAACCACAAATTTCTCGATCCGCGCTGGAAACCTGGCTGAACACCACCCTGCAGATCGACCGTTTCAAGGACTACTGCCCCAACGGCCTGCAAGTGCAGGGCCGCGCCGAAATCCGCCACATCGTCACCGGCGTGACCGCCTCGCAAGCCCTGATCGACGCCGCCATCGCCCGCCAGGCCGACGCCATCCTGGTGCACCACGGCTGGTTCTGGAAAAACGAGAACCCCTGCATCCGCGGGCCCAAGCACCGGCGGCTGGCGGCCCTGATGGGGCAAGACATCAACCTGTTCGCCTACCACCTGCCGCTGGACGCCCACCCCGAGTGGGGCAACAACGCCCAGCTGGCCCGCGTCATGGACTGGACCCCCGACATCCTGCCGGACGGCACACCGCACCGCTGCGGCCCGGATCAGCTGATCTGGCTGGGCGCCCCCGCCTGGGATTGCACCGTGGCGGAACTCAGCACCGACCTCGCCCAGCGCCTGGGCCGCAAGCCGATCGTGATCGGCGAGCTGGATCAGCCCGTGCGCCGCCTGGCCTGGTGCACCGGCGCGGCCCAGGGCATGATGGCAGCCGCCCTGGACGCCGGGGCGGACTGCTACGTCAGCGGCGAAATCTCCGAGCCCACCGTGCACCTGGCCCGCGAAACCGGCTGCGCGTACATCGGCGCGGGCCACCACGCCACCGAACGCTACGGCGTGCAGGCCCTGGGGGCCGCCATCGAGGCGCAATTCGGCGTGTCCTGCACCTTCGTGGATATCGACAACCCGGTCTGACGGTTTATTTTTTCAGCGCATCGCGGATTTCGCGCAGCAAGACGATGTCCTCGGGGGTGGCGGGGGCCTCGGCCGGCGCGGGCGGGGCCTCGAAGCGGCGGCGGGCGTTGTTGATCATTTTGACCATGACGAACACCACCAGGGCCAGCAAGATGAAATTGACGAAGATCGTCAGGAAATGCCCCCAGGCAAAGACCACGGCCCCGGCCTTGGTCAAGGCGTCGGCGGTCATGGCGCCCGCATAGCCCTCGGGCAGGCGCAGCACCCAGAACAGATTATCGAAGTTGACCTGCCCGCCCAGGATGAAATTGATCAAGGGCATGAACAGGTCGTTGACGATGGAATCGATGATCTTGCCGAAGGCCCCCCCGATAATGACCCCGATTGCGAGATCCATCATATTGCCCTTGACGGCAAACTCCTGGAATTCTTTGATGAAACTGCGTGCACCGGCCATGGCCTGATCCTCCTAAGCATTTACCCCACTGGTCGTAACGCTATAATACGCGGTTGAAGAACCCTCGTGGGGCGCCTGCGTGTCAGGCCGGCGCCATTTCACGGCCCGGGACGCTGGCGGCACTCGTGTCAGGCGGCCCGCACAGATCATTGTCAAACGCTCCGCCCGCTGGGCGGCTACCAGGGATAACAAATGAGTCAGAATCCGACACAGTCCGACGAACAGGGCGCAGTCGACCCGAACCTGCCACCCGATCCTTCGCGCCGTTTCTGGGTGGCCTCGGCCTGTACCCTTGGGGGTGTCGCCGGTGTCGCCACCGCCGTGCCGCTGGTTGGGTCGTTTGCTCCGTCCGAGAAAGCCAAGGCCGCCGGCGCGCCGGTCGAAGCCGACATCTCCGCCCTGCCCGAAGGCCAGATGATGACCGTCGAATGGCGCGGCAAGCCGGTCTGGATCGTGCGCCGCACCAAGGCCGAAGTCGACGAACTCCCCAAGCTCGATCCCGAACTTGCCGACCCGGATTCCGACCGCCCCGGCTTCACCCCCGAATGGGCGAAAAATCAATACCGCTCGCGCAAGCCCGAAATCTTCGTCTGCATCGGCATCTGCACCCACCTGGGCTGCTCGCCCACGGCCTATTTCCAGACCGGCGCGCAGTCCGGCATCTCCAACGACTGGCCGGGCGGCTGGCTGTGCCCCTGCCACGGCTCCACCTTCGATCTGGCCGGCCGCGTCTACAAAAACAAACCCGCCCCCGATAACCTCGAAATCCCGCCCTATGCGTTTTCCGCCGACGGGACCCACGTCATGATCGGGGTCGATGAATACCCCGCCAAGGCCTGATGAACCCCGCGTTCATCTTTTCGAGACACTGACAGGAGCCGTTCATGGCCGAAAATAACGTCGAGACGACTGGGTTGCTGGGCTGGGTAGACCGCCGCTTCCCCCTCACAAAAATGTTCAAAGAGCATATGTCCGAATACTATGCTCCCAAGAATTTCAACTTCTGGTATTTCTTCGGGTCGCTGGCCCTGCTGGTGCTGGTCATCCAGGTGGTCACCGGCATCTTCCTGGTGATGAACTACAAGCCCGATGCGCGCTTCGCCTTCGAGTCCGTCGAATTCATCATGCGCGAAGTCCCGGGCGGCTGGATCATCCGCTACATGCACTCCACCGGGGCCTCGATGTTCTTCGTCGTGGTCTACCTGCACATGCTGCGCGGCCTGTTCTACGGCTCCTACCGCAAGCCCCGCGAGCTCGTCTGGATCTTCGGCGTGGCCATCTTCCTGTGCCTGATGGGCGAAGCCTTCTTCGGCTACCTGCTGCCCTGGGGCCAGATGTCCTACTGGGGCGCCCAGGTCATCGTCAACCTGTTCTCCGCCATCCCCTTCATCGGCCCCGACCTGTCCCTGTGGATTCGCGGCGACTACGTCGTATCCGACGCCACCCTGAACCGCTTCTTCTCCTTCCACGTCATCGCCATCCCCCTGGTGCTGATCGGCCTGGTCGTGGCGCACATCATCGCCCTGCACGAAGTCGGCTCCAACAACCCCGACGGCGTCGAAATCAAGCAAGGCCCCAAAGACAAATACGGCCGGCCCGTGGACGGCATCCCCTTCCACCCCTACTACTCGGTGCACGACATCGTGGGCGTGGCGGGCTTCCTGATCGTCTTCGCCGCCATCATCTTCTTCGGCCCCGAAATGGGCGGCTACTTCCTGGAATACAACAACTTCCTGCCCGCCGACCCGCTCAAGACCCCGTCGCACATCGCGCCGGTCTGGTATTTCACGCCGTTCTACACCATGCTGCGCGCCACCACCAGCGACTTCACCTGGATTCTGGCCGCGGGCGCCCTGCTGGCCGCCGTCCTGCTGTTCGCCAAGGGCCGGCTCTCGGGCATCTGGCGCCTGGCCGTCCCGGCCATCCTGGTCGTGGTCGCCATCCTCATGAAAGTCCTGGACGCAAAATTCTGGGGCGTGGTGTCCATGGGCGGCGCCGTGGTCATCCTGTTCTTTCTGCCCTGGCTGGATCAGTCTCCGGTCAAGTCCATCCGCTACCGTCCGACGTGGCACAAGTTCCTGTATGCCATTTTCATCGTCAACTTCCTGATCCTCGGCTGGCTGGGCACGCAGCCCGTCACCCCGGCCAACACGCTCATGGGCCAGGTCTGCACGGTGATCTACCTGGCGTTCTTCCTGGCGATGCCCATCTGGAGCCGGCTTGGCACCTTCAAGCCCGTCCCCGACCGCGTCACCTTCCGCGCCCACTAATGGCCCACTGACTGCTACGGAAAGATCATGATCAAAAAACTGCTCGGTGCCCTGGCCCTGTCCCTGATCAGCACGTTTGCCTTCGCGGAAGGTGGCGCGCCCCTGGACCACGCACCCAACCGCATCACCGATTTGGCGGCCCTGCAAAACGGGGCCAAGCTGTTCGTCAACTACTGTCTCAATTGCCATAGCGCCAACGCCATGCGCTACAACAACCTCACCGAGATCGGCCTGACGGAAGCGGAAATCAAGAAAAACCTGCTGTTTTCCCGCGACAAGGTCGGCGATCTGATGACCATCTCCATGACGCCCGCGCAAGGCAAGGCATGGTTTGGCACCACCCCGCCCGATCTCTCCCTGATCACCCGCGCCAAAAACACCAGTTTCGGCCCCTCCGGCGTAGACTACGTCTACAGCTACCTGCTGGGCTTCTACCGCGACACCGCCCAGAAAACCGGCTGGAACAACACCGTCTTTCCCACAGTCGCCATGCCCAACGTGCTCTGGGAACTCGAAGGCCCGCGCACCTACACGGACGTGCAGGTGCACGAAGTCACCGACGACCAGGGCAAGGCCCAATGGACGCGCACCACGAAGACCTACGATCACGCGGGCTTCGTGACGGTCAAGCACGAAACCCTGGACAACTACACGGGCGGGACCTCGCATGCCGGCCACTTCCAGGCCGCCGACGAAAAAACCTTCGACGCGTTCAAGAGCGACGTCGCCGACCTCAGCAATTTTCTGGGCTGGGTGGCCGAACCCCAGCAAACGCTGCGCAAGCAGATCGGCGCCGTCGTCCTGCTGTTCCTGTTCCTGTTCCTGTTCGTGGCGATTCGCATGAACCGCGCCTACTGGAAACACGTCCGGTAATCCGTAGCATATCCGGCCATTCGTGCGCCCCTCGGGGCGCATTCTCCGCTTTTTCTGTATTGGAATCCTCGATATGATGGTGCTTTATTCCGGGACGACCTGCCCGTTTTCACAACGTTGCCGCTTCGTGCTGTTTGAAAAGGGCATGGATTTTGAAATCCGCGATATCGACTTGTACAACAAGCCCGAAGACATCGCGGTCATGAATCCATACGCCCAGGTGCCCATCCTGGTCGAACGCGACCTGGTGCTGTACGAATCCAACATCATCAACGAATACATCGACGAACGCTTTCCGCATCCCCAGCTGATGCCCGCCGATCCCATCATGCGGGCCCGCACGCGCCTGTTCCTGTACAACTTCGAAAAAGAACTCTTTATCCACGTTTCCACGCTGGAAAATCGCGGTATCACCGACGAAAAAGTCCGCGACGCCGCGCGCGCCAACATCCGCGACCGCCTGGCCCAGCTGGCCCCCCTGCTGGTCAAGAACAAATTCATGCTGGGCGACGAATTCTCCATGCTGGACGTGGCCATCGCCCCCCTGCTGTGGCGCTTGGCCCACTATGGGATCGACCTGCCCAAGAGCGCCGCCCCCATCCAGAAATACGCCGAGCGCCTGTTTTCCCGCCCCGCCTACATCGAGGCCCTGACCCCATCCGAAAAGGTCATGCGGCGCTGATATGCAGGAAACGTCAACCAAACCCTACCTGGTCCGCGCCCTGCACGAATGGTGCACGGACAACGGCTACACGCCCTATTTGGTGGTCACGGTGGACGCCAACACGGTGGTGCCGGCGGCGCATGTGCATGACGGCCAGATCACGCTGAACATCAGCCACCTGGCCACCAACCGCCTGACCCTGGGCAACGAATACATCGAGTTCGAATCGCGCTTCAATGGCGTGGTCGAGCACCTGTTCATCCCGGTGGCGGCGGTATCGGCCGTGTACGCCCGCGAAACCGGGGCGGGCATGGGCTTCGAGGTCGCGGCCTCCCAGCCCTACCCCGGCGGCGACGACACCCCGCCCGAAAAACCCCGCGCAGCGCCCGCGCCCGCCGCCGACGTCCCCAAGCCGTCCCACCTGAAAGTCATCAAATAAGCGGCACCGCCCGGGGCCTTCCAAGCGCCCCGAGCCGCGTGCGGCGGCTCAGGAAAGGCTGCTTTTATTGTAGAATGGCGGTCTTTCGCCGGTTTAGCTCAGTTGGTAGAGCAGCTCACTTGTAATGAGAAGGTCGGGGGTTCGACTCCTCTAACCGGCACCAGAATTCACGCGGCTTTCCGGGCTTTTGCCGGGGCCGCGTTTTCTTTGCTGGGTAAGTTTTGGGTAAGACGTCGCATCTTGATGCGCCGGATCTGCGCGTGCAGCCGCAGTCCGGCAGATCGGCATCAAGCCGCGACCGCGGCCTCGCCATCGACGCCGCCATTGGCATGGGCACCGCCCCGGTCATTGCCCACATGCAGCCCGATCACCGTCCAGCCGGACTGCGGCTGGACGTCCTGATCCAGGGTAAAGGGGATGGCATAGCCCTTGGGATTGAGGGCAAACAAGGGGATCACATCCCGGCTGTCATCCTGCAAAGCCTGGTACTGGGAAAAATCGAAGGTCTCCGACAGGCGGGTGGCCTTGATCTGGGCGCCGGCCATCAGCAGGTTCGATAATTTCCAGTAGCCGATGCCCGGGGCAAACAGCGTGCGGCCCCGGTACTCCGGCTTCAAGGCGTGCTTCTCGGCGGGGTCGCCATCCTGCGACAAAGGCAGGCTGAACACCTTTTGCTTGCCGAAGTCATCCCGGCCGCGCACCATGATCAGCTGGTTGACATGATCGCGTGTGCCCAGGGCCAGCAGGCGGCCCAGGCCACCGGTGTCCAGATTGCGCTGCGCATGCTCGGAGACCGGGCTGCCGTGGTAGGTCGGCAGCCCCATCATGCGGGCTTTCGACAAGCTGTACCAGTCGCTGTCGCACAGGCGCACGGGCACGCCCTGTTCATGCAGGGCCTGGCCGATGGCGCGCGCCACGGGGTTGGCCCCGGCGATCAAGAACCCGACACGGTCGGGTTCGGTCACCTTGAGCAACCGCGCCACGGGCCGCGCCGTCAGGCTCTGCAGAATGACCGAGCCGATGATGACCAGAAAGGTCATGGGCAGCAGCTTACCGGCATGCGGGACATCCAGGGTTTCCAGCCGCAGCGCGAACAGGGCCGACACCGCCGCCGCCACGATCCCGCGCGGGGCGATCCAGGCGACCAGCGCCCTTTCGCGCCAGGTCAGTTTGGATCCCCAGGTGGCATACAGGACTTTCAGCGGCCGGCCGATCCACAGCATGCAAGCCAGCACCGCCAAGGCGGGCCAACCCAGGTCGAACAGCTGGGCCGGCGCCACCCGCGCCGCCAGCAGGATGAACAGGGCGGACAGCAGGATCTGGCTGAGGGTTTCCTTGAATTCGAGAATATCGTGCACGGGCACACCGGGCCGGTTGGCCAGCCAGATCCCCATCACCGTCACGGCCAGCAGGCCGGACTCGGACTGCACGGTGTTGGACAGCGCAAACGTCGTGAACACAAAGGCCAACACCGACAGATTGACCAGGGACTCGGGTATCCAGGCGCGCCGCAGCAGGATTTCCAGCAGCCAGCCCATGGCGACCCCGAAACACAAGCCGGCGACGGAAGTCGCCCCCAGGGACCACAGGGCATGGCCCAGTGTCTCGTTGGCCCGCAAGGCCATCATCAAGTCATAGGACAGCACCGCCAGGATCGCGCCGATGGGGTCGATCAAAATCCCCTCCCAGCGCAGGGCATGGGCAACCGGGGCAACGGGCTTGACGGTCTTCAGCAAGGGCGCGATGACCGTGGGCCCGGTCACGCAGGTGAGCGCCCCGAACAAAATGGCCAGATCCCAGGGAAAATCCAGGAACACATGGACGGCAATCGCGGCCACGGCCCAGGTCAGGATCAAGCCGCCGGACACCATCCGGCGCACCACCTGCTTCATCCCCCGGATCTGGTGGAATTCCAGGGTCAGGCTGCCTTCGAACAGGATCACGGCCACCGCCAGGGACACGATGGGAAACAGCAAGGGGCCAAACAGCGCGTCGGGCTCCAGCCAGCCCGCCACGGGCCCCACGGCAATGCCCGACAGAAGCAGAATCAAAATGGCCGGAACACGGATTCTCCAGGCCAGCCACTGGGCCGCCATGGCAATCATGCCAATGCTGGCCAACAGCAGTTCGGGACTAATCGTCATGGGGGGGTTTTCCTTGTTTGACAGCGTGCCACCAGGCCCACAGCCAGGCGCCCAACCCTTGGGACCGCACCTGGCGCCAGCTTTTCAACAAGCCATACGATAAATGGGTTTTTTCCTGGCCGACGGGAATGTCCTGCTGCACTCGAATCCAGGAAGATTTGGCATACGCCAGGCGCTGCTCGGGGTAGACGCTGCGATGGCCGATGATCAGATAGGCGGCGATGGCTGCGCCGGACACATACATCGTGCCGATCAGGCTGCCAAACAGCTCCACCCCCATCAGGATGGCCGCCAGCGGGGTATTGGACGAGGCCGCCACCACGGACACCAGGCCCACGGCCGCCCCCAACATGGGGCTGATGCCGAACAAATGCGCAAAGGCGTTGCCGGCGACCGCCCCGATCACGAATTGCGGCGTGACGATCCCCCCGTAAAATCCGGATCCCAGGGTAATCGCCACCAGCACGGCCTTCCAGAGGAAACCCAGATAGGGCATGGCCTCGCCGCGCAAGGCGCTGTCCATCAAAGGCAGGCTCAAACCCAGGTAATCGCTGGGGATGACCAGCACCAGGGCGGCCACCAGCAGGCCGCCCAGCACCGGCAACAGCGGCGGCCACAGGCGGTAGCGCTGCTGCAGGTAGCGGCACAAGCGGCGCACGGCGTCGACCAGATCGACGAAGACACGCGCCACCAGGCCGCACAGCATGCCGATCAGGATGATGCGCAGGAAGATGGACTCGGAATACACCGGCAAGGCCGTGATGTCATAGTGTGCATAGGGCACGCCCATGCCCTGGCTGACTTGGTACGAAGTAATCCCGGCGATCAGGGCGGGAAACAGAAAATCATGGCGAATCCGGCCGATGGTCAACATTTCCACCCCGTAAATGGCCCCCGCCACCGGCGTGCCGAATACACAGGCGAAGCCGGCGCTGACCCCGCAGGCCACCATGCGCTGGCGCATTTCACGATTCAGGTGGAACACACGCCCGATCAACGCCGCCAACGACGCCCCCAGGTGGGAACATGGCCCTTCCTTGCCCGCCGATCCGCCGCCGGCCAGGGTCAGGATGGTGGCCAGGGGCTTGATCAGCATGGTGCGCCACGGCATGCGCCCGCCTTGGTCGTAGACCGCCGCGAAGATGGAATCCCGCAGACCGCCGGGATTGAGCCAGCGATAGCCGTAGGTCATCAACAGGCCATTGGCCAAGCCGGCCAATGGCAAGGTGATCCAATAGGCCCAGGCGGGCATCCGCGAAGACTGGTCGATGGAATACAGCAGCGCATGCAGAAAGCTGCTGACCCCGACCCCCACCACCAGGCCGACCAGCGACGCCAGCACCAGCCACTGCACAACCGTGGCCAGCATGATGGCGGGTTCCAGAAGATTGATTCGTAGTCCGGGCGGTAATTTCATCTTGGCGTGTTTGGCTTCAGTGTCCCGTATCGGCGGTTTTTTTCACAAAGACGCCGAGGATAGATGACACGCGTGCCGGTGGGCGTCGGCAAGACGCCGGCGGCACTGCGGTTCAGTCATCGCGCGACACGGCCACATGACAGCGGAACGGGTGCTCGGGGCTATCGGGCCGGGCATACCAGGCCTGCGGCTGCTCACAGCCCGCCGTCGCCCAGGGGCAGCGATCCCGGAAGAAACAGCCGGACGGCAGCACCCGGTTGCCGGGCAGCTCGACCGATGCCGGCGGGCCATCGTCCCGCCATGCCCGATCCAGCCGGGGCACGGCGTCCAGCAGTTCGCGGGTATAAGGGTGGCGCGGCGTGCGCAGCACAGCGGCCGTGGGGCCTTGTTCCACAATCTGCCCCAGGTACATGACGGCGACCCGGTCGCACAGATGGCGCACGACCGAGACATTGTGAGAAATCAGAATATACGTCAGTCCATGCCGGCGGCGCAAATCCCGCAGGAGATTGAGAATCTGCGCCTGGACGGAAATATCCAGCGCCGAAGTGGGCTCGTCCAGCACCATCACATCGGGCCCGGACGACAAGGCCCGGGCAATCGCGATGCGCTGGCGTTGGCCGCCGGAAAACTCATGCACATAGCGGCCCAGGGTCTCGGGCCGCAGCCCCACCTGCGCGGCCAATTCGGCGGCGCGGGCGCGCAGTTCCGGCGTCCGGCCGGCCGCCGTCCCGCGCGCCCGGACGACCAGGGGTTCGACGATGACCCGCCACGCGGGCAGCCGAGGATCGAGCGAGGATTGCGGGTCTTGAAAGACAATCTGGATATTGACGGGCGCGCCATCCGCCCGCGCGGGCCGCCGCACCGCGCCCGCGCTGAGGGGCAGCAGGCCCATCAGCACCTGGGCCAGCGTGCTTTTGCCGCAGCCGGATTCACCCACGATGCCAAAGGCTTCGCCGCGATGCACCTGCAGATCGACGCCATTGAGCGCATGGGCGGACTGCGCCACGCGGCCGCGCCAATCGCGCAGGACGGGAAAGCGCACCCGCAGGCCCTGGACATCCAGGGCCAGGGCCTGCGCCGATCCGCCGCCGCTCATATCCCGCCTCCGGGCAGTGGATGCCAGCACGCCAGCTGGCGATCCCCGCCCATCGAACCGGGGGCGGAGCCATCGTGGCGCGGATCGGCGCCAGCCGGCGCAATGCCGCCCGGCGCGGCGTCGGACGCGGCGGCCAGCGGATGCAGCGTGGGGCGCACCCGACAGGCCGCGTCGGCATAAGCGCAGCGGTCGTAGAACAAACAGCCCGCCGGGGGGTGGCGCAGATCCGGCACCTGGCCCGGGATGGCCGCCAGGGCGGCGCCGGGCTCGGCCCCTTCCGGCAAGCCATCCAGCAAACCCTTGGTGTAAGGATGGCGCGGATCCCGCAGGACATCCCGCGTGGGGCCTTGCTCGACCACGGCGCCGGCATACATGACGTAGACCCGGTCGCACAGCTGCGAGACCACGGCCATGTCGTGCGTGATGAACAAAATGGCCGTCTTGCGGGCGCGGGCGTGATGGCGCAATAGCTGCAGCACCTGGCGCTGCACCGTGACGTCCAGGGCCGTGGTGGGTTCATCGGCAATCAGCAGATCCGGCTGGCAGGAAAACGCCATGGCCACCATGACGCGCTGGCGCATCCCCCCGGACAGCTCGAAGGGATAGGCCCGCAGCACCTGGGCGGGATCGGGGATCATCATTTCGCGCAGCAGGGATTCGGCCTGCGCCAGGGCCTCGCGCCGCCCCAGGCCGCGCTGGTGCACCCGCAGCACGCCGGCCATCTGGTCGCCGATCCGGCGCGTGGGGTTCAGGGCGGTCATGGGCTCCTGGAAAATCATGGCGGCGCGCCGGCCGCGCCACTGGCGCAAGACGGCCTCGGGCGCCGCCAGGACATCCTCGCCCTTCAGGCGCGCGCAGCCTTGCAGGACGCGATAGCCGCCGGGCGGCAACAGGCGCAGGGCCGTCATGGCGGTGACCGACTTGCCCGAGCCGGACTCGCCCACGACACCCACGATCTCGCCCGGCAGCACCCGCAGGCTGACGCCGTTGAGCGCCTGCACCGTCCCGCCGAACACCGGAAAGGCCAATGAAAGATTCTGGATGTCGAGAATGGGTTCCGGCGGCATTATTTCACCCTGGATTTCGGGTCCAGCATGTCGCGCACGCCGTCGCCCACCAGATTGCAGGCCAGGGCGGTGATCAAAATGGCACAGCCGGGCATCACGGTGTACCACCATTGATCCAGCAAGTAGTTGCGCCCCGTGGCCACCATGGCCCCCCATTCGGCCGTGGGCTGCTGCGCCCCCAGGCCGATAAAGCCCAGCGCGGCGGCCATGAGGATGGCACCGCCCACGTCCAGCGTAGCCTGAACCACGATGGGCGAGGCCGCATTGCGCACGACGTGCCAGCGCACCACATGGCGGCGCGTGGCGCCGAACGTCCAGGCGGCCTGCACATAGGCCATTTCGCGGATGCCGAGGGTCTGGCCGCGCGCCAGGCGCACATAAAAGGGGATGCGCACCACGGTAATGGCCAGCATGGCATTGAACAGGCTGGCCCCCAGGGCGGCGGCCAGCGCCATGATCAGCACCAGCGACGGCACCGACAGGACGACATCCATGGCGCGCATGATCAGGCCATCCAGCCGCCCCCCCAGAATGCCGGAAAAACAGCCCACGACGGCCCCCGTCACGCTGGCGCACAGGGCCACGAACAGCCCGACGCCGATGGACTGCCGGCCGCCATACAACACCCGGCTGAAGATATCGCGCCCGACTTCGTCCGTGCCGAACCAGTGCTGGACCGAAGGCGGCGCCAGGCGCTGGACGAGATTGATCTGGTCGGGATCGTAGGGGGCGATCCAGCCCGCCAGCCCCACGGCCAGACACACCGCCAGCAGGATCAGCAACCCGGCCAGCATCAACGGGCTGCGGCGCAGCTGATAGAGAAAGTACGTCATCCGACCCCCCGGATGCGCGGATCCAGCCAGCGGTAGGCCAGGTCAATCAAGAGATTCAGCAGCACATAAGCGAAGGACACCACCACGGCAAACCCCATGACGGCGGGAAAATCCAGCGCCTGGATGGAATCCACCACATAGGCCCCCATGCCGGGCCAACTGAACACGGTTTCGGTCAGGACGGCCCCGTACAGCAAATCGCCCAGCGCCAGCCCCAGCACCGTGACCGAAGGAATCATGGCATTGGGCAGGGCGTGGCGCAGCACCACCGCCCAGGCCGACAAGCCATAGGCGCGCGCAGTGCGGATGTAGTCTTCGGCAAGCTGTTCGAGCATGGACGACCGCACCTGGCGCGCCACCACCCCCAGGTGTACAAAGCTGAGCGTGAGCGCGGGCAGCAGAATGTGCCGCAAGGCGCTGCGCCACACGGCCCATTCGCCCGCCAGGGCGGCGTCGATCAGGTACAGGCCGGTGACGGCGGGCGGCGGCGCCATCCCCTGGGCCAGACGTCCCCCGCCGGGCAACCAGCCCAGCTGGCCATAGAAAATGACGATCAGCCCCAGGCCCAGCCAGAAGGCCGGGGTGGAAATCCCGGCCACGGCCACGGTGCGGGCGATATGGTCGACGAAGCGGTTGCGGTACACCGCCGACAGCACGCCCAACGGAATGCCCAGCAGCGTGGCCAGGCACAGCGCCACCAGGGCGAGTTCGAGGGTGGCCGGGAAATACGCCGCCAAATCCTGCAGCACGGGCCGATGGGTGCGGATGGAGATGCCCAGATCGCCCTGCAGCAATTGCCCCATGTAGCGCAGGTATTGCTGGGGCAGGGGCAAATCCAGCCCCAGCTGCGCGCGGATGTGGGCGACGATTTCCGGCGTGGCGCGGTCGCCGGCGATCAGGCGCGCCGGATCGCCGGGCACCAGGTGCGAAATGGTGAAGGTGATGAGAGATACCCCCAGCACCACCCAGACCAGACTGAACAGGCGCCGGCCCACGACCGGCAGCCACGTGCCCCGCATGCCGCCGCCCAGCCTATTTGCTCATGTCGGCGACGTTGAAGACGCGTTCCAGCATGGGGTTGAAGACGAAGCCCTGCACATTGGCCCCCAGCCCCGCCTGGTAGTTCTTCTGGTACAGGTAGGCATAGGCGGCATCCCGCATGACCTGATCCTGCACCTTTTTATACAGAACGACCCGCTGGTTCTGGTCACTGAGCGTGGCGGCCTCGCGCAGCCATTGATCCACCTGGGGGTTGGCATAGAAGGATCGGTTGCCCGCCAGGCCCTTTTTATCGGAGTCGAACCAATAGCTGGTGAACATATAGGGGTCGGCGAAGTCCGGGCTCCAGTTGCCGATGGAAATATCGAAATTGCCCTGGCCCAGGTTTTCGCGCAGCGTGGCGTTGGCCAGTTTTTCGAGCTTGACCGGAATGCCGACCTGGGCGAGGTTGGCCTGCACCGTCAGGGCGATGGGTTCCCAGGCCGGATCCTGGGTGGAATACCGCAGCATCAGCGGGGTCTTGACCCCGCCGGCCTTGTCCACCAGCGCCTTGGCGGCCGCGACATCCTGCGCGGGCTGCGGCAGGCTGTCGTCGTGCCCCCACATGCCTTCGGGGATGGGGCCGCGCATGGGCTTAGCCTGGCCCATCATGATGCCGTCGACAATGCCGTTGTAATCCAGCGCATCCACCACGGCATGGCGCAAATCCGCGCTTTGCAGCGGGCCCGTCGCATTGTTGAGGTACAGATACGTGACCCGCAAGGACGGGAATTCGGCCACCTGCACGGCCTTATCCTGCTTCAGCGCCTGCAGTTGATCCACCGGCAGTTCTTCGGCGACGTCCAGGTCGCCTTTTTGCAGCTGCAGCCGGCGCGCCGAGGATTCGGGCACGATCCTGACGACGAACTTATCCAGGATGGGCTTTTTGGTCCCGGCATAGTGCGGGTTGCGTTCGAGCGTCAGGGCCTGGCCCTTTTGCCAGGACACCAACTGGTAGGGGCCGGAACCCGCCGTGTTGCCCGACAGCCAGGCATCGGCGTCGTCGCGCTGCATGGCCTTGGGATTGACGATGGACGCCCCGTTATTGGCCAGGGTATATAAAAACGGCGCAAACGGTTGTTTCAGGGTGAAGCGCACGGTCTTGGGGTCGATGACGTCGACTTGCAGATCGGCGGGGAAGGCTTCGGACGGCCCCTGCTTTTTGGCCAACAGGCGCTCGAAAGACAGTTTGACGGCCTCGGCGTCCACCGGCGAGCCATCGGAAAACTGCTGGCCATCGGCCAGGGTGAAGGTCCAGACGAGGTTATCGGGCGAGGCCGTCCAGCTGGCGGCCAGGTCGCCTTCGACTTCGGTGGAGCCCTTGCCGTCCACCTGCTTGTAGCGCATCAGGCGCTGATAGGCCGGGTAGGTGACCGTCCAGTCGTTATTGTCGATGGTGACGGCCGGATCCAGCGTCTGGGGGTCGGCCGGCTTGCCGATGACCAGGGTGTCGGCGGGGGTGGCGGACCAGGCCCCGGCGGACCAGGCCAGCGCCCCCGCACCCAGCAGGACGGCCATCAAAGCGCGGCACAGGCGAGTCTGAATCATGGATTGCATGGTGTCTCCGTCTTTCAGATGAAGGGTGTCGTGGATTCAGTGTGTCTGGTACACCCGGACCATATCACTCTCGGGCAGTAACGCATATTCTTGCGCATTGGGCAACTCGTAGTGCCACCACTCGGTGGGGATCGAGTGGAAACCGGCCTGCAGCATGATGCCCAGCAGCAGGTGGCGGTTGCGCTGGACTTCGGGCGGCAGGTCGTCGCGGTCGTGGTGGGATTGATCGCGCATGTCGTCGAAATCCGTGCCCATGTCCAGCGGCTGGCCGGTGGCTTCCAGCAAAGCCACGTCCACCGCCACCCCCCGGGTATGGTTGGATCCCTGCGCGGCGTCGGCCACGTAGCGCGGATCGGGCAGGGCCGACCAGAACACCGCCTGAGCCGCAGCGGGCCGGTAGGCATCGTAGACCACCAGCATCAGGCCCGCGCGGTGCGCCGCCGACGCCGCCCGCCGCAGGCAGTCCGCCGCCGGCGGGCGCAAGGCGCAGCGCGCCCCGGGCGCATAGACGGGCCGCCCCACCAGATTGTCCGGCGTGGCATAAACCAGGGAAACCTGCACCCCGTCCGCCGGGGTGATTTCGATCAAATCCGTCATGGAGACTCCGTTACTGCCGCGCCCATCGACGGTGCGAGGGCAAAGAACCAATATACCGAATCGCCCGCGATTTGGGGACGGGCCGCCCATTTTGCCGGAAAATCGCCAGCCCGGCCGTGTCAGCCCCGCAGCAGCCCGATCCAGTGGCGCGTGGAGGCGTCGTGGGCGGACGCCTCCGCGGCGGCGTCCGCATCCGGCGACAGGGCCTGGACGATCCCGCGCGCCAGCACCTTGCCGTATTCCACCCCCCACTGGTCGAAGGGGTCGATGCCCCAGACGACGCCCTGGGTAAAGACCCGGTGTTCGTACAAAGCCAGCAACGCCCCCAAGGCATATGGCGACAGGCGCGGCAGGACGATCAAGTGGTTGGGCCGCCCGCCCGGGTGAACCCGATGGGGGGCCAAGGCCGCCGCCTGGGCGGGGGCCAGGCCCTCGGCCAGGCATTCTTCCCGGGCTTGATCCAGCGTCTTGCCGCGCATCAGGGCCTCGCGCTGGGCCAGGCAATTGGCCAGCAACTGGCGGTGATGGCTGGGCCAGTGGTGGTCGGCCTGGCTGCAGAGGATGAAATCCACCGGCGCGCCATCGCTGCCCTGGTGCATCCACTGGAAAAACGTATGCTGGGCATCAGTGCCCGGCATGCCCCACACCGCCGGCCCCGTGGGCACCCCCACCGGGCGACCCGACAGGTCTACCGACTTGCCCAGGGATTCCATGTCCAGCTGCTGCACATAGGGCACCAAATTGACCAGACGCGAATCGTATGGCGCGATATTCAGCGACCCCTGCCCCAGGATGCTGCGATTGACGATCCCCGCCAGCGCCATGCGCACGGGCGCGTTGACGGCCAGCGGCGCCTGGGCGAAATGCGCGTCCATGGCCGCCGCCCCCATGCGCAGCCCGGCCACGACATCGGCCCCCACCGACAGGGCGGTGGTCAGGCTGACAGCGGACCAGACGGAGAACCGCCCCCCCACCCAGTCCCACAAACGGAAAACATGCGCGGGCGCAATCCCCCAGGCGTGCGCCCGATCCGGGCGGGCCGTGACCGCCACCATGTGCCGGGCGGGATCCAGCCCGGCGGCCCGCAGCCACTCACGCGCCCGGGTGCCGTTTTCCAGGGTCTCGGTGGTGGTGAAGGATTTGCTGACCAGCACCACCAGGGTGTCGCGCGGATCCAGCCCGGCCAGCCCCCCTTCGATGGCATGGCCGTCGATATTGGCCACGAAACGGGCCTCGCGCCAGGTGCCCGCATAGCCAAAGGCCGACACCGCCAGGCGCACGCCCCAGTCCGACCCCCCGATCCCGATGTGCACGATGTGCCGCCAGCGGCGTTCGGCATCGGCCCGGCGCACCCAGGCGTCCATGCGGTCGCGTTCGGCCTGCACATCGTCCGGGGCGGTGGGCGCGCGCAGCGCCGTATGCCAGGCGGCGCGGTGCTCGGTGACATTGACGATGCCGCCCGCCAGCAGGCGGCGGCGCTGCGCGTCGAAGCCGCGCGCCTGCAGCAGCGCCTGACCGGCGGCCAGCAGCGCGGGCGCATGGCGTTGGCCGCTGGCATCCAGCGTCAGGCCGGGGGCCTCGATCAGATCCAGGCCATCGGCCTGGCCGGGACAGGCCTGGGCCGCCTGCACGAAACGCCGCCACTCGGGCAGCGTCGTCAAAGGGGCAATATCCATCGGGGAGGCGGGAGGGGCGTTCGTGGGCATCTGCGCAGTATAAAAGCATACCGCCCCATTTGGCTGACCCGCCCCCCAGGCACCGCCAGGCGGGCCAGGCCGCCGAGCGATCAGCAGCGCTCGTAGATGCCCGCCGCCCCCATGCCGGAGCCCACGCACATGGTGACCATGCCGTACTGCAGGTTGCGGCGGCGCAGCCCGTGGATAGTGGTGGCCGAGCGGATTGCGCCGGTGGCCCCCAGCGGGTGGCCCAGGGCGATCGCGCCGCCCAGGGGGTTGACCACGTCCTCGTTCAAGCCCAAGTCACGGATGACCGCGAGAGACTGCGCGGCAAAGGCTTCGTTCAGCTCGATCCAGCCCATCTGATCCAGGGTCAGGCCGGCTTTTTTCAAGGCGGCGGGAATGGCTTCCTTGGGGCCGATGCCCATGATGTCGGGCGGCACGCCGCGCACGGCGAAGGACACGAAGCGCGCCAGCGGCGTCAGGTTGTGTTCTTTCAGGGCGCGTTCGGACACCACCAGCAGGGCGCCGGCCCCGTCGGACGTCTGCGAGCTGTTGCCCGCCGTGACGCTGCCCTTGGCGGCAAACACCGGGCGCAGGCGCGCCAGGGCTTCCAGGGACGTATCCGCCCGGGGCCCTTCGTCCAGGGTGACGGTGCGGTGGGTTTCGCGGACTTCGCCCGTGGCCAGATCCGGCACCCGGCGCACGATGTCCACCGGCAGCATTTCGTCGGTGAATTCGCCCGACTGCTGGGCGGCCAGGGCGCGCTGGTGCGAGCGCAGAGCGAAAGCGTCCTGGTCGGCGCGGGAAATATCCCAGCGCTCGGCGACCTGTTCGGCGGTGGCTCCCATGCCGTAGGCGATCCCGATATTGTCGTCATTCAGGTAGACATCGGGGCTGAACGACGTATTGATGCCCATTGTGGGCACCTGGCTCATGGATTCGGTGCCGCAGGCCAGCATGACGTCGGCTTCGCCCACGCGGATGCGGTCGGCGGCCATGGCCACGGCGGTCAGGCCGGACGCGCAAAAGCGGTTGACCGTGACCCCGCCCACGGACTGGGGCAGGCCGGCCAGCAGCACGCCGATGCGCGCCACGTTCAGCCCCTGGGGGCCTTCGGGGATGGCGCAGCCGACGATGGCATCCTCGATGGCGGCCGGATCCAGGCTGGGCGCCTGGGCCAGCACGCCCTGGATGACCTTGGCCAACAATTCATCGGGCCGGGTGTGGGCATACATGCCGCGCGGGGCCTTGCCGATGGGCGTGCGGGTTGCCGCGACGATATAAGCTTGTTGCAAAGCAGTCATCGTAAGTCTCCTTAATTGCGCACGGGCTTGCCGGTTTGCAGCAGCCCGGCAATGCGTTCTTGGGTTTTGGGGTTGGCCAGCAGCCCCAGGAAAGCCTGGCGTTCCAGTTTCAGCATCCAGGCCTCGTCCACCAGGCTGCCGGGATCCACATCGCCGCCACAAATGGCGGTGGCGACCGTCAGGCCGATGTGGAAGTCGTAATCAGTGATAAACCCGCCCACGTGCATGTTCACCAGCTGGGCACGCAAGGTGGCAATGGCGTCGCGCCCCGCCACCGGAAAGCGGGCGGGCAGCGGCGGACGGTAGCCCTGTTCGGCCAGATTGGCGGCCTCGCGCACGGCCACGTACAGCAGTTCGTGGCGGTTCATGACGATGGGATCGGAATCCCGCAGATAGCCGATTTCGCGGGCCTCCAGGGCGGATTTGGACACCCGCGCCGTGGCCACGGCCAGGACAAAGTTTTTCACATAGGCCAGCAGCGGGGCGTCCGGGGCCGATTGGGCCTGGACTTCCGCCGCCCGGCGGGCGCTGTAGGTAATGCCGCCCGCCCCCGGCACCAGGCCGATGCCGACTTCAACCAGGCCGATGTAGCTTTCCAGGTGCGCCACGCGGCGGGCGCAATGCACGGACAGTTCGCAGCCCCCGCCCAGCGTCAGGCCCGCCACGGCGGCCACCACCGGCACCTGGGCATAGCGCAGGCGCAGCACCATGTCCTGCATCTCCGCCTGAATCGGTTCAACCGCCTTGACGCCGCCCGTCATGAAGGCGGGCAGCATGGCTTTCAGATCGGCCCCGGCGGAAAACGGGTCTTCGAGCTGGCCGATGACCAGGGCCTTGTAGCCTTGCTCGGCCAGATCCACCGCATGCACCACGCCGCGCACCACATCGGGACTGAGCGTGTGCATCTTGGTCTTGAAGGACGTGATCAGCACGTCCTGGGGATGCGGTGCGGGCAGGGTCCAGCACAGCACGGCGTCGTTTTCGTAGACGACCTGGGGCACGATGGCCGGGCCTTCGCCCACCAGGCGCGGCGCCCCCACTTGACGCTGGTAAACCGGCAACGCGCTGCGCGGCACAAAGGCATTTTTGGCTGGAGAGAACGAGCCTTCCGGCGTATGCACGGCTTGCTTGTCCCACACCGGGCCGCTGGTGGCCCAGGCGGGCAACGGGGCGGACGCCAGGGTCTTGCCCGCCGCGATGTCGTCGTTGATCCAGCCCGCCACCCGCTGCCAGCCGGCGGCCTGCCAGATTTCAAAGGGGCCGAAGCTGTGGCCAAAGCCCCATTTCATGGCCTGGTCGAGTTCGCGCGCGCTGTCGGCGATGTCGCCCAGGTGCACGGCGCTGTAATGGAAGGTGTCGCGCAGCACCGCCCAGACGAACTGGGCCTGGGGATGATCGGAATCGTGCAGGGCCTGCAGGCGCTTGGCCGGGTCGCGTTCTTTCAGGATGGCCTTGACTTCATCGTCGGCCTTTTCGCCCGTGGGCACGTATTCACCGGCTTTCGGATCCAGGCGCAGAATCTCCTTGCCTGCTTTCTTGAAGAAGCCGGCTTTGGTCTTTTGGCCCAGGGCGCCTTTTTCGATCAGGGCCGCCAGCACGGGCGGCACGCCGAAATGCGCATGGAAGGGATCGTTGGGCAGTTGTTCCTGCATGGTGTGGATGACGTGCGCCAGGGTGTCCAAGCCCACCACGTCGGCCGTGCGGTAGGTGCCGGATTTTGCCCGGCCCAGGCGCGTGCCGGTCAAATCGTCCACCAATTCATAGGGCAGGTCGAAGGCCTGGGTATGATGGAAAACCGACAAGATGCCGAACACGCCGATGCGGTTGCCGATGAAGTTGGGCGTGTCCTTGGCGCGCACCACGCCCTTGCCCAGCTGCGACACCAGGAAGGTTTCCAGGTGATCCAGCAGGTCGGGCTGGGTATCGGCCGTGGGAATGAGTTCGACCAGCGGCATATAACGCGGCGGGTTGAAGAAATGCACGCCGCAGAAGCGATGGCGCAGGGTCTCGGGCAGGGCTTCGGCCAGGGCGGCAATCGACAGGCCCGAGGTATTGCTGGCGACGATGGCCTGGGGATTCAGGGCCGGGGCCAGCTTGTGATAGAGGTCGCGTTTCCAGTCCAGGCGTTCGGCGATGGCTTCGATCACCACGTCGCAGTCGGCCAGCAGGCCCAGGTCTTCGTCGTAGTTGGCCGGGGTGATCAGATCGGCCAGGCGATTGACGCCCAGCGGCGCGGGGTTCAGTTTTTTCAGCTGGGCGATGGCGCGCGCCACGATGGCGTTCTTGCCGCCGTGGCCGTCGTCTTTGGCCAGGTCGAACAGCACGACCGGCACGCCGGCGTTGACGCAATGGGCGGCAATCTGCGCGCCCATGACCCCGGCACCGCACACCGCCACGCGGCGGACGAACAGGGGGGCGGACTGACTGGTTTGCATGATGGTGTCCTCTCACGATGATGGAAGATCCCGGGTGGGCAGCTTCCCGGCATGGCGGGCCTGTAGCGGCGGGCCGAATCCACAAGACCTGGATTCAATCCGCTGGCGGGGCTCTGGTGGCGAAACCGCCGTGTGCCAATGGCCGATCTTTCGATTGTCGCTGATTTTTTGGCAAAATTCAAACGATTGTTTGAATTTCTCACTTCTCTGCTGACTGCGCCGGACAATAGGCGGTCATCGACGCTTGTGGGATGATAGATACCCCTTCACCATGGGAGACTTCAGCATGCATGCCGTACCCGCCGCCACTCACTCCCCGGCCGAGGCCATTTAAAAACCATCATCCATGGCCCGCCTGCCCCGCCTGTATGCCCCGCGCATCCCTCAACTGATCCAGGCCCGTTTCTTTCGGCCTCTGGCAGGGGATGATCGTGCTACGCCCAGTGAGTCCCTGGATATCATTGCCCGCTGGCTGGGCGAAGCGGTACAGGGTGCCAACCAATCAACCCGGCTTTTGGCGACAAAGCAGCTGCCACACGCCAACCCACAAGCGGCCACGCCCGGTGCAGCGGCACTGGCCATCCACGCCTGGGCTGTCTTGCCTGAACAAATCGTGCTGCTGGCCACGCCCGGGGATGCCCGGGCTCTGCCACTCCTGATGCAAGGCTTGGGGCGGCGCATGGGATCGGGGCTGCTGCGCAGCCGCGTGCTGGCGGGACGCTATCGCAACGCCTTGCTGGAACCGGGGCGCTGGGTGCTGCCCGCCATGGTGTGGGTCGAATCGCTGGCCGTGGCCGACGGGCGGGTGGCCCAGGCCGACCAATGGCCGTGGTCCTCGGCGGCGGAACATGCGGGAGAACCCGTCCGCCAGGGCGGCTGGCTGCTGGATCACCCGGATTTCTGGGCGGCGGGCGACACGCCCTTTGCGCGCCAGGCGGCTTGGCGCAAGCGCCTGGCCGCCGGCCTGGCCGCCGATCAAGCCCAGTCGCTGGAAGCCGCCCTGCACGGCCAATGGGCCTTGGGGGAAAAGATTTTCCTGGCCCACCTGGGCCGCCAGGCCTCGCGGCGCATCCAGCCCGCCCCCAGGGGGCGGCCCGCGCAAAACCCGGCGGCTTGACGGCCCGCACCGGCACTGGCGGCGGACGGCGCCGCCCCCGGCGCGATATGGCCAAGCGAGGGCGGCGAAGGCGCGATCAGAACGTGCTGTTGACTTCCAGGTAGAACGTGCGCCCGGGCTGGTTGTAGGTATAGGCCCCGGCCCCCTGGATTTCGTTGACGGCCCCCAGATTGACGCCGATGGCATTGCCACGGCGGTGGATGCGCTTGTCCAGCAGGTTGTCCACCCCGGCGGTGACGCGCAGGTGCTTGTTGACCTGGTACTGCGAACTGAGGCCGAACAAGGCGTAGGCCGGGACGGTATCGGTGGCGCTGCCGGTCAGCGGATGGCCGTAGTAGTCGTATTTCGGGCCTTCCTGTTCGCCATACACCGTCGCCTTGGCGCGCAGAGACCAGGCCGGGGTCACGGACCAATCCAGGGTGCTGTTGATGGTGTATTTCGGGATGGTGGACAAGTGTTCGCCGGTGTCCTTGTTCTTCGACTCGATCATGTAGGTGAAGTTGGTGGACCACAGCCAGTCCTGGGCCAGCGGCCAGGTCAGGTTGCCTTCCAGGCCCTGCACCACGGCGCGCGGCACGTTGGTCCATTGGAAGACGTTGGTGACGTCGCCCAGGCTGTTGACGAAATCGCCCACCGGCGTGCGGCCGGCCTCGATTTTATTGCGGTAATCATTGTGAAAATACGTCAGGCTGGCCCCGAGCCCGGACGGATCGAAGAATTCGATGCCCAGTTCTTTGTTGATGCTGGTCTCGGCCTTCAGGTCCGAATTGCCCAGCAGAAAGCAGCCCGTAGTGCTGCCCGCCGCATTGCCCCAGCAGCCGTTGCCGGCGCTGTACAGGGCGTAGCCCGAATTGCTTTGATACAGGTTGGGCGCCTTATAGGCCCGGGCGATGCCGGCCTTGATCGCCCACTGCGCGTTGACCTGATAGGACAGGTTCAGGGAAGGACTCCAGTTGCTGCCCTGGATGCTGTGGTAGTCGAAACGCAGGCCCGGGGTGACGGTCCAGTCGTCGCCGATGTACAGGTTGTCTTCGGCAAAGACCGAATAGATATTGGCATGCGCCTTGGGCTGGTAGGCAAAAGGCACAGCGGGCATCTTGCTGTTGGACGGATTGCGCCCGGCCAGATCCGATGCCTGGTCATTCAGATCCTGGCGCACCCATTCCAGGCCGAACGTGCCCATTTGGTCGATGCCGCCCCAATCCAGGCGGCGGTTCAGCTCTGTGTGCGCGGTCAGCGTGCGCAGCTTGCTGTCGCCGAAATCATTGCCGGCGAAAATCCCTTCGGTGCCGCCGGCCAGCCCTTCCAGCACGCGGGTATTGCGGGTGTATTCGTATTGCAGATAGCTGAGGGTATGGGTGTCGGGATTCCAGTCGCCCTTGTGGGTGATGGCATAAGTCTGCCGGTAAATGCGGTTGGTTTCGTTGCCCAGTTGGGCCTGCACATTGGCGTTGGTATTGGTGTTTTGCGTGTCGCCCACGTAGATGTTGCCGTCGCGCCCATAGCTGGCCTCGAAATCCAGCGTGTGGCCGGCGGCGGGCGTCCAGCTCAATGCGCCGCTGATGGCGCGGTTCTTGAAGCCTTCGCGCCCGGCGGGGAAAGTATCCTTGACCGACGGGTGGCTGCCTCGGTGGGATTCATAGCCCTGGTTGATGTCCCAGTCGTCGCCCTGGAAGTTGGCGGCGCTGCCCGCCAGACGGAAATTCAGGTTGTCGCCAAGCGGGCCGGTCAGGCTGAAGGTGCTGCGGGCGGTCGCCCCATCGCCGCCGTGCTGCGGCGCATTGGCATAGACGGACACCGAGCCGCTGAGTTTGTCTCCGGCCGGCTTGGTGATGATGTTGACCACCCCGCCCGCCGCGCCATTGCCATAGCGGGCCGCCGCCGGGCCGCGCAGCACTTCGATGCGCTCGACCTGTTCCGGCGGCACCCAGTTGGTGTCGCCCCGGGTGTCGCGCTCGCCGCGCCAGCCAAAACGCACCGCGCCGCGCGACGACACGGGCTTGCCGTCGATCAGGATCAAGGTATTTTCCGGGCCCATGCCGCGGATGTCGATCTGGCGGTTGTTGCCGCGCTGGCCGCTGGAGGAATTACCGGTCAGGTTGACCCCCGGCATGGTGCGGATGATCTCGTCGAGGTTATTGGCCGGCGGAGATTTCTGGATGTCGGCGGCGGTGATCGTGGAAGCCCCCGGCGTCTGCTTCAATTCCTGCTCGGCATTGACGACGACGCGCTCCAATTGGGCGACGCCCTCGGGCGACTGCGCCCCGGCGGGCGCGGGGATCAGGCCCAGGGCGATGAGCAGGCCAAGGGGTGGCAGGGCGCGGCCCTGGATCTTGCGAACGGACATGGGGAATTCCTTGGATTGTTGCAATGTGTCAAAAATCCATGAGAATATAAACGATAAACGTTCTTATTTACAAATCACTCCCCGGATAAGGCGGCCACCGGATCCAGTCGGGCCGCGGCGCGGGCGGGCATGAGCCCCGACACCAGGCCGGTCAGCACGGCGCAGCAAAAGGCGCCCACGATGGCGGTCAGGGAAAACACCAGATCAATGCCCGCCGCCAGCAGCAGGCCGCCCACACCCAGGCCCAGCACGACCCCGGCGGCACCGCCGCACAGGGACACCAGGGCGGCTTCAGTCAGGAACTGGCGCTGGATATCGCCCGGCCGCGCGCCCACCGCCATGCGGATGCCGATCTCGCGCGTGCGTTCGCGCACGGTCATCAGCATGACGTTCATGACGCCGATGCCGCCGACCAGCAGGGACACGGCGGCGATCAGGCCCAGCATCCAGGTCATCGTATTGCGCGACTCGGCGGCGGCCTGCAGCTTGGCGGCCGCATTGCCGATGCTGAAGCTCTCGCGGCCATGGCGTCTGCGCAGGGTATCGCGCATGGCGGCTTCGGCCGCCACGGCGTCTTGCGGCGAACGGGCCTCGACCACGGCGTACTCCGGTTCGCCAATGGTGGTGAAGACGCGCGCCCGGCCCGTGTCGAAAGGGATAAATGCCTGGTCATCGTAGTTTTCCGATCCCGATTCCGCCCCCTTGGCGCTCATCACGCCGATCACCTCGAAAGGGGTCGAGTCGATCAGGACAAGTTGGCCAATGGGCTCGGCCACATCGGGCAGCAGCCGTTGCCGCAAGCGGCTGCCCAGCACCACGACAGGCGCCAGCTCGCGGTTTTCGGCGGCGATGTGGAAACGGCCCCGGGCGACGGGCCAGCGATGAATGGCCGGCAGGGCCGCCGTGCTGGCGACAACGTAGACGGGACGGGCATACGCGCCGTGGCGCAGCATGACCGGATTGCCGATCACCGGCATGACGCGGGCGACTTCCGGCAGGGCGGCGACCGCCGCCAAGTCGTCCAGGGTGACGACGCCGGCCACGCCGCCCTCGGGCGCCACGCTGCCATTGACATACAAGATGGCGGCGCCCAGCGCGCCCATCTGGCGCACCACCTGCTCCTTGGCGCCCCGGCCAATGGCCAACATGACGATGACCGAGGCCACCCCCGCCACGATGCCCAACAACGTCAAGGCGGTACGCACACGATTGAGCGCCAGCGCCCGCCAGGCTGCGCGCCAGGCCTCGGCCAGAGCGGCGGCGGCCGGACGGGCGGCGGACACCCGGCCCGGGCGGCCAGCGGCCACCGGTCGCCCGGCCGCCGGCGCGGAACCCGCCGGCCTCGGGCCGCTCGCATCGGCGCGCCCGGCAGCCGGCTCGGCGGGCGCGGCGGCCACGACGGGCGGCCCGGCGGACGCGGTATCGGCGACGATGCGGCCATCGCGCAGTTCGACCACCCGCCGGGCGCGGGCCGCCACCTGCGGATCATGTGTGATGAGAATGAGGGTGTGGCCCTGCGCGGACAGTTCGTCGAACAGCGCCATGACCGCCGCGCCGCTGCGCGTGTCGAGGGCACCCGTGGGCTCGTCGGCCAGGATGACGCGCCCGCCGTTGACCAGCGCCCGGGCAATCGACACGCGCTGCTGCTGGCCGCCGGATAGTTGCGCCGGCCGGTGCGCCAGGCGCTCGCCCAGGCCCAAACGCCACAGCAGCGCGGCGGCCCGCCGCGCGCGGCCAGCCCGATCTTCCCCCGCGTAGAGGGCCGGCAGGGCGACGTTTTCCTGCGCGCTGTCGGTGGGGATCAGATGATAGCCCTGGAAGACGAAGCCAAAGGCCTCGCGGCGCAAGCCGGCCCGTTCATCCGCGGACAGCGCCGCGACATCCCGGCCTTCGAAGTGGTACGCGCCGCAATCGGGCTGGTCGAGACAGCCCAGAATATGCATCAGTGTGGACTTGCCGGAGCCCGATGCGCCCACGATGGCGACGTACTCCCCCGCCTGGATGGCGAGAGACACGTCATGCAAGACCCGGGTGGCGGGCGCGCCGTCGGTGCCGCCATAAGCCCGGCCTATCCCTTCCAGGCGGATCAAGGCGCTCACAGCACGAAGCGCGGCATGCCGCCCTCGGGGGCCGGATCGCCCAGGATCAGGTGCTCGCCCTCGGCCAGGCCGTCCAGGACTTCAGCGGCCCGGCGGTCGCGTGCGCCGATGCGGATCACGCGCTGGACGGCACGGCCGTCTTCCAGCACCCGAACCCGGTAGGTGCGGCCAGCCTCGGCATCCGATTCCAGGCCGGCCCCCGCGTCATCGGCCGCAGGCTGCAACGCCACCAAGGGCACCAGCACGGCATCTTCGACATGGCGCGTGACGAAGGCCACTTGCGCGCTCATCCGGGGCAACAAGGCGCGATCCACATTGGCGACGTCGAACAAAACGGTATAGAACACGGCCTTGGCCCCCCCGGCGGCCTGCGCGCCGCCCGCGTCCGGCGATTCCGCCGCCTCGGCCTGCGGCATGGGCAGCACCTGGCGCACCGTGCCGCGCCACTGGCGTCCGTCCTGGGCCAGGGTCGTGAACACGGTCGCCATGCCGACGCGCAGGTGCGGGATATCGGCCTCCGACACCTGGGTCCAGACGGTCATGGTGGACAAATCGGCGATCCGCAGCAGCGTCGGCGTCTGGTAGGCCGCGTTCAGGGTCTGGCCGGGCCGGGCGTCCAGCGACACCACGGTGCCGGCAATCGGCGCATAGATCCGGCTATAGCCCAGCAGCGCCTCGTCGCCTTGCAGCGTCGCCCGGGTGCGGCGGATATCGGCCTGGATACGCCGGACGGCCGCTTCGGCGGCCAACCGGCTGGCATGCGCCGCATCCGCCTGCTGGGCCGGCGTGGCCCCCGCCCGCAGCAGACGCTGGTGGCGGCCGGCATCCGCCCGCGCCAGGACGGCGGCGGCCCGCGCCTCGTCCAGCTGGGCGCGCAGGGCATCCAGCGAGGCGCGCCCCGCCGCCACGGTCGCCTGCTGCACGGCGGCGTCGATTTCCACCAGCAACTGCCCCGGCACGACCGTATCGCCCGCCTGGACGTGCAGATGCTGGATCTGGCCGGACACCTGCGCGCCCACATCCACATAGCGTCGGGGGCGCAGCGTGCCCAGCGCATGGACGGTGGCGCGCACCGGGCCGCGCTCGACCCGCGCCACTTCGTAGGCGGGCGCTTCCGGCCGGACAGCGGCCCAAACAGCCGCCGCGCCCGCCATCAGGATCAGCATGAGCCAGGCCCCCCGCCAGCCCAACCAAGGCCGGCGGGCGACGCGATCCGCCCGCCCGTCGCCGGACACCGCCATGCGCACGGTCGCCTTACCCGCGCAGGTCGATGCGCACGACGCTTTCCATTCTGTCGCTTCGATAGGCGGGATGCTTGTCGTCGTGCGGGCCTTTGACCGTGGCGTACAGAATCTGGCCATCCGCCGACAGCGCCAGGCTGTTGGGATGGGCCGGCAAGTCATGGCGGGCCTTGACGGCATAGGTGGTGCCGTCGATCACCGTGATCGCGCCGGTGCCCTGGGGATGAGCGCGCGAAGCCCCCCGGTTGCTCAGGTAGATTTCGTCGCGCACCGGGTTATACAGCACATCCAGCGCGCTTTCACCCACGGCAACCGCAGCCAGCACACGGCCCGTCGCGGTGTCGAAGACGACCAGGCGGCCGCTGTTGGCATCGGCGCCGAACAGGCGCGCCCCCCGGTCGTCCAGCGCGACATTCACCAGGAAGGGTTCGGCGCCGTCCAGCGTGAAGCGCCGCAGCACCCGGCCGCTGTCCGGGTCGATGACCGTCACGCCATAATCGCCGCCCTGGCCGATGTACAGACGGTTCGCCGCCGCATCGTAGGCCGCGCCGGCCGGCCATTTGCGCAGATCGGACACCGTGTGCAGGACGGCGCCGCGCTTCAAGTCCACGATCCAGACCTTGCCCGCCGAGTCGGGGTTGGTGACGAACATGCGGCCGCCCGCTTCATCCAAGGCAATCTGGCGGACGTGCTCGAAGCCGCCTTTGGCGGTGGCCTGGCCCAATCGATAATCGACCGACTGCGCCGCCCGCAAATCAATGGCCTGGACAATGCCATTCAAGGTGTTGCCCACGTACAGCGTGTCCGCGGCGGCATCATAGGCCAGCCCATAGGGCTTGCGCCGGGTCTGGATGACGGCCTTGGTTTCCAGGGTATCCGGGTCCAGGCGGTAGATTGCGCCGCCTTCATCGGCCTTGAAACTGCCCCCGGCGGAAGCCACAAGCACATCGCCCCCGGCCACCACCAGTTCATAGAGTCCGGGAGCCAGATCGCGGCGCAGCACGGCCTGGCGCGCCGGGGCGTCGGCAACGGCTTCCGGGGCCGGCCCGGCCTGGCTGGACAAGCCGCCCCGCGCGGCGCAGGCTGTCAGTGCGGCGCACAGCGCCAGCACGCCCAGACGCATCGGCGCGCGTCCGCGCGGCGGGCAAGAAAAACGGAGAGATCGTATTGGCATGAAGCGAATTCCTTTCATGAAACAGAGGGGCGGCCTCGGGCCTTAGAAACGCAGATCCAGGCCCAGCCGGAACGAACGCGGCGCGCCGTAATAGGTCGAGCCCGGATCGGGGTGATAGTATTTGTCGAAGACGTTGTAGACGTTCAGGCGGGCCGAGACACTCCGGCTGACCTGGTAGCGCGCCATCAGATCCACCACGGCGTAAGCATCCTGTTCAAGGGTGCGCTGGGCGCCCAGGGGATCCGTGCGCTCGGTATAGGCCCTGTTCTGCCAGCGCACGCCGCCGCCCACGGTCAAGCCCTGGCCAATGCCGGGCCAGCGGTAGCTGGTAAACAGCTTGAAGGTGTTCTGGGGCACATTGGTGTTCAAGACCGCCCCGTTCCGATCCTGCGACAAGGCCCGGGTAAAGCCGGCCGCCATCTGCCAGTTCGGCAGCACTTCGCCCGAGACTTCCAGGTCGATCCCCCGGGTGGTCGTCCCGGACACCGCCGTATAGGCCTGGCCGCCATTGGGTGTCTTCACACCCGGCAGAACCACGGCGAAGTTGTCCTGCTGGGCGCGAAACAGGGCCGCCGAGACATTCAGCCCGCCATCCAGCAGCTCGCCCTTGGCGCCCAGCTCATAGCTGCGGCCCAGCAGCGGTTCCAGATAGTTGCCGTCGGGATCCTGGTTGTTCTGCGGCTTGAAGATATCCGTATAGCTGGCATAGACGGACCACTCGTCGCTCAGGTCATAGACGAGGCCGACGTAAGGCGTGAGTTTGTCGGATTCATGGCGATCCAGGTGCGTGCTGCGGCCATCGTCGTATTCGGTATCCTTGATGTTTTCCCAGCTGGTGATGCGCGCGCCGACGATCAGCGACAGGCGGTCGGTGGGTTTGAAGCGCGCGGTCGCGTAGGCGCTGGTCAGGTTTTCCTGGTTGTCGATGTCGCCCACGGCGGGATTGAAGGGCTCGGCGGGGGTGCGGCCGTCCCAGGTATAAATATCCGCCAGGGTTGGCGCGAACCACCCCGCGCCATCGGGCGATTGGTAAGGCGATGGCTTGTCGCGGGTGCGGGACACGGTGGCGCCGACCACCAGCTCATGCTCGCGCCCCAGCAGCGTAAAGGGGCCTGTGGCATAAACGTCCAGGGCGTTTTGTTCCGGCTTGCCCGCCCAGCGGCCGGTGTACAGGATCGCCCCGGCGCCCGTGGCCCGGTCGACGCTGCCGCCCACGGCATAGCCCAGCACCTCGTCATAGCGGTAAGTGCTGTGCTCCAGTGTGCCCTTGATCTTCCAGCCACTGTCGAAGCGATGTTCCAGCGCGGCGAACCACGTCTGGTTGTGGCGCCGGGAATAGGCCCACTGGGCGGCCGAAGACTTGGCGCGATCCCAGTCCGTCAGCCCGCCGTCTTTGTAAAACAGGGGCAGGCCGCCGCGCGCATGGCCGGTGGCATCCTGGTTTTGATACAGAAAGCCCAGGGTGGCCAGGGTGTCGGGGCCCAGATCGGCTTCGACGATGCCATACAAAGTCTTGCCGCGCTCCTCCAGCCGCTCCAGGTGCGAACCATTCTTCTGCCAGGCCGCCACCAGCCGGCCGCGCACCGTGCCCGCCGCGTTCAAGGGCGTGGAGACATCCGCCTCGGTTCGGTACAAATCCCAGAAACCCGTATCGACGCTGGCATTGGCCTGGAATTCCCGCGTCGGCCGTTTGCGGATCAGGTTGATGGTGGCGCCGGGCGCCCCGACGCCGCTCATCAGGCCGTTGGCCCCGCGGATCACCTCGACGCGGTCGTAGGGGGCCATGTCGGCCGTCTGGAAAATCCCGTTGTAGCCGCTGTTGACCAGGTTGACCCCGTCGATCTGGTAGTTTTCCACCCGGAATCCGCGCGCATAGACCGGGCTGGTGTCCGACCCCCGATTGCCCGAGGCGGGCATCACCAGGCCCGGCGTGTTGTCCACCACGTCCGCCAGCTGGGTCATGCCCTGGTCATCCATGCGCTGGCGCGTGATCACGCTGACCGACTGCGGTGTCTCGCGGATCGACAGGTTCAGGCGGGTGGAGGTATTGCTGGCCTGCGCGGCATACGACCCCGACCCCTCCGTGACGGGATTCAGCACGCCGCGCACGACCACCGGCTGCAGAACCTGCGCATCGCCGGCGGCGGCTTCCCCCTGGCGCACGATGGTGTAGCGGTTGGGCCCGGTCATGCGAGCCTCCAGGCCCGAACCCCGCAGCAGGCGATCCAGGGCCTGCGGCACAGAATAATCCCCTTGCAGCGCGGGCGCGCGCCGCGCCTCGGCCAAGGCCGTGGGAAACACCACCTGCATGCCGGTGCGGGCGGCCAGGGCATTCAGCGCCTGATCCAGCGCCTGGGCGGGCTGATCCAGGCGCAGCACGGTGGCCTGCGCCCAGGCGCCGGCCATCCCCGCCAGCCCGCCGGCGATCAGCGCGGCAGCGCATACGGCCATGGCCCCGCGTCGGGGCCTCCTGGGGGTCTTCATTGTCTTCACTCCCTGAAATCAATAATGAGATTGATAATTGGTCTGATCAGATCAAAGACGTTTGCCGCACGTCCACAAGGCAATGAAGTTACTATTTTTTACTATTTAATCGGGGCGACACCCAGACCGCGCCATCCGGCCGGCGCTCGATCCGCAGCGGCATCATCAAAGGCAGACTGTCAATCAGGGATTCGACATCCCGGATGCGGTAATCGCCGGACAGCCGCCACGCGGCGGCATCGGGCGGCTGATCGCCTGTCCAGACGACGGCGGCGGCGCGGTAATGATCCAGCACAGCCAGCACCTCGGCCAACGGCGTGCCGTCGAAACGCAGGCGGCCTTCGCGCCAGGCTGTCTCGCGCTCCAGCGCGGGGACGCTGGCCGGCATTCGGCGCAGGGTGTCGGCATCCACGGCCTGGCCGGCATCCAGCACCGCCCGTCCGGCGGGGCTGGACACTTCGACCCGCCCTTCCAGCACGGCCACCTGGGCGCCCGCCCCCGCCCGCCGGACCCGGAAGGTGGTGCCGATATCGCGGATCACGGCATCGCCCGCCATCACCCGCAGCGGCCGCCAGTTCGGCGCCACCGTCAAGACCGCCTGGCCCGCGTCCAGGCGCAGATCGCGGGTGCGCAGCCGACGCTGCAGCGTCAAGACCGACCGGCTGTCCAAGGCGATCACCGTGCCGTCCCGGGCAGTCCAGGCCCGGGGGGCGCCCGCCGCCACCGAGACCGTGCGTTCCCGCAGCACCGGATTCCAGACCCAAAGCCCGGCGCACAGCGCCACGCACGCGGCGGCGACCCCCTGGCGGCGGCGCAACCGCCGCTGGGCCGATTGCGCCTTGGCCTCGCGCAGGACATCCTCGCGCGACGGCAGGCGGGCCCGCAGCACGTCCTCGTAGGGCATGAAGGGATCGGCGGCCGGGCGGCGGCGCGCCCGGCGGGCGTCCGCCGACGATTCTGGCGGCCGGGACATCAGGCGTCCCGCGACCCGCAGCGCAGCGGCACGCCGACAACGGAGTCGGGACTTGCCGTCCAGCCGCCGCGCACCGGGCCGGCGGCCTGCGCGGGCGTCCAGCGCGCCTGGATCAGCCGCAAGGCCTGCGCCTGGTGCTTGGCAACGACGCTGCAGGATAGATCCAGTTCACGGGCAATCGCCGCCAACGGCATGTCATAGAGGCGATGCAGAATGAATACCTGCCGCGCCCGGTCGGGCAGGCGGCAGATGATATCGGCCAGGTCGTCCACGGTTTCCAGCCCGCGCAAATAAGCGGCCGCGTCTTCGTGGCAAACCTGGGGCGCGCCGCCCGCCAGGGTTTCGGCCAATCGCCCGCGCGCCGCGTCGCCGCGCCGGTGGTCGATCGCGCGGTTGCGCAGCATCCGGTGCAAAAAAGCCAGTGGCTGGCGCACGCCGGCGGGCTCCGGCCGATTCAGCAGATCGACGCAGACCTCGTGCACGACATCACGCGCCAGGTCGGCATCGCCGAAGCGATGTCCGACATAGCGAACCAGATCATCATAATGACGAATCAGGCTGGCAAGCAGGCCGCCTGATCCCGGCCGGTTGGGTTCCATGAAATACGGGAAAACAGGTATCCGGCGGTAGATCGCCGGATAAATAATGAGAATGAGAATAAATCTTGATTGAAGAATATAGCATTGATCAGGCGTCCGGCTCGCCGGCCGCGGCCAGCAGCCAGCGCCAGCCCGGCATCAAGGCATCCACTGAAGCGCTCTGGTGGGTATGCCCGGGCAGCACCGCGCTGTGCAGCCGCAGATCGGGACAAGCGGCAACACGGGCCGACAAGGCCCGCATCCCATCGACCATGCCCCGGGCCTGGCGCTGGGACAGGCGTTGGCGGCGCGCCGCCGCGTCCAGGGCGGGATCCCTTGCCTCGCGGGGGCTCAGGCCCTGTTCGTGGGCGCCCACACTGAGCCACAGCCCCAAGGGCGGCACGCCCTGGCGGCACAGCCAGGCCAGGCGGCGGCGCAGCAGGCGATCCAGATAGCGCCCGCCCCACCACACCGAAGGGCTGGACAGGACATAGCCGGAAAACGCCCGGGGGCGGTGCAGCAGCACATACAGGCCAAACAAGGCCCCCAGCGAATGTCCGCAGAACACCTGACGGTCGGGATCCAAGCGAAAATCCCCGGCGATGTGGCTGCGCGCCTGATCCAGGGTACGCAGCCAGGCCGCCGCCCCGGCGCGCGCCGGGGCCGTCCCTACCGAGGCGGGCGACGGGACAAGCCGCGGCGAGACCATCGGCAGCGCCCCGGCCAAAGCGGCATCGGCCGGGCCGGGCAGCGGCTGCCAGCCCGCCGGGACGTATTCCCGAGCGCGATCCGCTGGCACCCGCGGCCCCAGGCCCACCAGCAAGCCGGGCAGGCCGCCGGGATCGGCGCACATAACATCGAACTGTTTTTGATCCAGCACATAGGCCGTCGGCCAGCCCCGGGGCGGCATCAGGCCGGGCGGCAGCGCCACGCGCAGCGTGCAGGGACGCACGCCCGGAACCGGGAAAGGAGAAAGCTCGACTGTGTGCATGGAAAAACAATGAGAACCCGAACCATCGGACGCGGCAACAGGGCACTGGCCGTGCGCCCGGAACCCCGGTGTGCTTGCGGCGCAAGACGTCGGACGGCGTCATCCTTTACAATGCCCGCAATGTAGGTATTGTAAACGGTTCTCATTCTTTCAAGGCTTCAGGCGTCCGGTTCCGCCCCTCGATGTGCGGCCCCGTCCACGCCGCATCCTGTCTCTTTTCCGCCCCCTGAATGGACGCATCCCTGACCCCGCCCCCACCCGCTCTGGCCGACTACCGGCACATGCTGCGCCGCCGCTGGCTGATGGTGGCGCTCCTGCTCCTCATCATCCTGGCCTCCATTCTGGCCGACTTCATGCTGGGGCCTTCCGGCCTGGGCTGGGGTGAACTCAGCCACGCGCTGTTGCATCCCGATCTGGCCGATCCCACCACCCGCGTCATCGTCTGGGACATCCGCCTGCCTTTCGCCCTGATGGCCGTGGCCATCGGCCTGGCCCTGGGGCTGGCGGGCGGCGAAATGCAGACCATCCTGAACAATCCGTTGGCCAGCCCCTTTACTCTGGGGATTTCATCGGCGGCGGCCTTTGGGGCCTCGCTGGCCATCGTGCTGGGCCTGTCGCTGCCGGGCGTCCCGCAGTCCTGGACCATCGCCGCCAATGCGTTTGTCTTCGCCCTGGTTTCGGCCCTGCTGCTGGACGCCGTGGCGCGCTGGGGTTCCATGAGCACGTCCGGGCTGGTGCTGTTTGGCATCGCCCTGGTGTTTTCTTTCAACGCGGCAGTCTCGCTGGTGCAGTTCGTCGCCAGCGCCGAAGCCCTGCAGGGCCTGGTGTTCTGGACCATGGGCAGCCTGGCGCGCTCGTCCTGGCCCAAAGTGGGCCTGATGCTGCTGACCTTCGCCATCCTGCTGCCGCTGTCGCTGCGCGACACCTGGAAACTGACCGCCCTGCGGCTGGGCGAAGACCGCGCCGCCAGCTTCGGCATCGACGTTCCCCGGCTGCGCCTGACGGCTTTGGTGCGCATCAGCATTCTGGCCGCCATGGCGGTGTCGTTCGTCGGCACCATCGGCTTCATCGGCCTGATCGCCCCGCACATCGCCCGCCGGATGTTCGGCGAAGACCACCGCTTCTACCTGCCCGGCAGCGCCCTGGTGGGGGGCACCATCCTGTCGCTGGCCTCGATCGCCTCGAAGAACATCGTGCCCGGCATCATCATCCCCGTGGGGATCGTCACCTCGCTGGTGGGGGTGCCGTTCTTCCTGGCCGTCGTGCTGCGGCGGCAAATCAAATAAACCATGCTGCAGATCCAAGACCTGTCGGTGGCCTATGCGCGCCGCACCATCATCCACCACCTGTCCGCCGGGCCGCTGATGCCGGGCCGGGTGGTGTCCCTGCTGGGCCCCAACGGCAGCGGCAAATCCACGCTGCTGAAGGCCCTGGCCGGCTTGCTGAAAGCCAAGGGGCAGGTCGTCCTGGATGGCCAGGATCTGACCCGCCTGTCCTTCGAGCGCCGCGCGCAAAGCGTGGTCTACCTGCCGCAGTCCCTGCCCGCCTCGGTGCACCTGCGGGTGTTTGAATCCGTCATGGTGGCCGCGCGCGCCTCCGACCTGGATCCCGCCGCCCAGGCGGCGGACCCGCAGCGCATCCTGGATGTGCTCAAGCGCCTGGGCATCGAGCACCTGGCCATGCACTATCTGGATCAGCTGTCGGGCGGTCAAAAACAACTGGTGGGCCTGGCCCAGGCCTTGATCCGCACCCCGCGCCTGTTGCTGCTGGACGAACCGCTGTCCGCCCTGGACTTGAACTATCAATGCCACGTGATGGATCTGCTGGCCCAGGAAACCCGCGAGCACGGCCTGACCACGCTGATCGTGCTGCACGACCTGAACATCGCCCTGCAGCGCAGCGACGACACCCTGCTGATCCGGGCGGGCGAACTCGTCGGCCATGGCCGGCCCGCCGACGTCATCACGACGGAATCCCTGGCCGAGGTCTACCAGGTGCGCGCCCGGGTCGAGACCTGCTCGCGCGGGCTGCCCCACATTCTGATCGATGGCCTGTGCGCCACCACGCCCTGACGCCCGGCCAAGCCTCGGCGTCTTTTTCCCAGGACGACTCTCCTATGCCGCTTCCCGCCGCCTCCCTGGCCCAACAGGCTCAACGCCCGCAGCGTGCCCTGCCCGCCCGCAGCGCCACACCGCCCACACCCCGAATGGGCCGCTGGGCCACCCTGCGGCGCGCCGCCCGGGCCTGGCTGCTGGGCTTGGCGCTCGGCCTGGCCGGGCCGGCGCTGGCCGCCCCCATCCAGGTCACGGACGTGCTGGGCCGCCAGGTGACGCTGCCCCAGCCCGCCCAGCGCGTGGTGCTGGCCCAGGCCCGGCACTTCCAGGTGCTCTCCCTGCTCACCCCGGATCCGGCCGCCATCCTGGCGGGCTGGTCCGATGAATTCCGCACGTCGTTCAAGCCGGACTACGAGGTCGCGCTGATGCGCTTTCCCAGCCTGGCCAAGGTGCCCATCGTCGGGCGCCACACCGCGGATTCCTTTTCCGTGGAAACGACCCTGGGGCTGCGCCCGGATCTGGTGGTGATGACGGCTTCGTTCGCCGGCCTGCGCGCGGGCCAGCCCGCCAGCGAATCCCCCCTCATCACTCGGCTGGAAGCTGCGGGCATCCCGGTCATCGTGATCGATTTTTTCATGCAGCCCATGGAAAACACGGTGCCCAGCCTGCGCGCCCTGGGCCGGGCCATCGGCCAGGACGCCCGCACCGACGCCTTCATCCAGTTCTACGAGTCTCACATGGGGGCCATCCGCGACCGGCTGGCCGACCTGCCCGCGGATCAGCGCCCGCCCGTCTTCGTCCACGCCCACGCGGGCAGCACCGACTGCTGCAATTCACCCGGGGTCGGCACCTTCAACGACATGATCACCTACGCGGGCGGACACAACATCGGGGCCGACGTCCTGAAAAGCGCCACCGGCAAGCTCAATTTCGAATACATCAACGCCAAGGCCCCCAAAGTCTATGTGGCCACCGGCACCGGATCGCGGGCGGCCACCGGCCTGGCCATCGGCGCCGGGGTCAGCCAGGCGGATGCCCGCGCCAGCCTGCAGCGCCTGATCGACGGCAACCACCTGGGCGCCCTGCCCGCGGTCCGTTCGGGCAACAGCCACGGCATCTGGCACGCCTTCAATGATTCGCCCCTGCACGTGGTGTTCATCGAGGCGCTGGCGCACTGGATACACCCGGATCGCATGGCGGGCATCCACCCCGCCCAGACCCTGGCGGAAATCAATCAGCGATTCCTCGCCGTCCCCCTGGACGGCACCTACCTGGTGGATTTGCGGGACTCGCCGTGAGCCTGCTGGAAACGCAGCTGCCCGCATCGACGGACAACGAAACCGCCCGCCGCCTGCGCCTGCACGTCCCGGACGCCGCCGCGCCGCCGGCGGGATGGCCCCTGCTGATCCTGCTGGACGGCGACTGGGTCTGGCCCCTGGCAGGCCCGGCCCTGGCGCGCTGCGCCGTCCTGATCCCCAGCCACGGCCCGGCGGCGGCCACCGAATCCCAGGCCCTGGCGCGCCGCGCCCTGGACTACACGCCCCCGGCCCCCGACGGCGGCCATTGGCCCGACCCCCGCATGCCGCAGTGGCGGGGCGGGGGTGCCGCCGCTTTCCTGGCCTGCCTGGCCGGCCCGATCCTGGCCTGGGCGCGCACGCAGGCCCCGCTGGACGACGCCCGGCGCACCCTGTACGGCCATTCCTATGGCGGCCTGTGCGCCCTGTTCGCCCTGGCGCACCGGGCGGACGACTTCACCCACATCGTCTGCGCCAGCCCGTCGCTATGGTGGCGCGACCCGGCGATCCTGCGGCACCTGGATCGCCTGGAACAGCACCCGCCCGGCCGGCCCATCCGCGTCACCCTGATGGCGGGCACCGATGAATACTGGTATCCCCGCCCCGCCGGCCCCGGCGCGCCGCGCACGCGGCAAAACGGCATCCCCACCCTGCCCGCCCTGCGGGCATTGGCCGCCCGGCTGGCCCGCATCCCCCGTCTGCACTGCCAGTTGATGCCGCTGGATCAGCTGGGCCACGGCCAGGTGCTGCCCGCTTCGGCCCAGCGCACACTGGATCTGGCCGCCGGCTGACCCCCCGCAGCCAAGGCACCCCTCATGAACCCGCCTTTCGTCCTGGCGCTCGACGGCCTGCCCGACACGGCCCTGGCGCAGCGGCTGCGCCAGGCCCTGCCGGCGGCGGAATGGCAATGGGTGCAGCGTCTGCGCCGGCCCGACGACCGCCTGCGCAGCCTGTGCGGGCGGGCAGCGCTGCGCCTGCTGCTGGCCCCGCGCCTGGGCATGCCGCCGACGGAAATCCCCTTGTCCGCCGGCCCCTGGGGCAAGCCCCTGCTGGCCGCCGCGCCGCATGTCCCGCCCGGCTGGCACTTCAATATCGCCCACAGCGCCGGCCAGGTGCTGGTGGCGATCGGCCGCCAGCCGCTGGGCGTGGACGTGGAAGCCTGCCCGACGCGCGTCGACCCGGCCCTGTACCAACTGACGACCGGCGAGTCCGGCGGGCCGGCAAACCTGCCGCCCGACCCGCAGGTCTTTTGCCGCGAATGGGTTTGCCGGGAGGCGATCCTGAAGGCCCACGGCACCGGATTGGCCCGTCCCATGGACACCCTGCGCCTGCATCCCGGCCCGGGCGGATGGCAGCGGGTTTCCGGCCTGCCTCGGGCAAACCGCCTGCATGTCCGGCTGCTGTGGCAATCCGACGCGCACTGCGCCGCCTTGTGCCTGCCGGTGACGGAAACCGCCTGGCGGCTGGAACACTACACAATGTCTTCATGGTTTTATACTAGAATATAACCATTCTCATTATCATACGCATGAAATATGTCGTCGCTGCTTCCCGTTCAAACTTGGCCGGATGAATTCGCCGCCCGTTACCGTGCGGCCGGTTACTGGCGCAACGAAACCTTTGGCGCCTGGCTGCGCGAACGCGCCCTGGCGCACCCGGATCGGGTGGCGGTCGTGGGCGGGCCGCAGCGCTGGACCTACGCCGATCTGGATCACCGGGCATCCGCCCTGGCCGCCGGGTTTCTGCAGGCAGGCCTGGTGCGCGGCGACCGCGTGCTGGTGCACCTGCCCAACATCCCGGATTTCATCGCCGTCGTCATGGGGCTGTTCCGCGCCGGATTGATCCCGGTCTATGCCCTGCCCGCCCACCGCATCACCGAAATCGAACACTTCGCCCAGGGTTCCGGCGCCTGCGCCTATGTGGCGGCCGACCGCCACGCGGGATTCGACTACCGCGCCCTGGCGACGGATCTGCGCCAACGCCGGCCCGCCATCCAGCATGTCTGGATCAGCGGCGAAGCCGGCCCTTTCGCCTCGCTGGCATCCCTGGCCGCCACAGACGGCAGCGCCATCCCCGCCAGCGCCGCCCAAGGGTCGGACGTCGCCTTCCTGCAGATATCCGGCGGCAGCACGGGCCTGTCCAAACTCATCCCCCGCACGCACGACGACTACATCTACACGCTGCGCGAATCCGCCCGCATCTGCGGCCTGGGCGCGGACGCCGTCTTCCTGGGCGCCCTGCCCATCGCGCATAATTTCCCCATGAGCTCCCCCGGGTTCCTGGGGACGCTGTACGCCGGAGGCCGCGTCGTCCTCAGCCCGTCGCCCGACGCCGAATCCGGCTTCGCCCTGATCGAGCGCGAGCGCGTCACCGTCACCAGCCTGGTGCCCCCCCTGCTGCTGCAGTGGCTGGATCAGGCCGCCAAGACCCCGCACGACCTCAGCAGCCTGCGCGCCATCCAGGTCGGCGGGGCCAAGCTTTCCGCGGAAATCGCCCGCCGCGTGCGGCCCGTGCTGGGGGCCACCCTGCAACAGGTCTTCGGCATGGCCGAAGGCCTGGTCAACTACACCCGCCTGGACGACCCGGACGACACCATCATCCACACCCAGGGCCGTCCCATCAGCCCCGACGACGAAATCCTGATCTTGGACGACGCGGGCCAGCCGGTCGCGCCGGGCCAGGTCGGGCACCTGCTGACCCGGGGCCCCTACACGATCCGGGCGTACCACGACAACCCGTCGGCCAATGCCCGCTCGTTCACGGAAGACGGCTACTACCGCACCGGCGACATGGTGCGCATGACCGCCGACGGCTACCTGGAAGTCCAGGGCCGCGCCGGGGATCACATCAACCGGGCCGGCGAGAAAATCTCCGCCGAGGAAATCGAAGACCACCTGCTGTCGCACCCGCAGGTATTCGACGCCGCCGTAGTCTCCATCCCCGACGAATACCTGGGCGAACGCAGCTGCGCCTTCATCATCCCCAAGGGTGAAAAGCCCCGTGCCGCCGAACTCAAGAAATGGATTCGCGGGCGCGGCATCGCCGACTTCAAAGTGCCCGACCAAGTCGTTTTCGTCGATCAGTTCGCCGCCACCGCCGCCCTGAAAATCAGCCGCAAGGCCCTGCGCGCAGAACTCAGGGCGCGTCTGCTGGCCCAGGAGGCCGCCCAGGCCGCCGCACCGTCCAACCCATAACTTCCCGTCACCTGCCTGCCACCATGAACCGCTTGACCCTGGAGCGCATGCGCGCCGATGTCGCCCGCCTGCTGCACGAACCGCCCGAAGACATCCACGACGACGACAATCTGATGGATCTCGGGCTGGATTCCATGCGCCTGATGAAACTGGCTTCGCTATGGCGCGAAGCGGGCGCCCGGGTCGAGTTCGCCGACCTCGCCGTCGAGGCCACCCTGGGCCAATGGTGGGCGCTGATCGACGCCGGCGCCGCGTCATCCGGCAACGACACGCCATGACCCGCATTGCGCCGCCCGTCCCGCCGGCCGCCGGCGGGCTGGACTGGGCGCCCCTGACCGAGGCCCAGGAGGGCCTGTGGTACGCCCAGCGGCTGGATCCGGGCAACCCGATTTTCAACCCGGCCCACTGCACCACGGTGCGCAGCCCGCTGGACATCCCCCGCTTCACCCAGGCCGTCAACCAGGCCCTGGCCGAGGCCGAGGCGCTGTCGCTGCGCTTCCAGGAAACCGCCGATGGCCCGCTGCAGGCGCTGGATCCCGCCCGGACGCCCCGCCTGGAAATCCTGGACTGGCGCGATCTGGGCGCGCCGGCCCCGGCGCATGAGCGCGCCCTGGCCTGGATTCAAGACGACCTGGCCCGCCTCGTCGACCCGCTGCGCCAGCCCTTGTCCCGCCAGGTGTTGATCCTGTGCGGCCCCCGGCTGACGCTGTGGTATCAGCGCGTCCACCATCTGGCCGCCGACGGCTACGGCATGGCGCTGATCGAAAGCCGCGCCCTCCACCTGTATGCGGCCCGGCAAGCGCCCGGCCCGGCCGATGCCCCGCTGGCGCCCTTGGTCCCCGTCTGGGCCGAAGACCAGCACTGGCGCGCAAGCGAGGCGCGCAGCCGGGCACAGGCATTCTGGCGCGAACACTGCGCGGGCCGCCTGCCCGCCGCCGGTCTGGCGGCCGACACGGCGTTCAGCGCCCACACCTGCCTGCGCCGCGAAATCGACGCCGCGCCCGACCTGGTCGCGGCGCTGCAGGCGCTGGAAACCGCCACGGACGTCAGCTGGCCCGATATCCTGACCGTGCTGGGCGCGGCTTTCGTGGCGCGCCACCTGGGGCCCGCCGACTGCATCGCGGGCGTGCCCGCCATGGGCCGCCTCGGCAGCCGCAGCGCCCGGGCCGTGGCCACCGTCATGAACGTCGTCCCCTGGGTCTGCCCGCTGGACGAAAGCGCCCCCCTGGCGGACACCCTGTCGCAGGGCGCCCGCAGCCTGCGCGCCGTGCGCCGCCACAGCCGCTATCGCGCCGAGCACCTGCGCCGCGACCTGTCCCTGGCGGGCGGCCTGACGCGCCTGCACGGCCCGATCCTCAACGTGCTGCCCTTCGACGCCCCTTACGCCGCCGCCGGCCTGGATGCCCACCAGACAGTCTTGTGCACCGGCCCCGTCGAAGACCTGACCCTCAGCTTCCGCGCCGCGCCCGACGGCAGCGCTCTGCGCCTGGAAATCGAAGCCAATCCCAAGCTGTACAGCGCCGAGCAGGCCGACGCCTATCTGGCGCGGCTGGCCCATTTCCTGGCCGCCGCCCTGAAGGCCGGCCGCCTGGCCGACGTCGCCACCCTGACCCCGGCGGAACACGAACGCTGGGCGCTGGCGCCCAACCGCACCGACCACCCCCTGCCCGACGGCACGCTCTGGTCGCGCATTCAGGCCCGCCTGCTGGCGCAGCCCCAACACATCGGCCTGCAGGACGCCGAGGACGGCGCCCATCCCTGGACCTACGCCGAAATCGACGCCTGGACGGCCCGGGCCGCCCGCCGGCTGCGGCAGCAAGGCGCGCGGGTCGGCACCCGCATCGCCGTGGCCCTGCCCCGATCGGCCCGGCGGGTACTGTGCCTGCTGGCGATTCTGCGCAGCGGGGCGGCCTACCTGCCCCTGGATCCCGCCCAGCCCGCCGCCCGCCTGCGTCATATCCTGGACGATGCCCAGGCCCTGGCGCTGATTTCACAGCTGGATCTATGCGAGGGCCTGGCCACCCAGGCCCTGGACCCGGACACCCTGGATCAACCCGCCGGCGACGCGCCCGCGCCTCTGGCCCCCGACCCCGGGCCGGCCGGCCCGCAAGACCCGGCCTACCTGATCTATACCTCGGGTTCCACCGGCGCGCCCAAGGGGGTGATCGTGTCCCACGCGGCCATCGTCAACCGCCTGGAATGGATGCGGGCGCACTACGCCATCGGCCCCGCCGACCGCATCCTGCAAAAAACCCCGGCCACCTTCGATGTTTCGGTCTGGGAACTGTTCCTGCCATTCCTGTCGGGCGCCCGCCTGGTCGTCGCCCCCCCCGAAGCGCACCGCGACCCCGCCTGGCTGTGCCGCCTGATCCGCCAACATGCCATCAGCGTGCTGCATTTCGTGCCCTCCATGCTGGCCGCCATCCTGGACGAACCCGACGCCCGCGGTCTGCGGACACGGCTGGTGTTCTGCAGCGGCGAAGCCCTGCCCGGCGCGCTGCGCGACCGCTTCCACCAGTTGGTCGCGGCCCAGCTGCACAATCTGTACGGCCCCACCGAAGCCGCCGTCGACGTTTCCTACTGGGCCGCCGGCGCGGACGACCGCAGCCAGCCCATGCCCATCGGCTGGCCGGTCTGGAACACGCAGCTGCACGTTCTGGATGCCGGACTGCGCCCCGTGCCGCCCGGCGTCGTCGGCCAGTTGTACCTGGGCGGCAGCCAGCTGGCCATCGGTTACCTGGGGCGGCCCGACTTGACCGCCGAACGCTTCATCCCCGCCCCCGACGGCCTGCCCGGGCCACGGCTGTACGCCACGGGCGACTTGGCCAGCCGCCGCGAAGACGGGGCCATTCTCTACCTGGGGCGGCTCGACCACCAGGTCAAGCTGCGCGGCCAGCGCATCGAGCTGGGAGAAATCGAAGCCGTCCTGGCCGATCACCCGGACGTGGCCCAGGTCGCCGTGCTGGCGCGCGAGGACGAGCCGGGCCGCGCCTATCTGGCGGCCTATCTGGTGGCGGCCGCCGGTCATGACGCCGATCCCGACGCCCTGAAAACCCACGCCGCCGGCCTGCTGCCGGACTATATGGTGCCCACCGCCTGGGTGCGGCTGCCCGCCCTGCCCGTCACGGCCAACGGCAAACTGGATCGCAAGGCCCTGCCGCGCCCCGCGCTGGATCCCCGCCCGCACGGCCACAGCCCCCGCACCCCCGCCGAGCAACTGGTGGCCGAAGCCTTCCAGGCCGTGCTGGGCCTGGCCGAAGCCTTCCAGGCCGTGCTGGGCCTGGCCGACTGCCCCGCCGTCGAGGACGACTTCTTCGCCCTGGGGGGGCATTCACTGCTGGCGGCCCGCCTGGCCCTGCGGCTGCGCGACGCCCGCGACATCTCCCTGGGCACTATTTTCCAGTACCCCACCGTCCAGCGCCTGGCCCGGCACCTGGATACGCAGGCCGACGCCGCCGCCCCGGACACCGCCGGTTTCGGGCCGGTGGTCACGCTGCGCGAAGCGCCCGGCCGGCCCGCCTTGTTCTGCATCCACCCCGCCGGCGGGCTGTCCTGGTGCTACGGCACCCTGGCGCGCGCCCTGTCGCCCGCCCGCACGGTGCACGGCATCCAGGCCCCCGCCCTGTCTGGCCAAGCGCTCGACGACAGCCTGGCGGCCATGGCCCGCCGCTATGCCGACCAGGTTCAGGCCCTGCAGGCCCAGGGCCCCTACCACCTGGCCGGCTGGTCGGTGGGCGGCATCCTGGCGCACGCCGTGGCGGCCGAGCTGCAGCAACGCGGGCAAGCCATCGGCGTCGTGGCCCTGCTGGACGCCTACCCCTGCGAAGTCTGGCGCGACCGCCCCGAACCCGCCGCCGACGACCTATACAAGGCTTTGCTGCACATTGCCGGGGCCGACCCCCAGGCTTTGCCGCCCGAGCGCCTGAACCGCGCCGGCGTGATCGACTTCCTGCGCGCCGAAGGCCACCCGCTGGGCGAACTGCCCGATGCCCGCCTGGATGCGATCTTCGACACCGTCGGCCAGACCAACGCGCTGGTGCGACGCCACCGGCAACGGCCCTACGACGGCGCGGTGCTGCACTTCCAGGCCGCCCTGGAACACACCGCCGGAACCGATCTGGATCCCCGGGCCTGGCAGGCCCACTGCACCCGCCTGACCCGCCATGCGATCCCGGCCACCCACGCCGGCCTGCCCGGGGCAGACGCGGTCGCCCGGATCGCCCCTCTCCTGAACCCTTGTCTGGCAGCGGCCGACTCAGCCGCCGCGACGCCCTCGATTCTTCCCACACAAAAGGAAACCGCATGACTTCCGCCCCGGCCCACGGCCGCCTGTTTTCACGCAGCACAAAAATCCTGATCGCCAGCGCCCTCCTGGGCCTGGCCGCCGGCTGCGCCACGCAACCGACCGCCTCCTCCGGCGCGGCCGCCACGTCCGCCTGGGCCTTCACCACTCAGGTCACCGACCTCGTCCCCGGCATCTACCAAGGCGCCTACAGCGCCAATACCCAACAGCTGTACATCACCAGCGCCGTGGGCCGTCCGCCGGTGCGCGAATCCCGCCTGGTGGCCTTCGATCCCGCCAGCCAACGCATCAGCGCCGAAGTCGTGCCGGCGGTGCAAGCGGGCCACAAGGACGGCCAGCTGCAGGCCGTCTACGGGATCGCCACGGACGATCCGCACGGGCACATCTGGGTCACCAACACCCGCAGCGGTTCGCTGGCCGTCTATGCGCAGGACGGCCTGAAGCTGGTCAAGCAGTTTGGCGACAAGGCCGCCCCGCACGCCCGCGACGTGGCGGTCGACGCCGCCCACCAGCGCGCCTATGTCTCCAGCCCCGCCGGCGACACGATTTTCGTCTTCGACACCGCCACGCTGAAACCCCTGCCCGGCATCACCCTGAAAGGCGCGGGCGAAGCGCCCAAGCCCATGAGCCTGGCCCTGGACAGCGCCCATCAGCGCCTGTACACCGTCAGCCTGAACACGGCCGAAGTGTTCGTCATCGACACCGCCACGGGTAAACAAATCGCCAGCCACCCGATCCCGAACGTCCAGGGCGGGGCGGGCATCGCCATCGACAGCCAAAAACAACAGCTGTACGTGACGGCCCAGAAGTCCGGCGACCTGGTCATTCTGGACGCCCAAAGCGGCCGGGTTCTGCACCAGCTGGCCACCGGGGCCGGCGCCCTGAATGTGGCTTTCGATCCGGTCAACCGCCTGGCCTACGTGGCCAATCGCGGGGCCGGTTCGGTCACCGTCGTCAATGACGCCGGGGCCATCCTGGCGCAGATCGACACGGGTTCCTCCCCCAACCACATCACCACCACGCCCGACGGCACCGCCTGGGCCCTGGTGAAGAAAAACAAGGACGACCCCCGCCTCGATCGCGTGGTGCGCATCGAGGCCCGCCACTGACCATGGACATGCTGACGCGCGCATCATCCAAGCAGGCGGCCGGCCCGGCGCCCGCAACCGGCTTCCAGGCGGGCGATTGCCTGTTCGCCACTGAAGACGAGGTGTTTCACGGGCGCGGCTGCCTGTTGCAGGCCGCGCCGCAAGACGGCGTCAGCCAGCAGGCCGCCAGCCTGCTGGCCCAGGCGGCCGACAGCCAGACGGCCCCGGTGCTGCTGGGGCTGCTGCCCTACGACCCGGCCCTGCCCGCGCAGCTGCGCATCCCGCGTGAAACCCACCGGCCCGGGGCGCCGGCGCAACTGCCCGCCATGCCTCGGGCGCGCACCCTGCAACGGCGCGAACACCCGTCGCGCGCCGCCTACGAGCAAGGCGTGCGCGACGCTCTGCATCAGCTGGACAGCCAACCCGCGCTGCGCAAGCTGGTGCTGGCCCGCACCCTGCAGCTGGAACTGGCCCAAGACCTGGATCTGCACCATGTCATCCAGCGCCTGTGGCAACGCAACCCGCATGGTTACACCTATGCCATGCCGCTGGGCGACGACCGGCGCTATTTCATCGGGGCCAGCCCCGAACTGCTGGTGCGCCGCCGCGGCCGCCAGGTGACGGTGCACCCGCTGGCGGGCACAGCCACCCGCCACGCCGATCCGGCCCTGGATGCCGACAGCGCCCGAACCTTGCTGGATTCCCCCAAGGATCTGCATGAACACGCCGTCGTGGTCGAAGCCATCGACGCGGTGCTGCGCCCCCTGTGCCGCACCCTGGATATCCCGGCCCGCCCCAGCCTGACCGCCACCGCCCGCCTGTGGCACCTGGGCACGCCGATCCAGGGCGAACTGGCCGACCCGGCCATCACCGCCCTGGATCTGGCGCTGGCCCTGCATCCGACCCCCGCGGTCTGCGGTCTGCCCACCGCCGACGCCCGCCGGGCGATTGCCCGGATCGAACCCTTCGAGCGCGGCTATTTCGCCGGGGCCGTGGGCTGGTGCGACCACCAGGGCGACGGCGCCTGGGCCGTGGCGATCCGCTGCGCCCAGGCCATCGGCCGCCAACTGACCCTGTACGCCGGCGCGGGCATCGTGCCCGGCTCGGTGCCCGCCCAAGAATGTATTGAAACCGGAAACAAACTGCGCACCGTTCTGGATGCGCTCGGCATTGACACCACCCCATGACCATCCCCAGCCTGACCGCCTATCCGATGCCCGCCGACCCCGTATCCAACCGGGTCGACTGGGCCATCGCCCCCGCTCGCGCCGCCCTGCTGATCCACGACATGCAGGATTATTTTCTGGGCAAGTTCGACATCGCCCAGGCCCCGATCCCGGCACTGATCGACGCCATTGCGCGCCTGCGCCAACGCTGCCATACCCTGGGCATCCCGGTGTACTACACCGCCCAGCCGCCCGTGCAGCCCGTCGAAGACCGCGCACTGCTGAACGATTTCTGGGGGCCCGGCCTGACCGAACCCTCGCAGCAGGCCGGGGCGGGCATCGCCGCCCCCCTGACGCCCGAGGCCCAGGATACGGTGCTGACAAAGTGGCGTTACAGCGCCTTCCAGCGCTCCGACCTGCGCCAGCGGCTGGCGGATCAGGGCCGCGACCAGTTGATCATCACCGGCGTCTATGCGCACATCGGCTGCCTCAGCACCGCCCTGGAAGCCTTCATGCAGGATGTCCAGCCCTTCCTGGCGCTGGACGCCTGCGCCGACTTCAGCCTGGACGACCACCGGATGGCCATCCGCCACGTGTCGCGCTGCTGCGGCATGAGCCTGACCACCGCCGAAATCCTGCAGGCCCTGGCCGCGCATCCCGATTGATCCGCATCCCAGCACACCAACCCGACCGACAGGACATCCAAGACACCGTGCCTCATTCCACTGATTTTCAAGACCGCCACATCCTGGTCACTGGCGCGGCCAGCGGCATCGGCGCCGCCGTGGCCCGCCAATTGCTGGCCCGGGGGGCGCGTGTCTCCGCCGTCGATCTGGACGAAAGCGGCCTGCGGCAACTGGGCGACCCGCCGCCCGAGGCCGCGTCCAGCCACGGCGACGCCGGACAGGCCACCGGCACGGCCGGACGCCTGTGGTCAACCCGCCTGGACGTGCGCGACGCCACCGCCGTCACCCGCGCCGTCGAACAGGCCCAGGCCGCCCTGGGGCCACTGAACGGCCTGGCCAGCGTGGCCGGGGTGCTGGAAATGGGCTCGGTCGTCGATCTGGATGATGCACAGTGGGCGCATTGCTTCGACGTCAATGCCACCGGCGTATTCCACGTCTGCCGCGCCGTCGCCCGCCAGCTCCTGGCGCGGGATGCCGGCGGGGCCATCGCGGTGGTCAGCTCCAACGCCGCCGCCACGCCACGCGCCGGCATGTCGGCCTATGCCGCGTCCAAGGCCGCCGTGACGCAGTTTTCGCGCTGCCTGGGGCTGGAACTCGCCCCCCGGGGCATCCGGGTGAACATTGTCTCGCCCGGTTCCACCGACACGGCCATGCAGCAAGCCATGTGGGCGCGCGGCAGTTCACGGGCCACCGTGATCCAGGGCGACGCCGCCCAGTGGCGCCTGGGGATTCCCCTGGGCAAGATCGCCACCCCCGACGAAATCGCCCACGCCGTCCTGTTCCTGCTGTCGGATCAGGCCAGCCACATCACCCTGCACGACCTGCGGGTGGACGGCGGCGCCACCCTGGATCAGGGCTGAATCCGACGACTGGTCAGCCCCGGAACCTGGCGCGCCGGGGGCATTGTCGCCCCCCGGCGATCATCTTGAAGCTGCGCAAGCCCTGAAGCCGCGCAAGCCCAGTGCTTTGCACGTAGCGGGCGCTGATCGGCAAAGGCCAACAAAATCCGGCGCTGCTCGGAACCAAACGCGCCGCCCTCGCCCGAAGCGCCCGCGCATGAGACCCGCGCAGGCGACTCGCCCGCGCAAAAAAATTCCGTGCCTGTCTGCAGGGTTTTTTTTCCAAAGAAAACCCGCATCCTGAAAAACGAGTTTAATTTCAATTTTTTTGATCCGACCCCTTTTGTAAGGACAAGACAGACAATAGAAAATAAATAGGGACGGATCAGAAAAAAATAATTGTCACCCAGGCCTTGACAGCGTAATTTCTCGATTCTGCCCAGGGGATTTCTGGAAACGCCCGCGTCCGGCGCGGCACCGCCGATCCCGTCTTCCTGGCGGGCGGAACCCCGCATTACCTGACGAGCCTGCCATGACCCATCCTGCCTCCTGTCCCCCCGGCCTGCCGGCCGCCCAAGGGCTGTACCGCCCCGAATACGAGCATGACGCCTGCGGCGTCGGCTTCGTCGCCCACATCGAAGGGCATAAAAGCCATACCGTGATCCAGCAGGCGCTGAAAATCCTGGAAAACCTGGATCATCGGGGCGCGGTGGGCGCGGACGAACTGATGGGCGACGGCGCGGGCATTCTGATCCAGATCCCCGACCAGCTGTACCGTGAGGACATGGCCGCGCAAGGCGTCGCCCTGCCGCCCCCCGACGACTACGGGGTCGCCATGGTGTTCCTGCCCAAGGAAACCGCGTCCCGGCTGGCCTGCGAACGCGAACTGGAACGCGCCGTGCGCGACGAGGGCCAGGTGGTTCTGGGCTGGCGCGACGTGCCCATCGACCACGACATGCCCATGTCGCCCACGGTGCGCGCCTGCGAGCCCGTGATCCGCCAGCTGTTCATCGGCCGGGGGCCGGACATCATGGTGCCCGACGCGCTGGAGCGCAAGCTGTACGTCATCCGCAAGACCGCCAGCCACGCCATCCAGCACATGCGGCTGGCCCACGGCCAGGAATATTTCGTGCCCTCCATCTCGGTGCGCACGGTGGTCTACAAAGGCCTGCTGCTGGCCAGCCAGGTGGGGGTGTACTACCGCGACCTGACCGACACCCGCGTGGTTTCGGCCCTGGCCATGGTGCACCAGCGCTTTTCCACCAACACCTTCCCCGCCTGGCCGCTGGCCCACCCCTACCGGATGATTGCGCACAATGGCGAAATCAACACGGTCAAGGGCAATTTCAACTGGCTGCGCGCCCGCGAAGGCATGATGCAGTCCGCCGTGCTAGGCGACGACCTGGCCAAGCTGTACCCCATCGTCTACGAAGGCCAGTCGGACACCGCCACCTTCGACAATTGCCTGGAACTGCTGGTGATGTCCGGCTATTCGCTGGCCCACGCCATGATGATCATGATCCCCGAGGCCTGGGAGCAGCACGCCGACATGGATGAATCCCGGCGCGCCTTCTACGAATACCACGCCGCCATGATGGAGCCCTGGGACGGCCCCGCCGCCGTCGCCTTCACGGATGGCCGCCAGATCGGCGCCACCCTGGACCGCAACGGCCTGCGGCCCGCCCGCTACCTGATCACCGACGACAAAATGGTGGTGCTGGCCTCCGAGGCCGGGACGCTGTCGATCCCCGAGCACCGCATCGTCAAGAAATGGCGCCTGCAGCCCGGCAAGATGCTGCTGATCGACCTGCAGCAGGGCCGCATCATTGAAGACGCTGAAATCAAGTCCCAACTGGCCAACGCCCACCCCTACCCGCAGTGGATACAGCGCCTGCGCATGAAGCTGGAAGACCTGCCGCCCCTGAAGGCGGACGACCTGCCCGAATCCAGCGCCAGCCTGCTGGACCGCCAGCAGGCCTTCGGCTGGACCCAGGAAGACTTCAAGTTCGTCCTGGAACCCATGGCCAGAACTGGCCAGGAAGCCATCGGATCGATGGGCAACGACGCCCCGCTGACGGTGCTGTCCGACCGGCCCAAGCCCTTCTACAGTTATTTCCGCCAGATGTTCGCGCAGGTGACCAACCCGCCGATCGATTCGATCCGCGAGCAGCTGGTGATGTCGCTGGTGTCGTTCATCGGCCCCAAGCCCAATCTGCTGGACATCAACAACGTCAACCCGCCGCTGCGGCTGGAAATCAGCCAGCCGGTGCTGGATCAGGCGGCCATGGCGCAACTGCGCCACATCAGCCGCCAGACCAACGACAAATTCCGCTGCGGCGAACTGGACATCACCTACCCCGCCGCCTGGGGACGGGAAGGCATCGAAGCCAGCCTGGCCTCGCTATGCGCCACCGCCGCCGACGCCGTGCGCAGCGGCAGCAATATTCTGCTGCTGAGTGACCGCAAGGTGGACGCCGAGCGCGTCGCCATCCCGGCCCTGCTGGCCACGTCGGCCATTCACCAACACCTGATCCGCGCCGGGCTGCGCACCAAGACGGGGCTGGTGGTGGAAACCGGCTCGGCCCGCGAGACCCATCATTTCGCCCTGCTGGCCGGCTATGGGGCCGAGGCGATCCACCCCTGGCTGGCGCTGGAAACGCTGTCAAAAGGCGAATATGGCCCCCACGCTGCGCCTGATGGCTTGCTGCCCCCCGGGGGGGCGCCATCGCCTTGGGGCGGCCCGGCGGCGACGGGTGGCCCCCACGCTGCGCCTGACGGCGTGCTGTCCGCCGAGCAAGCGATCGACCACTATATCCACGCCATCGGCAAGGGCTTGAAAAAGGTCATGTCGAAAATGGGCATCTCCACCTACATGTCCTACACCGGCGCGCAAATCTTCGAGGCCGTCGGGCTGCACAGCAGCCTGGTGGACAAATATTTCAACGGCACCGCCAGCAACATCGAAGGCATCGACATTTTCCAGGTGGCCGAAGAAGCCCTGCGCACGCACCAGGCCGCCTTCGGCGCCAGCCCGATCCTGGCCGACCGCCTGGACGAAGGCGGCGACTATGCCTTCCGCATCCGCGGCGAGACCCACCTGTGGACGCCGGATTCCATCGCCAAGCTGCAGCACGCCACCCGCGCCAACAACTATTCCACGTTCAAGGAATACGCCCAGCTGATCAACGACCAGTCGCAACGCCACATGACGCTGCGCGGCCTGTTCGAGTTCCGCGTGGATCCCGCCCGCGCCATTCCCCTGGCCGAAGTGGAACCCGCCAAGGAAATCGTCAAGCGCTTCGCCACCGGGGCCATGTCGCTGGGTTCGATCTCCACCGAAGCGCACACCACGCTGGCGGTGGCCATGAACCGCATCGGCGGCAAATCCAACACCGGCGAGGGCGGCGAAGACGCGCTGCGCTACCGCGCCGACCTGCGCGGCGGAAAGCCCACCGTGCGCAAGGGCGACACCATCGCCTCGGTGCTGGGGCCGGATCGCATCGTCGCCGACATCCCCTTGATGGCGGGCGATTCGCTGCGCTCGCGCATCAAGCAGGTGGCCTCCGGGCGCTTCGGCGTGACCGCCGAATACCTGTGCAGCGCCGACCAGATCCAGATCAAGATGGCCCAGGGGGCCAAGCCCGGCGAAGGCGGCCAGCTGCCGGGCCACAAGGTCACCGACTACATCGCCCAGCTGCGCTATTCCGTGCCGGGGGTGGGGCTGATCTCGCCGCCGCCGCACCACGACATCTATTCCATCGAAGACCTGGCCCAGCTGATCCACGATCTGAAGAACGTCAATGAACAGGCGTCGATTTCGGTGAAGCTGGTGGCCGAAGTGGGCGTGGGCACCGTCGCCACCGGCGTGGCCAAGGCCAAGGCCGACCACGTCGTCATCGCGGGCCACGACGGCGGCACCGGCGCATCGCCCCTGTCGTCCATCAAGCATGCGGGCATCCCCTGGGAACTGGGTCTGGCCGAAACCCAGCAGACCCTGGTCTTGAACCGCCTGCGCAGCCGCATCCGCGTGCAGGCCGACGGGCAGATGAAGACCGGGCGCGACGTCGCCATCGCCGCCATGCTGGGGGCCGATGAATTCGGCTTCGCCACCGCGCCGCTGATCGTCGAAGGCTGCATCATGATGCGCAAATGCCATCTCAACACCTGCCCCACCGGGGTCGCCACGCAAGACCCCGAACTGCGCAAGAAATTCAACGGCAAACCAGAGTACGTCGTCAATTACTTTTTCTTCGTGGCCGAGGAAGTGCGCGAAATCATGGCCCAGTTGGGGATGCGCACCCTGGACGAACTGATCGGGCGCGCCGACCTGCTGGACATGCGCAAAGGCATCCATCACTGGAAGGCCCGCGGACTGGACTTCAGCCGCATCTTCCACCAAGCGCCGGCCGACGCGCCCGTGCACCACACGGCTGTCCAGGATCACGGCCTGGCCCATGCGCTGGATCACCAGTTGATCGAACGCAGCAAGGCGGCGCTGGAACGCGGCGACAAAGTCTCCTTCATCACCCCGGTGCGCAACCGCAACCGCACCATCGGCGCCATGCTGTCCGGCGAGGTCGCCCGGCGCTACGGCCACGAGGGCCTGCCGGACGACACCATCCACATCCAATGCAACGGGTCGGCCGGCCAGAGCTTCGGCGCATTCCTGGCGCACGGCATCACGCTGGATCTGGTGGGTGAGGCCAACGACTACGTCGGCAAGGGCCTGTCCGGCGGGCACCTGATCGTGCGTTCGCCCAACGATTTCCGCGGCTTCGGCCCGGATCACATCATCGCCGGCAATACCGTGCTGTACGGCGCCACGGGGGGCGAAGCCTACTTCAATGGCGTCGTGGGCGAGCGCTTCGCCGTGCGCAACTCGGGGGCCGTCGCCGTCGTCGAAGGCACGGGCGACCACGGCTGCGAATACATGACCGGCGGCACCGTCGTGGTGCTGGGCGAAACCGGGCGTAATTTCGCGGCCGGCATGTCCGGCGGCATCGCCTATGTCTGGGATCCGGCCCAGGTCTTCGCCCGGCGCTGCAACACGGACATGGTGGGGCTGGCCCCCCTGCCCCTGCACGAAGACCAGGCCCGGGCGGGCGACGTCGCGCACTGGCACCACCAGACGCGCGACAGTGAACGCGAAACCGACGAAACCATCGTGCGCCGCCTGGTGGAGAACCATTTCCGCCAGACGGGCAGCTTCCGCGCCCGGGAAATCCTGGACGATTGGCCGCAGACGCGCCGCGCCTTCGTCAAAGTCACCCCCGCCGAATACCACCGCGCCCTGGGCGAACTGTGGCAAGCCGCCCAGACCCGTTCGCTGGCCGCCTGAAGGAACACATCATGGGAAAAATCACTGGCTTCATGGAGTTCGACCGGGTCAAGCCCGCCTACGAGGCCCCCGAAACCCGCCTGCGCCATTGGAAGGAATTCGTTTCGCCCCTGACCGACGAAGAAGCCCGGGTGCAAGGCGCCCGCTGCATGGACTGCGGCGTGCCCTTTTGCACCCACGCCTGCCCGGTCAACAACATCATCCCGGACTGGAACGACCTGGTCTACCGCCAGGACTGGAAGCGCGCCCTGGATACCCTGCTGTCCACCAACAACTTCCCGGAATTCACGGGACGCATCTGCCCCGCCCCCTGCGAGGCCGCCTGTACCCTGAACCTGAACGACACCGCCGTGGGCATCAAGTCCATCGAGCACACCATCATCGAGCGCGGCTGGCAGGAAGGCTGGGTCGTCCCCCAGCCGCCCATGCGCAAAACCGGCAAGAAAGTGGCCATCGTGGGTTCCGGCCCCGCCGGGCTGGCCTGCGCCCAGCAACTGGCCCGGGCGGGCCATGCGGTCTCGGTGTATGAAAAAAGCAACCGCATCGGCGGCCTGCTGCGCTACGGGATACCGGACTTCAAGCTGGAAAAAACGCACATCGACCGCCGCCTGGCCCAACTGGAGGCCGAGGGCGTGGTGTTTTTCCCCTCCACCTACATCGGCCTGGCCGCCGACGCCGAGGACGGCCTGACCGTCATCCCCCCGGACGAGCTGCTGGCCCGGCACGACGCCGTGGTGCTGGCGGGCGGCTGTGAACAGCCGCGCGACCTGCCCGTGGACGGGCGCGCACTGGACGGCGTGCATTTCGCCATGGATTTTCTGCGCCTGCAGAACAAAATCAACCACGGCGAACGCATCGCCCGCCCCATCGACGCCCGGGGCAAGCACGTCGTGGTCATCGGCGGGGGCGACACCGGCTCGGATTGCGTCGGCACCAGCAACCGCCAGGGGGCGGCCTCGGTCACGCAGTTCGAGCTGATGTTCCGTCCGCCGGAAGAAGAAAACAAGCTGCTGACCTGGCCCTACTGGCCCATCCGCCTGCGCACCTCGTCCTCGCACGAAGAAGGCTGCCAGCGGGACTGGGCCGTGGGCACCCAGGCGTTCGAGGGCACCGACGGCCGGGTCGAAAAACTGGTGGCCACCCGCCTGGAATGGGTCAAGGACAAAGCCACCGGCCAGCTGAAAATGCGTGAAATCAAGGACTCCCGCTTTGAAATCCAAGCCGATCTGATTCTGCTGGCCATGGGTTTCGTGTCGCCCGTCCGGGCCGTGCTGGACGCCTTCGGCGTGGCCGTCGGCCCCCGGGGCAATGCGCAGGCCAACACCGACGACTACTGCAGCAGCCGCGCCAAGGTCTTTGCCGCCGGCGATATGCGCCGCGGCCAGTCCCTGGTGGTCTGGGCCATCCGCGAAGGGCGTCAATGCGCGCGCTCGGTGGATGAATACCTGATGGGCGACTCGGTGCTGCCGCGTTAGTGATCCGCTGACCCAGCGGTTCACTAGGTCAAGGTACAATCGGAGTCAATAGTAAGAGACCCTTGCGCGTATCCATGACCCCCCCTCCTTCCCCCCTGGTGACCTTCGCCCGAGTCTCGTTGGGCTACGGCGAATTCACCGTGCTGCGCGACATCGACCTGCGGGTCATGCCGGGGCAGGTCGTGGCCATGATGGGCGGCTCCGGCTCGGGCAAGACCACGCTGCTGCGGGCCGTCACCGGCCAGCTGCGCGCCCAGTCGGGCGACATCGCCGTATTCGGCCAGGACATGGCCGGGCTGCGCGGCGAACCGCTGCGCGAAATCCGCCAGCGCATGGGGGTGCTGTTCCAGGGGGGGGCCCTGTTCACCGACCTCAACGTCTTTGAAAACGTCGCCTTCCCGCTGCGCGAGCACACCTGCATCTCCGAAGGCCAGATTCTCGAAAAGGTCCTGGACAAACTGCAGGCGGTCGGCCTGCGACACGCGGCCCATCTGCGGATTTCCGAAATCTCCGGCGGCATGGCGCGGCGCGTGGCCCTGGCCCGCGCCGTCGTGCTCGAACCCGAGCTCATCCTCTACGACGAGCCCTTCGCCGGGCTCGATCCGATCTCGCTGGGGATCACCGCCCAGCTGATCCGCACCATGACCGACCAATTGGGCTGCGCCTCCATCCTGATCACCCACGACGTGGCCGAATCCTTCGCCATCGCCGACCAGGTCTATCTCATCGGCCAGGGCCGCCTGATCGCCCAGGGCACGCCGGCCCAGCTGTCGGCCGCCCAGGACGACTACCTGCAGCAATTCCTGCAGGGCCGCCCGGACGGCCCCATCGGCTTTCATTACCCCCAGACGCCGGCCTTCGACCGCTGGCTGACCACCCAACGAGGGCTGGCATGAACAACCCCCTGTCCCGCCGCATCGCCGCCCTGGGGCATGCCGCGGCCGCCTTGCTGGCCGGCCTGGGGGCCTTCGCCCGCCTGTTCGCCGTCATCCTGGCGCGCAGCGGCATCCTGCTGCGCCGCCCCCGCCTGGTCGCCCAGCAGGTGCATTTCATCGGCAACCACTCCCTGCTCATCATCGGGGTCTCGGGCCTGTTCGTCGGCTTCGTGCTGGGCCTGCAAGGCTACTACACGCTCAACCGCTATGGCTCCGAAGAAGCCCTGGGCCTGCTGGTGGCCCTGTCGCTCACCCGCGAACTCGGCCCCGTGGTCACCGCCCTGCTGTTCGCCGGCCGGGCGGGCACCTCGCTCACCGCCGAAATCGGTCTCATGAAAGCCGGCGAACAGCTCTCCGCCATGGAAGTCATGGCCGTCGACCCCATCCGCCGCGTGCTCGTCCCCCGCTTCTGGGGCGGGGTGATCGCCATGCCCGTGCTGGCGGCGGTCTTTTCCATGGTCGGCATCCTGGGCGGCTGGTTCGTCGGGGTGATCCTGATCGGCATCGACCCCGGCGCATTCTGGTCCCAGATGCAGGGCGGCGTCGACGTCGTCGACGACGTCCTCAACGGCGTCATCAAAAGCCTGGTCTTCGGCATCGTGGTCACCCTGATCGCCCTGCACCAGGGCTGGGCCGCCCAAGCCACCCCCGAAGGCGTGTCGCGGGCCACCACCCGCACCGTCGTCAACGGCGCGCTGGCCGTGCTGGGGCTGGACTTCCTGCTGACCGCGCTGATGTTCGCCCATTAAACCGTTTTCACCCTTGCGCCACTGCCGCACGCCCCCAAGGAACCCTATTCATGACACGCGAAAAAACTGATTTCTGGGTCGGACTTTTCATCCTGCTGGGCCTGATCGCCTTGGTGTTCCTGGCCCTGCGCGCCGGCAACATGAGCGCGTTCTCGTTCGCCCCCACCTACCGGGTGCACGCGTACTTCGACAATGTCGGCGGGCTGAAGGTTCGCGCGCCCGTCAAGAGCAGCGGGGTCGTGGTGGGCCGGGTGGCCGCCATCGGCTTCGACAACCAGCGGTTCCAGGCCAGCGTGGCCCTCGACCTCGACGCGCAATACGAATTCCCCACGGATTCCTCGGTCGCCATCCTGACGTCCGGCCTGCTGGGCGAACAATACATCGGCCTGACGCCCGGCGGCGAAGACAAGAACCTCGCCGACGGCGGCACCATCCAGATGACCCAATCGGCGGTCGTCCTCGAAGACCTGATCAGCAAATTCCTGTACGACTCGGCCGAAAAGGAAGGCGCCGGCCCTGCCGCGAAATAAGCGCAAAGGCTACAATGTCCAGTTCAGCCGGATTGGCTGTCATTTATCCCGACCACCCACATGCCCACCACCACCCCCGTCCCTGTCCCGCCCCGATCTTCCCGCTTCGCCGGCCGCCGCGCGGCCCTGGCGCTGGCGACCGCCGCGCTGCTGGCCGGGTGCGCCCAGGTGCCCAACCCCAGCGCCAACGACCCCTGGGAATCCTATAACCGCGGCATGACCCAGTTCAACGACACAGTCGACCGCGCCGTGCTCAAACCCATCGCCACGGGCTACGAAACCATCACCCCGCGCCCCGTGCGCACCTGTGTCCACAACATCTTCGGCAATCTCCTGGATGTCTGGTCCGGCGTCAACAGCCTGCTGCAAGGCCGCGGGCGCGACTTCGTCGACACCTTCGGACGGGTGCTGTTCAACAGCACGGCGGGCCTGGGCGGCTGCATCGACGTGGCCTCCATGCACGGGGCCCGCCGCATCCCCAACGATTTCGGCATGACCCTCGGCGTCTGGGGGTTCGGGCAGGGCCCCTATCTGGTGCTGCCTTTCCTGGGCCCCAGCACCGTGCGCGACGGCGTGGGCACGGCGGTCACGCTCGTCGCCCCCGTCACGCCCACGGCCGCCGTCTTCGCCATCGACAACGTCCCGGTGCGCAACAGCATCCTGGGCCTGTATTTCGTGGATGCCCGGGCCAATCTCCTCGAAGCCGACCGCCTGGTCGACCAGATCGCCCTGGACAAATACAGCTTCATCCGCGACGCCTACCTGCAGCGGCGCCAGGCCATGCTGAACAGCCGCCAACAAGGCGAACACGCCACCACCGAAGACGCCCTGGGCCAGTCGCCCGCCGCGTCCGGCGCCCTGCCCGTGTACGACGACCCGGACGATCCCGCCACACCGCAATAACCACTCAAATCGTGCAGCGGCCCGCCGGGCGCTGCACACCCCTTGAAGCGCCAAACGATTCCAACCGCCATGAACCCACTGACCCGCATGATTCGCCCCCTGATGCTCGGCCTGGCCATCGGCCTGCTGGGCCTGAGCGCCACCGCCGCCCGGGCGGCCCAGGCCATCGACGCCCATGCCGCGCCCGACGTCTTCCTGGACGCCGTGGCCAACACCATGCTGGATGCCGTCAAGGCCGACCCCGACGCCCTCAAGGGCGATGTCGGCGCGATTTCCAGCCTGGTGCGCCAATACGCCCTGCCCTACGTCGACATAAACAAAACCACGCGGCTGGCCGCCGGGCGCTACTGGCGCCAGGCCTCCAAGCCCCAGCAGGACGACCTGGTCAAAGCCTTTACCGGCACCCTGATCCGCACCTACAGCGGGGCCTTTACCCGGGTCACGCCCGCCACCCGCATCACCCTGCAGCCCTTTCGCCAAGACCCCGGCGCGGATGACGTGGTCGTGCGCACCCTGGTGTCGCAGCCCAACAGCGCGGACATCGGGGTCGACTATCGCCTGGAAAAAACCCCGGATGGCTGGAAAGTCTACGACCTCAACGTCGAAGGCATCTGGCTCATCCAGAACTACCGCAACCAGTTTTCCCAGGAAATCGGCCGCAGCGGCATCGACGGCCTGATCCAGGCCCTGAACACGAAAAGCGGCCAGTAGCCGGCCGCCTCCATTCTCTGCTGGCGCCGGCCTCCGGCGCCCTGGCCCGACATGCCCGCCCTCGAACTGAAAAACATCTCCAAGACCTACGCCGCCCCCCGGCTCTCCCTGCGCGACCGCCTGGCCGGGCGGCCCGCGCCCCGGGGCTTCCAGGCCCTGCACGACATCGACCTGACCATCGAGCACGGCGAATTCTTCGGCCTGCTGGGCCCCAACGGCGCCGGCAAGACCACGCTGATCTCCATCCTGGCCGGCCTGGCGCACGCCACACACGGCAGCGCCCGGGTATGCGGCCACGACGTCGTGGCCGATTTCCGCCTGGCGCGCCAGTCCCTGGGGGTCGTGCCCCAGGAAATCGTCTACGATCCATTCTTCACCGTGCGCGAAACCCTGCGCCTGCAATCGGGCTATTTCGGCCTGCGCGACAACGACGACTGGATCGACGAAATCCTGGCCAACCTGGGCCTGCTGGACAAGGCCGAAACCAATATGCGCGCCCTTTCGGGCGGCATGAAGCGCCGTGTGCTGGTGGCCCAGGCGCTGGTGCACCGCCCCCCCGTCATCATCCTGGACGAACCCACCGCCGGGGTGGACGTCGACCTGCGGCGCACGCTGTGGGATTTCATCACCCGCCTGAACCAGGCGGGCCACACCATCCTGCTGACCACGCACTACCTGGAAGAAGCCGAATCCCTGTGCGGGCGCGTGGCCATGCTCAAATCCGGCCACCTGGTGGCGCTGGACACCACCCAGGCCATCATGGCGCGCTTCGGCGGCGCCGATCTCGAAGACGCCTTCGTGCACATCATGCACGACGACGCCCTGCTGGAAGAACTATGATCCGCCCCGCCACCCAGATCCGCCCCGCCATGGGCTCGGGTTTCCCGACCCTGCTGCACAAAGAGTTCATGCGCTTCTGGAAGGTCGGCCTGCAGACCATCGCCGCCCCGGTGGTCACCGCCCTGCTGTACCTGCTGATCTTCTCGCACGTGCTCGAAGACCGCGTTCAGGTATACGGCAGCCTGCCGTACACCGCCTTCCTGATCCCCGGCCTGATGATGATGAGCATGCTGCAGAACAGCTTCGCCAACCCGTCGTCCTCGCTCATCCAAAGCCGCATCACGGGCAACCTGATCTTCGTCCTGCTGCCGCCGTTCTCGCACCGCCAGATTTTCCTGGCCTACTTGCTGGCCGCCGTCGCCCGGGGCCTGATCGTGGGGGCCTGTATCTGGCTGGTGGCCCTGTTCTTCGTGGTGCTGCCCGTCAAGGCCCCCCTGTGGCTGCTGGTCTTCGCCGTGCTGTCGTGCTGGATACTGGGCACCCTGGGGCTGATCGCGGGCCTGTGGTCCGAAAAATTCGACCAGCTGGCCGCCTTCCAGAACTTCCTCATCATGCCGGCCACGTTCCTGTCCGGCGTGTTCTACTCCATCCACAGCCTGCCGCCATTCTGGCAGGCCGTTTCCGGGTGGAATCCCGTCTTCTACATGATCGACGGCTTCCGCTACGGCTTCTTCGCCGTTTCGGATGTGTCCCCCTGGCATGGGCTGGCCATCGTGCTGGCCGTTGCCATCGCCCTCAGCCTGTTTGCCCTGCGCCTGCTGGCGCGCGGCTATAAACTCAGGAGCTAATTCCACTATGCAACCCACCCCCGACCAAGTCCGCCAATACATTACCGACCACCTGGATTGCGACCACCTGGAAGTCTACGGCGACGGCGCCCACTTTGAAGCCCTGATCGTCAGCAAAGCCTTCGAGGGCCAGAACACCCTGGCGCGCCACCGCACGGTCTACCAGGCCCTGGGCGACCGCATGCGCGCCGAAATCCATGCCCTGTCCATGCGCAACCTGACGCCCGCCGAATACGCCGACGCCAAGAGCAATGGATAAGCTGCTGATCCAGGGCGGCCGCCCGCTGCAGGGCGAGATCGCCATATCCGGGGCGAAAAACGCCGCGCTGCCCATCCTGTGCGCGGCGTTGCTCACCGACGACCCCCTGGTGCTGGACAACGTCCCCGCCTTGCGCGACATCGGCACCACCCTCAGTCTGCTCGAACGCATGGGGGTGCGGACACAGCGTCCGGCCCCCCATCAAGTCACCCTGCAGGCCGACCAGATCCACAGCCAGGAGGCCCCCTACGACCTGGTCAAGACCATGCGCGCCTCCATCCTGGTGCTGGGGCCGCTGGTGGCGCGCTTCGGCCAGGCGCGCGTCAGCCTGCCCGGGGGCTGCGCCATCGGCCAGCGCCCCGTCGATCAGCACATCAAAGGCCTGGCCGCCATGGGCGCCAGCATCCGCATCGACCACGGCTTCGTCGTGGCTCAGGCGCAGCGCCTGCGGGGGGCCAGCATCCTCACCGACATGGTCACCGTCACCGGCACCGAGAACCTGCTGATGGCCGCCACCCTGGCCGAAGGCCGCACCGTGCTGGAAAACGCCGCCTGCGAACCCGAAATCATCGACCTCGCCCAAGTGCTGATCGCCATGGGGGCGCACATCGAAGGCCACGGCACCGACCGCATCGTCATCGAGGGCGTGGATCGCCTGCACGGCGCGCGCCACCGCATCGTGCCCGACCGCATCGAAGCCGGCACCTTTCTGTGCGCCGTGGCGGCCACGGGCGGCGACATCACCCTGCGCAACGCCGCCCCCGATACCCTGGGGGCCGTGCTCGACAAGCTGCGCGACGCCGGGCTGCACATCACCACGGGCCCCGACTGGATTCGCGCCCGCATGCGGGGCCGGCCCCGGGCCATCGGCTTTCGCACCAGCGAATATCCCGGCTTCCCCACCGACATGCAGGCCCAGCTGATGGCGCTCAACACCGTCGCCGAAGGCACGGCGGTCATCACCGAAAACATCTTCGAAAACCGCTTCATGCACGTGCAGGAACTCTGCCGCATGGGGGCCGACATCGAGATCGACGGCCACACCGCCGTGGTGCAGGGGCATCCCCGGCTGTTGGGGGCCACCGTCATGGCCACCGACCTGCGCGCTTCCGCCAGCCTGGTCATCGCCGGCCTGGCCGCGCAAGGCCAGACCACGGTCGAGCGCATCTATCACCTGGATCGCGGCTACGAACACATGGAAAGCAAGCTCCAGGCGCTGGGCGCCGACATCCAACGCATTCAATAGGCACGACATGGCACAAACGCCGCTGACCCTGGCCCTTTCCAAGGGCCGCATCTTCGAAGAAACCCTGCCGCTGCTGGCCGCCGCCGGCGTGGGCGTGCCCGAGAACCCGGAATCCTCGCGCAAACTGATCCTGCCCACCGATTCGCCCGATCTGCGCATCATCATTGTGCGGGCCTCCGACGTGCCCACCTACGTGCAATACGGGGCGGCCGATTTCGGCATCGCCGGCAAGGACGTCCTGCACGAACACCTGGCCCACAACCCCGGCGGCCTGTACCAGCCCATCGACCTGAACATCGCCCACTGCCGCCTGTGCGTAGCCGCCCCCGAAGGCTTCGACTACCAAGCCGCCGTGCGCCAGGGTTCGCGCCTGCGCATCGCCACCAAATACGTGCGCGCCGCGCGCGAACACTTCGCCGCCAAGGGCGTGCACGTGGACATCATCAAACTGTACGGTTCCATGGAACTGGCCCCCCTGGTGGGTCTGGCCGACGCCATCGTCGACTTGGTATCCTCGGGGGGCACCCTGCGCGCCAACCGCCTGGTCGAACTCGAAGAAATCAGCCAGATTTCCTCGCGCCTGATCGTCAACCAGGCCGCCCTGAAAATGCACGGCGCCCGCCTGCAGCCCTTCCTGGACGCCTTTGCCCAGGCATCCGGCGACAACGGGGCGGCCTGAACCCCGGCAAACCATCGCCTTCCGATGCCAAAAAGCAGCGCCTGCGCGACCCGGCCCATAAATTCGGTAAGATAGACATTTACCCCCTCTGTTGCCGCCGTCATGTCCCTGATCAACCGCCTGGATGCCTGTTCCGCCGATTTCGATGCGGCCCTGACCCAATTGCTGGCCTACGATGCGTCGCAGGACGACCGCATCGAAGCCACTGTGCGCGACATCCTGCACGACGTGCAAACGCGCGGGGACGCCGCCGTCCTGGACTACACCGCCCGCTTCGACCAGGTTCAGGCCCAGCGTCTGGCCGATCTCGAAATCCCCCTGGAAGCCTGCCACGCCGCCCTGGCCGCGCTGCCCACCGACCAACGCGACGCCTTGCACGCCGCCGCCGAGCGCATCCGCGGCTACCACCAGCGCCAGCGGGCCGAAACCTGGACCTACACCGAAGCCGACGGCACCCTGCTGGGCCAGCAGATCACGCCGCTGGATCGCGTGGGCCTGTACGTGCCGGGCGGCAAGGCCGCCTATCCGTCATCGGTGCTGATGAACGCCATCCCCGCGAAGGTCGCCGGGGTGCCGCAGCTGATCATGGTCACCCCCACGCCGGGCGGCGCGCGCAACCCCATGGTGCTGGCCGCCGCCGCCCTGGGCGGCGCGGATCGCGTCCTGGCCATCGGCGGCGCCCAGGCGGTGGGCGCCCTGGCCTACGGCACGCCCACCCTGCCCGCCGTCGACAAGATCGTCGGCCCGGGCAACGCCTACGTCGCCGCCGCAAAGCGCCGCGTCTTCGGCACCGTGGGCATCGACATGATCGCCGGGCCCTCCGAAATCCTCATCCTGGCCGACGGCAGCACCGCGCCCGACTGGCTGGCGATCGACCTGTTTTCCCAGGCCGAGCACGACGAACTGGCCCAGGCCATCCTGCTGTGCCCCGACGCCGCCTATCTGGACGCCGTCCATGCCGCCATCGAAAAACTGCTGCCCAGCCAGCCACGCGCCGACATCCTGCGCACCAGCCTGGCCAACCGCGGGGCCCTGATCCACACCGCCAGCCTCGAACAGGCCTGTGAACTGGTCAACCGCATCGCCCCCGAACACCTGGAAATCTCCACCCAGGATCCGCAGGCCCTGCTGCCCCTGATCCGCCACGCCGGCGCGATTTTCCTGGGGGCCTACAGTTCAGAATCCCTGGGCGATTACTGCGCCGGGCCCAACCACGTCCTGCCCACCGCCCGCACGGCGCGGTTCTCATCCCCGCTGGGCGTCTATGATTTCCAAAAACGCAGCAGCCTGATCCAGGTTTCCGCCGCCGGGGCCCAGACCCTGGGGCGCATCGCCGCCACCCTGGCCACCGGCGAAGGCCTGCACGCCCACGCCGCCAGCGCCACCGCCCGCCTATCGGCCCGCTAGCCCTTTTTTGCCGGACCCCGCCTTATCATCATGCGCACCGCCACCATCGAACGCAATACCCAGGAAACCCGCATCCGCGCCACCATCAATCTGGATGGCACGGGCGCCCGCACCCTCGACACCGGGGTGCCGTTCCTGGATCACATGCTGGATCAGATCGCCCGCCACGGCCTGTTCGACCTGGACATCCACTGCGACGGCGACACCCACATCGACGACCACCACAGCGTCGAAGACGTCGGCATCACCCTGGGCCAGGCCTTTGCCGCCGCCGCGGGCAACAAGGCCGGGCTGCGCCGCTACGGCCACGCCTACGTCCCGCTGGACGAATCCCTCTCGCGGGTAGTGGTCGATCTCTCCGGGCGGCCCGGCCTGTACTACCACGTCGATTACGCCCGCGCCCTGATCGGCCGCTTCGACGTCGACCTGGCCCGGGAATTCTTCCAGGGCTTCGTCAACCACGCCCTGGCCACCGTGCACATCGACAACCTGCGCGGCGAAAATGCCCACCATCAGTGCGAAACCATCTTCAAGGCCTTTGGCCGGGCGCTGCGCATGGCCACAGAAATCGACCCCCGCGCAGGCAACACCATCCCATCCACCAAGGGCGCCCTGTAACGCCTCCACGCACCGTTTCCCGCACCCAGGACCATCACATCGTGACTCGCATCGCCATCGTCGACTACGGCATGGGCAATTTTCACTCGGTGGCACGCGCCTTGCAGGCCGCCGCCCCCCAGGATGAGATCCGCATCGTGCGGGACGCCGCCGGCATCCGCCAGGCCGACCGCATCGTCTTCCCCGGACAAGGCGCCATGCCCGACTGCATGCGCACCCTGGACACCTCGGGCCTGCGCGACGCGCTTTTGCAGGCCGCCCGCGAAAAACCCCTGCTGGGCGTCTGCGTGGGCGAACAAATGCTGTTCGACGCCAGCGACGAAGGCCATACCCCGGGCCTGGGCCTGTTCGCCGGCCGGGTTCGCCGCTTCCAGGGCCCAGCCTTCCAGGGCCACGGCGGCGCCGGCCGCCTGAAAGTCCCCCACATGGGCTGGAATCCGGTCGCGCGCACCCGCCCCCACCCGCTCTGGGACGGCATCGCCCCCGACACGCCTTTCTACTTCGTCCACAGCTACTACGCCGTCCCGACAGACGCCGCCCTGGTGGCCGCCACCTGCCGCTACGGCCACGAATTCTGCTGCGCCGTTGCAGCCGACAACATTTTTGCCGTACAGTTTCATCCAGAAAAAAGCGCAGCGCCCGGCTTGCAGATCTACCGCAACTTCACCCGCTGGCAGCCCTGATACCCGCTGCCTGTTTTTTCATTTCACCCGTACTGACACGACGACCATGCTCCTGATCCCCGCCATCGACCTCAAAGACGGGCGCTGCGTGCGCCTGCGCCAAGGCGACCTGGCCGACGCCACCGTATTTTCCGACGACCCCGCCGCCATGGCCACCCAGTGGGCCGAACAGGGCGCCCGCCGCCTGCACCTGGTGGACCTGAACGGCGCCGTGGCCGGCAAGCCCCGCAACGGCGCGGCCATCCAGGCCATCGTGGACGCCATCGACGAGGACATCCCCATCCAGATCGGCGGCGGCATCCGCGACCTGGACACCGTCGAATACTATCTGGACAACGGCATTGCCTACGTCATCATCGGCACCGCCGCCGTCAAAGACCCGGGCTTCCTCAGCGACGCCTGCACGGCCTTCCCCGGCCACATCATCGTCGGCCTGGACGCCCGCGACGGCAAGGTCGCCACCGACGGCTGGTCCAAGCTCACGCGCCACGACGTCATCGACCTTGCCCGCAAATTCGAAGACTACGGCTGCGAGTCCATCATCTACACCGACATCGGCCGCGACGGCATGCTCAACGGTGTCAACATCGAAGCCACGGTGCGCCTGGCCCAGGCCGTGCGCATGCCCGTCATCGCCTCCGGGGGCGTGGCCTCGCTGGACGACATCCGCGCCCTGTGCGCCGCCGCCCGGGACGGCATCGACGGCGCCATCCTGGGCCGCAGCCTGTACGAAGGCACGCTGGATTTCGCCCAGGCCCAGGCCCTGGCCGATTCCCTGCACGACCCGGATGCCGACGATGCCCCGGCGGCCGACGAGCCGGCCCAATGAACGCCGCCAACCGTCCCCCCGCGCCCCAGCCGGATTCCGGCCTGTGCTGCCGCATCATCCCCTGCCTGGACGTCAGCGCCGGACGGGTCGTCAAAGGCGTCAACTTCGTCAACCTGGCCGATGCCGGCGATCCCGTCGAAATCGCCCGCCGCTACGATGAGCAAGGCGCCGACGAAATCACCTTTCTCGACATCACCGCCACCACCGACGACCGCGACCTGATCCTGCCCATCATCGAATCCGTCGCCAAGCAGGTATTCATCCCCCTGACCGTGGGCGGCGGCGTGCGCCAAGTGGCCGACATCCAGCGCCTGCTGGACGCCGGGGCCGACAAAGTCTCCATCAACAGCGCCGCCGTGGCCCGCCCCGAACTCGTGGCCGAAGCGGCGGCGCACCATGGCTCGCAGTGCATCGTGGTGGCGCTGGATGCGCGCCGCGTGTCCGCCGACGGCGAAGCCCCGCGCTGGGAAATCCACACCCACGGCGGGCGGCGCGGCACGGGCCTGGACGCCGTGCAATGGGCACGCCGCATGGCCGACCTGGGCGCGGGCGAAATCCTGCTCACCAGCATGGACCGCGACGGCACCAAGTCGGGCTTCGACCTGGCCCTGACCCGCGCCGTCGCCGACGCGGTGCCGATCCCGGTGATCGCCTCCGGCGGGGTGGGCAATCTGCAGCACCTGGCCGACGGCGTGCTGCAGGGCCATGCCAGCGCCGTGCTGGCCGCCAGCATCTTCCATTTCGGGCAATACACCCTGGCCGAGGCGAAAGACTACCTGGCTGCCCAGGGCATCCAGGTGCGCCGGCCATGACCGCGCCCAAGCCCACCGGCGGCCCGGCGGATGCCGCCTGGCTGGCCGCGCTGCGATTCGACGCCCAGGGCCTGATTCCCGCCATCGCCCAGGACGCCGACACCGGCGTCGTGCTGATGATGGCCTGGATGAACGCCGACGCCATCCAGGAAACCGCGCGCACGGGCCGGGCCGTGTATTTTTCACGTTCGCGCCAGCGCCTGTGGCGCAAAGGCGAAGAATCCGGACACGTCCAGCAAGTGCGCGACATCCGCCTGGATTGCGACGGCGACGTGCTGCTGCTGTCCGTCACCCAACTGGGCGGGATCGCCTGCCATACGGGCCGCCAGCGGTGTTTTTACCGCCGTCTGGACACCGCCGCCCGCCAGTGGGCAGAGACCGACCCGGTGCTGAAAGACCCCCACACCATCTACAAGCACACAAAGCCCTGATGCGTTCGGCGGGGCCGGCCCCTCGCCCGTCCCGCCGCCAGCCAGTCATTCACCCCCGTCCGCCACAAGACGTTTCCTTTTTCCTGTCACCATGTCTACTGCCGATCCGTCCGACACCTTGGCCCGCCTGGCCGATACGCTAGCCAGCCGCCGCCCCGACCACGGCGGCGACCCGGAAACCTCCTATACCGCCAAGCTGCTGGCGCGCGGCCCCGACGCTTTTCTCAAGAAAATCGGCGAAGAAGCCACCGAGCTGGTCATGGCGGCCAAAGACGGCCAGCCAGACCGCATCGTGGCCGAAACCGCCGATCTCTGGTTCCACTGCCTGGTGGCGCTCACCCACTACAACCTGCGCCCCGAGGACGTGCTGGCCGAACTGGCGCGCCGCGAGGGCCTGTCCGGCCTGGCCGAAAAAGCGGCGCGGCCCAAAAACTGAACGCCCAGGCCAGACAGGCCAGGCCAAACCCGGCCCGGCGCACTAGGACATACCCGCAAGCGGATGCATTTCCCCGATCTCCGCATACGGCATCCGGCAAAATGTGGCAACATACAGGACTGAGCGGGTCGATGTCCGGCCCCCTGTTCCAGCATATCCATGAGTCACGATTGTCTATTCTGTAAAATCGCCCGGCACGAAATCCCCGCTGAAATCGTGCACGAAGACGACGAATTCCTGGCCTTCCACGACATCAACCCAGCCGCCCCCGTGCACCTGCTGCTGATCCCGAAGCACCATATCGCCTCGCTGGCCGACATCGCCCCCGCCGACCACGGCTGGCTGGGCCGGATGTTGCAACTCGTGCCCGGCCTGGCGGCCGACAACGGCTGCCACCCCATGCCCGAAGGCGGTTTCCGGCTGGTGGCCAACAGCGGCACCGAAGGCGGCCAGGAAATCCATCATCTGCATTTTCATATCCTGGGCGGTTCACGCCCTTGGTCCAATCGCGCAGCGCCCGCTGCCTGACCCCGGGAAATTCATTCAAACCACCCTCAAGGAGCTCTCATGGGTAGTTTCAGCATCTGGCACTGGCTGGTCGTCCTGGTCATCGTGGCCTTGATTTTCGGCACCAAGAAACTGCGCAACATCGGCGAAGATCTCGGCGGCGCGGTCAAAGGCTTCAAGAAAGGCATGAAAGACGCCCAGGAAGACACCGACACCCAGCCGTCCATCACGCAAAAAACACAGGATTCCAACACCGTGGACGTCCAGGCCCGAGAAAAAACCGACGCCTGACCCCCGCCGCCAGCCCAACCGGAACCCGCATGTTTGATGTCAGTTTCAGCGAACTGATGCTGATCGGCGTGATCGCGCTGATCGTCATCGGACCCGAGCGCCTGCCCAAAGTCGCCCGCACCGTCGGCCACTTGCTGGGCCGCGCCCAACGCTATGTCAACGAAGTCAAGTCCGATATCCAGAAAGAAATCGACCTCAAGGAAATCGGCGACATCAAGCACCAGATGGAAGACGCCGCCCGCTCCGTGCAATCGTCCATGACCAGCTCGGTGGACGACCTGAAGGCCGCCGTCACCCAGCCGACACAGGCCCTGAAGGATTCCCTGGACGACGCCCGCAAAGCGCTGGACATCCCCCCTGCGGCGGGACAGCCACCAGCCTCCGCGACACCAACGGACGCGGCAACGGACGCCGTCAGCACCCCGGCGGCGGAGCCCCGCCAAGCCCCGGACACCCGCCCGACCGCCCCGGCGCTGCCGGACGCCCCCCCGCTCACCGGCCAGCCCGCCGCCAGCCCGTCCGAATCCAGCCACTGAACACCGTATGACCGACGCATCCGACGCCTCGTCCCAGGACACGTTCATCTCGCACCTCATCGAGCTGCGCAACCGCCTGCTGAAAGCCGTGGGCGTGGTGCTGGGCATCTTTGTCGTGCTGTTTCTGTACCCCGGGCCATCCGCCCTCTACGACGTGCTGGCCCAGCCCATGCTAGCCTCCCTGCCCACCGGCACCCGCATGATCGCCACCGGAGTGATCACCCCCTTCATGGTGCCGCTCAAGGTCACCCTGATGGCGGCCTTCGTGCTGGGCCTGCCCGTGGTGCTGTACCAGGCCTGGGCCTTTGTCGCGCCCGGCCTGTACCGCCACGAACAGCGCCTGGCCCTGCCACTGATCATTTCCAGCACGTTCTTGTTTTTGCTGGGCATGGCATTTTGCTATTTTGTCGTGTTTCACACGGTGTTCAGCTTCATTGCCAATTTCGCCCCCGATTCCATCACGCCGGCGCCCGACATCGAAGCCTACGTCAGCTTCGTCATGACCATGTTCATTGCCTTCGGGGTCACCTTCGAAGTCCCCGTCGCCGTCATCCTGCTGGTCAAGACCGGGGTGGTCAACGTCAAGAAACTGCGTGAAATCCGCGGCTATGTGATTGTCTGCGCCTTTGTGCTGGCCGCCATCGTCACCCCGCCCGACGTCCTCAGCCAGGTGCTGCTGGCCGCCCCGCTGTGCCTGCTGTACGAAGTCGGCATCCTGGCCGCCGTCTTCATCGAAAAACGCCAGCCCCGGGACGACGCCGACCCCGCCGGCCAGGCGCTTGCGGCGACCCAGCCGGACGACCGCGACCCGCAATAGCCGGACGGACGACTACCTAGACGCCCCCAGCACCTGCGCCTGCACGGCCAGAAACGCATCCGCCTTCTTGAAACCGATGACCCGGGCCTGGGGCAGCAACTGCCCGTGCCGGTCGAAAAACAGAATGCCCGGCGGCCCGAACAAATGAAACCGGGCCAACAGGGCTTTGTCGTCGGCGGTCATGCGGGTGACATCGGCCTGCAGCAACAGCATCTGCCCCATGCGCTGGGCAACGCGGGGGTCGCTGAAGGTGAATTTCTCCATCTCCAGGCATGACACGCACCAGTCCGCGTAAAAATCCAGCATTACCGGCCGGTCGGCGGTTCGCAGCTGCGCGTCCAGCTCGGCCACCGAGGCCACCGGGGTGAACCGCGCCCGCACCGCCGGGGCATCGAACCCTGCCCCCGAGCCCGCCGCCACCACGGCGCCGCCCCGGAACGGGGCCAGCGGGCGCAGCATATCGTCACCCCCCGCCAGCAGGCCGGCCCCCTGGGCCAGCCCCCACAGGGCCAGCATCAGCGCCAGCGCCCGCGCCAACAAACCCATGGCCCCCGCCGCACCAGCCCCCTGAACGGCCCCCCAGATCATCAAAGCGGCCCAGAAAGCCAACAACACCCAGCCGGCAACCGCCAGCGCGTCCGCCAGCAGCGGCTGGGCCATCCACCAGGCCGTGGCCAGCAGCAGCAGACCGAAGATGGACTTCAGCACACCCATCCAGGCCCCGGCGCGCGGCAGCAGCGCGCCCGCGCCCGCGCCGACCAGCAGCAGCAGCAGACCCTCGCCCCAGGCCAGGGCAAACAAAGCGCCGGCGCCAATCAGCACATCGCCCGTTTGCGAAATGAACAGCAACACCCCCGCCAGCGGCGCCGCCACGCACGGCCCCACGATCAAGGCCGACAGCATGCCCATCAGGAACACCCCGCCCACCTGGCCGCCGGGCAGAGCCTGTTGCCAGGCCAGCAGACGCGACTGCAAGCCCACGGGCGACTGCAGGGTGAAGACATCCAGCATGGCCAGGGCGAACACGGCCAGCAGCAGCGCGAAGCTCCCCAGCACCCAGGGCGACTGCAGCCAAGCGGCCAAGCCCGCCCCCAGCAGCCCGGCGGCCACCCCCAGAGCGGTATAGACCAGCGACATCCCCAGCACATAGGCCGCCGCCAGGCCCAGGCCGCGGCCACGGCCGATCTGCCCAGGCTGCTTGCCGGCGATGATGGCCAGCAGAATCGGCACCATGGGCAGGACACACGGCGTGAACGACAACAGCAGTCCCAGCAGAAAGCTCAGGCCCAGGATCTGCCACAGGGGGGCCTGGTGCAGCCAGGCCGCCATGCCCATGTCGCCCATGTCCAGCCAGCCCACCGGTGCATCGGCCGGTGCGGTGGCGTCCGCCGCGGCCGGCGTGGAAACAGGCGCGGCCGGAGAGAAAACGGACGCGGGGGCGGCCAGCAAATCCAGCCCGCCGGCCGCCGGCGACATCGCGGCCCCGGCGGCCGGTGCTTCATCCCGCGGCGCAGGCACCTGGTCGCGCACCAAAGGCCCCTTGGCCTGATAACCATCGGCCCGCGCCACCAGCGTCAGATCTTGCGTCATGGGCGGATAGCACAGGCCCTTGTCCGAGCACCCCTGCCCGGTGACGCTGACCCGCAAAGGCCCCGGCGCCCCCGGCCGCAGGGGAACCCGCAGCGTCACCCCATTGTGGAACACCGCCATGTCCTGTTCGAAGGTCGGGTCGTACTTGACCTGCCCCTTGGGCAGCCGCACCGCCGAGTCCCAGGCCGGCTGGCGCGGCTCGGCGTCATCGGGCGTCAGGGCCGAGCGCAGGAACAGCAGCAGCCGGCCCTGCGCATCCTCGATGCGCACCTCGAAGCGCTCCTGGTACATGTAGTAGCCCGGCGCGATCTGATAGTGCACATCCAGCGTCTGCGGATCCGGCATGGCCGCCGTTGCGACGAACGCGACTTCCGGGTCCAGAAAACCGTCTTCGGCCTGTGCGGGACCCAGCAGGCCCAGCAGCAGCCACACAGCCAAAAAGAAACGAACCACCATACTTTGCACTACCTTTTGCATCCGAGACCTTCATGCCGGGGCGAGCTGACCCGGCCCCCAAAAAATGCCTCCACACTGCGCGGGCTGCGCCCGTTTGCCGCCCCCCGAGGGGGCCGTTTTTGCCTTGGGGCGGCCCGGCTCGCCGTCAGCCCGGGCGAGACACATTGTCGCGCACCCAGCGCAGATAGGGCGCGCTGACGGCGGACACCCCCCGAACCAGGAACTCGGGGATTTCGTAGGGATGCAGCTGCGACAATCGCCGGTGCAGCGCAGGCACCAAGGCCGCTGTGGTCTTGAACGACAAGGGGATTTCCTCACAGCCTTCCAGCCTGCCCCGCCAGAGATACATGGATGTCATGGGACTGCCCACCTGGGCGCACGCCACCAGGGATTCCTCGACCAGGACATGAGCGATGCGCTTGGCCAGCAGGACATCCGGCGCATTCGTCAGAACCAGCACGACATCGTCGGGCCGGCCTTCCTGGCGCGCCACGCCATCCTGCGGCGGCGCGGCCCCGGCCTGGGCATTTTCGGAATCAGTCATCATGGCGGCCTGTATGAAATAAGGGAAAACCCCTTGATTCTACACGCAAAAAAGAAGCCCAATACGCGCGGCATCGGGCTTGCTTTCGGTGCGGCGGCGCACCAGGCCGGCGGCGATGACCTGGCGCAGCCAGGCCCGCCGCCCTGCGGCATCGGCTTATTCGGCCGCCGTTTCGGCTTCGGGGCGATCCACCAGTTCCATGTAGGCCATGGGGGCGTTGTCGCCCTGGCGGAAGCCCATTTTCAGGATGCGGGTGTAGCCGCCATTGCGGGCCGCAAAGCGCGGGCCGATGTCGCTGAACAGCTTGGTCACGAGATCGCGGTCGCGCAGGCGGGCAAAGGCCAGGCGGCGATTGGCCAGCGTGGGGTTCTTGCCCAGCGTGATCAGGGGCTCGACGACGCGGCGCAGTTCTTTGGCCTTGGGCAGCGTGGTTTTGATGGCTTCGTGGGTCAGCAGAGAGACTGCCATGTTGCGAAACATGGCTAGGCGATGGCTGCTGGTGCGGTTGAGTTTACGGAGGCCGTGACGATGGCGCATATGGTTTTCCTTTGAATCTGCAACCCGGATCTTCTATCGCAAGATGCGCGGCCCGGGTGGGGTGTATCGCCTGCCCGACAATCGGACAGGCGCAAAATTTTAGCACAGGCCGCGAACGGCCCGCTGTGCCCGGATCCCGCAGGACGTCAATCCGCCCAGCGGGACACCCGGACGGTTCAGGGGCGTTCCAGACCGACGGGCGGCCAGTTTTCCAGCTTCATGCCCAGGGTCAGGCCGCGTGCGGCCAGCACTTCCTTGATTTCGTTGAGCGACTTGCGGCCCAGGTTCGGGGTCTTCAGCAGCTCGTTTTCGGTGCGCTGGATCAGGTCGCCGATGTAATAGATGTTTTCGGCCTTCAGGCAGTTGGCCGAACGCACGGTCAGTTCCAGGTCGTCCACCGGACGCAGCAGCACGGGGTCGATGGGGGCCAATTGGCCGCCCATGGGCGCGCTGGTGGTCAGCTGGCCGGCATCCTTGTCGGCCAGCGACACGAACACCGCAACCTGATCCATCAGGATGCGCGCCGACTGGCGCACGGCTTCCTCGGGGCTAATGACGCCGTTGGTTTCCACGTCCAGCACCAGCTTGTCCAGGTCGGTGCGTTGTTCGACGCGCGCGCTTTCCACGGCATAGCTGACGCGGCGCACCGGGCTGAAGGACGCATCCAGCACGATCTGGCCAATGGTGGCGGAGCGGTCGTCGACCAGTGCCCGGACATTGCCCGGCACATAGCCGCGACCCTGCTCGACCTTGATCTGCATTTCGATGCGGCCATTGTCGGTCAAGGTGGCGATCAGGTGATCCGGGTTGATGACTTCCACATCGTGGGGCAGGTCGATGTCGCGTGCGCGGACTTCGCCCGGGCCCTGCTTGCTGAGTTGCAGCGTGACTTCGTCGCGGTTGTGCAGCTTGAACACCACGCCTTTCAGGTTCAGCAGCATGTCGACCACGTCTTCGCGGACGCCGGTCACGGTGGAGTATTCGTGCACCACCCCGCTGATCTGCACTTCGGTCGGCGCATAGCCGGTCATGGAGGACAGCAAAATACGGCGCAGGGCATTGCCCAGCGTATGACCATAACCGCGCTCGAAGGGCTCCATGACGACCTTGGCGTGGTTGGCCCCCACCAGTTCGACATTGACGGTGCGCGGTTTCAGAAAACCTTGTGCAGACATAGTGATTCCTTTTCAATACCCTCGGTTCGTTACACCGATAAGGCTGACGGATAAAACCGGCGCATAGGCCGGCAAGACCTCAGCCCACCCCGGCAGAGCCTGGCGTGGGCTGAATATTCGGGCCGCAACGGGCGAAACGCCGCTGCGGCCCGGGACGGCACAAGCCGCCTGAAGCCATTAGCGGGAATACAATTCCACGACCATGGACTCATTGATGTCGTGGGCGACATCGGCGCGATCCGGGGCTTGCTTGAAGACGCCGGACAGCTTGGCGGCATCCACTTCGACCCACTGGGGCAGGCCGCTGCCGCTGGCGAGATCCAGGGATTCCTTGATGCGAATCTGCTTCTTGGCCTTTTCGCGGATGGCCACCACGTCGCCGGCCTTCACCAGCATCGAGGCGATGTCGGCGGTATGGCCGTTGAGCTCGATGGCGCGGTGATTGACCAGCTGGCGCGCTTCGGCGCGCGTCGAGCCGAAGCCCATGCGGTACACCACGTTGTCCAGGCGCGATTCCAGCAGCTGGATCAGGGTTTCGCCGGTATTGCCGCGACGGCGCTCGGCTTCTTCGAAGTAGCGGCGGAACTGCTTTTCCAGCACGCCGTACATGCGCTTCAGCTTTTGCTTTTCACGCAGCTGCAGACCGAAGTCAGACGTGCGCGAACCCGAGGTGCGGCCATGCTGGCCGGGCTTGGATTCGAGCTTGCATTTGGAGTCCAGCGAGCGGCGGGCGCTCTTCAGGAACAGGTCGGTGCCTTCGCGGCGCGAAAGCTTGCATTTGGGTCCAATGTAACGAGCCAAGATGTTCCCCTTAGATACGACGACGCTTGGGCGGACGGCAGCCGTTGTGCGGCACCGGCGTGATGTCTGAAATGCTGGAGATTTTGATCCCCAGGGCATTCAGGGCGCGCACGGAGGATTCGCGGCCGGGGCCGGGGCCCTTGATGCGGACTTCGAGCGTCTTGATGCCGTATTCCTGGGCCACGCGGCCCGCGGATTCGGCCGCCACCTGGGCGGCGAACGGCGTGGATTTGCGCGAGCCCTTGAAGCCGGCGCCACCGGAAGTCGCCCACGACAAGGCATTGCCCTGGCGGTCGGTGATGGTGATGATGGTGTTGTTGAAAGAAGCGTGAACGTGGGCAATCCCGTCGGAAACGCTCTTTTTGATTTTCTTGCGGACGCGCGACGCGCCGGCTTGTGCTTTGGCCATAGTGGTTCCTCTTTATTTCTTCAGGGACGCTGCGGCGCGACGCGGGCCCTTGCGGGTGCGCGCGTTGGTGCGGGTACGCTGACCACGCACCGGCAGGCCACGCTTGTGGCGCATGCCGCGGTAGGTGCCCAAGTCGATCAGACGCTTGATCGACAGCTGTACTTCACGGCGCAGGTCGCCTTCGACGGTGAAGGCATGCACCTGCTCGCGGACCTTTTCCAGCTCTGCGTCGGACAGATCCTTGATTTTTTTAGAGTATTCGATCCCGGTCGCTTCGCAGATCTTGCGGGCGCGCGAACGGCCGATACCGAAAATTGCCGTCAAGCCGATTTCGGCGTGCTGATGCGGCGGGATGTTGATGCCAGCAATACGGGCCATGACTATTCCTCGTGTAATCCGTGATGCCCGGCCTTAGCCTTGGCGTTGCTTGTGACGCGGGTCGGTGCAGATGACGCGCACCACACCGTGACGTTTGATGATTTTGCAGTTGCGGCAGATTCGCTTTACCGATGCCATTACCTTCATGGGATTCTCCTGGTTTTTGACCGGCCGCCTATTTGGAGCGGAAAACTATCCTGGCGCGCGACAGGTCATAGGGCGTGAGCTCCACTGTGACCTTGTCGCCCGGAAGGATCCGGATATAGTGCATACGCATCTTGCCTGAAATATGGCCTAACACCATGTGGCCGTTTTCCAGCTTGACACGAAACGTTGCGTTGGGCAGGTTCTCGATGACCTCCCCTTGCATCTGGATGACGTCGTCCTTGGACATGATTTCTTAGCGCATTGGAAGACCTGAGCCCTTGAAGTTGGCCTTCTTGAGCAAAGAATCGTACTGCTGGGACATCATGTAGGCCTGAGCCTGGGCCATGAAATCCATCGCAACGACAACAATGATCAGCAGCGAAGTGCCGCCAAAATAAAACGGAACATTCCAGCGCATCTGCATCAGTTCGGGCAACAGACACACCAGCGTGACATAGATGGCCCCGGACAGCGTCAGACGCATCAGGATCTTGTCGATGTAGCGGGCGGTTTGTTCGCCGGGACGAATCCCGGGCACGAAAGCGCCGCTTTTCTTCAGGTTGTCTGCGGTTTCACGGCTGTTGAACACCAGGGCCGTGTAAAAGAAACAGAAGAAGATGATCAAGCCGGAATACAAGGTCACGTACAGGGGCTGGCGCGGCGACAACGCGGCGGCCAGATCACCCAGCCAACGCATGTTGGGGTTGCTGGAGAACCAGCTGGTGATGGTGGCCGGCAGCAGGATGATGGACGACGCGAAGATCGGCGGAATCACGCCCGACATGTTGAGCTTCAGGGGCAGATGGGAGGACTGGCCCCCATACAGCTTGTTGCCCACTTGGCGCTTGGCGTAATTGACCGTGATCCGGCGTTGGCCGCGTTCGACGTAAACCACGAAATACGTAACCGCCACCACCAGCGCCAGAATGAACAGCACGGACAGGATCGACATCGCATCGGTGCGCACGAGATCCAGCATGCCGCCCAGCGCGCCGGGCAGGCCCGCCACGATCCCCGCGAAGATCAGCAGGGAAATCCCATTGCCCAACCCGCGTTCGGTGATCTGTTCGCCCAGCCACATCAGGAACATCGACCCGGTGACCAGGGTCACGATGGTGGTAAAGCGAAACAGCAGACCGGGGTCGATGACCAGGCCGGGCTGGGATTCCAGCGCCACCGAAATACCGACCGCCTGGAACAGCGCCAGAAACACCGTGCCGTAGCGCGTGTACTGCGTGATCTTGCGCTGCCCCGCCTGGCCTTCTTTCTTGATGGCTTCCAGGGTAGGCACCACCACGGCCAGCAGCTGCATGATGATGGCCGCCGAGATGTAGGGCATGATCCCCAGGGCGAGGACGGAAAACCGTTCCAGCGCCCCGCCGGAGAACATATTGAACAGCCCCAGGATGCCGCCCTGGTTTTGCTGGAACAGATCCGCCAGCGCGTCCGGGTTGATGCCCGGCACGGGGACGTGCGTCCCCATGCGATAGACAATCATGGCCAGCACGAGAAACAGGATGCGGCGCTTGAGGTCGCCGTATCCCGCGCTGGGCTTGTGTGCCTGAGCTTTGGCCACTGCCGCCCCTTAAGCCAGCGACCCGCCGGCGGCTTCGATCGCGGCGCGCGCGCCGGCCGAGGCGTTGATGCCCTGCAGGGTGACCTTGCGGCTGATTTCGCCGGTCTTGATGACCTTGACGAAACGCACCAGTTCACCGACCAGGCCGGCCGCCTTCAGCACCTGGACGTCGATTTCGTCGACAGGCAGGGCTTGCAGATCGGACAGACGGATTTCGGCCGACAGGTGACGGCCCAGCGGCGTGAAGCCGCGCTTGGGCAGGCGACGCTGCAGCGGCATCTGGCCGCCTTCGAAACCGACTTTGTGAAAACCGCCGGCGCGGGATTTTTGACCCTTGTGGCCACGGCCGCCGGTCTTGCCCAGACCGGAACCGATGCCACGCCCCAAACGGCGACGGGGGCGCTTGGCGCCTTCGGCGGGGGCCAGTGTGTTCAGTTGAATTTCGGACATCTGATTTCCTTTAATCAGGCTTCCGAGACGGTGACCAGATAATCCACCTTGCGGATCATCCCACGCACCTCGGGAGTGTCGACCAGGACGCGGCTGCTGTTGACCTTGCCCAACCCCAGGCCGCGCACGGTGGCGCGGTGGGACTTGTGCGTGCCAATGACAGAGCGCACGAGCGTGACTTTGATTTGCTTCTGTGCCATGTCTTACCCCAGGATTTCTTCGACGGACTTGCCGCGCTTGGCTGCGATTTCCGCCGGGGTGGAGCAGGCGCGCAGACCATTGAGCGTGGCGCGCACCATGTTGTAGGGGTTGCTGGAGCCGAGGCTCTTGGCCACGACGTTGCGCACACCCATGACTTCGAAAATTGCGCGCATCGGGCCGCCGGCAATGACGCCGGTCCCTTCCGCCGCGGGCGAAATCAGAACGGTCGAGGCGCCGTGCTTGCCCACCACGGTGTGGTGCAGGGTGCCGTTCTTGAGGGCAACCTTGACCAGGCCGCGACGGGCCTGTTCCATTGCCTTTTGAACGGCAACCGGCACTTCGCGGGCCTTGCCCTTGCCCATGCCGATGCGGCCATCGCCGTCGCCCACCACGGTCAGCGCAGCGAAGCTCATGGTGCGACCACCCTTGACGACCTTGCTGACGCGGTTGACCGCGATCATTTTTTCGCGCATGCCGTCGTCGCGTTCTTGCTCGGCGGCGTGCTTGCCTTGTGCTTTAGCCATGTGATTCCCTTAGAACTTCAAGCCGGCTTCGCGCGCGGCTTCGGCCAGCGCCTTGACGCGGCCATGGTAACGGAAGCCCGAACGGTCGAAGGCGACGAGTTCGATGCCGGCTGCCTTGGCCTTCTCGGCCACGCGCTTGCCGACCAGGCCAGCGGCGGCGGTGTTGCCGCCATTGGCCTTCTGGCTGGCGAGTTCCTTGCGGATTTCGGGTTCCAGCGTGGAGGCGCTGACGAGCACCCGGTCGCCTTCCGGCGAAATGATGTTGGCGTAGATGTGCAGATTCGTGCGGTACACCGACAGACGGTGTACGCGCAGTTCGTGAATCTTGCGGCGAGTCGCCGCGGCACGACGCAAACGGGAGAGTTTCTTGTCCATGATTCGTCCTTGCCTGCGTGCTTATTTTTTCTTGGTTTCCTTCAGGATGACGCGCTCATCGGCGTAGCGCACGCCCTTGCCCTTGTAGGGTTCGGGTTTGCGATAGGCACGAATGTTGGCGGCCACCTGACCGACGGCCTGCTTGTCGGCGCCTTTGACCACGACCTCGGTCTGGGTAGGGCACTCGATCTTGATCCCGTCAGGGATCGCATGCAGGATATCGTGGGAAAAGCCCAGCTGCAGTTTGAGTTCATTGCCTTGCACCTGGGCGCGGAAACCCACGCCGACCAGGTTGAGGCGGCGTTCGAAGCCCGCGTTGACGCCCGTGACCATGTTGTTGACCAGCGCACGGATGGTGCCGGACATGGCATTGGCCTCGCGGGACTCGTTGGCCGCGGCAAAGCTGAGGTTGCCGTCTTCCTGGTGGATGCGCACGTTGCCATCCAGCGGCTGGGTCAGGGTGCCCAAGGGGCCCTTGACCACGATTTGACCCGCGCTGATGGTGGCTTCGACGCCCTTGGGCAGGGCAACGGGATATTTGGCGATGCGTGACATATGTAATTACCCCCTTATGCCACGTAGCAGAGCACTTCGCCGCCCACGCCAGTGGCGCGGGCCTTGCGGTCCGTCATGACGCCACGCGGGGTGGAGACAATCGCCACGCCCAGGCCGTTCATGACCTGAGGAATGGTGGTGCTGCTCTTGTAGATGCGCAGACCGGGGCGCGAGACGCGGTCGATGCGCTCGATCACCGGGCGGCCGGCGTAGTATTTCAAGGTGATTTCCAGCTGCGGCTTGGCTTGTTCGCCCGCCACGTTGAAATCTTCGATGTAGCCTTCGTCTTTCAGCACGGCCGCGATGGCGGCCTTCAGCTTCGAGGAGGGCATGGAAACCGACGTCTTGTTGACCATTTGCGCATTGCGCACGCGGGTCAGCATATCGGCGATGGGATCGCTCATGCTCATGTGTGATTCTCCTACCAGCTGGCCTTGGTCATGCCGGGAACTTCGCCGCGCATGGCCATTTCACGCAATTTGTGACGCGTCAGCCCGAACTTGCTGAACACGCCGCGGGGACGGCCCGTGACGACGCAGCGATTGCGCTGACGGGTGGGATTGGCGTTGCGGGGCAATGCCTGCAGCGCCAGGCGGGCCTGGTAGCGTTCTTCGTCGGATTTGGACTGGTCGGCGATGACCGCCTTCAGTGCGGTGCGCTTGGCGGCGAATTTCTCGGCCAGCTTGGCGCGCTTGATGTCGCGATTGATGAGGGAAAGTTTAGCCACGTCAGCCCCTTAGTTGCGGAAGGGGAAGCTGAATGCGCTCAAGAGCGCCTTGGCTTCCTCGTCGGTCTTTGCGGTGGTGGTGATGCTGATGTTCATCCCGCGAATCGCATCGATCTTGTCGTATTCGATTTCCGGGAAGATGATCTGTTCTTTCACACCGATGTTGTAGTTGCCACGGCCATCGAAAGCACGGCCGGACACGCCGCGAAAATCGCGCACACGCGGCAGGGCCACGGCGATCAGGCGATCCAGGAATTCGTACATGCGCTGGCCGCGCAGGGTGACCATGCAGCCGATCGGGTAGTCCTCGCGGATCTTGAAGCCGGCGATCGCCTTGCGGGTCTTGGTGATCACGGGTTTCTGGCCCGCGATCTTGGTCATGTCGCCCACGGCGTTTTCGATGACCTTCTTGTCGGCAACCGCTTCGGACACACCCATGTTGAGCGTGATCTTGGTGATGCGGGGCACCTGCATGATCGACTGATAGCCGAATTTTTCTTTCAGGTCGCCCGCGACCTTGTTGCGGTAGAAATCTTGTAAACGTGCCATTTATGCGCCCCTTATGCCTTCGCGCCAACGACAGCGCCGTTGGAGCGGAAAATGCGGACCTTGGCGCCGTCCACGACCTTGACGCCGATGCGGTCGCCCTTGCCGGTTTCGGGGTTGTACACAGCCACATTGGAAATATGGATCGGCAAGGTCTTGTCGATGATGCCGCCCGGCGTGCCGGCCATGGGGTTGCCCTTGGCGTGTTTCTTGACGACATTGATGCCTTCGACCAGAACGTGGTCGGCATCGACGCGCGCAACAACCGTGCCGCGACGGCTGCGATCGCGGCCTGTCAGGACGATGACTTCGTCGCCTTTGCGAATATTTTGCATGATCTGCTCCTTACAGCACTTCGGGCGCCAGGGACACGATCTTCATGAACTTCTCGGTCCGCAACTCACGTGTGACCGGGCCGAAGATACGGGTTCCGATGGGCTCTAGTTTGGCATTGAGCAACACGGCCGCGTTGCCGCCGAAGCGGATCAGCGAACCATCTTTACGGCGCACGCCCTTGGCGGTACGCACCACCACGGCATTGTAGATTTCGCCTTTTTTTACACGCCCGCGTGGAGCCGCTTCTTTGACGGACACCTTGATGATGTCACCAATGGCGGCATAGCGGCGCTTCGAGCCGCCCAACACCTTGATGCACATGACGGAACGCGCACCTGTGTTGTCGGCCACGTTTAGCGTGGTCTGCATTTGGATCATGATTTTTCCTGTTCCAACTTAACAACGAAGCCCAGAGTATCCACCCAAGGCCGCGTAGCCAGTTTTGGTCCCGTCAAGCCTGCACAATCTGTGTGGGCTCTGGGTTGAAATTCCTGTTAGCGCAAACGATTTTGCGCTGAAACGAGATTACCAATCTTGCCCCACCCCGCTGTTTCGTCCTGTGCCAAGCTTTCCAACCCTTTGGTCAAAAAAGCCTGCCACCCGAAAACCGGAACTTGGGCCAAGAATCTGATTATAGATCAAAACCGCAAAAAACGCCAAGCCCGGCGAAACCGCCGCCGCAGCGTTGGGTTTTTGCATCAATACTGTCGCGGCAGCGCCCCGTATTCGAGCACCATGCTGCGCGTCGCCTCGTCATCGGCATCATCCACATAGACCCGGACACCCATGCCGATCGCGGTCTCGGTGACCGCCACCATCATCTGCACGCCGCCCGGGCTGGACAACAGGTCGCGCACGAAGGCGCCGCCCAGCTTGACGTAGCTGATGTCGATTTCGTGGATTTTCCGCAAGGCGTCGGGCTGCTGATCCAGCCCGCGCAGGCCCACGGCGATGCCCACGTGGTTGAGCCCCTGGGTAAATGCCTTGAAAGCGTCGAGATACCGCGTCAAGCCGTAGGCGTCGAGTTCGACGACCACACGCCGCAGCAGATCCTGGTCAGCAAAGGCGCAGATGCGGCGGACTTCGTCCAGATACTGCGAGTTCAGCAGCGAGGACACCGACATGCGCACCACCAGAACCCCGGGGTGTTCGCCCAGCCAGCTCAACGCCAGGGCCAGCGCCCGCATATCGCAATCGGAGGACAGCCCCAGGCGGGCGGCGGCGGGCATGAACAGATAACCGGACATGGGCGGCTGCAGCCCGCCGTCTTCGCGCAGGCTCAGTGAGGCTTCGTGGCGCTCGGTCAGGTCGTCGCCCTCGTAGCGCACCGTGCGCACCTCAAGCGACAGGCGGTCTTCATCCAGGGCCTGGGAGATCAAGGTGCGCCAGGAAGCTTCCCCCATGCGCAGTTCGCTGCTGTCGCGGTCTGCGTGAGAGAGGAATTCCACCTCGTCGTGCCCGGCGCTTTCGGCGCACATCAGCGCCAAATCCAGCCGGGTCAGGACTTCCTTGGGCGTGCACTGGACGGTGTAGTCCGTCAGGGCGAATGCCCAGCGGGACAGATTCTGGCTGTCCAGTTTGACGCGCAGGGTTTCAAACAGTTCGTGCAGGCGCTGGATGGGCCGCATGACCTCGGGCCCGCCCCCCACCGGCAACAAAACGGCAAAATCGGCGCCATTCAATCGGGCGGCCAGCGCCCTGGCCTGGGGATACTCGGCCAGGGTCTCGTGGACGCGGGTGCCCAGGAGATGCAGCCAATCGTCGATTTCCTGGCGGTCGCTTTGGTTTTGCAAACGCGCCATGTCGCGCTGGCGCACCAGCAGGACATAACCGCTGACGGCCCCCTGGCGCGCATCGTCGCGCAGCACGCGCTTCAGTTCGTTCAGGAAATACGCCCGGTTGGCCAAGCCCGTCACGGGGTCGCGGTTCAGCTCGATTTCGAGCTGCTCGATGCGCGCCATCTGTTCGTCCATGGAGGGGGCGACGCGTTCGCGCACTTCGTCGAGGAGTTCGGCGTCGTCCATGGATTCAGGGGGCTTGACCTTGATTTCAGGGCTGGCCGCAAAGGCTTCGGCCGCCGGCGTCCGGCGCAAGACCGCCAGCAGGGCCGCCACGAACAGCACCCAGAGCCCCGCCACCCCCAGCACCAGCCAGACCAAGGGCGCATCGATGGCCAGCATGCCAAACAGCAGGCCCACCACGACCAGCGTCGAAATCATCAGCAGCCGCCGCACCGATCCCATCATGCGTTCCTATTGCAAACTATGTAACCATGGAAGTGTATCCTTTGCCGGGCAAAAGCCCAACAGGTATCTATATACCCAGACCAGGATACCAGGGGCTAAGGGCTAACACGGATACTTTTTCCAGGCAGTTTGTGTATAGTTTTAAAACAAACGTTTGAACTACACATGACACTATCTCGATCCGCCCTCACCCGTGATGCCATTCTGGATGCCGCCGAGCACCTGTTCGCCGAACAGGGGCACGACAAGACATCCATGCGCCAGATCACCAAGACCGCCGACGTCAACCTGTCCGCGGTCAACTACCATTTCGGCTCCAAGGACGCCCTGATCGAAGCCGTATTCCAGCGCCGCCTGACGGCCCTGAACAACGAACGGCTGTCGATCCTGGATACGCTCGAAGCCAAGGCGCACGGCCTGCCGCTCAAGCCCTCGGCCATCGTCGAGGCGTACTTCGGGCCGCTGGTGCGACACGCCTGCAGCGCCGGGGCCGAACGCCGCGCCTTCATTCCCCTGCAAAGCGCCAACCAGTCCGACCCCAACGGGGCCATCACCGCCCTGTTCGAGGCCGAGCGCTCGGTGGTGGCGCACCGATTCACCCGGGCCCTGCTGACATCCCTGCCCGGCGTGCCCGAGGCCGAAATCGTCTGGCGCTTCCATTTCATGCTGGGCGCCACCGCATACGCCATCCTGGGGGCTGAAAGCTCCAGCCAGATTCTGAACCTCAACGGCGACAGCGGCCTGGATGCGCAAATCCTGCTGGATCGCCTTCTGGCCTTTCTCCTGGGCGGGCTGCGCGCGCCCCTGCCTTTTCAGGCCAAGGGGGCCGCCGAGGCGCCGGCGACGCCCGCCGACGGCCCGGCGGCCCGATCTTCTTTATCTCTTCAGGGGGATTCTATGCAAATCAACGATGGATAACCCCGCACGCCCGCCGGCCTGATCCCGGCGTCCCGCACCGCCCATCACGACACGCCCACCGGCGTTGTTTGGGCTTTTACTTAAGCAAATAGCCGTACCAAGCAGGTCGGCATGGGTATTTTTGCGCCTGAATTCTGGCAGGCCATCCCATTCACTCTGGAGCAGACACCATGAAACCACACCACCCGACCCGCATCCTGTCGGCGCTCATCATCGGCTTCGGCGGCATCGGCGTCGCCCACGCCGCCGGGTTCCAGTTGCTGGAACAGAACGCCAGCGGCATCGGCAGCGCCTATGCCGGATCCGCCGCCATCGCCGAAGACGCCAGCACTATTTACTTCAATCCCGCCGGCATGACGCTGCTGCCCGGCATGAACGTCAGCGCGGGCGCCGTGGGCATCAAGCCCAATTTTGAATTCTCGGACGGCGGCTCGACCGGGCCGACCACCTTCGGCGGCGCCCCGCTGGGGCCGCTGGGCGGCAACCCCACCGGCGGCGGCAATGGCGGCAATGCGGGCTCCTGGGGCCTGGTGCCCAATGCCTACTTCAGTTGGCAGGTTGCCGATCGCTGGTGGCTGGGCCTGGGCGTCGGCGCGCCCTTCGGCCTGATGACCGACTACGAAGAAGGCTGGGCGGGCCGCTACCACTCGGAAAAATTCTCCATCGAAAGCATCAACGTCAATCCCTCGGTCGCCTTCAAGGTCACCGATACCCTGTCTCTGGGCGCCGGGGTCAATTGGATGCAACTGAAGGCGGACTACCGCAAGGCGCAGTTCGTCCCCGGCCTGCTCGGGCCGGGCTCGGGCGGCGACCTCAATGCGAAGGTCGACGCCAAGGGCGACGGCTGGGGCTGGAACGTCGGCCTGACCTGGCAGGCCACGCCGGCCACCCGGGTGGGTCTGTCGTACCGCTCGAAGGTCAAGATCGACGCGGACGGCACCACCGATATTTCCAACCGCAGCGTCGGGGCCGCCATCAACATCCCCCTCATCGGCGGCCTGCAGGGTTCGTATGACGCGGATGCCTCGATCGAGCTGCCGGACACGGCCATCCTCAGCCTGGTTCATCAACTGGACGACCGCTGGACCCTGCTGGGCGACGTGTCCTGGACCGGCTGGAGCAGCATCCCCGAGCTGAAGATCCACAATGCCACCATCCCGGACGCCCACCTGGACTTGCGCTTCAAGGACGCCTGGCGCGTGGCCCTGGGCGCTCATTACCGCTACAGCGACCGCTGGACCTTCAAGGGCGGCGTGGCCTGGGATCAATCCCCTGTGCGCGACGCCGCGTACCGTCCCTCGGCCCTGCCCGACAATGACCGCTACTGGGTCTCGTTGGGGGCCAAATATCACTTCAATAAATCCACCAGCGTGGATATCGGCTACGCCCACCTGTTCGTCAAGAGCACCTCGGTGGACAACCACTCGGCCGACACCACGGCCGGCACGTTCAAGGGCGACTACAAGAGCAGCGCCGACCTGATCGGCGTGCAGTTCTCGCACCAATTCTAAACCTGCGGCGTCCTCCCCGGCGGCCCCGCTGCCGGGAGAGGACGCATCATCCGATCCACGATGTTTCAACCCGGAGTTGGCAATCTGATGAACACCGATCCACATCTTTTCCGTTTCCGATCCGCCCACCGCCTGATGCTGGCCGCCACGATACTGGCCGGCGCCGGCCTCTGGGCGCTGCCGCCCGCCGCCCAGGCGGTCACGATAGCCGCCATCGACGTCCCGGCGGAGCAAACCGTGAATGGCGCAAACCTCGTGCTCAACGGCGCGGGCCTGCGCCAGCGCTTTGTCTTCCAGGTGTATGTCGCCGCCCTGTACCGTCCCCAGGCCACACAAGACGTCCAAACCATCCTGGACAGCACGGAACCCCAGCTGCTGCGGCTGACGCTGCTGCGCGACATCAACAGCAAAGCCCTGACCGACGCCCTGAACGACGGCCTGAAGGCCAACAACACCGACGCCCAGCTGGCCGCCATGCACGACACCATCCAGACTTTCGAGGCGTTCATGAAAACCGGCGGCGAAGGAGCTTCCGGCGATCTGGTCGATATTCATTTCAACCAGGGCAAGGTCTCGGTATCATTCAAGGGCAAGGCGCTGGGCGAAGTCTCGGATCCGCGCTTCGCCACCGCCCTGCTCAAGGTCTGGCTGGGTGAAAAGCCCGCCCAGGAATCCCTGAAACAAGCCCTGCTGGGGCAGGCATCCGCCCACTGATTTTTTAGCAATCGCACGAAGGAAACCCACCATGGAACCGATCTGGCTGGAACACTACCCCAAGGGGGTGCCGGCGGACATCACCGACCAGGCTGCCGCCTGCGCCTCGCTGGCAGAGCTGTTTGAAGACAGCTGCCGTCAGTATGCGAACAATACGGCGTACATCAGCATGGGGGTCTCCATCACCTACGAGCAGACCCGGCAAAAAGCCCAGGCCTTCGCCGCGTGGCTGCAATCCCAGGGTGTCAAGAAAGGCGACCGCGTCGCCCTGATGATGCCCAACCTCCTGCAATATCCGATCTGCCTGTTCGGCACCCTGATGGCCGGCGCCGTGGTGGTCAACACCAACCCCCTGTATACGGCCCACGAGCTGCACCATCAGCTGGCCGATTCCGGTGCCACCACCGTGGTGGTGGCGGAAAACTTCGCGCGCACCCTGCAGGACGCCCTGCCCGGCACCGCCGTCCAGCGCATCGTGGTCACCGCCCTGGGCGACATGCTGGGCTTTCCCAAGCGCCTGGTCGTCAATCTGGTGGTGCGCCACGTCAAGAAAATGGTGCCCGCCTGGAACCTGCCCGGCGCGCATCGTTTCAACGACGTCCTGAAGGCGGGCCAACAGGCCGGCTTCCAGCGGCCCGCCCTGGCGCATGCCGACCTGGCCGCCCTGCAATACACCGGGGGCACCACTGGGGTCGCCAAAGGCGCGATGCTCAGTCACGGCAACCTGGTTTCCAACGTGATCCAGGCCTACAACTGGGTTCGCCCCTATTGCAAGGGCGAAAAAGAATGCGTGGTCACGGCCCTGCCGCTCTACCATATCTTTGCCCTGACGGCCAACTGCCTGACCTTCATGAAGCTGGGCGCCAGCAACCTGCTGATCGTCAATCCCCGCGACATCCCCGGGTTCGTCAAAGAACTGGGCACGGTCAAGTTCACCGCGCTCACCGGCGTCAACACGCTGTTCAATGCCCTGCTGAACAATCCCGATTTCGCCAAGCTGGACTTCAGCAGCCTGCATACGTCGCTGGGCGGCGGCATGGCTGTCCAGGAAGCCATCGCCCAGCGTTGGCTGCAGGTCACCGGCAAGCCCATCGCCCAGGCCTACGGCCTGACCGAAACCTCGCCGGCGGTCACCATCAACCCGCTGGACAAGGTCGATTTCAATGGCTCCATCGGCCTGCCGGTGCCCTCCACCCTGGTGGCCATCCGCGAAGACAACCGCGAAATGGCCATCGGCGAATCCGGCGAAATCTGCGTCAAGGGCCCCCAGGTCACGGCGGGCTACTGGAACCGCCCCGAGGAAACCGCCAAGACCTTCGATGCCGACGGCTGGCTGCTGACCGGCGACATCGGCTACATCAACGACAAGGGCTACGTGTTCCTGCTGGATCGCAAGAAAGACATGATCCTGGTGTCGGGCTTCAATGTGTATCCCAACGAAGTCGAAGCCGCCGCCATCGAGCACCCCGGCATCCTGGAGGCCGCCGCCATCGGGGTGCCCAGCGGGCATTCGGGCGAAGTCGTCAAGCTGTACGTGATCCGCAAAGACCCCGCCCTGACCGAGGCCGACGTCATCGCCCACTGCCGCAAGCTGCTGACCGGCTACAAGGTGCCTAAATTCGTGGAATTCCGCGAAGACCTGCCGCGCAGCAATGTCGGCAAGATCCTGCGCAAAGAATTGCGCAATCAGGTTCTGGCCGGCCCAGCCTGACCAGGCCCCGCCCACGGCGCGATGTTCCGGCCAGGCGCACGGGCAACCGGCGCGATGGCGTCGCGCCGCACAGGGCCGGGCGCACAGCAGCCGGCGTGGAGGCCGCGTCGGAAAACCGTCAAACGGCCCCGAAGATCAACGGGTCGCCCTGACGGTCAAACGCCAGCAGCGACCCGATCGTGCCGTATTTGATCATCTGCGTCATGCGCTGAAAAGCCATGTCGACATCCTTGTTATCGGGCAGATAGGCGCTTTGATCCGCCATGGCGGCCACAAACATCACCTGCCAGTCCTGTCCCGTGTGGCGCGATTCGGCCACCAGGGCGTCAAAGCCGGCGATTTCGGCCGGCGTTTTGTCCACGCACAGCAAAGGGGTCAGTTCGCCGCCCTCGCCACGCGCATGACTGGCTTTCTGGGCCACGGTGGCATCGTCGGGCACCCCGCTGGCCGCGAACACAAACAGCAGGCGCTGCGGTTCGGGCTGCTGGCGGGCGGCGGCCAGCAGGTCGTCAAAACAGGTGATGTCCATAGGATTGTCGCAGGCGGTGGTCGAAACAGCCCCCATCCTACAGGATCGGACGCCAGGTGGCTTTGCGGTTCATCAGACAAGACCATCATGGCAGCCCCAGGGCCGCGCCGTCCGGGTTGCGCGGATCCGATGCGCCATACATCACGCCCTCGCGGATCTGGATGGTCTGCGTCTTGCCCATCGCCGGCATGACGGCCACGTGCTGGCCATAGCTGCGCAGCAGCGCCAGTGTGTCGGGGCTCAGGCCTTTTTCCACCCGCAATTGATCGGGCCACCACTGGTGGTGGAAACGCGGCATGGCGGCGGCCTCGGCGGGATTCATCCCGAAGTCGATGGCATCCACCACGGCTTCCAGCACCGTCGTGATGATGCGTGCGCCGCCCGGACTGCCGGTCACCAGCCACGGCCGGCCGTCTTTCAGAACCAGGGTCGGCGTCATCGAAGACAGCGGCCGCTTGCCCGGCGCAATGGCGTTGGCCGCGCCGCCGATCAGGCCATACACATTGGCCACACCCGGCTTGGCCGAAAAATCGTCCATTTCGTTGTTGAGCAGTATGCCGGTGCCGGCGGCCACCATGCCGCTGCCGAAATGGGTGTTCAGCGTGTAGGTCACCGCCACCGCATTGCCGGCCGCATCGGCCACCGAAAAATGCGTGGTCTGATCGCCTTCAATGGGCTGCGGCCTGCCGGGCCGGATGTCGGCCGATGGCCGCGCGCGCGTGGCCTGTATCGTGGCCGCCAGGGCGCGGGCATAGGGCTTGGCGGTCAGCCCCGCCACGGGCACCGGGACGAAGTCGGTATCGCCCAGATATTCGGCGCGGTCGGCATACGCCAGCTTCATGGCTTCGGCCATGTGCTGGATGGTCTGGGCGCTGCCCGCGCCCCAGCTCCCGACCGGCCAGGCTTCCATCATGTTCAAAATCTGCACCAGATGGATGCCGCCGGAACTGGGCGGCGGCATCGTGACCACGCGATAGCCCCGGTAATCGCCCACGATGGGGTCGCGCTCGACCACCCGGTACTCGGCCAGGTCTTGCGCCGTGATCAGGCCGCCGTGCCGGGCCATATCCGCCGCGATTTTCCGGCCGATGGCCCCGCGATAGAAGGCCTCGGCCCCTTGCGCGGCAATCAGGCGCAAGGACTGCGCCAGATCCTTCTGCACCAGCCAGTCGCCCGCCCTCAGCGGCTGCCCGCCGCGCCAGAAAATCGCCCGGGTGGCGGGCCACCGGCCCATCGTCTTGGCGGTCTTGGCCAGGGCTTCGGCCAGCGTCGGGCTGACGGGATAGCCGCGCTCGGCCAGGCGGATGGCCGGGGCCATCACCTGCGCCAAGGGCAGTGTCCCCCACTGCCGCTGGGCATGGGTCAAGCCCGCCACGCTGCCCGGCACCCCCACCGCCAGGGGCGTGAACAGGGATCGGCCCTCGGCGACCTCTCCGCGCTCATCCAGGTACATGTCGCGCGTGGCGCGGCGCGGCGCCATTTCGCGGAAATCCAGGGCGATGTCGCGGTCATCCCGGGCGGTATGCACCATCATGAAGCCCCCGCCGCCCAGGTTCCCGGCATTGGGCAGAACCACAGCCAGGGCAAAACCCACCGCCACGGCGGCATCCACGGCATTGCCCCCGGCCCGCAGCATATCCAGGCCCGCCTGGCTGGCCAGCGCCTGCTCGGATACCACCATACCGCGCCGGGCAACCGCCGGATGGAAGATATCCATGCTGAAATCGTAGGCGGCGGCGGCCGCCACTGCCGTGGCGGTCGTCGGCGGCGGGGATGCCCGCGGCGGCGTGACCGCGACGTCCGGCCGCGGCGTGGCGCAAGCCCCCAGCAACAGCGCCAGCACCGCCGGCGCGGCCCATCGGCCACAGGATGGCTTCATTGTGTTCTCCTTCCACTGCTTGCCTGCCGCCACCCTACCACAGCCGCCGCCATGCAAAAAGCCCCGCCGAAGCGGGGCTTTTTGCAGACTGCCGAAGGGCCGCCAAGCGCGGAGGACCGTCTTGGCGGCCTGTGCGATCAGATGATGCGCACGGCTTCGACCAGGCGCACCACCGTCCAGGACTTGGACTTGGAGATGGGCCGGCCTTCGGCGATTTCCACGGTATCGCCCTCGTTGAACTGGTTGGCTTCGTCGTGCGCCTTGTATTTGGCGGTGCGGTTGACGAACTTGCCCAGCACGGGGTGCTTGACGCGGGTCTGGACGCTGACGACGACCGTCTTGTCCATTTTGTTGCTGACGACCTTGCCGACCAGCGTGCGTTGACGCTTGGCGGTGTCTTTTTGGGTTTCGGTAGTCATGTTACTTTCCTGCGTTCTCAGTCATGATGGTGCGGATGCGCGCGATGTCGCGGCGCACCTTGCCCAACTGGCTGGTGTTGGAAAGCTGCTGAGTGGCACGCTGCATGCGCAGGTTGAAATGTGCCTTCAGCAGGCTCTCGAGCTCGGACTGGAGCCCGGCGGCGTCTTTTTCGCGCAGTTCACTGGCTTTCATGTGTTTACCCCTTAGGCGCCCACGCGGCGCGACACAAAGGTCGTGCGCAAGGGCAGCTTGGCGGCAGCCAGACGGAATGCTTCGCGCGCGACTTCTTCGGACACGCCTTCCATTTCGTACAGCATTTTGCCAGGTTGGATTTCAGCGACCCAGAACTCTGGATTGCCCTTGCCTTTACCCATCCGAACTTCGGCGGGTTTCTGCGAAATGGGCTTGTCCGGGAAGATCCGGATCCAGATGCGGCCGCCACGCTTGATGTGACGGTTGATGGCGCGACGGGCGGCCTCGATCTGGCGGGCCGTCAGACGGCCGCGATCGGTGGCTTTCAGGCCGAATTCGCCAAAAGACACATTGACGCCGCGCGTCGCCAGGCCGGTGTTGCGGCCTTTTTGCTCTTTGCGGTATTTCCTGCGGGAGGGTGACAACATGATTATTCTCCTTCGGGCGCGGGCGCGGCCGATGCCGCATCACGGCGCGGGCCACGGCCACGGCCACCAGGGCGGCCGGGACGGTCGCCACGCGGCGCGCGGCGCGGACGGCGTTCGTCGTCACGCGGGCCGGCGGCGGTTTCAACCGGGAAGTCGCCATTGGGCTGCATATCGCCCTTGTAGACCCAGACCTTGATCCCGATGATGCCATAGGTGGTTTGGGCTTCGGACGTGCCGTAGTCGATGTGGGCGCGCAGGGTGTGCAGGGGCACACGGCCTTCGCGATACCATTCGGTACGGGCGATTTCGATGCCGTTCAGACGGCCCGAGGACATGATCTTGATGCCCTGGGCGCCCAGGCGCATGGCGTTCTGCATGGCGCGTTTCATGGCGCGGCGGAACATGATGCGCTTTTCGAGCTGCTGGGCGATCGAGTCGGCGATCAGCTGGGCATCGGTTTCCGGCTTGCGGATTTCCTCGATGTTGACGTGCACGGGCACGCCCATCAGGCGCTGCAGATCGGCCTTCAGGTTTTCGATGTCCTCGCCGCGACGGCCGATGACCACGCCCGGACGGGCCGAGTACACGGTGATGCGGGCATTCTTGGCGGGGCGCTCGATGACGATGCGGCCAACCGATGCGGATTTGAGTTTCTTCTTCAGGTATTCACGCACGCGAATGTCTTCGGCCAGCATGCTGCCGTAGACCTTGTCGTTGGCGTACCAGCGAGAAGTCCAGTTGTGGTTGACCGCCAGGCGGAACCCGATTGGGTGGATTTTCTGTCCCATAGCGACTCCTTAGGCCCCGACCTTGACCACGATGTGGCAGGTCTGCTTTTCGATGCGGTTACCACGGCCCTTGGCGCGCGCCGAGAAACGCTTCATCGACTGGGCTTTGTCGACGTAGATGGTGGTGACCTTCAGTTCGTCGATATCGGCACCGTCGTTGTGCTCGGCATTGGCAATCGCCGATTCGAGCGCTTTCTTGAGGATGCCGGCCGCCTTTTTGGGGCTGAACGTCAGGATGTTGAGCGCGTGCGCCACGGATTTTCCGCGGATCAGATCCGCCACCAGGCGGGTCTTCTGGGCGGAAATATGCACGCCACGAATGACTGCGGTGGTTTCCATGGCTTACCTCTTGGCCTTTTTATCCGCTGCGTGCCCCTTGAAGGTGCGCGTCAGGGAAAATTCGCCAAGCTTGTGGCCGACCATATTCTCGTTGATATAGACGGGAACGTGCTGGCGGCCGTTATGCACGGCAATAGTCAGCCCGATGAACTCGGGCAAAATGGTAGAACGGCGCGACCAGGTCTTGATCGGCTTTTTTTCCTTGCCCCCGACGGCGGCATCGACCTTTTTGATCAGATGCGCATCGACGAATGGGCCTTTCTTGATCGAACGTGACATAGTGTTCGCCCCTTATTTGCGCTTGCGGCGCGAGACAATCATATTGTCTGTGCGCTTGTTACGACGGGTCCGGTAGCCCTTGGTGGGAGTCCCCCACGGGCTGACGGGTTCGCGGCCTTCGCCAGTGCGGCCTTCGCCGCCGCCATGCGGGTGATCCACCGGGTTCATGGCCACGCCACGAACGGTCGGACGCACCCCGCGCCAGCGCACTGCGCCGGCCTTGCCGATCTGGCGCAGGCTGTGTTCGCCGTTGCTGACTTCGCCGATGGTGGCGCGGCAATCGATGTGGATGCGGCGGACTTCGCCGGAACGCAGGCGAACCTGGGCGTAAACGCCTTCGCGGGCCATCAGCACGGCGGACGCGCCGGCCGAACGGGCGATCTGGGCGCCCTTGCCCGGCTGCATTTCGATGCAGTGGATGGTGGAGCCCACAGGAATGGCGCGGATCGGCAGCGTGTTGCCGGCGCGAATCGGGGCTTCGAGGCCCGAGACCACGGACGCGCCGACGGCCAGGCCGCGCGGTGCGATGATGTAGCGGCGTTCGCCATCGGCATAGCACAGCAGCGCCAGGTGAGCGGTGCGGTTGGGGTCGTATTCCAGGCGTTCGACGCGGGCGACGATGCCGTCCTTGTTGCGGCGGAAATCGACGACGCGATAGTGCTGCTTATGACCGCCCCCGCGATGGCGCACGGTGATGTGGCCGTTGTTGTTGCGCCCGGAGCCCCGGGATTTGGGTTCCAGCAGGGGGGCATAGCCCGGGCCCTTGTGCAGCTCGGGGTGCACGACCTTGATCATGCCCCGGCGGCCGGCGGATGTGGGTTTGACTTTTACCAGCGGCATTTAGTTCACCTCCGTAAAGTCGATTTCCTGGCCCGCCTTGAGCGACACATAGGCCTTGCGTTCGTTGCGGCGACGGCCAATGAAGCGGCCAAAGCGTTTTTCCTTGCCCTTGCGGTTGGAAACCTGCACGGAATCGACCTCGACCTTGAACAGGAGTTCGATGGCGGCCTTGATCTCGGGCTTGGTGGCATCGGCGACAACGCGGAAAGCGACCTGGTTGTTTTTTTCGGCAATCATCGTGGCCTTTTCAGTGACCACGGGTGCCAGAATGACTTGCATCAGACGTTCGGCATTCATCCCAGCAACTCCTCGAGTTGGGCGATCGCCGACTTGGTGACCAGCACTTTCTTGTAGTGGACCAGGGACAGCGGATCGGCGTAGCGCGTTTCAATCACCGCCACGTTGGGCAGGTTGCGCGTCGCGAGATAGACGTTCTCGTCCATGGCATCAGTGATGATGAGGACGGATTCGGTAATGCCCAAATCCTTCAGCTTGGCCGCGGCCAGCTTGGTTTTGGGGGCTTCCAGGGTGAAGGATTCGACCACGGCCAGACGGTCTTCGCGCACCAGCTGCGAGAAAATGGCGCGCAAGCCGGCGCGGTACATTTTCTTGTTGACCTTGTGGCTGAAGTTTTCGTCGGGCGAATTGGGGAACGCACGGCCACCCCCACGCCAGATCGGCGAGGACGTCATGCCCGAACGGGCACGGCCGGTGCCTTTCTGGCGCCACGGCTTCTTGGTGGAGTGCTTGACGGTTTCGCGGTTTTTCTGCGCGCGGTTGCCCATGCGGGCATTGGCCTGATAGGCCACCACGATCTGATGCACCAGCGCTTCGTTGAATTCGCGGCCGAAGATTTCGTCGGCGCCCGCAACGGTGGCCGAGGACTGACCCTGATCATTCAGGAGCTTGAGTTCCATGATTAGGCTCCTTTCTTGGGTGCGGCCTTGATGGCCGGACGCACGACGATGTCGGCATTCTTGTGGCCGGGGACGGCGCCGCGCACCAGCAGCAAGCCGCGTTCGGCGTCGACACGCACGACATCCAGGTTCTGCACCGTGGTGGTGACATCGCCCAGGTGACCGGACATCTTCTTGCCGGGAAACACGCGGCCGGGGTCTTGAGCCTGGCCGATGGAACCGGGCACGCGGTGCGAGCGCGAGTTGCCGTGGGAAGTGCGCTGGGCGCCGAAATTATGGCGCTTGATGGTGCCGGCAAAGCCCTTACCGATGCTGGTGCCGGTGACATCGACCTGCTGGCCGGCCTGGAAGACGGATTCCACGGCCACCACGGCGCCTGCCGTGTATTCGGCGGCCACGACGGGGTCGAGGCGGAATTCCTTCAGGATGGCGCCGGCTTCGATGCCGGCCTTGGCATAGTGGCCCGCCTGGGCCTTGGCCACGCGGGAAGCGCGACGCGTGCCATAAGCCAACTGCACTGCTGCATAGCCGTCGATTTCAGGCGTCTTGACCTGGGCGACGCGGTTGTTGGACACGTCCAGCACAGTTACCGGGATGGAATCGCCTTCCTCGGTAAAGATGCGGGTCATGCCGACTTTGCGCCCCACAAGCCCGAGGCGCCAGGCCGCGGGCGTAGGTGTCGAATTCGACATTGTTTTCTCCGGGGCATTAAAGCCCTTAAGCTTGAATCCCAAGTACGATTGCTTGGGGCTTGGGTACTGCGGTTGCTTGTGCTGCGGCTGCTTGTATGCCGCCTGGATACTGCGGTTTTACAGCCAGCCCATGACCGAAAACAGGCAATGGGCGCGCGTGCACCTATTGCCAATATACGACCAAGCCTTAAATTCTAGCACTTGACCAGTTTTTGATCAAGTGGTTGGCCCTATTTACCTATTTGCGTTGGCGCAACGACGGCAGGCACCTCGCCGCGTGTGCTGCCCGGTCGAGCGGAGGCCGGCCGCATGCGCGACAGAAAACGCAGCCGCAAAAACCGGAACGCCCCCGTGGCATCCTGTGCGACGGGGGCGCTGGCACGGTGCTTCCGGCGGGCCGGAAGCGCTGCGAACCGTTTACTGCAGTGCGATTTCGACATCCACGCCGGCGGGCAGATCCAGGCGCATCAGCGCGTCCACGGTCTTGTCGGTGGGATCGACGATGTCCATCAGGCGCTGATGCGTGCGCATTTCGAACTGGTCACGCGACGTCTTGTTGACGTGCGGCGAACGCAGCACGTCGTAGCGGCGAATACGCGTGGGCAGTGGCACGGGACCACGAACCACGGCGCCCGTGCGTTTGGCCGTATCGACAATCTCGGCGGCGGATTGGTCGATCAGCTTGTAATCAAACGCCTTCAGGCGGATGCGGATTTTTTGGTTTTTCATGGGAATCCCTAAAGAACGAGACTAGGCGGGGGCGAAGCCCCCGCCAGCGCACCAATTACTTGTTGATTTTGGCGACGACGCCGGCGCCGACGGTGCGGCCGCCTTCGCGGATGGCGAAGCGCAGGCCTTCTTCCATGGCGATCGGCGCAATCAGGCTGACCTTCATGGAAACGTTATCGCCCGGCAGCACCATTTCCTTGTCTTCGGGCAGCTCGATCGTGCCGGTCACGTCCGTCGTGCGGAAGTAGAACTGCGGACGATAGCCCTTGAAGAACGGCGTGTGGCGGCCGCCTTCGTCCTTGGACAGAATGTAGACCTCGGCGTCGAAGTCCGTGTGCGGATGGATCGAGCCGGGCTTGGCCAGCACCTGGCCGCGCTCGACTTCCTCGCGCTTGGTGCCGCGCAGCAAAATACCGACGTTATCGCCCGCTTCGCCCTGATCCAGCAGCTTGCGGAACATTTCCACGCCCGTGCAGGTGGTCTTGACCGTGTCGTGAATGCCGACGATCTCGATTTCCTCGCCCACCTTGATCACGCCGCGCTCGATGCGGCCCGTCACCACCGTGCCGCGACCCGAGATCGAGAACACGTCTTCCACAGGCATCAGGAACGTGCCGTCCACGGCGCGCTCGGGCTGGGGAATATAGGTGTCCAGCGCCTCGGCCAGGGCCATGATGGCCTGCGAACCCAGGGGGCCTTCGTCGCCGTCGAGCGCCAGCTTGGCCGAACCCTTGATGATCGGCGTGTCGTCGCCCGGAAAGTCGTACTTGGAGAGCAGCTCGCGCACTTCCATTTCGACCAGTTCCAGCAGTTCTTCGTCGTCGACCATGTCGCACTTGTTCAGGAACACGACGATGTAGGGCACGCCCACCTGGCGCGCCAGCAGGATGTGTTCGCGCGTTTGCGGCATGGGGCCGTCAGCGGCCGAGCACACCAGAATCGCGCCGTCCATCTGGGCCGCGCCCGTGATCATGTTCTTCACGTAGTCGGCGTGGCCCGGGCAGTCCACGTGCGCGTAGTGGCGGTTGGCCGTTTCGTATTCCACGTGCGAGGTGCTGATGGTGATGCCGCGCGCCTTTTCCTCGGGCGCGTTGTCGATCTGGTCGTAGCCCTTGGCTTCGCCGCCCATCGCCTTGGCCAGCACCGTCGTGATCGCCGCCGTCAGCGTCGTCTTGCCGTGGTCAACGTGCCCGATCGTACCCACGTTCACGTGCGGTTTGGTCCGTTCAAACTTACCTTTTGCCATGATGATTCCTGTAATTTCCTAGGAAATAAAAGAGGTTTCGCCCCGACCCGCAGGCCGGGACCAATAATTACTTGCCGCGAGCGGCGATGACTTCTTCGGCCACGTTGCGCGGGGCCTCTGCGTACTGCTTGAATTCCATCGTGTAGGTGGCGCGGCCTTGCGTCTGTGAACGCAGGCTGGTCGCATAACCGAACATTTCGGCCAGGGGAACCTCGGCCTTGATGTTCTTGCCGCCGCCCGGGATGTCATCCATGCCCTGAACCATGCCGCGCCGCGAGGACAAATCGCCCATCACCGTGCCGGCGTAGTCTTCCGGGGTCTCGACTTCCACGTGCATCATGGGTTCGAGCAGCACCGGGCTGGCCTTGCGCATGCCTTCCTTGAAGGCCATGGAGCCGGCCATCTTGAAGGCGTTTTCGTTCGAGTCCACGTCGTGGTACGAACCGAAGAACAGCGTCACCTTGACGTCGACCACCGGATAGCCGGCCACCACGCCCGCAGGCAGGGTTTCCTGGATGCCCTTGTCGACCGCCGGGATGAACTCACGCGGCACCACCCCGCCCTTGATGGCGTCCACGAATTCGTAGCCGCTGCCGGGTTCCAGGGGTTCGAGCTTGAGCACGACGTGGCCGTACTGGCCGCGCCCGCCGGATTGCTTGACGAACTTGCCTTCGACTTCTTCGCAGGTCTTGCGGATGGTTTCGCGGTAGGCCACCTGGGGCTTGCCGACGTTGGCTTCGACGTTGAATTCGCGGCGCATGCGGTCGACCAGCACTTCGAGGTGCAGTTCGCCCATGCCGGAGATGATGGTCTGGCCGGATTCTTCGTCGCTGTGCACGCGGAAGGACGGATCTTCAGCCGCCAGGCGCGACAGGGCGATGCCCATTTTTTCCTGGTCGGCCTTGGACTTGGGTTCGACGGCCTGGGAAATCACGGGTTCCGGGAACTCCATTTTTTCGAGCAGGACGTGATCGCCCACGTCGCACAGGGTTTCACCCGTGGTGACGTCTTTCAGGCCCACGACGGCGGCGATGTCGCCAGCCACGACTTCTTTGAGTTCGGCGCGGTTGTTGGCGTGCATCTGCAGGATGCGGCCGATGCGTTCTTTCTTGCCCTTGATGGGGTTGAAGACGGTATCGCCGGACTTCAGCACGCCCGAGTACACGCGGATGAAGGTCAATTGGCCAACGAACGGGTCGGTCATCAGCTTGAAGGCCAGGGCCGCCAGTTTTTCGCTGTCGTCGGCCTTGCGGGTGACCACATTGCCTTCGTCGTCCGTGCCTTCCATCGGGGGGATGTCCACCGGGGAGGGCAGGTAGTCGATGACCGCGTCCAGCATGCGCTGCACGCCCTTGTTCTTGAAGGCGGTGCCGCACAGCATCGGCTGGATTTCACCCGCGATGGTGCGCAGGCGAATACCCTTGTCGATTTCCTGTTCGGTGAGTTCGCCGTCTTCGAGGTACTTGTTCATCAGTTCCTCGTTGGCTTCGGCGGCGGCTTCGACCAGGTTTTCGCGCCACTTGGCGGCTTCTTCGGCCATTTCGGCAGGCACATCGATGTAATCGAACTTGGTGCCCTGAGAGGCTTCATCCCAGATAATGCCTTTCATCTTGGTCAGGTCGATGACGCCCTTGAAGGTGTCCTCGGCCCCGATGGGGATGACGATAGGCACAGGGTTGGCCTTCAGACGCGTGCGCATCTGCTCGTAGACCTTGAAGAAGTTGGCGCCGGTGCGATCCATCTTGTTGACGAAGGCCAAGCGCGGCACGCCGTACTTGTTGGCCTGACGCCAGACGGTTTCGGACTGCGGCTGCACGCCGCCCACGGCGCAATACACCATGCAGGCGCCATCCAGCACCCGCATGGAGCGTTCGACTTCGATGGTGAAGTCCACGTGGCCCGGGGTGTCGATGATGTTGATGCGGTGTTCGTCGTACTGGTGTTCCATCCCCCTCCAGAAGGCAGTGGTGGCCGCCGACGTGATGGTGATGCCGCGTTCCTGCTCCTGCTCCATCCAGTCCATGGTGGCGGAGCCCTCATGGGTTTCGCCAATCTTGTGGTTGACGCCGGTGTAGAACAGAATGCGCTCGGTCGTGGTGGTCTTGCCGGCATCAATGTGCGCGGAAATACCGATGTTGCGGTAGCGCTGGATAGGGGTCTTGCGAGACATGATGTGTTTCCTGGTGAATGGCCGGTCGGATTACCAACGGAAGTGGCTGAAGGCCTTGTTGGCTTCTGCCATCTTGTGGGTGTCCTCGCGTTTTTTCATGGCGCCGCCGCGGCCTTCGGCGGCGTCCATGAGTTCGCCCGCCAGACGCAGATCCATGGACTTCTCGCCGCGTTTCTTGGCGGCTTCGCGCAACCAACGCATGGCCAGGGCCAGGCGGCGCACGGGGCGGACTTCGACCGGAACCTGGTAATTGGCACCACCCACGCGGCGGGACTTGACTTCGACCACGGGCTTGATGTTGTTGATGGCGGTATTGAAGACTTCGATGGGTTCCTTCCCGGTTTTGGCCTGGATCTGGTCAAAGGCGCCATACACGATGCGTTCCGCCACGGCTTTTTTGCCGGACAGCATGACGACGTTCATGAATTTGGCCAGCTCGACACTGCCGAACTTGGGATCTGGGAGGATTTCACGCTTGGGTACTTCGCGACGACGAGGCATTTCGATTTCCTTGTGACGATTCAGTTGAGCCGCACTGTGCGGCCACGGCTTCCATCAGGAGAGCCACTTACCTGCCAAAGCCAAATGGCCCTGGCTGCACGTTGTTGGCCGATACACGGCCGATGGGGAACGGCAGAACGGCGGTTGATTACTTCTTGGGCCGCTTGGCGCCGTATTTGGAACGGGCCTGCTTGCGGTCTTTCACGCCTTGGAGGTCGAGCGACCCGCGCACGATGTGATAGCGCACACCCGGCAAGTCCTTGACCCGGCCGCCCCGCACCAGAACCACGGAGTGTTCTTGCAGGTTGTGGCCTTCGCCGCCGATGTACGAGATGACCTCGTAGCCATTGGTAAGGCGCACCTTGGCGACCTTGCGCAGGGCGGAGTTAGGCTTTTTAGGAGTGGTGGTGTACACGCGGGTGCACACGCCACGGCGCTGGGGGCAGTTTTCCAGGGCCGGGCTCTTGCTGTTTTCGCGGCTGACCTGGCGCGGCTTGCGCAGCAGTTGAGCAATGGTAGGCATGACCTTTTATGCTTCCTTTGTACTTGCGTACTTTACGTCGATGTTCAGGTGACATGTACAAAATCCGCCTGACACGAATACGTAAAAGAGCGGGCCTTGCACAATCCACCCCGGGTTTTTGCGGCCCGGGTTTGCCCGGGTGGTTTCCCGGGCGCGGCTACTACACAAATAGCCCACTTGCTTGGCGCATACCAGAAGCGGGCCTTTATTTGATAAGCCATCCAGTGTAGCATGCAATCTTCTGGAACAGCAAGAAGATCTAGCCATGAACATCCTTGTCCTGCACGGCGTCAACCTGAACCTGTTCGGCCAGCGCGACCCGGCCCAATACGGCACGGTGACGTTGGCCGATATCGACCGGCAACTGCATCGGCTGGCGGCGGAACTGCAGGTACGGCTGGACTGCTTCCAGACCAACCACGAAGGCGTCATGGTCGAGCGCATCCACCAGGCGCACGCCGACGGCGCCGACGCCGTGCTGATCAACGCGGGCGCCTGGACGCACTACAGCTACGCCATCCGCGACGCCCTGGCGATCCTGCGCCGCCCGGTGATCGAAGTGCACATGTCCAACATCCATGCCCGCGAAGCCTTCCGCCACGAATCCGTGCTGGCCCCGATCGTGCGCGGGCAAATCTGCGGTTTCGGCGCGGACAGTTATCTGCTGGGCCTGCGGGCGGCCGTGGGGGCGATTTCCCCCGCCCGCGCAAAAACGCAATAGCCGCCCGGGGCACGGCGCACAGGGCCCGGCGGGGTAATCAAAGGCCCTTCAATCAAGGGCCCTTCAATATTGCCGCAACAAGGCCCGCACGGCCGCCACGTCCGGGCGCACGCCCCGCCAAATGACGAAAGACTCGGCGGCCTGCCCCACCAGCATGCCCAACCCATCCGCCACCCGCGCGGCGCCCTGGCGGCGGGCATCGGCCATGAACGGCGTGTCGCCCTTGCCGTAGACCATATCGTAAGCCAATGCATCGGGCGCATACAGGCCGGCGCCCAGATCCAGCCCCTGCGCGCTCAAGCCGGCGGAAGTCGCGTTGATGACCACATCGAAGCGGCCGCCGGCCCCGGCCGCCAAATCGCCGGCGGCCACCGGATAAGCGCCGGCCCAGGGCGCAATCAAGGCCCGGGCTTTCTCGACGCTGCGGTTGAGCAGCAGCAGCTGGCGCGGCCCGGCCTGCAGCAAGGGCAGCAGCACGCCCCGCGCCGCGCCGCCCGCCCCCACCAGCAGCACCCGGGCCCCGGCCAAAGGCTTGCCGATCTGATCGCGGATATCCTGCACCAAGCCCAGGCCGTCCGTGTTGTCGCCCAGAATGCCATCCGGCGTAAAGCTCAGGGTATTGACCGCCTGGGCGGCCTGCGCGCGCGCGCTCAGGCGATCCGACAGGGCCAGCGCCTGCAGCTTGAAGGGCGCGGTGACGTTCATGCCCTTGCCGCCTCGCGCAATGAACCCCCGCACCGTGGCGTCGAAATCATCCACCTCGGCCAGCAAAGCCTCGTAGGACAGATCGTGCCCCAACTGGCGGGCGAAGGCGGCATGGATAATGGGCGACTTGGATTGCGCAATCGGGTTGCCAATGACGGCATATTGGTCGGTCATGTCGGTGTTTCGATCCTTGGCTTTCAAGTGTTTCGGCCCGCTTCCAGCGGTATGAACAGCTGCAAGGCGGTGCCTTGTCGGGTCGATTCTAACGCCCGCACCGATCCCCCCAGCGCATCCAGACGGCGGCGCAGGTTGGCCAGGCCATGGCCGCCGCAATCGGGCCGGTCAGCGCTCAGGCCGCAGCCGTTGTCCGAGACCGACAGGATCAGCGCGCCCTGATCGCACTGGATGTCGACGGCCACCCGGCTGGCTTGCGCGTGGCGGATCACATTGCTGATCAGCTCTCGCAGAACGGACGTCAAGTGCTTGAAGACGACATAATCCAGCTGCAGGCCGGGGTCGAGCGCCCGATCCCGCCAATCCAGCTGGATGCCGGCCGCTTCCAGGCGGTTCGCCAGTTCAGAGCGCAAATCGGCCTGCACGGCGGCCCAGGGGTGCTGTTCGCCGCTCAAACCCTGCACGATCACCCGCATTTCCCCCATGGCCTGGGTCAGGCTGTCGTGGGCCTGATCCAGATTGCGCTGGTGCAGGCCGGACAGCAGAATGGCCCCCAGATCGTCATGCAGATCCTGGGCAATGCGCTGGCGTTCTTCACGCGCCCCCTGGGCATAGGCTTCGCGGCTTTCTTCCGCATAGGCCAGCATGGCGCTGATCTGGCGCGCGCGGGCCAAGTCCAGCGAACTGAACAAGCGCCGGCCCTGGCCGGGATAGCGCAGCCGCAAGGCGGGGGCGTGGGCGGCGGCGGGGAAGCTCAGGCTGAGACCATCGTCACCCAGGGTCACTTGCTCCTGGGCGGCAACCGCCTGGATCTCCAAAGGAGCGAACTGCGCCTGCAGCAGGGCTTTCCAGCGGCGCGTGCATTCATCGGCGCTGGGGGCCAGCGCCACGCGGGTCACACTATTGAACAGGTTGCCCGGCGGCACGGGCGGCGAAACAAGCCGCGCCCACAGCCAATTGCGAAAAGGCAGCCACAACAATGCGCAAACCAGCAGCGACAGACTGAGCGACCAGCCCGAGGGCAGTTGCAGGCCGAATACCAGCAGCAAATCCAACCCGACCAGGGCCAGCGCGCCCACCACCCAGGCAATCGCCCTGAACCACCAGAGGCCCAGGTCGAACAGGCGATAGCGCAGCACCCCCAGCGCGATACCGCCATACATCAAGAGAAACAGCAGAAAGCTGTAACCCTGCAGACGCCCGGTATCGACCTCGATGATCTGCGGCACCATGATCAGCAGGACAAACAGGCTGACCCCCACCAGCCAGGACAGCAGAAACCAGCGCAGCGCCGCCCGGGCGATGGGGTCGCGGTATGCCCTCAGCCACTGGATCAATGCCAGCGCGGTGCTGGCGATCAGCGCCGCGAACACCGGAACCCGGCGCCCCAGCATGACGGAGTCGAAGGCGCCAAAGGCCTGGGCCACGAACCACAGCGCATAGGCGGACAGGATCAGCAAACCCAGCCAGGCGGGGGCCAGGCGCCGCGGATACACCAGCAGCAAGGCGGTAAAACTGGCGCAAAACATCAAGCCGCCGCCGAAATTCATGGTTTTCAGGACGATCATTTCGCTCAAGGGGATAGCCAGCTCCCGGGTGGTGTAGACCGCCGCACCCGGAGCAAACATCAGCGTGGTGGCCCCATTGAACAGCAAGTAGCGCACGCCGCTTTGCCGGGGCCGAAACGCCCAGACGGCGGAGACAATCAGCCAGGCAATCAGCCCCACGGCGACTTGCACCCAGAAATCCACGGGCAGCGTCCACAGCGGCCGCCAAGGCGCCGGCGTCAGGCTGAATATCCGGCCCTGGCGGTCGCTGAGTTGCACCCGGGGCGCATCCTGGATGTCGGCCAGCTGCCCCATGTTTTTCAAGAATTGATGATATTCGGGGTATGTGCGGACATTGCCATCGGGCTCGACAATGAAGTCCAGCGCGCTGAACCGGTGGATATCGCCCCCGCCCTGGATAGCCACCAGCTGACTGCCGACCGGGATATGCGCCCCGGGCCCTTGATGCGCCAGCACGATGGCGGCCTGATCCTGGTGGCTCCAGGCCAGGTGCAGGCCCAGCCAGGGCCGGCTTTGTGCCATATACACAAGCGCAATGATCAGCAGCACACCAAAAACGGCGGCGGCCAGCAAGCGTCTGCCAGGCGCAAAATCTGGAATCTTCATGTCGGACGGGGCAGGAAGGGGGCCGCAGGTGGGAAAATGTGATCGCGTACCATAACATTCCCGCATAATTGACGCCATCATTTCGACGCCATGATGCGCGGCCGGACAGGATGAGAACCCCCATGAAAATACCGCCCCCCTTCCCGGCCGCCGGCCAGCCGATCCGCCACTGTCTGCTGGTGGACGACCAGCCGGATGCGCTGGCCCTGCTGGCCGGCCTGGTTCAGTCCGTCTTTCCCGCCGCGCGGCAGGTGCACGCCGACAGCCTGGACGCCGCCTTGCGCGCCTTGCCGACGCAGCGCTACGACCTGGCCCTGATCGACCTGGAACTGGGCGATGGCAATGGCTGCGCCCTGATTACCCGGCTGCGCCGGCAGCAAAGCCAATGTCTGTGCGTGGTCAGCACGATTTTCGAGGATGACGACGCGCTGGTGTCGGCCTTGAAGGCCGGGGCTCAGGGCTACCTCCTGAAAGGGCAGCCCGCCGACCAGGTTCGCCTGCAGTTGCAGGGCATGGGCTCGGGCCTGCCGCCCCTGTCGCCGGCCATTGCCCGGCGGCTGATCCAGTATTTTCAGCAAGCAGCCCCCGAGATCGAAGACGGCGGCCTGAGCGAACGCGAAAAAGAAGTGCTCAGTCTGCTGGCCAAGGGCCTGCGCTTATCCGAAATCGGCCGGTTGCTGGGGATTTCCCGTCATACCGTGGGGGATCACGTCAAGTCCATTTACCGCAAGCTGAATATCAGCAGCCGCGCCGAAGCGGCCTTGTTCGCCCAGCGGCTGAAACTCGTCTGAAGAGTCATATCCGGGCAACGCGGTTGCGGTTGCATTCTATTTTCGTACTATAGTGCCTTCGTATTTCGGTATTGATTGGAGGCAACCATGCCTACACTCGCCCACCCGCCCGTGGTGAAGCTCGTTGGTGCCAACGGGCAGATTTCCCTGGGTAAGCAGTTCGCTGGGCGCCAGGTGCTGGTAGAAGAACAGGAGCCCGGCGTATGGCTGGTGCGCACGGCCACCGTGGTGCCGGACAACGAACGCTGGCTGCACAGCGAGGCGGCCGCCGCCGACCTGCACGAAGCGCTGGCGTGGGCGCAGTCCCACCCCGCCAGCGATGAAGCCACCGTCCGGCTGGACTTGAACAACCCGGCTTCCCCCGATCACGACGCCACTTACGGGCGCAAGTGAGCGCGTTGGGCGATGCGCGGCGCGACATAAAAAACAGGCCCTGGTTTTCAAGCATCGAAAACCAGGGCCTGCCATCGCCGGCTTATTTATTCTTCGGCAGCGGCATCCAGGCCGGCGGCGGGATCCGCCGCTGTGCCGGCGTCATCGGATCCGACGTGCGCCATTTCCGACGGATCGGCAAACGGGTTGGCGAGTTCGCGGGCGGCGGCGCGCTCGGCGGCTTCGAAGATTTCCCTGTCGTGGCGGGCGGCATGGTAGGACATGCCGGTACCGGCCGGGATCAAGCGGCCCACGATGACGTTTTCCTTCAGGCCGCGCAGGTCGTCGCGCTTGCCCATGATGGCCGCTTCGGTCAGCACCCGGGTGGTTTCCTGGAAGGAAGCCGCCGAGATGAACGAATCGGTGGACAGCGAGGCCTTGGTGATGCCCAGCAGGATGTTGTCATAGGTGGCCGGCAGCTTGCCTTCGGCTTCCATGCGGTCGTTGGCGTTCAGCAGTTCGGCGCGCTCCACCTGTTCGCCGGTGATGAAGTCGGTATCGCCCGGGTTGGTGATGTTCACGCGGCGCAGCATCTGGCGCACGATGACTTCAATGTGCTTGTCGTTGATCTTCACGCCCTGCAGACGATAGACGTCCTGGACTTCGTTGACCACATAAGAAGCCAGCGGCTCGATCCCCTGCAGGCGCAGGATATCGTGCGGGTCGGCGGGGCCGTCGACCACCAGTTCGCCCTTGTTGACCACCTGGCCGTCGTGCACCAGCACCTGCTTTTCCTTGGAAATCAGGAATTCGTGGCTGACGCCTTCCATGTCGGTGATGACCAGGCGCTGCTTGCCCTTGGTGTCCTTGCCGAAAGACACGGTGCCGGTGACTTCCGCCAGTACGCCCGCGTCTTTGGGGGAACGGGCCTCGAACAGCTCGGCCACGCGCGGCAGACCCCCGGTAATGTCGCGGGTCTTTTGCGATTCTTGCGGAATCCGCGCCAGGAAGTCGCCCACGCCGACGGCCTGGCCGTCGCGCACGGTGATCAGCGCGCCCACGGGCAGCGAAATCGCCACCGCGTGCTCGGTGCCCGCCACCTTGATTTCCTGCCCTTGATCGTCCAGCAGCAGGATTTGCGGCCGCCCGGCACCCTTGGTGCCGCGGGTCTTGGGCGTAATCACCACCAGCGTGGACAGGCCGGTGATTTCGTCCACCTGCTTGGCGACGGTCACGCCTTCCTCGATGTTGGCAAAGCGGATCGTGCCGGTGTATTCGGACACGATCGGGCGGGTCAAGGGATCCCAGGACGCCAGCTTGGTTCCGGCCTTGATGGTGTCGCTATCGCCCACCAGGATGGTGGCGCCATACGGCACCTTGTGGCGTTCGCGTTCGCGGCGGTTATCGTCGTAGACCACGATTTCGCCCGAGCGCGACACCGCGATGCGGTCGCCCTTGGCGTTGGTCAGATAGCGCAGACCGATGGCGAAGCCCACCGAACCGGCGGATTTGGTCTCGATGGAACTGGCCATGGCGGAACGCGATGCGGCCCCGCCGATGTGGAACGTGCGCATCGTCAGCTGCGTGCCGGGTTCGCCGATCGACTGGGCGGCAATCACCCCGACGGCCTCGCCCTTGTTCACCAGCGAACCCCGTCCCAGATCGCGCCCATAGCAATGGGCGCACAGGCCGTGGCGTGTTTCGCAGGTCAGCGGCGTGCGGATCTTGACCTCGTCGATGTTCAACTGTTCGATGAGTTCGACCTTGTCTTCGTCCAGCAACGTGCCTGCCGGGATGACGGTTTCCTGGGTGTCCGGGTTGACGACGTCAATGGCCGCCACACGGCCCAGGACGCGGTCGCCCAGGGCCTCGACGACTTCGCCGCCTTCCAGCAGGGCTTTCATGACGTAGCCGTGCGTGGTGCCGCAATCGTCTTCGGTGATGACCAGATCCTGGGTCACGTCCACCAGACGGCGCGTCAGGTAGCCCGAGTTGGCGGTCTTCAGCGCCGTATCGGCCAGGCCTTTGCGCGCCCCGTGCGTGGAGATAAAGTACTGCAGCACGTTCAGGCCTTCGCGGAAGTTGGCCGTGATGGGGGTCTCGATGATCGAGCCGTCCGGTTTGGCCATCAGGCCGCGCATCCCGGCCAGCTGGCGAATCTGGGCCGCCGAGCCCCGGGCGCCGGAATCCGCCATCATATAGATGGAGTTGAAGGATTCCTGGCGCGCTTCCTTGCCGTGGCGGTCGATGACGGGCTCGGTCGAGAGCTGTTCCATCATGGCCTTGCCGACGCGGTCGCCGGCCTTGCCCCAGATGTCCACCACGTTGTTGTAGCGTTCCTGGGCCGTGACCAGGCCGGACGAATACTGGCGGTCGATTTCCTTGACCTCGGCCGAAGCCTGGGCCAGGATGTCGCGCTTGGCGGTGGGCACCACCATGTCGCCCATGGCGATGGACACCCCGGCGCGCGTGGCCAGGCGATAGCCGGACTGCATCAGCTTGTCGGCGAAGATCACCGTGGCCCGCAGGCCGCAGCGCCGGTACGACATATTGATGAGCTTGGAGATTTCTTTCTTCTTCAGGGACTTGTTCAGCACGCTGAACGGCAGGCCCTGGGGCAGGATCTCGGATAGCAAGGCCCGGCCCACCGTGGTCTGGTGGCGGATGACCTGCTCGTGCCACTCGCCGTCCTCGCCCTTGGCGTATTCGGGAACCCGGGTGGTGATGCGGCTTTGCAGTTCGACTTCGTGATTGTCGTAGGCGCGCTGAACTTCGGCCAGGTCGGCCAGGAACATGCCCTCGCCCTTGCCGTTGATACGTTCACGCGTGGCGTAGTACAGGCCCAGCACGATGTCCTGCGACGGCACGATGGCGGGTTCGCCGTTGGCCGGGAACAGCACGTTGTTGGAAGCCAGCATCAGGGTGCGGGCTTCCAGCTGGGCTTCCAGCGACAGCGGGACGTGCACGGCCATCTGGTCGCCGTCGAAGTCGGCGTTGAAGGCGGCGCACACCAGCGGATGCAGCTGGATGGCCTTGCCTTCGATCAGTTGGGGCTCGAAAGCCTGGATGCCCAGACGGTGCAGCGTCGGTGCGCGGTTCAGCATCACCGGGTGTTCGCGGATGACTTCTTCCAGGATGTCCCAGACCACGGGTTCCTGGCTTTCGACCAGCTTCTTGGCCGCCTTGATGGTCGTGGCCAGACCCATCATTTCCAGGCGGTTGAAGATAAAGGGCTTGAACAGTTCCAGCGCCATCAGCTTGGGCAGGCCGCACTGGTGCAGGCGCAGCTGCGGCCCCACCACGATCACGGAACGGCCGGAATAATCGACGCGCTTGCCCAGCAGGTTCTGGCGGAAGCGGCCGCTCTTGCCCTTGATCATGTCGGACAGGGATTTCAGCTGGCGTTTGTTGGCCCCCGTCATGGCCTTGCCGCGGCGGCCATTGTCCAGCAGCGAATCGACGGATTCCTGCAGCATGCGCTTTTCATTGCGCAGAATGATGTCCGGGGCCTTCAGTTCCAGCAGGCGCTTCAGGCGGTTGTTGCGGTTGATGACGCGGCGGTACAGGTCGTTGAGGTCGGACGTGGCGAAACGCCCGCCGTCCAGCGGCACCAGCGGGCGCAGATCCGGCGGCAGCACCGGCAGCACTTCCATGATCATCCAGTCGGGCTTGATGCCGGACTTTTGAAAACCTTCCAGCACTTTCAGGCGCTTGGAGATTTTCTTGATCTTGGCATCCGAGCCGGTGGCCTTGAGTTCGGCGCGCAGGCGCTCGACCTCGGCGTCGATGTCGATGGTGCGCAGCAGTTCGCGCACGGCCTCGGCCCCCATCAGGGCCTGGAAGTCGTCGCCGTATTCTTCGGTCTTGGACAGGTAGTCGTCATCGGACATGATCTGGCCGCGCTTGAGCGGCGTCATGCCGGGCTCGATCACGCACCAGGCCTCGAAGTACAGCACGCGCTCGATGTCGCGCAGCGTCATGTCCAGAACCATGCCCAGACGCGACGGCAGGGACTTCAGGAACCAGATGTGCGCCACCGGGCTGGCGAGTTCGATGTGGCCCATGCGCTCGCGGCGCACCTTGGCCACCGTGACTTCCACACCACATTTTTCGCAGATGACGCCGCGGTGCTTCAGGCGCTTGTACTTGCCGCACAGGCACTCGTAGTCCTTGATCGGGCCGAAGATCTTGGCGCAGAACAGGCCGTCGCGTTCGGGCTTGAACGTGCGGTAGTTGATGGTTTCAGGCTTGCGAACCTCGCCGAAAGACCACGAGCGGATCTTTTCCGGCGATGCAATCCCGATCTTGATGGCATCGAATTGCTCGTCCTGCGAGACTTGCTTGAAGAGATCGAGTAGCGCTTTCATTATTTACGCTCCAGATCCATGTCCAGGGACAGGGATCGAATTTCCTTGACCAGCACGTTGAACGATTCGGGCATGCCCGCGTCGATCACGTGATCGCCCTTGACGATGTTCTCGTAGACCTTGGTGCGCCCGGAGATATCGTCGGATTTCACGGTCAGCATTTCCTGCAGGGTGTAGGCGGCGCCGTAGGCTTCCAGCGCCCAGACTTCCATTTCCCCGAAACGCTGACCCCCGAACTGGGCCTTGCCGCCCAGCGGCTGCTGCGTGACCAGCGAGTACGGCCCCGTGGAACGCGCATGCATCTTGTCGTCGACCAAGTGGTGCAGCTTCAGGAAGTGCATGTAACCCACCGTGACGGGCCGCTCGAATTCCTCGCCCGTGCGGCCATCGGTCAGCCAGGCCTGCGTGCGGCCGCTGGTGAGCTTCAGGCGCTCGGCGATGTCGTCGGGATAGGCGACTTCCAGCATGTGGGTGATGTCTTCTTCGGCGGCCCCGTCAAAGACCGGGGTGGCCAACGGCACGCCACGGCGCAGATTGCCGGCCATCGTCATGATTTCGTCATCGGACAGCTGTTCGAGCTTGACCGTGTCGCCGTAGATGGTTTCCAGCAGCTTGCGCACGGATTTCACCTGCACGCCGCGCTCCTCGCCCAGCATGTCGGCCACACGCTGGCCCAGGCCCTTGGCGGCCCAGCCCAGGTGGACTTCCAATACCTGGCCGATGTTCATCCGCGACGGCACCCCCAGCGGGTTCAGCACAATGTCCACCGGCGTGCCGTCGGCCATGTGCGGCATGTCTTCGACCGGGGTGATGCGCGACACCACGCCCTTGTTGCCGTGACGGCCGGCCATCTTGTCGCCCGGCTGCAGGCGGCGCTTGACGGCCAGGTAGACCTTGATCATCTTCAGCACGCCCGGCGGCAGTTCGTCGCCCTGCGTGAGCTTCTTGCGTTTTTCCTCGAAGGCCAGATCGAACTGGTGGCGTTTTTGCTCCAGGGCGTCTTTGACCTGCTCCAGGGAAACCGCCGCGTCCTCGTCGGCCAGGCGGATGTCGAACCACTGCCAGCGATCCAGGTCTTCCAGGTAGTCGGCGGCCAATTCGCTGCCCTTGGGCAGCTTGCGCGGGCCGCCATTGGCGGTCTTGCCCAGCAACTGCTTGCGCAGGCGGTCGAAGGCGTCGTTTTCAACGATGCGCAGCTGGTCGTTCAGGTCTTGGCGGTAGCGGCGCAGTTCGTCGTCGATGATGGACTGGGCGCGCTTGTCGCGCTCGATGCCCTCGCGGGTGAAGACCTGCACGTCGATGACCGTGCCGACCATGCCGGAGGGCACGCGCAGCGAGGTGTCCTTGACGTCGGAAGCCTTTTCGCCAAAGATGGCGCGCAGCAGCTTTTCTTCCGGCGTCAGCTGGGTCTCGCCCTTGGGCGTGACCTTGCCCACCAGCACGTCGTCGGCGCGGACTTCGGCGCCGATGTGCACGATGCCGGAGTCGTCCAGGCGATTGAGCTGCAGCTCGGCCAGGTTGGAGATGTCGCGGGTGATTTCCTCGGGCCCCAGCTTGGTGTCGCGGGCCACGACCGTCAGTTCTTCGATGTGGATCGACGTGTAGCGGTCGTCGGCCACGATGCGCTCGGAGATCAGCACCGAGTCCTCGAAGTTGTAGCCGTTCCAGGGCATGAACGCGATCAGCATGTTCTGCCCCAGGGCGAGTTCGCCCAGGTCGCTGGACGCGCCGTCGGCCAGCACGTCGCCTCGGGCCACCAGATCGCCGCGCGACACGATGGGCCGCTGGTTGATGTTGGTGTTCTGGTTGGAGCGCGTGTATTTTTTCAGGTTGTAGATGTCCACGCCGACTTCGCCGGCGATGTTTTCATCGTCGTTCACCCGGATCACGACGCGTTCGGCATCGACGAAATCGACGATACCGCCCCGCGTGGCCTGCACCGTGGTGCCCGAGTCGACCGCTACCGTGCGTTCGATCCCCGTGCCCACCAGGGGCTTTTCGGGCCGCAGGCAAGGCACGGCCTGGCGCTGCATGTTGGCCCCCATCAGGGCGCGGTTGGCGTCGTCGTGTTCCAGGAAGGGAATCAGCGATGCCGCCACGGACACGATCTGCGACGGCGCCACGTCCATGTAGTGGACGTTTTCCGGTGCCGTCAGCATGGTTTCGCCGGCCTCGCGGCAGGCCACCAGGTCGTCCTCGAAACGGCCGTCATCGTCCAGATGCGCATTGGCCTGGGCGATCACGTACTTGCTTTCCTCGATGGCCGACAGGTATTCGATCTGGTCGGACACCTTGCCGTCGATGATCTTGCGGTACGGGGTTTCCAGGAAACCGTATTCGTTCAGGCGGGCGTACAGGGCCAGCGAGTTGATCAGGCCGATGTTCGGGCCTTCCGGGGTTTCGATCGGGCAAACGCGGCCATAGTGCGTGGGGTGCACATCGCGCACCTCAAAGCCGGCGCGTTCACGCGTCAGGCCGCCCGGCCCCAGGGCCGAAATCCGCCGTTTATGGGTGATTTCCGACAGCGGATTGGTCTGATCCATGAACTGCGACAGCTGGCTGGATCCGAAGAATTCCTTGATGGCGGCGGAAATCGGCTTGGAGTTGATCAAGTCGTGCGGCATCAGGTTTTCGGTCTCGGCCTGGCCCAGACGTTCTTTGACGGCGCGCTCGACCCGCACCAGACCAGCGCGGAATTGATTTTCGGCGAGTTCGCCCACGCAGCGCACGCGGCGGTTGCCCAGGTGGTCGATATCGTCGATCTGGCCGCGACCGTTGCGCAGTTCGACCAGCACCTTGATGGTGTGCAAAATGTCGTCGTCGGTCAGCGTCAGCGGGCCGGCATTGCCTTCGTTCAGGCCCAGGCGGCTGTTGACCTTCATGCGGCCCACCCGCGACAGGTCGTAGGAGTCTTCCGAATAGAACAGGCGCTGGAACAAAGCCTCGACGGCTTCTTCGGTGGGCGGCTCGCCCGGGCGCATCATGCGATAGATGGCCACCCGCGCCGCCATCTGATCGGCGGTGTCGTCGGTGCGCAGCGTCTGCGAAATATACGCGCCTTCGCTCAGTTCGTTGACATAGAGGGTTTCGATGTCGCGGATGCCCGACGTGCGGAATTCGGCCAGCAGGGATTCGGTGATTTCGGCATTGGCCTGCGCCAGGACTTCGCCGGTATCGGGACTGACCACGTTCTTGGCCAGAATGCGCCCCAGCAGGTAGTCCTCGGGCACCGAAATGTGATCGACCTTGGCGTTGGTCAGGTCGCGCAGATGCTTGGCATTGATGCGCTTGTCCTTTTCGACGATCACATTGCCTTTCTTGTCGCTGATGTCAAAGCGCGCCACTTCGCCTTTCCAGCGCTCGGGCACGAATTCCAGCATGCCGCCTTCGTTGTGCAGAGCGATGTGGTCGAAGCTGGAGAAATAGGCCAGAATGGCTTCGGGCGTCATGCCCAGGGCCTTCAGCAAGATGGTCACCGGCATCTTGCGGCGACGGTCGATGCGGAAGAACAGGATGTCCTTCGGGTCGAATTCGAAGTCCAACCAAGAGCCGCGGTACGGAATCACCCGGGCGGAAAACAGCAGTTTGCCCGAGCTGTGCGTCTTGCCCCGGTCGTGCTCGAAGAAAACCCCCGGCGAACGGTGCAGCTGCGACACAATCACGCGCTCGGTGCCGTTGATCACAAAGGAGCCAGTGTCCGTCATCAGGGGGATTTCACCCATGTAGACTTCTTGTTCCTTGACTTCCTTGACGGTGGGTTTGCTGACTTCGCGGTCCATCAGCACCAGACGAACCTTGGCGCGCAGCGGCGACGCATACGTCAAACCGCGCAGCTGGCATTCCTTGACGTCGAACACCGGGGTGCCCAGCACATAGCTGACGAACTCCAGGCGGGCCATCTGGTTGTGGCTGACGATCGGGAAAATCGAATTGAAGGCCGCTTGCAGACCTTCATCTTTTCGTTTCGCTGGTGTAGTATCCGCTTGCAGAAAGGTCTTGAACGAATGCAATTGCGTTGCCAGCAGGTAGGGGACGCCTTGGACGTCCTCGCGCTTGGCAAAGCTCTTGCGTATGCGCTTCTTTTCGGTGTACGAATAAGGCATGAGCACTCCGACTCGAGGGTTGCTTAGGCCGTTAACCACGGCCATGGTTTACGACTCCAGAAAACCGGGCTCGGCGGCCGGCCAAGGCCCCAAACGCGGGTTTTCTGGAAACGCAAAAGCCCGGGAAGGCTTTAGGGCATGCTTTTCGGCATGCCCCCGGCTCCCCGGGCGCGACAGGCAAGGTCTTACTTCAGTTCGACCTTGGCGCCGGCGTCTTCCAGCTTCTTCTTGGCGTCTTCGGCGGCAGCCTTGTCCACGCCTTCCTTGACGGGCTTCGGTGCGCCATCGACCAGATCCTTGGCTTCTTTCAGGCCCAGACCGGTGATTTCACGAACCGCCTTGATGACGCTGACCTTGTTGGCGCCGACTTCGGCCAGAACAACCGTGAATTCGGTTTGTTCTTCGGCGGCGGCAGCACCGCCAGCGGCCGGGGCGGTAGCCACGGCGACAGCGGCCGCAGCGGCGGACACGCCGAATTTGTCTTCCATTTCTTTGATCAGCTCGGACAGTTCGAGCACGCTCATGGCGGCGATCGCGTCCAGGATTTCAGCTTTAGTTGCCATTTTTAGAACTCCAGATAATTAAATAAGCCAGGTTTGGTTGTCGCTATGTCGGAACGAAATCCACAGAAACTTAAGCAGCTTCTTTTTGATCGCGCACGGCCGCCAGGCCACGAACGAACTTGGTGGGGACTTCGTTGAGCGTACGCACAAACTGAGTGATCGGCGCCTGCATGGTGCCCATCAACATCGACAGCAATTCATCACGCGACGGCATCGTGGCCAGGGCCTTGACGCCATCCTGATCCAGCAGGCTGTTGGGCAAGGCCCCGCCTGAAATGACCAGTTTGCCGTTGGTTTTCGCGAAATCGGCCAGGACCTTGGCAGCGCTGACCGGGTCGTTGCTGATCGCGTAGATCAGCGGACCCGTCAACTGAGCGGACAAGCCTTCGAAAGGCGTGCCTGCCAGGGCGCGGCGCACCAGCGTGTTTTTAAGCACACGCAGATACACCCCCGATTCTCGCGCAGTTTTGCGCAATACGGTGACGGAAGCGACGTCCAGACCACGGTACTCGGCAATGACGATCGACTGGGCGCGACCGATTTCGGCCGAGACTTCCTCGATGACCACCGCCTTTTCTTGGCGATTGAGACTCATGGTTGAACACTCCTTCAAACGATACTGGGGAAACCCCCAGCATCAACCGAATGCGGCGCACCTGGACGAGTTCATAATGAAATCTTCCTGGGCGCCGTCTACGCTAGATCCGGCGGTGGCCGGGATTAAGCCGCCACCCTGCCGAAACAGGGCTTGGGCTCTAGCGGTCTTTGACAGCAGCGGCCCGCCCGGAGGCGAACCGCAGCCCAAAGTTCTGTTAAGCCTGCGCGGCCAAAGAGGCCAATTCGACGCGCGCGCCGCCACCCATGGTGGAGGACACGGCGACCTTGCGCAGGTAAATACCCTTGGCGGCAGCCGGACGGGCCTTGTTCAGGGCTTCGATCAGGGCAGCCAGGTTGGTCTGCAGTTTTTCGACGTCGAACGAAGCACGACCGATGGTGGCATGGATGATGCCGGCCTTGTCGGTGCGATACTGGATCTGGCCGGCCTTGGCGTTTTTCACCGCAGTGGCGACGTCGGGCGTGACCGTGCCGACCTTGGGGTTGGGCATCAGGCCGCGAGGACCCAGAACCTGGCCCAGCGCGCCCACGACGCGCATGGTGTCAGGCGAGGCGATGACCACGTCGAAGTCGATGTTGCCGGCCTTGATGCTGGCGGCCAGGTCGTCCATGCCGACGATATCGGCGCCGGCGGCCTTGGCGGCCTCGGCTTTTTCGCCCTGGGCGAAGACGGCGACCCGCATCGTTTTACCCGTGCCCGCGGGCAGCACGACGGAGCCGCGCACCAGCTGGTCGGATTTACGGGCGTCGATGCCCAGCTGCACGGCCACGTCGATGGATTCATCGAACTTGGCGGTGGCGGTTTCCTTGACCAAAGCCAGCGCGTCGGTCACGGGGTACAGTTTGGTGCGGTCGATCTTGGCCGCGATGGCGGCGGCGCGTTTACTGAGCTTGGCCATGATTACACCACCCCTTCGACGTCAATGCCCATGCTGCGGGCGCTACCGGCAATCGTCCGAACGGCGGCATCCAGATCGGCTGCCGTCAGGTCGGGTTCTTTGGTCTTGGCGATTTCCTCGGCCTGGGCGCGCGTCAGCGAACCGACCTTTTCGGAATTGGGCCGTGCGGAAGCCTTCTGGATGCCAGCAGCCTTCTTGATCAGGATGGTGGCCGGCGGCGTCTTCATGATGAAGGTGAAGCTCTTGTCGGCAAACGCGGTGATCACCACGGGGATCGGCAGACCGGGTTCCATGCCTTGGGTCTTGGCATTGAAGGCCTTGCAGAATTCCATGATATTCAGACCGCGCTGACCCAGCGCCGGCCCGATCGGGGGAGAAGGATTGGCTTTGCCAGCTGGCACTTGCAGCTTGATGAAGCCGACGATTTTTTTCGCCATGTGATGCTCCTGTCGGGTAATTGCGCCCTGCCGTCAAGACAGGGCTCCCCGGGTTGAATAAGCCGTCAGGCTTCGGCCGAAACGGTCAGCCCGGGAAAAGGCTGGCCGGGGCGGCCTGACGGCGCGGATGTCAGACTTTTTCGACCTGACTGAAATCGAGTTCGACCGGCGTGGCGCGACCGAAAATCGTGACGGACACGCGAACCTTGCTTTTCTCGTAGTTGACTTCTTCGACGTTGCCGTTGAAATCGGCAAACGGGCCTTCTTTGACCCGGACGGTTTCGCCGATCTCGAAAAGCACCTTGGGACGCGGTTTTTCCACGCCTTCTTCCATCTGGGACAGGATTTTCTCGACTTCGCGTTCGGAAATCGGGGCGGGACGATTGCCCGAGCCGCCCAGAAACCCGGTGACGCGGTTGGTGCTTTTTACCAAGTGCCAGGTCTCGTCGGTGAGTTCCATTTCGACCAGGACGTAGCCGGGGAAAATCCGGCGCTCGGTGATCGACTTACGGCCGTCCTTGATTTCGACGACTTCTTCGGAAGGAACCAAAATGCGCCCAAAGGCATCCTGCAGCTCGGCGCGCTCGATGCGTTCGACCAAGGCTTTGTGGACGCTTTTTTCCATGCCTGAATAGACATGGACGACGTACCATCGTTTGCTCATGCAGTGATTTTTCCTTAGTTCCAGCCCAGCAGCAGGCCGTAGATTACCCAGCCCAGCAGCTTGTCGGCCACCCACAACAGCGCGCCCATGGCCACCACGAAGGCAAATACGATGGCGGTCATGCGGGTGGTTTCCTGGCGCGAAGGCCAGACCACGCGGCGGGTTTCGTTGTAGGCTTCGCGGCCGAAAGCCAGGGTGCGGCGGCCCGTGTCGCTGAAAACGACAATCAGGGCGGCCGCGACCAGGCCGGCGATGAACGCGCCCACCCGGACATAGATATTCTGGTCGATCAGAACCGAATAGGCCACGATGCCTGCGGCCAGAATCAGCACGGCCAGGCCGAGCTTGAGCCGGTCTGCGGTTCTGTTGACGGTTTCGATGTTCTGATGAGACATGTTGTGGCGGCTGGCACCGCAATGGCGGTGAAATGAATGGTGGCAGGGGCAGAAGGAATCGAACCCTCAACCTTCGGTTTTGGAGACCGACGCTCTGCCAATTGAGCTATACCCCTAGACCCGAAAAACGGTGGCGTGGCGACACACCACCGTTTTTAAAACAGCATGATGGGCGGCCAGCCCATCATTATACAACAAAATTACTTGTTGATTTTGGCGACGACGCCGGCGCCGACGGTGCGGCCGCCTTCGCGGATGGCGAAGCGCAGGCCTTCTTCCATGGCGATCGGCGCAATCAGGCTGACCTTCATGGAAACGTTATCGCCCGGCAGCACCATTTCCTTGTCTTCGGGCAGCTCGATCGTGCCGGTCACGTCCGTCGTGCGGAAGTAGAACTGCGGACGATAGCCCTTGAAGAACGGCGTGTGGCGGCCGCCTTCGTCCTTGGACAGAATGTAGACCTCGGCGTCGAAGTCCGTGTGCGGATGGATCGAGCCGGGCTTGGCCAGCACCTGGCCGCGCTCGACTTCCTCGCGCTTGGTGCCGCGCAGCAAAATACCGACGTTATCGCCCGCTTCGCCCTGATCCAGCAGCTTGCGGAACATTTCCACGCCCGTGCAGGTGGTCTTGACCGTGTCGTGAATGCCGACGATCTCGATTTCCTCGCCCACCTTGATCACGCCGCGCTCGATGCGGCCCGTCACCACCGTGCCGCGACCCGAGATCGAGAACACGTCTTCCACAGGCATCAGGAACGTGCCGTCCACGGCGCGCTCGGGCTGGGGAATATAGGTGTCCAGCGCCTCGGCCAGGGCCATGATGGCCTGCGAACCCAGGGGGCCTTCGTCGCCGTCGAGCGCCAGCTTGGCCGAACCCTTGATGATCGGCGTGTCGTCGCCCGGAAAGTCGTACTTGGAGAGCAGCTCGCGCACTTCCATTTCGACCAGTTCCAGCAGTTCTTCGTCGTCGACCATGTCGCACTTGTTCAGGAACACGACGATGTAGGGCACGCCCACCTGGCGCGCCAGCAGGATGTGTTCGCGCGTTTGCGGCATGGGGCCGTCAGCGGCCGAGCACACCAGAATCGCGCCGTCCATCTGGGCCGCGCCCGTGATCATGTTCTTCACGTAGTCGGCGTGGCCCGGGCAGTCCACGTGCGCGTAGTGGCGGTTGGCCGTTTCGTATTCCACGTGCGAGGTGCTGATGGTGATGCCGCGCGCCTTTTCCTCGGGCGCGTTGTCGATCTGGTCGTAGCCCTTGGCTTCGCCGCCCATCGCCTTGGCCAGCACCGTCGTGATCGCCGCCGTCAGCGTCGTCTTGCCGTGGTCAACGTGCCCGATCGTACCCACGTTCACGTGCGGTTTGGTCCGTTCAAACTTACCTTTTGCCATGGCAGACTCCTGTGAGGAATAAGAGAGCTGATATAGAAATTGTGGTGCCCATGATGCGGATCGAACGCATGACCTCTCCCTTACCAAGGGAGTGCTCTACCACTGAGCCACATGGGCGTAAATCGTGTTGGACTGTCAGCCATGACCCGCTGGAGCGGGTGAAGGGAATCGAACCCTCGTCGTAAGCTTGGAAGGCTTCTGCTCTACCATTGAGCTACACCCGCGAGTGAATCCCTGCTGACAGTGTTTTCCGTGTAAAAGAAAACGCTTGCTTTGGTGGTGGGAGTTGGATTCGAACCAACGTAGGCGCAAGGCCAACAGATTTACAGTCTGCCCCCTTTAACCACTCGGGCACCCCACCTAAAGCGAATTGCGAATTATGAAGATGTTTTTTGCTTGTGTCAAGCGGCCTTGGGTTTTATTGTGGTTCTTCCAACACGTTCGCCAGCCCTTGGCGCGCCAGCAGGGCATCCAGGTGGCCCCAGTCCGAGAAGTCGATGATCAGCTGGCCGCCTTTGCGCGTGCCGGTCTTGATGCGCACGCGGGTGCCCAGGTGATCCGCCAGCGATTTTTCCAGCCGGGCCAGATCCCCCTGCCCCGGTTTCGCATCGGCCCGAGCCACCCGCCCCGCCGGGGTCTGGATGACTTCGTCTTCTTCGCGCAGCGCCCGCGCAACCCTTTTTTCGGTGTCGCGCACCGACAGGCGCTTGGCGATGACTTCCTGCGCCAACAGAATCTGGCGGGCCGCGTCCGTCGCCAGCAAGGCACGCGCATGGCCCATGTCGATGTCCCCGGCCAGCAGCATGGTCTGCACCGGCTCGGCCAGGTTGAGCAGCCGCAGCAAATTGCTGGTGGCCGAGCGTGAGCGGCCAATTGCCGTGGCGGCCTGCTCGTGGGTCAGACCGAATTCGTCCAGCAGGCGTCGCACGCCATGCGCTTCTTCCAGAGGGTTCAGATCCTCGCGCTGGATGTTTTCGATCAGGGCCATGGCCGCCGCGTGTTCGTCCGCCACGTCGCGCACCAGGACGGGCACCGCGTCCAGATCCGCGATTTGCGCTGCGCGAAAACGCCGTTCGCCCGCGATGATTTCATACTGCCCCGGCTCATCGGCCAAGGGCCGCACCAGGATCGGCTGCATGATGCCCTGCGTGCGGATGGAATCCGCCAGATCGTTCAGGGCTTCTTCATCCATGCGGGTGCGGGGCTGGTAGCGCCCCGCCCGCAGCGCCGCCAGCGGCAGCTGGCTGGGCGCGGCGGCCGCATTGCCGCTCCCGACCTGATCCAAGGCCCCGCGATCCTCACCCAGCAGGGCGTCCAGACCGCGCCCCAGACCTTTTTTTCGTGTCGCCATTTCTTTGTCCTGTTCTGTTGTCGCTGTGTGTTCAGGCGGCACGGCGCCGCACCCGCCCACCGACGCGCCGAATGAGTTCTTCGCCAAATTGCAGGTAGGCCTTGGCGCCCCGCGATGATTTGTCGTACACCACCCCGGGCATGCCATGGCTGGGGGCTTCCGCCAACCGGACGTTGCGGGGGATGACGGTCTTGAACACCTTATCGCCAAAATGCGACACCAGCTGATCCGATACCTGCTGCTGCAGGGTAACTCGCCGATCGAACATCACCCGCAACAAGCCGATGAGTTCCAGCGAGGTGTTGAGATTGCGGTAGATGCGCTTGATCGTATTGACCAGATCGGACAACCCCTCCAGAGCGAAATATTCGCACTGCATGGGGATGATCACCCCATCCGCGCTGGCCAGGCCGTTCAGGGTCAGCAGCGACAGCGTCGGCGGGCAGTCGATCAGGATGAAGTCATAGGCATCGGCGACCTGCGTCAATGCCTGCTTGAGCTGCATTTCGCGGTTGTCCATCCCCACCAGATCGATTTCCGCCCCGGAGAGTTCCCGATTGGACGGCAGGACATCGTATCCCCCGGATTCGGAGCGCATGCAAGCCTCGGCGATCCGGGCCTCGCCGATCAGCACCTGATACAGGTTGATTTCGGCCTGATTCTTGTCGATCCCGCTGCCCATGGTGGCGTTGCCCTGAGGATCCAGGTCGATCAGCAGCACCCGCTGGCCGTGCATGGCCAGCGCCGCCGACAAATTGATGGCCGTCGTGGTTTTTCCCACGCCGCCTTTTTGATTGGCAATGCAAAACACGCGGGCGGAGGGTTTCTGGCTAGCAGGGGTCATGGGTTTCCTTGAGGCCGAGTTCCAGCAGGCAGCGCTGCGCCGGGAGCTGGGGAACATGCAACACGGTATGCGACCGGATCATCCAGGGGCTGTTGGCTTCCAGCTGCCGGATTTCTTCTTCGGGGTACTGGCCCTTCATGGCCCATAGCCCGCCTTCGCCGGCCCGGTGATGGCCTGCTATCCGGGCAAAATCCAACAAAGAGGCAAATGCGCGGGAAATCACGATATCCGCCTGCTGGCTGGGCAGCGCTTCGATGCGTCCATGAATGGACTGCACGTTGGGCAGATCCAGCGCGCCCGCGGCCTGGCGGATGAAGGCGGTCTTTTTGCCGACGGCATCCACGCAGGTGACGCGCCAGTCCGGCTGGCAGATACCCAGGATGATACCCGGCAAGCCGGCACCCGAGCCCATGTCCGCGACCCGGGTATTGCGCCCCGCGCGATGCCGGCGCAGCACAGGCACCACGGCCAGGCTGTCGAACACGTGCTGAACCAGCATATCCGCTGGCTGGCGGATGGCCGTCAGGTTATAGGCCTTGTTCCAACGCTGCAATTGCTGCAGATAGGCAAGCAGCCGATCCGCATGCACGGCGTCGTCCGCCATGTGCAGCGCATCCAGGGCCGCCAGCAGCGCCGGGCGGTATGACAGGAATGGATTGCTGGTCATGCGGCTTTCTTGCTGCGCTGCAGCCGTTTGATATGCACCAGCAGCAGGGAAATCGCCGCGGGCGTCACCCCGGATACCCGACTGGCCTGGCCGATGGACACGGGACGAGCGGTTTCCAGGCGCTGGCGCACTTCGGTGGACAGCCCCGGGATGGCGCCATAGTCGAAGTTTTCCGGTATGGCCTGGTTTTCCTGGGCCAGTTGACGGTCGATGTCCAGACGCTGGCGCTGTACATAACCGGCGTACTTGACCTGGATATTCAACTGCTCGGCATAATCCGGGGCCTGCAGGCCGGGGCCGGCCAGCAAGTTGCCCTCGGCATCGCGCAAGGCCATGAGTTGCGCATAATCCGCCTGCGGGCGCTTCAGCAAGTCCAACAGGCTGAGGTGCCGATCCAGATGCTGGATGGCCCACCGCGACCGGTCATGCACACTGAGGACGGCAGGGTTGATCCGGGTTTCCCGCAGCCGCTGCAATTCTTTGGCGACGGCATCGCGCTTGCGGCTGAAAGCATCCCAGCGCGCATCGTCCACCAGGCCCAATTGCCGCCCGATCTCGGTCATGCGCTGGTCGGCATTGTCTTCGCGCAGGCTCAAGCGGTATTCCGCCCGCGAAGTAAACATTCTGTAGGGTTCAGTAACACCTTTAGTTACAAGATCATCCACCAGCACGCCCAGGTAGGCTGCTTGGCGCGATACCAGCCAGGGATCTTTGTCCTGGGCGCGCAATGCCGCATTGGCGCCGGCCAACAGCCCCTGTGCGGCGGCTTCTTCGTACCCCGTCGTGCCGTTGATTTGCCCGGCAAAAAACAGATTGCGTATGGCCTTGGTTTCCAAGCAGGGATGCAAATGCCGGGGATCGAAATAATCGTATTCAATGGCATAGCCAGGCCGCATGATTCTGGCATTTTCCAGGCCCGGCAGACTTCTGACCAACTGGTATTGGATATCGAAAGGCAGGCTGGTGGAAATCCCATTGGGATAGATTTCGCAGGAGGAAGCCCCTTCAGGCTCCAGAAAAACTTGATGGCTGGTTTTATCGGCAAACCGATGAATTTTGTCTTCGATAGAAGGACAATACCGCGGGCCAATGCCTTCGATGGTTCTCGCATCGCTGTACAAAGGCGAACGATCCAGGCCAGACCGCACGATCTCATGCGACTGGGCCGTCGTATGGGTAATCCAGCACGGCACCTGCGCTGGGTGCATGTCCGCATGGCCCAGATAGGAAAACACGGGCACGGGATCCAAATCGCCGGCCTGGACTTCGGTTTTACTGAAATCAATGGACTTGGCATCAATACGCGGCGGCGTGCCCGTCTTCAACCGGCCTTGGGGTAGATTCAGTTCTTTGAGGCGATGCCCCAGGCTGGTGGCCGGCGGATCGCCTGCCCGTCCGGCAGCGTAATGCGATAAGCCCACATGCATCAGTCCATTCAGAAAAGTGCCTGCCGTCAGCACCACGGTCTTGGCCTTGAAAACCAGCCCGATCTGTGTTTTTGCACCAACAACGCGATCGCCCGCCAGAATCAGATCATCAACGGACTGTTGAAAAATCATTAGATTCTTCTGGCCTTCCAACATCATGCGAATGGCGCGACGATATAAAGACCGATCGGCTTGGGCACGGGTCGCGCGCACGGCAGGCCCTTTGGATCGATTGAGTATCCGAAATTGTATGCCGGCAAGATCAGTGGCCCACGCCATGGCGCCACCCAAGGCATCGACTTCCTTGACCAAATGCCCTTTGCCTATGCCACCGATGGATGGATTGCAAGACATTTGTCCTAAGGTTTCGATGTTGTGGGTTAGCAACAGGGTGGAAGCCCCCATGCGCGCCGCAGCCAATGCAGCTTCTGTCCCGGCATGGCCACCGCCGATAACCAGGACGTCAAATTCTTCAGGATAGTTCATGAGTTTGATCAGACAAGACTGATCTCATTATAAGCGGTGAGGCGGACGTGCTGATGTTTCACGTGAAACAATGAGGAGAATCGTGCTATTCGATTTTTTGCGTAGCCTTTTTGGTGGCAATGCAGAACTATCGGGGATAAAGCCTGAAAGGCTTCAGTTGTCGTGGCATTGTGTAATGTGCAGCATTGTTTGCTGCTATCGTGCGATGTTGTTGGTTTTTTTGTCCTGATGCGGGGTGCGTAATTTGAGTGTTATTGGGCGGCTTTGTCGTTGTTCAAACCATGGGGCAGGGCAGGTCTCGATTTGGCGGCTTCGCCGGGGATGACGAGGTTTGCTCCAACAGCCCTGCCCCATGGTTTGAACAACGACAAACGAGAATAGCAGCGCTTCTGGAGCTACCCCAGATACGAGATATCTCTGTTTTCCGGTGTTAAAACCTTTACGCTTTGAGCTGCTTGCCACCTCAGCTGTTGCAGGCTTGCTTGATTGTCACAGCACCGAGGCAGTTGTTGGGCTATTCGGTACGGGCATTGTGTCTCCGAGCAATTTTCCAGCAGTCATGACTTGAATGGGTGAAGGAGCGTGTTGGAGGCTGTTGGGCTTGAGGTAAGCCCGCACACCCTTGGTTTCATGCTCATGCGGGATGCGGGACAGAGGAAGCCTAATTTGAGTGCTATTGGGTGGCTTCGTCGTTGTTCAAATAATGGGGCAGGGCAGGTCGCCGTTTGGCGGCTTCGCCGGGGATGACGAGGTTTGCTCCAACAGCCCTGCCCCATTATTTGAACAACGACAAACGAGAATAGAAACGTTTTTGGGCTACCCAACGCGCAAGATGTCTCTGTTTTGCGGTGCTAAAAAATCTTTACGTTTTGAGCCGCTTGTAGCCTCAGCTATTGCAAGGTTGCTTGATTGTCACAGCATCGTACACAACTACGGTTTACGCTGCTTGCCACTTCAACTATCGCGGGACTGTTTGATTATCGCATCGTTGTGCGCCACTATCTTTCTATCTGGCGTGGCATTGTGCTTTCGCAACTTTTTTCGTCAATCTTGGCTTGAATGAATGATGGGGGACTGTTGGAGCAAACCCCGTCATCCACGGCGAAGCCGCCAAATCGCGACCTGTCCCCCGTCATTCATTCAAGCCAAGATGAGCCTTTACAAAAAAACGCTTCAAACACCCCATCAACCCTGCGTATTAAACAACATTAAAAAATAACGATGCAGCAAGACTACCCCAAAGCCAAAAAACTTTGTCCAGAAACGCTATTGCTCAGAACCTTGCAAGGCCACTTCACACCTTGAGCAGAAAACCCCGCCCATAAAAACAAAACTGTTCCACGTGAAACATCCAGCTGAACAAGCTGTTGAAAAGGGCTCGCTTCAGGGACAAAACATCGTTGACACCCGATTCAACAAAACCACTAGTGCCTGTGGATAAATCTGTGGACAATATTGGCAAAAGAGGGTAAAACTTTTACCCGGCATCCCACAAGGCAGCAACAAAAAAGGGCACCCCGAAGGGTGCCCCTAAAATCAGTCGCCTGGATTAATTACATCGGGCGAATTTCTGCAGCCTGAGGGCCTTTGGGGCCATCTTTGACTTCGAATTGTACAGCTTGGCCTTCGTTGAGGCTGCGATAACCGCGGCCTTCGATGGCGGAGAAGTGCGCGAAAACGTCGGAGCCGCCTTCGTCAGGAGTGATGAAGCCGAAACCTTTTTCAGCGTTGAACCATTTGACTTTGCCCGTTTGAGCCATGATCAGGTACGTCCTAAATAAAAGAAAAGAAACAACAATGAATCAAGAACGCGAACCGGAACAGATCTAGCCTGAGTAGCGAATAGCGACAGGGCAAGCCTACTGCGAGACATGCGTGCTGCTTGAATTGCATTGCAACAAGGAGAATAACTACGCAGCAACCAAAGTCAAATCATAGTTTTCCCTAGGTTGAATTGTATCCGGGCTCGGCGCTTTATGCATGAATAAGCACAGAAAACAACAGATTTTTGTAAACAGCAACCAGACCATGAACCAACACTCGAAACTACCCCATGTGGGCGACACCATCTTCAGCGAAATGAACGCCGTTGCAAGCGAAGTCAACGCCATCAATCTGGGCCAGGGGTTCCCCGATTACCAGCCGGACAGCGAGCTTCTGGATGCCGTCTGCCAAGCCATCCAGCGGGGGCCCAACCAATATGCTCCGATGATCGGTGTTGCCGCATTGCGACAGGCGATTGCCGCCAAAGTGCTGGCTTTGCAAGGACACGCCTACGATGCGCAGCAAGAAATCACGGTAACTTCCGGCGCTACGGAAGCCCTGAGCGCCAGCATTCTGGCGCTGGTGCATCCTGGCGATGACGTCGTGTTGATCGACCCGGCCTATGACCTTTATGCGCCAGTCGTGACTTTGGCCGGCGGCAAACCCGTCAGGGTCGCCATGCGGCCGCCCGATGCGTCCAGACCCGGATTCAGGCTGGACTGGGAAGCGATTGGCAACGCCATTCATGAAAAAACACGGTTGCTGATCCTGAATTTTCCCCACAATCCCACCGGCTTGACTTTAAGCGAAGCGGATCTGGATGCGCTGGAGCACATCGCCGCGAAAAAACCATTTTTGATTCTGTCGGACGAAGCCTATGAACACATTGTGTTCGATGGCCAGGCTTATTTCAGCCCGGCATCCAGGCCGATGTTGGCGGCACGCTGTGTGCTGGTGTCATCGTTTGCAAAAACCCTGCAAATTACCGGCTGGAAAATAGGGTACTGCTGCGCGCCTGCCGACATCAGCAAAGAAATCCGCAAAGTCCACCAGTACCTGGTGTTCTCGGTCAATACCCCTTTGCAGCAGGGTATTGCCAGTTTTCTGGGGAAGACCCAGGCCGTCCAAGCCTTGGCGGCATTGTACCAGCGCAAGCGTGACCGGCTGGTGCGGGGCTTGAGCCACACCCGGCTACGGCCGCTGCCTTGCGCAGGAACCTTTTTTCTCTTAGCCGATGCTTCTGCGCTGGGGATGGATCAAGAAAAGCGGACGGCCATTCGGCTGGCCAAGGAAGCCGGCGTCGCCACAATCCCGGTATCCGCTTTTTATGCCGACCCGGATGCACCGGCGGCCAATCACCAGCTGCTGCGGTTCTGTTTTGCAAAACAGGACGCGACGCTGGATGCGGCAATCGAGCGCTTGGCCAAGATTTGAGAACCTGCTGAACGTGTGACTGTCCGAGCCGATCGGCGACTGTGCCGCAAAGGTTCGTTCAGGGATCTTTAAGCAAGTGGATGGCTGATCGTGTGTTTTGGTTTTCAGTTGTACTGATCTTATATATTTAACTGATAAGAATGATGGAAGTCTGTGGATAACTGGCATAAGTCAAATTGTTCTGGTTTATCAATTGCTTGAACAGTTTTTCCCAGTGGGCTGTTCTGTGGCTGAAGACCGCACAGTTTGGGGACAGATTTCCGTTTCCCCGGTCGGGATGGGCTTTTGCACGAGGCATCCACAGCCAGTACACAAGGGGCGGCCATAGTGCTTATCCACAAGCGTTTGGTACTGTGTGCTCAACGCGAGCGGAGCAATGGATGCTCGGCTTGTCTATGAGTGGATGGTTCAACCGGGCGTCGGGTGTGGATGTGCGCAATCGGCGCAATTTTTCCGGCCGGATTCAAGAGGTGCCCGATTTGTATTCAGGACGAACTTGAACAGGGCGGCTTGTGTTCCAGAATCGGGTACGCGACGAACCACGGATGGAAAGCAAGCAACAATCTCAATAACTTTAATCTATATAAATGATAATAATAATGGGTCTTTGTGGATAAGTGGATTTGTCAAAAAAACGAAATTAAATCAAATGCTTACCAAGAAATTTTCTGTGGTTTATCTTGTGCGTCGAGCAAGGATGGATTGTGGATGCTTCTGGCCGCACCGGAGATCCGCCGACTTGTCACCAAGTTATCCCCCGGCTATGCACGGCAGGCGAGCCCAGTGCTTATCCACAGGCTGTTTTTTTGAAAAGGCGGAAATTCAGTCGGTGTCCAGGCGCTGGCCGTTGTCAAATACCAGCTGGTTTTCCGGCCAGAGCAAGGCGGCCAGACGATAGCGTGTCGGGTCGATGTGGCCTAGATGATGGCGTTCGCTCCAGCGGGCGCCGACGGAATAATCGACGCAGAATGCCTGCCGGTGGGCGCCATGCCAGGCGGTGGGGCCGGTTTGTTGGAACAGGCGGCTGTAGCGCCAGGCGTCCAGCTGGCCGGGGGGCTGGAAAAGCCGCCAATAGTGACCGATGACGACAGGGGTGGGATCCGGGTCATCGTTCCACCAGGCGATACGGTCGGAATACCGCCAGCGATGGCCGGAATAAAACGGCCGCGGGCTGCGGGCTTCGATGCCCGAGGTCAGGCGTTTTATCGGGCTGGCCTGTTGCTGCAGGGACTCGTAGTCGGCGACGGCGTCCAGGTATGGCGGCGGGTTGCCGGGGTCTTCCAGCTGCTTGGCCCAGCGTTCCAGCTCGGCCAGGTAGCGGGCTTCGAGGTCGTTTTTCCGGGCCAGCCGCTGGATGTTCAGGTCGGTTTCGTGGATGAATTCCAGGATGTTGCCCAGGGGAACTTCAGCCACGGCCGCGATGGAGGCCGGATCCCAGGCGGCGTGCACCAGGCGCAGACCGGGCATGCGGATGGCCAGGGGCAGTTGGCAGAAGAAATCGCGGATCTCCGGCCGCTGGCTGGCGCTGGCGCGTGAAAATGGCGCATAGTGTGGTGTATCGGGGTCGACGCGGCTGTCGAAAAACCAGCCGGATCCGTCTTTGGCATCGTTGGCCAGCAGGTTGATTTCGTGGTTGCCCAGGATGGCCAGTGCGCGGCCCTGATCCACCAGGGTTCGCACCCGCTGGATGACGGCGACGCTGTCGGGCCCACGGTCGCAAAGGTCGCCGATGAAGACCAGACGGCGGTTCTGGGTGTCCGGGTGGGTATCCAGGTGATCCAGCAGGCTGTCCAGGGCCTGGATTTCGCCGTGGATATCGCCGATGATGGCCAGAGGCTGCGGGTTTAGCGTAAGGACGAGAGTTGGGTTCATGACCCTATTTTGCTTCGCGCAGGGGTTCTGGACAATACGCATTAACCGGGGGGAGGCAGGAGGCGTTCTGATGAACCGATATGAAGTCAGCGGTTGGCAAAATACCGTTCAGGAAGGCTCTGACGGCCGCGTGCTGAAAAACAAGCTGGGGATCGTCAATCAAAGCGACATGAACCATGCCGAGCTTGTGCTGCTGCACAAGCTCTACGACAGTGTGCTGCAGTCGCCGCCCAGCGGCCCCATCACGGTGCGGCTGGTGCGTCAGTGGCATCGGCGCTGGCTGGGCAATGTGTATACCTGGGCGGGATACGAGCGATCCGTCAACATGAGCAAGGATGGCTTTCCCTTTGCGGCGGCCGACCGGATCTCCGCCTTGCTGGATGATTATGATCGACGCTACCTGGCCCGCTACACCCCGTGCATGGGCATGCCAAGGGCCGATCTGGTGCGGGCCATCGCCCTGACGCATGTGGAATTCATCCTGATCCATCCGTTCCGGGAAGGCAATGGCCGGATATCCCGCTTATTGGCCGATGTCATGGCTGTGCAGGCGGGCCTGGGGCCGCTGGACTACAGCGCGTGGGAGGCCCATCGGGCGCATTACATTCAGTCCATACAGCTTGGGCTGGCCGGGGATTATGACCCCATGGTGCATTGGGTGGATCGGATTGTGCCTTGACTGAAGGCGGGCGAAGGCCGCCCGCCGGGGTTCAGGCCAGGGTGGGCGGGGCGAGATCCAGCGCCGGAAAACGGCTGGCGGATTGCAGCTGGTTTTCGAGGTCTTGGATGGCCTGGCCGGTTTCGATGGCCGTTGAACTGGCGACGGCGCGGATGATGCGGCCGGGGCTGATGGCGGGTGCCACAGCGGCGAGATCAGGGACGAGGGGAAGGGTGCATGAAAGCATGCGTCATTATACTGCGTTGCTGCCGAAACGACTGATTTATTGGCGGAGCCTTGTGGTAATTTGTCTGTGTTCTGATGTATTGTTGCCCGCATGGGTATTGCCATATTGCCAGTCTACGGAGGCCCGCATGCCGAAAAACCGATTTATCGGTGCCGTTCCTTTAGTGCAGAATCTACGTCAGTACCATGCGCGATATCAGGCGGATATCCAGCAGCGGCTGGCAGGCGTGATCCAGGCTGCGCCGCCGCTGATTTTTTTGCGCGAATGGCTGGCCGGGCCGGGAAGCGTAGGGGCCGTCTGGCCAAGTTCGCGCCGGCTGGCCTGCTGCATGGCGGCCCAGGCGCCGCTGTCGGGCGATGGCCTGGTGATCGAATTGGGCGCCGGCACCGGGGTGGTCACCCAGGCCCTGCTGGATCGCGGGATATCGCCGGGGCGTTTGTGGGTGGTCGAGCGGTCGCCCGCATTTGTGCAGCATCTGCGGTATCGGTTTCCCGCCTTGACCGTGGTGGGCGGGGATGCGGCAAAGCTCGAATCCCTGTTGCCCGCCAACAAGAAAGTGGATGCGGTGATCTCCAGCCTGCCGCTGCGATCCTTGCCTGCCGAGGTGGTCGACGCCATTGCGCGGCAGTGGCGGGCGTGTCTGGCGCCGGGTGGCTGCCTGGTGCAGTTTACTTACGCGTTATGGGGTCGGGATGCGCGCTGGCTGGCTGGTTTCAAAATGGAATCCAGCCATTTTTCCTGGCTGAACGTTCCGCCCGCCCGGGTGTGCGTATTCAGACGGGATACGTCGTGTCCCTGATTGAATGGCCACGTGCTTTGAATGGCCACCCGCTTGGCTGCGCGTTTAAGGAACCTTCAGAGGTTCTTTAACATAAGTCAAGGACTTGTCTTGTCCTTGTTTGGTATACGTGATCAAAATAGAAACCATTATTTTTTTGGATTGCGAATACTATTGTCTCGCATGACGCAATGGAACTGGTCAACGTCGAAATTGCCGCGAAAAAACAGCTGGTAGCGGGGGTCTACCTGTTTTGCTTGAAAAGAATGGATGGACGCCCCCTGCCGCCGTTCACGGCGGGCGCCCATATTGGCGTGCATTTGCCCAATGGCATGATTCGCCAGTATTCATTATGCGGCAGCCCCCAGGATCGCATGCAATACCAGATCGCCGTTCGGGTCGAGCCGGACTCCCGAGGGGGATCCGTTTTGCTGTGCAATCGGCTGAAGCCCGGGGATACCCTGGCTATTGAATACCCGGTCAATCGTTTTGCCTTGCAGCACGCCGGTAAAACATTGCTGCTGGCCGGCGGCATCGGCATCGCCCCCATGCTGCCCATGGCGGCGCAGTTGTTTCGAGGCGGGCAGACGTTTGCGCTGCATTACTACAACCAGGCGCGGTCGCGGGCGGCTTTTATACCGGAAATCCAGGCGGCCCCCTGGAAAGATGCCGCTACGCTGTATTTCAGCGATGAATCGGGCCGGTCGAGACAGCGGATCGGCGATTTGCTGAGAACGGTGGATCGTTTGGCCCATGTGTATGCCTGCGGCCCATCGGGTTTTGTCCAGCATGTCATCCAAAATGCCATCCAGGCGGGCCTGAGCAGCCGGCAACTGCACTACGAAGCCTTTGCGCTGCCCGACGACCTGAAGCCATCCTGTGCCGGGCCGGCGTTTAAAATAAAAATCAAAAGCACGGGCCGGGTGTATGACATCCCGGCGGATGAACCGCCCACACGGGCTTTGGCGCGCCAGGGGGTGAAAATACCTGTTTCTTGCGAAGAAGGAAACTGCGGCACGTGCCTGACCCGTGTCCTGGAAGGCGTGCCGGATCACCGGGATGTCTACCTGAGCGATGCGGATCACGCTCGTCACCGGATTTTCACCCCGTGCTGTTCCAGGTCGAAATCCGCCGTGCTGCTGCTGGATATTTGAAAGGGCTGCCTGTCTTCAGCTGATCAGGCGGTTGGTATCTCGTCCTCAATTACTGCATAATTTGCAGTAATTAACTGCAAGAGTAATATATTGTTTATCTAATAGTGCGTTTCCATAATATGGGTCAGGGCGCGAAGATGCGTGACCTATTTCAAGGAGATGTAGATGGTTACTATTGTTCGGATTGAGCAGTATGGAAGCCCCAATGCTTTGCGCGTTCAGGAAGCAGACCCTGTCGCGCCTGGGGCTGGAAGGCGCGGGTCGTGTGACGGCTGTCGGAGCGGGCGTGAATCATGTCCAGGCAGGCGACCGGGTTGCTTATGCCACCGGGCCGCTGGGTGCTTACGCCAGTGGCCGGCTTTATCCGGCAGAGCGTTTGGTCAAACTGCCGGATGACCTGTCTTGTGAAGATGCCGCTGCCATCCTATTCAAGGGCATAACCGCACAGTATCTGCTCAAGAGCACCTATTCGGTAGGTTTGGGCACGAGCATTCTGCTTTATGGTGTTGCCGGTGGCGTGGGCGCCATCATGGCGCAGTGGGCCAAGCAACTGGGGGCATTCGTAATCGGCGTGGTGTCGAAGGCGGCCAGCGTGCCAAAGGCGGAATCGCTGGGTTGTGATGCGGTAATGGTTTTTAATCCAGACAAACTGGCAAGCGAGGTTGGTCGCATCACCCACGGCCGTATGGTGGATGTGGTGTACGACCCGATTGGCCGAATCTCGTTTGAAGCATCACTGGGAAGCCTGCGCCCACGCGGATTGATGGTGTCTTTTGGCGCATCATCCGGTGTACCGGCGGCAGTGGAGTTGGCAACGCTGAACGCCAAGGGTTCGTTGTTTCTTACTCGACCATCGCTGGCCGCACACACCGCCAGTGTTGTCGAATACCAGCAACGAGCGCAAGATGTGCTGCACGCAGTAAGCAGTGGCGTGATTACGCCACATATCTGGGGGCGTTATGCTTTATCCGATGCGGTCACAGCGCATGCCGATCTCGAATCCGGGCGAACCTCCGGCAGTATTATTCTGCGGCCATGAAATACGACGCATTAGGCAACCAGTACAGTGACGAAATCGCGGCGCTGCTTGCCGTGGCATCCGAAGGCTCGTTCGTGGCTGCCGGTCGCCTGCTGCAGCGCCATCCAACCGTAGTATCCAAACGGGTAGCCGCCATGGAGGCGCGGCTGGGTATCCGGTTGATAGAGCGCTCCACCCGGCGGGTTCGCTTGACGGATACAGGCATGCAACTGACACAGAAGCTGCGAGCAGCCACCAATCTGATTGCCGAAGCGGAGCAGGAAGCATCGGCGGGCGCTGTGGAAGTGCGCGGCGTCCTGCGGCTCGCCTTACCGGGCGCCATGGGACGACAGTGGCTGGCGCCGATGCTGCCAGCTTTCCTGGCCGCTTGTCCGCAGGTGTCTATCGTGGCCGACTACAGCGAACGCTTTGTGGATATCATTGCTGAAGGCTTCGACCTGGCGATTCGTATGGGAGATTTGCACGATAGCCGGCTGATCGCCAAGAAGCTTGGCGACCACCGCCGCATCCTGTGCGCTTCTCCGGCATATATTGCCGCCCATGGTCTGCCGACTGAACCACAAGCGCTGGCGCAGCACAGCTGCTTGCGTTTTAGCGGCTTTTCCACATTTCCAGAATGGCGGCTGATTACTGGAGGCCGACAGCAAACGGTGCCGGTATCGGGATCGATGACCAGCAATGACAGTGAGGCGCTGCTGGCCGCCGCATGTGCTGGAATAGGTATTCTGGCCGCCGGCGAGTGGCTGATGAGCCGGGATATCGCCGCCGGTAGACTGGTGCGTGTACTGCCGGATTGGCAGTTGGATGCTGCGGGCGGCATCTACCTGGTTCGGCCTTCGGCCAAGTTTTCCGCCGCCACGACGTTGGCGTTCAAAGCCTGGATCGAAGATCAGTTTTGTACTGGGCTGCCCTGGCATATCGGGGACAGATGAAATACTGCAATCGGGATTAAGTGATGGTTCAGCGTATCGCGGGAGCATAAGTTTTCACGAAGAACGCCAACGTGATGCCGGTGGTGGCAAGCAGCGTCAAGGCGCGGATGATGTCCGGTGGCGCGCGCCGTCCGATGCAGGCACCGCCGTATCCACCGATGAGCGCGCCTGCCAGCATGGCCAGAGTCTCGGGCCAACGCACCGCGTCTGCCGTGATGAAGGCGAGCACAGCCACCACGTTGGCGGCGCTGACCATCAGCGTGCGCGGCGCATTCAAGCGCTTCAAGTCGGACTTGTCGAGCAGGCCCCACATCGCGATCATCATGATTCCGACCGCGCCGCCGAAGTAGCCGCCGTAGATACCCAGCGCGAACTGGACGGCCAGCACCGCGTGCGCGTGGATGCGCCAGCGTGCGCGTAAGGCTTGACCGATGCGCCGTCCAAATGCGAGTGCGATGGAGGCGACCAGCAGCAACCATGGCAATACGAACGTGAATGCCGCGGATGAGGTGCGCAGCAACAGCAGCGCTCCGATCAGGCCGCCGCACAGCGTCGTCGCCAGCAAGGCACGCACCGGCACGGGGCCGACCGACTGCAGTCCATCTTTGTAGGCCCAGGCGCTGGCCAGTCCGCCTGGGAAAAGTGCAACCGTGCTGGATGTGTTCGCCTGAACCGGAGGGACGCCTGCGGCAAGCAGTGCGGGCAAGCTGACGAATGAGCCGCCGCCAGCCAGGGCATTCATCCCTCCAGCTATTATTCCAGCGCAGAAAACCAGAATCATCATATCCATGGAAGCGATATTAGTCATCCGACCGAGCCTCGGCAATCTGGAAGTTCCGGTGCTAGACTTCGGAAATTCCGAATAGAGGGGAGGAAGGGCGATGCGCTTCGATCTGACCGATCTGCGGGTTTTTCTGTCCGTGGTGGAGTGTGGCAGCCTGACGCAGGGCGCCCAAGCGACTCATCTGGCGCTGGCATCGGTCAGTGAACGCATTGCCGGCATGGAGGCGGCATTGGGCGTCCCGCTGTTCGAGCGGAACCGTCGCGGTGTAAGCACCACCGCTGCGGGTAAAGCCTTGATTCGGCATGCTCGTTCGATCCTGGGGCAGGTCGAGCAGATGCGTGGAGAGTTGCGAACCTACGCGGCGGGCCTGAAAGGCCGTATCCGGCTGCTATCCAACACCGCTGCCATGGTTGCGTTCCTGCCGACGCAGCTTTGCCAGTTTCTGGCGCTTCATCGAGATTTGTCTATCGACTTGGAAGAACGAACCAGCGCGGATATCGTCCAGGCCTTGGGGAGCAGGCGCGCTGACCTGGGCGTTGTTGCGGACATTGCGGATCTTGGTGCGCTGCAGTCGCATCTGATCGCAAGCGATCGGCTCGTCGTGATCGTCGGTCGTTCACACCGGGCGGTTGGACGGTCGCACGTGGCTTTTGCGGATATCCTGGGTGAACCGATCGTGGGCACGGCGGACACGGCATTGGAGGCGCATCTTGCAGAACGCGCGTCGCGGCTGGGACGCCAGCTCGACTACCGCATCCAGTTGCGGAATACCGAGCATGTGGCCATGCACGTTGAAGCGGGCATCGGGATTTCAATCCTCTCGGAGGGATTGGCTCGAACACTGCGCCGCGATCTGGTCATTTTACCGTTGTCCGATGCCTGGGCTGCCCGACGGCTCTATCTGTGCGCTTGCGATTTCTCCACCCTGACCCCGCATGCCAGCTTGCTCGCCCAGAGATTGATGGGCAGGGCTCCGTAGCATTTAGTCGGCTATTTTCCCGGTCGCTAAAGATGGCCAATTTTTCCCACAACACTTGGCCATCTTTAGCGAAATCCAACAAAGATCAAACGTCGATATTGCCCGCCTGCAAGGCGTGGGTTTCGATAAACGCGCGGCGCGGTTCGACGTTGTCGCCCATCAAGGTGACGAAGATTTCGTCGGCGGCGATGGCGTCTTCGATTTGCACCCGCAACAGGCGGCGCACGGTGGGATCCATGGTGGTTTCCCACAGTTGGTCGGGGTTCATTTCGCCCAGGCCCTTGTAGCGTTGCTTGCTGATGCCGCGTTCGGCTTCGGTGCGCAGCCATTGCATGACTTCGCGGAAATCCGACACGGATTTTTCTTTGGCCTTGTCGCCCGTGCCGCGGCGCACCAGGGCCCCGTCGCCCAGCAGGCCCATGAAGGTCTTGGCCGTGCGCGCCAGGACGGCGTAATCGCCGCCGCGCACGAAGGCGCGGTCGAAAAGGCTGACGCGCTGGTTGCCGAAGTGGGGGCGGATGACGGCCAGGCGCCAGGATTCTTCGATGTCGTCGTATTGGGCCTCGACATGCACGCCGTGGGTGTCGGCGGGATCGTGCAAGGCGGCTTCCAGCGCCTGGGCGCTGGCCTGGGCGGCGGCTTCATCCACCAGGCTGATGGACACGCCTTCGGCCATGGCCGACAGGGATTCGACATCCAGGATGCGCGACAGGCGGGCGATGACGCTGTCGGCCAGAACATATTGGCGGGCCAGGTCCATCAACGCGTCGCCGCGAATGGGGGTGGCGTCGGTCTGGGGGACGAGTTCGGTGTCTTTCAGGGCCAGTTGCAGCATGAACTGGGCTTCTTCGGCGTCATCCTTGAGATAACGTTCTTCGCGCCCGACCTTGACCTTGTACAGGGGCGGCTGGGCGATGTACACATAGCCGCGTTCGACCAGCTCGCGCATCTGGCGGTAGAACAGGGTCAGCAGCAGGGTGCGGATGTGGGCGCCGTCGACGTCCGCGTCGGTCATGATGATGATGCGGTGGTAGCGCAGCTTGTCCACGTTGAAATCCGGCCCGATGCTGGTGCCCAGGGCGGTGATCAGGGTGGTGATCTGCTCGCTGGACAACAGGCGGTCGAAGCGGGCTTTTTCGACGTTCAGCACCTTGCCGCGCAGCGGCAGGATGGCCTGGAACTTGCGGTCTCGGCCTTGTTTGGCGGAACCGCCGGCCGAGTCCCCTTCCACAATGTAGAGTTCGCACAGGGCGGGGTCTTTTTCCTGGCAGTCGGCCAGCTTGCCGGGCAGGCCGGCGCCTTCCAGCACGCTTTTCCGGCGCGTCATTTCGCGGGCTTTGCGGGCGGCTTCGCGGGCGCGGGCGGCTTCGACGATCTTGGAACACAGCGCGCGCGCATCGTTGGGGTTTTCCAGCAGCCAGGTTTCGAGAGTGCGGCTGACGGCTTCTTCGACGGCGGGGCGGACTTCGCTGGAAACGAGCTTGTCCTTGGTCTGGCTGCTGAACTTGGGTTCGGGCACCTTGACCGACAGCACGCAGGCCAGGCCTTCACGCATGTCGTCGCCGGTGGTGTCGACCTTGGCTTTCTTGGCCAGTTCGTTGTCGGCGATGTATTTGTTCAGCACCCGGGTCATGGCGGCGCGCAGGCCGGTCAGGTGCGAACCACCGTCGCGCTGGGGAATGTTGTTGGTGAAGCACAGCACGGTTTCGGCGTAGCTGTCGTTCCATTGCATGGCGACTTCGACGCCCACCCGCACGCCGCCGGCTTCGGATTCGGTGGATACGGCGAAGACGTTGTCGTGCAGCGTGGTCTTGGCGCGGTTGATGTATTGCACAAAGCCCTTGACCCCGCCCAGGAACGCCAGGTTTTCATCCTGGCCGGTGCGCTCGTCCACCAGGCGGATCTTGACGCCGTTGTTCAGGAAGGAGAGTTCGCGCAGACGCCGCGCCAGGATGTCGTAGGTGTAGTCGATATTGGTGAAGATTTCCGAATCGGCCAGGTAGTGCACGCGGGTGCCCGTGCGTTCGGACTCGCCCGTCACGGCCAGGGGGGCGACGCGTTCGCCCCGGCGGAATTCCATGTGGTGTTCCTGGCCGTTGCGCCAGATGGTCAGGCGCAGCCATTCGGACAGGGCATTGACGCAGGAAACCCCCACGCCGTGCAGGCCGCCCGATACCTTGTAGGAATTCTGGTCGAACTTGCCCCCGGCATGCAGTTCGGTCATGACGATTTCGGCGGCGCTGCGGTGGTGTTCGTCGTCTTTGTGGATGGCGGTGGGAATGCCGCGGCCATTGTCCGTGACGGAGATGCTGTTGTCGGCATGGATGGTGACGACGATGTCGTCGCAGTAGCCGGCCAGGGCTTCGTCGATGGCATTGTCCACGACCTCGAAGACCATGTGATGCAGGCCGGTGCCGTCGGAGGTGTCGCCAATGTACATGCCGGGACGCTTGCGCACGGCCTCCAGGCCCTTGAGCATCTTGATGGAATCGGCGCCATAGCCGGGCGTCGGCGTATTCGGGGTAGTGGGTTCTGACATGAAAATCCTGTGTGTGTATCCGTCGGGCAATGAAGGGTCAGATGCGCATGGGCATGACGACGTATTTGAATTCGTCGTCGTTGGGCACCGTGATCAGAACCGATGCATTGACGTCGGGCTGGATGGACCAGCAGATGGATTCGGTCTTGACGTTGCCCAGGACGTCCAGCAGATAGCTGACGTTGAAGGCCACGTCCAGGGGTTCTTGGGCGTAATCCACTTCGAGTTCTTCCCGGGCTTCTTCTTGTTCGGCGTTGGACGAGGAAATGCGCAGCAGGTTGTCGCCCAGCTGCAGGCGCACGCCCTTGAGCTTGTCGGTGGTGAGGATGGCGGCGCGCTGCAGGCTGGCCAGCAGCAGTTCGCGCGGGATCTGGATGTGGCGCGTGTAGCCCGTGGGGATGACCCGTTTGTAGTCGGGGAACTTGCCCTCGACCAGCTTGGAAACGAGCTCGATTTCGCCAAAGCGGAAACGGATCTGACCAGGGGCCAGATCGACCTGCACCGGGGTGTCGTCATCGGCCAGCAGGCGCAGCATTTCGTGGATGGTCTTGCGCGGGATGATGGCGTCCATCTGGGCGTCCAGCCCTTCGACCGCCGTGCCGCTGTGGGCCAGGCGGTGGCCGTCGGTGGAGACAGCGCGCACGAAGCCGGGTTCGAGCACCAGCAGCAGGCCGTTCAGATAGTAGCGGATGTCTTGCTGGGCCATCGAGAAATGAACCTGGTTGAAGATCTGCCGCAGCGCTTTTTGGGACATGGAAAAGGAGGCCGGCCATTCGCTGGCCTGAGTGACCGTGGGGTAGTCTTCGGCGCTGAGTGTCTGCAGGGCGAAGCGGCTGCGCCCGGCCTGCAGAGACAGCTTGGCGTCGTCCAGCGACAGGCGGACGTCGCCCGTGTCGGGCAGGGCGCGCAGGATGTCGAGGAACTTGCGCGCCGCCACGGTGGTGGACTGGATTTCTTCGCCCACCCCGAAGTCGGCCTGGGTCGTGATCTGGACTTCGAGGTCGTTGGCGACAAAGGACACTTGGTTGCCGTTTTTCTGGATCAATACATTGGCCAGGATGGGCAGGGTATTGCGCCGCTCGACGATGCCCACCACGGTGGTCAGGGGCTTCAGCACGGCATCGCGGCTTGCTTGGATCAGTAGCATGTTGTCTTATCCTTTGAGGGTTTGCTCAAGTACGTGAAGTTCGTGGTTGAGTTCCGTTTGTTTGCCGCGCAGGTCGGTGATCTTGCGCACGGCGTGAAGCACGGTGGTGTGATCCCGCCCCCCGAAAAGGTCGCCGATTTCAGGCAGGCTTTTTTGGGTGAGTTCCTTGGCCAGATACATGGCGATCTGGCGTGGCAGGGCGATATTGGCCGGCCGGCGCTTGGAATACATGTCGGCGACCTTGATTTTATAGAAGTCGGCCACGGTTTTCTGGATGTTCTCGACCGTGATCTGGCTATTCGACACTGACAGCAGGTCTTTCAGGGCTTCTTTGCAGACCTCGACGCTGAGGACTTCGCGCCCGTGGAATCGGGCAAAGGCGGACACCTTGCGCAGGGCGCCTTCTAGTTCGCGCACGTTGCTGCGCAGATGCTTGGCAATGAAGAAGGCGACTTCCTCGGGCATGGTGATGCCTTCGGTTTGCGCTTTGCGCAGCAAGATGGCCACGCGCATTTCGAGTTCGGGCGGTTCGATGGCGACGGTCAGGCCGGAATCGAAGCGGGAAATCAGGCGGCTGTCGATGTTGGCGAGTTCTTTGGGATAGGTATCCGAGGTGATGATGATTTGCTTGCGCTGCGCCACCATGGCTTCGAAGGCGTAGAAGAATTCTTCCTGGGTGCGGTTTTTGCCGGCGAAGAACTGGATGTCGTCGATGAGCAGCAGATCCAGCGAATGGTAATAGCGCTTGAAGTCGTCGAAGGCGCGGCGCTGATAGGCCTTGACCACATCGGAAACGTATTGGTCGGCGTGGACATAGCGGATGCGCGGGCTGGTGCCGCTGGCCAGCAGGGCGTTGCCGATGGCGTGGATCAGGTGGGTCTTGCCCAGGCCCACCCCGCCGTACAGGAACAGCGGGTTATAGGAGACACCGGGGTTTTCGGCCACCTGCATGGCGGCGGCCCGGGCCAATTGGTTGGCCTTGCCGATGACGAAGTTATCGAAGGTCAGCTCTAGATTGAGGCGCGAGCGATCTTTGATGGCTTCATCGGCGGCCGTGTGCGCCGGCGTGGCGGGGGCGGGGTGGGCCGCCGCCGGGCCGGTTGCGCCGGCTGGACTGGCCGCACTGGCCGCGGGCGCCGGCGCGGCGGGCATGCGCAGCGATGGCGCGGGGCGCGCCTGGGCGGCATGGATTTCGATCTGAACCTGAACCGCCTGTGAAAACCAGTCGCTGGCCAGGGCTTCGATGCGGGTGCAATAGTTCTTGCGCACCCAGTCGAGTTTCATGCGATTGGGCGCGCCGATGCGCAGGATCGCGAGTTCCGCATCGTAGCCCAGGGGGACGAGGGGTTTGATCCAGGCGCTGATTTGCTGAGGGGGGAGTTCCTGTTCCAGCTGCTGGACACAGGCCTGCCAAAATTCATTCATAGGAAGTCAACGTGCTAAACCTCGATTCTACCCTTTCCAGAGGCTAGTTATCCACAGATCAAGCTGGGTTAAGGGGCCAGTGCGGGGGATAAGTCCCCAAGTAATTGACGAAAAGCCAAAAATTTGTTGAAATAATGGGCTTTTCGATGCTTTGGGTGATTAGGGCTTATTTTGCCTGTCATTGGTGCCCGGGCGTTCGAGCCTCAAACCATTTTTCCCAAGCTCTTTTGGATTCGCCATGAAACGCACTTTCCAGCCTTCTGTTACCCGCCGCAAGCGCACCCACGGCTTTCGCGTCCGCATGAAAACGCGTGCGGGCCGTGCCGTCCTTAGCGCCCGCCGCGCCAAGGGCCGCAAGCGCCTGGCCGTCTAATTGTCGGATAAGGCGCCTGGCCCGATCAGGCGCCTGACGGACTGCCATGCCTTCCGATTTTCCTTCGGCGGCGCGGCTGCATCGCCCCTCGGAATACGCCGCGGCCTTGAAAGGCCGACGTATCGCCCGAGGGGCGTTGTTCATTGTGTCCGGCCCCAGGGATGCGGCCAGCGGGCCCGCCCGGCTGGGGCTGGTGGTGCCCAAGCGCCATGCCCCGCTGGCGGTGACGCGCAATGCCATCAAACGCGTTCTGCGCGAAGCCTTTCGCCTGCAGCGCAGCCGCCTGCCCGCCGGCGACCTGGTGTTTCGCCTGGTGGCCCGGCCCGATCCAGCCAGCCTGACGCAGCTGAAGCGCCAGGTGCGCGCCGAGGCCGATCGGCTGTTGGGCAAGATCGCGCGATGCTGATCCGCCGGTTGTTCATTGCGCCGATCCGGTTCTATCGGTTTTTTTTAAGCCCCTGGGTGGGCCAGCAGTGCCGCTTTACCCCGACTTGTTCGGTCTATGCGATGCAGGCGATTGAAACCCATGGGGTGATCCGGGGGATCTGGCTGGGCGCGCGGCGGATTGCGCGCTGCCATCCGGGCTGCCCCGGGGGGCATGACCCGGTGCCGCCGCCGCGCACGCATCCGCCCGGGCAATGACCCGATGCGGATCCTTCGATTCGGCTTGCTCAAGCTGTTGTCAGCAAGCCTACGTTAAACTGGTAGGCTTTTTGCTTCGACCTTATTAGAAAACAGGCGCCAATGGACATTCGACGCACCATCCTCTGGATGATTTTCTCTTTCTCCTTGCTGCTGTTGTGGAATAACTGGCAGGTTTACCAGGGCCAGCCGTCTTTGTTTTCCACGGCGCCCGCGCCGGCGGCTGAAACCGCCGCTGCGGCGGATCAGGCGGGGCCCGCGGGCGTCTCGTCGGTCGCCCAACAGGGAGGGGCCGGCACGGACAGTGTTCCCGCCGCCGATGCGCCGGCCGAAGGCCAGCGCATCGATGTGCGCACGGGCGTCTATAACCTGACGTTCGATACGCTGGGCGCCCAGTTGGTGCGTTCCGAACTGCTCAAGTTCAAAAACGTGGACGAGACCACGGGGATCATCCCTTGGGTCAAGGGTTTGCTGGGCTTCAAGGCGCCCCAGAACGCCGGGCAGGACATGTACCTGCTGAACGACCAGCCGGGCGACACTTATGTGGCGCAGACCGGGTTGGTGGGGGCGCCCCAGGGGCAGTCGTATCCCACTCACCTGACGCCGTTCGCGCTGGTGGGCGACGGCCCTGTGGTCAAGGGCGACACCACGGAAATCGCCTTTGTGGCCACGGCCGGCCAGGTGCGCGTGGTCAAGACTTTCGTCTTGTCCAACGACAGCTACGACATCCGGGTGCGCAACGAAATCTTCAACCTGGGCGATCAGCCGATTGATCCGTCCTTGTATCTGCAGTTGACGCGCGATGGCCACGAACCGGCCAGCACGTCGGGCTTCTACAGCACTTTCACCGGCGTGGCGGTGTATTCGTCCGAGGACAAGTTCCAGAAGGTGACGTTCGACGAAATCACCAAGAACAAAGCCAGCTATGTCCAGCAGGCCGATAATGGCTGGGTGGGGATGGTGCAGCACTACTTCGCCACGGCCTGGGTGCCGCAGCAAGGGGCCGTGCGAACCAACCAGACGCTGGCCCTGCCGGGCGGGCTGTTCGCCGTGCGCACGATCGAATCCGTCGGCGCCATCGCGCCGGGGGCCAGCAAGGCCGTCGAATCGCAGCTGTGGGTCGGCCCGCAGGATCAGCAGGCCATGAGCGCCGTGGCCCCGGGCCTGGATCTGGTGGTGGATTACGGCTGGGTCACCATCATCGCCAAGCCGATGTTCCATCTGATGGTCTGGCTGCATGATATCGTGGGCAATTGGGGCTGGACCATCGTGCTGTTGACGCTCTTGATCAAGCTGGTGTTCTATCCCCTGTCGGCGGCCAGCTATCGCTCGATGGCGAAGATGAAGCTGGTCGCGCCGCGCATGAAGCACCTGAAGGAAAAATTCGGTGACGACAAGGCGAAAATGAACGCGGCCATGATGGAAATGTACCGCACGGAAAAGATCAACCCGCTGGGGGGATGTTTACCGATGCTGGTGCAAATCCCGGTGTTCATCGCGCTGTACTGGGTGCTGCTGGGCAGCGTGGAAATGCGCGGAGCGCCCTGGATTCTATGGATTCACGACTTGGCGATCAGCGATCCGTGGTTCATTTTGCCCGCTTTCATGATGCTGACCATGTTTGTGCAGATCAAGCTGAACCCGACGCCGCCCGACCCCATGCAGGCGCGGGTGATGATGATCATGCCGTTGGTGTTCGGCGGGATGATGTTCCTGTTTCCGGCGGGGCTGGTGCTGTACTGGTGCGTCAATAATACCGTGTCGATCATTCAGCAGCGGGTAATCATGAAGCGCCTGGATCGGGAAAAAGCCGCGTCGGCATCCAGCTGATCATCGGGTTTTCCCCGGTTTTGAATAGGCGGCGTTCTTTGCGGGACGCCGTTTTTTTTCAAGGCTGGGGTTTCATACGTTGCCGAAGCCATGAAGATGGCACAGGAAAATTTGCTTGCAGAGAGGGCTTGCGCATCGAAGTTTGAGTGAATCGTCATGGAGAGAATTTCGAGCCGCACAGGATGTTGATATGACCGTGTTTTCCACAGATCCCATTATTGCCATTGCCACCGCGCCGGGGCGGGGAGGGATTGGCGTCATCCGCGTGTCGGGGCCGGATTTGCGCGCCTGGGCGGAAGCCCTATGCGGCCAGGCCTTGCAGGCGCGGCATGCGCATTATCTGGCGTTTCGCCATCGGGACGGCGAGATCATGGACGAAGGACTGGCGCTGTTTTTCCCGGGGCCGCATTCGTATACGGGCGAAGATGTCCTGGAACTGCAGGGGCACGGCGGGCCGGCGGTGCTGCGTCGGGTGCTGGAAGACTGCCTGGCGCGGGGGGCGGCCATCGGGCTGCGCCTGGCGCAGCCGGGTGAATTCACGCAACGGGCGTTTTTGAACGACCGCATGGATTTGGCCCAGGCGGAGGCCGTGGCCGACCTGATCGAAGCCAGCTCGACGGCGGCGGCGCGCAGCGCGATGGCCTCTTTGTCCGGGGCGTTTTCCGCCGAGGTGGATGGGTTGAGCGAGCGCATCGTGCAACTGCGCATGCTGGTGGAAGCCACGCTGGATTTTCCCGAGGAGGAAATCGATTTCCTGGAAAAATATCAGGCGGCGCAGCGCCTGGACGCGGTGATGGCGGCGCTGGACGGCGTGCTGGCCGTGGCGCGTCAAGGCCTGGTGTTGCGCGAAGGCCTGCACGTGGTGCTGGCCGGCCAGCCCAACGTGGGCAAATCCAGTCTACTGAATGCCCTGGCGGGCGAGGACGTGGCGATTGTGACGCCGATTGCGGGCACCACGCGCGACCGGGTGATCCAGCAGATCCACATCGAGGGGGTGCCGCTGCACATCGTGGATACGGCGGGCCTGCGCGAGACCGAGGACACGGTGGAACGCATCGGGATCGCGCGCAGCTGGACGGAAATCGCCAAAGCGCAGGTCATCGTGCATCTGCAGGATGCGCGTCACCCGGATGATCCCTTGGATGCCGCGATCATGCGGCGTTTGCCGGTGGGCACGCCGCTGCTGCGGGTGTTGAACAAAGTGGATTTATTGGATTCGCCCGGACACGGCATCGCCCCTGCGGGCGATGCCGTGCCTGGCGAATCGGAGCGGCTTGCAAGCCGCGAGGTGGACGAATCGGAGCGGCCAGCAGGCCGCGAGGTGGGGGAGGCCGAGGAAATCCTGATTTCCGCCCGCACCGGGGCCGGGTTGGATGTCTTGCGGGCCCGCCTGCTGCGGATCGCGGGTTGGACCCCAGGGTCGGAATCCCCCTGGTTGGCGCGCGAACGCCATGTGCGGGCGCTGGAAGACGCCCGCAGCCATTTGCGATTGGCCCGGGAGCATGCGGCGCACAGCGATCAGGTGCTGGATTTGTTCGCCGAGGAATTGCGTCTGGCGCATGAGGCGCTGTGCGAGATCACGGGGCAATTTACCAGCGATGATTTGCTGGGGGAGATATTTTCTCGGTTTTGTATTGGGAAGTGAGGGGGGCTCCTGGGAATTGCAGCATAATCAGTCCAAGAGATCGTCCGCACCTCCGGTGGGTCAGTATTACATCGGCGCTGACACGTATCGATTTGCAGCCGCCCCGTGCATCTGGTCGATTGCCTGCTTATATGAGAAGATTGGCAACTCTTGGTAATCTGTATCCTCACCTATAAAGACAAGACTACGGCAGACCCAGAAGGTGGAGTCCTGACACGGGACGAGGTGGCTACCTACCTGAAAGCAGGCAAGCGCGCCGTTTACCGCCTTGCAGCTGAGGGCACACTGCCAGGTTTCAAGCTGGGCGGCACATGGCGCTTTCGCCGTAGCGACCTGGATCATTGGGTGATGACCAATCTGAACAACAAAAATCGGGGGCACGCGACTGATGGAACTCATCGACAACATCAACCGCTTGTTGGGCGATGACCTCACCTGAGACCGTGCACATGAACCAATCAGAGCTGAAGGCCGCGCTTGAGCGCCTGATTGTCACCTGGGAAAACGAGGTGGTGGAATTCAAGCAGGCCAACAATGATTATGACACCGACAAGATCGGTGAGTATTTTTCGGCCTTGAGCAACGAAGCCAATCTGCGCGGAATCGAACGCAGCTGGCTGGTATTCGGCATCAACAACAAAACCCGTACCGTAGTCGGGACGAACTACCGGCTCAATCCAGAGCAACTACAAGGCCTGAAACACCAGATTGCCCAGAACACAGACCCCAGCATCACCTTTCGGAACATCCATGTACTGAATGACGAGCAGGGCCGTGTCGTGCTGTTCGAGATTCCGGCGGCACCACGCGGCATCCCTATTGCATGGAAAGGCCATTACTACGCCAGGGCCGGTGAAAGCCGCGTATCGCTCGGCCTCGACAAGCAGGATGACATTAGGCAGCAGACGCTGGCGACGGACTGGACGGCACAGGCCGTCCCCGGCGCGACGTCAGAAGATCTGGACGAGACCGCCTTGCGCAGAGCCCGAGAATTCTTCGTTCAGAAATACGCCAACCGCATCACGCTTCAAGAGGTCATGGGTTGGCCCCTGGCAACCTTTCTTGAACGCGCCCACCTGACCCAGGACGGGCAGATCACCCGTGCCACGCTCCTCCTGCTGGGAAAAGCAGAATCGGCGTGGCGGCTTTCACCGCACTTGGCGCAATTGACGTGGAGTCTGGAAGGCCCGGAACGTGCCTACGAGCACTTTGGTTTGCCCTTTTTACTGAACACCACCCAGCTTTACCAGCGTATTCGCAACATTCAATTGCGCATCCTGCCCCAGAACGAACTGTTGCCTGTAGAGGTACCGAAGTACGATCAAAGGATCGTCCTTGAAGCCCTGCACAACTGCATTGTCCACCAAGACTACAGTCGCAACGCCCGCGTGGTGGTTCAAGAACTACCGGATCGGCTGGTTTTCGCCAACGAAGGAAACTTCTTCGATGGCCTGCCAGACGAATACATCGAGGGCACAAAGGTTCCCCGCCGCTATCGCAATCCATTTCTAGCCCAGGCAATGGCCGAACTGAACATGATCGACACGATGGGCTACGGCATCCGTGACATGTACAACGGTCAGGCGCGGCGCTACTTTCCTCTACCGGATTACGACCTGAGCACACCTGGCGCCGTGAAGATGACCTTGTACGGGAGTGTGATCGACATCGCGTACAGCCGCCTGCTGATCCAGAAAACCGATCTGCCACTGACTGACGTGTTGGCACTGGATCGCGTGCAAAAGAAGCTGTCCATCCCGGACGAGGCAGCAGCCCGTTTGCGCAAGGCTGGGTTGATCGAAGGACGGAAACCGAACTATTTCGTTTCCGCCGAAGTTGCCAAAGCCACCGCTAGTGTGGCCGACTACCTTCGCACGCGCGCCCAGGACGACGACTACTACGCCAAGCTCATTATCGACTACCTGACGTTAAAAGGATCAGCCAGCCGTGCGGACATCAACAGCCTGCTGATGGGCAAGTTGAGCGATGCGCTGGATGAGAAGCAGAAAGACAAAAAGATCTCCAACCTACTCACCAACCTGCGACGCAAAGAGCGTATCTGCAATACGGGCAGCCGAGGACATCCAGTCTGGCGGCTTGCAGAATGAACGCGGATGAGGCTTGTGAAAATTTATTTATAAATCATATGGTTATCTCTTTCTGCAGGCTGGATATGCAGAAAGGATGCAGAAAGCTCGCAGAAAGGGACTTCCACTTGATATCTACAGAACACAAGCCAGCAGGCCAAAAACGCAGCGGCTCCCATCGCCTCCAGCACGGCCAGGGAGGCGGGGCACGATAGTCGTCCAGATCACAAGCAAGCTCGAAAATCAGATGGGAATCTTATCCGCGAATGCCATCAGGGCCAGCAGGTTGAATGCCTGCATCAACAGGCCGAATGTAAGGCTGCAGCCTCTTTGATGATCCTACACAATGCTAAAACCTGCTTTCCCGGAGCCGTCCATGTAAGGATCGACTATTTATTGCCAAAGCAAAAAACTCGCTCTACATAGGCAACTCCAGGTTCAATTCCCCCGTTGCAACCATCCGATAACCCATTGCCAGGTAGCCTCTCTGCAGCCGTTCCCACATGCGCAGCAGCGACGGCTGTCCGCACAGTTGCGGCGGTCGGAGGCGGTTTCCACGTCGGTTGCAAGGCAATCGGCGACGAAATGTTCGCTCATGAGGCCGAGGTCGGGTTTGGGCGTCTATTCCCCCACCACCCGTGTATGCACCACATGCGGGGCCTGGGCAAAAAACCCGCCCACGATCCCGCGCCAGGCTTGGAAATCTTCTGATTCGCGGAAATGCTGCATGTGGTCTTCCAGGGTATGCCAGTGGATTTGCAACACGTATTGTTCGGGATGTTCGATGACGTGGTGCAGTTCCAGGTGGTGGAAGCCCCGGGCGCGTTGAAAGAGCGGCAGGGCTTTTTGCACGCCGGCTTCGAAATCGGCCTGGGTGCCGGGTTTGACGGTGATGTGGGCCATTTCGCGGATCATGGTCTGGTGTCCTGTGATTGAAGAAAACTGAACCATGATTATGCACGCTTCCGCTTGGCCCTTGGCCGGGCGGTTTTCAGCGTGTGTCCCGCAGTTGCCGCAGCACTGCGTCGGCGATGGCCAGGCAGGCGGTCAGGCCGGGGGATTCGATGCCGTACAGATTGATCAGGCCGGGGATTCGGTGGCTGCGGGCGTCTTGAAGGATGAAGTCGGCTTCCTGGCCATTGGGCAGGGCCAGCTTGGGCCGGATGCCGGCGTAGCCGGGGTGCAGGGCCCGATCCGGCAGGGCGGGCCAATATTGGCGGATGACGTCGTAGAATCCGGCGGCCCTGTCCGGGTCGACGTGGTAGTCCAGGTCATCCACCCATTCGACATCCGGGCCGAAGCGGGCCTGGCCGGCCAGATCCAGGGTCAGGTGCACGCCCAGGCCGCCGGGCTGGGGTACGGGGTAGATCAAGTGTGAAAACGGTGCCTGGCCGGACAAGGCATAGTAGTTGCCTTTGGCGTAGCGGCCGGCGGGGATGCGGTCGGGCGGCATGCCCTGGATGCTGGCGGCGACCGCCTGGGCCTGCAGGCCCGCGCAGTTGATGACGTGCCGGGCGATGATTTCCGTGGGGTCGTCGCCGCCGACGCGCAGCAGTATCCCCTGGCGCGGCAAGGGGCTGCCGCCCAGCAGCGGGGATCGCAGGACGACCAGGCCGCCGGCGGATTCCAGGTCGCCTTGCAGGGCCAGCATCAGGCCGTGGCTGTCGATGACGCCGGTGTCCGGCGAATGCAGGGCGGCCACGCATTGCAGGGCGGGCTCCAGCGCCTGGGCCTGGGGGGCGTCCAGCCAGTGCAGGCGGTGGACGCCATTGGCGTGGGCGGCGGCGGCAATGCGCCGCAGGGGGGCGAGCTGATCGGCATGGGTGGCCACCACCAGCTTGCCGCAGCGCCGGTGGGCGATGCCGTGCGTGGCGCAATAGACGTACAGCTGTTGGCGGCCTGGGACGCACAGGCGGGCTTTTAATGAGTCCTTTGGGTAGTAAAGGCCCGCGTGGATGACTTCGCTGTTGCGCGAACTGATGCCGCTGCCGATGGTGGGCTCGGCTTCCAGAACCAGGGTGTCCAGGCCCGCCTGGGCGCAGGCGCGCGCCGTGGCCAGGCCGATGATGCCCGCGCCGATGACGATGCAGTCGAGGGTTTCTGCCATGGGATGGGGTTGGCTGAAAGGGTTTCAGTCTATCCAGAATCGAGGGGTTTCAACAAGCATCCGCCAGCGGGTGTTGGCGCGACGTCAGCCTGCCCGGTCTGTGCAGAACAGCAATGCCCGGTTCAATGGTATGCGTTGCCGTGTTGCGTTGGGCGATGCCGCTCAGTCCAGAAAATTAATAGCTTGCTATTTAATCGCGTGCTATGTATTATGGCGTCATGCATAACACAGACTTGACCACATCCAATCCGCAGGCCGACGCGCTGACGCTGGATGCACAGCTGTGTTTTGCTTTGTATTCGGCGCATCTGGCGATGAACAAGGTCTATCGCCATTACCTAGCCGACCTGGGCCTGACCTATCCGCAGTACCTGGTGATGCTGGTGCTGTGGGAAGCCGACGGCCTGACGGTGTCGGCGCTGGGGCAGCGGCTGTATCTTGATTCGGCCACCCTGACGCCGCTGCTGAAGCGCCTGCAGGGACTGGGTTTTCTGCGGCGCGAACGCGCCCAGGATGATCAGCGCCAGGTACTGGTCAGCCTGACGCCCGCGGGCCAGGCGCTGCGCCGGCAGGCCCGGCATGTGCCCCCGGGGGTGATGTGCGCCACGGGCTGTACGCCGGATCAGGCCCTGGGCCTGAAGGCGCAGCTGGAATCATTGCGGACGCATTTGCAGTCCATGTCGTTTTTTCGGAAGGAGTCCAATCATGACAGTTGAAAACGTGCTTTATACCGCCCATGCCACCGCCACCGGCGGCCGCGATGGCAGCGCCAAATCCTCGGACGGCCGCCTGGATGTCAAGCTGTCCGTGCCCAAGGAAATCGGCGGCGACGCGGGCCCCGGCACCAACCCGGAACAACTCTTTGCCGCGGGCTACTCGGCATGCTTCCTGGGGGCGCTGACGCTGGTGGCGGGCAAGGAAAATGTCTCTCTGCCCGATAGCACCCAGGTGGCGGGTTCGGTGGGCATTGGCCCCATCCCCACGGGCTTTGGCCTGGCGGTGGAACTCAAAATTTCCGCGCCCGGGGTGGATCGCGCCAAGCTGGAAGACCTGGTGCAGAAAGCCCATGTCGTGTGCCCGTATTCCAACGCCACGCAAAACAACATCAAGGTCACGCTGACGGTGCAATAAACCGGGCCGGTGTTAACTCTGATCCGTTGTCGTCTGATCTGGATCAGATGCCATCATTATCAGTGTGGTTATGATCTTTGTGAATAGCCTGTTCACGGAGATCGCCATGCCATCAACCGACCCTGCAAAGCCTGCCTCGCGGCAGGCTTTGTCCGTGCTGTTTTCCAGCACCTTCGCCTTTACCGTCTGTTTCGCCATCTGGACCATGTTCTCGGTGCTGGGGGTGCCGCTGAAGGCGGAACTCAGCCTGAATGAAACCCAGTTCGGTCTGCTGGTCGCCACGCCGGTGCTGACCGGGTCTTTGATCCGGGTGCCGCTGGGCATGCTGACGGATCGCTTTGGCGGGCGGATTGTCTTTTTCCTGGTGTTGCTGGTTTGTGTGCCGCCGCTGTATTTGATGGCGCATGCCGCCAGCTATGCCCAGTTCCTGATCCTGGCCTTGTTCGTTGGCCTGGCCGGCGGGACGTTTTCGGTGGGCACGCCCTATGTGGCGCGCTGGTTCGCTCCCGAACGCCGCGGCTTCGCCATGGGGGTGTTTGGCGCAGGTAATTCGGGTTCGGCCCTGAATATGTTTGTCGCGCCGTTGATCATCGGCGCATTTGGCTGGGCGATGCTGCCGCAAGTTTACGCCGCGCTGATGCTGGGGACGGCCATTTTGTTCTGGCTGTTCAGCCATTCCGATCCGGCGCACCGGGTGCCATCCGATGTGGGGGTGATGCAGCAGCTGAGTGTGCTGAAAGATCCGCGCGTCTGGCGCTACTGTCAGTATTATTCGGTGGTCTTTGGCGGCTACGTGGCGCTGGCGTTGTGGATCACCAAATATTATGTGGCCGAGTACGGCTTCGATCTGACTTTGGCGGCGTTCCTGGCGATGATCTTTTCTTTGCCCGGCGGGGTGCTGCGGGCTTTGGGCGGCTGGTTTTCCGACCGTTTCGGGGCGTACACCGTGACCTGGTGGGTGATGTGGGTATGCTGGGTGTGTTTCTTTATCCTGTCCTATCCCCAGACCCAGATGACCATCCAGACGCTGAACGGCCCGGTGTCGCTGCACGTCGGATTGAATTCAGCCGTGTTCACCGGCCTGCTGTTCATCGTCGGGGTGGCCATGGCGATCGGCAAGGCGTCGGTGTTCAAGTTCATCAGTGATGATTATGCCGACAATATCGGCGCGGTGTCGGGGGTGGTGGGCTTGGCCGGCGGGTTGGGCGGGTTCATCCTGCCGATCATGTTCGGTGCCCTGCTGGATCTGACCGGGGTGTATTCCAGTGCTTTCATGCTGCTGTACGGCTCAGTATGCGTGTCGCTGGTTTTTATGCATTATTCGTATCGACATGACCCGCGCGCGGGGACGGAATTGATCGAGCCGCAATAAAGACCCTGGGCTTGAGCGGGGTTTCCCCAAGGACAAACGCTTTAATATGTTAACTTTCCAAGCATCAAGCAGATAGGGGCGCCAGCGATGGCTGCGCTTTGCCTATATGTCATTTATTTATTCTTAAGCCTGGCTGCTGCCGTTTGGGCGGATGGGTTTTCTCTCCGAGGCAAGCATGGATATCAATCGGTTCAAGCTACAGCATGTGCAGATACTGAAGGCCATTCATCAACTGCGCCAGTATGCCAAGGCGGGGATCGTGGAAAACGCACCCCACTTGTCCCGGGAATTGTTGTCGATCAAGTCGAAGATCAAGCTGCACTTGGCCATCGAGGACGATATTCTGTATCCCCGGCTGCAAAAAAAGGGGGATCCGCTCGTCAGCCAGCTGGCGCATCGTTATCAGGCGGAAATGCAATCCCTGGCGGCGGATTTCCTGGCTTTTGTCGACCGCTGGGGGCATACGGATCAGATTGCCGGCAATCCCGAGGCATTCCGGCAGGATTGCAATGTGGTGATCAAGGCGCTGCACCAGCGGATACAGCGCGAAAACCTGGAATTCTATCCGGCGGCGGAACGGCTGAATTGATGCGGAAAAGCGCCTTGCTGGGCGCTTTGATAAATCAGGCAGGTAACAGCCCGCAGGGGCTGATCTTGGGGTGAGGCGTCCCTCCACGTCGCGCCTTGCAAGGCGCTCCGATAAATCAGGCGAACAATAGCCCGCAGGGGCTATTGTTCGTCCTGATTTATCCCCCACACCCGCCGCAGCAGTTGCCGTCTTCGCCGTGGACGGGTTTCAGGGCTTCGTAGCCGGCGTCGGCGACGGCCACTTGGATGCGTTGGACGGAGATTTTGGCGGTGTCGAACGTGATGGTGGTGTTTTCGTCCGCCAGCGAGACACTGGCCTGGGCGACGCCGGGCAGGGCGGACAGGACTTTGTCCAGTTTGTCGGCGCATTCTTGGCTGCGCAGGCCAATCAAGCGCATGGTGGCGGTCTTCTGGACGGATCGTTTCAGGGTTTCGGCTTGCATAAGTCCTCGCGAACGGGGATAGCCCTAATTAGGGCGGGGTTATAGATGACTTTAAAATACATCTTAAGGATCGCCTAGTATACCAGCGTCGGGACGAAATGGAATCCCGTTCACCGCTGTTTCGCACGGCCGGCGCCGCTATCGCCTTCTCATGCACCCAGCCCGGCGCGCTTGATAAACTGGCGCATGGCCCGCCCCTGCCATGACGGCTTTGCGCCGCTGGCTGCAAAACCTCAAGCGCAATCCGTATCGCTCGATGGACGGCGGGTCAATATGGCCAAGTCGTTGGCCTTGAGCTGAGAGGTTTGCGTTTGCCTGATTCCCATTTGTCTTCCGCCCGCCGGATTGCGCATCTGGACATGGACGCATTTTTCGCTTCGGTCGAGCTGTTGCGCTATCCCGATTTACGGGGCCGGCCGGTGGTCATCGGCGGCCGCGGGCCCAAGCCCGAGGCGGGCCGTTATGCGTTGTTGCGCGATTATGCTGGGCGCGGCGTGATCACCACCGCCACCTACGAGGCGCGGGCGCTGGGGGTGCATTCGGCCATGGGCATGATGAAGGCGGCGCGCCTGGCCCCGGATGCGGTGCTGCTGCCTGTGGATTTCGCGGCGTATCGGTATTATTCGCGGCGCTTCAAGGCGGCGGTGGCCGCGATCGCCCCGCAGGTCGAAGATCGCGGGATTGATGAAATCTACATCGACCTGACGGCGCTGCCCGAAGACGCCCTGACCTTGGCGCGGCGCCTGAAGCAGGCTGTCCGGGAAGCCACGGGCCTGGCCTGTTCGGTGGGGATTTCGCCCAACAAGCTGCTGTCCAAGATTGCTTCGGATCTGGACAAGCCCGATGGGATCACCCTGATCGGCCCGGGGGACTTGCAGCGGCGCATCTGGCCTTTGCCGGTTTCCAAGGTCAATGGCATTGGCCCCAAGGCCACGCAACGCCTGCGGCAAATGGGGATCGAAACCATCGCCCAACTGGCGGCGGCGGCGCCGGATCGGCTGCAGGCCGGCTTTGGCCTGGGGACGGCGCGCTGGTTGCTGGATGTGGCGCATGGCATTGATGAGCGCCCGGTGGTGCTGGCGTCCGAACCGCGCTCCATCAGCCGGGAAACCACGTTCGAGCGCGACTTGCACGTGGTACGGGATCGGGCGGTGTTGTCGGAAATTTTTCGTGACCTGTGCGAAAACCTGGCTCGGGATCTGGCCCGCAAGCAGGTGCGGGGCGCGACCATCGGCATCAAACTGCGGTTCGATGATTTCCGCATCGTGACGCGCGACCTGACGCTGGACGAGGCGGTGGGCGATGCCGATGCCATCCACCGGGCGGCGGGGCAATGCCTGAAGCGGGTGGTGCTGGATCGGCGCTTGCGCCTGCTGGGGGTGCGTGCCAGCAAGCTGGAGCCCGTGGAACAGGCCGATACGCCTCGTCATCCGGTGCAGTTGTCGCTGTATTAGGGGGGGCCATGGCCATGCGCCCGCCGCAGGGGCGGGCACGCTTCGGCGGGCGGCGGTGCGTCCGCCGCGGGGAGGGGCCCCGGGCGCGCTTCAGAAATCGTATTCGATGTCGACCGCGTCGCCCTCCTGCAGCCACTGTTCGCCTTCTTCGGGCAGGGCGGCGATCGCGTTCATGCCAAACAGCACGCCTTGTTCAAACTGACGGTGCCGGGCCAGGGTGCGGCCGGGTTCCGGGGCGGTGTCGCCGGTCTGCGGATCGACGTTCGGGATGGGGCAGCGGGCGCAGGCCTTGACGAATGCAAAACCGATGTCCCCGGTGCGAAACCCGGCCAGATGGTCTTCGTCGTAGGGTTCCAGGCCCTGCAGGACGATATTGGGCCGAAAGCGGATCATGTCGATTGCGTCGTGGCCGCCGGTGGCCAGTTGCTGGTTGAGTTCGTCCAGCGATTGCTGGTTGGTTACCAGGAAAGGAAACCCGTCGGCAAAGGCGAAGGCGTGGCGATCCACCGGCAGGAAAGACTGGGGCCAGTCCGGGTGGGTTTGTATCCAATGGGTCATGTGGCGCATGCTGGCCAGCCGATGGGCCTGGGGATGAACGTGCAGCAGGCGGCAGGGGACGCCCAGAAAAGAGGACAGCCAATGGGCCACGGCGTCGCCTTGGTCGGCCCCGATGGTGTCGCTGTCCCAGATGGTGACGGGCACGGCGGGCAGCTTGTCCCCGATGACGGGGGCGAAGCAGGCATCCTGTCCGGGCGCTTCCAGCCGCAGGCCGTCGGGCTGCGGCGTGGGCCGGATCAGCACCATGCGGGGGTGTTGGCGCTGGGTCATGAACCCGCCCTGTTCATCGACGATCATCCAGTGGCGGTCGTATTCTAGGCCGGCGCCGCTGACCTGAATGCGGTCGTGGCGGATGCCGGCGCAGGATTTGACGGGGTAGCTGTACAGGCTGTGGATGGCGAGATGCATGGCGGGCGTCCGGTGGGCAAAGGGGCAAAACGATTATTCTAATTGCAGACGGCAGACGGCAGACGGCAGACGGCAGACGGCAGACGGCAGACGGCAGACGGCAGACGGCAGACGGCGGGCCAGGGGTGTCCGCGATTTTGGCAAATGCCGTAGTATGGCGTTGTGTCCATCGTCTTCTGCGATCATTCATCGCATCCGTTTTTCCCGCCGGAGACCCCATGCCTTTAAAAGATGTCCTGGCCGCCTTGATCGTCATCGTGGTCTGGGGGGCGAATTTCGTGGTGATCAAGTTCGGGGTGGATGAAGTCCCGCCCATGCTGCTGGGGGCCTTGCGGTTCATTTTCGTGGCTTTCCCTGCGGTGCTTTTCGTCCCGCGTCCGGCTGTGCCCTGGCGTTATGTCGTGGGTTACGGGGCTACGATCTGTCTGGGGCAGTTTGTCTTTTTGTTCCTGGCCATTTATTTGGGCATGCCGGCCGGCCTGGCCTCCCTGGTGCTGCAGGCCCAGGCGTTTTTTACCGTTGCGATTGCCGCGTTGGTTCTGCATGAAGCCATCCGCCTACATCATGTGCTGGGCATCGGGCTGGCGATTGTCGGCCTGGTGATGCTGGATGCGGGGGCGGATTCCGCCATGGTGCCGCTGCTGGGTTTCGTCTTGACCCTGGTGGCCGCTTTCAGCTGGGCTTGCGGCAATATTGTGCTGAAATGCGCGGGCCCGGTGCGCATGCTGTCCATGGTGGTCTGGGGGGCGCTGTTGCCGCCCATACCGTTCCTGCTGCTGTCCGCGGCTTTCGAAGGCCCGGATCGGATGCTGGACAGCCTGCTGCACCTCAGTTGGCGGGCCGTGGCGGTGGTGGCTTATCTGTCCGGGGTGGCGACGCTGGTGGGCTATGTATTGTGGGGGCGTTTGTTGTCGCGCCATCCCGTGGCGCGGGTGGCGCCGCTCAGTTTGCTGATTCCGGTGGTGGGCCTGTTGTGCGCCGACTGGGTGCTGGACGAAAAGCTGGGGCTTTGGCAGTGGATGGGCGGCGTTGTGGTATTGATCGGACTGGCGCTGAATCTGTTTGGCGCCCGTTGGCTGGCCGGGCTTCGAAACCGCCCGCAAGCAACCTAAAATAGACGTTTTGGTGCCAGGCTGCGCACCATTGTTTGATTGGAATGGATACTCATGACTATGGATCGTGCAGGGATCAACGCCCTGATGGAAATTACGTCGCGCCCCGAACTGATATTCGTCGGCGGGCAAGGGGCTTGGCTGCAGGATAATACAGGCAAGCGCTATCTGGATTTCATCCAGGGCTGGGCGGTCAATTGCCTGGGGCACAATCCCGCGCCCATGGTGGATGCCCTGGCGCGCCAATCCCGGGCGCTGATCAATCCTTCGCCCGCGTTCTACAACCAGCCGTCCATCGACCTGGCCAGGCGCCTTGTCGAGGCCTCCTGCTTCGATCGCGTGTTCTTTGCCAACAGCGGGGCCGAGGCCAATGAAGGCGCCATCAAACTGGCGCGCAAGTGGGGCCAGCTGCATCGGGGCGGGGCGTACAAGATCATCACGTTCGACCACGGCTTCCATGGCCGCACGCTGGCCACGATGTCGGCGTCTGGCAAGGCGGGCTGGGATCGCAAGTTCGCGCCGCAGGTGGACGGTTTTCCCAAGGCCGAACTGAACGATCTGGACGCCGTGCGGGCGCTGATCGACGACCAGACCGTGGCCGTGATGCTGGAACCCGTTCAGGGTGAAGCTGGCGTGATCCCGGCCACGACGGCGTTCCTGCGGGGGCTGCGGGAACTGACGCGAGAGCGCGGCCTGCTGCTGATCGTGGACGAAGTCCAGACCGGCATGGGCCGCACGGGCCGGATGTTCGCCTACCAGCACGCGGGGATCGAACCCGACATCATGACGCTGGGCAAGGGCATCGGCGGCGGGGTGCCGCTGGCGGCGCTGTGCGCCCGCGAAGCCGTCAGCTGCTTCGAGCACGGCGACCAGGGCGGCACGTACAACGGCAATCCGCTGATGACGGCGGTGGGGGTGGCGGTATTCGATGTGCTGGCGTCCCCCGGTTTCCTGGATGGCGTCAACGAACGCGCCCGCCAGCTATCGGCCGGCCTGACGGCCCTGTCGGACAAATGGGGCATGCGGGGAGAACGCGGGGCGGGCCTGCTGCGCGCCTTGATCCTGGACCGCGACGATGGCCCGGCCCTGGTCGAGGCCGCCCGCAACCGCGCCCCGGAAGGGCTGCTGCTGAATGCCCCCCGGGGCAATCTGCTGCGCTTCATGCCCGCGCTGAATGTCTCCGCCGAAGAAATCGACACCCTGCTGGCATGGCTGGATGCGCTGGTGGCGCAGGTGCGATAAGTCGTCGATAGGATGTCCAGGCCGGCCGGCGTCTGCGCATGACGCCCACCGAATTCGGTTTCCTGCTGATCCCGCAGTTTTCCATGCTGTCGTTCGCGGGGGTGCTGGAACCCTTGCGCATGGCGAACCGGCTCCGGGAAACCCCCCTGTATCGCTGGCGGTTTTTCATGCCGGACGACCAGCCGGTGGCCGCCAGCAATGGCCTTGTCTTCCAGCCGACGGGTCGCCTGGGCGACCCGGGACGCCTGGATACCCTGATTGTCGTGGCGGGTATCGACGCCGGCGAATACTGCACGCCGGATATCCTGGGGTGGCTGCGCCGGCTGGCAAGCCATGGCGTCAATCTGGGGGCGACCTCGATCGGGCCGCTGTTCCTGGCCCGGGCCGGGCTGCTGGATGGCCATCGCAGCACCATTCATTGGGAAAACGTCGCGGGCCTGCGGGAGGAGTTCCCCCTGCTGGACATCACGGACGAACTCTATGAAATCGACGGGCAGCGCCTGACCTGTTCGGGTGGGACTGCGGGGCTGGACATGATGATGCATTTGATCGGCCAGCGGCACGGGTATCGCCTGGCCGCCGCGGTGGCGGAGCAGTGCATCCACCCGGAGATACGCCGTTCCCGCGCCAGCCAGCGCCTGTCCTTGCGCAGCCGGCTGGATGTCAGCAATCCCCGCCTGCTGGCGGTCATCGAGTGCATGGCGCTGCACTTGGAGGATACCTTGAGCAGCGCGCAACTGGCGGCTCAGACCGGGCTTTCGGTGCGGCACATGAACCGCCTGTTCAAGGAATGCCTGGCGGTTTCGCCCGGCGGGTTTTACATGGGGCTGCGTCTGGATCGCGCCCGGGCCTTGCTGGAGCAGACCGGGCTGCCCGTGCGGGAAATCGGCCTGGCGTGCGGGTTTTCCACGACCTCGCATTTCATCCGGCGGTTTCGAGAACGCTTTGGCCAGACCCCGGTTGACGCTCGTCGGCGCCAGCGGGCGCGCCAGGGGCAGCCCTGAATTGCAGCGTGCCGCCGCCGGTAGGGAAATAATCGCAGCGTGCTGCCGCTGACAGGAAAAATGTCGGGAAAATGTCCTTTTCAGGATAGATTCCGTCCCTTTTGGAATATTCCCTGACGGGTTTGCGCCCTACCATTGAGAAACATAAGCAGGAAGTCCGGCCAGATAGATTCCCGTTGACGGGGCGGCGGCGATGGACATTCCAGGGCCTCGTCCGAGGAGACACATGTCGTGGATATTCTGATCTACATGGCTGGCCATGCCGACCTGATCCTTTCCCGCACCATCGAGCACATTTCCCTGGTTGGCGTAGCGATCGGGCTGGCCATCCTGACGGGGGTGCCGATCGGGATCGCCATCACGCAAAACGAGCGAGCCGCCAGCCTGGTGCTTTACATCGCCGCCATCATCATGACGGTTCCTTCGATTGCGCTGTTCGGCATCATGATTCCCGTCCTGTCCCTTTTCGGCCACGGGATCGGCTATGTGCCGGCGGTGATCGCCGTACTGCTGTATTCGCAACTGCCCATCATCCGCAATACCTATACCGCGATCAACAATGTGGATCCCGCCTTGCGCGAGGCCGCGCGCGGGATGGGCATGACCCCGCTGCAGCGCCTGGGCCAGGTGGAGATCCCGCTGGCGATCCCGGTCATCATGGCCGGGGTGCGCAGCGCCGTGGTTCTGTCCATCGGCATCATGGCCATTGCGGCCTATATCGGCGCGGGCGGTCTGGGCGTGTTCATCAGCCGGGGCATTTCGCAGACGGATCCCCGGCAGTTGGTGACCGGCGCCGTGGCGGTCAGCGCGCTGGCCATCGTGGCGGATTTTTTCCTGCTGTGGCTGCAGGGCCGCCTGACCCCGGTCGGCGTGAAACCCACCTGACCCCCAGAGAAAAGGAGGCCCGGCATCATGATCCGGCTGGATAACCTGACCAAGCGCTTTACCACCAGGGAAGGCACGGCGACGGCGGCCGACCACATCAATATGGAAGTGGCCGCCGGGGAAATCTGTATTCTTCTGGGCCCGTCCGGGTGCGGCAAGACGACGACGCTGAAGATGGTGAACCGCATCATCCCGCCCAGCAGCGGCCGGGTGTTTCTGGATGGCAAGGACACGACGGACTACGACACGATCGCCCTGCGCCGGCAGATCGGCTATGTGATCCAGCAGATCGGCCTGTTTCCCAACATGACGGTGGGCGAAAATATCGGCGTGGTGCCCAGGCTGCTGGGCTGGGATCGGCAGCGCATCCGGCGGCGGACGGCGTCCTTGCTGGAGATGGTCGCGCTGGATCCGGCCATTTTCCTGGATCGCTATCCGAAAGAATTGTCCGGGGGCCAGCAGCAGCGCATCGGGGTGGCCCGCGCGTTGGCGGCCGATCCGCCGGTGCTGCTGATGGACGAGCCTTTCGGCGCCATCGACCCCATCAACCGCCAGGTGATCCAGGATGAATTCCTGAAAATGCAGGAAAAACTGGGCAAGACCATTTTGTTCGTCAGCCACGACATCGACGAGGCGGTGAAGATGGGGGACAAGATCGCTATTTTCCGCGAGGGCCGGCTGCAGCAGTTCGATACGCCCAACCAGGTTCTGGCGCATCCAGCCAATGATTTCGTGGCCGACTTCGTGGGGGGCGACCGCACGCTCAAGCGTTTGCGCCTGATAACCGTGCGGCAGGCCATGCGGCCGGCGGATCGCGCGCTACTGTCCGCACGGGAAATGAACCGGCCCGGGGTTTCGATCGGCGCGGACGACGATCTGCGCCTGGCGGTTTCGCGCATGCTGACGCACGGATTGGACGCCCTGGCGGTGGTGGTGGACGACGGCGCATGCTGCGGGATCATTACCCATCAGGCCATCCGCGAGGCGCTCCGCACGGATGACGGCCCGGCGGCCCGGGAGGCCCGGCCATGAACGGGCCGCTTTCTTCGCGCCATGCCGGCCGCTGGGGCGAGCGCCTGCTGATCCTGTTGGCGCTGGCCTTGTTGCTTGAGTGGATGCGGCGCAATGGTTTGGCGGAGGACATTCTGGATCATTGGGCCGACATGGTTTACCTGACCCGGGAACACATCGGGCTGACGTTGGTATCCGGGGGGCTGGCCATGGCCACCGGCCTGCCGCTGGGGGTCGTGCTCAGTCGCCGCTTCATGCGCCGCTGGGCCGAAGGGGCCATGCAGTTGTTGAACATCGGCACCACGATTCCCACCCTGGCGGTGCTGGCCCTGTCCATGACCTTGCTGGGGATCGGGGCCGCGCCGGCCATCTTCGCGCTGTGGCTGGCCTCGCTGCTGTATATCGTGCGCAATACGTATTCCGGCCTGATCGCCGTGCCGCAGTATTTGCTGGAGGCCGCCTACGGCGTGGGCATGGATTCCTGGCAGGTGCTGTGGCGCGTGGAAATACCCAATGCGCTGTATGTCGTCTTTGCCGGCATCCGCACGGCGCTGGCGATCAATGTGGGCACGGTGCCCCTGGCTTTCCTGGTGGGCGGCGGGGGCTTGGGCGAACTCATTTTCACCGGGATCGACCTCAACGATACCGGCACCATGCTGGCAGGCGCGATCCCGACCGCGCTGCTGGCCATTCTTGTCGATGCCCTGATGGGCATGGCGACCTATGCCCTGATTCCCCGGGGCGTGAATCCGCTGCGATAGGGCAGACCTCTTTGCACGGGTATCCATACCAAAGGAGCAGACAAATGAAATTCCTCAAATTCGCTCAAGTGTGCGCCGCAACGGCCGTCCTGGCCTTTTCCGGCCAAGCGGCGGCGGCCGATGCCATCGTGGTGGGGGGCAAGAATTTCACCGAGCAGCAGATCATGGCGGAGATGACCAGCCAGCTTCTGCGGGCCAAGGGTTATTCGGTCGACACCCGGGCCGGCATGGGCAGCGCGGTGCTGCGCAAGGCTCAGGAAAGCGGCCTGGTGGATGTCTACTGGGAATACACGGGCACCTCGCTGATCGTCTACAACAAAGTGACCGAGCCGTTGTCGGCCCAGGCCGTGTACGACCGGGTCAAGCAATTGGACGCGGCCAAGGGCCTGGTCTGGCTGGATCCTTCCAAGGCCAATAATACCTATGCCCTGGCCATGCGCAAGCAAGCGGCCGACGACCTGGGGTTGGCGACGATCAGCGACCTGGCCGGCGCCGTCAACCAGGGGAAAAACCTGTCGTTTGCCGTGAATGCCGAGTTCTACGCGCGCGCCGATGGCCTGAAGCCCCTGCAGGAAACCTATGGCTTCGAGTTCAAGCGGGCCGACATCAAGCGGATGGATACGGGCCTGACCTATCAGGCCCTGCGCGACAAGCAAGTGGACGTGGCCCTGGTGTTCGCCACGGATGGGCGCATACCCGCGTTTGATTTTGTCGTCTTGCAGGATGACAAGGGCTTCTTTCCCTCCTATGCCTTGACGCCGGTCGTGCGCCAGGCCGTGCTGGACAAACAGCCCACGCTGGCGGATGACCTGAATCGCTTGTCCGCCGTCCTGGATGACCAGACGATGGCCAGCCTGAACGCCCGGGTCGATGTCGATCACCAGTCGATCGACGCGGTATGCCAGGCGTTTCTGAAGGAAAAGGGATTGATCTGAACGGGGCGGAATGATGAGCCGTGACATGAACGCGCTGCGCATCGGCGTGGCCCAGACCCAGGGCCGCCTGGGTGATCCGGCCCATAACCTGGATCAGCACCTGGCCCTGGTCGGGACGGCGCGGGCGCAGCGGATTCAGCTGCTGCTGTTCCCGGAGCTTTCCCTGACCGGGTACGACTTGGGCGAAACGGTGCCGGCGCTGGCGCGGCGCCGGGACGACGCGCTGGTCCGCCGGATCGCCGAGGCCGCCCGGGGGATCGATGTCGTGTTCGGCATGGTCGAGGAGGCGAGGGCGGCCCGCTTCTACAACAGCATGCTGTGGGTGCGCGACGGCGTCGTGCGGTTTGTCCATCGCAAGATCAACCTGCCCACGTATGGCCAGCTGGAGGAGGGCAAGCGGTATACGGCGGGCCGGCGGGTGGATATTTGTCCCGTCCGGGGGCCGTGGGACGCGGGCCTGTTGATTTGCGCGGATCTGTGGAATCCGGCGCTGGTTCACTTGGCCATGCTGCAGGGGGCGACGGTGCTGTTGGCCCCCATCAGCTCGGCGCTGGGGGTGGTCGGCGGCGGGTTTTCCAACCCCCAGGGCTGGGATCTGGCCCTGCGCTTCTACGCCATGATGTACGGCACGCCCATCGTGATGGCCAATCGGACGGGCGGGGAGGGGCGGCGCGAGTTCTGGGGCGGATCCAGGATACTGGACCCCCTGGGCCAGGTCGTGGCCCAGGTTCCCGAAGGGGAAAGCGGCCTGGCCTGGGCTGCGCTGGATTACGAAGCCGTGCGTCAGGCCCGTTTCAACCTGCCCACGGTGCGCGACAGCGATCCCGTGGGCAACCTGAGAGAACTGCGGCGCATTCTCGATCTGCCCGACGACCGGCCTGGTCTGGGCGGCGCTGCGCGCGGGAACCGGATAGCCAATAAGGAGCGGTGATGGAGGACTATCTTCTGGATGATGAGGCGCGCCGGTTTCGTGCCGATGTGCGGGATTTCTTGCAAAGGGAACTCGTTCCCCGGGCCGAAGCCATCGAAGACCGGCAGGATTGGGCGGCTGTGCAGGCGGTAGTCCGCGCACTGGGCCAGGCGCACTACCTGACTCTGATGTTCCCGGATTTGTACGCGGGGGCCTTGTCGGCGCCCGGCCTGGTGCATGCGACGATCCTGTCCGAGGAAGCGGCGGCGGTGAATTATGCGTTTGAAACGACCATCGCCACGGCGACGTCTTGCGCCTACCCCTTGCATCGCTATGCCCAGCCGGCGGTGCGGGCGCGCTATCTGGACGGCATCGTCGGTGGCCGGGAGGTCGGGGCCATCTGTGTGACCGAGCCCGAGGTCGGATCCGACAGTGCCGGGATGGCCACCCGGATCGAGTTCGATGCGCACCGCAACGAATGGGTGATCAACGGCTTCAAGCGCTACATTTCAAATGCTTCCGTCGCGGATACCTATATCGTCTATGGCATCAGCAACCCGGCGGTGCCGTCCCGGAAAGGCATGAGCGCCGTCGTCGTGCCCAAGGAAACGCCGGGTATTCATTTCCCTCGTTGCTACACCTTCATGGGGCGGCGCGGCTGCGTCGTCGGCGAAGTGGTGTTCGAGGATTGCCGGGTGCCGGCGGATCATTTGCTGGGCCAGCGCGACGAGGGATTCCGCATCATGCTGGCCATGTTCAATTTCGAGCGGATCATCCTCGGTGGCTCGGGCCTGGGGCAGGCGCGGGCGGCATTCAGGATTGCGGCGGATCACGCGCAGCGGCGCGAGAGCTTTGGCCAAAAGCTGGGCTGCAAGCAGCTGATCTGGGATCGGATCGCCGAAATGAGCTGGCGCATCGACGCTGCCGAGCTGCTGACCTACCGGGCGGCGCGGCTGTATGACGCGGGCCGGTTGAGTCCCAAGGCGCTGATGAAGCCCGCGTCGATGGCGAAGCTGGTATCGACCGAGACAGCGATTTTCTGCGCCGACGCGGCGGTGCAGATCCTGGGGGGCGATGGCCTGACCAAGGAATACGGCCGCGCCGAACAACTCTATCGGGATGCCCGGGCATTGACCATCGTCGGAGGGACTTCGGAAATGGTGAAGTACCTGATCGCCTGCAGCGACCTGCCTTCCCTCAAACCCAATCTTTGACGGCCATCGCATGAATGTTTCCTCGATTCTTGCCCGCACGGTGGATCGCTATCCGGCCAAAGAAGCGCTGGTGTTCGGCGAACGGCGCTGGACCTATGCCGCCTGGGATGCCCGGATCAACCGGGTGGCGCATGCCTTGGCCGCTCTGGGTGTGCGCCCGCTGGATCGCGTGGCGCTGTATCTGCACACGGATGAAGCCTCGGCGACGATTTATTTCGCCTGCCAGAAAATCGGCGCGGTGGCCGTGCCGATGAATTTTCGCCTGGCGGCGGCCGAGGTCGCCCACATCCTGCGGGATTCCGGGGCGCGCGTGCTGGCCTACAGCCAGGCCCTGGCGTCCACGGTCGATGCGGCGGCGCGGGACGTGCGCGGCCTCCACGATTTCATCGCCGTGGCCCCCGGCGGGGCGACGATCCCGGCCGGGCATCATGATTACGAAACCCTGGCCGGCCAGGGCTGCGCGGACGCGCCGGATTACGCGCCCGCATCCGGCCAGTTGTCCGCGCTGGTGTATACCTCCGGCACGACGGGCCGCGCCAAGGGGGTCATGCACACGCACGCCAATGACGTCGCCATCGCCATGAATTGCACCATGGAATACAGCTTGGTCATGGCGGATCGGGCGCTGCATATTGCGCCGCTTTACCACGTGGGCGGCATGCAGGCGTATTTTTTGCCCCATGTGCTGGTGGGGGGCGCCAATGTCATCATGGGCCGCTATGAAGCCGGCGATACGCTGCGGATGATCGAGGGCGAACGGATCACGACACTGTTTGCCGTGCCCACCCAGATCCAGCAAATGCTGTTTCACCCGCGTTTCAAGGACTTTGACGTGTCGTCCCTGCGGATGATCACCACCGGCGGGGCCGCTATCGCCGCCGCGACCATGGCGCGCGTGCTGCGCGAGTTCTGCGGCGGCCTGTTCAACGGTTATGGCATGACGGAAGCCAGCCTGACCCTGCTGCTGCATCCCGAAGACGCCTTGACGCGCCTGGGGTCGTGCGGCAAGCCCACATTGGTGTCGCAGGCGCGGGTCATCCGCCACGACCCGCAGCGGGAGGTCGGGCCGGACGAAGTCGTTTCCCCCGGCACAGTGGGCCAGTTGATCGTGCAAGGGCCGCAGATGATGGCCGGCTATTGGAACAACCCCGCGGAGTCGGCGCGCCGGCTGAAACAGGGTTGGCTGTACACCGGGGATCTGTTCAGCCAGGATGAGGCGGGCTACTACACCTTCCAGGGGCGGACCGACGACATGATTGTCTCGGGGGGCGAGAACATCTATCCCCGGGAAGTCGAGGAGGCGCTTTACCATTGCCCGGGCGTGCGCGAGGCCGCCGTCATCGGCCTGCCGGATCCCCGTTGGGGGCAGGTGGTCGCGGCGGTCATCGTTCGCGCCGATCCGGGTCTGCGGGCGGTGGATGTGGATGCTTTCTGCCGGGGCAGCGGCCTGCTGGCGGCGTTCAAGCGCCCGCGCCAGGTGTTCTTCACGGATCGGTTGCCGCTGAACCCCAGCGGCAAGGTGGTCAAGCACGAATTGCTCAGGCAGTATGCGCCGCCGCCATCGCCGCCATCGCCATCGCCGCCGTTGTCGTCATCGTCACCATCATCGTCGGCATGAGGCCGCCGCCCGCCGCGCAGGGGGGCTGCGCCGGAAAAATCAGGAGCCCGACCATGCCGAACCCGACTTCGGATGTCTTGCAATTCATCCATGCCTTGGACTTTGACGCGCTGCCGGATCCCGTGATCCGGCAGGCGCGTCGCTGCTTGCTGGATCTGTGCGGTGTGGCCGCCGCCGGCGGCACGACCCGGCTGTCGCGCATCGTCCGGGATCACGCCGCCCTGCACTATGGCGCATCGGGGCTGGGCGCCAGGATGCTGTTCGATGGTCGGCGCGTCAGCCTGCCCGGCATGGTGCTGGCGGGGGCGGCGAGCATCGACAGTGTCGATGCCCATGACGGCCATGTGCTGACCAAGGGCCATGTGGGGGTGACGGTGCTGCCTGTGGTGCTGGCGCTGGCGGATGCCGGTTTGATCCTTTCGGGCCGGGCCTTGCTGGCGGCCCTGGTGCTGGGGTATGAGGTCGCCACCCGCGCCGGCGTGGCGCTGCATGCCACCGCCTGCGACTATCACACCTCGGGGGCCTGGAACAGCCTGGCCGCCGCCGCACTGACGGCGCGGGCCCTTGGGCTGGCGGTGGACAAGACCCGCGAGGCGCTGGGCATTGCGGAATACTTCGCGCCCCGCAGCCAGATGATGCGCTGCATTGAGCACCCGACCATGGTCAAGGACGGATCGGGCTGGGGGGCCATGACCGGCGTATCGGCCGCCCTGTTGGCGGCGGATGGCTTCACGGGGGCGCCGGCCGTGCTGCTGGAGAACTCTGCCGTTGCCTCTCTCTGGCAGGATCTGGGGCGGCGCTGGGCCATCATGGAACAGTATTTCAAGCCTTACCCGGTTTGCCGCTGGGCGCAGCCCGCCGTCGAAGCGGCCTTGTCATTGGCCAGGGCGTATGCGGTGCCGTCCGAGGGTATTGTTTCGATACGCGTGTCGACTTTCCATGAAGCCGCGCGCCTGGCGACCCGCCATCCGGCCACCACCGAAGCCGCGCAGTACAGCCTGCCCTTTGCCGTGGCATCCGCCTTGCGGCATGGCGACCTGGGGGTCGCCGGGATCACGGGGGCGGCCCTGCAAGATGCCGAGATCGCGCGCCTGGGCCAGGCCGTCGTCTTGGCCGAAGATCCGGGCTACAGCGCCCGCGCGTGCGCAGCCGACAGCTTCGGCAGGCCGTGGCCGCGCTGGGCCAACCGGATCGGCCGGATCTGGACGAGGCCCAACCGGCCCGGCTGCTGACCTTGTTGACGGATCGGGCGTAGGCCCGGTTTTCCAGTGCCGGCCCGAAGCGGCGTCTGGGTTTTGCCGCCGGGCCGTTGGACATCGCCTGCGCAACACAGCAACACAGCGGCCCAGCGATCCGCCCGCCCTTGGCGACCCCCGGGTTGCGTTTATGCCCGGGCCAGCGCCGCTTTTTTCACCTGGCGCCAGTGGTGCAGCAGGGGCTCGGTGTAGCCGTTGGGCTGTTCCAGGCCCTTGAAGATCAGATCGCTGGCGGCCTTGAAGGCGCAGGACGTATCGAAATGGCCGTCCATGGGCTCGTAGGCCGGGTCGTCCGCGTTTTGCTTGTCGACCACGGCGGCCATGCGGCGCAGGGTTTCCTCGACCTGGGTCGGGGTGGCGATGCCGTGCAGCAGCCAATTGGCGATGTGCTGGCTGGAAATCCGCAGGGTGGCGCGGTCTTCCATCAGGCCCACGTCGTGGATGTCGGGCACCTTGGAGCAGCCCACGCCCTGGTCGATCCAGCGCACCACATAGCCCAGAATGCCCTGGCAGTTATTGTCCAGCTCTTGCTGGACTTGCTTGGGCGTCCAGGTGGGGGCGGCGGTGACGGGGACGGTCAGGATGCGGCCGGTGTAGTCTTCGTGGCGGTCTTCCAGGGATTTCTGCACGTCCACCACATTCACCTGGTGATAGTGCAGGGCATGCAGGGTGGCGGCGGTGGGCGAGGGCACCCAGGCAGTGTTGCCGCCGGCCTTGACGTGTTCGATTTTCTTTTCCAGCATGGCGGCCATCAGATCCGGCATGGCCCACATGCCCTTGCCGATCTGGGCGTGGCCGCGCAGGCCGCATTCCAGGCCGGTCTGCACGTTGTTCAGTTCGTAGGCCTGAATCCAGGCCTGGGACTTCATGTCGCCCTTGCGCACCATGGCGCCCGCGTACATGGACGTATGCAGTTCGTCGCCGGTGCGGTCCAAAAAGCCGGTGTTGATGAAGACCACGCGCTCGGCGGCGGCGGCGATGCAGGCTTTCAGGTTGACGCTGGTGCGGCGTTCTTCGTCCATGATGCCCATCTTGACGGTGTTGGGCGCCAGGCCCAGCAGCTGCTCGACGCGGCCGAAAATTTCGCTGGCGAAGGCGACTTCGTCGGGGCCGTGCATTTTGGGCTTGACGATGTACACGGACCCCGTGCGCGAGTTCTTGCGGAGCTTCAGGTCGTGCAGGGCGATCAGCACGGTGCAGACGGCATCCAGGATGCCTTCGGGGATTTCGTGGCCGTCGCGGTCGAGGATGGCCGGGTTGGTCATCAGGTGGCCGACGTTGCGCACGAACATCAGGGCGCGGCCATGCAGGCTGGCGGCGTTGCCGTCGCGGGCGATGTAGTCGCGGTCGGGGTTCAGCCGGCGGGTGATGGTCTTGCCGCCCTTGACCAGATCCTCGGTCAGATCGCCCTTCATCAGGCCCAGCCAGTTGCGATAGGCCACGACCTTGTCGTCCGCATCGACGGCGGCCACGGAGTCTTCGCAGTCCATGATGGTGGTCAGGGCGGATTCGATGGCCACATCCTTGATGTGGGCGGCGTCGGCCTGGCCGATGGGTGATTGGGCGTCGAACTGGATTTCGAAGTGCAGGCCGTGGTGCTGGAACACCAGGGCCTCGGGGGCGGCGGCATCGCCCCGGTGGCCCAGGAAGGCGTCGTCCCGGGCCAGGCCGGTGGTGGCGCCGGTGTTCAGGGTGACCTGCAGCGTGCCGTCCACCACGGCGTAGCCGGTGGCGTCGCGGTGCGCGCCCTGGGCCAGGGGGATGCTGCTGTCCAGGAACTGGCGGGCGAAGGCGATGACGCGCTGGCCGCGCACGGGGTTGTAGCCCTTGCCGCGGGCGGCCCCGTCGGTGTCCGGGATGGCGTCAGTGCCGTACAGGGCGTCGTACAGGCTGCCCCAGCGGGCGTTGGCGGCGTTCAGGGCATAGCGGGCGTTCATCACCGGCACCACCAGCTGGGGGCCGGCCTGCCGGGTGATTTCGGTATCCACGTGGGCGGTGGTGACCTTGACCTGCGCGGGCACGGGTTTCAGGTAGCCGATTTCCTGCAGAAAGGCGCGGTAGGCGGCCGGGTCGGCCACGGGGCCGGGGTGCTGCTTGTACCAGGCGTCCAGGTCGGCCTGCAGGCGATCGCGCTCGGCCAGCAGGGCGCGGTTTTTCGGGGCCAGATCATGCACGATGGCCGCCAGGCCTTCCCAGAAGGCGGCGCTTTGCACGCCGGTGCCCGGCAGGGCTTCTTGTTCCAGGAATTGGTGCAGTACGCCTGCCACCTGCAGGCCATGGCTGGAAATGCGATCGGTCATGATGGTCCTTGGGGATTCTATCTGTCAATCCATAATTATAGGCAGTCTTCTATAAGAGTTAAAGTCTTGGCCCGGTCGCGGATTGCGGCCGGAAGACAGGCTAAGGCATTGCCGCCACACAGAAAAAAGGCCCGCTTCAAAGAAAGCGGGCCGGCTATATGCGAGGCTGGATACTGCTTATACGGATTGCGGGGACGGAGATGCCGTCCGGCGTGTGCCGGCGGCTTGTCCGTGTTGGCGGTGTGCGCGGCGCATCCCGGTCAGACCTGGGTGATGTGCAGCAGATTGGTGCTGCCGCTGAGGCCAAAAGGCAGGCCGGCGATCACGATCAGGGTGTCGCCGCCGACGGCTAGGCCGGCCGCTTGGGCGGCCTGGCTGGCGCAGGCGATCATCTCGCTGGATTCGTGCAGCTGCTCGGGGAAGTGCACGGGGCGCACCCCCCAGGCCAGGGCCAGGCGGCGGGCGGTGCGCGGTTCCGGCGTCAGGGCCAGGATCGGCGTGGTGGGCCGCTCGCGGCTGGCGCGCAAGGCGCTGAAGCCGGAGGCGGTGTAGGCCACGGTGGCCGCAGGCTGCAACAGGCCGGCCACGCGGCGCAGCGCGCAGCAGATGGCGTCGGGGATGTTGGCTTCGGCCGGGCTGTGGGTGGCGTCCAGGTTGCTGCGCCAGGACGGATCGGCTTCGACTTCGCGGATGATGCGGCTCATGATGGTGACGGCTTCCACCGGGTACTGCCCGGAGGCGGATTCAGCCGACAGCATGACGGCGTCGGCCCCGCTGTAGACGGCGGTGGCCACGTCCGAGGCCTCGGCCCGGGTGGGCACGGGCGCGGTAATCATGGATTCCAGCATCTGCGTGGCCACGACCACTGGCTTGCCGGCGGCGCGGGCGTGGCGCACGATGCGCTGCTGCAGCACCGGCACGCGCTGCGGGGGAAGCTCGACCCCCAGGTCGCCGCGCGCCACCATGATCCCATCGGCCTGCGCGATGATGGCGTCCAGGTGCTCGATGGCGGCGGGTTTTTCCAGCTTGGCCATGATCCAGGCCTGGTCGCCGATCAGGCTGCGAGCTTCGATGATGTCCTCGGGGCGCTGCACAAAGGACAGGGCCACCCAGTCCACGCCCAGCGACAGGCCGAAGGCCAGGTCGGCGCGGTCTTTTTCGGTCAACGGGGAGATCGGCAGGATCACGCCGGGCACGTTTACCCCTTTGCGATCCGACAGCGGGCCGCCCACCACGACGGTGGTGTCGGCGAAATCCGGGCCGTGGCGGTTGACTTTCAGGCGCAGTTTGCCGTCATCCAGCAACAGGTCGGTGCCGTCTTCCAAGGCGGCGAAGATTTCCGGGTGGGGCAGGTGGGCGCGCTGGCTGGTGCCCTCGGCGGGATCCAGATCCAGCCGGAACGCCTGGCCCGGCGTCAGCGCGACTTTGCCGCCGGCGATTTTACCCACGCGCAGTTTGGGGCCTTGCAAGTCCATCAGGATGCCGATAGGGCGGCCGATTTCCGCTTCGAGCTGGCGGATGATGCGGTAGCGTTCGGCGTGATCCTCGTGGCTGCCGTGGCTGAAGTTCAGCCGGAACACATTGGCGCCGGCCTCTACCAGGGCGCGGATTTGTTCGGGGGTCGAGGTGGCGGGGCCCAGGGTCGCCAGGATGCGGGCGCGGCGTTCGGTGCTCATGCGGATTTCCCTTGATACAGGTGTTCGCTCAGGTGATCGGGGCCGTCCAGCGCCGCCACCCCGGCGCGGGCCACCTGGGCGTCCTGGCCGGCTTGCACGCCCGATACGCCCACCGCCCCGATGACCTGGTCGTCGTAGTAAATGGGTTCGCCGCCCTCCAGCGGCACGACGGGCATGGACAGGGCGGCGATGCGGCCCTGATTGACCATGTCCTCGTAGACTTTGCTGGGCTTGCCACTGAGCACGCAGGCGCGGGCTTTTTCCGGGGCGACCAGGGCGCTCATGATATTGGCGGCATCCATGCGCTGCAGCCACAGGGGGTAGCCGCCCGCATCACAGATGGCGATGCTGACGTTCCAGTCGTTTTTGCGGGCTTCGGCCTCGGCGGCCAGGGCCATGCGGCGGGCGTCGTCCAGGGTCAGGACGCGAATTGTTTTCATGTCAAGTCTCCTTCTGGCTGTCGGGGCGTCCATCCCTTCGGGGCGGCGTCCGGCAGCGCGGGTGGTGTGCGAACTAAAGAATCAGGAAGGCGCGAAAATCGTTGACGTTGGTCAGCGTGGGGCCCGTCACCAGGGAATCGCCCAGCCGTTCGAAAAAGCCGTGGCCGTCGTTGTCGTCCAGGTGTGCGCGCGGCGGCATGCCCGCGGCCCAGGCGCGGTTCAGGGTGTCGGGGGTGATCAGCGCCCCGGCGATTTCCTCCTGGCCATCGACGCCGTCGGTATCGCCCGCCAGGCCGTAGACCTGATCCGCGCCGTCCAGGGCGATGGCGGCGGACAGCAGGCATTCGACGTTGCGCCCGCCGCGCCCCTGGCCGCGCACGGTGACGGTGGTTTCGCCGCCGGACAGCAGCACGCAGGGGGCGGGGGCGGGTTGATCGTGGGCGCGCACCTGCAGGGCAATGCCGGCCAGCACCTTGCCCACGTCGCGGGCTTCGCCTTCGATGCGGTCGCCCAGCAGCACGGGGGTGACGCCCGCGTCCCGGGCCACGGCGGCGGCGGCTTCCAGCGCCAGCTGGGGGGTGGCGATCAGGTGGGTTTCCACGCGGGCCAGCGCCGGGTCGCCCGGTTTCAGGGTTTCGCCCTCGCCGGATTCCAGCAGGCGGCGGGCGCCGTCGGGCAGGTCGATGCGGTAGCGGCGCGCGATGTCCAGCGCGTCGGCGCAGGTGCTGGGGTCGGCCACCGTGGGGCCGGATGCGATGTCGCAGGGCTGGTCGCCGGGCACGTCGGAAATCAGCAGGTTGACCACCCGCGCCGGGGCGCAGGCGGCAGCCAGGCGGCCGCCCTTGATGCCCGACAGGTGGCGGCGCACGCAGTTCATTTCGGCGATGGTGGCGCCCGATTTCAGCAAGGCGCGGTTGATGGCCTGCTTGTCGGCCAGGCTGATCCCGGGGCCGGGCACGGGCAGCAGCGACGAACCGCCGCCGGAGATCAGGCAGATCACCAGATCGTCGGCGGTCAGGCCGCGGACTTGCTCGAACAGGCGTTGCGCGGCGCGTTCGCCGGCTTCGTCGGGCACGGGGTGGGCGGCTTCGATGATGTCGAGCCGCTCACAGGGCACGGCATAGCCGTAGCGCGTGACCACCACGCCTTCCAGGGGGCCGTCCCAGTGTGTTGCAAACGCCTGGGCCATGGCGGCGGAGGCTTTGCCCGCCCCGATGACGATCGTGCGCCCCTTGGGGCGCGACGGCAGAAAGGCGGGGATGCAGTGTTCCGGCTGGGCGGCGCGCACGGCCGCCTGAAACATGCGGGTCAACAGTTCGCGGGGATCGGTCATGGGCTTCTCTGGTCAGGTTTTGCGTTCAATGATCAAGGGCCGGCGGCAAGCGGGCGGCCGGCAGCGACCAAAGGACAGGGTCTGGGGGTTCAGGCCCTCTCCTTTGGCGGGTTGGCCGCCTGCCCGGCGGGCTGGTGCATTCGGACTCCGGTGAATGCACGCCGGGCAGGTTGCCGAACAGGTTACTGGCCGATTTCGTGGTTGGCCAGGATTTCCAGGGCGCGCACCATGCCGGAATGATCCCAGGCCGCGCCGCCGTGGGCCACGCAGGCGTTGAACAGTTCCTGGGCGACCGCCGTACTCGGCAGGGACAGGCCCAACTGGCGGGCGGTGGTCAGCGCCAGGTTCAGATCCTTCTGGTGCAGGTTGATGCGGAAGCCCGGATCGAAGGTGCGCTTGACCATGCGTTCGCCGTGCACTTCGAGGATGCGCGAGCTGGCGAAGCCGCCCATCAGGGCCTGGCGCACCTTGGCGGGGTCGGCCCCGGCCTTGGAGGCCAGCACCAGGGCTTCGCCCACGGCTTCGATGGTCAGGGCCACGATGATCTGGTTGGCGACCTTGGTGGTCTGGCCGTCGCCGTTGCCGCCCACCAGGGTGATGTTCTTGCCCATCAGGGCAAAAATGGATTCGCACTGATCAAATGCGGCCTGGCTGCCGCCGATCATGATGGTCAGGCTGGCGGCCTTGGCGCCGACTTCGCCGCCGGACACCGGGGCGTCCAGGTATTCGCAGCCCAGGTCGTTGATCTTCTTGGCGAATTCTTTGGTGGCGACGGGCGAGATCGAGCTCATGTCGATGACGATCTTGCCTTTGGACAGGCCGGCGGCGACGCCGTTTTCACCGAACAGCACGGCTTCGACGTCGGGCGTGTCGGGCACCATCACGATGATGATGTCGGACGCCTGGGCGACTTCGGTGCTGTTGGCTGCTTGCTTGGCGCCGGCGTCCAGCAGGCTTTGCGGGGTGTTGCCCACGGTGTAGGTGACCAGGGAGTGGCCGCCCTTGATCAGGTTGGCCGCCATGGGGGTGCCCATGATGCCCAGACCGATGAATCCGATGTTAGCCATGAGAATGCTCCTTATTGCGTTGGCATGGGGGCGGGGTAGGCCCGCCCCGATAGGGTGTGTCGATGTTTTGCCGCGCGGCGGCGGTTCAGGCCAGGGCCTTTATCCAGCCCAGGCCGTCTTCGGTGCGGGCGGCCGGCTTGTATTCGCAGCCGATCCAGCCGTTGTAGCCGGTGCCGTCGATATGGCGGAACAGCCATTGGTAATTGATTTCGCCGGTGCCCGGTTCGTTGCGCCCCGGGTTGTCGGCCAGTTGGATATGGCCGATGGCGGCCAGTTGCTTGCTGATCGTGTTGGCCAGTTCGCCTTCCATGCGCTGGGCGTGGTAGATGTCGTACTGAACCTTCAGGTTGTCGGATCCGACTTCGGCGAGGATGGCCAGGGCCTGGTCGGTGCGGCTCAGGAAGAACCCGGGGATGTCGAAGGTGTTGATGGGCTCGATCACCAGGCGGATGCCGGCCTTTTTCAGCTCGGCGGCGGCGTAGCGCAGATTGTCGACGAACGTCCGGTGGGCCGTGGCGTGATCCACGCCTTCCGGCACGATGCCGGCCAGGCAGTTGACCTGCGGGCAATTCAGGGCCGTGGCATAGTCGATGGCCTGGGCCACGCCTTGCTTGAATTCCTCGACGCGGTCGGGGTGGCAGGCAATGCCGCGTTCGCCGGCCGCCCAGTCGCCGGCGGGCAGATTGTGCAGAACTTGTTCCAGGCCGTTGTCCTTCAGGCGCTGGATCAGGTCTTCCTTGGCGTAGGCATAGGGGAACAGGTACTCGACGCCCTGGAAACCGGCCTTGGCGGCGGCGGCGAAGCGATCCAGGAAGTCGATTTCGGTAAACAGCATCGACAGATTGGCGGCAAATTTTGGCATGTGATGACTCCGGTAGGTTCAAAGGGGGCTTGTCTGTGTGCCGGCGCGCCGCAGGCGGACACCGGAGGCAGACAAGCCGACGGGCTTTGAAGCGCCTTAATCCAGCAGGGTGATGGCGGTGGGGGCGTCCTCGCCGCGTTCCGCCAGTTCTTCGAACTCGTTGATGGCGTTGATGTCGTTGCCCATGGAGATGTTGGTGACGCGCTCCAGGATGAATTCAACCACAACCGGCACCTTGAATTCCTTGATCCAGGCCCGGGCCTGCTCAATGGCGGGCTGGATGTCCTCGACCTTTTTCACGCGGATGGCCTTGCAGCCCAGGCCTTCGGCGACCTTGACGTGATCCACCCCATAGCCATCGGTTTCAGGCGCGTTGATGTTGTCGAAGGCCAACTGCACGCAGTAGTCCATGTCGAAGCCGCGCTGCGATTGGCGGATCAGGCCCAGATAGGCGTTGTTCACCACCACGTGGATGTAGGGCAGGTTGAATTGCGCGCCCACGGCCAGTTCTTCGATCATGAACTGGAAGTCGTAGTCGCCCGACAGCGCCACGATTTCGTCGCCGGTGTCGGCGGCCACCACGCCCAGGGTGGCCGGCACCGTCCAGCCCAGGGGGCCGGCCTGGCCGGCGTTGATCCAGTGGCGCGGGCCGTAGACGTGCAGCAGCTGGGCGGCGGCGATCTGCGACAGGCCGATGGTGGTGACGTAGCGGGTGTTGCGGCCAAAGGCCTTGTTCATTTCTTCGTATACGCGCTGCGGCTTCAGGGGCACTTGGTCGAAGTGCGTCTTGCGCTGCATGGATTTCTCGCCCTTGCGGGTGCGGCATTCCTGGGCCCAGGCATTGCGGTCGCGCAGCTTGCCGGCGGCTTTCAGGCGCTTGGCTTCTTCGATCATCAGCGTCAGCGCCACGCCGGCGTCCGAGGCGATGCCGAAGTCCGGCCCGAAGACCTTGCCGATCTGGGTGGGGTCGATGTCGATGTGCACGAAGGTGCGGCCTTCGGTGTAGACGGCGGTGGAGCCCGTGTGGCGGTTGGCCCAGCGGTTGCCGATGCCCATGACGAAGTCGGCGGCCAGCAGGCTGGCGTTGGCGTAGCGGTGGGCGGTTTGCAGGCCCACCATGCCGGCCATCAGCGGGTGGTCGTCGGGGATCACGCCCCAGCCCATCAGGGTGGGGATCACCGGCACGCCGGTGAGTTCGGCGAATTCCTGCAGCAGGGGGGCGGCGTCGGCGCTGAAGATGCCGCCGCCGGCCACCAGCAGGGGGCGCTCGGCGGCATTCAGCATTTCAACGGCCTTGGCGGCCTGCGCCGGCGTGGCGGACGGCTTGTAGACGGACAGCGGCTCGTAGGTGTCGATGTCGAATTCGATCTCGGCCATCTGCACGTCGAAGGGCAGATCCACCAGCACGGGGCCGGGACGGCCGGAGCGCATGATGTGAAAGGCCTGCTGCAGGATGCGCGGCACGAGTTCGGGTTCGCGCGCCATCACGGCCCATTTGGTGACGGGCTTGGCGATGGTTTCGATGTCCACAGCCTGGAAGCTTTCTTTGTGCAGCTGCGAGCGCGGCGCCTGGCCGGTGATGCACAGAATGGGGATCGAGTCTCCCAGGGCCGAGTACAGGCCGGTGATCATGTCGGTGCCGGCCGGGCCGGATGTCCCCAGGCACACGCCGATATTGCCGGGCTGGGCGCGGGTGTAGCCTTCGGCCATGTGCGAGGCGCCTTCGACGTGGCGCGCCAGCACATGCTTGAAGTTGCCGTTCTTGCGCAAGGCCGAGTACAGGGGGTTGATGGCCGCGCCGGGCACGCCGAACAGGGTGGTGATGCCTTCTTTTTGCAGGACGGCGGCGGCGGCGTCTACTGCTCTCATTCGAGCCATGTGATTACTCCTTGGTGTGTCGAGATGGATAAGTGGTGTGCACGCATCCGCAGGGCGTTGGGCCGGACCGGCGCAGGGACGGCGGATGGGGCGTGTGGCGATTGGAACCAGAATACGGCTTGCGGGAACGAACAGGAATCCCTGCGAACCTCGTTTCTGTCGATACTAAAAGTATCTGATAAGAAAAAACTAAGGTAGAATTTTTGAAACATCAGACTGTGTGAAGCAGGCCGATATCCTTGATATGTATCGGGTTGGCGGCCAGCGTCAGGCAAAGGAGGCAGACATGGGGCGCTATACCGACATCAGCAGTTTTGTATTGATTGCCGAGAAAGGCAGCTTTGCGGCGGCGGCCCTGGCCGAGCGGGTGACCCCGGTGGTGATGGGCCGGCGCCTGACGGCGCTGGAAAAGCGCCTGGGCGTGCAGCTGATGCACCGTTCCACCCGCGGGCTGGTGCTGACCGAGCTGGGCGAACGCTATCTGGAACAATGCCAACAGCTGATCCAGGATTTTGACGATGCCGATGCCAGCATCATGGCGCGCCGCCGCAGCCTGAGCGGCCATTTGGTGGTATCGGCGCCCGCCGCTTTTGGCCGCCAGCACGTCGCCCCCCACGCGCTGGCGTTCCGGGCGCGCTACCCGAACCTGGCCCTGTCCTTCAATTTCACTGATAGTGTGGTGGATCTGGTGCGCGAAGGCTATGACATGGCGATCCGCATTGGCGAGGTCACCGATCCCAATTATGTGGCGGTGCGCCTGTTTCCCAACCGCCGGGTGGTGTGCGGCACGCCGGCGTATTTTGATTCGCACGGGGTGCCGCGGGTGCCGGAAGACCTGGCGCGCCACAACTGCCTGGCTTTTAACCTGCAGGGCGGCCAGCATCGGGGCTGGACGTTCGTGCGCGAGGGCAAGCCGTTCGCCGTGCGCGTGCGGGGAGATCTGGCCTGCAACGATGGCGAGCTGCTGTATCAGTGGGTGCGCCAGGGCCTGGGCATCGGCTGGCGATCCACCTGGGAAATCCAGCGCGAACTGAAACGCGGCGAGCTGGTGACCGTGCTGGACGAATATGCGCTGCCCGCCTACGACATCCAGGCCGTTTATCCGCAGCAGCGCTACCTGCCCGCCAAAGTGCGCTATTTTATTGATGACCTGAGAAACCATTATCAGGCCCCTGCTTACTGGGAAGGACAGAGAGCATCTTGACAAAAAAACACGTTGATACTGCGGTGCCCGCCGCCGCAAACCAGAAAACATCCCCGGCCGCCGCGGCAAAAGACGCCGCCGCGCGGCGCAACGAACGCCTGGCCTTGCTGGCCCTGGCGGGCATGGCGCTGGGCTGGGGCTATAACTGGGTGGTGATGAAATCCGTCCTGGCGTATGTCGGGCCGTTCGATTTTTCCGCCTTGCGCACGCTGCTGGGGGCGGTCGTCCTGCTGGGGGTTCTGCTGGCGCTGCGCAAGCCCATGGGGCTGCGCGCCTGGGGGCGGGTCGCGCTGCTGGGGGTCTTGCAGACCGGGGTGTTTTCCGCCCTGATCCAAGTGGCCCTGCTGCACGGCGGCGCGGGCAAAACGTCCATTCTGGTCTACACCATGCCCTTCTGGGTGATCCCCATGGCGTGGTTTGCCTTTGGCGAACGCATTCGCGGCTGGCAATGGCTGGCGCTGGCGCTGGCCGCCGGAGGGCTGGTGCTGATTCTCGAACCCTGGCGCCTGCATGCGGACATCGCCAGCGAATTGCTGGCCCTGGGCGCGGGCCTGTGCTGGGCGCTGGCCACGATGGTGGCCAAGTGGATCAAGCGCGACTATCCCATGGAGGCCCTGCCGCTGACGGCCTGGCAAATGCTGTTCGGGGCGTTGTCGCTGTGCCTGGCCGCCTGGCTGGTGCCGGAAAAACCCATTGACCCGACGCCGTATTTCTATGGGGCCTTGCTGTACAACGCCGTGATCGCCACGGCGCTGGCGTGGTTCTTGTGGCTGTTTGCCTTGCAGCACCTGAGCGCCGGGGTGGCGGGGATGTCCGCCCTGGGGGTGCCTGTGGTGGGGGTGCTGGCCGGCTGGCTGCAGCTGGGCGAGCAGCCCGGCGCGATGGAACTGGCCGGGATGCTGTTGATTGCGGTGGCGCTGGTGGTGATCAGCCTGCGATCGGCCGCCAGGTAAAGCCGATGACCCCGTGCGCTGCGCCGCCGGGGCGCGGGTGGGGCCTTGGTGCGGGGCCGCGTCAGCCCAGCGCGGGGATGATGCTGGGGGCGTCCATCTGCACGATATCGCAGTTGTCCCCCGGCCCGGCGCGGTCGATGATCAGGAAATCACAGACCGATTCCAGCGCCAGCAGCGGATGGTGCCACACGCCCGGGGCGTAGTTCACCCCCTGGTCGCCATGGCACAGAAACACGCGCAGGTCTTGCACGGCGGGGGCGGTTTCGGCTTTGGCCACCACCACCAGGTAGGGCTTGCCGGACAGCGGGATGAAGGCCTGGCTGGCTTTGGGGTGGCGCTCCATCAGGGTGATGGTGAACGGCAGGCTGCGCGGCTTGCCCCGGAAAATCGACACAATGGCGCGGCCATCCGCGCCCGGGTCGATGGCGGCCAGGTCGTGGTAGCGTTCGGTATTGCCTTCGTTGATGGTGAAATGCTTGGCCGCGTCGTCGGCCTGGATCACATCGCCGAACGGCGCAAAGGTCTCGCGGGCCAATGTTTCGATGGTCAGTTTGACCGGAACTTCGGTAGTCATGGGGTTTTCTTCCTAAAACAACGGGGCATCGGACGGTTGCCGACCGTCCCTATGATATCCCGGGCAGCCGTCAGGCAAACTGGGCGTCCAGCCGGAACCGGGCGATCTGTGCGATTTGATCCAGACAGGTGGCCCGTTCGGTGTCGTGGTCGTTTTGCAGCCGCGTTTCGATGGCATCCATGATCTGGTAGCGGTTGCGTCCCTTGACGGCGATGACGAACGGAAAACCGAAGCTTTCCTGGTAGCGGGCGTTCAGGCTGCGCAGGCGCTGCAGTTCTTCGGCGCTGCATTGATCCAGCCCCGCGCCGCGCTGCTCGCCGGTGGAGGCCTGGGTCAGGGTGCCGGCGGCGGCTTCCTTGCCGGCCAGTTCCGGGTGGGCGGTGATCAGGGCCAGCTGTTCTTCCGGGCTGGCCTGCAGGACGACCTGGACCATGGCCCGGTGCAGGGATTCCACGTCGGCAAAGGGCCGCGCGGCCCAGGCGCGTTCGGGAATCCAGGGGGAGTGCTCGAAAATATCCCCCAGGGTACGGGTGAAGTCGGCTTGGGACAAGGCGGAGAGCTGGGTGAGTGTCATGGCGGAAATCATTGAGTGCATCATAAGAGAAAGTCTACGGGGTATCCGCGACTAAAAGAAGGGTGCTGCAATGTATAAGTGGTATAAGCTTGAACGCATTCATGCAAGAAGGAACCCGAAGCCATGGCCACACGACGCAGTAATGCCACGCTGGATACCTATTTGCTAAAGGTATTCTGCATCCTGATGGCGGAGCGCAGCGTTTCCCGCACCGCGCTGAAGCTGAATCAATCGCAGCCCGCCATCAGCGTTGCCCTGAAAAACCTGCGCTTGATTTTCCAGGACCCTTTGCTGGTGCGCGAAAAAGGCGGGATGGTGCCCACCGACCGCGCCCAGGCGATACTCGAACACGCCAAGGCCGCCCTGGGGGCCATCGACAACATGCTGGAGACCGGCGACGATTTCGATCCCGCCAGCAGCCGCCAGGTGTTTCGGATCGGTTCGCCCGACTACCTGGCGCCGGCTTTCGCGGCATCGGCCGTGGCGCGGTTTCGCCGCGAGGCCCCCTATGCGCGGCTGGTCTTGCATGCCCTGGGGCCGGATTTCGATTTCGAGCAATCCCTGGCCGAGGGCGACCTGGACGTCGTGATCGGCAATTGGCCCGAACCCCCGGACCGCATGCATTTGTCGGTATTGCTGGAAGACCCCATCGTGTGCCTGATGTCGGCGGACAACCCGCTGGCGGCGCGTCGCCTGACGATGGATGATTTCCGCCGCATGCAGCACGTGGTGCCCACGCCGTACTCCATGACGCAGCGCGGCATGATCGACACCGAGCTGACCGCGCTGCGCATCCAGCGCGAAGAATGCATCGAAGTGCAGTCCTTCATGCTGGCGCCGTATCTGCTGCCCGGCACCGATCTGGTCTTTACCACGGCCCGGCATTTTGCGCGTTACTACGCCGGGCTGCTGCCGCTGGCGATCGTCGAATCGCCCATTGATTTCCCGCCCATGCGGTTCTACCAGCTGTGGCATGCTCGCAATCATCATGCGCCTTCTCATCAGTGGTTGAGGCATTTGCTGGGGGATTGCGGCCGGGCCATGCAGGCCCCGGCCGCGGATCGGCCTCAGATGGCCCAGCCGCCCAGGTAGAACACCGCCAGGGCGATGGCGATGGCCAGCGTGCCGATGTTCAGCTTGCGCCATTCGCCCGCGAACACCCGGCCGATCACCAGGGTGGTGAAGCCCAGCATGATGCCGGTGACGATGTTGCAGGTCAGTACGATGAACACGGCGCAGACCATGCCGGCCATGGTGTCCACGGTGTCGTCCATGCGCAGGTGGCGCACGCCGCCCAGCATCAGCAGGCCCACGTACATCAGGGCGGGGGCCGTGGCATAGGCCGGCACCAGGGCGGCCAGGGGCGACAGGAAGATCAGCGCCAGAAAGCCCAGGCCCACGATGGTGGCGGTCAGGCCGGTCTTGCCGCCCGCCGCCGTGCCGGCGGCCGATTCGATGTAGGCCGCCGCCGGCGCGCCGCCCAGGCCGGCCGACACGATGGAGCTGACCGAGTCCGCCGTCAGGGCGCGCCCGCCATTGATGATCTGGCCGTTTTCATCCAGCTGCCCGGCTTGGCCCGCCACGGCGCGGATGGTGCCGGTAGCGTCGAACACCGCCGTCATGACCAGGGCCAGCACGCTGGGGATGACCAGGGCACTGAGCGCCCCGCCCACATCCATGGTGCCGATCAGCGAAGTCTCGCCGCCGAACGAAGGCAGGGCGAACAAGCCGTTGAAGGTGACGGATGAATCCCAGATCAGGCCGACGATGGACAGGGCCAGGATGACCAGCAGAATGCCCCCCGGCACACGCCGGCGTTCCAGGCCGAAGATGGCGGCCAGCCCGAGGACGGACAGCAGGGCGGGCATCGCGTTCAGGGTGCCCAGGGAGACCGGCAGGCCCGGCCCCGGGTTCTTGACCACCAGGCCGACTTCGTTGGCGGCGATCAGCAGCAGGAACAGGCCGATCCCGATGCCGGTGCCGTGCGCGATGCCCGCCGGCAGGTTGCGCAGAATCCAGGTGCGCACGCCGGTGACGGAAATGCCGGTGAAGATCACCCCCATCAGGAAGATGGCGCCCAGCGCCACGGCGGGCGACAGGCCCTGGCCCAGCACCAGGTCGAAGGCGGTAAAGGCGGTCAGCGAGATCGCGCAGCCCACGGCGATGGGCAGGTTGGCCCACAGGCCCATCAGCAGGGATCCGAAAGCGCTGGTCAGACAGACCGCGATGAATACCGATGAGGTGTCGAACCCGGCTTTGCCCAGCATGGCCGGGACGACGAAGACGGAATACACCATGGCCAGAAAAGTGGTCAGGCCGGCCAGGGTTTCCTGGCGGACATTGGTGCCCCGGGCATGCAGCTGGAAGCGCCGCTCAAGCCAGCCGGTGGGGGTGGGGGGGTGTGCCTGGGGGGCAATGGGGTCGAACCCCGCAGGCAATACGGTTTCCTGCTCGCTCATGAGCCTTGTCTCCTGAATGGTTGCCAGTTTGTTCGCTGGTTTTATGGTGTCGATGCACGATCACGGATTGACCGGCCTGATTCATTCTAGGGACAAGGTTTTGGGCTGTGCGCGCCGACGGCTGATGATAATTATCAAGCCGGGCTGATGTTCTCGCGCGTGCGCGGCCCCTATACGCCGCCCGTGGGCGGCGCGCCCAGGCTGGCCTGCAGCATGGCGGCCACCCGCACGATGCACTGGCGCAGCCAGATGACTTCGGTGGCGCCGTGGCAGCGCCGGTGCCACAGCAGGTAGAAGCGCATGGCCGGGAAGTCGAACGGCGAGCGCAGGATGGTGATGGGCAGGTAGCGGGCGTAGTGCTGGGCGAACTGCCGCCCGGTGGTGAAGATCAGGTCGGTGCGCAGCAGCATGCCCGCCACCTGGCCGAAGTACGGGATCGTCATCTGGATATTGCGCCGCAGGCCCTGCGAGGCCAGGTAGCCGTCGATGAAGCTCTGGCGCTCGGAGACATAGGGAAACGGGGCCAGGTGGGGCAGTTCCAGGTATTGCTTCAGGCTGATGTCGCGCCGGGCAATGGGGTTCTGGCTGCCCACCATACAGACGACCTCGTCGTCGAACAGGCGGGCCATGTGCATTTGTGGCGGGGGTTCCAGCCAGTTGCCGATGACGACATCCAGCCCGCCGTCTTCCAGCCCGCTGGTGTAGTCGTAGTCCGAGTTGATCGGGTGTACGATGAACTTGGCGTGCGGGGCCTCGCGGCGCAGGATTTCGGCAATGTTGGGCAGGAACATGGCGTCCAGGTAGTCGGGCGCCCCCAGGTGGAATTCCCGGGTGGATGTGGCCGGGTCGAAGGCCCCCGGCGGCTGGGTGATGTGCGCAATGGCCGTCAGGGCCTCGTTGGCGTGGGCCAGCAGATCCAGCCCGCGCTGGGTGGGCACCATGCCGGTCTTGCTGCGCACCAGGATCGGGTCGCCCGTGATGTCGCGCAGACGGCGCAAAGAATTGCTGATGGCGGGCTGCGACAGCCCCAGCTTGATCGCCGCGCGCGACACGCTTTGCTCGGTCAGCAGGATTTGCAGGATGCGCAGCAGGTGGGTATCCATGGATTCTCGGGTTTTGCTCATGCCTGCATTATTCCTGCGCGGGGCGGTGGCGTCCATGATCAAAGACCCTGATACTCGCCATCATCAATAGCGAATACCCCGGTTGGCCGCTTGGTGCTATCTTGGGTCTCATCACCGGCATTCATACAAAAAGGGAACACCATGGAGACATCCGCCATTCGCTTCCATTACCGCGGGCAGGTCCACGAGGTCACCGACCAGCCCACCACGCGCACCGTGCTGCAGTATCTGCGCGAAGACCTGAACTGCATGGGCACCAAAGAAGGCTGCGCGGAAGGCGACTGCGGGGCCTGTACCGTCATGGTGGCCGAACCCGATGGCCAGGGCGGCGTCACGATGCGCGCGGTCAATTCCTGCATCCAGTTCCTGCCCACGCTGGACGGCAAGGCGCTGTACACGGTCGAAGACCTGCGCCAGCCCGATGGGGCGCTGCATCCCGTGCAGCAGGCCATGGTGGACTGCCATGGGTCGCAATGCGGCTTTTGCACCCCGGGCTTCGTCATGTCTCTGTGGGGCATGTATTTGGCTCATGGGCCGCAGGACCCCGCCCCGACCCGCACCCAGATCGACGACGCGCTGTCGGGCAACCTGTGCCGCTGCACCGGCTATCAGCCCATTGTGCATGCCGCCGCCGAAATGTACCAGTATCCCGCCGTGGACTTCGACCGCGCCGCCCTGGCGAAAATCCTGTCCACCCTGCGGCGCGACGACACGTTTTCCTATACCCACGACGGCCACACCTTCCATGCGCCGCGCACCCTCGCCCAGTTGGCGCAGTTGCGGCTGGACCACCCCGATGCGCGCATTCTGGCCGGCAGCACCGACGTGGGCCTGTGGGTCACCAAGCAGCACCGCGACCTGCCGCACCTGATCTACATCGGCCAGGTGCATGAATTGCGCGATATCCATCTGGATGGCGACGACCTGATCGTCGGGGCCGGCGCCTTGCTGAATGACGCCTTCGACGCCCTGATCGAACACCTGCCCGAGCTGACCGAATTGCGCCAGCGATTTGCGTCCTTCCCGATCCGCAATGCCGGCACCCTGGGGGGCAATGTGGCCAATGGCTCGCCCATCGGCGATTCCATGCCCGCCCTGATCGCCCTGGGCACCGCCATCATTCTGCGCCGGGGCGACCGCGTGCGCGAGATGCCGCTCGAAGACTACTACCTGGCCTACCAGAAAAACGCCGCCGAGCCGGGCGAATTCGTCCAGGGCATGCGGGTGCCGGTGCGGGTCGAAGGCCGCCAGTTCCGCACGTACAAACTGTCCAAGCGCTTCGACCAGGATATTTCCGCCGTGTGCGCCGCCTTTGCCGTGCAGCTGGACGCGTCCGGCGGGGTGTGCAGCCTGCGCACGGGCTTTGGCGGGGTGGCGGCCACGCCCAGCCGCGCGCGCGCGGTCGAAGCCGCCGTCCAGGGCCAGCCTTGGGACGAAGCCCACGTGCGGGCCGCCATGGCGGCCATGGCGCAAGACTTCAAACCCCTGACCGACATGCGCGCCAGCAGCGGCTACCGCCAACTGGCCTCGCAAAATCTGCTGTATCGCTTTTATCTGGAAACCGCCCCTGGGGCGCCGTTGGCGACGCATCAGGTGAATACGGCCAATCTGGCCGAACTTGCTTGAGGAGGCCGACATGAACATGCGTGTCAATATCCCTGTCGAACTCGATCGTCTGGCCATTGCCAACGACCGTATCCCGCGTCCCGTGGTGGGCGAACCCGCCGCCGGGGCCGCCAGCCCGCACGAATCCGCCGTGCTGCACGTCAGCGGCGAAGCCGTCTATACCGACGACATCCCCGAACTGCGCAATACGGTGTATGCCGCGCTGGGCCTGTCGGACAAACCCCATGCGCGGATCACCGCCATGAATCTGGATGCCGTGCGCCAGGCGCCCGGCGTGCTGGCCGTGTATACGGCCAACGACATCCCCGGTGTGAACGATTGCGGGCCGGTGATCGCCGACGACCCCATCCTGGCCGATGGCCTGGTGCAGTACGTCGGCCAGCCCCTGTTCGTGGTGGTGGCCAAGACCGTGGAGCAGGCGCGCCGCGCGGCGCGCCAGGGCAAGATCAGCTACGAAGAACTGCCCTTCATGCTGCACCCCAAGCAGGCCAAGGCCGCGGGGGCGGGCACCACCGATGAATTGCGCCTGATCCAGGGCGATGTGCAAAAAGCCCTGGACAATGCCCCGGTGCGCCTGACGGGCGCGTTTTCCTGCGGCGGGCAAGAGCAGTTCTACCTGGAAGGCCAGATTTCCTACGCCATTCCACGCGAAAAAGACGGCATGCTGGTCTTGTGCTCCACCCAGCATCCCACCGAGATGCAGCACGCGGTCTCGCATGCCTTGGGCTGGTCGCGCCACCAGGTCGAAATCGAATGCCGCCGCCTGGGCGGCGGCTTTGGCGGCAAAGAATCCCAGTCCGCCTTGTTTGCCTGCGTGGCCGCCGTGTGCGCCCGCCATCTGCAGCGTCCGGTCAAGCTGCGCGTCGACCGCGACGACGACATGATGATCACCGGCAAGCGCCACGGGTTCTATTATGAATACGACGTCGGTTTCGACCAGGAAGGCCACATTCTGGGCGTCAAGCTGGACATGACGCTGCATTCCGGCTATTCGGCCGATTTGTCCGAAGCCGTGGCCAGCCGGGCCTTGGCGCACTTCGATAATGCCTATTACATTCCGGCCGCCGATATCCATACCATGTGCGGCAAGCTCAATACCCAGTCGGCCACGGCCTTCCGGGGGTTCGGCGCCCCGCAAGGCGCGCTGGTCACCGAGATGCTGCTGGATCGCGTGGCGCGCCAATTGGGCAAGGATCCGCTGGACATCCGCTATATCAATCTGTACGGGACGGACACCCGCAATACCACGCCGTATGGCGAAGTCGTCGCCGGCAATGTCCTGCAGCCGATGATCCAGGAACTCGAAGCCAGTTCGGATTACCGGGCCCGCCGCCAGGCCGTGCGCGAATTCAATGCCAACAGCCCGGTGCTCAAGAAAGGGCTCTCCCTCAACGCGGTCAAGTTCGGTATTTCCTTCAATGTGCCGGCCTTCAACCAGGCCGGGGCCCTGGTGCACATCTATCGTGACGGCTCGGTTCTGCTGAATCACGGCGGTATCGAAATGGGCCAGGGCCTGAACACCAAGGTCGCGCAGATCGTGGCCAATACCCTGGGGCTGGATCTGGAATGCGTGCGGGTCACCGCCACCGATACCTACAAGGTCGTCAATACATCGGCCACGGCGGCGTCCACGGGATCCGACCTGAACGGCAAGGCCGCCGAAGACGCGGCCCTGACGTTGCGCGCGCGCCTGGCCGATTTCGCCGCCCGCAAATACGGCGGCCAGGCCGATGACGTCACCTTCGCTTGGCGCCAGGTCAGCGTCAATGGCAAGACCCTGCCCTTCGCCCAACTGGTCGAGGAAGCCTATTGGGATCGGGTGCAACTGTGGTCGGACGGCTTCTACAAGACTCCGGGCATTACTTGGGACAAGGCCACCAGCCGAGGCAATCCGTTCTTCTACTATGCCTTCGGGGCCTCGGTGTCCGAAGTCGTGGTCGATACCCTGACGGGCGAGTGGAAGCTGCTGCGCGCCGACATTCTGCATGATGTGGGGGCGTCCATCAATCCGGCCATCGACATCGGCCAGATCGAGGGCGGCTACATCCAGGGCATGGGCTGGCTGACCACCGAAGAACTCGTCTGGCGCGAGAGCGATGGCCGCCTGACCACGCACGCGCCGTCCACCTACAAAATCCCGGCCATCAGCGATTGCCCGCGCGACTTCCGGGTGCAGTTGTTCAAGGCCCGCAACCACGTGGATTCCGTTCACCATTCCAAGGCCGTGGGCGAGCCGCCGCTGGTGCATGGGGTCAGCGTGTTCAATGCCATTGCCGATGCGGTGTCTTCGGTGGGCGACGGGTCGCAATCCCCCGATCTGGATGCGCCCGCCACCCCCGAAGCCATCCTCAAGGCCGTTGAAGGCTTGCGTCGCCGCAACGCCGCATAACGAGGTGCCGTCATGAGCACAGCCTGGATTACACAGGCCCTTTGGTGCCTGGATCGGCAGCAGCCCGTGGTGCTGATCAGCGTGGCGTCGGTGCGGGGCTCGGCCCCGCGCGAGGCCGGTGCCAAGATGCTGGTGTCGGCCGGCCATCAGTGGCTGACCATTGGGGGCGGGCAGCTCGAATGGCAGGCCATGCACTTGGCGCGCACCCATCTGCGGGATGCCGGCCATGCCGACCGCTGGGTGCGGGACATGCCGCTGGCCGCGTCGCTGGGCCAGTGCTGCGGCGGCCTGGTGACTTTGCTGTTTGAGCGCCTGCGCGAAACCGACCGGGCGTGGCTGCTGCAGGCCCAGGAGCGCCTGCGCCGGCAGCAGTCTTTCCTGCGCGAAGTCGGCGTGGGCGGGCCCGGGGTGGCCGCCTGGGTGTGTTTGCGGGATAGCCCGGCGGGTCTGCCGCCGCCCGACCGCTTCCAGGTCAATCGCTTGCTGGACAAGGCCGATGCCCGCGGCTGCCCGGTGCTGACCGAGCCGCTCATGCCCGATGCCTTGCAGGTGGTGGTGTTCGGGGCGGGTCACGTCGGCCACGCACTGGTCAACATCCTGGGCACCTTGCCCTGCCGGGTGGTTTGGGTCGATGCGCGGGATGATCTGTTTCCGAATCAAGTGGCGCCCAACGTCGCCATCGAAGCAACCGACACCCCCGAAGCGGTGATCGACCAGGCGCCCCCCGATAGCTGCTATCTGGTGATGACGCATGATCACGCGCTGGATCAGCACCTGTGCGAATACCTGCTGAAGCGCGACGATACGGCGTATATCGGCCTGATCGGATCCGTCACCAAATGGCACAAATTCAAGCAGCGCTTTGCCCTGCGTGGCATCGCGCCCGAACGCTATGCCCGCATTACCTGTCCGATTGGCGAACCGGGCATCGAAGGCAAGCAGCCGGCGGTGATCGCCGTGTCGGTGGCCGCGCAACTGATGCGGCTGCGTACCCAGATGGCGCATCGGGCCGCTGCGGCGGCGCAGGATGAACCCGTCGCGGCCACCTTTTAAATCTTGTTTCGCTGGCGCTTGGCCAGCCATAAAAACCCACCAGGAGACACCCATGACCTCGACGTCAAACGCCCCCGCTGTGCCTGATGTGCAGGCTTACCGCGCCCAGCTGCTGTATTTCCGCGATACCCCCAAGGCCGAGGATGAAGCCTGCGAATGGCTGCGCGACGGCCTGCTGGTGGTGCGCGATGGCAAGATCGAGCAGTGTGGCGAGTACGACCAATTGATCAAGGACTTGCCGACGGGCATTGCCGTGCATGACTGGCGCGGCCGCCTGATCACCCCGGGCTTCATTGACACGCACATCCACTACCCGCAGACGGACATGATTGCGTCGCCCGCCCCGGGCCTGCTGCCCTGGCTGGAAACCTACACCTTCCCGACCGAGCGGCGCTTTGAAAATCCGGCCTATGCCGAAGAAGTCGCCAAGTTTTTCCTGGACGAACTGCTGCGCTGCGGCACGACGACCGCGCTGGTGTACTGTACCGTGCACCCGGGGTCGGCCCAGGCGTTTTTCGAGGAAAGCCACGCCCGCAACCTGCGCATGGTGGCGGGCAAGGTGATGATGGATCGCAATTGCCCGGAATACCTGCGCGACACGGCCGAGACCGGCGCGCGCGACAGCGAAATGCTGCTGCAGCGCTGGCACGGCACGGGTCGCCAGCTGTATGCCCTGACGCCGCGCTTTGCGCCCACGTCTACCCCGGAACAGCTGGGCCGCTGCCGCGAATTGGCGCAGCGCTATCAGGATGTGTTCATCCAGTCGCATGTGTCCGAGAACCAGGACGAGGTCAAGTGGGTGATGAGCCTGTTCCCCGGCCATCGCAGCTACCTGGATATCTACGACGACTACGGCCTGCTGCGCCCGCGCGCGGTGTACGGCCACTGCGTCTGGCTGGACGACGATGACCGCCGGCGCATGCGCGATGCCGGGGCGGTGGCGGCGCATTGCCCGACGTCCAACCAGTTCCTGGGCAGCGGCTTGTTTGATTTTGCCTCGGCGCGCGATTTCAGCATGCCGGTGACGCTGGCCACCGACGTGGGCGGCGGGTCGTCGTTTTCCATGCTGCAGACCATGAACGAAGCGCACAAGGTGGCGCGCCTGTCCGGCCACCACCTGACCGCCCGGCGCATGTTCTGGCAGGCCACCCAGGGGGCGGCCAAGCACCTGGGCCTGACCGGCCAGATCGGCACCCTGGAGGCCGGCGCCGAAGCCGACTTCATCGTGCTGGATCCCCAGGCCACGCCGCTGCTGGAACGCCGCAGCGCCCGCGCCGAATCGCTGGAAGAATTGCTGTTTGCCCTGGCCATGCTGGGGGACGACCGGGCCATTGCCGCGACGTATGCGGCGGGGCGCGAAGTGCATCGGCGCGGGGCGGTTCAGTAAGGGTTTAAGCGCCGGGGACTGGCCGCTCTAAGCAGCACGGGGTGTTGCCTAGTGTCCTGTTTGGCTAATTCAAATACTCATCTTCGGCGCCTGGGCTCGCCATACTGCGTTGCAAATCCTCGCGATAGCACTGGCTATCGCTGCGGTTTGCGCCTTGTCTGGCAAGCCCATGCATCCGAATCTGAATACACGAACTAACCAAACAGGACACTAGAGCGGCCAGTGTTCGATTTCCTGGACGAAACGCGTCAGCCAGGCATTGGTTTGCTGGCCGTCCAGCGCCCGGTGGTCGATGGTCAGGGACACATACGCCATGGGGCGAATCTGCAGGGTGTCGATGCCGTCGATTTCACGCGCGACTGCGCGTTTTTCGATCTTGCCCACGCCCAGAATGGCCGATTGTGGCTGGTTGATGATAATGGGCGCGGCGAATAAAGACCCGGACGTGCCATGGTTGGAAATCGTGAACGTGCCCCCTTGCACGTCTTGACGGCTTAATGTGCCGTGATGCGCCCCGTGGGTGATGTCCTGCAAGCGGCGGGCGATGCCGGCCAGAGAGGCTTCTTGGGCGCGGTGGATGACGGGGACGATCAGGCCGTCATTGTCCAGGGCAATCCCGATGCCGATATGGACATCATCGAAAATTTCCAGGCCGTCGTCGTGCCAACGGCTGTTGATGGCGGGGACTGCGCGCATGGCGGCCACACTGGCGGCCACCAGATATGCGGTATACGAAAGCGGGATGCCATTGGCCGCGAAGGCTGCTTTGTGGTGTTCGCGGTGGCGGATGACCTGGGTGAAATCAGCCTCGAATACGGCGGTCACATGGGGGGCCGTGGCGACAGAGGCCGCCATGTGCCGGGCGATGGCTTGCCGCATGGCGGTGTGCGGCACGATATGCGACCGGCCGGACGGGGGGGCGGTGGCCCCGTCCGATGCCGGGGCTATCCGTGCAGCAGGGGCTGCCGGCGCCACGGTTGCGTCAATGGGTAGCGCAATGCTTGAGTCCGTCTGCCGCGCAGCGGCGGCCTGCATGTCGGCGCGGGTCACCCGGCCCCCGCGTCCGGTGCCCTGGACGGTCGCCGGGTCGATGCCCAGTGCCTGGGCCGCTTGGCGGACGGCGGGCGAATAGCGCGCCAAGGCCCGATGGCTGAACGGGTCGGCTGCCGAAGGAGATGGCGTGTGTGGCGGGGCCGATGCGGCCCCGGCAACGGCGGGCTGGACGGTGCTTTTTGAGGTCGGGTCTGGGCCGCTTGTGTCCGGGGAAACCGCGTGGACGGCGTCAGGGGTTTTGGGGGCGTCGGCGCCGGATTGGCTGTCGGTGTCGCCGGCTGCGGTGTCGCCGGCTGCGGTGTCGATGCGCCCTAAAACGGCCCCGGTGGGGACATCCGCCCCCACCGCCAATAGGATTTCAGCCAATCGGCCCGTCGCGGGCGAGGGGATTTCTTGGGTGACCTTGTCGGTTTCGAGTTCGAGCAAGGGTTCGTCCAAGGTGATGGTGTCGCCCACCTGCTTGACCCAATGGGCCACGATGGCCTTGGTGCCTTCTTGTTCGGTGGGGGCGATGATGTCGATCAGGCGATCCATGTCAAAACCCCAGCAGTTCGGCTATTTTTTTGCGGATGCGGGGCACCGACGGCACTACCCAATCCAACAGGGCCGGGGTGTGGGGGCTGGGAACATCCGGCATCGTCAGTCGGGACACCGGGGCGTCCAGCGCCATAAAGGCCTCGTCGGCCACGACGGCGGCGATTTCCGCCCCAAAACCCGCCGTCCCCAGGTCTTCGTGCACAATCAGACAACGCCCCGTTTTGCGGACTGACGCCAGCACGGCATCGCGATCCCAGGGCATCAAGGTGCGCAAATCCAGGATATCGGCGCCATAGCCCTCGGCCGCTTCTTCGCAGCGCGGCACCATCGCCCCCCACGTGACGATCGTGATGTCCTCGCCTTCGCGGCACCGATGGGCCTGGCCAAACGGCAGCGCGTAGTCGTCGCCGGGGTACGGCCGGCGCGCCCAGCTGTGATCCAGCATGGCGCGGTGTTCAAAAAAGATGACGGGATCATTGCCGCGCAGGGCGCTGCGCAGCAGGCCCACCGCATCGGCGGCGTTGGAGGGCACGGCGACTTTCCAGCCCGGTTGGTGGATGAAGGCCACTTCGTTGGTTTGGCTGTGCGACGGATCGCCGCATTTGAAGAAGCCGCCCGGGATGCGCACCACGATGGGGGCCGCGAAGCGGTTGTGGGTGCGCCAGCGGATGGTGCCGCAGTCGTTCAGTTGCTCGGTGGCCGGTTCGGCATACTTGCGGAACTGGATTTCCGGCACGGGCACCAAGCCGGCCAGGGCCATGCCGACAGACCGGCCAATGATGCCTTCTTCGGACAGCGACGTATCGAAGACGCGGCTGGCGCCGTGTTTTTGTTGCAGGCCCAAGGTGACGGCGTGTACCCCGCCCTTGGGGCCGATATCTTCGCCCAGCAGCACGACCCGGTCATTGATGGACAGTTCGTGATCCAGCGTCTTGCGGATGGCGGTGACCATATTGATGCGCTGGCCGCCTGTTTGCGCGTGTTGGGTGGTGGGTGGAGCCACATAGCCTTGGGGATATTGCCCGCCCATTTTTTGCAGGTCGCCGTCATGGAAACGGTGCTGCAGCACGCTTTCAGGCTCGGCCAGGGGGCGGGCTTCGGCTTGTGTGCGGGCGCGCTTGACGTCGGCCAGGGCGCGGTCGGCCAGGGCTTGCCAGGCGGATTCGGACAGCACATGAGGGACGAGGTGCGCTTTGAGCTTGGGCAAAGGGTCGCGCTGCCATTCTTTTTGCAGGGTATCGGCGTCTTTATAGCCTTGCGTATCCTGAAAACTATGGCCCTGCAGGCGCGGGACAGTCAGCCGCAGCAGGGCGGGCGCGCGGCGTTCGCGCACGTGCTGAACGGCGGTCTGAATGAGGTGCGCGGCTTCTGGGGGACTGGTGCCGTCGCCATCGTAAAGCGTCAGGCCCTGCCAGCCGGCCAGATTGGCGGCGATATTGCCACCGGGGGTTTGGGTGGTGGACGGGACGGAAATGCCATAGCCGTTGTCTTCGATGTAGAACAGCATGGGCAGCTGCTGGGTGGTGGCGATGGTCAAGGCCGACCAAAAGCCGTTGCTGGCGACCGAGCCATCGCCGCCCAGGACGACCGCGATATCGCTGGCGTAGTCCAAGCGGCCCAGCTGATCCGCATAGTAAGTCAGGGCTTGGGCCCAGCCCGCTGAAGGCGTGTACTGGGCGCCCACCCCGCCCGACATGGGCAAGGCGCTGGCGCCGTGGGGGTTGGGGTAGTTGAAGACGACGCCGATGTCGCGTCCGTTGGAATAGCCGCCCGCGCGCCCCAGGGCCGACCCCAGCGCTTCGGCGGGATCCACGCCCAGCGCCAGCAGCAGCGGGCGTGAGCGGTAATAGCCACTGGCGGCGTCGTGCCGGCCGGTGAGCTGCAGGCCCAGCAGGATTTGCGCCATATCGTGGCCCCGGGCCGAAAACTGATACAGCATCTGTTTGCCCGGGATCAGTTCGGTTTCTTCGAGGTGATCCAGTTCGCGTGACAACAAGGTCAGGTAGGCGACCTTTTCCCACTCGATCGCGGTGGCGGGCGAGGGATCGGGGGCCTGTTTGGATAGCGCCTGCAGCATGTCTCCACCTTTTTTATCAATGGTTTATAGGTGAAAATCCTATCATGATGAACGGATTGAAATCATTCAACTTCCGCAGGTTTTTCGTTAATATTGAAACGTTTATTTCATATCCAAGCAAAGTTATGGAAAACCCCAATCTGGATTCGATTGATCGCCGCATCGTGCGCATCTTGCAACGTCAGGCCGATATCGGCCAGGCCGCGTTGGCGGAACAGGTGGGCGCGTCGCCGGCATCGTGCTGGCGGCGCATCCGCCGGCTGGAAGCCGCCGGGATACTGGGCCCCGCTGTCCGGCTGGTCGACCCGGGCGCCGTTGGACGGGGCTTGAATGTCTTTTGCCATATCCGCTTGAAAGAACACAATCGGCAAATCCGCACAGAGTTCGAACACTTCATCGAAAGCCACGAAGAAGTGATCGAATGCTATTCGATGTCGGGCGAATGGGATTATCTTTTGCGGGTGGTCGTCGAGGACATGCGCGGCTACGAGCGCTTGCTGATGGAGCATTTCCTGATCCACGAGGCGGTGGCGACGTCTTCGTCCAGCTTTGCGTTGAAGCAGGTCAAGTACACCACTGAATTGCCGGTGTGACGGGGGCGCCGAGATCTGTTGGCGTGCCTTTGAGATGGAAGCCTTGGGATGGGCTGCCAGGTGACCTCCATTCGTCACAAAGACCTGCCATAATCAGGCATGGAAAAATTCATGGATCCCGCGCGTCCCACGCGCCTGCCGCCGCTGGTGCCGTTCGCCGGCTTTGACGATGCCGATGCCGCCGTCGATCAACTGATTCACCTGTATCGGCGCAATACGGCCTTTATCCGCGAGGCATTCAAAGAATACGGCGCGGGCGCCTTGCCCATGGGCCAGCGGGTGCGCGCCTGCTACCCCGCCATCCGCATCCGCATCAACACCTATCCCGAAGTCGACAGCCGTCTATCTTACGGGCACTTGGTGGAGCCCGGCGCCTACATGACCACGGTCACGCGGCCCACGCTGTTTCATGACTACCTGCGCGAACAGGTGCGGCTGCTGATGCGCAACCACGGCGTGCCGGTGGAAATCGGCGAATCCGATTTGCCCATCCCCCTGCACTTCGCGTTTCCCGAAGGCGAATACGCCCAGGGGGAATACTCCGAAGTCCCCGGCCATACGCTGCGCGACCATTTCGACGTGCCCGACCTGGCCGTGACCGATGACGCCATCGTCAACGGCACCTGGCGCGGGCGACCCGGCCAGCCTCGGCCCCTGGCGCCGTTCACCGGCCCGCGCATTGATTATTCCTTGCAGCGCCTGCAGCACTACACCGGCACCTCGCCCACGCATTTCCAGGATTTGGTTCTGTTCACCAACTATCAGTTTTATGTGGACGAATTCGTGCGCTGGGCGCGCGACACCCTGGTGGCCGGCAGCGGCGGCTATACCGCCCTGGTCGGGCCCGGCAACCACATCGTCACCCGGGAAACCGCCGCGCAGCGGGCCCCCGACCTGGCCTTTACCCCGCAGATGCCCACCTACCATCTCAAGCGCGAAGGCCACACGGGCATCACGCTGGTCAACATCGGGGTGGGGCCGTCCAATGCCAAGACCATCACCGATCACGTGGCGGTGCTGCGCCCGTCGGCCTGGCTGATGCTGGGGCATTGCGCCGGCCTGCGCACCACCCAGCGCCTGGGCGATTATGTGCTGGCGCACGGCTATGTGCGCGAAGATCATGTCCTGGACGACGACCTGCCCATCTGGGTGCCGGTGCCGCCGCTGGCCGAAGTCCAGGTGGCCCTGGAAGATGCCGTGGCCGAGGTCGCCGGGCTGTCGGGCTGGGAACTGAAAAAAATCATGCGCACCGGCACCGTGGCCACCATCGACAACCGCAACTGGGAACTGCGCGATCAGCAAGAGCCCGTGCAACGCCTGTCGCAGTCCAGGGCGATTGCGCTGGATATGGAATCGGCCACCATCGCGGCCAATGGCTTTCGCTTCCGGGTGCCCTATGGCACGCTGCTGTGCGTATCCGACAAGCCCCTGCATGGCGAGCTGAAACTGCCCGGCATGGCCAGCGCGTTTTACCGCACCCAGGTCAACCAGCACCTGCACATCGGCATCCGGGCGCTGGAGCGTCTGCGCGACATGCCCGGCGAACGCCTGCATTCGCGTAAATTGCGTAGTTTTATCGAAACCGCGTTCAAGTAGCCGCTTGGGATACCATACCCTTTTCTATTGTTTTCACGCGGTCTTCGCGTCCGGGATTTCCTATGGCCTTGCGTGCCACCATCTACAAAGCAGACCTCAACATCGCCGACAACGACCGGGGCTATTACGGCAGCCATGCCGTCACCGTGGCGCGGCATCCGTCTGAAACCGACGAACGCCTGATGGTGCGTTTGCTGGCCTATGCCCTGTGGGTGCAGGCCGACGAACGGCTGGTGTTCACTAAAGGCCTGAGCGATACCGACGAGCCCGATCTGTGGAATCTGGATCTGACCGGCGCGGTGCAGCAGTGGGTAGAGGTCGGCTTGCCGGATGACCGACGGCTTTTGAAGGCCTGTGGCCGGGCCGATCAGGTGCTGGTCATGGCTTATGGGCGCGGGGTGGATGTCTGGTGGGCCGGGGTGCGGCATAAGGTCGCCCGGGCCAATAATCTGCAGGTGTTCGCCCTGGATGCCGAGGCCACCAAGGCCCTGGCGGCATTGGCCGGCCGCAATATGAATCTCAGCATCAATATCACCGACGCCAGTGCCTGGGTGTCCTGCGATCAGGGCGATGTCAGTCTGGATGTGCGCGTGCTGCGGGACGATGTCCGAATATAAGCGCCCGAAATCGCCCAGCAAAGCACACAGCTTATTCCAGCAGCATTTTTACTGAGACAACAGTGGCCATGATCACCATCAGAATCCGAATCAGCTGGTGGCCGCGTTTGACCACCAGGCGTGCGCCGATGGTGCCGCCTATCCATTGGCCGGCCAATATGGGTAGCCCAAAGGCCCAGGCGATGTTGCCGTGCCATGCAAAGAAGATCAGGGCGGCGCAGTTGCTGCAGAGGTTCAGCAGCTTGGCGTGCGCGGTGGCCTTGACCAGATTGAAGCCGAGCAGCGTGACACAAGAGATCGCCAGGAATGTGCCGGTGCCGGGGCCGAAGAAACCGTCGTAGAACCCGATCAGTGGCGCCAGGATGGCCGCGTACAGCGCGGAGGTGATGCGTTGGGTGCGGTCTTCGGCCCCGACGCGCGGCGACAGCAGAAAGTACAGGGCGAAACAGATCAGCAGGATGGGAATCAATTGGCGCAGCATGCCGCTGTCGATGCGTGTGAGGGCGAAGCCCCCCGCCAACGACCCCAGGAATGCGCCCAGCATCATCCATCGGCTGCGTTTCAGGTCGATCTGGCGCATGCGCAGAAAATGCAGTGTGGCGGCCGCCGATGCGGCGATCCCGCCGACTTTGTTGGTGGCGATGGCCGCGCCGGGCGGCAGGCCCGCGGCCAGCAGCGCCGGGATGGTGATCAGCCCGCCGCCCCCCGCAATGGCATCAATGGTGCCGGCAATCAGGGCCGCGAAGAATAGCAAGACGACAACGTCGAAGGAGATTTCCATGGGGCCGTGGCCGTTTGATCAGCCCCGGGGGGTATCAATGAAAGTGGTCAGCAGATCCAGGAATGCCTCGGGCTGTTCAAATGGCGCCAGGTGGCCGCTGTCCAGTTCGGCGTAGCGGGCATCGGGGATGGCGTCTGCCAGGGCGCGGGCATGCGCTTTGGGCACCATGGCATCGTGGGCGCAGCCAATGACCAAGGTGGGCGCCGTGATGCGCGGCAGCAGCGCGCGGATGTCCAGGCGCATATCGAGCATGATCTGACGGGTGATGCCTTCCCAGCGGTTGGATACAACGACGGCATCGGCCCATTGCGCCAGTTGCGTTTCGTCCATGCGATCCAGAAAAGCGGGGCTGAAGCCGGTCAGCAGAATCAGCCGGGCGAAGTCGTGCGGATCGTTGCGGATGAGATTGAGCCAGAGTTCGGATTGCATCCGCATGCGGGGGCTCTGGCCATGGGGAAAGCCCGCCAGCAGCGTCAGCGATCGAACGCGGTCGGGGTGCGTGGCGGCGAGTTGCGCCGCCACGCAGGCACCCAGTGAAAAGCCGGCCAGGTCGAATCGGTCGGCGCCCGCCGCCTGGGCAGCCCCCAGCACCTGAGCCGACAGCAGATTCAGGCTCAGTTCCCCGGCTGGGTCGGTGGTTTCGCCCGAGCCGGAGTAATCGAGCCGAATCACCGTGCGATGGGCGGCCAGGGGGGCGACCAGGTGCGCCCAGTTGCTTTCCAGGTTTCCGCCCGTGCCCGCGACCAGCACCAGCGCCGGCCCCTGACCGTTGACGGCATACGCGACATGTGTATCAAGGACTTTGACGATGGGCATGCGGGATTCCTTTTTGGGCGGGTAATGGGCGTTGGCGTCTTATTATCGCTTGGCGATGTCCTCCTGAGCCTGCTTGACCAGATCCGGGCCGATTTGCTTGGCCCATTTGTCGAACACCGGCTGGGTGGCCTGGGCGAAGGCGCCGATTTGCTCGGGCGACAGGGTGGTCACCGTGACGCCGTGGCTTTCGATTTCCTTCAGCAGGGAATCGTCCGTGTTGGTGACGCCCTGGCGGGCGATCACGGTTTCTTTCTGGCCGGCTTCGATGGCGGCTTCGCGCACGATTTTCTGGTCTTCGGGCGACCAGGATGCCCAGACGTCCTGGTTGACCACGAAGATCAGCGGGTCGGCCACGTAGTTCCAGAGGCTGAGATATTTTTGGCCGACGTCATACAGCTTGGCCCCCGCATAGATGGACAGCGGGTTTTCCTGGCCGTCCACCGCGCCGCTGGCCAGCGCCGGCTGGGCGTCGGCCCAGCTCATTTGGGTGGGATTGGCCCCCAGGGTGGTGAAGGTGTCGATATACAGGGGCGAACCCACCACGCGCAGTTTCATGCCCTTGATGTCTTCGGGGGTCTTGACCTCGCGCACGGAATTGGACAGCTGGCGGTAGCCGTTTTCGCCCCAGGCCAGGGGCACCACGCCTTTTTTGGACAGGATGGCAAAGAGTTCTTCGCCCACCTTGCCGTGGGTCAGCGCGTCGATGGCGGGGTAGTCCGGCATCAGAAAGGGCAGGGAAAACAGGTTCAGTTCTTTGACCTGCGGCGACCAGTTGATGGTGGAGCCGATGGCCATGTCGATCACCCCTTGGCGAATGGCGGTGAATTCGCGGGTCTGGTCGCCCTGCACCAGGGATGTCCCCGGGTAGACCTTGATGTTGATGCGGCCATCGGTGCGTTCACGCACCAGGTCGGACCAGATCACCGCCCCCTGGCCCCAGGGGAAGTTGGTGCCCACGACGATGGACAGCTTGTATTCGGATTTGTAATCGGCGGCCTGGGCGGAAAAGGCGGACGCCAAGGCCGTGACGGACAGGGCGGCGGCCCCGATGAATTTCATGATGCGCATGGTCAGTCTCCTGTGTGAAATGATGGATTCAAGAAGTATCCGCTAATACCCCAGGTAATGCGGCAACCATAGCGCAATTTGTGGAAACAGCACCACCAGCACCAGGGTGCACAGCATCCCCGCCACCAGCCACAGCACCCAGGGCACGGTGGACTCCATGGGGATTTGCGCGATTTTGCTGGACACCATCAGATTGACCGCCACGGGCGGGGTGAATTGCCCCACCGCCACCATCAGGGTCAGCACCACGCCCAGCCAGACCAGATCCCACTGGAAGGCCATGGCCACGGGCTGGATCAGGGGCACGAAAATCAGGAAGATGGAAATCCCGTCCAGGAACATGCCCGCCACGATCAGCAGCAGGATCAGCAGGGTCAGCACCCCGTATTCGCCCAGGCCCGAGCCGACGATGGCGTGGGTGATGGGGTCGATGATCGACAGCGTGGACAGCGACCAGGCGAAAATCCCCGCCAGGGTGACAATCAGCATGATGACGGCGGACAACTCGCCCGCCTCGCGGAAAATGGGGAACAAATCCCGCCACTTCATGGTGCGGTGTACGAAAATACCGATGAACAGGCCGTAGAACACGGCCACCACGGCGGCTTCGGTGGGGGTGAAATACCCCATGCGCATGCCCCCCAGGATGATGACCGGGGCGGCCAGGCCGGGAATGGCCTCGAACAGGCTGCGCCAGAAGGGCGGGCGGGGCTCGCGGCGCGCTGCGGCGCCCATCTTGTGGCGGCGCGCCAGCCAGACCGCCGGGATGATCAGCCCGATGCCCGCCAGGATGCCGGGCAGCATGCCGGCGGCGAACAGCGCGGGCACCGAAGCCTGGGGCACCAGGACGGAATACACGATCATGGCGATGGACGGCGGGATCAGGATGTCGGTGGCCGCCCCGGCCGCCACCACGCTGGCGGAATAGGCGCGCGGGTAGCCCGCGCGGTTCATCGCGCCGATCATGATGGCCCCCACCGCCGCCGCGCAGGCCGGGCCGGAGCCGGAAATCCCGCCCAGGAACATGGCCACGGTAATGGCTACCACGGCCAGCATGCCGGGGCCGTTGCCGGTGATGGATTGCGCCAGGCGCACCAGCTTGGCCGCCACGCCAGAGCGGTCGAAAATCGAGCCCACCAGCACAAACATGGGGATGGCCAGCAGGGGGTATTTGGCCAGCCCGGCGTAAAAGCTCTGGGCCACCGCCATCAGGCCGAACCAGTGCGTGTCGGTATTGGCCAGGGCGATGGCCAGGGTGCCCGCGCCCCCCAGCGCCACGGCCACGGGCACCCCGATGGCCATCAGGACGGTGAACAGGCCGAACAGCAGGGCGGCGATCATCGCGCAGCCCCCCAGGTGCGGCGCAGCATGCCGGCCAGGCGCAGCGTGATCAGCCCGGACAGCAGCGGCAGCCACATCGAATACCACCAGGTGGGCACGCCAATGGCGGGCGAGGTATCCCCCCAGTTGAATTCGTCCAGCGCCATGCGTCCCAACAGGATTGTGAGCACACCGAAAAACAACAGGCAGATCGCGTCGCCCGCCAGCGCGAAGCGGCGCTGGCGGGCGGGCAGGCCGCCGTCGGCCAGCTGTTCGATGCGGATGTGCAGCCGCCGCACAAAGGCCGAAGACCCCGCGCTGAGGGTCAGAACCACCAGCAGGAAAACCGAAATTTCTTCTGTCCAGGCGAAGGATTCGTCGGTGAGATAGCGCACGATGACATTGGCCATGGTGATGCCGGCCAGCACCGCCAGGCTCAGTACCGTGAGCCAGTCTTCAAGGCGCAGGGAAAACCGCACGGGGGGATCGGCGGGGGTTGTGTCGGCCAGTATCGCGGCCAGGTCGGGGGGCGTAGGGTCGGGCATGAACAATGGATTCGACATCGACAACAGCCTGCCGATACTAGCGCGGATTGGCTTTTTTGCCTGTACGGGACATCCCGTGGTACGGGAAGGCGCGCCGGGAAAGGGATACACTTGAAACTTCTCTTTTGCCATGGACAGGTTCCGCCGTGAATGCCCCTTCCCTCGCGCCTGTGCGCGCCGTTGCCTCCGCCACCCGCAATGGCGCCGAAACCCTGTTGGATACGCTGCTGGCCCTGGGGGTGGACACGGTGTTCGGCTACCCCGGGGGGGCGGTGCTGCCCCTGTACGATGCGCTGTATGCCGAACCCCGCATACGCCATATTCTGGTGCGCCACGAACAGGCCGCCATGCACGCCGCCGAAGGCTATGCCCGCACCACGGGACGGCCCGGCGTCGTCTTCGTCACGTCGGGGCCGGGCATGTCCAACACCACCACGGGCTTGCTGGATGCGCTGTGCGATTCCATCCCCGTGCTGTGCATCAGCGGCCAGGTGGCCACCGGGGCCATCGGCACGGATGCCTTCCAGGAATGCGACGCGGTGGGGATTTCCCGCCCGGTCACCAAATGGAATGCCCAGGTGCGCCGCGCCGAGGACATCGCCGACCTGGCCGCCAAAGCCCTGCGTCTGACCCAATCCGGGCGGCCCGGCCCGGTGCTGCTGGATTTTCCAAAAGACCTGCAAATTGCGGCGGTGCCCGCCGAACACGCTGCGGCGGCCCCGGAGCCCGAGCCCCAGGCCGAGTCTTTCACGCCGCACACCGAGGCGGCAATCAAGCGCGCCGCCGCCCTGATCGCCCGCGCCCGCCGCCCGGTGTTCTATGGCGGGGGCGGGCTGATCAATTCAGGCGTGGATGCCTGCCATGCGTTTCGATCCCTGGTGCAGGCCACCGCCGCGCCCTGCACCCTGACCCTGATGGGCCTGGGCGCCTACCCCGCCGCCGATGATCAGTTTCTGGGCATGCTGGGCATGCACGGCACCCTGCAGGCCAACCTGGCCATGCACCACGCCGATCTGATCATCTGTGTGGGGGCGCGTTTCGACGACCGCATCACCGGGCGTCTGTCCGACTTTTGCCCGCATGCCGACAAAATCCACCTGGACATCGACCCGGCTTCCATCGACAAGGTGGTGCGCGCCGACGTGGCCCTGGTGGGCGATTGCTATCCCCTGCTGCGGGCCTTGCACAAAGAACTGGGGCAATACCCCCTGCCCGCCGATCGCCTGGACGACTGGTGGCAGCGCATCGGGGTGTGGCAGGCGCGCGATTGCCTGAAGGTGGCCCCCGCCCCGGATGTCATCTTGCCGCAGGATTTAATGCAGCGCGTCAATCGCTTGCTGGCCGGGCGCGATGCCGTCGTGGCCACGGACGTGGGCCAACACCAGATGTGGGCGGCCCAGTACATCCAGCTGGATCGCCCCAACCGCTGGCTGACGTCCGGCGGCGCGGGCACCATGGGTTATGGCCTGCCCGCCGCCATTGGCGCCCAGGTGGCCCACCCCGACAAACCCGTGGTCTGCATCAGCGGCGATGCTTCGGTGCTGATGAATATCCAGGAACTGGCCACCGCCATGCAGCACAAGGCCCCGGTCAAGGTCATTTTGTGCAACAACGGCCACATGGGCATGGTGCGCCAGTGGCAGGAACTCATCCACGAAGGCCGCTACAGCCACAGCTATAACGCGTCCATCCCCGATTTTGTCGCCCTGGCCGCCGCCTTCGGGTGGGGCGGCGCCCGGGTGGAGCACCCGGACGAGCTGGATGCCGCGCTGGCCGCCTGCATGGCCTACGATGGCCCGTATTTCCTGGATGTGGCCGTGGTGCCGCTGCAAAACTGCTTTCCCATGATGCCCGCCGGCTACGGGCACCAGCAGGTGATGCTGTCCGAAGACACCTGGTATGTTGAAGAATAAATGGGTCGAACCCGAATGGCGCTGCGTTAACTTTTGGGTTCTAAACACGCCCACGCAGTGAGGGGCCGCACGGGGCGCTGGTCGGCCGGTCCCGGCTTTGCCGGGACTGCTCGGCCAGAGGATGCTCATTGGGGCGTTCGCCAAACGCGCGGGGTGGACAGTCTACTAGACTGTCCACAAGCGTCCCGCTTGAACGGTGGCTCACTTGCCTCCCCAATGAGCATCCTCTGGCCGACGGTCTCCAACAGCGCCCCGTGCGGCCCCTCACTGCGTGGGCTTTCGTTTCGAATGGCGCTTAACGCAGCGCCATTCGGGTTCGACCCCCTTTATAATGGTTTCGCGTTTCAAGACAATCGGGAGACAAGATGTTTCAATCCAAAAAAATGGCGGGCTGGTTAGCGGCCGTCGCCATCGCAGGTTTTGGTGCGGCCGTTCCGGCCCAGGCCGAAACCCCCCTGAAAATGGCCTACGCGCTGTCCGAAAACTCGCATTACGGGGCCGGGGCCGATGCCTTTGTCAAAGCGCTGGAAGCCAGCAGCCCGGAATTCAAGGTGCAGCAGTTTCCCAACAGCCAGTTGGGCGGCGAACGCGAAGTCATCGAGGGCCTGCAACTGGGCACCATCGACCTGGCCATCGTGTCCACCGGGGCCACGCTTAATTTTGTGCCGCAAACCGGCGTGTTCGACATCCCCTTCCTGTTCCGCGACCTGGATCACGCCCGCAAGGTGCTGGACGGCCAGATCGGCCAGGACATGCTGGCCGAATTCCCCAAGCGCGGCCTGGTGGCTCTGGCCTGGGGCGAACAAGGTTTCCGCCACCTGACCAACAACGTGCGCCCGGTTAAAGAGCCCGCCGACATCAAGGGCCTGAAAATCCGCACCACCGAAAACCCCATCCACATCGCAGCCTTCCGCGAACTGGGCGTGCTGGCCACCCCCATGGCCTGGCCCGAGGTCGCCACGGCCTTGCAGCAAGGCACCATCGACGGCCAGGAAAACCCCTTGTCCGTGATCGTGTCGGTCAAGATGTGGCAGATGCAAAAATACCTGTCCCTGACGGCCCACGTGTATGCGCCGGCCTTGATCCTGATGTCGCCCGCGGTATACGACGGCCTGTCCGACACCGACAAGGAAAACCTGAAAAAAGCCGCCCACGAAGGGGCGGTGGCCATGCGCCAGTTTGTCGACAAGGTCGAAAAAGACGGCCTCGAAACCCTTAAGGAAAACGGCATGCAGGTCAATACGGTGGATCACGCCGCCTTCGTCAAGGCCGTGCAGCCCGTCTATCCGCAGTATTACAAGCAGTTCGGCCAGGAACTGGTCGAATCCATCCAGAACACGTAATAATCATGCGCGTGCTGGGGCGGATTGATCGGGGGCTGTCGCGCTTGGTGTCCTGGGTGGCCCAGGCCATGCTGTGGTCCGCCGTGGCGGCGGGTTTTTACCAAGTCCTGGCGCGCTTTGTCCTGCAGTCGCCGTCGGCGTGGTCCGAGGCCTGGACGCGCGCCGCCATCATCTGGGCGGTGATGCTGGGGGTATCGCTGGCGTTTCGCCAGGGGGCCATGCTGGGGGTCGATCTTTTGCATAACCTGCTGGCCCCGCGCCGTGCCCGGCTGCTCGAACACCTGGTCTTGCTGATCGTGGTGGGGTTCCTGGGCTTTTTGGTCTGGATTGGCATCGACATGACGTGGCGCGTGCGTTTCCAGTCCACCCCCAGCCTGGGGATCTCGATTTCCTGGATTTATCTATCCATCCCCATCGGGGCCGCCTTGTCCTTGCTTGGCGCGCTGGCCTATTGGGCCGAGGATTCCCGCGTGCCTTATGTTGAAACTGTTTAGGGGCTAGATCATGTCGCAACTCATGGTCGTGTCCATGTTGCTGTTTTTTGGCCTGACGGTGCCGGTGGCGGTGTCCATCGGCCTGGCCACCATGGCGGGGGTGGGCTTCGATGGCCACATGACGTGGCTGGTGATCGCCCAGCAACTGTATGCCGCCCTGGACAAATACCCCTTGGTGGCTGTGCCCTTTTTCATCCTGGCCGGCAACCTGATGGAAGCCGGCGGCATTTCCGACCGCATGGTCGAGTTCGCCAAAAGCGTGGTGGGCGGGGTGCAGGGCGGGCTGGCCTGCAGCTGCGTGCTGACCTGCATGATTTTTGCCGCCGTGGCGGGTTCCAGCGTGGCCACCACTTTCGCCGTGGGGGCGATCCTGATCCCCGCCATGGTCAAGGTCGGCTATCCCGCGCCGTTTGCGGCCTCGCTGCAGGCCTCGGCGGCGGAACTCGGCGTCATCATCCCGCCTTCCGTGCCCATGATTCTGTTTGCCGTGTCCACGGACACCTCGGTGGGCGAGGTCTTTATCGCCGGTATCGGGCCAGGGCTTTTGATTGTGGTGGCTTTGATGATCTACGTCTGGCTGTATGCCCGGCGCAATGGCCTGGGCAAGCACGATGGCGACGGCCGGCTGCCTTTGTGGGCGTCGTTCAAGCGGGCGTGGTGGGCGCTGCTGATGCCGGTGATCATCCTGGGCGGGATCTATGGCGGCATCTTCACCCCCACCGAGGCCTCCGCCGTGGCGGTGGTCTATGCCCTGTTCGTGGGGGTTTTCATCTATCGCCGCCTGTCGTTTGCCACGCTGGGGCAAACCTTCCATCGCTCGGTGGTGTCCACCGCCGTCATCATGTTCATCATCGCCAATGCGGGCGTGTTCGGCTTTCTGCTGAACCGCGCCGGGGTGCCCATGGCCCTGGGGCAATGGCTGGGGCAGCTGTTCGGCAGCGAATTCACGTTCCTGCTGGGGGTCAATATCGCCCTGTTCTTCATCGGCATGTTCATCGAGACCTCGGCCTCCATCGTGGTGCTGGCCCCCCTGCTGCTGCCGGTGGCCATGCAGTTCGGGGTGGATCCGGCGCACTTTGGGGTGATCATGGTGGTCAACCTGGCGCTGGGCATGGTGACGCCGCCTTTCGGGGTCAACCTGTTTGCCGCCTGCACCGTATCCAAGGTGCCGATCGAGCGCCTGGTGCGGCCTTTGCTGCCATTCGTGGGGGTGGTGCTGATGTGCCTGATGGTGATTACCTACTGGCCCGATTTATCGCTGTATTTCAGGGATTTGGTGTATCGCTGACAGATCGGGGGCTGCAAACGTCTTGGCCTTTATCAGTGGAAGCGGCTGCATTCAGCTGAATCGGTTAATAATGGTGGCGGCACGCGATGACGACCAAGGCCGACCCATCAACACAATATACCAGCCGATGGGTGTCATCGATGCGGCGAGACCAAAAGCCCGACAGGTTTTCTTTCAGTGGTTCCGGTTTGCCGATTCCCAGGAAAGGGTGTCGTACACAGTCTTTGATCAGTTTGTTGATTCGCTTGAGCGTTTTGCGGTCTTGGCCCAACCAGTATTCATAGTCTTCCCATGCTGCCAAGGTCCAACTGATATTAAGTAATTGGGGCTCAGTCGGCATCGACCAGTGCCTGTGTTTTGACCAGCCTTTGGCGATATTGGCTGATGGAACGCGCCAGGTGGGCCGCATTGGCGGGAGACTTGAGTAAGTGTACGGTTTCCATCAGGCCGTTGAAGTTGTCTAGCGACATGACAACGGCGTCTGGGGCGTTACGGCGGGTAATGACCGTGTAAGTGGCATCGTCAGTCACTTGGTCGATGACATTTTTCAGGTTTTTTCGGGCTTCGGAGAAACTGACGATACGCATGATAAAACACCGCTTAGTTGTCCTATTTATGGTACAAGTCTAGTGTGTTTTTTAGTGAATTTCAACAAGAGATGATCTATTCGCCGCCCTGCCGCCCCAAGCCAGGGCTTGGAGCGGCACCTGCGCAGCCGCTTAACCGCGCGGCTTGTCCGTCCCCTGGCGAATGGCTTTCAGCTGGTTTTGCACGGCTTGCCAGACGGCGGCGCCGACGTCTTGCTTGATCTGCTCATTGACGGGCTTGATCGTTTCGCGCATGCGCTCGACTTCCTCGGGCGCGACCTCATTGACCTGCATGCCATCGGCCTTCAGTTGCGCCAGCGCTTCGTCGGCTTCCTTGCGCGTGTCCTGGCGCTCGAAATCGCGGCTGGCGATGGCGGCCTGCATCAGCACGTCGCGCTCGTCCGCGCTCAGGCTGTCCCACCATTTCTTGCTGGCCGTGACGATCCAGGGGCTGTAGACGTGATTGGTGATGCTCAGGTATTTCTGGACTTCATAGAATTTGCTGGACAGGATGGTGTTGTAGGGATTTTCCTGGCCGTCCACGGTCTTGGTTTCCAGGGCGGTGAACAGCTCTGAAAACGGCAGGGGCACGGCGTTGGCCCCCAGGCGCTGGAAGGTTTCCAGGAAGACGTTGTTCTGCATCACGCGCAGTTTCAGGCCATCGAAGTCTTCCAGGCGGGTGACGGGCCTTTGGCTGTTGGTCAGGTTGCGAAAGCCGTTTTCCCAGTAGACCAGGCCCACCAGGCCCTTTTCCTCCAGCTTGTCGATCAGCATCTGGCCGGCGCGACCGTCCAGAACCTTATCGGCTTCCTCGCCGGAATTGAACAGAAAGGGCGTGTCCCACATGGCCATTTCGGGCGTGATGCCGACCAGCGTGGCGGTGGAGCCCACCATCATTTCCTGCGCTCCGCCGATCAGCGCCTGCTGCATCTGGATGTCCGAGCCCAGGGCGGCGGCGCCGATGGCGCGGATTTTCATCTTGCCATCCGACAGCCGGGCGACCTCGTCGGCAAAGACCTGGGCGGCTCGGCCCTGGTTGGAATCCTGGTTCAAGCCGTAGCCGAAGCGGATCAGGCGGGTGTCGGCGGCCTGGGCCGAGAGGCTGAGGGTGCCGGCCACGACCGTGGCGGCGAGCAAGAGTGTTTTCAGTTTCATGGGGGTTCTCCTTGGTGGGGTGAATCGTGCCGTTTTGGGGCGGTGGGGGGTATCAGCCCAGCCAGCGGACCGGGGCGATGACGATTTGGGGAAAGAGGATCAGCAGGATCAGCAGCAGGATATAGGCCAGCAGGAAGGGGGCGATGCCCTTGACGACTTCCTCCATGCGCACGCCGCCCACGCCGGCCACCACGTTCAGCACGGTGCCCACCGGCGGCGTGATCAGGCCCAGGCAGCCGGTGAATACGAACATGAAGCCAAAGTAGATGGGGTCGATGTGCGCCTTCATGGCCAACGGCAGGCAGACTGGGGCGAAGATCAGGATGATGGGCGTCAAATCCATGGACGTCCCCACCAGTAGCAGGAAGACCACCATGCAGGCCATGAACAGGGTCGGGTGCGCGAGGATCGGCTGGAACAGCGCCGCCAACTGGTTGGGCAGGTCGGCCAGCGTGATCATATAGGCCGCCACCGTGGCGGCGCCGCACAGGAACATCACCACGGCCGTCGTGATGCTGGACGCCACCAGGACGTCGTAGGTGGCTTTCCAGGACAGGGCCTTGTAGATGAAACGGGACACCAGGAAGGCGTAGACGGCGGCCACCACGGCGGCCTCGGTGGGGGTGAAGACTCCGAAGCGGATGCCCCCCAGGATGATGACCGGCATGAAAATGGCCCAGGTGCCGTCGAGGATGACCTGGCGGCGCTCGGCGGCCGTGGCGCGCGGCGCGGCCGGCAGCTGGCGGCGGCGGGCCACGATGCGCCAAGCGATCAGCAGGGCGCCGCCCATCAGAATGCCGGGCACGATGCCGCTGATGAACAGCTTGCTGATCGAGGTGTTGGTGGTGACGCCGTAGATGATGAAGGGCAGCGACGGCGGGATGATCGGGCCGATGATGCCGCCCGAGGCCAGCAGGCCCGTGCTGTATCCCATGGGGTAGTTCTGCTGGCGCATCATGGGGATCAGGATCGTGGCCAGGGCGGCGGTATCGGCGATGGCCGAGCCGCTCATCGAGGCCAGCAGTACGGCGGCGAAGACCGTGACGTAGCCCAGCCCGCCGGGGATGTGGCCCACGAAGGCGCGCGCCATGTCGATGATGCGCTGGCTCAGGCCGCCGGCGTTCATCAGTTCGCCCGCCAGCACGAAAAACGGCACCGCCAGCAGCGGGAAACTATCGAAGCCGGCTTGCAGGTTTTGCGCCAGCAATTGCGTATTGAAAAAGTCCAGTTGCCACATCAGGGCCACGCCGGAGACCAGCAGGGCGACCGCGATGGGAATGCCGATGGCCATGGCGGCGAACAGCACGGCGAGGAACAGCAGGGTGGTTTCCATGTGTGAGTCCTTGTTCAGCCGCGCAGGCGGTCGAGAATGGCCTGCTTGAACAGCAGGACTTCCATGGCCGCGGCCATGAACAATGTGGCGGCGGCCGCGATGGACAGGGGGTAGCCCATGACCGGGCTGTGGCTGTGCAGGCCGGCGATCACTTGATCCCACGCCCCTTTGACCACCATGCCCAGCACGATAGCGCTGATGAGGGCGGCCAGCGCATCCAGGACGACCCGCATGCGTGGCCCGACGCGGTCGATCAGCAGGTCGAAGCTGAGGTGTCTTTTTTCGTAGGCGGTCACGACGGTGCCCATGCAGACCAGCCAGACGAACAGCAGGCGGGACAGTTCCTCATAGATCACCAGGCCGGTGCCAAAGGCATAGCGCAGCACGACGTTGCTGAAAACGGCCACGACCATCAGGGCCAGCGTGACGGCCATGAAGGCTTCGGCCGCTTTGCGCATCAGGGGTTTGCCGGTGGGGTTAGCGGGATGCATGCGGTCTCCTTTGCAGCCAGTCGCTGGCGCTGTCCAGAATCTGATCCAGGGCTTGTTCGCTGTCCAGATGCAGCAGCCCGGCTTCATCCAGCGGGGGTTCCAGCGCGGCGAATTGGCTGTCGATCAGGGTGGCGGGGAAAAAGTGGCTGGCGCCGCGCCCGGCCACCCGCTGTTGGGCGGCGTCCCGCCCCACTTCCAGCCAGATGAAGGCCAGGTCGGGGACGTGGGCGCGCAGCCGTTGGCGATAGGCGCGTTTCAGGGCCGAGCAACTGAGGACGACGCCGTCGGCGGCGTGGCGCACCAGCTCCTGGCCCAGGGCTTCCAGCCAGGCGTGACGGTCTTCGTCGTCCAGCGGGATGCCGGTGCGCATTTTGGCGTGGTTCTGTTCGCTGTGGAAGGCATCGCCCTCCACGAAGACCCAGCGGTGGCGTTGGGCCAGCATGTCGCCGACAGTGGATTTGCCGCTGCCGGAAACGCCCATGACGACGACGGCCTGGGGCGGACAGGCCGGAGGCTCTGGGGCGGTACTGAAAGAAGATAGCGCTATCTTTTGCATGGAAAAAAGTCTGGTATAAAAGAAATGCTTGTGGGGTTGGCGGCAAGCCACAGCGGCCGCTGAAGTGGGGGATTGCTTTCGATGTGCCTGATGAAGCGTTAAGATAGCGCTATCTTTAGTTGAACGACTATTAGGGAATTCCTGTATGACGCATGATGTCCCGGCAAAACGGGCTGGACAGAACCGGACGGGTCGAGGCCATAGCCGGTCGACCGGCCGGGTCACGCTGGCGGATGTGGCGGCCCTGGCCCGGGTCAGCCCGATCACGGCTTCTCGCGTCGTGGCGGGCAAGACCACGGTCAAGCCGGAGCTGGCGGATCGGGTGCGCGATGCCGTGGCGCGCCTGGGGTATCGCCCCGACCCGTCGGCGCGGGCGCTGGCGTCGGCCAAAAGCAACCACGTCGTGGTGCTGATCCCCCTGCTGTCCAATACCCTGTTCACGGAACTGCTGGAAGCGATCCAGGAAGTCATGTGGCAGGCCGGGTATCCCATCTTTGTCGGCATCACGCAGTACCAGCCGGCACGCGAGGCGGCGCTGTTGGAAAACTATCTGTCGCACCGGCCCGCCGGCCTGATTCTTACCGGCTTCGACCGGGATGAAGCCGCGCGCCGCCTGATCGCCGACAGCCGCACGCCCTGCGTCCACGTGATGGAATTGCGCGACGAACCGGGGGTGCATTGCGTGGGGTTTTCCCAGGTCGAGGCGGCCCGCGCCGTGGCCCGGCACCTGCTGGATCGGGGACGGCGGCGCATTGCGTTCGTGGGGGCCCAGCTGGACCCCCGCACCTTGGAGCGCGCGGCGGGGTTTCGCCACGCGCTGGGCGCGGCGGGTTGCTACGACCCTAGCTTGGAAATCCTGGATGCGCGGCCCTCGTCCGCCGCGCTGGGGGCGGAAATCTTTCGCCGGCTGCTGCGGGAACACCCGGACGTCGATGCCGTGTTTTTCTGCAACGACGACCTGGCGCATGGCGGTTTGCTGGAGGCCCTGCGTCAGGGGGTGGCCGTTCCCGGCCGAGTCAGCGTGGTGGGCTTCAATGACCTGCCGGGCAACGCGCAAATGCTGCCGCCCCTGAGCAGCTTGCGCACCCCGCGCCGGGAGGTCGGCGAAGCCGCCGCCCGAATGCTGCTGCAGATGATGCGCGGCAAGCCGGTAGCCCGCTCCGTGCTGGATCTGGGCTTTGAATTGAAAGCCCGGGCCAGCAGCTGAACCCGTCTTTTGCCGTGCGGTGGCGCCGGTACGCGCCGGGCCGTGCGGAATCCGCTGCCTATTTTCTGTGCGCCCCGCCGCCGGGTGGCGATTGGATGAAATATTTGTTGTAAGCCTGTAATATCTGGGAATACACGACAACCTGCGACGTCCGTCATTGTTTCAATGGCAAACAACAGGCTGCCCGGATGGTCCCCGTGGGCCTGGATTGCCCCCTGCGGCATTGCGCAACCCGGAGACCCACCCATGGCATACAACCTGTTCAACGAAGACTATTACCTGACTTATAACCCGGATGTGGCCGCCGCCCTCCTGCAGGGCAATGGCCTGACCGCCGAACAGCACTTCAATCTGTACGGCAATGCCGAAGGCCGCGCCCCCGGCCCCTTGTTCGATCCGTCATACTACCTGGCCGTCAACCCGGACGTGGCCGACGCCGTGCTGGCCGGCCTGATCACCGCCTACGATCATTTCCTGCTGCATGGCATCCCGGAAGACCGTTCGCCACTGATCATCTTCGATCCCGACTATTATCTGGCGCTGAATCCCGACGTGGCCGCCGTGCTGGGCGCGGATTTGAATGCGGTGCAGCATTTTTTGCAGTACGGCAGCAACGAAACCCGCGCCATCTCGCCCTTTATCGACCTGGCCGCGTATCTGGCGGCCAACCCCGATGTGGCGGGCGCGGTGGCCGCTGGGCAGTTAACCGCGCTGCAGCACCTGATGAACTACGGCGTGCTGGAAGGCCGCGATCTGGGCAACGGCATCGACCTGGCTATTTTCCAGAACGACCCCGTGTTCACCGATGCGCTGGGCGTTGGCAACCACGACCTGGCGCTGGCGCGCATGGCGGCGGTGGCGCCATTCTTGCCCGGTTTTCAGCCGCCCGATGGCTGGACGCCCGCGCCCGACACGCCGATTCCCGTTGATTTCGTGCCGCCCGCAGGCGTCAAACTGGTGGTGCCGCCCGGCGTGGTGGTGCCGGATGACCTGCTGCCGCTGCCCGACACGTTCGAGCAGGATCATTCCGGCGGAGGCGGGGGAGGTGGCGGCGCCGGTTTTACCGTGACGGACGACGGCAGCGGCCACTTTACCGTGGGCGTTCTGCACGGCGACGTCGTGATCACCGTGGATGGCGATGATTATGTCTTTACGCCGGCCACGGGCACGGCGGTGCGCGTGCCGGTCACGGACGTCGCCGGCCTGGTCGTCAACGACATCAGCCTGTCCGGCACGGCGGTGGTGCTCAGTGGGATGTCCGCCACGGGCACGGGCGGTGTCGTGGTTCGTGATTTGCATGAGAAGAAGGCCGGCAATGGCTTTATGGACGCCGACCTCAGCGGCTTGGATACTGCCCAGGTTTCTGCTTATTATGACGCCGCCCAGAATGGAGACATCTCAAATGGGGCTCTGTTGGGCTCGGCCTCGGTCTTTTTCTATAATAGCGACAGCGGCGTTAAAACGGTTTTTGTCCGTTCAACTGGGACAGCGCCTGTGCATCTGGGCACGGCCACCCTTCATGTGCCGGATGATGTCGCTTTGGATTTCAGGGTGGCCGTCGCCCTGAAGGGTGTCCAGGTCGTCGGGGACGGCCAGGTGTCTGTGCAGACACTGACCAGCGACTCCGATCTGTCCGGTTTGGCCGATAGTCTGACCGTCGAAGCCCGGGGCAAGACCAATCAGGATATTTCTGCCAATACTACGCTGGATGCGGTGGATGCCTATGACTGGAGTGAAAACCACCTGACCCTGACTGCAGCCCAGGCGGATGGTCGGCCGATTTCCGGCGCTGGCAATGCGACAATCTTCGGTTCCGATGGCGCGCAAACCCTGACGGTGAGCACGACGGGCAGTGCGTCCAATTTCATCGCCGGCGGCCTCGGGGCCGACCAGATCACCCTGGGCGGCGGCGAGGACATCGTGATCGTCGGCGGGGCCAGGCCGGTCGTCGCGCAGGAAACCACCCTGAGTTTCAGCACCGATGGTGGCGACTATGTGGTGGGGGATCAACTGAGTCTCACCATTGAAGCCGGCGGCCTGGCTGCCGCCGTCACGGTCAGCAGCCCAATTTCGCCATTGGGGATGGGCAAAAGCCTTGTTGATTTAGCTGGCGCGATCAACTCGTCTTTAGCGCTGCGGAGTGTGCTTGAAATAGTGGGCCTTTTCCCGGCTGATCTGGACGGCGGCCGGATCACGTTGGTCGCCGCGGAGGCTGGATTGGCTGGCGCCTTCAGCGTGACGTCGACGTCCGACCAGCTTGAGACAATCGACATCACCAAATGCCCGGAGGACGCCCGGGACGTTTCGGAATCTCCGGCCATCGACAATGGCTGGGATGTGATTACCGGGTTTACGGTGAACCAGGATCATCTTCTGCTGGAGGACGGCCATACCGTGGTCACGGCGGGCAGTATTACGGTTGATTCCGACATCTATGCGATCAATGACAAAGGCATTGTGGTCGGCACCAACGATATCGGAGAACTGGACACGATCCTGCAGGCCCTGGCCGATGAACTGACCACCAGCCAGGCCGCCGTGGCGTTTGAGCATGACGGCCACACCTACGTGTTTCAAAGCGACGGCACCAGCGGCCTGACGGCGGCCGACACGCTGATTCAGCTGGCCGGCCTGACGGGGCTGGACGACTTGAATGACATTCTGGTGCCCTTCGCTACTTAAGGGCGGCCGATAGGCCCTTAGTGTGCTGTCCGATTTTAAATGTATGGATTAACCGGACAGCACGCTAAAACGCCGGGCCGTCGTCTTCTGTCGGCGCGGCGGCCTTTTTGGCCGGGGCTTTGCGGGTGGGTTTTGTCGCCGCCGTGGTTTTTGCGGCCGCCCCCGCCTTGTCGGATGCCGTTGCGGGGGCCTTGCGTGCACGGGTTGTGCTTGTTTTGCCGGCGGTGGTTTTTGCGCTGGCTTTGGTGGCGCTGGTCTTGCCCGTGCCCGCCGCCTTGGATGCCGCTGCTTTAGCCCCGGCCTTGGGCGCGCGTGCCTCGAACTCGAAACCCACCTTGCCATCGGCCTGCAGCACCAGGTAGGCCTTGAATTTGCGGTTGGTGCGGCTGGACACGAAATTGTCGAAAAGATCCGTCTTGCCGGTTTCCAGCAGCTTGCCGACCTGGGCGGCGGGGATTTCCTGCTGCAGGATGACCTTGCCGGTGCGGAAGGTGCAGGTCTTGTTGGGGCCCACGGTGTGTTCGCAGACGTAGTTCATGCCGTGTTCAAAGACGCGGCCCTGGCATTTGGGGCATTGGCCCACCGGGGTCTGGCCGGAAAAATCCACGGGTTCGCTGTCTTCGTCCTCTTTTTGGCCGAAGTCGAATTCCAGCTTGAACTCGTCGGTGATGCGCAGCACGGCGGCAAAGGGGCGGCCCATCTTGCTGATGAAACCTGTCAGTGGCCCCAGGGTGCGCTCGGTCAGCAGGGTTTCGACCTCGGGTACTTCGAAGGTGCGGCCCCCCGGGTGTTTGCCGATGGAAAAATCACAACTGGTGCAGGCGTAGCGGCGGTAGTTTTCCTTGACCACGCCGCCGCATTTCGGGCAGGGCGTGGCCAGGGTGGCGTAGTCGCCCGGCACGGTGTCGCGTTCGTATTCCTTGGCGCGCTTGACGATCACCTGGGTCATCTGGGCGATTTCGCGCATGAAGGACTCGCGGTCCAGCTTGCGCTGTTCGATCAGTTTCAGCTGGTGTTCCCAGCCGCCGGTCAGTTCGGGCGAGGTCAGCTCGTTGACGCCCAGGCCGGCCAGCAGCGTCATCAGTTGGCGGGCCTTGGCGCTGGGGATCAGGTCGCGCCCTTCGCGGCGCAGATAGGTTTCGTTGATCAGGCCCTCGATGATGGCGGCGCGGGTGGCCGGGGTGCCCAGGCCGCGTTCGGACATGGCTTCGCGCAGGGCCTCGTCATCCACCAGCTTGCCCGCGCTTTCCATGGCGGACAGCAAGGTGGCTTCGTTGAAGCGGGCGGGCGGTTTGGTGGCCAGGGCGCGGGCCTCGATGTCTTCGGTGCGCACGGTTTCGCCCTCGGCCACGGCGGCCAGGGAGGCCTCGTCGCCCTGGGCTTCGCGGCCGTAGATGGCCAGCCAGCCGGGGGACACCAGCACCTTGCCTTCGGTTTTGAAGCGGTGGCCCGAAACCTGGGTGATGCGCGTGGTCACGCGGAATTCGGCGGCGGGGAAGAACACCGCCAGGAAGCGCCGCGCGACGAGTTCGTAAATTTTGAATTCGGCGTCCGACAAATCCCGGGGCACTTGCAGGGTGGGGATGATGGCGAAGTGATCCGAGACTTTTTTGTCGTCGAAGATGCGGCGGTTGGGCTTGACCCAGTGCTGCGCCACCACCTGGGCGGCAAAGGGTTTGACCGAGGCGGCCACGCCGGATTCGCTGTCGGCCAGCACCTGCATGGTGTGCTGCACCGTGCCGACGTAATCCTGCGGCAGGTAGCGCGAATCGGTACGCGGGTAGGTCAGGGCCTTGTGGCGTTCGTACAGGGTCTGGGCCAGGGCCAGCGTGGTCTTGGCGGAAAACCCGAAACGCGAGTTGGCCTCGCGCTGCAGCGTGGTCAGGTCGAACAGGGCGGGCGACTGCTGCGTGCTGGGCTTGGATTCTTCGGTGACCGTGCCGGGCTGTTCGCGGCAGGCGCTGACCACGCTTTGCGCGGCGCTGGCCGACCACAGGCGCGAATCCCGCGCATCGGGGTCTTGCTCGTTTTTCTTGAATTCGGGGTCGAACCAGCGGCCTTCGTACAGGCCCGCCGCCGCCACGAACGTGGCGTGGACTTCCCAGTAATCGCGGCTGACGAAGGATCGGATGCGGTTTTCGCGTTCCATCACGATGGCCAGCGTGGGGGTTTGCACCCGGCCCACGGGGGTCTTGAAAAACCCGCCATCCTTGCTGTTGAAGGCGGTCATGGCCCGGGTGCCGTTGATGCCCACCAGCCAGTCGGCCTCGGCGCGCGAGCGGGCGGCGGCTTCCAGGGGCTTCATGGTATCGTCGTCGCGCAGGTTGGCGAAGGCATCGCGGATCGCGGCCTGGGTCATGGATCGCAGCCACAGGCGCTGGATGGGTTTTTTCACCCCGGCGTATTGCACGATATAGCGGAAAATCAGCTCGCCCTCGCGCCCCGCGTCGCAGGCGTTGATGACGCCGCTCACGTCCTTGCGCTTGAGCAGCTTGACCAGCAGCTTCAGGCGCTCGGCCGAGCGTTTGTCGGTGGGGCCGAGTTCGAATTGGGGCGGAATCACCGGCAGGTGGGCGAAGCTCCATTTGCCGCGCACCGGGTCGTTGGGGGCCACCAGACTGAGCAGGTGCCCTACGCTGGACGACAGCACATATTGGTCGCTTTCGAAGTAGTCGCCTTCGCGGGTGAAGCCGCCCAGCGCCCGGGAGATATCCAGGGCCACGGAAGGTTTTTCGGCAATAATCAGAGTTTTAGTCATGTGATTCCAGTGGCGGCCATTTTTTTGACCGCGATAGCGCGGATCATACGAGGGGGCACCGTACCATGCAAGTCAGTCCGGCAGGGCAGCCTGCGGTTTATCCAAGCCGGTGGGGCCGTGAGCTGGCCCAGGCGCTCGGCCTGTTGGCGGCCGTGCTGGCGGGCTGCGCCCTGGTGTTCTGGGTGGCCGCCAACTGGCCCCGGATCGGCCCCCAGGCCCGTTTGTGGATGGCTCAAGGGGGGTTGATGCTGGGGGTGCTGCTGGCGGCTGGCCTGGCCGGGCGCGGCAGTCGCTGGGCGGGCCCATGGGCTGGGTTTGCCGCGCTGGCCACAGGCGCGGTGTTGGCCCTCGTGGGTCAAATATATCAAACCGGCGCGGATCGCTGGCAAATGTTCCTGCTTTGGGCGGGTTTGATTCTGCCTTGGCTGGCTCTGCTGCGCACGGTGTTTCTGGCCTTGTTGTGGGTGTTGCTGTTGAATCTGGCCGCCTGGCTGTGGGCCTTTGGCGGGGGGATGGATACCGGGTTCTGGCCGGCGTCGCACGGGTTGTCGTGGGGCCTGCTGGCACTGCTGGGGTTGAATGCCGGCTTGCTGGTGTTGGCGGAGTGGGTGGCCGCGTGTTGGACGGATCCTTGGCATCTGCTGCGCCGGGCATTGGTCGCGCTGCTGCTGGGCTGGGCTTTTGCGCTGGCGGTGCAGGGGGCCTGGGCCTTCGAGCCGGCGCATGGGGGGCTTTGGGCGCTGGCCGGTGGGCTGCCCGCCCTGGTGCTGGCGGCGGTATATCGCCATTGGCGGCAGGATTTGGCGGTGGTGGCCTTGGCCCTGCTGGCCGCCATCGGCATCGTCGGGGTGTGGCTGCTGCATGACCTGGACACCTTCGAAGGCGTGCTAGGGGTGGCCTTGCTGATGCTGGCGCTGGCCTCGTTGGCGGGGCGTTACCTGTTGCATGCGCTGCGCCAGGGCCGATCCGCTCCACGGGCCGATGCGGCCGATGCGATGGACATGGCGGGCGCGGCGGTGGCTGTGGCGCGCGCAGCGGCTGCGGGCGATGCGGCCAATGCGTTGCTGGTGTCGCCGCCCTGGTATTTCACGCTGCTGCGGGTGGGGGCCTTGTTGCCGGCGCTGGTCTTGCTGGGCGTGTGGCTGGCATTCAGCTTTGAGCTGGATTCGGCGGGCGATGTGCTGGCCGTGGGGGCGGTCGCGCTGCTGGCCGGGCTGGGACTGGCGCGCTGGGCGCGTGGGGTGTGGGGGCGGGATATCGGGGCCGTCCTGGTGGTGCTGGGCGTGCTGCTGTGCATGGCGGCCGCGCTGTTCCTGATGGCGGCCGAGGCGGATCGGGCCTGGCGCTGGCCGGTGGTGCTGGGGGCGGGGGTGTTGGCGTATGTCGGGGTGCCGCAGTTTGCCGTCCGCTTGCTGGCCGCCGGCCTGACGCTGGCTGCCGGCCTGTGGCTGTCGGGGGGGGCGGAAATCCTTTTTTCCCCTGCCGGCGAACGTGCCGGGGCGGCGGCCTGGCTGGCGGTGCGCCTGTGGGCCTTGCTGTACGTGGGCGCGGGGCTGTGGGTGGCGTGCCTGGATGGCGGGCCAGGCGGGGCCGGGTTTCGGGTTTTTCGTCTTCGGGCGGTGTTCTGGCATCCCTTGGCCTGGGCCTTGATGGGCGCGGCGGCGGTCGTGGCTTTGCTGCTGGGCGGTGTCGCCCGGGCCCCCTGGCGGATTTGGCCGCTGGCCGGCCAGGGGGCCTTGTTGTTGTGCGCCCTGTTGCCGGGGTTGCTGCTGGCCGCCTGGATGGCCAGTATCCGCCCCCGGCTGCCTGGCGGGCTGCGGGTGGCCGTGCCCCTGGCGCTGTGTCTGGCGGGCCTGGGCTGGCTGATGATGCCGGCGGTGTCGGTGGCCCTGGCCTGGCTGGTGCTGGGGCGCCTGTCTGGCGTGCGCGTGGCGCAGGGCTTGGCTTTGCCGCTGCTGCTGGCGGGTTTGTTTGTTTATTACCAGGTGCCTGTGGGCGGGCTGACGCTGCTGGGTAAATCCGCCGTGCTGGCGGGCACGGGGCTGTGGCTGGCTGGGGTGGCCGGCGTGTTGCTGCGGGCGGCCGACGGGCCGTCGGGGCGCGCCAAGCCGGGCGTATCGCCGGGCGGCTGGGCCGGTGGCCCGTCGGCCTCGCTGGCGGCCCGCGCCAAGGCCGGCTGGCCGGGCCGTGTCCGGCCCTGGGGCGTGCTGGCGGGCGGCGTCCTGGTGCTGGGGGTGGTGCAGGCCCAGGTGCAGCGCCACGAGATGATTCTGTCCCAGGGGCGTGTGCTGATCCTGGCCTTGGCCCCGGTCGACCCCCGATCCCTGATGCAGGGGGATTACATGGCCCTGGATTACGCGGTGCGCCGCCAGGCCGATGACTGGCTGCGCCGCCCGGAGGCCGCCCGCGTGCGGGCCGGCGGGCGGGGCTGCCTGCTGCTGCGGCCGGACGCCCAGGGGGTGTGGCAGTTGCAGCAATTGCAGGTGTTGTCGAATGGCGCCCGGGAAAACTCCGTCCGGGAAAATTCCACCCCGGAGATGCCCGTGGTGCCGGCTTGCCGATCCGATGCCAAACAGGTGGCTTTGGCGGTGCGCTGGTCGGATGGCGTCAGCGATTTTGGCGCGGGCAGCTGGTTTTTCCCGGAAGGTCAGGGCGACCGCTACGCCGCCGCCCGTTATGGCGTGCTGCGCGTTGCCGATGACGGCACCGCATTGCTGGCGGGTTTGTTGGGGATGGATCGGCAGGCGCTTCGATAGCGCCCGCCGCGCTTGGTTTGTGGATCAGGCTTGTTAAAGCCGCAGCCCGCCCGTCACTTCGATCACGGCGCCGTTGATGTAGCTGGCCTCGTCGCTGGCCAGGAAGGCGTAGAGGTTGGCGACTTCTTCGGGCTGCCCCAGGCGGCGCAGCGGCACTTGGTCGCGCATGCGGGTCAGTACGGTGTCCGGGATGCTGTCCAGCATCGGAGTCTGGATGAAGCCGGGCGCGATGGCATTGACGCGAATCCCTTTGGGGCCCAGTTCGCGGCACCATGTTTGGGTGAAACCGATGACGCCGGCCTTGGCGGCGACATAGTTGGTCTGACCGAAATTGCCGCATAGGCCGACGATGGAACTGGCGTTCAGGATGACCCCGCTGCCGCGTGCCAGCATGCCGGGCAGCACGGCTTGGGCGGCGTTGAAGACGCCTTTGAGGTTGACGTCGATGACGGCGTCAAACTGATCTTCCGTCATTTTTTCGAGGCGGGCATCGCGGGTGATGCCGGCATTGTTTACCAGGATGTCGATGTGCCCGAATTGAGCCAGGGCGGCCTGGACGGCTGTGTCCATGCTGGCTCGGCTGGTGACATTGGCCGCCAGCCCGATGGCGTCCACGCCCGCATCCCGGCAGTGCCGCAGGGTGTCTTGCAATATGTCTTCGTGGATGTCACAGGCGACGAGCGTGGCCCCTTCCTGGGCGAATTTGAGCGCGGTGGCGGCGCCGATTCCGCGTGCTGCGCCTGTGATCAACGCGATTTTGTTCTGTAGCTTCATTCGGACTCCTGGGTTTCAAGGGAGGGGTGCGGGGTTTGCGGCGAAGATCGGAAAGCGTAACCCCATGTGTGTGTCAGGCAAAGCGCCGCGCCCACTGGCCGGTGGCGTCGGCCCAGAAGGCCGGGGTGTTGTGCGCCGTCAAAGGCGCAAAACCCAGGTCGGCCCAGGCCTGTTGCAAGGCGGCCAGCGGCTGGCGGGTGTCCAGCGCGGGCGCGTGATTTTGCTTGGAAAGTTTGCGCCCCTGCGAGTCCAGCCGCAGCGGCACATGCAGCAGGCGCGGGCAGGGCAGGCCCAGGGCGCGGGCCAATTGCCGCTGGCGCGCACTGGAATCCAGCAGATCGGCCCCGCGCACGACGTCGGTGATGCCCTGCAGGCCGTCGTCCACCACGACCACCAGCTGATAGGCCCACAGGCCGTCGGCGCGGCGGATGATGAAGTCACCCACTTCGCCGGCCACATCCTGTGATTGGGGGCCCAGCCAGCGGTCGCGGAAATGTTCCACGCCGGGGGCGGCGATGAAGCGCCAGGCGGGTCGCCGTGCGTCGGCGGCGGGCGCGTCCGCCGGCGGGGGCGGCTTGCCCGGCTGCGGGCGGCATGTGCCCGGATAGGGCCCGGGCGGCAGCTGGCCGCGACGGCAATGGCAGGGGTATGTCCGCCGGGCGGCCAGCAGTTGATCGAAGGCCTGCCGGTAGAAGGCGTGGCGCTGCGTTTGCCAGACGGGGGGTTCGTCCCAGTGCATGCCCAGGGCCTGCAGCTGCCGCAGGATGATCCGATCCGCGCCCGGCACGGTGCGCGGCGCGTCGATGTCTTCCAGGCGCACCAGCCAGCGGCCCCGGTGCGCCCGCGCATCCAGATAGCTGGCCAGGGCCGCCACCAGGGATCCGGCGTGCAACGGGCCGCTGGGGCTGGGAGCGAAGCGGCCCACATAGGGGGTGGGCGGATTGGACGGGTCGCGCGGCGGATCAGTGGGACGGACGGCCTTCATCGTCGGCCAGCAGTTCTTCAAAGACCAGGTGGTCGATTTCGGCCTCCTGGCTCCAGAGAACCATCAGCGCCAGGACTTTGATTTCGGCCAGGGACAAGGGCGAGTGATCCGCCGCCTGAGCGGTTTCGATCAGGATTTCGCGCAGCGCCGGGGGCAGGTTGTCGGTGTGTTCCAGGAAGCTGATGAAGCCGATGGCTTCGGTGCCCAGCGCGGCGTATTCGTGGTCGGTATAGATGCGGCTGGCGCGCGGCTGGGTGGTCGGCGTGATGGCCAGCGGCAGGCAGTGTTCGGTGGTGCTGGCCAGGGTGCGCAGCCAGGCCAGGGCGTCGTGGATGTCGTCGTGTTCAAACCCCACGGCGGCCAGCTTGCTGGCCAGCACGTCGGCGCGTGGACAGGCCTGCGGGGTGTAGTAGTTTTCGAACAGGTAGACCAGGATATCGTACATGATGATTCCGCCCAGATAGCGTTCCATTGTACCTTGATACAATCCCCGTCCATTATGACGCCGATGTATCGCATTAAAACCGCCGTCCGGTTCCAGCGGGGCGGTAACCGGTGGCTGCTGCCGGCCTGCATTTTCGTTTTCTGCGCCGGGCTGGTGGTGAACTGGCTGGCGCCCATGTCGTCCGATGATTACAGCTATTTCCTGAAAGGCGTGTCATGGGATGCCGTGTGGGCCCATTACAACGGCTGGAGCGGCCGGCTGGTGGCCGACACCTTGTCCAGCCTGGTGCTGGGGCTGGGTTCGCACAGCGCGGATGTCTTCAATGCCTTGGCCTTGACGGCCCTGGTGTGGGTGCTGTCGGTTCTGGGGCTGCGCCTGCTGGGGGGCGTTTCCTGGGCGCCGGACGCGCGCGTCTTTTTACTGGTCTTCGCGCTGTACTGGGTCAATAACCCGCAGCTGGGGCACACCACGTTCTGGATTGTGGGGGCGGCCAATTATCTCTGGACCAATGTGCTCAATTTCGGCTTTGCCCTGGTGTTTCTGGCCGCTTTGCAGCGCCAGGCCGCGGGCCGCCGGCTGACCTGGGCATGGGCCCTGGGCGGATGTGTGTTTGCCGTGATCGCGGGGTGCACCAATGAAAACACGGCCCTGACGACCTGGCTGCTGCTGGTGTTCCTGGCCTGGCGGGCTTGGCGTGGCGGCCAGCGCGGCGCCTGGCCCTGGGTATGGCTGGCCTGCATGGCGGCGGGGGTCGCCGTCCTGGTCTTGGCGCCCGGAAATGGCGTGCGCGCCCTGGTGGCCGATAACCAGGAATGGTACGCCGAGCCGCTGTGGTGGCGCGTGGCCTACCACTTGGCCCGCCGGCTGCCCGATTCGATGATGAAATACTGGGAGGTGTATCTGCTGCTGCTTCTGGGGATGGCGTGTGTGCGCCGCCCGCGGGATGTGGGCCGATGGGTGGCCGGCTTGATCGGCCTGGCTGTCCTGGCCAATCTGATCCTGGTGCAGGCCCCGGCTTTTCCCAAGCGGGCGTTGCAGGGCGGGTTCATGTATGCCTTGGTGGCCGCGTCCCTGTTGGGGCACTACGCGGTGCGTGCCGGCACGGCGCGGTGGCGCGTGGCGCTGGGGGCCGGTCTTGGGGCGTGCGCGCTGCAGTGGGTCGTGTCTTACGCGCTCGTCGTCCGGGCATACCATGGCGCGGCGCAGCAGGACGCGGTGCGTGTGGCCCTGGTGCGGGACGCCATCGAAAGCGGGCAGGCTCGGGTGGAAATTCCCCAATATTATTTTTCCGGCATGCTGAATCGCCGGGATGGGTTCGATGTGTTCTTCAATGGCGCGGCCATGGCGCGTTACTATGGCAGCGAGATCCAGATTACGGAATACCCGGTGCAGGGCCCCTATCGCCTCGGCCACCCCCCGCGTCGCATGCCCTGAAAGGGGCTCGGGATTCAATGAGGGCCGGCCCGGCCGGAGTTTTGGCATGACACGAACCATACTGATTTTCCTGACGGCCCTGATGCCTGTCGCCATCATGGGCAGCCAGGCGGTTCCCAGCCCCTTGTTCTATGCGGCGGTTCTGGCGGCCTTGTGGCTGTTGGCGCGGCAGCGGTTTGCCGGGGCCATGGCGTTCAGCCGGGCGCATGGCGGCATGCTGTTGTGCATGGCGGCGCCCCTGCTGGCGGTCTTGTCGTCCGGGCTGGGCCATGGGCGCATCGAGGGCGTCGATCTGGAAGCCAGCCTGCGGTTTTTTCTGGGGTTCTGGGTGTTGCTGCTGGCATATGGCCGCCTGGACGCGCAAGCGCTGCAAAAATCCTTATGGGGGTTTGTGCTGGCCGCTGTGGCGGCCACGGGGTTCGTGTTTTATCTCGCGCTGCAGACCCCCGACCGGCCGCAGACTACGGCGGTCTACAACGCGGTGGGCTATGGCAGCCTGCTGGCCTTGCTGGCCATGTTGTGCGTTTTGCTGGTGCCGGTTCGCCTGACCGCGTGGCGGCGGGCGGAAACCGGCCTGAAGCTGGCGGTGGCGGGCCTGTCCCTGGCCGGGGTGGCCCTGACCTTGACGCGCACGGCCTGGATGGCGATGCCCGTGTTTGTGGTGATTGCCGCCGTGCTGTTCGCGCCGCCCAAGCGCCCCCTGCGCCTGCTGGGGATCGTGTTGGCCGGCCTGCTGTTGGTCGGCGTTTTTCTGGGCGCCAGCGACAGCTTGCGCGGGCGGGTCGTCCTGGCTTACCAGGAAGCCGCCGACTGCGCCGGCGCGCAGCGCACGACGGACAGCTCCATCTGCATCCGTCTGCAGTTGTGGCGGGCGTCCCTGGACATGCTGGATAAACGCCCGCTGGCGGGCACCGGATCCAAGCGCCATTTCAACGACTACCTGCAAAGCGAATCCCTGCCCGCAGGCACGGTGTCGTCCTACGTGGCCGAGGGCTGGGGCGAGCCGCATAACGACCTGATGCTGTACCTGGCCAGTTTCGGCTATCCCGGCGGGCTGGCCCTGCTGCTGGTCTATCTGGGGCCGGCGTATTGCTTCGGCCGGCGCCTGTTGGGCGATCCGCCCGTGGCGCAACGGGCGGCGGCGGCGATGGGTCTGGCGGTTTGCCTGGGATTCATGGTGTTCGGGCTGACTGAAACCATGTTCCGAGGCATGCGGACCGTGTCGTTTTATGCCATGTGCATGGCGTTGTTCGCCGGGCTTTCGATGTCGTCCGAACCCGCCGGCAAGCCTTGAACAGACTGTTTGTACGCGCGCCGTAAAGCCACCGCGTCGGCGTGGGCATGGGTCTTGTCGCTGGGATCCAGCTTGAAAATCTTGATGTTGTCGGCGGATACCTGGGCGTTGTCTTCCAGGTTGTTTGCGATTCGGGCCAGTTCTTCAGCCAGTCGCGTGTTGGTGTGGGTGATCTGATCCAACTGCTGCAAGGCCATGTTGACTTCCTGCAGGCTGGTGGATTCTTCCTGGGCCGCCAGATGGATTTCCCGCAGGATGTCCACTTGGCGCTGGGCGGTTTGCTCCACGGCCTCCATGCTGGATTCGGCCAGCCGGCTGCGCTCGTTGCCTTGTTGGATGCGGTCGTGCGATTCCGCGATCAGGTCGCGGATCTGCCGCGCGGCGTCGGAGGTCCGCTGCGACAGCGCCCGGACTTCCGTGGCGACCACCTCGAATCCGCGGCCGTGTTCGCCGGCGCGCGCGGCCTCGACGGACGCGTTCAGCGCCAGGATATTGGTCTGGAAGGCCACGGATTCGATGACCTGCGTGAAACGGCTGATGTCCTGCGAGGATTCGGTGATGCGGTGCATGATCTCGGACAGCTTATGGATGGCTTCCTGGCTGCGCCTGACCGCGTCGATGGTTTCCTGGGCGATTTCGGTGCCGGTGCGCGTGGTATCCGAGGTTTGCCGAACCGTGCCGCTGATTTGCTCGATGGCGGCGGCCGATTGGCCCAGGCTGGTGGCCTGTTGTTCGGCGCGTTTGACCATGTCGTCGCTGTGTTGCGATAAGTCCAGCGCATCGGTGGATAGAAACTGCCGGACGTCCACCATGGCTGTGCGGATGATTAGGGCCAGCTGATTGATGGGCAGGATCAGACGGCGAATGTCGCGGAATTCGTCCGGGTTGATGAATTCCGCCAGGTCGCCGCTGGCCAGTTTGCGGGTCAGGTTGGCCACGCGCCGGACGGGCCGCATATAGGTGCGCCGGATGCCCAGGCAAGCCAACCCGGCGCACACGACGCCCGCCAGGCCCTGGGCCCACCACGGCAGGCCCGCGCCGGTCGCCGCCATCGGGCCGGCGGCGGCCAGGACGGGCAGCAGCACGGACAGGCGCTTGGAATTCGGCCTGAACAGGCGCGCCAGCCTGGAGGCCAGGTCGGTGGTCAGGACTTCGCCGCCTTGAAAGCGGTGCAGCAGCCGGCCTGCGGCAGCCTCGGCGCGCATGGTGGCGAACAGGGATTCCGCAGCGGCGATGGCCGGATCCGGCATCGCGGTGCGCACCGACAGGTAGCCGATGGTCTGGCCGTTTTCTCGGATGCCGGTGGCGTTGGCGCGAACCCAGTAGGTGTCCCCATTCTTGCGCCGGTTCTTGATGGGGCCGCTCCAGATTTTGCCGGATTGGATCGTCGCCCAGAAATCCCGGAAGGCTTCTTCGGGCATGTCGGGGTGGCGTAGGATGTTGTGTGGTTGGCCCAGCAGTTCTTGCCGGGTGTAGCCGCTGACGTCGACGAAGTCCTTGTTGCAGTAGGTCAGCCTGCCCTTGGTGTCCGTGATGGAGATCAGGGTCATGGTGGTGGGGTAAGCGTGTATTTTTTGTGTGACAGGCGTGTTTTTTCTCATTGTTACCTCCGGTGAACGTGAACCGAACCCATGCTGTCTCCATGGGATTTGGAGTCACTATAACCTTTTGTAAAAATAGAAACACTCAGTCTGCTTGACCTGGTTTGACTTTTTTGCTTGGCTTGGTGGTGCCGGACGGCACCGCCCGCGTGGCCGTCCGGCACGCGGGGTTGCTTGCGTCAGCGGTATACCGGCAGGATATCCAGGACGTCCGGCGAAGCCGATGGCGAGGATGAAGCCGTCAGGGAATAGCGCGCTGCCGAGGGTGGGCGGAACAAAGTGACCAGGGCGGTCTTCAGGCGGCCGGATACGGTGTTGTCGAACCAGGCGGCTTCCCTCGGCACGCTGCCCGTTCCCATCAGCCAAAGCGTGCGTTGCAGGCCGTTGCGGCTGATGGCGGAGACCTTGAGCAGGCCCGCGCGGATCAGGAACAGATGGCTGGCCGGGTCGCCCGGCTGGCCGCCATGCGCGAGGCGGCCCATTGGATCGTTTTCCTGGATGATCCATCCAGGGCCGGGTGGTTTATTCCGTGCCGTCCCGGGACTAAGCTGGGGCGGTGTTCAATTCACCAAGGAATTTCCATGGCAGACCATTCCATCCAAGGCAAAGTCGTCCTGATCGCCGGCGGCGCCAAGAACCTCGGCGGCCTGATCGCGCGCGATCTGGCCCGGCACGGCGCCCAGGCGGTGGCCATCCACTACAACAGCGCCGCCAGCCGGGCCGATGCCGATGCCACGGTGGCCGCCGTCGAGGCGGCGGGTGCGCGGGCCGTGTCGATACAGGCCGACCTCACCACGGCGGGCGCTGTTGAAAAGCTGTTCGCCGATACCATCGCCGCCGTGGGCCGGCCGGACATTGCCATCAATACGGTTGGCAAGGTGCTGAAGAAACCGATCACCGAGGTCAGCGAGGCCGAGTACGACGAGATGAGCGCGGTCAATGGCAAGATCGCATTCTTTTTCCTCAAAGAAGCCGGCAAGCACGTCCAGGATCATGGCAAAATTCTGACCCTGGTGACGTCGTTGCTGGGCGCTTTCACGCCGTTTTATGCGGCTTATGCCGGCACCAAGGCGCCGGTGGAACACTTCACTCGCGCAGCGGCCAAGGAGTTCGGCGCGCGCGGCATTTCGGTGACGGCGGTCGGGCCGGGGCCGATGGATACGCCGTTCTTCTATCCGGCCGAGGGCGCCGATGCGGTGGCTTATCACAAGACCGCCGCGGCCTTGTCGCCGTTCTCCAAGACCGGCCTGACGGACATCGAGGATGTGGTGCCCTTCATCCGTCACCTGGTCAGCGACGGCTGGTGGGTCACCGGGCAGACCATTCTGATCAACGGCGGCTATACGACGAAGTGACGTGGCTGCGCGCAATCGTCAGGGGATACGGTGGACAGATTCGATCAGTACCGCGTTTTTATCCAGGTCGCGGAAATGGGCAGCTTCATCCAGGCGGCGCACGCGCTGGAGCTGCCGCGTGCCTCCGTGTCCGCTGCCGTGCAGCGGCTGGAAGCCCAGATGGGCGTCCGCCTGCTGCACCGAACCACGCGCCAGGTGCGCCTGACCCCGGATGGCGCGCAGTTGCTTGAGCGCGTGCGCCCGCTGCTGACCGAGGCGGAGAACATCGACCAGATGTTCCAGACCGGCCGGCGTCAGGTGTCGGGCCTGTTGCGGGTCGACGTGCCCAGCCGCATCGCCCGCCGGCTGATTGCGCCGGCGCTGCCGATGCTGCTGCGGCGGCATCCGCGTCTGCGGCTGGCGTTGGGTTCCAGCGATCGCGCCGTGGGCCTGGTGCGGGAAGGCGTCGATTGCGTCGTGCGGGTCGGCGCTTTGCAGGACACCGGCCTGGCCGCTCGGCCATTGGGCAGGATCGCGCTGATCAACTGTGCCAGCCCCGCGTATTTGCAGGGCCGGGGCGTGCCCGGGCAGCCGGACGACCTGGGCCGGGGGCATTGGATGGTGGGCTATGCGTCGCCCACGACCGGGCGTGAATTGCCCTGGACATACCGGGCGGCCGATGGCGTCGAGCATGTCTTGGCCATGCCCAGCCAAGTGGTGACGAACAATGCCGAAAACTACATTGCTTGCTGCCGCGCGGGCCTGGGGCTGATCCAGATACCCCGCTTCGACGTGCAGCATCTGCTGGATGCGGGCACGCTGGTGGAAGTCCTGCCCGCGCACCGTGCCGCGCCCATGCCGGTGTCGCTGTTGTATCCGCATCGGCGCCAGCGCTCACGCCGGCTGGAAGTCTTCATGGACTGGTTCGCGGCGTTGATGGGGCCAACCCTGGAAGCATGACGGGCGCGCCGGGGGCTGGTTGTTGCGGTCGTGTCTGCGGGGCGGGCAGCGCCCCGGCCGCGCATGTCGGCGCGCCGCCGGCCGTCCCGGCCCGTGGCGCGGCGGCGTTCAGCTTTCGCTGTCCAGCGCGATCAGGATCGCGCCTTCGGCGACCTGATCCCCCTCGGCGTAGAACACGTCCTGCACGATGCCGTCGTGCGGGGCGTCGATGGTGTGTTCCATTTTCATGGCCTCCATCACCACCAGCGGCTGGCCCTGGGTGACGGCGTCGCCCGCCGCGACCGCCACGGACAGGATTTTGCCGGGCATCGGGGCGGTCAACCCGCCGCCCGCGTCGTCCGCTTGTCCGGTGGCCAGGCGGATGGGGTCTTGCCACTGCAGCGTGTGGCGCTGGCCCCGGGTATACAGATCCAGCCGCAGGCCGTGCAAGAAGGCGTCGCCGCTGCATTCCTGGCTGGGGTGTTCGGCGCTGCCGTTGCCCAGGCGAACCCGCAGGCGTTGGCGGCGGCCGGTGCCCCGCGTGTGCGAAGGGGACAAGGCGTCATCGCCCACGGGCGGGGGGCCGGCCTGCCAGTCGAAGGGCTGGGCGGGCTGGTCGTCCAGCGCCAGCGTCCATTGCGTACCCTGGCGTTGTACCTGCGCCGTGCGTTCCGCCAGCTTGCCCTGGAACACCAGGGTGCGCTGGTAGACGCCGCCCACGCGCCAGCCGTCTGCCAACTGCCAGGGGCCGGCCTGCCGGCCGTCGGCGGCCCCCGGCAGCGGCCCGTTGGCGGTAGCCGCCGGGTCGGCCGGGCCGCTGCCATCGGCGCACAGCACCGCGGCGGCGGCCAGCGCCAGGACAAGGTCGGGCGTGGCGCTGGCCGGTGGAAACAAGCGGTCGTGTTCACGCGGGATCAGGCCGGTGTCCAGATCCGCCGAGACAAAGGCGGGGTCGGCCATCAGCCGGCCCAGGAAGTCGATATTGGTCTGCAGGCCGGTGGCGCGCGCCGCCGCCAGGGCATGCAGCATGCGCAGCCGGGCTTCTTCGCGGTCGCGGCCGTGCACGATCAGCTTGGCGATCATCGGATCGTAGTACGGCGTGATGGTGTCGCCTTCGCGCACCCCGCCATCCACCCGCACGGGGCCGTGCCGGAACGCGGTGTGATCCGGCCACTGCAGCACGTCCAGGCGGCCGATGCTGGGCAGGAAGTCGTTGTCCGGGTTCTCGGCGTACACCCGCGCTTCGATGGCGTGGCCCTGGATATGCAGCTGATCCTGGCGCAGCGGCAGGGGTTCGCCGGCGGCCACCCGCAGCTGCCATTCCACCAAGTCCTGGCCGGTAATGGCTTCGGTGACGGGATGTTCCACCTGCAGGCGCGTGTTCATTTCCATGAAATAAAAGCGTCCGTCGGGCTCGGCGATGAATTCCACCGTGCCCGCGCCGACGTAGCCCACGGCCTGGGCGGCGGCCACCGCGGCCTGCCCCATGGCGGCGCGGCGCTCGGGCGTCATGCCGGGGGCGGGGGCCTCCTCGATCACTTTCTGGAAACGCCGCTGCACCGAGCAATCGCGCTCGAACAGGTAGACGCACTGGCCGCGAGTATCGGCGAAGACCTGAATTTCGATGTGGCGGGGCTTTTGCAGATAGCGTTCGACCAGCACCAGGGGGTTGCCGAAACTGCTGGCGGCTTCGCGTTGGCAAGAGGTCAGGGCGGCGGCGAAGGCCTCGTCGGATTCGACGATGCGCATGCCTTTGCCGCCGCCGCCGGCGCTGGCCTTGATCAGCACGGGATAGCCGATCTTGCGGGCTTGATCCTGCAGGAAATCGGCCTCCTGGCGCTCGCCGTAGTAGCCCGGCACCAGCGGCACCCGGGCCTGATCCATCAGCGCCTTGGCGGCGGATTTGCTGCCCATGGCGGCAATGGCCTGGGCCGGCGGGCCAATGAACACCAGCCCGGCATCCGCGCAGGCGTGGGCGAAATCGGCGTTTTCGGATAGGAAACCATAGCCCGGGTGGATGGCCTGGGCGCCGGTGCGCAGCGCCGCCTGCAGGATGACGTCGGCCCGCAGGTAGCTGTCCTTGGGCTCCGGCCCGCCGATGGGCACGGCTTCGTCGCAGGCCTGCACATGGCGCGCCTGGGCGTCGGCCTGGGAATAGACGGCCACGGTGCGTATGCCCATGCGCCGGGCGGTGGCGGCGATGCGGCAGGCGATTTCGCCGCGGTTGGCGATCAGGATGGAATTGAACATGGTGGTTTCCTTACATGCGGAACACGCCGAAGCGGGTGGCTTCGGCAGGCGCGTGGCGGGCGGCGGCCAGGCCCAGGCCCAGCACGCGGCGGGTGTCGGATGGGGCGATGATGCCGTCGTCCCACAGCCGCGCCGTGGCGTAATAGGGATGGCCTTCGTGTTCGTATTGGGCGCGGATGGGGGCTTTGAAGGCGTCTTCTTCGGCCGCCGGCCACTGGCCGCCCTTGCGTTCGATGTTGTCGCGCCGCACCGTGGCCAGCACGCTGGCGGCCTGTTCGCCGCCCATCACGGAAATCCGCGCGTTGGGCCACAAAAACAGCAGACGCGGGCCGAAGGCGCGGCCGCACATGCCGTAGTTGCCCGCCCCGAAAGAGCCGCCGATCAGCACCGTGAATTTAGGCACGGCGGCGGTGGACACGGCGGTGACCATTTTCGCCCCGTGGCGGGCGATGCCCTCGTTTTCGTATTTGCGTCCCACCATGAAGCCGCTGATGTTCTGCAGGAATACCAGGGGGATGTTGCGCTGGCAGCACAGTTCGATGAAGTGCGTGCCTTTCTGGGCCGCTTCGGAAAACAGAATGCCGTTGTTGGCGATGATGCCCACGGGCATGCCGTAGATTTTGGCGAAGCCGGTCACCAGCGTCGCGCCGAAGCGCGCCTTGAATTCGTCGAAATCCGACCCGTCCACGATGCGGGCGATGATTTCGCGCACGTCGTAGGGCTTGCGCGTGTCCTGCGGAATGATGCCGTCCAGCTCCTGGGGATCGTGCAGGGGTTCGGCCCAGGTGGCGGGCAGGGCCGGGGCGGGGCGGTTCAGGCGCGCCACGGCCTCGCGCGCCAGGCGCAGAGCATGGGTGTCGTTCTCGGCCAGGTGGTCGGCCACGCCCGACAGGCGGGTGTGCACGTCGCCCCCGCCCAGGTCTTCGGCCGAGACTTCCTCGCCGGTGGCGGCTTTCACCAGCGGCGGGCCGCCCAGGAAGATCGTACCCTGGTTGCGCACGATGATGGATTCGTCGCTCATGGCGGGCACATAGGCCCCCCCGGCGGTGCAGGAACCCATCACCACGGCCAGCTGGGCGATGCCCAGGGACGACATCACCGCCTGGTTATAGAAAATTCGCCCGAAGTGGTCGCGGTCGGGAAAGACTTCATCCTGGTTGGGCAGGTTGGCCCCGCCGGAATCCACCAGGTAGATGCACGGCAGGTGGTTCTGCTGGGCGATTTCCTGGGCGCGCAGATGTTTTTTGACCGTCAGCGGGTAGTAGGTGCCGCCCTTGACGGTGGCGTCGTTGCAGACGATGACGCATTCGGTGCCGGCCACCCGGCCGATGCCGGTGATCAGGCCCGCCCCCGGCGAGGCGTTGTCGTACACGTCGTGCGCCGCCATGGGGGAGAGCTCCAGGAAAGGCGTGCCGGGATCCAGCAGGCGTTCGACGCGCTCACGCGGCAATAATTTGCCCCGGGCCAAGTGGCGGGCGCGGGCGGATTCGCTGCCGCCCTGGGCGGTGCGGGCCAGTTGGGCGCGCAGATCGTCGATCTGTTGGCGCATCGCCTGGGCGTTGTCCTGAAATTCCTGTGATCGCGGATTGACGCGGGATTCGATGACCGGCATGGGTTTTCCTGGATAAAAGAATCCCCTGGGCAATGGCGCGAGCCATGCCCCTGGGTGTTCCGGCCCCCGGCGGGCCGGGTAGGCCGGCCGGGGGGTGAATGGTTATTGATGCGGCCGGTGCGTGCCGCAGCCTGGGCGCGGGGAGTGATCCATGGCCCTGCGGCGGATCAGACCATCTCGATGGCCAGGGCCACGGCTTCGCCGCCGCCGATGCACAGCGAGGCGATGCCGCGCTTGCCGCCGGTCTTGCGCAGCGCGCCGATCAGGGTGGTCAGCAGGCGGGCGCCCGAGGCCCCGATGGGGTGGCCCAGGGCGGTGGCCCCGCCGTGGATGTTGACCCGGTCGTGCGGGATGTCCAGTTCTTTCTCGGCGGCCATGGTGACTACGGCAAAGGCTTCGTTGATTTCGTAGAGGTCTACGTCCTGGGCCGCCCAGCCGGCTTTGTCCAGCAGCTTCTGGATGGCCCCCACCGGGGCGGTGGTGAACCATTCGGGTTCTTGGGCGTGTTGGGTGTGGGCGACGATGCGGGCCAGGGGCTGGGCGCCCAGGGCCTTGGCCTTGGATTCGCTCATGACGACCAGGGCGGAGGCCCCGTCGGAAATGGACGACGCATTGGCGGCGGTAATCGTGCCGTCTTTTTTGAAGGCGGGCTTGAGGGTGGGGATTTTTTCCGGCATGGCCTTATAGGGGGCCTCGTCTTTGTCCACCACCGTGTCGCCCTTGCGGCCCTTGATGGTGACCGGGGCGATTTCCCATTGGAAACTGCCGTCTTCGGTGGCCTGGCGGGCGCGGCGCAGGGATTCCAGCGAGAAGGCGTCTTGTGCTTCGCGGCTGAATTGGTACTTGGACGCGCAGTCTTCGGCGAAGACCCCCATGGCCGTGCCGCGCTGGTAGGCGTCTTCCAGGCCGTCCAGGGCCATGTGGTCGTAGACGGTGGAATGGCCATAGCGATAGCCTTGGCGGCCGCGCAGCAGCAGGTAGGGGGCGTTGCTCATGCTTTCCTGGCCGCCGGCCACCACGACGTCGGCGGAACCCGCCTTGATGATGTCGTGCGCCAGCATGACGGCCTTCAGGCCCGAGCCGCAGACCTTGTGCAGGGTGCTGGCGGGGGTGCCCTTGGGCAGGCCGGCCCCCAGGGTGGCCTGGCGCGCCGGGGCCTGGCCCTGGCCGGCTTGCAGCACGTTGCCCATGATGACCTCGGAGACCGCTTCGCCGGGAATGCCGGCGCGTTCGACGGCGGCCTGGATGGCGACGGCGCCGAGTTCGTGAGCGGCCAGGCCGGACAGGCTGCCCATCATGCCGCCCATGGGCGTGCGGGCGACGGAAACAATGACGATGGAATCGGACATGGTGTGCTCCTTGTCGTTAAGACGTCGTGGCGGGTTCCGGGATGGAATCGGCCGGATTGAGGGGATGCAGCCGCCTGGCTGAATCGTAGGGAAAAATGTCTTCGATGCGGCCCTGGGCCGCCCGGTGGCGGCAATCCTGCCACCATTGTGCATCCAATAGCGCGGCGTGATGCTTCAGGAAGGCCTGGCGCACCCGGGCGTCGCCCAGCAGAAAGCGTTCGAATTCCTCGGGGAAGACGTCGTTGCGCCCCACGGGATACCAGGGTTCGCTGGCCATTTCGGCTTCTTCGTTGGGGGCCGGGGGGATGCGGCGGAACTGCATTTCGGTCATGCGCTGGATTTCGTCGTAGTCGTAGAACACCACGCGCCCCAGGCGGGTGACGCCGAAGTTTTTGTACAGCATGTCGCCGGGGAAGATGTTGGCGGCGGCGAGTTCGCGGATGGCCAGGCCGTATTGCCGCACGGCGGCTTCCAGCGCGGTGTCCGAGGCGCTGGTCAGGAAGATGTTGAGCGGCGTCATGCGGCGCTCGATGTAGACGTGCTTGAGCACGACGAGGTCGTCGGTTTCTTCGAGCAGGCTGGGGACTTCGGCCCGCAGGCCGGCCAGCAGGCGGGGCGAGAAGCGGTTGCGCGGCAGGGCCACCTGCGAGTATTCCCAGGTGTCGGCCATGCGCCCGACGCGGTCGTGTTTTTTGACCAGCTGGTATTTCTGGCGCACGGTGTCCTTGTCCATGCCTTCTTTGGCGATGCGGTCGCGGATCAGCTTGAAGACATAGGGGTAGGAGGGCTGGTTGAATACCGTCATGACCATGCCCTGGATGCCGGGGGCGTAGTCGAAGTTGTCGCGCGAATGCGCCAGGTGGTGCAGGAAGTCCCGGTAGAACAGGGTCTTGCCTTGTTTTTGCAGGCCGATGGTGGTGTAGATCTCGGCCTTGGGTTTGCGCGGGAACAGGGTGGACAGAAAATCCACGTAGGCCGCCGGGGCTTCCATGTCGACCAGGAAATACGCCCGGGTAAAGCTGAACAGGGTGCTGAGGTCGTCGCTGGTGTGCAGCAGGGCGTCCAGCTGGATGTGGCCCGAGGGCGTGTGCAGCAGGGCGATGGCGAAGGGGTGGATGGTGGTCTGGTTGACCAGCCGCCCCACGATGTAGGCGCCTTTGTTGCGGAAAAACAGGGTGTTCAGCACCTGCAGCTGGCAGTCGGGGGCCAGGCGCTTGCCCAGCCCGCGCGGCAGGCTGCGGCGCAGGTGGCGCAGGCCCATGAAGGCCATGCGGCGGGCATCGCGGGGCAGGTCGTGGTAGGGCGCGGCCAGGCCGAAATCCGCCACCAGCCGGATCAGGCTGGGCATCAGGCCTTCGGTGATGGGGTAGTAGGATCGGTAGGCCGACTGCGCGCCGTCCAGGTAGTCGGTGGCCACGGCGGGGCGCACGAACAGAAAATCGTTGTTGAAGTAATTGCGGTGCAGGATGCGGCAGGACACCGAGTTAAAGAAGGTCTCGGCGCATTCGGGCTGTAGGTGGGCGCCCAGCAGGCCGATGTAGCAGGCTTTGGCGGCCTGCCAGAACGCCAATTGTTCGGCGGTGAGATCCAGGCCCGGGGCGGTCTGGGCGGGGGTGGTGCCGCGCAGCGCCTGGCCCAGCGCCACGGCGCATTCGCGCACCCGGGTGTCGTAGTATTCGATGCGTTCGCGCGACAGCTGCTGGATGCCGTGCCAGTCGCCGGACTCGAACAGGGCCTTGGCGCGCTGGGCGCCATAGCGAAACAGCGAATAATGGCGGTCGAACCCGGCCAGGATGATGCGTGCCACGGCCTCGGGGGACTGCCCCCGAGGCGCGACGGGTTGGATGTGCTGGTGGTCGCCGTCGTCGCGCATGGAATTACAACGTTTCGTTGAATAGTTCACGGCCTATCAGCATACGACGAATTTCGCTGGTGCCGGCGCCGATTTCGTATAATTTGGCGTCGCGCCATAGGCGGCCGCTAGGGTAATCGTTAATGTAGCCGTTGCCGCCCAGGATCTGGATGCCTTCGCCCGCCATCCAGGTGGCTTTCTCGGCGCAGTACAAAATCACCCCGGCGCAGTCCTTGCGCACCTGGCGGGCGTGCTGGCTGCCCAGGCGATCCAGGTTCTTGCCTACGGTGTAGCAAAAGGCGCGGCTGGCCTGCAGCGTGGTGTACAGGTCGGCCAGCTTGCCCTGGATCAGCTGAAATTCGCCGATGGCCTGGCCAAACTGGCGGCGCTCGTGCACATAGGGCACCACCATGTCCATCACGGCCTGCATGATGCCCAGCGGGCCGGCGGCCAGCACGGCGCGTTCGTAGTCCAGGCCGCTCATCAGCACGCGCACCCCGCCGTTGACTTCGCCCAGCACGTTTTCGGCGGGGACGGCGCAATCCTGGAAGACCAGTTCGCCGGTGTGCGAACCGCGCATGCCCAGTTTGTCCAGCTTTTGCGCCACGGAAAAACCGGGGAAGGTCTTTTCGATGATGAAGGCCGTGATGCCGCGCTGATGGGCCTCGGGGTCGGTCTTGGCGTAGACCACCAGGGTGTCGGCGTCCGGCCCGTTGGTGATCCACATTTTCGTGCCGTTCAGCACATAGTGGTCGCCCTTTTTCTCGGCCCGCAGACGCATGCTGACGACGTCGGACCCGGCGCCGGGCTCGCTCATGGCCAGGGCGCCGATCTGCGCGCCGGAAATCAGCCCGGGCAGGTATTTCTGTTTTTGCGCCTCGGTGCCGTTGCGGTGGATCTGGTTGACGCACAGGTTGGAATGCGCCCCGTAGGACAGGGCGATGGACGCGCTGGCGCGCGAGATTTCTTCCATGGCGATCATGTGCGCCAGATAGCCCAGGTTGGCCCCGCCGTAGGCTTCGCTCACGGTGACGCCCAAGAGGCCCAGGTCGCCGAATTTGCGCCAGAGATCCATGGGGAATTGGTCGTCGCGGTCGGCGGCGGCGGCGCGCGGGGCGATTTCGGCCTGGGCGAAGTCGCGCACGGCATCGCGCAGCATGTCCAAGTCGGAGCCAAGATCGAAGTTCAGGCCGGGTAAATCCATGGTGGGGTCTCCTGGGAGGTTATTTGGCAAGGGCCGGGTGGTCTTGCGTGGCGAGGTCGGCGTCCTGGCGGCTGCGCAGCAGCGCCGCGCAATCGGCCTGCTGGCGGTGCAGTTCTTCCAGGGTTTCGTCCAGGTCGCGGCGCTGTTGTTCCAGCTTTTGGTGGTGGGCTTCCAGCACCTGGGCATAGTGTTGCAGCTGGGCCGTGGTGCTGGCGTGGCTGCGGTCGTACAGATTGATGAGGTTGACGATTTCGGCCAGCTGCAGGCCCAGGCGGCGGCCGCGCAGGGCCAGTTTCAGGCGGGTGCGGTCACGCGGGGAATACACGCGGTTGCGGCCTTCGCGGGTCGGGCTGACAATGCCCTGGTCTTCGTAGAACCGAATGGTGCGCGGCGTGACGCCGAATTCCCGGGAGAGTTCGGAGATGGTCCAGGTGGTGGGGCGCATGGGCGGTGTCGCGGTCGGGAGGAAAGTTTTATTATGCCTCTAGTTTACGTTAACGTAAAGTACGGCTTCTGACATAATACGCAGATTCATAGAAAGGAGACCTTGCATGAACCCGCAGGAACAAGTGCTGGAATATCCCTGGGGCGATACCCAGCCCGAGGCCGGCCAGGCGATGACGCTGGCCGATGGGGTGCGCTGGGTGCGCATGCCGCTGCCTTTTGCCCTGGATCACATCAATCTCTGGCTGTTGCGCGACCGGATCGGCGGGCGGGATGGCTGGACGGTGGTGGATTGCGGCATCGACCGTCCCGAAGTGCGCGCCTGTTGGGAAACGGCGTTCGATCAGGCGCTGGATGGGTTGCCCGTGCTGCGGGTGGTGGTGACCCACATGCACCCGGATCACGTGGGCTTGGCGCACTGGCTGTGCCAGCGCTGGCAGGCGCCGCTGTGGATGAGCATGAGCGACTACGCCCTGGCGCGCCTGTGGACCGGCTCGACCGCCACCGATACCGCCATCGAGGGCAGTGGCCCGGCGGGCGAATCCGCCGCCCGGCATTTTGCCCTGCATGGCCTGATCGACCCCGAAGCCCAGGCCCTGATCCGCAAGCGCCACGATTACTACGCCCGCCTGGTGCCCGACGTCCCCAGGCAATATCACCGGCTGCTGCACGGCCAGTCCCTGGAGATCGGCGGGCGGGATTGGCGGCTGATCGCCGGCTACGGGCATGCGCCGGAACACATCTCGCTGTGGTGTCCCACGCTGGATGTCCTGATTTCCGGCGATATGGTGTTGCCGCGGATTTCCACCAACATCAGCGTGTTCGACCTGGAGCCCGAGGCCAATCCCCTGCCCTTGTATCTGGAATCCCTGAAGGCCTACGACGATCTGGCGGCGCAGACCCTGGTGCTGCCGTCGCACGGGCGGCCATTCCGGGGCTTGCATGCCCGCATCGCCCAGCAGCAAACCCACCACGCCGAACGCCTGGCCGAGGTGTTGGCGGCGTGCGATCGCCCGCAAAGCGCCCATGACCTGCTGCCCGTGCTGTTCCACCGGAAGCTGGACATGCACCAGCTGGGTTTTGCCATGGGCGAAGCCATCGCCCACCTGCACGCCCTATACTTCCAGGGTGATTTGACGCGCCGCCTGGACGACGATGGGATCATCCGCTTTTGCCGGGCCTGATTCGGGTAGACAAGCGCGTGTGTCCCGCCGCTTTGCCGGCCCTGGCAAGCGGCACGGGTCGGGCGGCGCAGGGTTTGTTTTTGTTTGATAACGGATACTGAACATGACACATGAAGCGACTCGGGCGGCCGATCCGCGGCTGGACACCGCGCTGCAACACATCGGTCAGGCCCCGCTGGATCCCGTCACCGGGGCCGGGCCGGTGGCCTTGCCGTCCATGCGCACCAGCACGGTGCGTTTTGCCTCCATGGACAAGCTGGACGCCGCCCAGGCCGCCAAGCAGCGCGGCGAACGCGCGCCCACGTATGGCCGGGTCGGCCTGGAGACCCACGCGGCGCTGGAATCCCTGCTGTGCCGCCTGGAAGACGGCCAGCGGGCCTTTCTGGCGCCGTCCGGCATGGCGGCCATCAGCATGGCCCTGATGGCCTGCCTGAGCCAGGGAGATCACGCCCTGGCGGTGGATTGCGTCTATGGGCCGGTGCGCTATTTCCACCAGACCATTCTGTCGCGCATGGGGATCGCCATGGATTTCGTGCGCCCGGATCTGGCCAGCCTGCAGGCGGCCCTGCGCCCCGAAACCCGGGTGCTGTATCTGGAATCCCCGGGTTCGCTGTTGATGGAAATGCTGGATCTGCCCGCCCTGTCGCGCTGGGCGCACGATCACGACCTGGTGGTCATGGCCGACAATACCTGGGGCTCCGGCTACATTTACCAGCCGCTGGGGCTGGGGGCGGATATCTCGATCATTGCCGGCACCAAATACCTGGGCGGCCATTCCGATCTGATGCTGGGCGCGGCGGTCGCGCGCGACCCGCTCTTGGTCGCCAAGCTGCATCAAACCCATTATGCCCTGGGCAGCACGGTCAGCGCCGACGACGCCTGGCTGGCGCTGCGCGGGGCGCGCACCCTGGGCCTGCGCATGCGGGGCTGCGCCGAAAACGCCCTGGCCGTGTGCCAGTGGCTGGCGGCCCAGCCGCAGGTGTCGCATATTTTCTTCCCGGCCTGGCCGCAGGATGCCGGCCATGCCTTGTGGCGGCGCGATGCCACCGGGTCCAACGGCCTGCTGTCGGTGGCGGTGGATTTTACCGAGGCCCAGGTGCGCCGCGTGATCGACGCCCTGCGGCTGTTTGGCATTGGCTATTCGTGGGGCGGCTACGAAAGCCTGGTCACCCAGGTCGAGCCCGCCGCTCTGGCGTCGCACGGCTATTGGGCGCGGATCGCCACCGAGCGCATGCGGGCGGGCACCGTGCTGCGCCTGCACATCGGCCTGGAAGACCCCGCCGACCTGACCGCCGATCTGGCCCGGGCGTTCGCGGCGGCATAGCCGCTGTCTTGAGCCTGGTGCGATGGGGGGCCGCCGCAGGCGGCGGACGTCCCGGGGCGCTTATTGGCCGGCCAGCACCTGCTTGACCAGCTTGTCGGCCTCGTCGATGGCCCCCTGGTAGCTGCCGGTATGGGACGGCGACGTCACGTACTGGCCGCCGATGGCAAAGGACGGCGTGCCGTCGATTTTGTAGGATTTGGCCAGCTCGTCGGCGCGGGTGACCTTGGTTTGCACCCCGAAGGAATTGAACGTATCGGTGAAGGCCTGGCGATCCACCCCCTGCTTGGCCACCCAGTCGATGATGTCCTTGGCCTCGAACAGGTTTTCACGCTGGTCGTGGATGGCCTGGAAAACAGCGGCGTGCAGATCCATGCGGTCGATGGCTTCCAGGGCGTAGTACAGCTTTTGCAGGTCTTTCATGCTGGCATTGAAGGCCACGGGCACCCCCTTGAAGACCACGGTGTCGGGTAGGGTGGGCAGCCATTTTTCGACCAGGGGCTCGATTTTGGCGCAGTGGGGGCAGGTGTAGGAGAAGAACTCCAGGACTTCAACCTTGCCCGGGGTGTCGGAGGGCTGGATCGGTTCCAGGGTGTCGAAGGGCGCGGCCTGGGCGGGCGCCATGGCCAGGGCGGCCAAACCCAGCAGCAGGCTGGAGGCGAAGCGGGAAATCAAAGCGGTCATGGAGACTCCGTTGAAACGTGTGGGAAGGGATATTTCCCCGTTAGAGGCCTGGCGCGGCCGGATTGTTCCTGAAGACGGGCATCGGGTTGTCATTGGGCTTGCGCGGCGGCATCAGTTGCGCACCACGGTCGATTCTATCTTGTCGTCGCCCAGTTTCGTGCGGGCGCGATTCATGTCGTCGATCCCCTTGAAGGGGCCGACCCGCACCCGGTTGATGGGGGCGCCGTTGGATTCGCCGGTCTCGATGCGCACCGGCAGGCCCAGCAGCACGACGCGGGCCAGCATGGACTGGGCCTCGGTGGCTGAACGGAACGCGCCGGTTTGCAGGTAATAGGTGGTTTGCGTGTTGGCGGCCGGCCGATTGGCGGGCGGCGGGGGCGGCGGCGCGGGCGGCGGGATCACCAGCGGTTTGGGCGGCGCGGCGGCGGCCGGGGCGGCCGCCTGACCGGGCTGATCCAACCCCGCGATGATCTGGCTGATGGCGTCCGCCGGCCCCGGTGTGGGATCCGGGGCGGCCCCGGGCGGGGTGATGCCGCTGCCGCCTTGGGCGGGCGTGCGCGTGCCCGCCGGGCCATCCGCGCCGTACAGGGCGATATTGGGGTCGGGCGCGTTCTGGACGTCCGGCAGCAAGGTGCTGGGATCGGTGCGGCTGGCCTTGTCCTTGAAGGGCATGGGCGCCTGGGTGACGAACAGCGCCACCGCCACGGCGGCGGCCACGCCCAACACCATGCCCAGCACCAGGCTAAACCAGCTGCCGCCGGATTTTTTCTTGCGGGTGGCCATGCGGTTTACATCCGTTCGGGGGCGCTGACCCCCAGCAGGCCCAGCCCGTTGGCGATGACCTGGGCGGTGGCCTGCGCCAGGCGCAGGCGCGCCGCCATCAGGGCGGGGTCGTCCACCAGGATGCGTTCGGCGTTGTACCAGGCGTGGAAGTCGGCCGCGCAGTCGCGCAGCCAGAAGGCCAGTTGGTGCGGGGCGAGTTCGTGGGCCGCCTGGGTCAGGATGCCGGGGTATTCGGCCAGACGCCGCAGCAGCGTGATTTCGGTGGCGGCGGTCAGCAGCGCCGGGCTGGCGGCCTGCGCCTGCCCGGCGCTGTCGTGCTGGCGCAGCAGCGAGTGGATGCGGGCGTGCGCGTATTGGATGTAGTACACCGGGTTTTCTTCGCTGTGCGACAGGGCCAGGTCGATATCGAAGACGAATTCGGAATCCGCCCGGCGCTGCGCCAGGAAAAAGCGCACCGCGTCGCGTCCCACCCAGTCGATGAGATCGCGCAGGGTGACGTAGCTGCCGGCGCGCTTGGAGATCTTGACTTCGGCCCCGTCGCGCATCACGCGCACCATCTTGTGCAGCACATAGGCGGGATAATCCGCCGGGATGCCCAGCCCCAGGCCCTGCAGGCCGGCCCGCACCCGGGCGATGGTGCCGTGGTGGTCGGTGCCCTGGATATTGATGGCCTGGCGGTAGCCGCGTTCCCATTTGTCGACATGGTAGGCCACGTCGGGCACAAAATAGGTGTAGCCGCCTTCGGACTTGCGCATCACGCGGTCTTTGTCGTCGCCCGTGCCCAGTTCGGTGGTGCGCAGCCACAGGGCGCCGCCCTGTTCGTAGGTGTGGCCCGCGTCGATCAGGGCCTGGACGGTGCGATCCACCCGTCCGCTGGTGTACAGCGAGCTTTCCAGATAGTAGTTGTCGAAGCGCAGGTCGAAGGCTTGCAAATCCAGGTCTTGTTCGCGGCGCAGGGAGGTCACGGCGAAGCGGCGGATGGCGTCCAGGTCGTCCAGATCGCCGCTGGCCTGGATGGGGTCGCCGTCGCTGGCCTGCACGGTGGCGCGCGCCAGGTAGTCCTGGGCGATGTCGGCGATGTAGTCGCCCTTGTAGCCGTCGGCCGGGAAATCGGGGCTGTCGGGCGGGATGCCCCGGCCCCGGGCCTGCACGCTGACGGCCAGGTTATGGATTTGGTTGCCCGCGTCGTTGTAGTAGAACTCGCGTGACACCTGCGCCCCCTGGGTGGCGAACAGGCGGCAGATGGTGTCCCCCAGGGCGGCCTGGCGGGCGTGGCCGACGTGCAGCGGCCCGGTGGGGTTGGCCGAGACGAATTCGACCAGGATGCGGTCGGTGCCGGGGGCGCGGTGGCCGTATCGGCCGCCCTGCGTGGCGATGGCATCCAGCACGGCCTGGTGGGCGGCGGTGGTCAGGCGAAAATTGATGAAACCCGGCCCGGCCACTTCGGCCTGGGCGATCAGGCCGGCCGCGGCGGGCTGGGCCAGCACGGCGTCCACGATGGCCTGGGCCAGTTCGCGTGGGTTGCGGCGGGCGCTGCGGGCCGTCTGCATGGCGACGTTGCAGGCCACATCGCCGTGGGCGGCGACTTTGGGGCGTTCTAGTGTGATGTCCAGCGTGTGCCCGGGCAGCAGTGTGTCCAGGGCGGATTGCAGAAGGGAGACAAGGGTAGTGGTGTGCTGTGGCAGCATGACGAAATGATGAGCGATGACGGCGGCCGGGGCCGCGAGGGATACCTGAAATGATAGCCTGATTTGGCTGGCTTCGTGGGTGAGCGCCTGCCGATGGTTCGTGGGCCCCGCCCGTTCGGCGGCGGGGCGCGGCTGCTTGCGGGCCGGCCCGGGGGCCGGCGCAAAGCCCCCTAATCCCCATCCCTCTGCGTGGCCAGCCAGGCGTCGTAGCCGGTCATGTCCACCCGGCCCACCACGCTGCCTGCATTGAGTTCCCAATGGCCGAGGCGCTGGATGAAGGTCTCGAACAGCGCCCGTTGGCCGGCGCCCAGCCGGGCATCGGCCCCCTGCGGCCCCAGCGACCGGGTTTGGGCGTCTTGCAGGTCGCGGTCGGCGTCCAGCAGCCGCAGGGCGGGGATTCTTTCATCGTGCAGCAGCGGGTGGGTGACCTGTCGATCCGCCGCGGCCAGCGGGCCCATGGGAACCTGGGCCGCCATGGCCTGCCAAGCCATCCAGTTCAGGGCCACGTCGGATAAGTCTCCCCGGGGCTGCGCCTGCCCGCTGTCGTCCAGCAGGCTGCCGCCGCCGATGTCGGCGTGCGCCCCGATGAACGGGGCTTCGATCGTGTTGGCCGCTCCGCGGGCCGTCACCAGCGGGAACAGGCTGCGCATTTCATGGGTGGCCACGGCATGCGCCACCCGGCTCCAGGCATCGCTGATGTTCAGGTCGTAGCCTGCGTTGGCCGCCCCCAGCAGGCCGAATTGGGCCACGGTGTCGAACAGGCCCAGGAACCGCAGATCGACGCACAGGCCGATGGCGCCCCGCAGCGGGTCGTCGTAGGAAAACCAGCCGTCGCGGGTGTGCTGCGCGATCCGGTTGGCGAAATCCCGCGCCAGCGCGGCCCCGCGTGAATATCCCAGGATGTCGATCGGCACGGGGTCGGCGGCCCCTTGGGCGCGCTGCAGCGCATTCATCAGGGACTGCCAGTGGTTGCGCAGAATCTGGCCGCTGCTGGCGGCAGTGACGGCATCCCAGTCCATATACAGGTTGTTGCCGGGCCCCGCGTGGTAGAAGCGCTCGCCGTCGCCGTAGACCTGGGCCAGCTTCCAGACATTGCTCTCGTTGGCCCGGCCATATCGGGTGCCGTCGAAGGCCAGCAGGATCAAGCCCAGCGGGTCGGTGCGCAGCAGGGGGCGCTGGGCGGCATAGCCCAGGGCCTGTTGGCCGGGCAGGGGGCCCAGCGGGTCGGGCTCCAGGTAATGGCCGCGCTGCGGCAGGTAGGTGCGAAACACATTGTCGTGCCAGCCGGTGGCGGGGTCTTCATCCTGGCCGGGCAGGCGCAAGACCACCGGCAGGTCGCCGGTTTGCGCGACCAGGCGGCCGAAAGCGTCGTATTCGGCCGTCCAGCGCACCCCGCCCCGGGCATCTGTGACCCGCACCGGGGCGCCCATCAAATCGCTGTGGATGAAATCCAGCTGGGGCGCGCCGGACGGGTCGTAGCGCAGGCGCGCCACCGGCGCGTCCTGCGCATAGATGTAGCGTTCGCTGATGCCGAATGACGGGTGGGCGGCCACGCTGGCGGCGGACGGCGCGGCCCGGGGGCGCACCCAGCGGCCCACCAGGCGGTTGTCCAGGTAATAACGCTCGATGGTGTGGCTGCGGTTCTGTTGGCGGATTTGCTGGCCCCGGGCATTATGGGTGTAGCGGGCCAGTTCTCGCGGGCCATCGAAGACGGCGCTCAGGCGGCGTAGGGCCTGGTAGTGCAGGCGCCGGGTGCCGATGGCCAGCGGCAAGCCCCCCGGGTCGCGTCGCAGCGCGGGCAGGGCGCCCGCCTCCGAGGGTGGGCGGTTTGCGGCGGATGGCTGCCCGCTCGGGCTATCGGGCTGGCTAGTGGGCCGCGCGAGGGGGCGCCGCCGCTGGCCGGCCAGACTGCCGTCGGCGGCCCAGGCCAGCCAGCGGGTGTGCCGCCCGTCGGCCAGGCCCGCCAGCCGGCCCTGGGCGTCGTGGGCCAGCGCCAGGTTGACGGGCTGTCCGTCGGCGGCCAGCAGCAGGCGTTGCGCGATGCGGCCTTGCGGGTCGTAGCGCCGGTGTTCCCCCCATAACGGCTGCCCGGCGCGACTCAGCACCAGCGTGTCGGCGCGGCCATCGGCCCGGCGGGTTTGCAGGTGCAGGCCATTGCCGTAGCGGTATCCGGCCAAGCCGGCCACGTGCTCGATGACGGGATGCCGCGTGCCCTGCGGGTCTTCCCAGTGGATGCTGCGCAAAACCCCGCCGGGCTGCCAGCGGTAGTGCAGCGCGCCCCCTTCGGGCAGGCCGTGCCGCAGCAGGCGGCCCGTGGTGTCATAGGTGAAGTGCTCCCGGTATTGCAGAACACCGCCTTCCGGCAAGGGCCGGCGCACGTGGCGGCTTTGCAGGCGTCCTTGATCGTTCCAGTCCATGAATTCCGTTTCCGCCGGATGCGTCAGGCGTCCGGGGCGGCGTCCGCGCCACTGGATGCGCACGGGAAGCGCCGCTTGACCCGGCTGGTGGTGCGTCAGTGATACCGGGCGGCCCGTGGTGTCCAGTTGGATGTCCAACCGGTCGCCATTGGCGTAGGCCAGGCCGTTCAGCCGCCCTTGCGGATCGCGCAGCACCCGGGTCGAGCCGGTGAGCGCGTCCGTCCAACGGCGGCGTTCGCCGCCGGGGGCATAGTCCAGCACCAGGCCCGGCCAGCCGCCGCCGGGGTCGCGCAGCCGGCCGATGCGCCCATCCGGGTAGCGCCAGATTTGCAGGCCGTCGGCTTGGGTGGCAGCTTGCCACAGGTGGTTTTCCCGCACCTGTTCTTCACGGCCCTGGTGCAGCTGGACGCCTGAGTCCCGATACGCCAGGGACAGCAGTGGCGTGTCTGGCGACCGTGTGCCCGGACGGGCCTCGATGACCCGGCCTTGCGGATCATACGTCCAGCTGCGCGCTTGCCAATCGGCCCCGCTTGGATGGCTCAAGCGAATGCCGGTAATGGCGTGGATGTGTCCCGCCTGGTAGACGGCATCCCGCTGGTAGTGCCGCCGCATGCCGTCGGGGCGTTCCACGCGGATCAGTTGCCAGGTGCCGGGGCGATCCCGGCCCGGGGCCGGCGGCGTCGGCCGGTAGGTATAGCGGAATGTCCCCAGGGGAGTGTGCAGCGCTTGCAGCAGGGGCTGGCCGCCTTGCCGGGCATAGCGCAGGCGCAGATGCCGGCCGTCTTGCCGGATTTGCCGGATCAGGCCCTGGAACGGGCCTGCGGCGTTGCGTTCGATGTGGATGACGGGGCGGCCGGGGGTGCGGACGGCCGAGAGCCGGCCCTGGGCGTCGAAATCCAATTGACGGCCATCGGGCCCTTGCCAGCGCCATGAGGCGTCCCGGCGCGGGCTGGCGGGCTGGGCTGGGGGCATCTCGCCAGCCCGGGGGCGGGGCGGGTCGTCGCCGGCGCGCACGATTTGGCCGTCCAGGTAGCGCCTGGCGCGGCCGTCCGGGCCATAGTCCAGGGTGCGGCCATCGGCCAGGTGCAGCGTGTAGCCCGTCGCCGTGGGCCGCAGGATGATGTCGTATTCCAGCGTCCAGCCCACGCCCAGCGGGCCGCTGCGCCGGTCGCCCGAACGGTACAGGCGGACAAAGGCGGGTCGGTCGCCTTGGATTGCTTCCGGCAGGTCGATGTCGCGCAGGAATTTTTCTCCGCTGACGGCATGGATGGGGTTGCTGATGCCGGTGTCCGGGCCGGGCTCGGGACTGGGGCCCAGGCTGGCGCGGGCGCCGCAGGGCGGCGTGGCTGCGTGGTCGCCCGGGGCGGAGCAGGTCAGCGCGGCCTGGTGGTGGGGAATCGGGTTGGCCCATGCGCTGCCGAGCAGGCCGCAGGCCAAGAGGAAAACCAGGGTTTTGTGCATGGCGGACTCCTGTCTGGACAGGCGATTGTCCTGCTTGGCAGAGGGCCGAACTTCGGTTAGTGTATGTTTATGTCCACTGCGGGAAACCCACCATGCTCATTTTGTTCCAGTCCAAATCGGCCGCCGAAGTCCTGATGTTTGGCCAGCATGCGCTGCCCGTTCTGTTGGCGGCGGGCAAGCAGTTCGACACGCCCGAACTCCCCGAGCGCGGGGTCATCACCCGCGATCAGCTGGATGCGGCCATTGCGGGGATCGAATCCCTGATCGCCGCCGACCACAGCCGGGATGATTCCACCCAGCACGACGACGCGGCCGAACACCCCATCGACCAGCACGTCGGCATGCGCCGCCGCGCCTGGCCCCTGTTGGCCATGCTGCGCCTCTCGCGTGAAAAAGGCGAAGACGTCACCTGGGGGCCGGCGCCCATCTGGTAATGCAGAACATGGGGCCAAACCCCCGCTTTTTGAAATGGGGGGTTGGCCCCGTTTTTTCTTTCAGGAATCCAGCATGCAATCACACGTCACGATCATCTTCAATGCGCACCGATCCCTGGAAATCGCCGTCGACGCGCCGCCGGACAAAGCCTTGGCGGCGGCGGCGCGGCAGTGGTTCGATCAGCGCTGGGAATCCCTGGGCTGCGAACCCCTGCGCGTCAGCGGCAAGGTCTTGCTGCTGGACAAAATCCTGGGGGTGGCCGATACGCTGGGGTATCCGGCCTTCCAGGCGCAGCCCGGCCTGGCCGACGAATTCGCCGCGCAGGCCGTGCGGGCGCTGGAAGCCTCGCGGGTCACTGTGGATTTGCCCGGCTTGGCCGTGGCGTACTGAGGCCGCAACCGCGTCACCACGGCTGCGGCCCGGCTTTTGGCTCAGGCGGCCACCGAGCTGCGGATGGGCAGCGCCTTGCCGCTGGCGGCGTGGCGGTTGACGGCGCTGAGGATGGCCAGGAAGGACGACGTCACGATGTCTTCGTGGATGCCTACCCCATAGCCGCCGGCTTCGTCGCCGATGCGGATTTCCACATAGGATGCCGCGCGGGTGTCTGTGCCGGTGCCGATGGCGTGTTCCTGGTAGTCCATGATGCGGGCTTCGATGCCCAGGGCGTCGACAAAGGCGGAAATCGCGCCGTCGCCCTGGCCGGACAGGTTGCGGGTCTGGCCGTCGGCCTGGATTTCGACTTCGATCATGAACTGTTTCTGGCCGGTGGTCTTGGGGCTGCCGGTGATGCGGTGGCGCACCAGCTGCCAAGGCGTGTCGCGTTCCAGATATTCGCGGGCGAAGATGTCGTATACCGCCTGGGGCGTGACTTCGCTGCCGGTTTCGTCGGTGACGCGCTGGATGGCGCGGCTGAATTCAATCTGCAGGCGGCGCGGCAACACCAGACCGTGTTCTTGTTCCAGCAGGTAGGCCACCCCGCCTTTGCCCGACTGGCTGTTGACGCGGATGACGGCGTCGTAGCTGCGGCCCAGATCGGCAGGGTCGATGGGCAGGTAGGGGACTTCCCAGACGGCGTCCGGTTTCTGGATGGCGAAGCCTTTTTTGATGGCGTCCTGGTGCGAACCGGAAAAGGCCGTGAAGACCAGGTCGCCCGCATAGGGGTGGCGCGGATGGATGGGCAACTGGTTGCAGTCTTCCACGCAGCGGCGCACTTCGTCGATGTCGGAGAAATCCAGCCCCGGATGGATGCCCTGCGTGTACAGATTGAGCGCCAGAGTGACCAGATCGACGTTGCCGGTGCGTTCGCCATTGCCGAACAGGCAGCCTTCGATGCGGTCGGCCCCGGCCATGACGGCGAATTCGGCGGCGGCCACGGCGGTGCCCCGGTCGTTGTGCGGGTGCACGCTGAGGACGATTTTTTCACGCTGCGCCAGGTTGTGGTGCATCCATTCGATCTGGTCGGCGTACAGGTTGGGCGTGGTGGCCTCGATGGTGGCCGGCAGGTTGAGAATGATCTTGTCTTCGACCGTGGGCTGCCAGGTATCGACCACGGCATTGCAGACTTCCAGGGCGAAATCGGGTTCGGTCGTGCTGTAGACTTCCGGCGAGTATTCGTAGCGCCAGTGGGTTTCCGGGTGCTTGGCGATTTCGGCCTTGACGATCTTGGTGCCCTCGACGGCCACGTTGCGCACTTCGTCGCGGCTCATGTTGAAGACGATTTTGCGGAAAGCGGGCGCACACGCGTTGTACATATGGACGATGGCGTGTTTGGCCCCGGCCAGCGCCTGCACGGTGCGGGGGATCAGGTCGTCGCGCGCCTGGGTCAGGCCGATGATGGTGACGTCATCCGGGATGCGGTTTTCGTCGATCAGCTTGCGGACAAAGTCGTAGTCGGTCTGGGATGCGGAAGGAAAGCCGACTTCGATTTCCTTGAAGCCGATTTTGACCAGTTGATCGAAGAATCGCAGCTTGCGATCCACGCTCATGGGTTCGATCAGGGCTTGGTTGCCATCGCGCAGGTCGGTGCTCATCCAGATGGGTGGCGTGGCGATGCGCCGGCTGGGCCAGGTGCGTTGGTTGTAATCCTGGGCGAACGGGACGAACGGAGTGTATTTGGAAGCGGGGTTCTTGATCATGAGGATACCTGTCTTGGGCGAAGTCCGGATCGCGGACTAAAGGGGATCGCGGGATGGCGAAACTGTGGCTTGCAATAGGCTGCCGAACTGCCACGCGGCGCTAGGCCCGGCAACCGATCGGTAGGTGTAGCAGGCCCGACGAGGCAATGGAAAGACGCGCAGGCGCGCCGTGCGGCGCGGCCCCTGGCAGACGCACGAACCCGGCCGCAGGCGACTGCGGGCTGGACGGGACAAGTGCGTTGAGTATGTTCATAATGTGTAAGTCGAACATATTTATGGGTTTTTTGCAAGTGCCAAATGTCGGAAAAATAGGCACAATGCGCGCGTATTTTGCATTCAACATGGTGTCAGGTTTGTCGCCGGGGTGTCGGCGGCCTGCGGAGAGCGTTATGAACAGACAGGTGCTGCAGTTGGCTTCGGCCTACATGAGCGTGATTATTGGCGGCGGGTTCGCCTCGGGGCAGGAAGTCCTGCAGTTTTTCACGAATTTTGGCCTGTGGGGGGTGGCGGGCACTCTGGTGGCCGGGCTGCTTTTTGCGTTCTTGGGGATGCAGGTGGCGCGCATCGGCACGCAATTGCAGGCGCATTCGCACAAGGTGGTGCTCAAGGCCATTTTCGGCGAACGCGCAGGCTCCATCATCGATTTGGCGCTGATTTTCTTTTTATTCGGGGTCGGCGTGGCCATGCTGGCGGGGACGGGCTCGCTGTTTCGCGAGCACTTCGGCCTGCCCCTTCTGGCGGGCGGGCTGTTCATGACCGTGCTGGTGTCGCTGACGCTGTGCCTGCATGTGCAGCGCATCGTGGATTTGATCAGCTCGGTGACCCCTTTGCTGCTGGCCCTGGTGATTGTGCTGGTGATCTATGCCCTGTTGCGTAGTGATACGAGCATCGAAGAATTGAACACGCTGGCGCTGGCCCAGACCGACCGGGCGGCGCCCAACTGGTTCATGGGCGGCCTGCTGTATGCCTCGTTCAACATCGCGGTGGGCTTTCCTTTGTTGGCGGTTTTGTCGGGTAGCAGCAACAATCTGCGCAATACCACCCGGGGCGGCATCCTGGGCGGTGTGGGCCTGGGGGTGCTGATCCTGCTGCTGAACATTGGGCTGTTTTCTACGTTGGATCAGATTCAGGGGGCGGAGATGCCGACGGTGCTGCTGGCCAAGACGCTGAACCCCTGGCTGGGTTGGCTGATGATGGTGTCGTTGTGCTGCATGATCTACAGCACGGCGGTGGGGATGTTTTTTGCCTTCAGCGCGCGCTTTGCCGAGCCGGCGACGCCGAAATTCCGGGTGATCAGCATTGTATCCACCTTCGTGGGGCTGGGGCTCAGTTTTGCCGGCTTCACGACGCTGGTGGGGACGGTGTATCCGCTGCTGGGGTACTTGGGGATTGCGCTGATCGTTGGTGTGGCTGTGTATTGGTGGCGCAAGCGCTGAGTTTCTCGACTCGACCATCCAGCCCAAAAGCACCTGAGCTTCACACCAGCCGCACTTCCAGCTTCTTGCCCAGCGCGGCGGCGTATTTTTGCAATGTGGCGACCGATGGAGAGTGCTTGCCAGTAATCAGCGAGTTTTCCAGTCGGGCGACAGCGGGAGCTTTTGTTCCCATGCGTTCGGCAACCTGTGCTTGAGTCAGCCCGGCTTCGGATCGGGCCTTGAGGATGAGGTCAAGCATAGGCATTTCGTTCCGCTCGATTCGCTCATACTCGGCGCGCACGGCGGGCTTGTTCAGCATTTGTGCCTTCAGTTGTTCATGAGTGAGCATTTTTAACCTCTTTCAGTCGGTTTTCCGCAGTACGACGCTCTGCGGGCGGCGTCTTGTCGGTCTTCTTGATGAAGCTATGCAGCATCACGATTCGCCGGCCGACCAGCGTGCAATAGAAAACCCGGGCAATTCCTTCCGCCCCTTTCAGACGTAACTCAAACAGGCCGCTGCCAAATGGCTTGGTGTGCGGCTCGCCCAGGTTTGGGCCGTGTGCCTCCATCCGGTCGGCGAGACTGATGTACCGTGCTTGCAGGGTATCGGGCAGCGCCATGATGTCAGCCTGCACGGTCTCGCTGTAGTAGTGGATGGTGTAGGGCATGGAAGAATAATAACAAATATGTTATCAAACAGACAAGGGCTGCGTGGCGCTGAAGGAACGGAGGTGGGAATGAGGACGATCCTTCGGTATCGCCTTTTTCTTTGATGCCCGCCCAGCCCCAAACCACAAAGCGCCCCTAGAGGCGCTTTTTTGGACAGCAAGGCAGCATAGCAAGCCTTCCTATGGACGGCGATGCACCTGTAGCCACTCGCGCAGCGCGTCATTCGCCCTGGTCTGCCAGCCTTTGCCGGTGGCCCGCAAGCCTTCCAGAACGTCGGGATCAAGGCGGATGGTCGTAGGAATCTTGTGTACAGTGGCTGTGGAGCCCGCTGGCCGGCCACGACGGCGGGCCTGGATTGCTTCGGGCGTGTGTACACGGGTATGCTCGCCGCTTTTGGCCTGCCGGACAGACTCCAGCAGATCGCGTTCAAATTGGCTCAGTTCGTTGGTATTGGGCATGGTGTCACCCCACAAGTTTGCGCAGTTCCTTTAGGAATGCTGGTGAAAGATTATCAGTGGTCGATTTGGGATACACAATCAACAGGCTGACCGTTCCGTCGGCCAGCGTCGTGTAGTAAATGACCCGCACGCCGCCACGCTTGCCGGTGCCTGCGCGGCTCCATCGGACTTTGCGCAGAGGAGTGGCGCCAGGGATGACATCCCCCGCCTCGGGATTCTGTGCAATCCAGTCGATGAATGCTTCGCGCTCACCATCACCCCAAACGGCGTTCGCGTAATGCTGAAATATAGGGGTTTCGATGACGGTAAGCATGAATTGATTGTATTAACAATAAATCATGTAGGCAAGAATTAATTGTTAGTACATTGGGTGGGAGGATTTCGATCGGTTCGGCCAGGACATCCCCACAGGTCTCTGGCCGCCCAGTCCCATGGGCGGCGCGAAAGACTGGTGCGACGACGCTTTTTGGGACTTGTGCACAGATCGGCAAATGGGCATGCAAGCGGGCCGAGTCAGCTACGCATCGGCCAGGCTGTATTGCCAGAGTTTGTTGGGATGTGAGCGGTCAAACCCGATGCGCCCGCAGCCATTCGCGCAGGACGTCGTTTGCGCGGGTCTGCCATCCTTTGCCGGTGGTCCGCAAGCCTTCCAGAACGTCTGGATCAAAGCGGATGGTGACTTGCACCTTGACGGGCGCTTCAGGCGTTTTGTTCATGGCGGCGTACCTCTCGTTGGTTGGCCTTGCGCAGGCTGATGACGCGGATTCAGGTTTGGTTTTCGGCACTGTCGCACGCCTGCCGCAGCAGCGTCAGCAGCTGCGTCTGCGCTGACGGCGGACAGTCCCGCAGCAGGTCGGCCGCCACGGATTCCTGGCGTCTGCGCAGTTGCGCGAAAAGCGCTTCGCCCTGCGCGCTCAGGCGCAGGCAGCGCACACGCTTGTCGCTTTCGCTGGCGCTGCGCGTCAGCCAGCCGTGTGCCTCAAGATGGGCCAGAAGGCGCGCCATCTGGGCCTTGTCGGCGTGGCTGTGTTCCACCAGGTCTCTTTGCGTGAGGCCCGGCTGTCGGCCCGCGTGCATCAGGATGCGCATTTCGTTCAAGGTCAGATCTGGATGCACGGTTTCCATGGCTTTGCGCATGCATGCGCGGAACCGGTGCAGCAATTCGTGCAGCCGGTCGAAGACCTCGATGGACTGTGATGGGTTCATGGCAAATCCATATAGTTGACTAAGTCAACTTAAAAGAACAATAATAGTAGACTTTAACAACGAACACAGAGATATGTCTACGAAAGAAAAGAACCTCATCCAGCGCGTGCGCCATCCGTTCCGCGCCCGGCATGTGCAATTGCTCGCGCGCGAGTCCGTCAGCCCGGGTTTCGTCCGCCTGACGCTGGGCGGCCCGGAATTGCATGATTTTGTTAGCGCGGGTTTCGACGATCACGTCAAACTCATCCTGCCGCAGGCGGGACTGGAAAAGCCCAATCTCCCCACCATGGTCGATGGCCGGCCGCACGTCGAGGCGCCGCGCCCCGTCATGCGGGACTACACGCCGCTGTGTTTCGATCCGGCTGGCCAGACGCTGCTGATGGATTTTGCGATTCACGGCACGGGGCCGGCGGCCGACTGGGCGCTTGGCGCCCCGATCGGCCAATGGCTGGGGCTGGCCGGCCCGCGCGGCAGCATGCTGCTGCCCGCCGATCTGCAATGGCATTGGCTGCTGGGCGACGAGACAGCTGTGCCGGCGATCGAGCGCCGCCTGGCGGAACTGCCTGCGGGGACACGCGCCGTGGTGCGGGTGCAATTGAGCGACCCGGCCGACCGGCGCGCTTGGCGCAGCGCTGCGGATCTGGATCTGCAATGGGTGGATTCGCTGGCCGAGGCGGCCGACGCGCTGGAAATTCCGCAGGGCGCTGGCTTCATCTGGGCCGCCGGCGAGAACCGTGCCATGGCCGCGCTGCGCAAGCAGTTGCTCGCCAAGCCAGGCGCCGATCCCCGCCGCATGCGGATTGCCTCGTACTGGAAACAGGGAGAGGCGGGGCACCATGAGGAGATCGGCGCCGGCGGTTGAGGTGTGCCGTATTTTCCGCCGATGCGCGCCGCATCGTCCTGGCCCCGGCGGTCGGGAGCCCGCCGCGCGCGGGTTCTCGACGGGGCCGGTTGCGCTACATATGGCCGGGCAGCCAGGTGGCCAGTTCGGGGAAATACCACAGGATGAAAAGCATGAGCATCATCAGGCCGAAATAGGGAGCGCAGACCCGGGCCAGGTAGGTGATCTCTTTGCCGGTCATGCTTTGCAGCACGAACAGGTTGAACCCCACCGGCGGTGTGATCTGGGCGGTTTCCACGGTGATGACCAGGAAGATGCCGAACCAGATCGGGTCGATACCGGCCGCCTGGATGATGGGCAGCACCACGCCCATGGTCAGGACGATGGTGGAAATACCGTCCAGGAAGCAGCCCAGCACGATGTAGAAGATGCCGAGGACGACGAGCAGCATGCCGGGCGACAGATTGAGACCGCCGACGAACTCGGCCAACTGGCGGGGCAGGCCGATGTAGCCCATGGACAGCGTCATGAAGGCGGCACCCGACAGGATCAGGGCGATCATGCAGTACAGGCGTGTCGCCCCCAGCAGGGAATCGCGGAACGACTGCCAGTTCAGGGACTTTTGCCAGGCCGACAGCAGGAAGGCGCCGATCACGCCGATAGCGGCGGATTCGGTGGCTGTGGCGATGCCCGTATAGATGCTGGCGACCACGCCCAGGATCAGCAGCACAACGGGAATCAGCTGGTGCGATTCACGCAGCTTGTCGCGCAGGGGCAGGTGGCCTTCCGCTGATTCCGGCACGCGGTCGGGATGCAGCAGCGCCCAGCCGGCGATCCAGCCGCCGAACAGCAGCGCCAGCAGCACGCCGGGCACAACGCCGGCGATAAAGAGCTTGGCGATCGAGGTTTCGGCCGCCACGCCGTAGACGATCAGGATGATCGACGGCGGGATCAGCAGGCCCAGGGTGGCGGGGCCGCCCAGCGAGCCGATGATCTGCGCGTCGGGGTAGCCCCGTTTGCGCAGTTCGGGCAGGTTCATGCGGCCCACTGTGACGCAGGTGGCGGCCGAGGAACCGCAGACCGAGGCGAAGATCGTGCAGCCCAGCACGTTGGTGTGCAGCAGGCGGCCGGGCAGACGGTTGACCCAGGGCGCCAGGCCGCGGAACAGGTTTTCCGACAAGTTGGTGCGGTAGAGGATTTCGCCCATCCAGATGAACAGCGGCAGGGCGGTCAGTGTCCAGCTGCTGGCGCTGCTCCAGATGGTCATGGCCATGGCGTCGCCGGCCGGCCGGCTGGAGAACAGTTCCATGCCGAACCAGGCCACGCCCGCGAGGGTCAGGCCGACCCAGACGCCGCCGCTCAACAGGGTCAGCAAGACGACGATCAGAATGATGCCGACGGTGATTTCACTCATGATGCGGTTCCTCGCCAGTCTGGGCCGAAACGCGCTTTCCGAGGAGCTCCAGGCAGAACTCGTCGAGGAAGGCGATGAAGAAGATCAGGGTGCCGAGCGCCATGGAGATCTGCGGGATCCACAGGGGCGTGGCGTCGATGCCGGTGGAGATGTCCTGGAAATCCCAGGACTGCCAGACCAGGCGGGCCGAATACAGGGCCAGGAAACTGGACAGCAGCACGGCGATGGCCAGGGCGATGAGTTCCAGCACCCGCCGCTTGGCGCCCTTGAGCATGCCCAGCACCAGGGTGACGCGGATGTGTTCGCCCTTTTTCAAGGTGCTGGCCAGGGCCATGAATCCCGCGCCGGCCATCAGGTAGCCGGCGTAGGAATCGATGCCGCCCACGGGAAAGCCGGCCAGGCGGCCTGCGATGGAATAACTGACCATCAGCAGCACGCCGATCATGCCCAGGCCGGCGATCCAGCCGCTGCCGGTGTATAGGCCATCGAGGAATTTGCGCATGGCGGGCTCCGGGGGATCAGTTGGCGGTCGTGGCTTGCTGGATCATGCGGGCGTTCGCCCCCTGGCCGAGGGCGCGCATCCGGCCCGAGGCGTCCAGGACTTCCTTGCCTTCGGCGCCGGCGGTATTCAGCCATTCACGGATGACGGTCTGGCCGATTTCGACCAGTTCGGACTTGAGTTGGGGGGTGGGTTCGTCGACCTGCATGCCGTTTTCCTTGAGCTTGGCGATGGAGTCCTCGTCGACCTTGCGGGATTCTTCCCAGCCGCGTTTTTCTGCGGCGGCGGCCGCCTGACGGACGGCTTCCTGGGTGGCCGGGCTCAATGACTCGAAGGCGCGCTTGTTGGCGACCACGGCGTTCTTGGGAATCCAGGCCTGGACGTTGGTGTAGTGCTTCAGGTTTTCGTAGAGCTTGTTGTCCGCCCCGGTGGCGCTGGAGGTGATCAGGCCGTCGACCACGCCCGTGGCCAGCGCTTGGGACAGTTCGGCTTCTTGAACCGTGACCGGTTGTGCGTCGATCAATTCGCCGATGCGCGCCGTGGTCGGGCTGTACACGCGCCATTTCAGGCCTTTGAGATCTGCGGCCGACTGGATTGGCTTGTTGGTGTAGATGCCCTGCGGCGGCCAGGCCACGGCATACAGCAGCACCATGCCTTGCTGATCCAGCTTCTTTTCCAGCAGCGGGCGCTGGGCCTGGTACAGCTTCCAGGCTTCGTCGTAGTTGCTGACCAGGAAGGGCAGACCGTCCAGGCCGAACACCGGCCATTCATTCTGGAAGCTGACCATGAAGAATTCGCCCGCCTGGGCCTGGTTGCCCTGCACGGCGCGCTTGATTTCGGGCATCTTGAACAGGGATGCGCCCGAGTGGACGGTGATCTTCAGATCCCCTTGGGTCGCCTGATCGACATCCTTGGAAAACTGGGCGAGATTTTTCGAATGGAAATTGAAGGCGGGGTAGGCCGAGGCGAGATCCCACTGTGTGGCGGCCTGCGACTGGAAGGAGAGGCCGAGGCCGGCGATCAGGGCGGTGGCAAAGAGAGTACGGCGCTTCATGGAGGACTCCTGGAAAACGATCGTGGAACATTGCCCGGCAGGCCGGCGACGGTGCGGTCTCAGACACCGGCCATTGGCAATGGCGTGTGACAAAGATAGAGCATCCATAATCGGCAGTCGATTAGGGTTTTCAACAATAATGTTGGTTTTGTAGTTGATTTATTCTCTAGTCGTTCATTTTATATTTTTAATTGTTGAACAATAATGACGAGAAATCCACAAAAAGGCCGAAGCGCCCGCCTGCAAGGGCGGCGCCGGGGGGTACGGTGCGATGAGCCGTCAGTCGACGTGGGCGGAATACACGGACAGCACCATGCGTTCGGATTGGATCAGGTAGCTTTCCAGGTTGCGCGCCGCCGTTGCCGTGTCGCCCAGGTCGAACAATTCCAGCAGGCGGCTGTTCAGGTCGACGAAGGGCGCATGCAGATATTCGGGATCGTCCAGCAGGCCGAAGGCCAGCCGCAGTTCGGCGGAGATGTCGGCGAACATCGCCGACAGGCGCACACTGTCGGCCAGCGCCACGATGGCGGCATGGAACATCATGTTGGCCGACCCGACTTCGAGCCAATCGCCGGCGTCGCGCATGCGGCGGGCCTGTTCCATGGCCTGTTCCATGCGTTTGTGGGCGGGATGGCGCGGCCAGGCCTGCGCCAGTGCCTGGCATTCGATCAGGCGGCGAACCCGGTAGATGTCGATGATGTCGGCGATAGAGGGCACCACCACCGAGACCCCGCGATTGGGCTCGTGGCGCAGCAGCCCCTCTTTGGACAGGATTCGGAAGGCTTCGCGCAAGGTGTTGCGCGAAACTTCCAGCTGCTCGCTCAGGCCTGCCTCGGACAGACGCTGCCCGGCCCGAAGCTGGCCGTGGATGAGCTGCTGGCGAATGGTTTCCGCCACCGTGTCGGTCAGACTCAGCGTGGCGCTGGGATTGGGATAATGGCGAGTATGCATGAGAAGCCCCGAAAATTCAGCCAGGATCGTTCAACGATCTGCGGCGTATTTTGCAATGATAAGGAACGCACATGGATTTGAACAGCGATCTGGGTGAAAGCTTTGGCGCCTGGCGCATGGGCGATGACGCCGCCATGCTGGACATCGTCACCAGCGCCAACGTGGCTTGCGGTTTTCATGCCGGGGATCCGGCCGGTATGCTGGACACCCTGCGCGCGGCGGCCGCGCGCGGCGTGGCGATCGGGGCGCACGTGGCCTATCCCGATCTGGCGGGCTTTGGCCGACGCAACATGGATCCTTCCAGCCGCGAACTGGTGGCGGACGTGATCTACCAGATCGGCGCCCTGCGGGGCCTGGCCGCGGCGGCGGGTGCCCGCGTGACCTACGTCAAGCCGCATGGCGCTTTGTACAACACCATTGCGCGCGACGAACGCCAGGCGTCGGACGTCATCGCCGCGCTGCTGGCGCTCGACCCCGGCCTGGTTCTGATGGGGCTCGCCGGCTCGCCCTTGTTGGACTGGGCGCAGGCCCGCGGTCTGCGCGTCGTGGCCGAAGCTTTCGCGGATCGGGCCTATGCGCCGGACGGCGCGCTGGTGTCGCGCCGCGAGGCCGGCGCCGTGCTGCACGACCCCGACCAGGTCGCCGAGCGCATGCTCGACCTGGTTCGCACGGGCGAAATCACCGCCATCGATGGCAGCCGCGTGCGCCTGCGGGCCGATTCCATCTGCGTGCACGGCGACAGCCCGGGGGCTGTGGCCATGGCGCGCGCGGTGCGGCGGCGGTTGGAGGCGGCTGGCGTGACCCTGGCGCCGTTTGCCGGGGAGCGGCTTTCATGATCATGCCGCGCTGCCTGCCCGCCGGCGATGGCGCCGTGCTGGCGGAACTCCGCTCCCTGGACGAAACGCTGGCCTTGTTCCAGGCGCTCGGCCGGCGGCCGGCCGGTGTGGAGGATGTCGTGCCCGCCGCGCGCACGCTGCTGGTGCTGTTTCGCCCGTCCGCGCTGTCGGCGAGGGATGTGGCCGACTGGCTGCGGCGGACTGCGGCCGCCTTGACGGCTGTCTCTGATGACGCATCGGGCGCGCCGCTCGCCGCTTCCGATGCGCGGCTGGTAGAGATCCCCGTGCGCTATGAGGGCGAGGATCTGGACGAGGTCGCCGCGCTGCTCGGGCTGACGCGCGCCGAGTTGATCGAGCGCCACACCGGCAGCGACTACCTGGCGGCTTTCGCGGGCTTCGCGCCGGGCTTCGTTTACCTGGCGGGCGGCGATCCCTGTTTCCACGGCATCCCCCGGCGGGCCGCGCCGCGTGTGCGCGTTCCTGCGGGATCCGTGGCCGTGGCGGGGGACTTCAGCGCCGTGTATCCCTCCGACAGCCCCGGCGGCTGGCAATTGCTGGGCGTGACGCCCTGGCGGATGTGGGACATGGAGCGGGTCGAACCAGCGTTGGTGCGACCCGGTTTTCGCGTGCGTTTCCGCGACCTGGAAGCTGCCGGTGCCGCTTATAGTCTGCCTGGCGAAAACGCCTGCCCGCCGGCCGACGGCGCGGTCAAGGCCGCGTCCATGGGGCCTGCGGCCGCTGCCGCGCCGTCGGCTTGCTTTGAAGTGCTGTCCGCCGGGACGCAAACCCTGGTGCAGGATCTGGGCCGCCCCGGCTTGACCGGCATGGGCGTGTCGCTGTCCGGGGCGCTGGATCGGGGCGCGTTGCGCGCCGCCAACCGGATCGTCGGCAATCCGGCTGATGCGCCCGTGCTGGAAAACGCCCTGGGCGGACTGCGCCTGGCGTGCCGAGGACGGGCCGTTGTGGCCATCACCGGCGCCCAGGCGCAGATCCATCTGACGACGGCGGGAGGTGTCCGTCTTCCCGCCGCTTCGGGCCAGCCGCTGGCGCTCGACGATGGCGACGAACTGCGGATCGGTGCCCCGGGCGCCGGCGTGCGCTGCTACGTGGCCGTGAGGGGCGGCTGGGACGTGGCGCCCGTGCTGGGCAGCTGCGCCACCGACACGCTGGCGGGCATCGGGCCGGCACCGCTGCGTTCAGGCGACCGGTTGCGGGTGGGCACGGCCCCGGGCGGCGTGCGCCCCAGCGCCGTCCTGGCCGATGCCGCTGCACCGCCGCCTCCGCCCCGGAGAGGCGCGCTCGTTGTTTTGGATATCGTCCTGGGGCCGCGTTCGGACTGGTTTTCCCCGGCGGCGCTCGACCTGCTCGCCCAGCAGGAGTGGACGGTCACGCCCCAATCGGATCGGGTCGGCATGCGTCTGACCGGGCCCGAGCCACTGACGCGCAGCCGCCAGGGCGAGCTGCCCAGCGAGGGCACTGTGGCCGGCGCCATCCAGGTGCCGGCCAGCGGCCAGCCAGTCCTGTTCCTGGCCGACCATCCGCTGACTGGCGGCTACCCGGTGATTGGCGCGGTCGTCGGCCGCGACCTGGATCGCGCCGCCCAAATTCCCGTGGGCGCCCGCCTGCGCTTCCGGCCCACCGGGCCCTTCAAGGAAATCTTGCCATGATCCGTAAAGTCTTGATCGCCAACCGGGGCGAGATCGCCGTGCGCATCGCGCGCGCCTGCGCCGATTATGGCGTGCGCTCGATTGCCGTGTACGCCGACGACGACGCCGATGCGCTGCATGTGCGCCAGGCCGACGAGGCCTGGGCGTTGGCGGGCCGCCGGCCCGCCGAAACCTACTTGAACATCGACAAGCTGCTGGCCGTCGCCAAGCGCTCCGGGGCCGACGCCGTTCATCCGGGCTACGGGTTTTTGTCCGAGCGGGCGGAATTCGCGCGCGCCGTGATCGAAGCCGGCCTGGCCTGGATCGGCCCCCCGCCCGAAGCCATCGAGGCGCTCGGCGACAAGGTGGCCGCGCGGCGGATCGCCCAGGCCGTGGGCGCGCCGCTGGTGGCGGGCACGGAGGGGCCGGTCGCCAGCGGCATCGAAGCCCTGGCCTTCGCCGAGGCGCACGGCCTGCCCATCGCCATCAAGGCGGCGTTTGGCGGCGGCGGGCGCGGCCTGAAGGTGGCCTGGCGGCTGGACGAGGTGGCCGAACTGTATGAATCCGCCGTGCGCGAAGCCACGGCGGCCTTCGGCCGGGGAGAGTGCTTCATCGAGCAGTTTCTCGATCGGCCGCGCCATATCGAGGCACAGGTGATCGCCGATGCCCACGGGCGGGTGGTGGTGCTGGGTGACCGCGATTGCTCGCTGCAGCGGCGCAACCAGAAGCTGGTCGAAGAAGCCCCCGCCCCTTTCCTTTCAAACGAGCAGCGCGCCCGCATCCACCAGGCCGCGCGCGATATCTGCGCCCGGGCCGGCTACGTCGGCGCGGGGACGGTCGAGTTCCTGCTGGCGCGTGATGGCCGCATTTCCTTCCTGGAGGTCAATACCCGCCTGCAGGTCGAGCATCCCGTGACCGAAGAAACCGCCGGTCTGGATCTGGTGGTGGAGCAATTGCGCATCGCCGATGGCCTGCCGCTGTCGATCGAGTCCACGCCCGCGCCGCGTGGGCACAGCTTGGAGTTCCGCATCAATGCCGAAGATCCGGGGCGCGGTTATCTGCCGACGCCGGGACTCGTCGCGCTTTTCGCGCCGCCTTCGGGGCCGGGCGTGCGCATCGACAGCGGCGTGGTGTCCGGTTCGCGGGTGCCGGGCGTATTCGATTCCCTGCTGGCCAAGCTGATCGTGAGCGGCGCGACGCGGGAACAGGCCCTGGCCCGCGCGCGCCGCGCACTGCGGGAATTCGAGATCGAAGGCGTCGCGTCTGTCCTGCCCTTTCACCGCGCCGTGGTTGACCAGGCCGATTTCATTGGCCAGCAAGGCTTTGGCGTGCATACACGCTGGATCGAAACGGAGTTCGCCGTCGATCTGGCCGACGCGCCCAGGCCCCCGGTGCAGGCAGGTGCGCCGCTGCGGCGCACCTTCGTCGAAATCGATGGCCGCCGCGTGTCTCTGGGGCTGCCGGCGGACATGCTGGGCGTGGCGCCGGCGATTGGCGTCGTGACGGGCGGCATGGCCTCCGACGTCGATGACCGTCCCTCGGATATCGTGTCCCAGGCCGCTCCCGGCACGGTGACGGCGCCGATCGCCGGCACGCTGCTGTCCTGGCGGGTTCAGGCGGGCGCGACGGTCGAGGAGGGGCAGGTGCTGGCTGTGATGGAAGCGATGAAGATGGAAGCGCAGGTGCTGGCGCCCATCGCGGGCGTGCTGCGCCAGGCGGTGGCGGCGGGCGCTTTTGTCGAGGCCGACGCACCGCTGGGGCGGATCGAAGGGGTGCGGCACGCCTAGTGTCCTGTTTGGTTAGTTCGTGTATTCAGATTCGGATGCATGGGCTTGTCAGACAAGGCGCAAACCGCAGCGATAGCCGGTGCTATCGCGAGGATTTGCAACGCAGTATGGCGAGCCCAGGCACCGAAGATGAGTATTTGAATTAGCCAAACAGGACACTAGTGCCCTGAGCGAGCCGACGCGCCGTGTAGCCCACGCGGCGGCGGACGGGGCGGCCTTCCCCAAGACCGGGGCCGTCCGGCCGTAGATGCCGGGACGGGGCTGTCCCCGCCCCCCTTACAGCAACGCCCCCGCCCCGCTGTCCAGGAACGCCTCGATCCGGCCGCGCCAGTCGGCGATGTCGAACCCCTGGGCCTGCAGCCAGTCGTCGTTGTAGTACGTGGTGGCGTAGCGGTCGCCGCTATCGCAGATCAGCGTGACGATGGAGCCGGTTTCGCCGCGCTGGCGCATGCGGGCGGCCAGACTGAGCACCCCCATGAAATTGGTGCCGGTGGACCCGCCCACGCGCCGGAACAGTCGGGCAGACAGCACGTGGGCCGCCGCGATGGAGGCCGCGTCGGGGATGCGGATCATCTCGTCGATGACGCCGGGGATGAAGGAGGGCTCGACCCGGGGGCGGCCGATGCCTTCGATGCGCGAGCCTCGCGCCGTGATGTTCAGGTCGCCGCTTTGCCACGCGTCGTAGAAGGCGGAGCCTTCGACGTCGGCCACGCACAGGCGGGTGTCGAGGTTGCGGTAGCGGATGAAGCGGCCGATGGTGGCGGAGGTGCCGCCCGTGCCCGCGCTCATGACCACCCAGCGGGGGACGGGGCTGGGTTCGCCCGACATTTGCCGGAAGATGCTGTCGGCGATGTTGTTGTTGCCGCGCCAGTCGGTGGCGCGCTCGGCGTGGGTGAATTGATCCAGGTAATAGCCCCTGGTGTCGTCGGCGATGGCCTGGGCCACGGCGTAGATTTCATGGGCGTGATCGACGAAATGGCAGTGGCCGCCGAAGCATTCGATGGCCTGGATTTTCTGCTGGCTGGTGGATTTGGGCATGACCGCGGTGAAGGGCAGGCCCAGCAGGCGGGCGAAATAGGCTTCGGAGACAGCGGTGGACCCGGAGGAGGCTTCGACCAGGGTCGTGTGCCGCCGGATGCGGCCATTGCAGATGCCGTACAGAAAAAGCGAACGCGCCAGACGGTGCTTCAGACTGCCGGTGGGGTGGGTGCTTTCGTCCTTGAAGTAGATATCAATGCCCGGCAGGCCCGGAAAATCCGGTTTCACTAGATGGGTGTCGGCGGAGCGCCGGCCATCGGCTTCCAGGATGGTGATGGCGTGCCGTGTCCAATCGCGGTCGTCGGCGGACAGGGCTGAAGTCGGGTGGATGGCGGGTGCGGTCATGCGGGATCCTGTCGGCGGTTGCGGGCGTTTTTCAGGGTGGCCAGCTGCAGGGCGGCCTGCTGCAGGCGTCTGGCGCGCCCCCGGCCCAGTTCGTCGTGGGCCAGTTGCAGGTCGCCCACGCGCAAGGGGTCGTCCTGGGGCTGCCAGGCCCAGAGCAGCACGTCCAGGGCCGGCGCCGATAACTGCTGGGCCAGTTGCTGGAAGGCGGCCTCGTCCACGGCCTTGAAGCGGGCGTGGGTCATGATGCGGCGGATGGCCAGGGACACCAGCCAGGCCAGCATGATGGTGATCAGCGCCACCAGAGCCCACCAGAAATAAGGATTGTAGCGCTGCAGCAAGGCGGTGGCCTCGGCCCCGACCAAGTGGTTTCCGGCATAATCAATGCCATCGCCGAAGGCCAACAGGCGGTTGAGCAGGTTGTACCAGACCCAGATCACCAGGACCGCCACGGCGCTGGCCATGAGTTTGGCGGGGGCGGTCAATCGCAGCAGGATTTTGCGCAGCAAGGCGGAATCCTGGGGGCTGGGGGTTTGGAAGGTGTCCTGAGTCATGGTGTCATCGAGTTGAATATGCGTACACAAGCGTCCCTGGAACTGGGTCAGCACCAGCAGTTGGCGCTGACCCCGCAGCTGCGTCAGGCGCTGGGCCTGCTGCAGTGCTCGTCCCAGGAACTGGATCTGGAAATCGCCCGGGCCCTGGCGGAAAACCCGCTGTTGCAGCGCGACGAGGCCGTGCCCGATGCGGCGGCCGTCCAGGCGGAAATGCTGGCCCGCCACTGGGCGCGGCCCGCAAGCCGGACAGTACCGGATGATATGCCAGAATCACCCGCTGCGCAGACTCTGGCGGAACATTTGCTGCAGCAATTGCACACCACCCGGGCGTCGGTTCGGGATCAGTCGCTGGTTTCCCTATTGATCGGCGAGCTCGACGACCGAGGCCGCCTGGACTATGACCCGGCGGCGTACCGGGCCGTTCTGCCTACGGATTGGGACGTGCCGGACGAAGAATGGCTGGCCGCTTTGCGCTTGCTGCAATCTTTCGACCCGGCGGGCGTGGGCGCGCGCGATCTGGCGGAATGCCTGCGTCTGCAGCTGCGGGCGCGGGCCGCTGAATGGCCGGCCCCGGTGCTGGCGCTGGCGCTGCGGCTGACGCGGCACCTGGACGATTTGGCTGCCGGACGCTGGACCAAGCTGTGCGCCGCCCTGGCGTGCGACCGGGCGGCCCTGGAAGCGGCGCGGCAGGCGATCCTGCGTCTGGATCCACACCCGACCAGCGCCTGGGCGCAGGATGTCGCCGCGTATGTGGTGCCGGATATTTTGTTCTATGACACGGATCAGGGCTGGCGGGCCAGCCTGAATCCGGCGCTTGAGCCCCGGCTGCGGATTGCCCCCGACCTGCTGGCGCGGATCGAAGGGGATAGCCCGGCGCCGGGCCTGCGCGAGCCTTTGCAGCAGGCGCGTTTACTGATCCAGCAATTGGGGCAGCGGCGCCAGACCATTCTGCGCGTGGCCGAGTGCATTGCGCAGCGCCAGCAGGCGTTTCTCGATCAGGGGCGGGCGGCGCTGCGCCCCTTGGGGCTGCGCGATGTGGCCCAGGCGCTGGAGCTGCACGAATCCACGGTGTCCCGGGCAACGCGCTTGAAATACGCGCAAACCCCTTGGGGCGTGATCGAACTGAAGCAGTTTTTCGCCACGGGCGTGCAGACCGATGCGGGCGAAGACGCCTCGGCCCAGGCGGTGCAGGCCCTGATGCGCCGCCTGCTGGCAGATGAACGGCCCGAGAAGCCCTGGTCGGATGCGCGCCTGGCTGAACTGCTGGCCGGGCAGGGCATCGGCATCGCCCGGCGCACGGTGGCCAAGTACCGCGAAGCCATGGGGGTGCCGGCGGCCAGCTTGCGCAAAAAACGGTAACAGCGCTGCGCCGGCCCGCACTGTGAAGCGCGGTGAAAATAGCTTGCCAGCGTCTAAAAAAAACATGATAATGATTCGCATGTATATTTGTGTATGCAACGCGATCAGCGAGCGTCATGTCCAAGAGGCCATCGCCCAGGGGGCGAAGGATCTCGGCGATTTGCAGGCGCAGCTAGGGGTCGCCACCTGCTGCGGCCAATGCGCCGAGACCGCCACGGACTATCTGCCCGGTGGGCGGTACGCCACCGATGCGGCGCCCTCGTCGGCTGTCGGCCCGGATCAGGTGGTGCAGATTCCCCTGCTGGCCAGCACCGAAATCCGCCGCGTCGCCTGATTCCGGCCGTGCCCGGCCCCGTCACCCAGCCGCAGGTTTTGCCTGCGCCCGGGGCGTTCCCCTTTTTATGCGTGTGATTACCTGATAGCCTATGGGTTTGCAGCCCGAATATGTGTGGGCTGCTTGACAGGAGCACACCATGAAGGGCGACAAGACGGTTATCCGATATCTGAACCAGCAGCTCAAAAACGAGCTTTCCGCCATCAACCAGTATTTTCTGCATGCGCGCATGCTGCGCCATTGGGGCTACGAAAAACTGGGCAAGCACGAATACGACGAATCCATCGGCGAAATGAAGCACGCCGATCTGCTGATCCAGCGTATTTTCATGCTGGATGGCCTGCCCAATTTGCAAGATTTACATAAATTGCTGATCGGCGAAAACGTCCCCGAAATTCTGACGTGCGACCTGAAACTGGAAACCGCCGCCCAGGCGACCGTCAAGGAAGCCATGGCCTACTGTGAGTCCGTGCAGGACTACACCTCGCGCGATCTGTTCCAGGCCATCCTGAACGACACCGAAGAACACATCGATTGGCTGGAAACCCAGTTGGGCCTGGTCGATCAGCTGGGGCTGCACAATTACCTGCAGTCGCAGGTGTGATCCGCGCCCGGCCCCGCGCCTGGTCGGGCGCCGGGCCGGGCTGGCGCGCGCGGTGCGCAGGCGGGCGCGGCGCCAGCGCCTGACAGGTCTTGCGCTTATCCGCTGATTATTCGTCGAGGCCCAGGTGGCTTCTGAGCGTGCGGCCCCGGTATTCGCGTCTGAACAAGCCGCGCCGCTGCAAAATCGGCACCACCTGTTCGATGAAATCGTCCAGGCTGTGGGGCAGGGACGGCGGCATCAGGTTGAATCCGTCCGCGCCGCGCTGCACGAACCAATGTTCGATGTGGTCGGCGATCTGGTCGGGCGTGCCCACCACGGTGCAGTGCCCCCCGCCCGCCGCCAGGCGCCCCAGCAATTGGCGCACGGTGGGCTGTTCGGTTTCGATGATGCGCAGGATGGTGGCGTAGCGGCCCTTGGGGCCGGGGAAGTCCGCCAGCGCGGGCAGGGGCGGCACGGCCTCGTCCAGGGGCCAGTCGCCGCAGTCTTGGAAAATAAAGGATTCCAGCTGCCGCAGCGACGCGGCCACGGGCAGCAGCGCGTCCAGCGCCTGCTGCTTGGCGCGGGCCTCGGCCTGGCCGGCGGCCACATAGGTCACCAGCCCCGGCATGATGGGCACGGTGTCGGCGCGGCCCGCCGCGCCGACGCGGCGCTGGATGTCTTGGTAATAGGCCTGCGCGGCGGGCAGGTCGTGGGCCACGGCGTAGATGGCCTCGGCGTGGCGCGCCGCGAAGTCCCGGCCTTGCGGCGAGGCGCCGGCCTGGAATAAAACCGGCCGCCCCTGCGGGGGGCGCGGGACGGTCAGCGGCCCGTCCACCCGGAAGAAATCGCCGTGGTGATGGATCGCGTGCACGCGGCCGGGGTCGGCATACCGGCCCGCGCGGTCGCCCAGCAGGGCGTCGGCTTCCCAACTGTCCCACAGCGCCTTGGCCACGGTCACGAATTCCTCGGCCCGGGCGTAGCGCTGGGCATGATCCGGCATGGCCGCGTAGCCGTGGTTGCGGGCTTCGGCGTCGAACATCGAGGTGACGACGTTCCAGCCCAGGCGTCCGTGGCTGATGTGATCCAGCGAAGCCAGCAGACGGGCCGCGTGAAAAGGACTGTAGAACGTGCTGGACACCGTGCCGATCAGGCCGATGCGTTCGGTGGCCCGGGCGATGGCGGTCAGCGTGGTCAGGGGTTCGAGAAACCAGCGGGGGCCGTCTTCCAGGTGCTCGGCCGAATGACCGTCGGCCAGGAAGATGGCGTCCAGCTTGCCGCGTTCGGCCGTCTGGGCGATGGCCTCGTAATAGCGGATGTCGCCCAGCTGATCCACGCTGGAATCCGGGGCGCGCCAGGCGGCCCGGTGGTGGCCGCAGGCAAACAGGAAAACGTTCAGGTGCAGGCTGCGAGGGCTCATGGCGGTCTGTCAGTTTTTGACCAGGCCGCCATCGACGACCAGGTTTTGTCCGGTGACGGCGCGCGCCCAGGGCGAGGCGAAAAACAGGGCGGCGTCGGCCAGTTCGTCCGGGGTGACGACGCGGCGCAAGGGGGTGCTGGCGGCGATCAGGTCGAAGACGGCCTGGGGCGTGGCGGCCGAGGCGTCCGTGGTGTGCAGCAGGCCGCCCGAAATCATGTTGACGGTGATCCCCGCCGGGCCGAGATCCTGGGCCGCCGTGCGGGTCAGGGCCAGCAGGGCGGCCTTGGCGGCGGTGTAGTCGTGGTACGGCACCACCGGGTTCTGGAACAGGTTGGTGCCGATATTGATGATGCGCCCGAACCCCAGGGATTCCATGCCGGGCAGCGTGGCCTGGGTGGTGTTCAGCGCGCCTTGCACGGCCCCCATTTGGGCCGCCAGGGTATCCCAGGACAATTGCGCCAGTGTGGGACGGGCGTCGCCATTGAACTGGAAATTGGGCAGGGCATTGTTGACCACCGTGGTGATGGGGCCGCCGAAGCTGGCCTGGGCCTGGGCGGCCAGGCGCTGGATGGCCGCCGCGTCGCGGATGTCCGCCTGCAGGGCCAGGGCCTGGCCGGGCGCCTGGTCGGCCCGTTGCCGGGCGGCCGCCTGGCTGGTGTGGTAGTTGATGACGACGCGTGCGCCGGCCCGCAGGAAAGCGTCGACCAGGCTGGCGCCCAGGCCGCGTGCGCCGCCGGTGACCAGGACGATTTGCTGGTTCAGCGGGATGGAAGGATGATGAGTTGCCATGGATGTGCCCTGTAGAAAACGGCAGGGGCGCATCGGGATGCATGGCGATTGCCGGCATGCGGCGACATTCCTCCGCCGGTATGGTCCGGATCAGGTTCGGCGGGTGTTATCTCAGCCCCGAAGGGCACCCCGTGTCTGCAGGCCATACCATAGCATGGAACCGCGCGGCGGTCTGCGCGTCAGCGTTTGGCCGGGCAGTCGGGGGCCTTGCCCCAGGCGTGGTTGGGTTCGCAGTATTTGTTGCGGGCCGCCCAGGCGCAGGAGGGCCGCGAGAAGAACCCCAGGGCTTCGCAGGCTTTCAGCTCGGCCTGGAAGGCCGCCTGCCAGTTGGCGTCGGTGGGGACGTCGCCGGGCGGTGGCGGCGGCGGGGGAACGTCGACGGGCTGTACCACCTGGTTGTTGAGCAGGGTGTCGATGTTGGCGATGCCTTGCAGGCCGTTGTCGTCGGTCTGCCCCTGCGCGGCCAGGGCGATGGCTTCGTCCATGGTGATCGTGGTGGTGGCCAGGGCGATGGGGCGGTTTTCTTCCATCAGGGGGTGGGTTTGCAACTGCCAATCGACGGGTGGCGGCTGGCTGGGGACGCCCAGGCGGCCATTGGACAAGGGCTGTGGCGCCGAGGCCACAAAGGGCCGGCCATTGGCGTCCAGCACCGGGGTGTCGCCCAGCGTGCTGGTGGTTTCGGGCATTTGCTGCACCTGGGACGGGCTGTGGATGATCAGCCAGTCGCCCAGGCGCAGGCCGCCCCAGGCCGAGGCGCCGGCGGCAAGCAGCAAGACGGCGATAATCAGACGCCAGGACATAAAGGCAACCCTTGGTCGGTCAATGCTTCGATGGCCTTATTGTATCGGATGCGGCCATCAGATCCCGGCGCCGAAAACGCGTCCGGCATGTTCGCGCATGGCGTGGAATTCGATGTCGGGGTAGCGTTCCTGGGCGACCCGCAACTGGGCGGGCGAACTGGCCAGGAAAGCCAGCGCGTCGACCACGTCGGTGGCGATGTTGGCGGGGTTGGCATCCATGAATTTCTTCAGGGCCTTGGGGTCTTTGCTGGTGATCCAGCGGGCCAGACTGTAACGCGACGGCATCAGGCGGGCCTCGACCCCGTATTCGGTTTTCAGGCGGTGGGCGACCACTTCAAACTGCAGCTGGCCCACGGCCCCCAGCAGCAGGGCGCCGCCGGCGGCCTCCGGGCGAAACACCTGGATGGCACCTTCCTCGCCCAGCTGGGTCAGGCCGGTGCGCAGTTGCTTGGTGCGCAGCGGGTCTTTGACTTCCACCGCCTGAAAGAGTTCGGGGGCGAAGAACGGCAGGCCGGTGAAGGTCAGGGATTCGCCTTCGGTCAGCACGTCGCCCAGCTGCAGCACCCCGTGGTTGGGGATGCCGATGATGTCGCCCGCGTAGGCTTCTTCGACGATTTCGCGGCGCTGCGATAAAAATGACACCACGTTGTTGGGCCGGATTTCTTTGTTGTTGCGCGCCACCTTGAGCCGCATGCCGCGCTGGAAATGCCCCGAACTGACGCGCACAAAGGCCACGCGGTCGCGGTGGGCGGGATCCATATTGGCCTGAACCTTGAAGACGACCCCGGTGAACTTGGTTTCGTCGGGCTGGACGGCGCGCTCCAGCGCCGGGCGCGGGCCGGGCGCGGGGGCCAGCTCGACCAGGGCGTCCAGGACTTCGCGCACGCCGAAGTTATTGATGGCCGAGCCGAAGAACACGGGTGTCTGGCGTCCCGCCAGGAAAGCGGCCGGATCGAATTCGGGGACGGCCCCGGTGATCAGGTCGATTTCTTCGTGGGCTTTGGCGTAGGCGTCCCCAAAGCGCTGCCGCAGCGCCGGGTTGTCCAGACCGTCGATGGTTTCATCGTCGTGGCGGTCGCGTTCGGCCCCGGGCCGGAAGACGCGCATGTGGTCGTGGCGGATGTCGAACACCCCGCCAAACTGCCGTCCCATGCCCACCGGCCAGGAGAACGGGATGGCGTCCATGCCCAGGTGGCCTTCGATCTCGGACAGCAGTTCCAGCGGTTCGCGCACTTCTCGATCCAGCTTGTTGATGAAAGTGATGATGGGCGTGTTGCGCGCGCGGCATACCTGCAGCAGGCGGATGGTCTGGGGCTCCACCCCGTTGCCGGCGTCGATCACCATCAGGGCGGCGTCCACCGCCGTCAATACCCGGTAGGTGTCCTCGGAGAAATCCTGGTGGCCCGGGGTGTCCAGCAGGTTGATGACGCAATCGCGGTACTCCATCTGCATCACGGACGAGGCCACCGAAATCCCGCGCTGCTTTTCGATTTCCATCCAGTCGGATGCGGCATGGCGGCTGGCTTTGCGTGCCTTGACGCTGCCGGCGATCTGGATGGCGCCTGCGAACAGCAGCAGCTTTTCGGTCAGGGTGGTCTTGCCCGCATCGGGGTGGGAAATAATGGCGAATGTGCGTCGGCGGGCGACTTCGGCGGTCAGGCTCATGGAAATAATCAGGTGGGTCAGCTTTTGTGGCTGAAAGTGGCCAGTACCGTGCCGGCCAGGATAAAGACAGAACCAAAGCCGCGGTTGAGCCAGCGGATGTGGCCGGGCCGCCGCAGCAGGCGCAAGATCTGCGAAGCCAGCGAAGTATAGCAACTCATGGCCACCAGGTCGGTGAAGGTCAGCGTGGCGCCGATCAGCACATATTGCAGCGCCAGGGGGCGGCCGAGATCCAGAAACTGCGGCACGACGGCCAGCAGGAACATCGTGCCTTTGGGGTTGGTGATGTTGACCAGGTAGCCGCGCAGCAGCTGGTCGCGGACAGGGTGTGCGCCGGTGTGGGGCCGGGCTTGCACGGCCACCGGGGCGGCGTCGGTGCGAAACTGCTTGACCCCCAGGTACACCAGGTAAGCGGCGCCCGTCCATTTGACGAGGGTGAAGGCGAGCTCGGAGGTGGCCAGCAGCGCCCCCACCCCGACGGCCACGATGAACAGCTGGCAGATAATGCCGGCCTGCAGGCCGATGATGGTCCAGAAGGCATGGCGAAAGCCGTATTTCAGGCCCGAGGCCATGGAGCAGATCGCCCCCGGCCCGGGCGAAAAGGAAATCGCCCAGGCGGCGGCGAAGAAAGCCAACCAGGTGGACAGGGCCATGGGGTGCTCCGGGGTGCGGTCTGGGGGGGGATTAATCCGCTTTCTGCTGCAGCAGGGCCGCGGCGCGGCCGCCCTGGGGCCGGCTGTTGCGCCGGGGGGCGGACTCCGGGGTGCGGCGGGTGTCGCTGCGGCGGGCGTCCGAGGCAGGCCGTGCCGCATCCGCCGATGGGCGGCGCGCGCCGTCGCGACGGCTTGGACGGCCGTCGCGGGCGGCGCCGTTGTCCGGGCGGCGGTGGCGGCCATCGCGCGGCGCGTCGCCGCGGCCCCCGCGAAAATCCCCCTGCAGGCGGGCCAGGGCCCGTTTCTCGCGGGCATCCGGGGCCGAATCCGCCGTCACCATGGCGTTGGGGTTCCAGCCTTCGATGGCGATGGGTTCGATGGTTTGCTTGGTCAGGCGTTCGATGGCGCGCAGCAGCTTGATTTCCGTTTGATCCACCAGCGACAGGGCCGAGCCGGTGCTGCCTGCGCGGCCCGTGCGGCCGATGCGGTGCACGTAGTCTTCCGGCACATTGGGCAGTTCGAAGTTGACCACCTGCGGCAGCTGGTCGATGTCCAGGCCCCGGGCGGCGATGTCGGTGGCCACCAGCACGGCGACCTTGCCGTCCTTGAAGCCCGACAGCGCCTTGGTGCGGGCGGCCTGGCTTTTATTGCCATGGATGGCGGCGGCGGTCAGGCCGTCCTTGACCAGCTTTTCGGCCAGGCGATTGGCGCCGTGCTTGGTGCGGGTGAATACCAGCACCTGGTGCCAGCCGCTTTCGCGGATGATGTGGCTCAACAGGTCGCGCTTGTGGGTCTGTTCGGTCATCACCACGCGCTGGCTGACCAGTTCGGAGGTGGTGTTGCGCCGGGCCACCGAGACTTCGCCCGGATTGCGCAGAATGCCCTGGGCCAGGCCGCGGATGTCGTCTGAAAATGTGGCCGAGAACAGCAGGTTCTGGCGTTTTGCCGGCAGCAGTTTCAGCACGCGGCGGATGTCGTGGATGAAGCCCATGTCCAGCATGCGGTCGGCTTCGTCCAGCACCAGGATTTCCACGCCGGACAAATCCAGGGTCTTCTGTTGGGCGTGATCCAGCAGGCGTCCGGGCGTGGCCACCAGGATGTCGAGCGGCTTTTTCAGGGCCGTGATCTGGGGGTTGATGTTGACCCCGCCGAACATCACCATCGAGCGGATGCGGGTGTGCTGGCCATACAGGCGCACGGATTCCTCGACCTGGGCGGTGAGTTCGCGCGTGGGGGTCAGAACCAGCACACGCGGGCGTCCGGCCTGGCGGCTGTCGAGGGGATGCTGGATCAGGTAGTGCAGGATGGGCAGCGTGAACCCGGCGGTCTTGCCGGTGCCGGTCTGGGCGGCGGCCAGCAGGTCGCCGCCTTCCATGACGCGGGGGATGGCTTGCGCCTGGATGGGGGTGGGGTGGGTGTAGCCGGCGTCGTGCACGGCACGCAGCAAGGGTTCTGCCAAGCCCAGCGAGGCAAAAGTAACGGAATTGTCCAACAGAATGACTCCAGCGACCGCCTATCGCTCAAGTCGAGAGATACCAATCTAGGCTGACGAATGAATGAAAACAGAAAATGGCTGCCAGGCTGAACCTGGGAGAGGGCATGCCGCCTGAATCAGGGGCAAGCGGCGAACCAGGGCCGGGAAACACGATGCAGCGGACTGGTAAGCTGCACGAAGGATCGCATTATAGCTTGAGCCGGGCGGCGGACAGTGCAATTTGCCGGCCAAATGTCTTTAAAATGCGTCGATGCGGCCCCCGATCCGGCTTCGGGCGGGCGTCGCGTGCGGCGGGCAGCCCTTTGGCCGGACGGATTCCACCGGCCGATCGGGCGGGCGGCCCCTTCAAAAACACCTTGGACGAGGTTCTGATGATCGGACGGTTTTTCAATCTGGCGGTGATGGCGGCCTTGGCGCTGCTGTTGTCGGGCTGCGGCTACAACGAAATCCAGCGGCAGGACGAACAGGTCAAGGCCGCCTGGTCGCAGGCGCTCAATCAATACGAACGCCGGGCCGACCTGGTGCCCAAGCTGGTGTCGTCCGTGAACGCCTATATGGTCAACGAGCGCAGCCTGCTGGAACAAGTCACCAAGGATCGCGCGCGGGTGGGGCAGATCAAGATCGGCGCCGACGACCTGGACGATCCCGCCTTGATGGCGCGCTTCGAGCAGGCGCAGGCCGCCTTGGGTTCCAGTCTGTCGCGCCTGCTGGCCGTGTCGGAAAACTACCCGCAGCTGAAAAGCGACGGCCTGTTCCGTGACTTGATGACGCAGCTGGAAGGCACCGAGAACCGCATCGCCGTGGCGCGAGAGCGCTATGTCGGCGCGGTGCAGGCCTATAACCTGACCATCCGCGAATTTCCCACCCTGATCACGGCGCGGATTTTCGGCTACCAGACCAAGGCCCAATATGGGCTGGACAAGGCCGATGCGGTGATGCAAGACCCCGTGATCAAGTTCGACCTGCCTGCGACAGGCGCGGCGCAATGAGCGGCGCGGCCCTTTGTCCGGCGCCGGGCGGCGGATCGGCGCGGGGGTTCGTGGCGGGCCGTTGCCGGCGCGCCCGGGCCGGTTGGATGGGGCTGGGGCGCTGGGCGGTGGTGTGCGCGATTCTGGCCTGGTGTCTCGCCGCGTCCGCCTGGGCGGCGGCCCCGTCGGCGCCCGGCGCCGACACGGCGGCATCACCGGCGCCCGGGGCCATCGTAGCGGTGCCGGACTGGCGCGCGCCGGTCATGGATCTGGCCGGTGTTTTGGACGCCGATCAGCTGCGGCATCTGGATACCCAGTTGCGCGATTGGGAAAAAACACAGGGCTCGCAACTGTTCGTGCTGCTGGTGCCCACGACCGGGCCGGAGACAATCGAGCAATACGCGCGCCGCGTGTTCGATACCTGGGCCGTGGGGCGTCGCGGCCTGGATGACGGGGTTCTGCTGCTGGTGGCCGTGCAGGATCGCCGGGTGCGCATCGAGGTGGGTTATGGCCTGGAAGGCGCGGTCACCGATGTTCAATCGGGGCGCATCATCCGCGAACAGATCGCGCCGCAGTTCGCCCAGGGCGAGGTCTACGCCGGTTTGCAGGCCGGGGTGTCGGCGTTGCAGGCCCTGATCCGGGGCGAAGACCTGCCCGCGCCGGATCAGACGGACGACGAGGGCGCGCCGGAATTGGTCATGGCGGGGTTTTTGCTGGTGATGGCGCTGGTCATGCCGCTATGGTTGTCGGCGGCCCTGGCGGGCGGGTTTGTCTGGTTGCTGACGGGAAGCCTCGGGTGGGCCGTGCTGGGTGCGCTGGCCGGGGTGCTGGTGGGGGCGATTGCTCGGCTGCTGGGGATCACGAAGCGGCTGCGCCGCCGGGGTGCCGGCGGGCGCGACGATGATTTTGGCGGCGGTTTCGGCGGGGGCGGTTTTGGCGGGGGCTCAGGCGGTTCCGGCGGAGGGGGCGGCGGCGGTGGCCGTGGCGGCGGGGGCGGCGCATCCGGCAGTTGGTGAGTGCGCTGCGCCCGGGCGGCGCACGCCCGGATTCAGCGGCGTTTCTCCGCCGGGCGTCAGAGTGTCAGGAACAAAGCGTGGGCCATCTGGCCGATCAGCAATTCCCGCTGCGGATCCGGGGTGGGGGCTTCGCCGATGGTGGACCAGCCCGGGTGGCTGCGGGCCTCGTTGAGGATGGTCTGCACGGCGGGCGGCAGGTGGTTGGGGGGCTCGGGCGCGGCCTCGTCGTCGCCGGCCGCCGCCGGGTCGCCTTCCGGGGCGCGGCCCGGCGGGTCGGTTCGGGCCATCAGATCCTGGCTGATGGGCCGCATGGCGGCATGGCCCCGGCATTCCAGGGCGCGCACCAGGGCCAGCTGGCGCAAGCCCAGCAGATGCAGCACGGGGTCGTCCACGGTCATTTCCACTTGGCCGGCCAGTTTGCCGATCAGGCGCTTGCCCCATTGGTTGGCGCCCTGCCAGACCCCGCCGATGGCGGCCCCCAGCAGGGTGGCCGTGCCCAGACTGAGGCCGCCGGTGAGGACGTCCACCGTCGCGCCCGCCACGGCGCCGGTGGCCAGGCCCTTGCTGACCTTGATGCCGAACTCGCGCAGCGCCAGTGGGCTGAACAGATCCATGCCCCAGCGTTCGCCTTCCAGGGGCAGGGGGTGGTGCGGGAAAGTGGACTTGCTGAACCGATAACGCTTGAGCAGCGCGTGGACGCAGCTTTGCTCGCGTTCGCGCGTGCGCTTGCGCAGAACCAGCGTCATGGTGGCCAGGTCGGCGGGGTCGTGCAGGCTGGGCAGGCGCAGGGCGGCGGCATCCATGAGCAACTCGGCGATCAGGCGGGTGGCGTCCTGCAGGCGCTTCAGGCGCTGCTGGCCCAGATCGGTGCGCAGGGCCATCAGCCCGGGCGCCTGCTGATCCAGCATCAACGCCAGACGGTCGAGCAACTGGCTTTCGCCGTCCAGCGCGGGCGCCACGGTATCGAAGTCCACCGTCGCGTGCAGGCCCAGGCGCGCCAGGGCGTCGCGCCAGTCGATGACGTTGGCCAGGGGGCTGCGGGTAAAGTTGAGCACCGGCAGAATGGGGCGTCCGCAGGCCGCCAGCAGGGCCAGTTCGTCGCGGTGCTTGGGCAGCACGGGGTCGCGCACGTCGATCACATACAGGGCCGCGTCGACGGACAGCACCGCCGCCAGCACGCGGCATTCCTGCTCGAAGCGTTCGGCGGCCTCGGGGCTGTCCAGCAGGCGCTGGATGCGGTCGGGCCCATCCAGGCGCTCGTCGGGGGCGATCAGCTGATCCAGGTAGTCCAGCACGCCCATGGCGTCCTCCAGCCCCGGGGTGTCGCGCAAAATCAGCATGGGCTGGCCGTTGCTGGACAGCAGCCGGGCGCTTTCGACATGCCGGGTGGTGCCGGGCTCGTCCGCGACTTCGCCGAACTGTTCGTCGCGCAGCAGGGTGCGCAACAGCGATGTCTTGCCGGTGTTGGTATGGCCAACGACCGCTAGGTCGATGGGAGCGGGGGTTTCAGTCATGGGCGGGACTTCCGAGATGCGCCAGCCAGCTGTCGAAACCGGCGGCCTGGGGCAAGGCGTGTTGGGACAAGAACTGTTGCCAGACCAGGCGCCGCGAGGGGCTGCCTGCCAGGCACAGGATTTGGAAGTCGGCGCTGGTGTGGCGCAATTCGTTGAACCAGGCGGCGGCGCCGCGATCCGGCGTCAGGCGGGCGTCGCAGACCAGCAGCAGGTGCCGGGCCGGTGGCTGTTGACGGATGCGGGCGCGATCCGCGCGGCTGTCGCAGCGGCCCAGATCGTCGATGGCGTCCGGCAGGCCGACCGGGGGCCAGGGGATGTCCGCGCCCAGTTCGTAGGCCAGGACGGCGGCGTGCCGGGCGGCCTGCCGGGCACGGCCCTGACCGGGCAGCGGCGCATCGGGGCGTCCCGCCGGGCGATCCACCCCCAGGGCCTGGTGGGTGGGCAGCAGGCGCTCGCGCAGTTCGAGCCAGCCGGGCAAGTCGGGGTCGATGCGCAGCCGGCGGATGCGCAGGCGCAGCCACAGCCCGCAAACTGCCAGCCCAATCACCCGGGGCAGCAGGCCCCAGACCGTCAGGCAGCCGATCAGCCACCAGGACCACTGCGCCTGCACCGGGGCGGGCGCCGAGGTGGCGGCCATGCTTTGCGCGACGGACTGGCCGCTGGGCAGTGGAAACCCCAGCGCGTGCGGCACGCTGCCCAGCCAATGGCTGAGGGTCAGGAACGTATCCGGCGACAGTAGGGTGGTTTCCCAGTAAAAGGTATAGCTGCGGGTACTGAGCAGCAGCAACAGGCAGGGGAGGGCGCCGGCGAAGAATGCCGTCCAGGCGCCGTGGCTGAACAGGCCCAGCGCGGGCTTCCAGGCCCGCGTGCGCGACAGCAGGGAGAGAAACGCCTGCGCGGCCAGGGCGGCATCGGGGCCCCGGGCGATTTTCCGGGTCAGCCACAGCCAGCCCTGCGACAGGGTGGTGCCCGTGGCGGGCAGGCCGGGCAGACAGCTGGCCAGCCAGATCAGCAGCATCAGGGTGTGCAGGCCCAGCAGGCCCAGCAGGGCCAGGGCCAGATTGACCGTGCCGTCGGGGCGGCCCAGCACGCCGAGGACGGCCCCGGCCCCGGCCAGCACCGCCCCCAGCCACAGCGCCGCCAGGGCCCAGCGGGCGGCCGTTGTCCATTGCCGCAGGCTGGCCTGCAGCGGGCCTTGCCCGGCCAGCCAGGCGGCCCGCGCCAGGATGCGCTGCTGCAGGTCGGCGGGCTGGCGCAGGGCTTGTTGGCAGGCGACAGTGTCTTCCAGCGGGCCCCAGTGGGCTTCGCGCAGGCGCACGGCCTCAGCCTGCCAGTGCTGGTGCAATGGCGACCCGGCGGGCGCGAGGGCGGCGGCAGACTCCATAACGAGCAATCAGCTGAAAAAGTTGATGATACCGAGTTTTAAAGCCAGGGGTACGCGGTGTGCAAAAACCGGCTTACTCCGAGTTTTCGGGGGGACGTTCAAGCGCGCAGGGCCGCAGCAGCGTGACGTCCCCGTCGGTGGGCATCAGCGCCCGCAGCGGCACGCAGCGCCCTTGCACGCACCAGTCGTAATCGGCGGTATAAGGCGATCGGGTCAGCCGCAGCTGGCGCAATGGCGCGGTTTTGGGCTGGTAGCTGTACCAGCCATCAGCATGGTGCACGGCGTCGGGCGGCGGATCCATCCCCGCCCCGGATCCCAGAATGCGCGCCTGGCCCGCCACCAGAACCGGCAGGCCTGCCGCGTCGCGCTGTACGCGGTAGTCTTCTTCCCAGCGGGTTTTCTCGATGGAGTGGGTCCAGGCCAGGGTAAAGGCCTGGACGGGGATGACGCGTGGCGGCAGTGCCGGGGCCGCCGCCAGCGTCAGGCAAACGCCCAGGATGCCGGGAGGCATCAGGCGGCCTGGATGTCGGGCCCTTGGCGGCGGCTGCGCAGCCAGTGCCAGACCAGGAACACGGCCGTGGCGGCAAAGCCGATGTCGTCGCTCAGGGGGCTGGCGGCCACCAGGAACGCGGCGGCCAGGACGATGTAGAGGCGTTCGGCCCAGTGCAGGCGGGATTTGAGATAGCCCGTCAGCCCGGCCGCCCACAGGGTGATGGCCAGCAGGGCCTTGAACACGATGTAGGCCGTATCCCAGAGGGTGCCCTCTTGCAGCATCAGGGCGGGGGCGTACACCGCCATGTAGGGCGCCACGAAGCCTGCGGCGGCCACGCGCAAGGCCTGGATGCTGATCTTCAGGCCGTTCTCGCGCGCGATGGGGGCGGCGGCGAAAGCGGCCAGCGCCACCGGCGGGGTCAGGTCGGCCATGATGCCGAAATAGAACACGAACATGTGAGAAACGATCAGCGGCACCCCCAGGTTCAGCAGGATGGGCGCCGCCAGCGAACTGGTGATGATGTAGTTGGGGATGGTGGGTATTCCCATGCCCAGCACCAGGCAGGTGAGCATGGTCAGGAACAGGGCCAGGAACAGGCTGTCTTCGCCGATGGCGATGACCTGGCCGCCGAATTCGGCAGCCACGCCGGTCAGGTTGATGATGCCGATGATGACCCCGACCAGGGCGCAGGCGCAGGCGACGGACAAGGCATTGCGCGCGCCCTCGGCCAATGAGTTGAGCGCCAGCTTCAGGGTGCCGTGCCCGGAGCGCCGCGCCAGCAGGATCAGTGTCAGCACCGCCACGATGACGAAAAAGTCGGTGACGCCGAATTGGACGAAGCCGGCGCAGGCGATGCCCAGCAGCAGCCAGAACAGATAGCGCAGCAGCGGCGGGCGGGCGCCCTGGATCACGGCGGCGCCGAAGATCAGGATGACGGTCAGCCCCAGGCCGACCGTGCCGGAAAACAGCGGCGTATAGCCCGAGAACAGCAGCACCACCAGGCCGATGAGGGGCAGCAGCAGATACCATTGCCGCCGCACGGCGGCCCAGGGGTTGGGGCAGTCCGCCTTGGCCAGGCCGTGCAGGCCGCGGCGTCCGGCTTCCAGGTGGACGGTCAGGAAAGCGGTGGCGAAATACAGAATGGCCGGGATGATGGCGGCCTTGACGACCTCGACGTAGGGGATGTTCAGGGTTTCCGCCATGATGAAGGCCACGGCCCCCATCACCGGCGGCATGATCTGCCCGCCCATGCTGGCTGTGGCCTCGACCCCGCCGGCAAAGGCGGGTGAATAGCCGAAGCGTTTCATCAGGGGGATGGTGAACTGTCCGGTGGTGACCACGTTGGCCACTCCCGAGCCGTTGATGGTGCCCATCAGGCCCGAACTGACCACCGAGACCTTGGCCGGACCGCCGCGGGTGTGGCCCACCAGGCCCATGGAAAAATCGCTGAACAGCTGGATCATCCCGGCCTGCTCCAGGAAAGCCCCGAACAGGATGAACAGATAGATGTAGGTGGACGAGACGTAGGTGGGGGTCCCGTAGATGCCTTCGACCCCGAAGCTCAGGGTGCCGACGATCTGATCCAGCCCGTAGCCGCGGTGCATGAAGGGCCCGGGGATATATTGGCCGAACAGCCCGTAGGCCAGGAACAGGCCGCAGATGATGGGCAGCGCCCAGCCCATCATGCGGCGCGTGGCCTCGAACACCAGCGCGATGGTGATGATCCCCACCACCATGTCTTCGTTCGTCATCTGGCCGGCGCGGGCGGTGAGGTCGGATTCATAGACCCAGTGATACAGGCTGATGACAAAGCCCAGCGTCCCCAGCGTCCAGCCGATGGCGGCCCCGAAGCGCCCGCTGCGGGCGTACAGGGTGAAAATCATCAGCAGGACGAAACCGACGTGGATGGCGCGGATGACCTGGCTGGACAGCGGGCTGTAAGCGGCGGTCCATATCTGGAAGCAGGAAAATGCGACGGCAATCCAGAAAATGCTGCGCGACATGGGTTTGTCCGCAAGATCGTGAGCAGAACTCATGTTTCGGGTTCCTGGGGATGGAGACTGAACAAGCCCCCTCGGGCGGGTGTCCAGAGGGGGCCGGGGGCCTTGCGGTGCAGGGGGCCGGTCTTATTGGATGAGGCCGACTTCTTTGTAGTAGCGCTCCGCGCCGGGGTGCACGGGCACGGGCATGCCCTTCAGAGCGTTGGCGCGTTCGATAGTCTTGGCCGAATTGTGCGTGGCTTTCAGCGTGTCCAGCTGCTCGTAGAAGACCTTGGTCATCTGGTAGACCAGGTCGTCGGGCACTGCGGCCGAGGTGATCAGGAAGTTGGGCACCGCGACGGTGGGCACGCTGTCGGCCATGCCTTCATAGGTATCCGCCGGGATGGTGGCGGGCTGATAGGCCGGATTGTTGATCTTGGCGACGACATCGGCGGGGATGGGCACCACGGCGATCTTGACCGATGTGGCCAGGTCGCGGATGGAGGACACCCCCAGGCCGGCCGATTGCAGCGTCACGTCCAGTTGGCGGTTTTTCATGAGTTCGACGGATTCGCCGAAAGGCAGGTATTCGACCTTGGAGAAATCGTCGTAGGACAGCCCGGCGGCCTTGAGCACGGCCCGCGCGTTGAGTTCGGTGCCCGAGCGGGCCGCCCCGACGGAAATGCGCTTGCCTTTGAGGTCGGCCAGGGTCTTGATGCCCGACTCGGCGTTGGCCACGATCTGGATGTAGTTGTTATAGGTGGCGGTCATGCCGCGCAGGTCTTTCAGCGGGGCCTTGAAGCCGGCCTCGGTGTTGCCAGTGTAGGCATCGGATACGGTATCGGCCAGGGCAAAGGCCAGTTCGCCGCGGCCCGCCTGGATGAGATTCATGTTTTCGGCCGAGGCCTTGGTGACCTGGGCGGTGGATTTGGCGTCGGGAATCTGCTTGTTGTAGATTTGGGACAAGGCCACACCCATGGGGTAGTACACCCCGCTCTGGCCGCCGGTCAGGATATTGATGAATTTGGTGTCGGCGTGGGCGGCACCCGCAGCCACAGTGGCCGCAGCGAGGGCCGCGGTGGCCAGCCATTGGGTCATTTTCATGGTGTGTATTCCTTAAAGTGCAGCGGAGACAGACTGGGGATGTTAACAGTCCCCGTCGGCGGGCTGCACCCGGAATCACCCTAGTGGCCGCATGGTTTCAAGGATCGAACCCGATCCGCCCGCCCGAGGGCGGCGGATGGATCGCGGGCTTTACCGGGCCTGGGCGCTGAGTGCCGTTTTCTGGCCCCGGAAATAATCGCGCGTGAGCTTGACGATGAGCGGGCTCAACAGGATCAGCGAGGCCAGGTTGGGCAGCGCCATCAGGCCGTTCAGGGTGTCGGCCAGCAGCCAGGCGAAGTCCAGTTGGGTGATGGCGCCGAACGGGATGGCGACCACCCACACGATGCGATAAGGCAGAGTGGATTTCGCGCCCAGCAGGAATTCCCAGCATTTTTCGCCGTAGTAGCTCCAGCCCAGAATCGTGGTAAAGGCGAAGATGACCAGGGAGAGCGTCAGGATGATGCCGCCGATGCCGGGCAGCGAAACCTCGAAGGCCGCCGCCGACAGGGCCGCGCCGCTTTCGCCCGAGCTCCAGACCCCCGAGCACACGATGGCCAGGCCGGTGATGCTGCAGATAATGATGGTGTCGATGAAGGTGCCCATCATCCCGATCAGGCCCGATTCCACCGCGTTGCTGGTGGTGCCCGCCGCCTGGGCGATCCCGGCCGACCCCAGGCCGGCTTCGTTGGAGAAAATCCCGCGCGCCACGCCAAAGCGGATGGCGGCCATCACGGCGGCCCCGGCAAAGCCGCCGGTGGCGGCGATGGGCGAGAACGCGTGGGTGAAGATCAGATCCAGGGCGCCGGGGATGCGATCCACATTGACGATGAGCACCGCCAGGCCGGCCACCACATAGGCCACGCACATGGTCGGCACCAGCGAAGCCGCCACGGCCCCGATGCGCTTGATGCCGCCCAGAATCACCAGGCCGATCAGCACCATGGTGACCACGCCGGTGATCCAGGTGGGCACGGAAAAGGTGGATTCCAGCGCCAGAGCCATGCTGTTGACTTGCACCATGTTGCCGATGCCAAAGCCGGCGAAGCCGCCGAAAATGGCGAAGGCGAAACCCAGCCACAGCCATTTGCGGCCCAGGCCGTTCTTGATGGCGTACATGGGGCCGCCGGAATGTTCGCCGTGCTCGTCTTTTTCGCGGAAATGTACCGCCACCACGACTTCGGCGTATTTGGTGGCCATGCCGACCAGCGCCGTGCACCACATCCAGAACAAAGCGCCCGGGCCGCCCAGCGCGATGGCGGTGGCCACCCCGGCGATGTTGCCGGTGCCGACCGTGGCGGCCAGGCAGGTCATCAGCGCCTCGAAGGGACTGATTTCGCCGGTGCTTTTGTCGCCTCGGCGGCGGCCGCGCCAGATCATGGCGAACCCCGTGCCGATGCGCCGCAGCGGCATCAATTTCAGCAGAACCATCAAGAAAAAGCCTGTGCCCAGGATAAGCACCAGCATGGGCGGGCCCCAGACCAGGCCATTGATCTGGTTGACCAGAGAAGTAAGGGTTTCCAAGTGAATCTCCTGCGTACCCGATTAAAAATTGGTGCCATGCTATCACCGTGGTTTCAGTGAGAAATTCTGAAAATTATCGAAATCCAGCAGTTTTCACTGAATCCGGTGGATTCATCTGCTGACCTAGGGTTATCACTGACGTAGTTGTGCGACTATTGCCCTGTCGCGTGCTTGCCTATCCTGTGGTTTTCCATTGCACACAGGACAAAAGGGAGACTGGACATGCGAGAACGACTGGATTGCGCTTTGCTGGCCCCGGGTCGGGGAGACTGGGTTCACGCGCTGCAGGGGGCGCATCTCGGGGGGCGGCTGCACCTGCATGCCTTGCAGCCGCAGCAGACAACCGCCCAGGCCTTGCTGGCCGATCCCGCCTTGGCGCGAGGGCGCTACGACGCCGGGCTGCTGTATGCCGACGAGACCTCGCTGTCCACCTGGCGCACCGTGCTGTCCGCCCGGGCGGGCCGACTGCCCGCCGTGCTGCTGGCGTATGCGGTGGGTTTGCGCGCTCAGGCCGTGCACGACCTGATCACCCTGGGGGTGGCCGATTTTGTCCGGCCGCCGTTTTGCCCGGAAGAACTGCGCGCCCGTCTGCAGGCGGCCCTGCACCGGCTGGCGCCTGTGCGCATCGCCGAGCCCCAGCCGGATTACGGCCAGGCCACGGCCCGGCTGGCCGATCCAGCCCTGACGGAGGCCGATCTGTGCCGCAGCATCTTGGATCGCTCCGGGGCCGAACTGGAAGCCTATGCCGTGGCCCTGGCCATGCAGCGGGCCACCACCCAGGACTCTTTCCGAGAGGCCAAGAACCAGGTGGTGGCCCGCTTTGAACGGGCCTATATCCGGGCGGCGCTGGGTCGCCACGGGGGCAATGTCACCCTGGCGGCCCGCATGGCCCAGAAGCACCGGCGGGCGTTTTGGACGCTGATGCGCAAGCACAATATCGACGCGGCGCCCTATCGGATCGAAGACGATGGCCCGTTCCCGTCCAGGGCGGGTAAAATCCAGGGTTCACCCCCATGACCCAGCCGATATTGCATGGCTCATGCAATAGGCCACAGGAAAATCCCACGTGACCACACTGAAAAACGACGTTTTTTTGCGGGCGCTGCTGCGCCAGCCTGTTCCCTACACCCCCATCTGGATGATGCGCCAGGCGGGCCGCTACCTGCCCGAATACAACCAGACGCGCGCCCAGGCCGGGTCGTTCCTGAATCTGGCGCAAAGCCCGGAATACGCCTGCGAAGTCACGTTGCAACCCCTGCGCCGCTTTGCCCTGGACGCGGCCATTCTGTTTTCCGATATCCTCACCATCCCGGACGCCATGGGCCTGGGCCTGCAGTTCGTGGCGGGCGAGGGCCCGCGCTTCGAGCGCCCCTTGCGCGACGAGGCCGCCATCCGGGCCTTGCAGGCGCCCGATCTCGATCACCTGCGCTATGTGTTTGACGCCGTATCCCTGATCCGCCGCGAACTGGACGGCGCGGTGCCCCTGATCGGGTTTTCCGGCAGCCCCTGGACCCTGGCCTGTTACATGGTCGAAGGCCAGGGCAGCACCGATTACCGTCAGATCAAGACCCTGCTGTATCAGCGCCCGGATCTCCTCCAGCACATCCTGCAGGTCAACGCCCAGGCGGTGCAGGCCTATCTCAATGCGCAAATCCGCGCGGGCGCCCAGGCGGTGATGATTTTCGACAGCTGGGGCGGGGTGCTGGCCGATGGCCTGTTCCAGCAGTTTTCGCTGCACTACACGCGCCAGGTGCTGGATGGCCTGTTGCGCGAACACGAAGGCCAGCGCATTCCCGCCATTGTCTTTACCAAGGGCGGCGGGCAATGGGTGGCCGATATCGCCCAGTCGGGTTGCGATGCCGTGGGGCTCGACTGGACCGCCCGGCTGTCCACGGCCCGCCGGCTGGTGGGCGACCAAGTCGCCCTGCAGGGCAATCTGGATCCCATGGCTCTGTTTGGCGGCGATGCCGCCATTCGCGCCGAGGTTCGCCGGGTGCTGGCCGATTTTGGCGCCGTCGGCGGCGGCGGGCACGTGTTCAATCTGGGCCACGGGATTTCCCAGTTCACGCCGCCGGACGCCGTGCTGTCGCTGGTCGATGAAGTGCATGCCGCCAGCAGGGCGTATCACGCCTAGTGTCCTGGCCAGGACGCCCGGAGGGCGTTCCTTGGGGGCGTCCCGGCCGGATCCGCAATCCGCGGCTGCAATTGCCGTGTTTATGCACAATTTTCAATCAGCTAGGGTTTATACCGACAATTCGTGAACCATTCTGTTTTTTATTTATATCTATCTGATTAATAACAGATATTCTTCAAACACTGTATTTATATCAGGTCTTGACGTTCGCGTGATCACGCACTTGGTGTTATTGCACCCATGTTCTCCACAAAGTTATCCACAGGCGGTCCCGGCGCCGTATGCTGAATCGGGATGTCATGACTGAGGCCAGAGTCTATCTGGCGGTGGCCCTGGATGTGCCGCTGCCCGGGCTGTTCGACTACTGGCACGAGGCGCCGGTGGCCCCGGGCGTGCGGGTGCGGGTGCAATTTGGCCGGCGGATGATGGTGGGCCTGGTCTGGGCTGTGCGGGCCGGCCCGCAGGTGGCGGCGGATCGGGTGCGCGCCATCGAGGCCGTGCTGGACGATCTGCCGCCCTTGGACGGCGACTGGCTGCGCCTGGTGGATTTTGCCGCCCGGTATTATCACCGCCCCCTGGGCGAGGTTGCCTTGCCCGCCTTGCCGCCCAGCCTGCGCCAGCCTGCCGCTTATACCGGTGCGCGGGCGGCCGGCGGGCCGGTGTGCCGGGCCGACCGGCGTCCGGGCACGGCGGCTTCGGGCCAGCCGGCGGCCGTTCCGCCCCCGACGCTCACGCCCGGCCAGCGGCAGGCCCTGGCGGCTTTGCAGGCCCTGCTGGCCCAGGGCCGCGGGGTGGCGCTGCTGCACGGTGTCACCGGCAGCGGCAAGACCGAACTCTACCTGCGCCTGGCCCGCCAAGTGCTGGCCCAGGGCCGCCAGGTGCTGCTGCTGGTGCCCGAAATCAATCTGACCCCGCAGTTGGAACAGGTCGTGCGCGCCCGCCTGGATCTGGGGCCGGGCGGCCTGGCCATGCTGCACAGCCGCCTGGCCGACGGCGAACGGCTGCGCGCCTGGCTGCGGGTGGTGCGCGGCCAGGCGGGGCTGCTGCTGGGCACGCGCCTGGCTTTGATGACGCCCATGCCGCGCCTGGGCCTGATCGTGGTGGACGAAGAACACGATCCGTCCTACAAGCAGCAGGACGGCCTGCGGTATTCCGCCCGCGACTTGGCGGTCTGGCGCGGTCATGACCTGGGCATTCCGGTGGTGCTGGGGTCGGCCACGCCGTCGCTGGAATCCTGGCGTCAGGCGCAGCGCGGCGAATACCGGCTGGTGTCGTTGGCGCACCGGGCCCAGGCCCAGGCGCTGCCCGCCATTCGCCTGGTGGACACCCGCCGGGCGCAGCTCGAACAAGGGTTTACGCCGCAGCTGCTGCAGGCCCTGGATCAGCGGCTGGCACAGGGCGAGCAAAGCCTGGTGTTTCTAAATCGCCGGGGCTATGCGCCCGTGCTGCGCTGCGCCTCATGCGGCTGGGTCAGTCAGTGCCGGCAGTGCACCGCCCATACGGTATTGCACCGGGCGCCGGGGCGCCGTCCGGTGCTGCAGTGCCACCACTGCGGCGATGCGCAGCCGGTGCCGCGCGCCTGCCCGGTGTGCGGCGATCAGGACTTGCAGCCCATGGGGCGCGGCACCCAGCGGGTCGAGGAATTCCTGGCCGAGCGCTATCCCCGGGCGCGGATCGTGCGCATCGATGCCGATGCCACGCGGCGCAAAGGCAGCGCCCAGGCCCTGTTCGCCCAAGTGCACGATGGCCGGGCCGATATCCTGGTGGGCACGCAAATGGTGTCCAAGGGCCACGATTTCGCCCGTCTGGGCCTGGTGGGGGTGCTGAATGCGGACGCCATGCTGTTCGCCCAGGATTTTCGCGCGCCCGAGCGCCTGTTCGCGCAGCTGATGCAGGTGGCCGGGCGGGCGGGGCGGCGCCTGGCGGGGGCCGATGTCCTGGTGCAGACGGACTATCCCGAACAATCGGTCTACCAGGCCTTGCTGAAGCATGATTACCAGCGCTTCGCCCAGGCGGCGTTGGCCGAGCGCCAGGCGCTGTCGCTGCCGCCGTTCTCCCATCAGGCCTTGCTGACGGCGCAGGCCGCACACTTGGCCGATGCGCTGGGGTTTTTGCGGGCGGTGCTGGAAGAAGCCCAAGCCTTGCCGCAGGCGGCGGGCGTGCGCCTGTACGATGCCGTGCCTTTGCGGGTGGTGCGGGTGGCCCGGGTCGAGCGGGCCCAACTGTTGATCGAATCCGATCAACGGCGGGCCCTGCACACCTTGCTGCAGGACTTGCTGCCTCGGCTGGACGGTCTGCCCGCCGCCCGCGCCGTGCGCTGGGGGGTCGAGATCGACCCGCAGGAAATCTGAGGATGGATCTCAACGCGCGGCAGAACGAGGCGGTCTTGTACCTGGACGGCCCCTGCCTGGTGCTGGCCGGAGCGGGCAGCGGCAAGACCCGGGTGATCACCCGCAAAATGGCGTATCTGCTGCGCGAGTGCGGCTATCAGGCGCGCCACGTGGTGGCGCTGACTTTCACCAACAAGGCCGCGCGCGAAATGAACGAGCGCGTGCGCACCCTGGTGAACCCCAAGCTGCTGCGCGGCCTGACCGTGGGCACGTTCCATTCGCTGGGCCTGCGTTTCATGCGCGAGGAAGCCAGCCATCTGGGCCTGAAGCGCGGCTTTTCCATTCTGGATGCCACCGATGCCCAGGGCATTGTCCAGGAACTGCTGGCCACCACCGACCGCGCCCGTCTGCGGGCTGTGCAGCAAACGATTTCCTTGTGGAAAAACGCCTTGCTGGACCCCGACGCCGCGGCCCGCGTCGCCGTGGGGCCCGACGAAGCCGAGGCCGTGCGGGTGTTTCGCAGTTACGAAGCCACGCTGAAGGCGTACCAGGCGGTTGATTTCGATGACCTGATCCGCCTGCCCGCGCAGCTGCTGCAGCAAGACGATGCCGTGCGCCAGCGCTGGCAGGCCCGGGTGCAGTATCTGCTGGTGGACGAGTACCAGGACACCAATGCCTGCCAGTACCAACTGGTGCGCCTGTTGTGCGGCGATCGCGCCATGCTCACCGCGGTGGGCGACGATGATCAGGCCATCTATGCCTGGCGGGGGGCCACCGTCGAGAACCTGGCCCAGTTGGAGCGCGATTATCCGCGTTTGCGGGTCATCAAACTGGAACAGAACTACCGTTCGGTGCAGCGCATCCTGCAGGCGGCCAACCAGGTCATCGGCCATAATCCCAAAACGTTCGACAAAACCTTGTGGTCGGAATTGGGCGTGGGCGACCCCATCGGCGTCACCCCCATGGGTTCGGATTTGATCGAGGCGGAATCCATCGCCATGCGCCTGTCGGCGGCGCGTTTCGAGCGCCAGGCGCAATGGAAGGACTTCGCCGTGCTGTATCGCGGCAACCACCAGGCCCGGGTGATGGAACAGGCCCTGCGCACGCTGCGCATTCCCTATACGGTGTCTGGCGGACAGAGTTTTTTCGACAAGACCGAGATCCGCGACATTCTGGCCTGGTTGCGCCTGGTGGCCAACGAGGACGAAGATCCCGCCTTTATCCGCGCCGTCACCACGCCGCGGCGGGGCATCGGCCAGAACACCCTGCAGGCCCTGGGCACCGAAGCCGCCCGTCTGGGGGTGTCGCTGTTCGCCGTGGCCGCGCAGGCGACCGAGGGCCTGCTGCCGGTGGCGCGGCAGCGCCATGCGGTGCAGTCTTTTGTCCAGCTGGTGCGGCATTTCCAGGCCCGCGCCGCGCGCCGCGGCGGCGCGATCCCGGCGCTGCCGGGGGCGGCGGTTCAGGGGGACTTGCTGGCCTTCGATTTGGAACCCGCGTTTGATCCCGACCCCGCGCCCAGTCGGGCAGGGGCGGTGGATGGCGATGCGGCTTTTGGGGCCGCCGAGGCCGGCGGGCCGGCGGCGTCGTCCCCGGCCGCGCAGCGGATGCCCGGCCTGGGCGGGGCGGCCGTTGGCATCGACGGTGCGCGGGAGGATTCCGCCGCCCGCGTGCTGGATGATTTGCTGGCGGCCATGGATTACGAGCGTCATTTGTACGATTTGCTGGACGAACGTCAGGCGCAGGCCCGCTGGGGCAATGTGCTGGAATTGGTGGAGTGGCTGAAGCGCAAGGCGGATGAGGATCACCTGACCGTGCTGGAACTGGTGCAGCACGTGGCCCTGGTGACCATGCTGGAACGCGCCGACGACGAGGAGCCAGACGCGGTCAAGCTCTCCACCCTGCATGCGTCCAAGGGGCTGGAATTCCCGCATGTATATTTGATCGGGGTCGAGGAAGGGCTATTGCCGCATCGCGGCGGGGACGACGAGGGCGATGCCAGCGAAGCCGCCATGGCGGCGCGGGTGCGCCGCATCCAGGAAGAACGCCGCTTGATGTATGTGGGGATTACGCGGGCGCAGCGCAGCCTGCAGATCAGTTGGTGCCGCAAGCGCCGCCGGGGGCGCGAGGATGTCATGTGCGAACCGTCGCGGTTTATCGCCGAGATGGGTCTGCAGGCCCAGGCGGATGCGCCGGGCCAGGCGCCGGAGATGGACCCGGATCGGACGCTCAACAGCCTGAAGAACCTGCTGAAGCGCTGAGTGCGGGGGCCGGGCCGGCGGAGGTGCAGGTGCCCAGAGCGGGGCTCGGAACGAAAAAAGCGACATCAGGTCTGCCGATGCCGCTTTTTTGTCGCCGCGCGGGCGCGCGGGGGTGATGCGCTTACCAGGGGCTGCGCGTGTATTGCATGCTGCGGGCGCGTGCTTCGGCCTGGGCGTTGATGACGGCGGCGGTGCCGCGGGCGAAGGCCTTGGCGCCCCGGCGCAGGGTGCGGCCCACCGCGGACAGCCCCTTTTTCAGGGACAGGGGCTGGGATTCGCTCAGGATCGTGTGGGCGTAGGCGCGTTCGAGGGCGTCGGACATCATCAGGGAAGGGGTGGTCACAATATTCACAACAGACTCCTGTTTCAGAAGCTTCGGGTTTCAACAAGGACAGTATAGGGTAAACCCTAGAATAAAACTAGGGGTAAACCCTAGTCTTGTGTTTCTGGCCGAAAATGTGGGAAAGAAACGACTGTTTTCTTGGCGACGGGTGTCTTGGCGAAGCGGCATTGCGATGCGGGAGTGGCGGTCGTGCCGCCAGCGCCCCGGTCATGGCAGGCTGAAAAGGGTGGTCATGACAGGATGGCTGCGCTGCGGCGGAAAGCGTGTGGACGCGGGGCGCGGCGCGCGCCCCGCAGGCGTCAGGCGGGTTTCTTGCGGGAAAAGAAGCGCCGGAAGGCGGCCTGGGCCTCGGCGGATTGGATGCGTTCGAAGAACACATTGGCTTCGGCATCCAGAACCTGGTGCACTTGGGGGCGGTCGGGGGCGCGCAGCAGGCGCTTGCTGGCGCGGACGGCCTGGATGGGCTGGGCGGCCAGCGACTGGGCGCAAGCGCGGGCGGCGGCCAGGGCGTCGTCCGCGATAGCGGTCAGCAGTTGCCCGGCCAGGGCGTCGTCGGCGTCGAAGGGCTGGGCCTGCAGCAGCCAGCGGGCGGCGCGCCGGGCGCCAGCCAGGCGGGGCAGCAGGACACTGGATGCTCCTTCGGGGCACAGGCCCAGCGGGACGAAGGGCAGATGAAATGTGGCGCTGCGGTCGGCATAGACGAAGTCGCAGTGCGCCAGCAGTGTGACGCCCACGCCCACGGCTTGGCCTTGCACGGCGGCGATGACGGGGATGTCGATGCGCGCCAGGGTATGCAGAAAGGCGATCGAGCCCACGTCCTTGGTGCTGGGCAGGGTCTGGAATTCGGCCAGGTCGTTGCCGGCGGTGAAATGCCCGCCCGCGCCGTGCAGGATGACCGCCGCGCAATCGGGGCTGGCATGCGCCGCCTGCAGGGCCTGGTCGATTTCGCGGTACATGGCATCGGTCAGGGCGTTGCGCCGCTCGGGCCGGTCGATCTGGATTTCCAGGATCGGACCGTTTTGATTCAGGCGGATCATGCGCGCTCCTTGGTCGTAAAGTGATCCTGTACGGAGAGCAGGGCCTGTTGGTATTCGTCGCGCAACTGGGCGACGATGTCCGCCGTGGGCAGGGTGCGGTCGATGTTGCCGACGCCCTGGCCCGCGCCCCAGATGTCACGCCAGGCTTTTTTGCTGTCGCTGCCGAAATTCGTGCCTTGGGCTTCGGGCAGGTGATCCGGGTCCAGCCCGATGTTGCGGATGCAGGGCTTCAGGTAGTTGCCGGGGATGCCGGTGAAATACGGGGTGTAAACGATGTCGGCGGCGGCGCTGTCGACAATCATTTGCTTGTATTCGGGCTGGGCGTGGGCCTCGGTGCTGGCGATGAAGCGCGTGCCGATATAGGCGAAATCCGCCCCCATGGCGCGTGCCGCCAGGACGTCCTGGCCCCGGCTGATGGCACCGGACAGGCAGATCGGGCCATCGAAGATGCGCCGCACTTCGCCCAACAGGGCAAAGGGCGACAGGGTGCCCGCGTGCCCGCCGGCCCCGGCGCAGACCAGAATCAAGCCATCAACCCCGGCCTCGATGGCTTTTTGCGCGTGGCGCAGCGTGGTGACATCATGAAAGACCTTGCCGCCCCAGGCATGCACGGCGTCCACCACCTGGTTGGGCGCGCGCAGGCTGGTGATGATCAGCGGCACTTGGTGGCGCGCGCAGGTTTCCAGGTCGGCCTGCAGGCGGTCGTTGGATTGGTGGATGATGTGGTTGATGGCGTAGGGCGGGATGGGGCGATCCGGGTGGGCGCTGCGCAGGGCGGCCAGGCCGTCCTCGATCTGACTGAGCCAGGTGTCCAGCTGGCTTTGAGGGCGGGCGTTCAGGGCAGGCATCGACCCGATGATGCCGCTGGCGCATTGGGCGATGACCAGTTCCGGGTTGGATACGATGAACATGGGGGCTGCCATGACCGGCAGCGCCATGGATTGGTGCAACGAGGCCGCAAGGGGGTGGGGCATGGGGCTGTCTCCTGTTGAATAATCTCCTTATTCTAAATCAAACGATCGTTTGAAAAAAGAGGGATGAGACCGGACACAGGACAGTCCCTTGAGGACTGTCCTGTGCCGGTCGAATCGGAGCGGCCTGCAGGCCGCGAGGTGGACGCAAAAAAGCCAGGGGCATGACGAGGCATGGCCCTGGCTTCGTGGTGTGGATGCCGCAATCAGTTTATTGGTTGGCGTCCAGCATGTATTGGATGGCGGCTTTGAGTTCGTCGTCCGTCGCTTGCGAACCGCCGCGCGGGGGCATGGCGCCCACACCGGAGATGGCGTTTTTCAGCATGGTGTCCTCGCCGGTTTCGACGAACGGGGCCCAGGCCGCCTTGTCGCCGAACTTGGGCGCACCCGCTATGCCGGAGCTGTGGCAGGTGATGCAGACCGATTTGTAGAGCTTTTCGCCCACGGCGTTGTCGGAGGTGATTTTTTTGGAATCGTCCTGTGCTGGCGCTGCGTCGGTGTCCGCCGCCGGGGTGGTATCGGCCGCCGGGGCCGCGTCGGTGGCGGGCGCCGCATCGGCTGCCGGGGCGGTTTCGGCGGCAGGCGCGGCGTCCGCCGTTTGGTCGCCGCTGGGTTCGGCGGGCTCGGGGAAATCGGCGCCGGAGTGGTTGGTCATGTAGACCACGGCACGGGCCACTTCAAAATCGTCCAGCGATGAATTGCCCCCACGCGGCGGCATGGCACCTATCCCATTGATGGCGTTTTTCAGCAGGTCTTCGTAGCCCTGCTTGATGTAGGAAGCCCAGGCGTCCTTGTCGCCGAATTTTGGCGCCCCCGCCACCCCGGTGCCGTGGCAGGCCGAACAGGTGGATTGGAAGACTTCTTCGCCGGTTTTGAAGACCTTGGGCGCGTTGGCGTCGACCAGCTTGAAGCCCGCCACAGGCTGGATGCGCTTGGCGATCGCTTCTTCGGAGAGGGCGTCGGAACCGTAGTTGGTGACGATGAGGTTGTTGAGCAGATTGAACAGCAGGACGATGATGGCAATGGGGATCAGGAATGCCAGCACGACCGTGATCAGCAGCTGCTTTGGTGATTTGACGGCACTTTTGTGCCCGTTTTCTGCGTGTTCTGGGAGACTCATGGTGGTTTCCTGGGAGAGTGGGTGCGGCTGGCCGCCGGTATTCTGTCTTGCATGTGCCTGGTGGTTTCTGCTGCAGGCCTCAACCTTCAATTATAGCGATACCCCCATCGGACTGCAGGCTTCGGATAAACCCGCTGGTTCGGTGGTAGAATGACACCCTTAAGCGATGCCTTCTTGGTGTTGTTTATAAAAAATTATAATAAATCAATAAGTTATATGCTGCGCCTGTAGTTCAATGGATAGAATGGGAGTTTCCGAAGCTTCTGATACAGGTTCGATTCCTGTCGGGCGCGCCATAAAATCAATGACTTAGCTATGATTTGTGCCCACTTTGTGCCCAAAACACAAAGTCATGAAGCCGTTTTTACCCGGTTTTGAGGCGTAAATAAGGCATCCATCTTGGCCTTTTCCCTGTCGCTGGCCTCGCCATCGATCCACTTGCTGTAGACCTCAAAGAACATCCTCGGGTTTGTGTGGCCCATCTGGCGCGATACGTAAGCCGGATTCATGCCGGCCGTCAGGCACATGGTGGCAAAGGTGTGCCTCGTCTGCCTGGCGTCACGGTGACGGATGCCCAGCGCTTTGAGTGTGGGACGCCACACTATATCTAAGGGGGCGGATGTGTCGGTGAATCGTTCGCCGGTGGTTGGGTTCAGAAACACATGCGCGCCAGCAAGAAAGGTGTGTGCCTTTTGCCGCGCGATGGCCTGTAGCGCCCTTGATTGCAGGTCAATGTCCCTGGCCGAATGAGTCTTAGTGTCTTTATCCGTTGCCCTGACCCTGGCGCGCTCTATTCGCACCTGTTCTCGGCGCAGGTCCATGCTTGGCCACTGCAGCGCAATGATCTCTGATGGCCGACAGCCAGAGAAGAAGGCGAACTCAAAATAATTAAGCCACTGGTCGCCGTACCTGCTGGAGACGTGATGAAGCACAAGCTCCACCTCCTCCAGGTTCAGAGGATCAGGACTCGCCTTTTGTCCTTTGCGGCTTGGAATGTCGCGGGTAATGTCCCGGCTCACCTTGCCTGTTTTCTGTGCCAGAGCAAATACCCCCCGGACTGGCGTCATGACGTTGTTGAAGGTCTTTGCTGACTTGATGGGCAGGCTTGCTATATATACAGCGAAGTCCTCGTACTCAATGTGTGCAATCGGCTTATCTTGGAATATTGGATAAAAGTACCGATTGAGGGCATTGATGTATTCCTTCAGTGTGGTGCTTGCCACGTTTGGGGCAATGAGTTTGATCCAGGTCTGCGCAACATCCCGGAAAGTCGGCAGCAACTCTGTGTCGCTGCCCTTGGGTAGGCTGCAGGAATTCGGGAAATATCGGGAAAAATCGTCCCAGTCGAACTTGTCGATGGCAATGGCCGCCAGTATTTCATTGCGCATCCTTTGGGCTACGCGCAGATTAGCGACCGTGGGTGCTAGCTCGACGCGCTCTCTGAAGCGGTTTTTCCCCCACCTGAAGTCGATGAGGATGGACGCCTCCCTCGCGCGGACCCCCTCGATTTGCTTTTTGATACCCATTCGTCGTACCCCTCAAGGTTAATGTGCTGGCGATTGTCGGGTGACCACTTCCAGTGGATACCTTCCACCAGCTTGCCGCGCTGAATTAGGCTACTGAAAGAGCTCACCGAGCGACCGGTGTACTCAGATGCCTTTTCCAGCGTGACCCAGATGACGGGGCGAAAATTTAATTGCATGGTCACAGCTCGCCCCTCCTGATTGGATGGGGCGCAGCCGCATTGAGGGCGGCAGCGCACGGGCGGGGGTAGAAAACCGGACGCAAAGGCAAACCGGCCCAGTCGAAACTGGCCCCGCCCGGCACTGCCATAGACGTGCAGGGACGATGGGCACGAAAAGGCCGCAACAAGACATGGCGCGGCCAACGTGCGCCTTTGCATTTCGGGTTTCTACTCCCGGCCCCCGTTGGTCCGAGGGCAATTCGATCATACTTCATCGTTACCTCCACGGAACAGGTCTTCAAGCCGCTGGCGTGCTGCTGAATTCCGGCGAACCCCCCGGCCTGGCGCAGGCTTGCGCGGCGCCCGCTCCGGCTTAGGGGCGCGTCGAGGCGGCAGCCGATCCGGGAAGGCTGGATTCGCTGCTGGTGCTGGCCGGCCGTCGTCCTTATCCAGCATCCGCATGAAGTCCACGATTGCTTCCTCGTAGGCCAGCACGTACAGATCCAGGTTCTCCTGTTCGTCTTCACGCAGCTTGCCGGTGCATTGCACTCTGGTGGTGCCTGAAGGGATGTAGGCTGCAGCCTTGGGCCACCGGCTGGCCAAGCGATTGAGCATCTGGTCACGCAGGCTGGTTTCGATGCGCATCAGGTTCTGCGGGGTCATGATCGATCCTCCTGCACTGCATGGCCACAAGTGCCCGCAGCGACCACCAAAACCAACCCGAAGATAAACAGGGGACCCGGCTCAGCATGCATGGCATAGCCCACAGCAAGTCCGGCAAGCATGGTGGCGGCATTTAGCATTGCTGTTTTCATGACGCCTCCCCACCCAGCGCCAGCGCCAGGTGCGGCATGATCGAGGCCTTCCACTCCAGGTTCTGAATGGGCTTGCCCGCAACGTGGGCCTTGTCCATATCGACCAGCACCGCGTACCGCTTGCCCTTGTCTGTCGGGGTGTAGCGGTGGCGGACTTTGCCGCGAATCTTGGAGGAAGTGCGGGTCTGATAGCCCTCTGCAATCAGCAGGTCGTTGATGAATGCCGCCCTTCTGCCAAAGCGCGAACCGATCTCGGTGACGGTCATGTGCGGTTCGGTATCGTCAGCGATCAGCTTCTCAGCATCCAGCGCCTGCAGCATGTTCAGCCCGGTGATCCGCAGGGTCGCCTTGTTGGCGGCCAGCGTGGCTTGGTTGCCCTTCAGCCCGATCAGCTTGGCAATGCCATGGGCTGCGCGGAACTCGCGGGCTGGGCCGGGTAGGACGCTGGTGGGTGCAGAAGGCCTCTTTATTGGGGCTGCCGTATCCCTGCGAAAGTAATTGTTCACCAGTTGGCGCTGAACCTGCCATGCGAGATCGTCCTGCAGGCTCTTGACGAGCATCAGGTAGCCCGATTCGGTTAGAAGCGTGACGCCACGCCCCTGCAAGGGAACGAGTTTATTGGCGGGGATTTCGGACGTTCCTCGTACGATATGCTCGCGCAGCTCGGAAGGCGTTGTTTGGAAGAAGTCTTCCCCCTCAGTGAAATGCCGGCGGTTCTCATTAAAGTTACGGCGCGCCGTGTCTTTCGGGCGCTCATGCGCTTGGTCGATCATGGCAAGGGTTACGACACGCTGCCCACGGTATTCGACCACCGGCAGCTCGACATTGTTGATAGTGATGATTTGGCTCATGCCTGACTCCCTTGGTCAAAAGTGAAACCAGCGCGTTCCAGCACTGCCATGTACTCGTCGTTGCCGATGTGTTTGACGAAGCTGTCGCACACCTCTAGGCGTCGCCTGGGATCGGATGGGCGCAGGAGCACCGTCTCCAAGACGTCGATTCGTGGAAACCGCTTGACGCGGCCTTCCTTAAGCATCTCGTCGATGATGCGGAAGGCGCGAACTTTTCCCTCATCGGTGGCGTCAGGGCTGTTGATCGCGTCACTGACAAAAGAGAGGGTTGCCGCCGGACTGAACAGATACTCGTCTCCGTGGCGGCGGATGTGGTCGCTGGGGTTATTCATGGCTGACGCCCTCCTTCGGTGGCTGGGGCAGTGGCATCCAGTGGGTAAAGCCGTTGTCCTCAAACAGTGACCCGTCGCCCAGCATGGCGTCAGCTCTTTGCTGGCCTTCTGGTGTCCAGACGTCATAGCGATCATCGGGCCATACCCATGTGCCGTTCCCTGGGTCGTCTTCCCATTCGTACCAACGGACGATCACCATAGGGTCCCAGTAGCCGCCTGTGGCTGGTCCCCGCCATGCGAGAATCCACGTGCCGTCTTTCGGTGCTGTCTCAATGGGCTGCCATCCAGATAGGCTGGCACCATCAGCAACTTGCCCAGGCGCCTGCAGGCGCTCCAGCATGTCTGCTATGTCGCCAGCCATCCATCCCGCTATAAGGACGCTGGGCCAGCCCTGGCGTCGGCGCATCCAGCCGATCATGCTTTGCAGGTCACCACTGGCCCCCGCCAACCCCATTCGGGCGCACCCAAGGTAGAGGGCATAACCATCCGGCGTTGGCGCGCCTGCATGATCGGGCCCGCCGTCGACGTCAGTATCCACGCGGGTTTCCTCGTCGGCGCGCGGCTTCTCCGGCCCGCCGCCTTGCCCAGACGATCGAACGTACCGATCCAGCATCTTGACGGCATCCCGGACGTATTGCGGCACGGCTTCGGCACGGCGATAGCTTTCCACCAGTCGGGCTTTACCCTCGTCGCTGATCCCCATGTGGCCGATCTTGTCGGCGATGTCGATCATGGTCTTCTGCATCTCGGCCGGGTCCTGGCCGATTGCGCCACGCACCCAGGCGACCAGGCGGCGAAGGTGGTTCAGGTCAGATCGTTTCATGGCTTGCCTCCTGCGCTGTACCGGCGGTGAAGGATTGAACAACGTCCTCTACCGCTCGTTCCACGCTTTCGCGGCTGAGGTAGCAGTCATCCAGGGAGGCCAAGTCGTTTATCAGACGATTGGCAAAGTCCTTTGCTGCGCCGCGCCACCCGCTGACCACCAGATTGCGCAGGATAGAATCCGTCTCGGCCCAGTCTCCCCGGCTGCTGCCCAACACATGCTCGAAGGCTGCGATGGCTTCCTCTCGGCTGCGCGGCCGGATGTCGGCCAGCATGAAGAACGCATAGCACTCGTGCGCGTAGGCGCCCCGAGGGAGATCGCTGAAATTCCAGTCAACCGCGTTGCGAAGGCTGTACAGGTGGCCCCAGAACTCGATGGCGTACAGGCAGTCGCTGATCGTGCCGGGCACCAGTTCCGAGCGCTTCTCGAACTGGGCTCGGGCGTGGGCGTCGTCGTACATGCCGAAGTCATCACGCTTGAGTCGCTTCAGTGCCAGCCGGCAGGCGCGTTCGGCAGGCAATTCCGCGAATAACGCTTCCTCAGTGCTGAATCGGGATATTGCTTCGTGGCGGAGGGCGGCGCGCTGGATAGATCGTTTTGCCTGATCCTCCAGTTCACCGAAGCCAAAGGACGCAAAGGCCGCACCAAAGGCATTCCCTGTGGCTTTGGCAATATGGTTGGCATATCGCATGCCCAGGTCTTTCATGGGCGTCTTGATCTGCTTGGCCGCTTCCAGGGCCTTGTCGATCAGCCCCCGGTTGCCGGTGGCCACCACCTTCTGCAGCCACAGGACGGTATCAATCTCTTGATCGCCTGTCACCACCTCTTGGGGCGGCATTTCAGGGATGGCCATGGCCGTGCTGGCGCTGGGCTGGATGGGCGGCAGTGAAAGCAGTTCACGCAGCTGCTGGTTGTCTTGATGGATCATGACTGCACCTCCGCCAGGCCCGCGTCATTGGCCTGCGATGTCTCGCATTCGCCGAACAGGTCGCTAAGGTCGTTGGCTGCGCTGCTGGCCACTTCGTGAGCCGCGAACAGCAATTCCTTGACTCGCTGTAGCTCACCCTCATGATCTCCACCCTCATTCAGGCAGTTGAATGCGATGGTGTATGTGGTGTCGATCAGTTCGGCCAGGGCGAACGCCCTGTTCGCTTCGTACTTCATCCGTTCTTTCGTAATCATTTCCGACCCTCCGCTTTGACGGTGACAGCCACCTGCTGACCCTCGAATTTCTCAAGGGCGCCAAGCAGGGCGTCGATGCTGTTGTGGGTGATGGCGGTCCAGCAGTGCAGACCGTCGGCGGCGCGCACCTGAACATCGAAGCGCAGCATGTGGGCGCGTTTGACGGGGTGCCCGCCGATCTTCAGGATTTCCTGGGCAGCAGCTGCCGATTCAATCTGCTGCTGGCGGTCGCCGTGCAGGCAAATGAAGGCCAGGGAGTCCAGTGCCTTGGCATACTCTTTGACAGGTAGCGTCATGGCCGCACTCCTTTGCCCAGGGAGGCCCGGATGGCGGTATCCAGGCGACGTTTGGCGTTGCGCACGTTGCGCTTGGCTTCGTTGTAGGTCTCGAATTCCAAGCCCGTGACTTCGCGCATCTGTTCGTGCATGTCGCTGTCGCGCTGGACGTAGTTGCCGCCGTTGTGCTTGTGGCGAAACTCGCTGCAGGCGTTGCGCAAGTCCGCGGACGCCGAGCGCAAGGATTCCTCCAGGCGGTACAGTTCGACGGCCTTTTCTGCGATGGCGATCTGAAGGGAAAGTTTGATGGTATTCATGCTGCAGCCCTCCAGACGGGGAATGGCCAGTCGGCCGGGGCGGCGTTGACCTGGGGTTGATCTTGGATTTCGGCCATGACGCGGCGGGCCAGGTCGATGATTTCTTCCTTGGTCAGGACGCGAATTGGCAAATCCCAGCTATAGGTGGCCCAGCCGACGCGAACCAGGATGCCGCCGTGCTTGCGGTGGCAGCTATTGATGCGGTTGGAGACGGCCTCCCCGTCAAGGAATGCCTGGCGGTACTTGATATACCTCCGGCCTTCGGGTGGCAACAGGGGGCGCAGGAAGTCCGAGCGCTCCAGGGCTTCGCGTTCGCCGTAGAAATTCGTGCTGTAGATGCTGCCCTGCCAGTGGACATGCTCGATGCGGGGGACGATAGTCATGACTCGCCTCCCGTGCGGATGCCCGCCGTATTGAGTAGCATGTACGCTTCGTCCAGCATGCCGTTCAGATGGCCGTACATGACGGTTTGGTCGCCGCCATCATCTGCTTGTGCGAGCGCCATGAGGATGTACTGCACCCTGGATATCCTGGTCAGGCCAGCGTCGATCAGATTGATGACTGGCGCTGATTCGGAAATCACCACAGGCGGCTGAGTGCATAGATCTTCATGCTTTACCAGGCCGACGCCATCTATGCAGTGCAGATAGGCGCCGGGGCCTTTGGGGGTAGTTGGCTTACTCATGGCTTGACCCCTCCAATTTCGGCAAGCGTCAAATCCATGGCCGTGACGTGATTGAGCAAGGTCAGCAGATAGCCCTGCTGGCGCTCTTGTGTGAGGCAGTAAAAAGCCTCATCCCCGCCGCTGCCAGTGATCAGGTCGAGCATGGCCATAGCGGGCTGGCTGTGATTCACATACACGTCGTAGGCGTCTGTTTTGGTGGCTTGGCTGGTAAGCAGCTCAACGTATTCGGCGCGCACGGCACCTAAGTTCTGGTGGATGCGGAAAGGGCGGACGCGAAGCTTGCGGTCGCGGTGGCAGGCGCACGCACTGCCGCTCCCGAAGTCCATGGCCCAGGCGTCGGCGTTGGCCGTGGATGTCCAATGGATGGCCGTCTTATTGAACCTGTGACGGATGTTCAGCAGGGCGACCGTCATCTCATCCTTGGTGGGCAGCCGCCAGTCGTCGTGGCCGCCGCCGCAATATTTGCTGGCTGCGACCCGGGCGTCTTCCCACGCGTGATCGCCCAGGGAATCGGCTGCAGCGATCAGATGCCGCACCGACCCGTCAGGCTGGAAGTGCGGGCCTACGTAGATCCCGCCGCCCAGGTCTGAGCCGATGAGGGCGGGCAGGGTGAAGGTGAGGGCATTCATGACGCACCCCCGTTCGGCAGGGATGCCAGCAGGCGGGGGAGGTGGTCGTCGCGGAGCATTTCGCGCTCACAATCGGTGAAGTTTCCGATGTCATCCGCGATGTACGAGATGATCTCCAGGAGATCACTAACGGCGACGGTTTTGTCATCGACGTGTTTTTGCTTGGCAATCGATGCCAAGGTTGATATCCAGCTGAAAGCATCGACGGCCGTCTGCATGGGTTCGACCGCATGATCCAGGATCTTGGTGTCGAGCGTTTTGGCGAACGCGGCGACAGAGAAGGTATTCCCTGATTGTGTTGCTTCTGCTATGATCTGAGGCGTAGAAATCCCCTCACCCCGTGTAGGGGCGATCTTCTTGGACATGGTTATCTCCCAAAAGTCCGATAAAGGGCGGCTGCGTCAACAGCCGGTCTTGCGAGGCCCCCTTCAGCCTGTGCTGTTGGGGGTTTTGTTCTATCCATTGTCTGGAATAGAGCATCAGTGAAAGAATATTAAGCGAATGCTTTATATCAAGTCAAGCATTATGCATAATTATTTCAAGTAACCTTATGAGCATCTTATCTATGCCTTGCGCAAGGTGAGCGACTGAAAGTGCCCTAAAAGGGCACTGATAGAATTTCTAGGGTAAACCCCTAGAACCAGAATTTAGCAAGCTAAAGCCTGTCGTCCGGGTGGCTGGTGGGGGGGTGGCGTTAGCGAGTCGGTGCGGCGAAGAAATGAGAAAAGTTAGGCGAAGATAATTTTACTTCTCTGCGTAGATAAACTTCGTTTAATGAGTTTATAATCCATTGATTCACAAAGAAATTTTCTCATTTTTTGCACTTTTACATTTACTTTTTGGTAAATAAAGGCCAATATGGCGAAATTTGTCCATCATGAGCTCCGGCTCCTAAATCCATCATTTGACTCACCTTTAGTGGACACCTTGGAGGAGTTGAGCTACCTACGGCGCCACCGTGTGGGCGGGTCTACGCCAGCCCCGATCTTCTTCCAGTTGAAGGATATTTTTCACATTCTGGAAAGCCTGGGGTCAGCGCGAATTGAGGGCAACCACACTACATTGGCTGATTACGTTGATCACAAGCTTAGCCCGGAGAAAAGAGGAGGCATAGACCATTTAAAAGAGATAGAAAACATCGAAAGCGCCATGGACTTTATCGAGGACACGATAGGGCCGAGAGAGCAAGTTACAGAGCACTTTGTGCGTGAGCTACATTCACTTACGGTTGGCGGCCTCCCCGTTCACCAAGAAGGGGATCGCACACCTGGCGCGTATCGAAAGGGCGCTGTGTCGATTGCGCAGTCCAAGCACCTTCCTCCGGAGTCTGTGCTGGTTCCATCCTACATGGGAGAGCTCATTTCTTTCATCAACAAGGACGATCCTCAAAAGTATGACTTAATGAAGGTCGCCTTGGCGCACCATCGGTTTGGATGGATTCACCCTTTTTCAAACGGCAACGGGAGGGTGGTGCGCCTCCTGACGTATGCTCTTATGATGAAGTATGGGTTCAATGTCAAAGCTGGCGGCCGACTGTTGAATCCAACGGCGGTGTTTTGTAACGATCGTGATAAATATTACGAGATGCTAGGCGTGGCAGATCAAGGAACTGATGAAAGTCTTGAGCAGTGGTGTACTTACGTGCTCGCAGGTGTTTTGACGGAGCTGCAAAAAGTTGACAGGCTCACCAACTACACTTACCTGATCGACAGCATTTTCAAGCCAGCAATCCGGTATGCCTTAGACAGGGAGCACATCACAACGGAAGAAGCAAGGATTCTGGCTGTTGTCTTAACCTCAGAAACAGGCCAAGTGAAATCGGGAGACCTGGCCGAGGCCCTCCCTGACCTCACAGCACCACAACGAACCCGCCGAATTGCCAAGCTTGTGGAGAGCCGAATGTTGGTGCCGATCACAGAGAGATCACGGATCTATCACGCTGGACTATCTAGTAGCTACCTCATACGCGGGATCATTCATTCTTTAGCGGATGAGGGGTTTATATCCGCTCGGCTTGCCGGGGGGGCAGTAAAGCGTCCAGAGAGGGTGTGACAAAACCCGCTTTGCCATGGAGGGTTCGCTGGGCATGAAAAAGCCCTCCGGAGAGGGCTATGTGCCAGCATAGTTCTCAGGCTTGAAGATGTGCCACCCGTGCGCGGATCATTTCCATCAACATGCGCTCGTCTTCGATCTGTTTGGCACGTTCACGCTGGTCCCGCACGTTTCTTAGCTGGACAACATTGCCGGAGGATGCGCCTTTTCTGACCACGGGCCGTTCTTCGTTGTGTTGGGCCCGTGTCTGAACGGGCTCGAAATTTAGCTTCAACTGGGTGTATGAGTCATTCATGGATGCCTCCTGGGGCGACGAGTGCTTCTATGTCGGAGGAGCCTGCGATTAAAGCCTCCAACGCATCAAGAGCTTCCATGCTCTTTTGCGTACGTGGCCGCACTCTGGCCTTGTCTACCACAACCATCCGCCCGTTGGCTTTCCTAGAGTCCTGCGGGACTCGAAAGAGCGATAGAAAGCGTACTGGAGCGACGCCATCATACGCCAAAATCCGAACTTTTTCTGTATCATTTTCGTCTTCTGTGATGGCATCACTATGTAGTTTTAGTGCCAGGCTCTTGCGATAGGGTTCAATGAAATACACCTCCGAGATCCCTGCTGCGATGATGTGCCGAGCGCAGGAGTGACAAGGATATGTGGTGACAAAAAGCTTGCCTCCCTTAAGCCGGCTGCCTGCCGCTTGACCTGCATTGATGATGGCATGCATCTCCGCATGGATCGCTCGGGAGAACTCGATTAAACTTCCCAGGCGTGTAGAACTGATGATGGCTTTCCGTGCGGCTTCCTCTTGCCCAACCGCTATCACCTTGCCTAGGGCTTTGAGAATTTCGCCAGCCAAGGTGTCTTTTTCTCGATCGTTCGCACAGAACCCTCCATGGTTCCAGCAGCGATAGTCATTATCTGGCGGCACATCTCCATATAGCCCTCCGTGCGGTGATGGAACGTCGTTCCAGCCTACGCTGAGGACATTACCTTCAGAGTCTGTTATGCAAGCGCCTACTTGCCGTGATAGACACGCTGAGTTGGCCGAAGCCATGGCTGCGGCATACATGGCGGATTCATTTCTGGTAGGGGTTACGACTTTGACGCCCAACATCAGATTGATAAACCTCGCTACGCGCTCTTCCAGATGTGAGTCAGTGCGTTTCTCAATCCGTAAGAACATGTCGCAATGGGGGAACGTCTTCCGTACTGTTTGCCCTTCATCGCTTCCGACGCCGGAGTCTTCTTCTACTAGATTGAAAATCTCGTTGCGGCGCAGCCCGCGAGCCGCAAGTGTCTGTTCGCGAAGTTCCATGGGCGAGAAAACGCCAATGGCAAATAACATTTCGCCATATACCGTCCGCAAAAGATCTAATTCATCCTGATTCTTTATTGAATCAATAATATGGCAGACGCGGCGCGTTGGGTAGGAATGTGTATCTGGGTTCAGTTCCCTTTTGTGCTTCTCTCGTCCTATGCGAATCTTATGTATAGCTAGCTGTGCTAGCACGCTGTGGCCGTATTTTTTTCTTAGTGCGTCGCCCGCAGCGATGAGAGACCTTATTCTAAGATGCTCTGATGTGGTGTCGATTGAAGAATCAGCCTTTGAGGCATGTTCTTCGATGTATTTGCTTAATCGGATGCGTGTGCATGTATAGTTAAAGTTTGCTAATTGCGACACTAATGTATCTGCTACATCGTGCATGGGTGATCCAATTGGACCACAAAGTGCTATCACGAGTTCAGGGGTGTAGGTTCCTTTAACGTTGTCAGTACCACTCTTTTTGGTTGTGGGTTGAGTGCCTTCTTTTTTCTGGGGTATTGCGGCCATGATTTTCTTCCCTCAATTTTTCTTGCTTCCTTACGTTATATGGCGAGTTATTGGCAAGGTGTGAATGCGTGCGTTTTCTTTAGTATTATCAGTGGCAATGCCTCGTCCCCGCCTTCCGGTCCATGTGGCATCCGTTCTTGTCGGTACGCCCGCCATGTGCCCAGGCCGGCGCTACAGCGGTGATGCCGAAGATGGTCAGCGCGACGGCTGCGATGATCTTTTTCATGGTTCTCCTCACATATCCACATTAATAATAAGGTTTTGTTACTTAGTAAATAAAACTGCCCGCGCTTGTGCCGGCGGACTCAAAACTCCTGACTGCGCCACACCTTCAGCACGCGCCCGATCACATGGAAGTCCATCTTTTCGGTGATATCGAATGGCCCATAGGCATCCTTGTTCTCAGAGATTGCCCGGATCACCAGACCATCTTCGGTGGGGATGCGCTGCAGGCGCTTGACGTACCCCAGGTTGTCCACGCGAAAAAAGTACACCGCATCGAATTCCACGGATGTGACGCCTAGATCCACCAGCAGCGGGTCGCCTGGGTTGAACATGGGCTGCATGGAGTCCCCGAACCCGGTTACCACGCACAGGTTCTTCGCCGCGCTGTAGGCCCTGATGTTCTTTGACAGCCATTCTTTGTTGACACGTAGGTTCTGGATCACCCCCGGCTGGTCAGGTAGATCCAGGCCGTGCCCCATTGAGCCAGCGGCATCATATTGGTGGATGGTGATGTCGGTAGTGGGCGGCTGGGACGATGCGCTGCGATGACTCTCATCATGTGGAGTGTCCATCCAGCCTTTTGGCTTGCCGGTCCCCGATTCGAGGGCGCGTGCCATCTTTTCGCCAATGTTGCGTGGGTTGCCGGTCTTCGCGTCGGCAGTTCGGCGCCTAACTTGGCTTAGATAGATGTGCGACAAGCCGCACATCTGCGCAAGGGCTGTGGCTGTTCCGGCTTCTTGGATGAGAGCCTCAAGATTATCCAGACGGATTTCGGCGGTCGTTTTCATGTCTAGATAATACAGCGTATTGCTTAAAAATATCAATATTAAGCACAACATAAAGCAAATGCTTGACTGATATTAAGAGATATGCTTAATATTCGGTTATGCAACTAATCAAATACACCAACATAAAGCATGGAGAGCAGACCCGGCTGGCTAAGGCCATAGGCGTCGATCCTCAGCTTATTCATCAGTGGGCACATCACATACGCCCGGTGCCGATAGGGCGGTGCATCCCCATTGAACGCGCAACAAACGGCGCGGTAAGCCGTCGCGACCTCAGGCCTGACGACTGGCATGAAATTTGGCCGGAGTATGCGGCGGGCGTCGAACAGGAAGGATCAGTCCATGCCTAACCCCACACCCCTCGATAACCTCCTGCGGCCCACATACAAAGTGCGCCTGCCTTCTGGCGAAATCGTCCATAAGCAGCCCTGCCAGATGACAGATGCGGAACTCGACGCGGCCATTGCTGGGGAGCGGGCCATTGCAGCAGCGCTGCAGCGTCAGGCCGATGCGCTGCAGGTGTACGCGGAAGGCAGGCCCAGCAAGGTCCAGATCGGCCCGGAGGACTGCTGATATGAGCGGTATCAACTTGGTGACCTTCATCACCGTCTGCATCCTGTTTGTCCTTGTCTTCGTGCTTATTTCCCGTGCGGAGGCAGCACTGCGAGTGGCCGAGAGTGAACTGAACTACTCGAAAGGTCTTCGAGAGGGCCGCGCCCTGCATATCAAAACAGGTGGCCACCTGGGCGATAGCAAATCCCCCGAAACCCGCGCCAATGCAGGCGGTGATGGTGGCCTGCCAAAGGGTGACGCATGACCACCACCACCTTTTTCCTTGCCTTCGCCGCCACCATGATGGCCATCCCTACAGCCTTCATCGTTGCAGTGCTCCTGGCTCTGCTGGCGGGCTGGCTGCTGGTGTCCTTTCAGCAGTGGCGCGGTCGTAAGCGGTGGCGGGGAAGGGTGCAGGCCAAGCAGAAACGCCCCGGTGACGGCTGGGCGCAAGAGAGCATCAAGAAGAACCTCAACAGCGCAGAGACGACGTACTTCACTGAGGCCGTGGTGACATATGCCGGCCCTGCTGAGGGCCTGCCTGATGATCCAAAGGAGCGCCACCGGCTGCTGAACGACTCCGCCTTTGTCGTCAAGCTCGAAGGGGAGTTCTGATGGCTGATGCGCGCTTGGATACCGAACAGATGATGCACGAGTTGCGCATCGTGTTCCCGACCCTCTGGATGCGTCCGTTGCGGGAATTCTCCCCGCGGTTTGAGCGCAGCGAGGGTATTTGGACAGGCAGTGATGATGGCCCTGAAATGCCGGGCGGGATGCCCATATTTGCGATGGGCTGCCCGGACCCGGACGAATACGACGGGCCGGTGCATCAAGGATTCATTGCGTGGCTGAAAGGGCGCGGTTGGTCCTGGGATCGTTGGGACGAGTCAACCTTCTTTCTGGTGCCGGATTCGTATTTTGATCTGCCGGCGGAGGCGGAATGACGGCACTTATTAAGTATGAGGCTGCCCGCCACGCTCTCGCTGAAGCCAAAGCGGTCGATGAGGTCAAAGACCTTCGTGACAAGGCTGATGCTATGCGCATTTACGCGATGCAGGCCAAAAACAAATCGCTTGAGGTCGACGCGGCGGAAATTCGCATTCGCGCAGAGCGCCGTCTTGGCGAAATGATTGCCGCGCAGAAAGAGGCAATAGGCATGAACCAAGGCACTCGCGGCCAGCTTCAGGGGCGCTCAGAATCCGGTGAATCTCTGGCGGTCGATACCAACGACCGCCAGAAAATCCCGACATTATCGGATGCAGGGATCAGCAAGGATCTATCCAGTCGCTCCCAAAAACTGGCCGCTGTTCCTGAAGATGAGTTCGAGGCAGAAGTTGCTGATTGGCGTGAACGCGTTCAGGAGGAAGGGCGTCGCGTCACCACACGGCTGGAACAAGCGGGCGACCGCGCACAAGCGAAATTGCCCGCATCGCCATCACAAGAAAAGAGCGCAGACCAAGCCATCATTGATGAATTGCGAGACGTCATTTCCAACCTGGAAGACGCCAACCGCGCACTGGAAGAACTGAACAAAGATATCGAAGCGGAAAACAAGGCGCTGCTGACTGCTGTAGACCCCGAGGTGCATGCCCTGGTCCAGAAGACTCAAGCCTATGCCGCCCAATTGGAACAGCGCCGTGACGACTTGATGGCCAGCGAAGCCAAGCTCATGTCGGAGCTTAAAAAAGCCGGACGTCAGATTGATCGTCTGGAAAAGGAATTGGCAGCCCTCAAACAAGGAGGTGGCAATGCCTGAGATTTTGAGGCTACGCGATTACCAGCTGCCATCTGTCGAGGCGTTGCGCCAAGGCTTTCGTGATGGGCATCGCACACAAATACTGATGGCCCCAACCGGGTTCGGCAAGACGATTGTGGCGGCTCATTTACTGGATTTGACGGCCAAGAACGGCAAGCGGGCAGCTATTTTCGTGGATCGCGTGAATCTGGTGGATCAGACCAGCAAGGTTCTTTTTCGCTACGGGATTGATCATGGCATCGAAATGTCGGGCCACCACCGCCGCCGCGCCGAGCGCATTCAGGTGTGCTCAGTGCAGACCCTTGAGAAGCAAGAATCCTTTCCAGAGATTGATCTGTTGATTGTGGATGAATGCCACGACATGCGCAGCTTCGTCTCGAAAATCATCAAGTCGCGCCCAAAAATGAAGGTCATTGGGCTGTCTGCAACGCCCTTCAAGAAGGGCCTGGGTGACCTATATAGCAATCTGGTGAATGTGTGCACCACCGACCAGCTGCTGGATGCTGGCGAGTTGGTGCGACTGATTCCGTATGCAGCCAAGCCCATTGATATGTCCGGGGCATCCACATCCGATGGCGAGTGGAAAAAAGAGGACGTCACTTCACGCGGCATCCAGATCGTGGGTGACATCGTGGCCGAATGGCAGGACAAAACCCTAAAACACTTTGGCGGGCCTGTGAAGACGCTGGTTTTTTCCGCCTCTGTCGCGCACGGCGAGGAAATTTGTCGGCAGTTCAATGCCGCCGGCTACAACTTCCAGCAAGTGACCGGCGAAGACGGGGACAGAGAGCAGCGCCAGGATTTGATTGATGAGTTCAAAAAGCCCGATAGCGTCATTACGGGCTTAGTGGCTTGCGAGGTGTTTACCAAGGGCTTTGATGTGCAGGACATCCTGTGCGGCATCTCCGCCCGCCCATATCGGAAAAGCCTGTCTAGCCATATCCAACAGATGGGTCGCGTGATGCGCACGTCGCCAGGGAAAACAGGGGCGCTATGGCTGGATCACTCCGGCAATTACATGCGCTTCCAGGATGACGTCGCTGATATTTACAAAAACGGCCTGTCTGTGCTGGCGGATGGCATTAAGCGGGATTCCGTCGTGCGCAAGGAGCCCACAGAGCGCGAAAAAGAAGACTGGACGTGTACGTGCGGCTATGTGTTTGCCCGCAGCTTAAAGGTGTGCCCGGGCTGCGGCAAAGAGCGCATCCGACTCAATCTTGTTGAAAACGTCCCTGGCACACTTGAGGCCGTGGGGCACGCGCAGCCCGCCGCCCCCAAAGTACCAAAGTACCTGCAAGACAGGACGTCTGTGTGGCGTCAGCTGTGTGGCCTGGCCAGGACATGGAAAAAGGATGACCTGGAGGCTGGGCGCAGGTTTGCCCAAGCTCAATACCGAAATCTGTATGGGCATTTCTTTGATGGGCAGTATCAAGAAACAGCGCCAGAGGAAATCAGCAGCTCCCTGAAGCGTCGTGTGCTGACTGATATCAAAAAATACAAAACCAAGCAAAAGGCCGCACATGCATAGCGATATTGCTGCTGCTATTGCATGCATACCTGCCGACAACAGGGAGACCTGGGTGCTGATGGCGATGGCCGTCAAATCCGAGTTGGGTAATGACGGGTTCGATATCTGGGACAAGTGGAGCCAGTCAGACGAGAAGGGCTACAACCCGGCTGACGCCAGATCGGTGTGGAAAAGCGTGAAGCCGTACGGCGGCACAACGATCTTGTCCCTGTTCAAACTGGCGCGACAGCATGGGTATCGCGGCCATGGAGAACAGGACCCAGAAAGACTCAGGATATCTGAGCGCGACCAAGCCGAGCGCCGCAGGCGCGATGCAGCGCTTGCCCGCCAAGAGGCACACAGACGACAGAGAAAAGCGCAAGAGGCAGCGCAGATCGTTGCCCAATGCCGCACGGATCATCACCCATATCTTGATCTGAAGGGATTCCCTGAAGATGTTGGGCTGATCGACTTTGATGGTCGCCTTGTCATCCCAATGCGGGACGCCAGCAACTATAGCCGTATTGTCAGCCTGCAATGGATCGACGCCGATGGAACCAAGAAATTCATGCCGGGCGGCGCTGCAAAGAATGCGGCATTCATCATAGGCAGCGGCCCTGAGTCTTGGTTGTGCGAGGGCTACGCAACAGGCCTATCCATACGGGCAGCACTGCGCACCATGTACCGCAAGTCCAGGGTGATTGTGTGCTTCTCAGCAGCCAATATCCGAACCGTAGCAGCCAGCATTCAAGGGCCTAAGTTTGTCGTGGCAGATCACGACGAAAACCGCGTGAGTGAGCGTTACGCCAGTCAGGCTGGGTGTTCGTACGGGATGCCACCAGACGTTGGCACCGACGCCAATGACTATCACCAGAAGGCCGGGGTATTTGCCTTGGCGAACCTCTTGCGAGGGATTGCCATGTCGCCATAGCACTCAGCACCCTTGCCTCCGGGGAAATGTACGGGCCTGCATGGGCTGGCAGAGGCGGATACACGGAGCGTAGCCCTGTTGCTCCACAAAACGGGTTACCAGGCGAGCTGCGCAAGCGGCGGCGGTGCAACTCCGTGACGACCTGGGCGTTGGCTGGAATCGAGACGTGGGGGAGGCAGGAAGGGTCGCAACGGTCCTGCCGCAAAGTCGATGAGCCCGAAAGGGCGGTGAAGCCGAAATCCTCTCCAATCCCCAAATTTTCAATGGGGGTAGGGGGGGGCTTCGGGTGAAGTATCTGCACTAGGTGAGGTGGTGTTTATGGAGAGACATGGGGTGTTCGCGCCGATTTCGCCCGAAGCGGTCGAACAGCATCGTCGAGAGTGCGAAGCCAGGCGGGTACTGAGCCTGCCCAAGCCCGAACGCAGGCCCTGGCTGGACAGCATCGGCAAACGCAGAGGCCAGGCAGCACAGAAGTATCTGGAAGACGAAGTGATACGGCAACACAAGTTGAACAAGGAGAACGCATGACTTACGCAGACCATCCAGACGCTATCTGGGATGAAATCGAGGAGCCGATGATTCAGGTAGCCCCTGGTGTGCGCCGCCACATTGCGACGGTCGAATCTCATGGCGCCGGGGATGTGCCGTGCCGATGCTGGCGCTGCTGTGGTGGGGTGCTGGCTCATGAGCGGGCGGTGCTGGACCGTGCGCTGGCGCGCCACCTGCTGCGCATGGCTTGGCAAGAGCGTGAAGACTGGCTGGGAAGGTGGGCATTGAGCTCGAAGCACACGCAAACCGATGTGGCCGTCCTGCGCCGCTGGATCGCTATTGAAGAAGGTCAGCGCCTGCCGCAGCCGATTTATCCCTGGGGGCAGCAATGACCGAGCGCCCGCCTTTCCGTCATGCAGTGGAAGCGCTGCGGTTTCTGTTCGACCCGGCCCGAGCGTCTTGCGACCGTCCGCCGGCAGCGCGCATGGCCGACAAACGCCGTGGCGACCCTGGCCCCCTGGCTGGGCTGGATGGTGCCGCTGAAATCGGGATGGCTGAGACCATGCTGAAGGCACGATTGACGCCACTGCAACTGATGGTGCTGGCATGTCGGTATGCGCCCAGCAAGCTGCGCTGTGAATGCCGCGCCGACTGCTGTTCTGGTTGGCGCACCAATCCCACCTGGCGCACGGCAATTGCCGATGTCGCCGGTGAAGCCGTGTACCACGCGCTACCTGCGCGTGAACACGTTGATCAGCGGTATGTGGCGGCGGTGTTGTTGCGCGAATACGGCGCCCAAAAGATTGCCCTGACCGATGTGGGCGCCAGCCTGGGTATGCCGCTTGGCACCTGCACGAACCGCAAGCGCAAGATCCTGGGCTGGTTGCTGCGACCCAAAGCATTGCCAGAGGTTAAGCGGGAAGACGGCACGATATCGCAGCCAGCGCAGGCCCAGGGTATCGAGGTGTCCGCATTCGCCCTGGCCGAAGAAGTGTTGCGCGGCGGTGGTTTTATCGAATAACGCTTGACTGTTGAAAAAAACAGTGTAAAAATACGCAGTATCTGTCAAGTGCAGAAGTTCGTCCAGAGAAAGCCCGCCCAAGAAATTGAGCGGGTTTTTGCGTTTCTGCATGGGGCACACGATCTAGCGCGCCCCAGGTCAAGACGTCATAGCCAGATGAGCAATGAAGCCGCTCCGACTTTCGCCAGCAGCGCGGGCCCGATCATCCAGACGCTTGAGAACGCGCCGAGGGAGGGTGATATTTATCCGCTCTGCAGTCTCATCGAGGACGGCAGGATTGATTTCAGCAATGGCCCATATCCAGCCCTTTAAGCCGGGGTCGTTCTGATGAGAGGCGATATCGCCGGGCTTGGGTATTGGCTCACCAGAATCCATAGCAGTCTCAATCCACGCTTCGATGGCTTCTTTGGCATTTTCTATGGCTTGGTCGATTCCGTCGTCTGCGGCTGAGTAGCAGCCGGGAAGATCAGGCACAACAACCCCCCATGCCTGGGTGTCGCTGCCGGGTTCAATGGCGATGGGGTATTTCATGGTTCACTCCATATTTGGCGCTAGGTAGGCCCCGGATTTCTCCGGGGCTGTGTTTCACTTCAGTCCAGCTTGTTTTAGAAGTTTGTTCACAAGTCCTATGCCGAGATCCTTTTTAGGGTGTGGGACGCTGATGTGTCCGGGGCGGTCTGGGTGGTGGTAAATGTGGTGTGAGCCCTTAACTCCCCTCAGTATCCATCCAGACCGTTCAAGAAGCTTGGTGAGTTCCTTGCTGTCCATGTGTGTATTATACACACAATACACACCATACACAACGCTTATTTGCACAAGATTTTTTGTTGCCTTCTCGTTGCCCCGCTGAGTCCCAGGATTCGCGGGGCTTTTCATTGGAGCCATCCATGCCCAACACTGAAGCCCCCAACGCCGCCGCAGCCCTGTTCAACGTGCTGCGGCGTGTGCTGCCGGGTATTCCTGACAGGACCACGAAACTGGTGCTGAAGATGGAGGCCGGGAAGCCGCCCGTGATCGAATGCACGGGCATCCCTGATGTGATCGAGGGCGCGCCTGTCTCGCTGACGGATCTCGAAACGCTGTCCGAGTTTGAGTTGGTGGCCAAGGCTGGTGCTGGCAACAGGGAGGCAAAGAGCTGGGAGGAACTGCGGGCAGAGATTGCCGACCTTCGTCGCTCCATGCATTTTCAAGCCGCCCTGAAGGCTGGCATCCATAACCCTGCCAAGGACCTGAAGATCACGGTCGATGCGTCTGATATGGTGGCAGCCCTTCCGAAACTGTCCGAAGACCTTGAGGCGATGATGGTCCGCGCGTTTGAGAACGCCAGCGAACCGATTAAGCGCCAGCTTGCCGCCATGAGTTCCGAGCACGCCAGCACCGTGACCGATCTGCCCGCCCAGGGTGAAGCATTGCAATGGCAGCCCGACCCACGCCTGGATCGGATTGTGGAATTGCTGGAACGGATTGATCAGCACTTGACCCAGCAGGGTTTCGGCGGTGGCCTCTCGAATGCCGTCAAGTTCAGCACCGTTCAACCGGGCGGTCAGGGGTAAGTCATGAAGCAAGCCGACCTTACCGCCCTGGCCCTGCGCAAGATTTACCACGCTGAGCAGCTGGGCATGGATGCCGAGACCGTCAAGCAAATGCGTGACACCGTGGCCGATCTGAATGGCCAACTGGATCATGCAGAGACGTACATCGAACACGAAACCGCAATGCTCAATACTGATGAACGGGTCGCGGTCTTCGATGGCGAGTGGGATAAGTTCTTCATTGCCCTGGCCAAGCTGGGCTTGATGGCCAGCGACTGGACACGAAAGCGCATTGCGGCGCCGGGCGGGTTGCGCGCCGGTGGCGTGTGATGGCCAGGCTGCGTACACCCAGCTGGCGCACTGATAAGCGATCAGCCCATGAGCGCGGCTACACCGCAGCATGGCGCAAGGCGCGAGACCGATACCTGCAAGACCATCCACTGTGCATCTATTGCCAAGAGGACGGCAGGGTAGAGGCTGCAACAGTCGTCAATCACGTAATCCCGCACCAGGGTGACCAGAAACTGTTCTGGGATGAATCCAACTGGGCAGCAGTATGCAAGCCCCACCACGACAGCACCATCGCCAGGGAAGAAGCCAGGGGCGTCAGGATCGGCGGCGACGAGACCGGCCAGCCGCTGGACCCGAAGCATCACTGGAATAAATGACCCCGGGGGGTGAAAAGTCTGGAGCGCTCGAAACCCAAGACCGCCCCTGACCCATTCTTTGAGCGCTAACCGAAAATAAACCGATGAAACGAATTCGATCAGACAGTGTGACAGCTGCCGTGAAGGCCGCCCAAGCTGCCGCTGCTGGCCCCATTGTGCCGCCTGATCACATTGCTCTGCGTGATGGTGATCAGCCCTTTTGGGACTCCATCGTGCGCGCACGCGCGAGGGACACCTGGAACGGCGCCGATCTGGAGAATGCCGCCAACCTGGCGCGCACCAAAGCCGACATCGAGCGCATCCAAAAAGAGATTGGCATCGATGGCGATATCGTCAAGAACGAGCGCGGCACGCCGATCATCAATCCGAAGCACACGCTGCTGGAGACCCTGACCCGTCGCGCCATGGCGTTATCTCGCATGCTGCACGTTCACGCCGAGGCGACGGTCGGTAAATCCGAAGATGCAGTCAAGGCATTGAAGAACGAATCGGAGGCGAAAAATGCAAGCGACTCAGCGGATGCTGATCTGATCCCAGGGCTTCGGGTAGTTAAGTAGTGGCAACCAGCAGCCCGATTAAATGCGGACCCAGGCCAAGGCTACGCAAGTGGCGCGGTCGGCCCACCGAAAAGCTCACGCGCGCCGAACGCAACATGCTTTTTATAGAACGGTATTGCAAAGTGCCTGAAGGCGACCTGGTTGGCCAAAGCGTAAAACTTGCCCCATTCCAGGAGAAGTTTTTTTACTCGCTGTACGACAATCCGCACGGCACGCGTCGGGCCTATTTGTCCAAGGCGCGCAAGAACGCCAAGACCGCCACCATTGGTTTTATTGTGCTGGTGCATCTGGTGGGGCCAGAGGCGAAGAAGAACGCGCACATACAGAGCGGTGCGCTGTCCAGAGACCAGGCCGGGCAGGTTTTCAAGTACGCATCCAAGACGGTGCAGCTTTCGCAGGAACTGTCTGATCTGGTGCGTATCGTACCCAGCAAGAAGCAATTGTTTGGGCTGCCCATGGGCACCGAGTACCAAGCGCTATCAGCAGAAGCCAAGACGGCACACGGCGGTTCGCCTGTGCTGGCCATTTTGGACGAAACCGGGCAAGTGAAGGGACCGCAGGATGATTTTATCGATGCGATTATCACAAGCCAGGGAGCATACGAAGACCCACTGCTGATCGTGATCAGCACCCAGGCGGCCAGCGATGCCGATCTGTTCAGTATTTGGCTGGATGACGCTGAGAAGTCCCAGGACCCGCATATCGTCAGTCACGTTTACGCGGCCAAGCAAAACGCCGATGTGATGGACAGAAAGGCTTGGCAAGATGCCAACCCGGCGCTTGGTCTTTTTCGGTCGCTGCGCGACCTTGAGGAAATGGCCAAGCAGGCGGCGCGCATGCCCAGTGCGGAAAACACGTTTCGCAACCTGTACCTGAATCAGCGGGTATCGGTTGTGGCACCGTTCGTGTCCAAGTCGGTCTGGGATGCGTGCGGCGTTGAAGTGTTTGATTTTGGGGATGCGCCGGTATGGGCTGGTCTGGATTTGTCAGCGCGCAAGGACTTAACGGCGCTGGTGGTGATTGGAAGGATGGATGGCGTTTGGCATGTGGTGCCGCACTTTTGGACACCCGAAGGCGGCTTGCATGAGCGGGCCAAGCAGGACCGGCAGCCCTACGATTTATGGGTAAGGCAAGGGCTTATCAACGCCACGCCTGGCGCGACCGTCGATTACGAGTTTGTGGCTCCTGCTATTGCTGAGATATTGGCGGGCCTGAACGTGCAGTCCATTGCCTTTGACCGCTGGCGCATTGATTTTCTGAAGAAAGAGTTTGGGCGGATCGATATTGATCTGCCGCTGATCGAGTGCGGCCAGGGATTCAAGGACATGAGCCCAGCCATCGATACGCTGGAATCAGAGCTATTGAATGGTCGAATCGCTCACGGCAATCACCCGGTGCTGACCATGTGCGCAGCCAACGCCGTGATCACCAAGGACCCGGCAGGCAATCGCAAGTTCGACAAACACAAGGCCACGGGCCGGATAGACGGTATACAGGCGCTTGGCATGGCATTTTTTGCCACGGGCGGCCTGGTTGAGGACGAAGGGAAATCCTTTTGGGAGACCACGCAATGAAATTTCTTGCATCGCTTTTGCCTGATGCGCTCATGCTGGCTGGATCTGCTGGCGTTTCCTATGGCGCGTGGCTCATTTACGAGCCTGCCGGTTATTTGGTTGCTGGCTTGTTGGCCCTTGCTGCGGGCGTTATGTGCGCTCGCGTGGTGGGTAAATAATGGGTTTGCTTGCCCGGTCCGTAGCAGAGCGCAAAACGAGTAATGGCGACTCCGTACGCAGTTCGCTTGACCTGTTTCGTGCGCTTGGGGGGTGGATGGGAACCAAAAGCGGTGCATCGGTCAACCACAAGAACGCGCTGGAAGTCACCACAGTCCTGGCTTGTGTGCGCGTCATCTCTGAAGGCATTGCCCAGGTACCCTTCAAGCTATACCGTCAGCAAGGCGACAAGAAATTGCCAGCCATAGATCATCCGCTGTATCGGGTTCTGCACCGCAAACCCAATAGCTGGATGACCAGCTTTGAGTTGCGTGAAACCATGGCCATCCATTGCGCTCTGACTGGCACGGCCATTGCATTTGTGAATCGTGATATCCGGGGTGATATTCGCGAGCTGATCCCCATCACGGCACCTGTCGAAATCACGCAAAACGACGATTACAGCCTGTCCTATATCGTGACAGCACCCAATGGCAAGCGGCATGCGTTCCCGCAGGCGGCCATCTGGCATTGGCGCGGACCCAGCTGGGACGGCGTGATGGGCATGGATATTATCAAGCTGGCGCGTGAAGCGATTGGCTTGGCCATGGCAACAGAAGGCTCTCACGCCAAAATGCAGCAATCTGGGGCGGCGCTGGCGGGCATCTACTCGGTTGACGGCAAGCTTGACCCCACCCAGTACCAGCAGCTGCGGGGTTGGCTGGACAAGGAGTTTGATGGTATTGCGAACCTTGGGCGCACACGGCTGCTTGATCGAAATGCCAAGTTTTATCCAATGAGCATGACGGGGATCGATGCGCAGCTGCTCGAAACCCGCAAGCATCAAATCGAAGAAGTGTGCCGGGCGCTGCGCGTCATGCCAATCATGGTGGGCTATTACGACAAGGCGGCCACTTACGCCAGTTCTGAGCAGATGTTCCTGGCCCACAAGGTGCACACACTGGACCCGTGGTATGAGCGCATCGGGCAGTCGGCAGAGTGCCAGTTATTGACCGATAAAGAGTGTGATGACGGCTATTTCGTGAAATTTATTGGGGCGGGCCTCATGCGCGGGTCACACAAAGAGCGTTTTGAGGCACACGCCAGGGCGCTTGGTTCAGGTGGCAGTCCGGCCTGGATGACCCAGGACGAAGTGCGCGACCTGGAAGACCTGAATCCCATGGGCGGCAGCGCTGCTGTGCTGCCAGTCACAACCAATACACCCAAGGAAAATCAACATGCAGAGCTTGACGTGCAACCTACTTGAGCTGAAATTCGCGCCGGATGAGGCAGGAGCATCCACGATGTCCTTTTCTGGTTATGGTGCCGTATTTGGCAACGTGGATGCAGGCGGCGACCTGATCGAGCCTGGCGCATTTTCAAAGTTCCTGGCCGATGTGAAGGCCGGCAGCCAATCCTGGCCAGCCATGTTGTCGCAACATGGCGGCTGGCAAATGAGCGCCGAAGATATGACTCCCATCGGCGTGTGGACGGACCTGGCTGAAGACGGGCACGGGCTGAAGGTGGAAGGGCAGCTTGCCGACACGCCGCGCGGTCGTGAAATGTACACGCTCATGAAAATGAGTCCGCGCCCCGCAATCGATGGCATGAGCATTGGCTATATCGCCAAGGAATGGGAGCCGCGCACCAATGCTGATGAACCCCGGCGGCGTCTAAAACGCATTGATCTGATCGAGATTTCCCCGGTCACGCGCCCGATGAACGGCAAAGCGCGCGTTTCCTCGGTCAAGGGGGATTTCACGGAACGAGATTTTGAACGATTGCTCACGCGAGACGCTGGGCTATCGAGAAGTGAAGCCCAGATTGTTATCAACCAGGGCTTTAAAAGCCTGATTGCCATGCGGGACGCTGGCAGTTCAGAGTTGGCAGACCTGTTCGAGGCCGTCAAACGCCGAGACGCAGCTATTCCGCGCTGATACCAGCGTCACAAACCGCATGCCGCCCCCTGAGGCGGCTTTTTTATTGGAGCTACAAATGGATCTGATCGAACTGAAGAAAGTGATCGAAGACCAGGGCACCGCCTGGGAGCAATTCAAGAAAACCAACGACGAGCTGATTGCCGCTAAGGCGGACGGTAAGGCTGTTGGCGATCTGGAAACCAAGCTGGCGAAAATCAGCGAGGACATGGACAAGCTGGCCGAATTGAAGGCCGACTTCGACAAGTTCGTCCTGGCTTCGCAGCGTCCCGGCGCTGGCAACAAGGAGCGCGAGGACTTGGAAGCCGAGGCCAAGAGCTGGAACGCCATGCTTCGCGCTGATTTCCAGAGCAAGGGCCGCGCCATCCCGGCTGAAATTTCTGTTGACCAGTACGCGCAGTACAAGTCGGCATTTTTCAGCCTGATTCGCCACGGCGATATCGAACGCCTCTCGGCTGACGAGCGTAAGGCCATGTCCGCAGGCTCCGATCCTGACGGCGGCTATCTGCTTCCTCCTACCACTGTTGGCCGCATGGTTAAGAAGGTGTACGAGCAATCCACTATGCGTCAATTGGCTACCGTGCTGTCCATCAGCACCGACGCACTGGAAGGCATTGTTGATAACGACGAAGCCGACGCCGGGTGGGTCTCGGAAATGGGAGCCCGCAACGATACCGATACGCCGCAAGTTGGCAAGTACCGGATCGAGGCTCACGAAATGTACGCCCAGCCCAAGGTCACCCAGAAGCTGATTGACGACTCCGCTACGAACGTCGAGGCATGGCTGGCTGACAAGGTTGGTGACAAGTTCGCCCGCGTCGAAGGTTCGGCATTCTGGACTGGCGACGGTGTAGGCAAGCCTCGCGGCTTGGCTGCATATCCCACTGCGGCAACCTCTGACGATTCCCGCGCATGGGGCACGTTCGAGCATGTCCTGACCGGCGCAAATGGCGATTTTCACACCACGAAGATTGACCCACTGCAGGACATGATTGGAGCGTTTAAGGACCAGTACCTGCAAAACGCCACCTTCGCCATGCGGCGCGAAGTTCGCACCAAGATCCGCAAGCTCAAGACCGGCACGAGCGACGACCGCTACCTGTGGGAGCCCAGCCTGCAAGCCGGCCAGCCTGACCGCCTGCTTGGCTATGCCGCCCGCATTGATCAGTACATTCCTGCCATCGGCACGGGCTCCCTGTCCCTGGCGTTTGGCGACTTCAAGGAAGCGTACACCATCGTTGACCGCATCGGCGTGCGGACTCTGCGCGATCCGTACACCGCGAAACCCTATATCCGCTTCTACTCCACGAAGCGCACGGGCGGCGGCGCGATCAACTTCGAGGCGGTCAAGTTCCTGAAGTTCTCAGCCTAATGGAATGGCCCTTCGGGGCCTTTCGATTCTTTTGATAAAGGATAGATCATGAGCGATCTGAAAAACAACATCGCAGTTGTGTCCGCCCTGGCTCCTGCGGTGCACGCTGCCACCAAGGCAGACGCAGCCATCATCGACCTGCAGGGCGCTGGCTCTGCCACGGTCATCGTGAACACGGGCGCCATCGTTGGCTCCGGTGACTACACCATCAGCCTGCGCCACGGCGATGCTTCCGACCTGTCCGGCGATGCCGCTGCCAGCGGGGACGACCTGCTGGGCGCCTTCCCTGCCACCCTGACGGCTGACACCTCGTATGCGGTCGGCTATCGCGGCGGCAAGCGCTACGTGCGCGTGGTCATCACCAAGAACAGCGGCACCTCGATTGCCGCTGGCGCGGTGATCGTCAAGGGCGACTTGTCGCTGGCTGGAACGGTCTAAAGCAACAGGGGCGGCTCTCGGGTCGCCCCATCATTTGAGACTATCGAATGTCGCTAAAAGTCATTACGCCGCCCGCCACTGAGCCTGTCACGCTCACAGAGGCCAAGCTGCATCTGCGAGTAGACGGCAACGACGAGAACGCGCTTATAACGTCGCTGATCGTGGCTGCCCGCCAAGGCGCGGAGCATATGACCGGCCGCGCGCTCATGCCGCAAACGCTGGAGCTTTCGCTGGATGATTTTGCGCCTGAAATCCAGCTACCACGCCCGCCGCTCACATCAGTCACAAGCGTTTCTTATGTTGATGGTGGTGGCGTAATGCAGGTGTTGGATAGCAGTGCTTACGCCGTCAATGATCATGGCCAGGCAGCCAGTCTTGTGCCTGCGTTTGGCACAAGCTGGCCGCAGGCTCGCGATCAAGTCAGTTCTGTGCTGATCCGGTACCAGGCTGGCTATGCGTCCGCGTCAGACGTGCCGCAGGCCATCAAATCCTGGATGCTGATTCGGATTGGCACGCTCTATGAGCATCGTCAGGCGGTCGTGACTGGCGTTTCTGTGTCGAGTATTCCGGGTATAGACCGGCTGCTAGATGCTTATCGGGTTTACCTATGAACATCGGCACCCTACGCGATCGCATCAGCATTGAGGCTGAAACCGTCGTTATTGACCCCAAGTACGGCCCGCAGCCCGCCGCGTGGGTGGCTGTCCATTCCCGCATCGCGGCCAACGTCCAAGATTCACTACCAAGCAGGGCTGAATCGGTCGAGCAGGGCTTTGCGATTGCCGCCAACCGCACGCGTGTCCGATTTCGCTACCGGCCTGGCATTACCTCGGCCATGCGCGTCATCGTCCATGGCGCCGACGACCGCACACTGCAGATCATCGGCGGCCCGGCCATTCTGGGCAACCGCCAGGGGATCGAGATCATGTGCGAAGAATATTCAACCCAGGGGGGTGCGTAATGGCCACATCACTGAATGCTTTCAAGGGCGGCGCTGAACTGCAGAAATTTCTGGACACCCTGCCCGCAAAGGTCGAGCGCAACATCATGCGCTCTGCCCTACGCCAGGGGGCCAACGCCATCAAAAAGGCGGCCCAGGAGAATGTCCGCAACGTGTCTGGCGACCTGGCCAAAAGCGTGAGAGTCAGCGGCAGCGCCAAGGGCGGCCAGGTGGCGGCCAGCGTGAAAGTGAACGCGTTTTATGCCCACATGGTGGAATTTGGCACCGCCCAGCACTTCATCAAGGTCAGCGAAGAAGCGAAACCCACACGCAAGACGCGCAGAGGCCCGAAAAAGGTCAGCGTGGGCACAGTCAACAAAATGGTCGCGCGCGGCAGCCTGGTGATCGATGGCAGATTTGCTGGCGCATCGGTGCTTCACCCTGGCGCCGCACCGAAACCATTTATGCGGCCTGCTGTCGATGAGAAAACCGGCGAAGCCATTCAGGCAATTGGCAACCAGATTCGCAAGCGTCTGACCAAGGAAGGCATCAGCACGCCTGACGCCCCTGAGGTAGGTGATCAATGAGCGCCGTGCCTGTGATTCGCAGCCTGCTGGCGGGCAATGCCATCCTGACGACTGCTGTGCCTGCCGCACGCGTCTTCATTGGCGCGGTGCCGCTGGAAGTTGCGCTGCCGGCCATCGGCATCACCACAGTTTCTGGTATCCCGCAGAACACGCTGGGCATGCATGAGCCTCAGCGCCTGGTGCGCGAACGCATTCAGGTAACCGTGTACGCGGCCACTTATCCGAGCCTCGATGCAGTCATGGACCTTGTGCACCGCGCCCTACCGAACACGCGCGGGCTGATTGCTGACCTGAATGTTCAATCCATCGTGCCCAGCACTGTTGGGCCAGATCTGGAAATACCCAAGCCACAGATTTTCATCCGGTCGCGTGATTACCACGTGACCTATTTGCAGTAACTCAACCAACCTTGTTTTTACGTCTGCCACCTTCGGGTGGCTTTTTCTTTTAGGAGCCACACATGGCAGCCTCTACCGCAGCCGGTACACAGATCGGCCTTTCCGCACAAAAACCGGCGACGTATGATGCCGTCGGCTATGGTGCCCTGAACTACACCCCCATTGGTGAAATTACAGACGCTGGCACGCATGGCCGGGTCTACCAGGCCGTGACCGCCAACATTCTCGCCACGCGCGGAACGCGTAAATTCAAGGGGTCTTTCAACGAAGGCACCAAGTCCATCCAGATGCTGCTGGATGACGATGATGCCGGTCAAATCCTGGCCAAGCAGGCGCTGAACTCAGACGATGAATACAGCTTCTGCGTCACCTACCCGGATGGCAGCAAGGATTACTTCCCGGCGCTGGTGATGTCGTATCAAAAACAAGCCTCCACTGTGGACACTGTTCTGGGTGCCAGCATGGATCTGGAAATCACCACCAGCAAAGACGGTGTCGGCGTGGTCGAGGCCGGGCCTGATTCCCCCGTCTCGTTCACGCTGACCTATACGGCTGGCGCTGACGGCTCCCTGATCGGCGTATCCCCGCAGACAGTCAACGAAGGCGGGGCTGGTTCTGCTGTGGCTGCCGTCGCTGATCTCGGTTTTGTGTTTGATCAGTGGTCCGATGGCGTCAAAGCCAATCCCCGCACCGATGTCAACGTGACCGGCGATGTAACCGTTACCGCCGAGTTCTTGCCTGAATAACCCTGCACCGCTTTTGGTGCTCGTTGTAGCCCCGGCCCCTGGACTGATCCCCAGGGGCTTTTTCTTCCCAATCACAAGGAAAAATATCATGGATATCCGTAAACTTGCCCTGATCCCCACCGCCGTCTTGCACCTGTGCGACGCAAACGATGATCCGATCTATGCCGACGCGAAAAAGGAAAAGCCCGTTCAGGTCCACCTGTACGGCCCCGGCAGCAAGCAATTTGAAGCGGCTGAGACCAAAAACAGCCGGCGCGTCCTTGAAAGCGTGACCGGTCGGCGTGGCAAGAAGAAAAACGCGGACCAAAAGGAATGGCGTGTCGATTTCCTGGTGGCGATCACGGACCGTTTCGAGAACCTGGAATATGACAAGCTGGAAGGCGACGCGCTGGCCCGAGCGGTCTATGGCGACGCGACGCTGCGCTTTATTGCTGACCAGGTCCACGCCTTTGTCCACGACGCCGCAAATTTTACGAAGAACTCGGAGACGAATTAAGGACATACGTCCGCTTCATCGCTTGGCTTGATGCGGCCCCCGAACGCCCTGCGCTGCAGAAAACCAAGCGTGGGGCGGTTGTGCGGCCAATGTCTCGCCGTGAGGAAATTGGCGACAGCATCGAGGACTTGGAACATCCGCCCTGTGATGCTGGTTATCTCGTCACATGGCTTTTCGATGTGGGGCCTGTCGGTTTCGGTGGTATGGGGGCAGTCCCGCTTTCATACACCGAGATCGAGGCGTGGCAGCGGTTAAAGGGCATTGAGCTGTCTGCTTGGGAAAATCACATGCTGCATGACCTATCAAAGGTCTATCTCGGCATGCTGGAAGACGCCAAGCAGCCATCTTGCCCTATACCGTGGCGGCCTGAGCCAGTCGATGAGCCAGATCAACGGGCAGTGGCCGCAAAGCGGATGAAGGAGGCGCTGCGGGGGTGATTGCAGTACCCTTCAGTTACAGAGCGTAATTGGAGGGTGCGGCATGAGAAAACAAACGGTCGGGCTGTATTTTTGGCGCAACTTGATCTTGGCGACATTGGGTGTTTTGGTTGCACCGTCAGCGATAGCCCAGACAGATGTAGAGCGAAGGGTAATGGTGTTGGAAGCATGCCAGAGCTTTTCAAAGATTGCGGGCAGCGTAATGACGCTAAGGCAACTGGGTATGCCTGTTCGTGAGGCAATGGAACGAGCAAAGAACGATGGCCCTGTATCAGAATTCACTGTCCCGATGACGCTTGAAGCCTATGAGGTTCCCCAGATGCAAACAGAGGAAGGCCGCAATATCTTGATAAAGGATTTTTCGAGTCAGCAGTACCTGAAGTGCCAAGAAAGGTTTAGCAACTAAACGACCTTTCAAATCCGCAATATCGCCACCTTCGGGTGGCTTTTTCATTCCTGGTCCAGCGCTTTTGCTCTGGGCCTCTTTTATTGGTGATCCATGAAAGTTGCCTCTCTTGAGATTGAGCTGCTTGCCAACATCGCGCGCCTGCGTACCGATATGCGTAGCGCCCAAGGCGTTGTTGAGCGCTCGATGTCCAGCATGCGCCGCAACATCGACATGGTGCAGCGCGCGCTCAGTACGCTTGGGGTCGGTGTTGGCCTCGGCGTATTGGTGCGACAAGCACAGCAACTGACGGACGCCTATATCAACCTGCATGGGCAATTGAAGAATGCCACGCGCAGCCAAGCTGAGTTGGCGCAGGCAATGTCTGATGTCCGGCGAATAGCGACCACATCCCAGGCCAATATCGAGGGGGTGGCCACAGCCTACGCACGATTCTCAAACAATCTGCGCGATACCGGCATCCAGCAGCAGAAAATAGCGGATATCACAGAGACCGTCGCCTTGGCCCTGAAGGTCAACGGGGCATCGGTGGCGGAAACCACCAGCGCCATGCAGCAGCTTTCCCAGGCCTTCGGTAAAGGCAAGCTGGACGGCGACGAATTCCGCACGATGATGGAGGCATCGCCCAATGTGATGCGTCGTGTGGCTGATGCTATTGGCGTGCCGTTCGGCGCCCTGAAGGATCTGGCAGCGCAAGGGAAACTCACGGCCTCTGTGCTGGCCGATTCCCTATCCGATTCGGCATACCTGGAATCTCTGCGCACCCAGGCCAAGGAGATGTACACGATCAGCGGCGCAATGACGGTGTTGCGCAATGCCGTCATGGAGTTTGTCGGTACCCAGGCCCAGGCAAGTGGTGTTGTCAGCTCGCTCACTGCCGGAATAATGGCCCTTGCCAATAACATTGACGGCATCGGGCGTGCACTGCTGTTTATAGCCGCTACTGCAATTCCTACCGCTGTGCGCGCCTTGTGGTCGCTTTCTGCAGCGATGTTGGCTATTCCTGGCATGCAGCTTGTCAAACTCCTGTCTGTGGCCGCCGGTGCGGCTTTGGCATTCAGCGACCAACTTGGTTTCGTGCAGCCAGTAATCGACGCGATGGCCGATTCTGCCCGAGCGTTCGGCGTCGTTTGGGACGAGATATACGGCGACGCAAAGAAAGTAACCGACGAACTGAAAGCCGAGGTGGCCAACCTGTGGCAGGGCATCAAGGACTTGACCGGCGATACCTCGGCTAAGACATGGACTGACGCGCTAATGGTGGGCCTGGCTCGTGTGGCTGATGTTGCGGCGCTGGTTGTTCGTTCGATTGGTACTGTTATTTATGCCTTTAATGCCGTGATTGCGGATACCAAGGTTGCGCTTGCCTGGTTGGCCCGACCAGATGCAATTAGCAAGATGGTGGCACCTGAGCAGTCCGCCAAACTGGAACAAGAATACCAGGATGCTCTTAAGTCCAGAGAGGCTGAAATACGGAGATTTAATACGGCCCTTGAGGGGTTATTAAATTTTCAGGGAAATAAGTATGAGCAAGCGGCGATCCGGGCGATAAACACGATCCACATCACCTCTGATGCGGTTGCGCTTTTGGATCTGACCTTGCCTCCAGTGGAGCCGCCCGCTGGTATAGGAAAGGCGAACTCCGCATACCAAACCCTAATCGCCTCCATACAAACCAAGATCGAACAGCAGCGCCTGGAAATTGCCACCGGCGACAAAGCATCTGAAGCGGACAAGCTGGCGATCAAGATCACGCAAGAGCTTGCGAGCGGCAAACTCAAGCTGTCTGCATCTCAGCGCGATGTGGTCACGGTCATGCTTGCCACACTGAAAGCAGGCGAAAGCGAGCTTAAACAATCGCAAATGTTGGCTGCTTCGCAGAAAAAGCAGCTTGATCTATCTGTCGCGGCGGTGAAATCAGCCTACGACGAGGCACGGCAGAACGAGAAGCTGGCGCGGCAATTCGGGCTGACCAAGGTTCAGGTCGAGCGGCTGACTGTTGCGCAGTTGCAGTCGGAGCTGGCCACGGCCCAGTCCATCGGCACGGACAAGGACAAAATCGCCGCGCTGGAACACCTGATCGAGGCCCACCAGCGCAGCGTCGTCGCCCTGGAACAGACCGAGATTCAGGAGAAACAAAAGGCTGCATGGAATCAGTGGCAGCAGGATATCGGCCAAATCTTCGACCAGGTGGGCCAGTCCTTGACCGACGCCCTATTCGAGGGCGGCAAGTCCGGGCGCGATCTGATCAAGTCGATTTTCAAGGCGCTGACGTTGAAAATCCTGGTGCAGCCGGTGATGGGCGCCCTACAGGGCATGGTCACGCAGCAGCTGGGCGGTCTGCTGGGGTATCAGCAGCCGGGGCAGCAGGGCGGGGGCTTCGACATGCCCGGCGGCGGCAGCTCGATTGGCCAGTACCTGGGCGATGGCATCAGCCGCGTGGGCAGCTGGACAAACAGCACGTCCATGATGCAGTTCGGCAATGATTTCGGCGTGGGCTATGGCTTGAGCAGTGGCGCCTATACCGGGGCGCTGACGGATGCGCAGGCGGCGGCGTTTATGGGGCAGGGCGGATCAGGCGGCACCCAGGCCGGGCAGTTCCTGGGCGAGTACGGCGGGCAAATCCTGGGCTATGGCAGCGCCATTTACAGCGCCATCCAGGGCCAGTACGGCAGCGCCATCGGCCAGGCTATCGGCACTTATATCATGCCGGGAATCGGCACGGCTGTCGGTGGGCTGATTGGCAGCTTTGCGGATTCTATGTTCGGCGGTGAACCCCAGACCCGCCACGGTAAGAGCACGGTCTACGAGATGACCGGCGAACTCGATCTGTACCGCAAACACAACGAAGACGAGCAATCCGAGGCGTTTTACTCGTCCATCGAGGACATGACCCGGGCGGCCATCACCGGGATCGAGAACACCTTCAACCTGCTGGGCGTCAACGCCACTTTGGAAAGCCTGCGCGCCCGCACGGATATCTCGCAGACCGGCAAGGGTGACGGGGTATCTTCGGGCGGGGCTGTCCTGGTGAACGGTCAGTGGCGCGAAATCGGCATCCCGCACAGCTCGGACGACACCCAGTTCGGCTACGGCGGCTGGTCGGATGCGCCGGTGCTGCCCCGCCTGCAGGTTGACCTGCAGATGACGATGTTGGAAGCGTTTCAAGCGGCTGCCGCAGAGATGCCCAGGGCCATCAACGCGGCGCTGGACGGCATCGACATCCGCAGCCTGGACGAGACCGGTGTAGCTACGCTCGCTGCGACGATCAATGACATGATTGTCGGCGCGCAGGCATTGTCTGCAGCGATGGAGCTGCTGCCCTTCGAGAATCTGAAAAACCAGTCGCTCGACACCTACATGAGCATCATCCAGCTCACTGGGGGGTTGCAGAATCTGCAGCAGCTGCAGGCGTCGTACATCGACAACTACTACACGGAAGCCGAAAAACAGGCCCTGCAGATCGAATCCCTGGGTCGCGTGTTCGAGAGTGTCGGGCTGGTCATGCCGGCGGTCACCAACAACGCTGACCAGATGAAGGCCGCGTTCCGGGGAATCATGGATTCTCTGGATTTGACGACCGAGGCCGGTCAGCGTGCCTATGCGGCACTGCTGGGCATCCAGGACGGATTTGCTGGTCTGGCCAATTCGGTCGGCGCGGTCATGGGCACGATGGGGATGTCAGCGGTTGACGTTGCCAAGTCCGCATTCTCCGCGTTGCAGGCTGCTGTCCAGCGTGAGCGGGATTCGATCAACGCCCAGGCATTGGCGCAGCAAAAGGCGCTGCAGGATGCAATGAAGGGCGTGTCCGCGTCTGTCTCTGAGCTCACCGGGCTGACCGGCAAGCTGCAGAGTGCGCTCAATTCCATGACGCGCACGATTGACACTCAGGCGTCATTTATCTGGGCACAAAACCGGATCGACCGTGCGCTGTCGGTCGCAAAATTGACCGGTGTGATGCCAGAGGGGCCGGACTTCGACGCTGCGCTGCAGGCCATCCAGCGTCCCGATGCTGCGCTGTACGAATCGTTTGAGGATTTCCAGGCCGCGCAGCTGAAGTCCGCGAATCTTGTCAAGGATCTCAATGAACTGGCTGGCGATCAGCTGAGCTCGCAAAAGTCCCAGCTGCAGACCCTGGAAGACCAGCTGCAGCAGAACAAGGACTGGCAGGACGCTGAGATGCAGCGCCTTGATGACATCCTGGACACGGCAAAAAGCCAGTTGGACAGCGCCCTGGGCCTGAACGAAAGCCTGATGTCTCTGCCCGAAGCGCTGGCGGCGCTGGCGGCGGCCATTGCGGCGCTGGGCGGCGGGGGCGCGAACTCGTATTTCGCCGGCAACCCGGATGTCAGGGCGGCGTTTGAACAGGGGCTTTTCGGGGACATGACCGCCGCCCAGGCCGCCGATTGGCACTACGTCCAGTATGGATCGACGGAAGGCCG
>NZ_JBLGTV010000027.1:0-9905 GCF_047468865.1 Castellaniella hirudinis
AGGGCCAGGGCCTGCGGGAAGTACAGTTCCAGCGCCAGCTTCCAGGGGCTGTCGTGGTCGTCGGCAGTGGAAGGGTGCGGGGGCGGGCGTTTGGACATGACGGGCATCCGGGGGCGTGGATGCCTCATTATTCCGGGGATCATCCGGCCCTGGGGTGCAGGGGGACAGAAAGGGCATGCCCGAACCGTGGCAAGGCAACGGCGATCCATGGCAAGGCGAAGGCCGGGTAAAGGCCAGGCGGAGACAAGGCAAAAGGGACACGGGTGCCGTGGCCGGTGTTTTATTTCCTTCCAGGCGGTGGAAGCGATGCCGGGGACGTTTCCTTTCGTGCCGAAACGCTTCAGTTGCCGCGATAATACGCGTGCTTCGCGCAGGCGCTCAGGTCGGCCAGCAGGACTGATGCCACGGCTTCTTCCGCGATTTTCAGGCCGTGGTGCCGCATTTGATCCGCCAGGTCGGCATCCCAGCGGGCCTGGACGATTTGTTCGCCCAGATCCGCCGGGCGGCTTGGGGCCTGGCGCACCGCCGCTTCATAGTCGCTGCCGCGCATGCGCCAGGCTTGGGCCGGCCAGCGCGCCAGAATGTGGTTGGCGATCCGCAGCCCGGGCCAGTCGAAGTCGCCGTGGTAGTGCAGGCGGGCGCCGGCGGCCGATAGCTGATCCAGCAGCGTGCGTTGCGCGGCGGCCGGCATGCCGTCGGTGCAGGCCAGCGGGGGGCATGCCGGGCCCAGTTCGCTGGCGGCGATGGCCAGCAGATTCGGGTTCTCGCAGAGGAATACCGGCTGCTGCGCCACCTGCCATGCGGGGGGCCGGCGCAGCAGTTGGCGCAATGAAAGATACGCGGGTTCGCCGGGAATCCAGGTTCGGCAGGCGGCATCCCGCACCGGCAGATTCAGGAACAGGGCGGGGCGGGCCAGTTCGTTGACCAGCACGCCTGCGCGCGCCCAGATGTCCCGATCCCGATCCCGTTCCCGATCATCCGGCGCATCGGCCGCGGGCCACGCCGCCAGGATGATGCGGGCGACCGGCTGGCCTGTATCCAGGCTGTGGGCATCGCCCAGCGTCTGGGCCGCCAGTTGCGCGCGGGGCATGCCTTTGGCGGGCAGGCACCGCATGACGGCATGCGCCCGCCGCAGCAGATCCTGTGCCTGCGGGATGCTGGACTGGCTCAGGCGCTTGACCAGGGTCAGGGCGCCCGGGGTGCGCAGCCAGGCCAGCAGTCTGGGATCGAGCGTGGCCTCGGGGGCTGTGGGCGGCCCGATCCGCCCGGTCGACAGTTGATCCCAGGCCCGCTGGCTGGCTTGCCGCAGCGCCATCCGGTCGGCGATCGGGCCGTCCAGCCGCGCCAGCGCATCGCGCAGAGAATCGCAGATGCCGGCCTGCCGCAAGGCGGCATCAATTCGGGCCAGGTCGATCCGCAAGGATCCGGCGGCGCGGACGGGTCGTCCCATCAGCTCGGCCAGCCGCTCTTGTTCCAGCGCTGTCAGCCCGCTCAGTTGCAGAGTGGGCGGCGCGTGTCCGGCTGGATGGCGTTCGTAGTGGCGGCGCAGCCGCTGACGCAGCCTGGCCAGCGCCGGGCCGCCCAGCAGGCGTGACAGACGTTCATCCGGTGCCGTCATGGTGCGAGACATCCGGGGTTGCCGCCGGCACAGGGGTTTCCAGCGCGGGCGGGAACCGGCGGTTAGGGTCGACCTCCCGGCGGCGGGTGCGGCCATCCCAGGCCCAGCGCGAGACATGGACGGCGTCAATCTCCTCGTGGCGTTGCAACTGGGCAATCGCCACGCCGGGCAGTTCGGCCGAGCAGGCCCATTCCCGTTCGCTGGTGATGACAAAATCCAGATCGAATTCGCGGATCAGCGCCCAGCAGTGCGCCCGGGCGTCGTCGTCGATGCCGGCGAACACTTCGTCGAGCAGAACCAGGCGTGGTGCCAAGGGGCTTTGGGCATAGAAGCTGGAAACGGCCGCAAACAGGGGGACGGTCAGGCCCAGTGCGCGTTCGCCGCTGGATGCGGGCCCTGAAAGCGGCTGCCATCTGCCATTCCAGCGCTCGACGCGAAACCGATGCCAGTGGCGATAGTCCAAGGCGCGGCTCAGTTGTTCCAGCAGTCCCGCGCCCAGTGCCATATCATTGCGGCTGCGCTCGGCGTCTATCCGTTGCTGCAGCATTTCCCCGACCACGCGGCGATCCTCCGCCGTCCATAAGTCCGTGCTGGTGTTCAGCAGCTGGCGGCGGGCCGCCGCCAGGCCCACGGGGGCGCCGTCCGCCCCTTCCGGCAAAGGTTCCCAACGCAGGCGAAAGCGCACGCCGGTTGTGGTGGGGCGCTGGTGCAGTTCCTGGTTGATGGCTTGTATCTGGCGCTCCGCATCGCGCAGGCGTCGCTGGATGGTGCTGGATATCTCCGTTTGCAAGTGGGTTTCCAGGACTTTGCGTTCGTGGGCGTTCAGCAGTTCTTGACGCTGTGCGATTTCCGACTTCAGGTGGGCTTCAAGCTGGTCGGGCTGCTCCGGGCGATTGCGATAAATAATATGAACCACCAGGCCAAAGTCGCTGGTCTCGGCCTGCGCCTGATGATTGAGGGCGGTCAGCGCACGCCCCAGATCGGTGTAGTCGCGCGAAATATCGGCCTGGATTTTGGCCCATGCCGGGTCGTCGTCCGGGATGTCGCGCAGGGATTGCTCGCAGCGCCGGGCCAGGGTCAGGGTCGCGTCGAGCGACCAGGCGTCCTGTTGAGGCAGTGCCTGGTCGGGCAGGGCGGCGGCTAGCAGGCCTGTCCTGGCAAAGCCCCGCAGCATGTCGACGGTGTGTTGGCGGTGCTGGCTGCAGTGTTCCAAATGGCCGGCCGCCGCCTCGGTCTGTTGTTCCGCCCGTGCGCGGGTTTCCACCGCCTGTTGCAGGGTGACGCCGGACTGCCTGAGATGCTGTTCCGCCTGGTGCGTGGCGTCGGCGGCCTCGCGCAGCCGCCGCTGCAGTTCGCGAACCTGGATACCGATGCTGGCTTGCAGCGTTTCCAGGTGAACCTGCGCTTGTTGGGCCAAGGATTCGGATTCGGCCGCGTACTCCCGCGCTTCGGCGCTGTCGGCCGCCGCCTGCGCGGCGCGCCGGGCCTGCTGTTGCCATTCGCCGTCCGCCTGCCGGCGGGCGTGCCATCCGGCCAGCAGCGGCGCCACCAGGTCGGCGAAGTCGCGCAGGTGACGGGCGACGTCCTGCAAAGCGGGTTCATTGTCGGGCAGGCGCAGGTCGTGGGCATCTTGTTGCAGGCTCAGGCGGGTCTGCGCTAGGGCATCGTCCGCTTGCTGCCGCTGCTGTGCGGCTTGGCGCAGGCGTTCCTGGGCCGCTGCGTATTCCCGGGCGCTGGCGGCCGCCTGGATGTGGGCGGCGCGCAGGGCCTCGTCCGACGGGGCGGTTTGCCATTCGTGGGCGGCCTGCCGCTGGTCTTGTTGGCACTGCGCGGCTTGCTGTGCCAGCGCGTCCAGGCGGTCGGCCAGTTCGTCCAGCCACGCGCCCAGTTGTCGTAGCCGCCGTTGGCGGGCGGCTGTGCGGGCCGCGTGACCGATGTGCTCGGCGCTGGGCTTTTGCCAGAATCCAGTCAGCGGCCCCAGACGAAACCGGCCGCCGGGGGACACCCAGGCTTCGGCCGCCGGATCGTCTTGCGGGCCGCAGGCAATGCCCGACAGCAGTGCCGGCATATGCCGGGCCGCCTGGCGGGTGGCCTCATCGGGCGGCAAATCGTCCGGGCCGGCGGGAATCAGCCAATCGCTCAGGGGCGGTGTCCGGGCCGGGCGGGCCTGCCACCAGGCGTCGTGATCCATTGGGGCACCTTGGGCATCTTGCAGCGTGCCGTCCGGGCCGACCCAGGCATCCAGCAGTCCGGCCGCCTGCAGGGCGGCTTCCAGGCCCGCGCATTGCGCGGCGGCAAGACCCGGGCGAAAATCCACCAGTTGCCAGAATGGCGCTCCCGGCCGCGTGCTGCGTTTGGCTGTTGCCTGCCAGGCGGGCCGTGCAGGGGTTGGGTCGGAGCCGGTTTCCAACGCCGTGCGCTCGGCCTGCAGATCGGTTTGTTCCTGCTGCAGGGCCAGTTGTTGCGTGCGCAGATGCGCCTGATGTCGCGCCAGCCGCTGGCTGGCGGCCTGTTGCGCCTGCAGCAGCGCCTGCCGCGCCGGGTTGTCTCCCTGCAGCGAGAGCGTCCAGGCTTCCAGCGATTGGATGACGAGGTCGCTGTCCGCGATCCGCAGCTGCCGCAGGTCGTCCAGATGCTGTTGCCAGTCTTGCAGCAGTTGGCGGCCGGTCGCTTCCGCCTGAGCATCCGCGTGTTCCCGCCGGTCGGCCGCCTCCCGCTGTTCATCCCGGCGCTGATCATGGTGGCGGCCGGCATCCCGCAGGCGCGTGACCGCCTGGGCGACCGCCTGGCAGCGCTGCTGGATCGCCTGGATTTGATCCTGGCGCAGATCGCGGGCGCGCAGCAGCTCCTCGCGCGCGGATTCCAGAAGACGGGCGTCCGGCCCGGCGTCGTTGGCACCCGCCAGCGGGCTGTCGCGGTACACGGCCAGCAGGCCCGCCGGCTCGGCGGCGCGATCGGCCCGCGTGCGCAGATCGGCCAGGGCTTGGTTCGCCTGTTCCAGTTGGTCTTTCCGGCCTTGGGCCGCCGCTTGTTCCTGCGCCGATTGGTTCTGTCGTGCGCGCGCTTGTTCCTGGGCGCGGTGGGCGTCCTTCAGACGAAGGGCGGCCTGTTGGCTGGCCTGGTTCAAGGTGTGGGCGTCGGCCATGGCAGGGTCGGATCGCAGGGTGTCCAGGCGGGTGCGGCAGGCGGTCAACTGGGTGTCCGCCTGCCGCTGATCCGCGCTTGCCCGGGTTTCCGCGGCTTGCGCGGTCTGCAGTGCCTGTCGCTGTTCGTTCAGGGCGCGGCTGGCGTTGTCGAACTGGGTCTGGGCTTGGCGTATCTGCCGGGCCTGCCGCCGCAGTTGCGTGGCCGCGTAGCGTTGGTAGCGGTGGCTGAACTGGCTGACGATCTGTTCCAGGGCGCTGTATTCCCGCAGTTCGCGCCGGTATTCTTCCAGTTGCGTCAGGGCTTGGGCCACATCGATCAGCAATTCCTGCGGCATGGGCGGCAAGGCTTCCGTCAACGCCAGCGAAAGACTGGATTCGTCCGGTTTGCGGGACAGTTGCGGCTGGCGCAGCTGCACCAGCGTGTCCATCAGGGCTGCGTAGCGGACCTGCCCCAGTTGGAACAAATGCTCGTCGACCATGCGCCGGTAGTCGCGGGCTGATCGGAACAACTGGCCCCCCTGCGCCTGCAGGGCCGTATCCAGCCGGTCGCGGGTCAGGACGGTGCGCTTGGGGTTCATCAGCCACAGATCGCGGTTCAGGCGCGCCTCGGGCAGCACGAAATACCAGGAGTCCACATGGCTGCGCGCCGCCACCGCCGACATGCCGCAGCCCAGGGTCAGGTATCGGGCCTGGCCATCGGCATCCAGACGGCCGAATTCCACCCAGCTGTAGCCCATGCGCCGTTCATGCTGGTCCAGCAGGAGGTTCCAGGCCATTTTCTTCGTGTTGTCGCCATCCGGTTCGATGCGCGATGGCCGGATTTGCGCGTCGAACAGAAACGGCAGGGTCAGGGACAGCACCTTGGATTTGCCCGTGCCATTGTTGCCGCGCAACAGCAGATGACCGTCGCGGAAGTGGAATTCTTCGCTGTCGTAATGAAAAAGGTTGATCAGCCCCAGCCGCAGCGGTTGCCAGCGTGACAAATGCGGCTGCGGCAAGTCCGGCTGCGGCATGTGGGTTTGTTGCGGCATGCTGTGTGGCGGCTGCTGCGGCGCCGCCGAGTCCTGGATCGGGTCTGCGGCCGGGGCTGGTGCGGGAAGCGGTTGTTGCGTCATGAAAACAGGCCCCCTTGGGCGGGCGGGGGCGGGGCGCGTCGGGTTTTATGGGCGCCGGCGGCACGCACCTCGGCGTCCGCCAGGGCGAAGCGGGCGAGCGCGGGCAGAGGACGAATGGTCTCGCCATCGCGGGTCAGGAGCTGCAAGGCTTGCAGGCGCGACAGAGCCAGGGCCGCCAGGTCGTGTTCAGACCCCGCCTGGCGGGCGGATTTGCGCCAGTATCGGCCAAAGGTTTCGCGGACTTGCGCCAAGTGGCGGGCCACCGCCTGTTCTGTGACGGTGACATGATGGCGGCCGCGGCTTGCGTTGCCCGGCCGGATCGTCGCCCGCGCCAGGAATTCGGCGACCAGCAGCGTGACGTGGGCTTCCGTGCCTTCGGCGGGCATGGCGACGTCGCTCAGGTCGCCGTCGATGTCGACCATGGCCAGGCCCTCGGCCCGTTGTTCCGCCTGCAGGCCGGTGGCTTCGCCCAGGCGGTTGGCCATGGCGCCCCGCTGGTTGACGAAGTAGGCCAGCAGATCCGGCGCCAATTGATCCAGATAGACGACGGGGTCGTCCAGCAGGCGGCGCGTCAGGTGGTGGCGCAGGGCGGTGCGTTGGCCTTCCGGGCTGTCTGGAATATATTCCTGGGTCAGGGCGATCAGGCGTTCGGACAAGGTCGCGGGGGCCTGATCCGCCCGCCATGTCGACGGCCCCCGAACCGCCGCCAGGACGCCCGCCAGCGCCCGGCGGTGGATGTCGTACAGCGCGTCGTTGTTTTCCCCGGGCGCTTCGCGGCCGGATCGGATGAAGCCTTCTTCGTCGCCGGCCACCCGCTGCAGCACGCCCAAGTCCAGCAGATAGCGGCAGACCGCGACCAGTTCGCGGCGCTCGTGCACGGCTTCCAGTGTGAATTGGAATCCGCGATCGGACAGGGCCGGGTCGGCCGCCTGCGTCAATAGCCGGGTTCCCAGCGTTTGCAAGGTGATCTGCGGATCCGCGCGTTCCAGCACCGCGCACACCAGGCAGAGCAGCACGTAGCGGCGGCGGTCGAAGCCGGGCAGCCCGCGGCTGGCATCCTGCAGGTCGGCCGGCCGTTTGTACAGCCGCGCGCAGTCGCGTTCGATGTGGAGAGGCCAGCCGGCTTCGCGGGCGAACCAGCCGCGCAGATTGTCCGCGTGCCGCAGCACCGCCGGAAAAAGCGCGTGATCCGGCAACATCAGCGGATCCATCAGCAGGGCGCGCAGGGCCTGGATGCGCTCGCTGTCTTGGTAGCGGACTTGTTGCTGCCGGATGCTGCGGCTGTCGCGTTTCATCGGCCTGTCTCGGTGCGGGAAATCAGGATCTGGTGGTCGCGGCCGCTCAGGCGGCCGGCCGGGGTGTCGATGCAGGCCCGGCTGTCAGCGGCCAGGGGCCGCAGGGCGATGCGCAGCAACCCGTCACCGCTCTGGATGTCCACCGTGTCTTCGGGGCAGGCTTGGGCAGTCAATGCCTCGCCCAGCAGGCTCAGGAACAGAGAAAATGCGGTGCCGTCCAGCGTGCCCAGATCCGACAGGCGCGTCAGGCGGCCCGTCGCCAGGCGCTGCCTGGCCGCTTCGATCTGCGCGTGTTCTTCCTGCAATTGGGCTGCCAATAGGCGGCGTTCCTGATCCCGGTCGCGGATGCGGGGCTGAACCCCGCGCGGCGCGGCTTCGCCGTATTCGCGCAGGCGCGGCGACACCTGGATGGGCGCCGCATCCGCCCAAGCGGTGTTGGCGGGCAGATCGGCGCCGCCGGCTGCCTGCTGGGCCAGATGGCGGGCCGGGTTCAGGGCAAAGGCAGCCCGCGCCAAACGGTGTGATTCGTCATCGTCCCGGCAATCGGCGAACCAGCGGGCCAGGACACGGAAATCGGCGGACCGATCACTGCGGCCGCTGCGCCGTTCATTCAACGCAGCGACGGCGGCCAATAATTGGGGGATGGCCGATCGGGCCTTGGATCGCAGCAGTTCGGCCTGGGGCGCCTCGTGCCCCGTGCTGAGAAACCAGCGCCGCAGCCCCGTCCAGCGTTCGTGCCACCTGGCCAGGGTTTGATCCATGGCGGGCGGTTCATCTCCGGCATCGCCGGGCGCCTGATCGCGGACTTCGCGCCTTGCCGTCAGCCACAGCAGGGATTCGATATGCGGTTGCAGCGCCTCGATGTGCGCGGCGATCGCGCCCGAACGCGCCACCAAGTCGCCGATGAAGCGTTCCAGATAATGGATCAGGCGGGTCTTGTAGCCGATGACCGCCTGTGCCTGCGCCTGCTGCAGTTCCAGGCTGCGGCCGATCCCGGCCATGAAAGCCTGGGCGTTGTCGGCCAGGTTTTCAAACACCCGAACCAAGTCGCGCAGCACTTCATGCACTTTGGCGGCGTCTGGATGCTGTTGGTCGGCCAATACGCGCAAGGCCTGCAGGCGGCTGGCGATATCTTCCAGCGCAACCGTTTGCAGTTCGGCGCGCCGCCCCAGGGTTTTGGCGAATGTTTCCAGGGCGGCCTCGACGGCTTCGCCGCCTGGCGACAGGCGGTAGAGATACTGCGCGCGGTAATAGTCGTTCAGCGTGGTGACCCGCGAGATATCCGGCTGGGATTCCAGGTTGCCCCAGTCGGTCAGTTGCCGCAGGGCGGCCTGGATTTCGTCCAGTCTGGGCCGATCCTGAGCCGCCCGGCCGGACCAGTCGACTTCGGCCAGGACTTCGTCAGGGCGCAAATGCAGGCGAAACTGCCGCTTGGCCGCGGCAAAGCAATCCATGATGCGACGGTACAAGTCGGCCTTGTCCGTCGTCAAGTGAGTGAACAGGTCGGCCTGATCGGCGGAAAGAATCGTGGTCGTCAATGTTTCCAGCTCATCCCAGCGGTTGCGTCATGTCACGTGCGAAGGCGCTGTTTGCCGGACGGTAACCCATCATCGGCGCGGCTGCTGGCTTCGTCCTGCTCATGCTGGTTCCTTTGGGCATACCTTAATGCGCCTATCGTAGCCCGTCAGGCTCATTTATGAAAGCGCGATCTATATGCGTCTAGCTCAATAATCCAGCCCTAAAGAGCCTTTTCAAAACAGTTTCAGCGCGATGGACTCGGGGGCAGGGAAGGGCTATTATCACTAAGTATTACTATGTGATAAGAATCCCACCATGGCAACGTCTCTCAAGATTGACGACGCGCTGAAAAGTCGCGTCCAGCAGTTGGCCAGCCAGCGCCGCCGCTCGCCCCACTGGATCATGCTCGAAGCGATCCAGCTGTACGTCGAGCGCGAAGAAGCCCGCGAGAGCTTCAAGCAGGAAGCCTTGACATCCTGGGCGGCCTACAAGGAAACCGGCCGCCACCTGACCGGCCAAGAAGTTCGCACCTGGTTGAACACCTGGGGCACCAATGACGAAAGGGCGGTGCCTGAGTGCCACGAGTAATCGTCACCGAAGGCGCGGCAGAAGGCTTGGAACGATGCCGGCGGTTTCTGGCCGCCAAGGCACCGGACGTCGCCAGACGTGCCGGTGAGGCCATCGAGCGGCAATTCCTGCTGCTGGAGACAGCCCCCGACATTGGTCGGCCGTACCCCGAAATGCCCGAACTGCGCGAGCTGGTGATTGCCTTCGGGGATTCCGGCTATGTGGCCCTGTACCGCTGCGAACCGGCCGACGATGCGGTGTATGTTCTGGCCTTCCGACACCAGAAAGAGGCAGGCTACTGAGTCAGCCCTGAAATATTCATTTCGACAGTCAGGAACCACTTCACGCCGTCAGAAGCGCCGACGGTATTGAGCTGACACGGCGGTTAGTTCGGCCACTGGGTCGCCGTGCGTGGGTATTCCGGTTGATCGTGACCAGCGATTCCGGCATCGTGACCACCCAGTCCACCTGAGTTCGACAGTTTGAGCCTCACTCATTGATGAAGATGCAGCAATGCTGCGGGTTTCAACAAATCTCGCTAGTCAGCCCTGAAATATTCATTTCGACAGTCAGGAACCACTTCACGCCGCCAGAAGTGCCGGCGGTATTGAGCTGACACGGCGGTTAGTTCGGCCACTGGGTCGCC
>NZ_JBLGTV010000032.1:0-995 GCF_047468865.1 Castellaniella hirudinis
AGAAGGCCATTGCCCATCCGACGGACAGCCGGCTGCTGGAGACTGCTCGCATCAAACTGGTGGAGGCCGCCAAGGCGGCGGGCCTCCCGCTGAAGCAGACCTTTGCCAAGGAAGGTGAGCAACTGAGCCGTCAGGCCGGGCGTTATGCCCACGCGCGTCAGTTCAAACGCATGCGCCGGGCAATCAAGCGCCAGCGCACTATTGTGGGGCGGCTTGCCCGCGAGATTGACCGCAAAGCCAGCGCGCTGGGCCAAGCGGTTCGTGATGCCTTGGGCGAGGTCTTGGACAAGGCCCGGCGCATCGTCGCTCAGAGCGCCCAGCGCAAGGCGGTCAACGGGCAGCCCAAGCTGTACGCCTGGCACGCGCCAGAAGTGGACTGCATCAGTAAAGGCAAGGCGCGCCGCCCTTACGAGTTTGGGGTGAAGGTAGGCATTGCCAGCTCCTTCAAAGGCAACCTGATCGTGGGTGCCCGGGCGTTTCACTGCAATCCGTATGACGGCCACACGCTGGGCTCACAACTTGAGCAGGCCACCATTCTGATGCAGGACTGTGCGGTACAGCCGGATAAGGTGTTTGTAGACCTGGGTTATCGGGGCGTGGACGCAGAGAATCCTGGCGTGCGCATCATCCATCGGGGCAAGCCCAAGCGGCTGACGGCGCAGGAGAGAAAGCAACTCAAGCGGCGCCAGGCCATTGAACCCATCATTGGCCACTTGAAGGCGGATCATCGGATGGGCCGCTGTCATCTGAAAGGCGAACAGGGCGATCGGTTGCATGCGGTGCTGTGCGCGGCGGGATACAACATCAAGTGGCTGCTGCGCATGATTGCTAAGAAGGGGGTGCCCTTCTTGTGGTGTATTTTTTTGCGCCTGCAAAAAGACATCGATACAGGTCGATTCTGGTCGATCTTGGCCGCACGGCGACCCAGTGGCCGAACTAACCGCCGTGTCAGCTCAATACCGCCGGCACTTCTGGCGGCGTGAAGTGGTTCCTGA
>NZ_JBLGTV010000003.1:0-198241 GCF_047468865.1 Castellaniella hirudinis
TAGCTACGTGCGGAAGAGATAAGCGCTGAAGGCATCTAAGCGCGAAACTCGTCTGAAGATTAGGTATCCCGGGGGCTTGACCCCCCTGAAGGGTCGTTGTAGACCACAACGTTGATAGGCTGGGTGTGGAAGCGCAGTAATGCGTGCAGCTAACCAGTACTAATTGCCCGTGCGGCTTGATCCTATAACCTTGCAGGTTGTCCCCTGGCTCACGCCAGGCGCCAACCCAGGCAAAGAGAATAGTGATTCGTGTGTAAGCCCAATTCAATTCCTTGCGTCAACCCACGCAAGCAGCGGGCGGCGCCCAAAGCGCCGCCGCGCAAAACAATCGTACAATCAACCCGTGCAGCGCAGCGTAAAACCTGCTAAACTGCGCAGCTTGCTAAACAAGCCACGCGGCAAAGCCCGCGCCTTGTTAACAAGATGCGCACAAAATGCACATCGTGCTTCTTCCAAATTCGTGAACCAGTCATAAGACTCGTTTACAACCAGTTATGCTTGACGACCATAGCAAGGTGGCCCCACTCCTTCCCTTCCCGAACAGGACAGTGAAACGCCTTCGCGCCGATGATAGTGGGTGGACACCTGTGAAAGTAGGTCATCGTCAGGCTTTTATACCGCAAAACCCCCGCAGCTTATCCGCTGCGGGGGTTTTGTCTTTTGTGCGCCGGCAACGCACCGATGCTGCATCATTCGGGCTAATCCGATCACGTGGTTTACGTGGATCACATAGCCCAGTTCCGGCAAACGCGCATCGCGCACTTGCCGGAACTGGGCCACTTGGAACCGCCTGCTCAGAAAACAGCTTTCCGACTTGGAACCGCCTGCTTAGAACAGCTTTCCGAACTGGTCGATGATCAGGTAAATGGAAAACCCGCCGTAGAACAGCACCGCCCACAGGACGGCGATCAGGCGGACGCCATTCAGGCCGATGGTGCGGGGCAGCATGCAGCGGTTCAGCTGGATCAGCAGCACCGAATACACGAACATCACCAGGCCGTTCAGGGCGGAGGCGATGACCAGCAGCAGCAGGGGCTGGCTGACGCCGGAGAGCAGGATGATGGAGCCAAAGGCCACCATCAGCCAGACCACCAGGAAGTACAGGCGGCTTTCCGTCCAGGTCTTGCTGCTGCGCAGCCAGTTGGTCTTGGCGATGTCGGCCACGATGCGGCCGATCATGTCCAGCACGGTGAGGTTGGTGGACAAGAGCACCACCACGCCGGTCAGCCAGAAAGCCGGGCCGGCCCAGCTGCCGACCCGCTCGTTGAGCGTTTCACCCAGCAGATGGACGAAGTCGAAATTCTGTGCGGTGCTGCCCACCCCCACATAAGTGAAGGCCAGCATCATGAACAGCAGGATGGCCAGCAGCCCCAGCACGAAGAACGTGATGAACTGTTCGCGGTCGGCGACGCGCCACCAGCCGCGCCAGCGGCGCATATTGGCCTCGTCTTGGGGGAAAAAGTGGCCGATGGCGGCGTCGGTGGTTTCTTCTCCGGTGATGGGCGAAACGATTTTCGGCAGCAGGGCGCCCATGCCCATCCCCTTGTCGCGCACCCAGTTGGACTGGGCCAGGTTCATCACCCCGCCGGCCCCGGCGAAGGCGATGGCCCCCAGCAGCAGGGCGATCGGCAGTTCGCCGATGGCATCCGGGATTTTCGGGACTTCGGTGGTGAAGCCGGCGACCAGGGCGGACCAGGATTCGCCGGTCAGCAGCCCGAAGATGATGTACAGCATAAAGAGCACGATCAGGGCCACCAGGAAGAACTGGATTTTTTCCACCGTCTTGTAGACGACGGGAGACACGGTGAGGATGATGCCGATCAGCACCAGCGAGGCAATGGTGATGGGGATGACCGCGCTTTCGGACAGGCCGAAGGCGTAGGTCAGGGCGGTGGAACTGCCGGTTGCCCAGCCTGGCCACATCCAGGGGATGACGGCCATGATGATAAAGAGCCAGCTCCAGGGTTTCCAAAGCCGGGTGAAGCCCGTGACGGCGGTTTCCCCCGTGGCCAGGGTATAGCGCGTGATTTCCATGTTCAGGAAATACTGCGTGAGGATGCCGATGGTGGCCAGCCAGACCAGGGCCAGGCCGGTTTGGGTGGAGATATAGGGCCACAGGACGAATTCCCCAGAGCCAATGGAGCCGGCCAGCAGCAGGACGCTGGGGCCGATGACTTTCTTCAGGGACAGGGGCTCGGGGAGATCTCGGTAGGTGGCGGCAGGCAGATTGGTGCTGCGGATTTCCGGGGCTGGCTGCGAAGGGGATGCGGGACTGACAGCGGGGTCGACCATGTGCAATGCCTCTTGATGTAGACGTTTGCATACGAGGCCGTGCAAGCCGCCACGGCCATCACCGAAGGCTTGCGATATTCAGCAAGTCGTCAGTCATCCTAGAAGCTGCCTGTCCTTTGGTCAAGGCGCTGGCGTCAACTTAAGGGAAAACCCTTGGTGCGGAGCCCGGCTCAACCGCACGGCACGCCAGAGTCGCGCAGCAGCTGCATGGTTTCGTGGGCGGGCAGCCCCATGACCCCGGAATGACTGCCGGACAAATGCGTGATAAAAGCCGCCGCGCGGCCTTGGATCGCGTAGCTGCCTGCCTTGCCGAAGGGCTCGCCCGAGGCGCAATAGCGGTCGATGTCTTCGGTGGAGAGCGCCTGGAAGCTGACCTGGCTGATCTGGCGGGTTTGGCGCAGCGCGCCGTTGACGGCCAGGACGACAGCCGTGTGCACCTGGTGGGTACGCCCGGACAGGCGCTGCAGCATGGCGCGGGCATGGGCGCGATCCCGGGGCTTGCCCAGGATGTCGCCATCCAGGATGACCGTGGTATCGGCGCACAGGATGGGAGCCTCGCGCCAGTGGGCGGGCCAGTCGGGCGGGGTCTCTGGGGGCGTCCCGCCGGCGACCAGCCATTGCAGGGCGTGCAAGGCCTTGTCGCGGGCGGTGCGCCGCACGTAGTCTTCAGCGGCCTCGCCGGGCAGCTGCGGTTCGTCCGGGCCCGCGGGGGCGGGCACGCGCAACACCCCATGGGCCAGCCCCAGCTGATCCAGGATTTCGTGCCGCCGCGGGCTGGCCGACGCCAGCAGGATGAAACCGGACGGCATCAGGCGACGCGCAGGATTTTCAGGCCGTTCGTGCCGCCGCTGTTGCTGTAGAAATCCCCCTTGGTCAGGATGATCCAGTCGCCGGATTGCAGCAGGCCCTGCTGGCGCAGGATGTCGATGGCGGCCTCGCTGACTTCGGCGGGGGGCAGGGTGGCGGCGTCGAAGGGCACGGTGTACACCCCCCGGAACATGGCGGCCCGGCGCTGCGTGGCTTCGTGGCGGGTATAGCAGTAGATGGGCACCCCGGAGCGGATGCGCGACATGATCAGCGGTGTGTGCCCGCTTTCGGTCAGGCTGATGATGGCCTTGATCCCCGGGAAATGATTGGCGGCGTACATGCTGGCCAGGGCGATGGTCTCGTCGCAGCGGGTGAAGGTCTCGCCCAGGCGATGGTGGGACTTGACGCTGGTGGGTTCTTGTTCCGCGCCCAGGCAGATGCGGGCCATGGCCTGCACGGCTTCGACGGGGTATTGCCCCGAGGCCGATTCGGCCGACAGCATCACGGCATCGGTGTAGTCCAGCACCGCATTGGCCACGTCCGAGACCTCGGCGCGGGTGGGGATGGGGCTGGCGATCATGGATTCCATCATCTGGGTCGCCGTGATCACCACTTTGTTCAGGGTGCGGGCGTGCTGAATGATGCGTTTTTGGATGCCGACCAGGCGAGCATCGCCGATTTCCACGCCTAGGTCGCCGCGGGCCACCATGACGCCGTCGCTGGCCCGGATCAGGTCGTCCATGGCGGCGTCGTCGGCCACGGCCTCGGCGCGCTCGATCTTGGCGATGATCCAGGCGTGGCTGCCGGCCTCGCGCACCAGGCGGCGGGCTTGTTCCATGTCGGTTCCGCTGCGGGGGAAGGACACGGCGACGTAGTCCAGGTCGAGTTCGGCGATCAGGCGGATGTCCTGGCGATCTTTGTCGGTCAGGCTGGGGGCCGAAATGCCGCCGCCCCGGCGGTTGATCCCCTTGTTGTTGGATAGGGGGCCGCCCACGGTCACGGTCGTGTGGACGGCGAACTCATCCACCGAGTCGACTTTGAGAATGACCCGGCCGTCATCCAGCAGCAGTTCGTCGCCGGGGGTGCAGTCTTGCACCAGCGGCGGGTATTCGATGCCGACGATTTGCCGGGTGCCGGCATCCACGGGGTGCTGGATGGACAGGGTGAACGGATCGCCCACCTGCAGTTCGATCTGGCCGTCGGCGAAGCGGGCAATGCGGATTTTCGGGCCTTGCAGGTCGCCCATGATGGCGACGTGGCGGCCAAGCCGGTCGGCGATTTCCCGCACCAGGCGGACACGCGCGCGGTGGTCGTCGGCTGACCCGTGCGAAAAATTCAGCCGGGCTACGTCCAGCCCCGCGTCGATCAGGGCTTCGATGCGTTCTGGGCTGGACGTGGCCGGCCCAAGGGTTGCCACAATTTTTGTGCGACGGCGTGGGGCATGCATGCGTAAACTCCGTGAAAGTCCGGCGCAAGGCGCCAGAATGGGTGAGAGAACCCACCAGCATACTCTATCCAGGGCGTCGGGCAAGCAGGCGCCGCCAACCGGGCGCGGGGCCGCGCTTATTCCCGGTGATAGGGATGGCCGGCCAGAATGCTCCAGGCGCGGTACAACTGTTCTGCTAGCAGAACCCGGACCAGGGGGTGCGGCAGGGTCAGGGATGACAGGCGCAGGGTCTGGCGCGCCGTGCTTTTCAGTGCGGGATCCAGGCCGTCCGGCCCGCCCACGATGAGTGCGATGTCCTGGCCCGCTGCGCGCCAGGCCTCCAGGTGCCGGGCCAGATCGCGGGTGCCGAGGTCTTGGCCGTGTTCATCCAGGATGACCCGCCAGGCGGTGGCGGGCAGGGCGGCCTCGATACGCTGGGCTTCGGCCTGCATCAGCTGTGTCGGGGTCTTGCCGCTGGTGCGGGGCTCGGGGCGGATTTCGTGCAGCTCGACCAGACAGTCGCGCGGCATGCGTTTGCTGTAATCCTGCCAGGCGTCCTGCACCCAGGCGGGCATGCGGTGGCCCACGGCGTAAATGCGAAGTTTCATGCGTCTTGATCCGGGTGGCGGCCGCGACGGGGCGGCCCATGGCGCCGATGCGCGGCGTCAGGCATCCAGGTCGTCGTCCGCGCTGTCCAGGGGGGCGTCGTCATCCCAGCCGGCCCGGGCCGGGCCGGTGGGCAGCAGCTTGACGCGCACAGGGTGCGCCCCCCAGATTTCTTCCAGGTTGTAGTAGCTGCGGATGGCCGGTTGCATGCAGTGCACGACGATGTCCCCCAGGTCGATCAGCACCCATTCGCCGGTATCCTCGCCTTCGAAGGCGATCACCTGCAGGCCGTTTTTCCTGGCCTGATCCGCCACGTGGCCGGCGATGGCGCGGGTTTGGCGGTTGGAGGTGCCGCTGGCGATGATGACGCGGTCGAATAGGCCGGTCAGGGCGGTGGTGTTGAAGACCTTGATGTCCTGGGCCTTGGTGTCCTCCAGGGCATCAATGACGAGGCGTTGCTGCTTTTGTAGATTCATGGCGTGCGGGGGGTTGGGTTGGCGGGCGCTTGGTACAGCCCGTGGGTGCGGATGTAGTCGAGCACGGCGGGGTCGAGCGCCGGGATCTGGGTCTGGCCCTGCCGCAGGGCCTGCCGGATGGCGGTGGCGGCGATGTCCTGGGGAGGGAAGGGCAGGCGAACCAGGCCATCGGCGGGCAGGACGGCCTGCAGGGCCGGGGGGATGCGGAGCGCCGAACCCGGGCGTTGGGCAACGGCCAGGCGCGCATGCTGGATGATGTCCCGCCAGCGGTGCCAGCTGCAGAAATTGAGCAGCTGATCGGCCCCCATGATCCAGGTGTAGCGGGCGGTGTCCGGCAAGGCCAGGAGCGTGTCGATGGTGTAGGTGACGCCTGCCCGGTGCAGTTCGGCGGGGTTGACGGCCAATTGGGGGTGGTGCCGACAGGCCAGCAGCAGCATGGCCAGGCGGTGCTGGGCGGTGGCGCCCAGGGCGGGTTTCTGCCAGGGCTGCCCGGCGGGCAGCAACTGAACCTGATCCAGGGACAGGGCCTGGATGGCCGCCAAGGCCAGCGCGATGTGGGCCTTGTGAACCGGATCGAAACTGCCCCCCAGCAGACCCACCCGTGGCGCTACAGCCATGCGCGCGGGGTCAGGTAGGCCGCCAGCGCGGATTCGGGCGAACCCGGCTCGGGGGCCCAGCTGTAGCGCCATTGGGCCATGGGGGGCATGGACAGCAGGATGGATTCGGTTCGACCGCCGGATTGCAGGCCGAACAGCGTGCCGCGGTCGTAGACCAGGTTGAACTCGACGTAGCGCCCCCGGCGGTAGGCCTGGAAGGCGCGTTCGCGTTCGCCGTATGGGGTATCTTGCCGGGCCTGGACGATGGGCACATAGGCGGGCAGGAAGCAGTTGCCCACGGATTGGGTCAGGGCGAAGCTGGTGGCGAAGTCGGGCGTGTTCAGGTCGTCGAAGAACAGGCCCCCCACGCCACGGGTTTCCTGGCGGTGCTTGAGGGTGAAATAATCATCGCACCAGGCTTTGAATCGGGGGTATTTGTCGTCGCCGTAGGGGCTGACCGCGTCATGACAGACCTGGTGAAAATGGCGCACGTCGGCTTCGACGGGATAGTAGGGGGTGAGATCCAGCCCGCCGCCGAACCAGAAGACATCCTGGTCTGGATTCGGGCCGTGGGCCACGAACATGCGGACGTTCATGTGGGTGGTGGGGACGTGCGGGTTGCGCGGATGCAGCACCATGGACACCCCCATGGCCTCCCAGCTGCGCCCGGCCAGGTCGGGCCGGTGGGCGCTGGCCGAGGGGGGCAGGGTCTTGCCCCGGACGTGGCTGAACAGCACCCCCGCGCGTTCGAATATACGGCCGTTTTCGCAGTAGCGCGTCAGGCCGCCGCCGCCTTCGGGGCGCGCCCAGGGGTCGCTGCCGAAGGCGCTGCCTTCCAGGGTTTCCAGCGCGGCCACAATCGTGGCCTGCAGCCCGGAGAAGTAATCGTGAACCTGTCCAACGGGAACGTGCATGGGGGCTCCGCCTAGTCGTGTTTTGGGGGGGTGGCCAAGGCGCGCCAGCCGATATCGCGGCGATACTGGCGGCCCTCGAAGAGGGTTTGGTTGACCGCGTCGTAGGCGGCCTGCTGGGCTCGGCGCAGGGAATCGGCCAGGGCGGTGACGCACAGCACCCGCCCGCCGCAGGTCAGCAGCTGGCCGTCCTGGCGCGTGGTGCCCGCATGGAAGGTCACGCAGGTGTCGGTGTCCGGGGCCAGGCGGGTGATGGGCGCGCCCTTTTGGGGGGCTTCCGGGTAGCCCGCCGCGGCCAGAACCACCCCGACGGCGGTGCGGCGATCCCAGTCGATGTCGGTTTGATCCAGCGTGCCGTCGACGGCGTGGTCGAAGACCTCGGCGAGGTCGTTCTTGACGCGCAGCATGATGGGCTGGGTTTCGGGGTCGCCCATGCGGCAATTGAATTCCAGAACCTTCAGGGCCCGCGCGGCGTCGGCGCCGTCGCCGATCATCAGGCCGGCATATAGAAACCCCGTATAGGGAATGCCGTCCTTGGCCATGCCCTGGATGGCGGGCTGGATGACTTCGCGCATGATGCGGTTGTGCAGGGCCGGCGTGACGATGGGCGCGGGCGAATACGCCCCCATGCCCCCGGTGTTGGGGCCGAGATCGGCGTCCAGCAGGCGTTTGTGGTCTTGGCTGGTGGCCAGGGGCAGGATGTGCTGGCCGTCGCACATGACGATGAAGCTGGCTTCTTCGCCGGACAGGAATTCTTCGATGACCACCTGGGCGCCGGCCGCGCCGAATGCGCCGTCCGCGCCCAGCATGTGGTCGATGGCGTCCAGGGCTTCGTCCAGGGTCTGGGCCACGACGACGCCCTTGCCCGCCGCCAGGCCGTCGGCCTTGATCACGATGGGCGCGCCTTGGGCCTGGATGTAGGCCTTGGCCTGGGCCGCGTCGGTGAAGGTCTGGTAGGCCGCCGTGGGGATGCCGTGGCGCAGCATGAAGGCTTTGGCGTAGTCTTTGGAGCTTTCGAGCCGGGCCGCCGCCTGGGTGGGGCCGAAGATGCGCAGGCCGGCCGCGCGGAAGGCGTCCACGATGCCGGCGGCTAGGGGGGCTTCCGGCCCCACCACGGTGTAGGCGATTTTTTCCTGGCGGGCGAAGTCGATCAGGGCCTGGGTGTCCTGCAGGGGCAGGTTTTCCAACAGGGGGGGCTGGGCGGTGCCGCCGTTGCCCGGCGCGACGTAGATTTTTTGCACCCGGGGCGATTGGGCCAGCCGCCAGGCCAGGGCGTGTTCGCGGCCCCCCGAGCCGATCACCAGGATTTTCATTCGGCGTCGTCCAACACGGCGGTGGTATAGACTTCCTGGACGTCGTCCAGGCCTTCGAGGAGGTCGATGATTTTTTGCATGCGCTGGGCGTCTTCGCCCTGCAACTGGACTTCCGACAGGGCCTTCATGACGACGCCCTGGACTTCGGCGGCGAGACCCGCCTGGTCGAAGGCCAGTTTCAGGGCGGCGTATTGGCCGGGTTCGCAAGTGACTTCGATCACGCCTTCGTCGTCGGTCTGGACGTCGTCGGCGCCGTTGTCCAGGGCGATTTCCATGACGTGGTTTTCGGCCGTGCCGGGGGCGAAGATGAATTGCCCGCAGTGCTGGAACATGAAGGCCACGCAGCCGTCTTGGCCCAGGTTGCCGCCGTGCTTGCTCAGGGTATGGCGAACCTCGGAGACCGTGCGCTGGCGGTTGTCGGTCATGCAGTCGATGATCAGGGCCGCGCCGCCGATGCCATAGCCTTCGTAGCGGATTTCTTCGTAGTTGGCGTCATCCGCCCCGCCCGCGCCGCGCTGGATGGCCCGCAGGATGTTGTCTTTGGGCATATTGGCCGCCGTGGCCTTGTCCCAGGCCAGGCGCAGGGCCGGGTTGGCATCGGGGTCGGGCCCGCCCGCGCGGGCGGCGACGGTGATTTCACGAATGATTTTTGTCCAGAGCTTGCCGCGCTTGGCGTCTTGGCGCCCTTTGCGGTGCTGGATGTTCGCCCATTTACTGTGTCCGGCCATAATGTGTCAACTAGGATAAAACATGGAATCCGTCATTTTACCCGCTACCGGCGCGGTCGTCTGGCGGGGCGGGTTTTCATGCTAGTCTGATCGCATATGGCAGCCCATGACGGGCCGGAGGAATTTGCCGTGGAAAAAACCCGAATCGTTCAGGTTCGCCAGCATGGCGGGCCGGAAGTCATGCAGATCACAGAAGCCGAGCTTCCGGCGCCGGCGCCCCACGAGGTCCAGATCCGCCAGAAAGCCATCGGGCTGAATTTCATCGATATTTATTGCCGCACCGGCCTGTACCCCAATCCCCTGCCGCATGGCCTGGGGTTCGAGGCCGCCGGGGTGGTGGCGGCCGTCGGGGCCGAGGTGCGGCACTTGCAGGCGGGCGACCGGGTAGCCTATGGCCAGGGCCCCATCGGCGCCTATGCGGACGTCCGCAACATTCCCGCCGACCGGGTGGTGGCCATTCCCGACTCGGTCGATTTCGAGCAGGCGGCCGCCCTGATGCTGAAAGGCCTGACGGTTCAGTATCTGTTTCGCCAGACCTACCGCCTGAAAGGCACGGAAACCATTCTGTTCCACGCCGCCGCGGGCGGGGTGGGGCTGATCGCCTGCCAATGGGCGCGCGCCTTGGGGGTGCGCCTGATCGGCACGGCGTCTTCGCCCGAAAAAGCCGCCCTGGCGCGCCAGCATGGCGCCTGGGAGGTCATCGACTACACCCGCGAGGACGTCGCCGCCCGGGTGCTGGAACTCACCGAGGGCCAGAAGGTGCCCGTGGTCTACGACGGGGTGGGGCGCGATACCTGGGAAACCTCGCTCGACTGTCTGCAGCCGCGCGGCCTCATGGTCAGTTTCGGCAATGCCTCCGGCCCGGTCGAAGGCGTCAACCTGGGCCAGCTGGCCGCCAAGGGTTCCTTGTACGTCACCCGGCCGATACTGGGCGCTTATGTGGCCACGGCCCAGGCCATGCAGGCCGCGGCCACGGATCTTTTCGACTTGGTCACGGCGGGCAAAATCCACATCGTGATCGGCCAGCGCTTCGCCCTGGAAGACGCGGCGCTGGCGCACGAGGCCCTGAAGTCCCGCCGGACCACCGGGGCCACGGTGCTGACGCTGGACTGATCAGCCCTGCTGGTGGTAGCGCTGCACGCGCTCGACTTCTTCCCGGGAACCCAGCACCACCCCGACGCGCTGGTGGATGGCGTCGGGCTGGATGTCCAGGATGCGCGTGTCGCCGTCCACGGCGCGGCCGCCGGCCTGTTCCACCAGGAAGCTCATGGGATTGGCCTCGTACATCAGGCGCAGCTTGCCCTTGCGCCCGGACGCCCGGGCGTCGCGGGGGTACATGAAGACCCCGCCGCGAGTCAGGATGCGGTGCACATCGGCCACCATCGAGGCAATCCAGCGCATGTTGTAGTTTTTGCCCAACGGGCCGGTTTCGCCGGCCAGGCATTCGTCGATATAGCGCTGGACGGGCGCTTCCCAGTGGCGCTGGTTGGACATGTTGATGGCAAATTCGGTGGCTTGTTCCGGGACGCGGATGTTTTCGTGGGTCAGCAGCCATGAGCCCATTTCCCGATCCAGGGTAAAGCCCATCACCCCGTTGCCGACGGTCAGCACCAGCATGGTCTGGGGGCCGTAGATGGCGTAGCCCGCCGCCACTTGCCGGCTGCCGGGCTGAAGAAAATCGGCTTCGGTGATCTCGCGTCCGGCGGCGGACGGCGGCGCCTGCAGGACGGAAAAAATCGTGCCGATCGACACATTGACGTCAATGTTCGAGGACCCGTCCAGCGGGTCGAACAGCAGCAGGTTCTGGCCTTTTGGATAGTGGTTGGGAATCCGGTGGATGGTTTGCATTTCCTCGGAGGCCATCGCCGCCAGATTGCCGCCCCATTCATTGGCTTCCAACAGGATTTCGTTGGACAGCACATCCAGTTTTTTCTGGATTTCACCCTGGACGTTTTCGGTGCCCTGGCTGCCCAGCACGCCGCCCAGGGCGCCTTTGCTGACCGCATGGCTGATGGCCTTGCAGGCCCGGGAGACAGTTTCGATCAGGAGCCGAACCTCGGGCGAGACCGCCTGGTGCAGCCGCTGCTGTTCGACCAGATACTGGGTCAAGGTTTTGAATTTCAAGGTATGCCTCGTAAGTAATGAAAAAATCGAGCGCCCCCGCCCGGGCGGGGGGCGTGGATCAGACGTCCAATGCTTTGGAGATGATTTCCCGGACGTTGCGCGACAGGTCGGGGGCGGCCAGCACCCGCTGCAGCGCCGCCCGCATGCCGTCCCGGCATGACGGCTCGAAGCGCGCCCAGTTGTCGAACGCGCGCGCCAGGCGGGCGGCGATCTCGGGATTGAGCGGGTTGAGCGCCAGGACTTGTTCGGCCCAGAAGTCGTAGCCTTCGGGCGTGTGCAGCTGGGCGGGGTTGTCCAGACAAAAGCGGAAGATCACCGCGCGGGCCCGGTTGGGCGTGCGCAAGGTGAAGTCGGGCAGCGCCATCAGGGCGCGGGCCTGATCCACCGTGCAGGCGGGCGCGCTGGCCTGCAGGCCGAACCAGCTGTCCAGAACCAGGGGGTCGGCTTGCCAGCGCTGGTGAAAATCCCGCAGCAGGTCGTCGCAATCCTGGGGGGCATGTTGCACCAGGGCGGACAAGGCCCCCAGGCTTTCGGTCATGTTGCGCGCCTGGGCGTACTGCCGGCGCGCGCTGTCGATGGCGGCAGGTTCTTTGCCCGCCAGCAGGTAGGACAGCGCCAGGTTGCGCAGGGCGCGCCGCCCGGCGGCGACGGGGTCGGGCGAATACGGGCCGCCATCGTCGGCCAGGCTGTCATACAGGCGGCGCCAGTCGCCGGCCAGGGCGGTGCCCAGCGCCCGTTGCGTCTGATCCCAGGCGGCCACGGCGGCCTGGGGCGCCATCGGGCGACTGCGTTCGATCACTTCGCGCGCGGTGGGCAGGGCCAGCAGGCGGGCGCGGTAGGCGGCCGACAGCGCCGGGTTCCGCAGGGCGGCTTGCCAGGTTTCGATCAGGATATCCGCGGGCGGCGCATCGGTATCGTGGTCGGTTGCGGGCATCCGGGACAGCAGGTGGCGCAGCGCCAGTTCCTGGGTGGCGTCCCAGCGGGCGAAGGGGTCGGGATCGTGGCGGGCCAGCAGGGCCAGGTCGGCCGTGCCGCGCGGGGTGTCGATGAGCACCGGGGCCGAAAAACCGCGCAGCAGCGACAGCACGGGGGCGCTGGGGATGTCGTCCAGCACCCAGGTCTGCCGGGCCTGCTTGAGTTCCAGGATCACGGTGTCCTGCCGGCGGCCCTGCCAAGTGATGGGCAGGGGGTGTCCGTCGGCATCCAGCAGACCGATGGCGACCGGCAGGTGCAGCGGCGGTTTGTCGGCCACGGGCGTGGCGCGGGCCTCCAGCCCGACGGGGGCGCATTGCTGGGACAGCGTCAGGCTGAGTTGCCGGCGATCCGGGTGGTACTGCGATTGCACCCGCAGGCGCGGGGTGCCGGCCTGGGCGTACCACTGCCGGAACACCTGGAAATCCTGCCCCGGGTTTTGCCGGGTGTAGATGGATTCCATCACGTCGACGAAATCGTCGCAGGTGACGGCCTGGCCGTCGTGGCGGCGGAAGTATTCGTCCATGCCGGCGCGAAAGCCGGCTTCGCCCAGCAGGGTATGCTGCATGCGGATGACTTCGGCGCCTTTCTCGTACACCGTGGCGGTGTAGAAGTTGCCGATTTCCTGGTAGCTGTCCGGGCGGATAGGATGGGCCATGGGGCCGGCGTCCTCGGGAAACTGCATCATGCGCAGGACATGCACGTCGTCGATGCGCTTGACGGCCCGGGCGCTGGCGGCTTCTTCGGGCGGCAGGCCTTCGGCCAGCATGTCGGCCGAGAATTCCTGTTCACGAAAGACGGTCAGGCCCTCTTTGAGGGATAACTGGAACCAGTCGCGGCAGGTGACCCGGTTGCCGGTCCAGTTGTGGAAGTATTCGTGTCCGATGACATCTTCGATGCGCCGGTAGGCGGTGTCCGTGGCGCTGTCCGGGTCGGCCAGGACATAGGCGGCATTGAACACGTTGAGCCCTTTGTTTTCCATGGCCCCCATGTTGAAGTCGCGCGCCGCCACCACCATGAAGCGGTCGAGGTCGAGCGCCAGCCCGAAACGCCGCTCGTCCCAGTGGAGGGCGCGCGTCAGGCAGTCCAGCGCCCAGTGGGTCTTGGGGCCGCTGCCTTTGTCGCTGTACACCTGCAGCAGCACGGGCCGCCCGCTGCGCGTGGCGTCGCGGCGCTCGATGCAGTCGAAGTCGCCCGCCACCAGGGCGAACAGGTAGGCGGGCTTGGGGTGGGGGTCTTGCCAATGGGCCTGGATGCGGCCGTCGGCCAGCGTGGTCTGCTCGACCAGGTTGCCGTTGGACAGCAGGATGGGGTAGGCCGAAGGCTGCGCCCGCAGGACGACGTCGAAGCGGGACATGACGTCGGGGCGGTCGGGAAACCATGTGATGCGGCGAAAGCCCTGGGCCTCGCATTGGGTAAAGAGCTTGTCGCCCGAGACATACAGCCCCATCAGGGTGGAGTTGCGGGCCGGATGGCAGTGGCTGGCGATGCCCACGGTGAAGGCTTGCCCGCCGGCCGGCGGCGACAGCCGCAGGGTCTGGGTATCCAGCTGGTATTCGCCGGGCACCAGCGCGCGGCCGTCCAGGGTGACGTCGATGAGTTCGAGGTCTTCGCCGTGCAGAACCAGGGGCGTGCCCGGCGCGGTGTGCGCGGCGGGCTGGAAATGCAGCTCGGACTGTACCCGGGTGGTGTCGGGGTCCAGATCGAAGGCCAGCCTGACGTGGGACAGGCGATAGGGGAAAGGGGTGTAATCCTGGCGATGAATCGTCTGGACGAGATCTGTGCGCATGATTTTTCCGTAAAGCCGATATCAGGCCTGTATTGTAGTCGGCCGGCAGTACGGGGGCGGCGTGCCGCGCCCAGCCAGGCGCGGCGGTGGCGCGCCACGGGTGTGGCGGGCGGGTGGCGTTGGATCAGGCGGTTTTTTCGATCAGGAAAGTATCGCGGGAAGTGCCGGCGGCCTCGGCGTCGGACACCCAGCGCGGCGGCTTGCCGCGGCCGGTCCATTCGGCTTTGGTTTCGGGGTGGCGGTATTTTGGCGGAATGACGCGCTTGGCGCCGGTGCTGGGCTTGCGGGTGCCCGCGGCGGCGCGGCCAGCGGGTTTTTTGTCGAATGCCTCGGCGATTTCTTCCGGGGTGATGCCATAATCGCGCATCGAGCGCACAATGGAGGTAATAACGGGCTTGCGTTGTTTGGCCTGCAGCGATTCCAGTTGCTTTTCTATTTTGGCCATTTCTTTTTCGAGGCGGGTTTTCTGTGCGGCAAAATTACTGCGGGCCATATGGGGGCTCCTGAGGTGGCGGCTGGAAATCCAACCGGGCTATTGATAGGCGGAAAAATCAAAGTGCCTGGTATTTTAATCTGATTGCCATGCCTTTATGCAAGTTTGTGCCGGATTTAAAATGTATCAACTGTTTAGTCTCTCTTTTGCCGTGTTGTTTTAAGCTTGTTTATTTCTTTTCCAAGCCGGCCGCCTCGTGATGGCGCGTCCGCCGGATGGAAATCATCGAAACGAAATCTGGATCAGGAATATCACCATGCAAGAGGATGTCTTTCCCGTGGCTGCCGTGCAAATGGTATCCGGCCTGTCGTTGGACGATAATCTGCGGCAGGCGGCGCACTGGGTCGGCGAGGCCGCCCGGGCGGGGGCCCGGTTGGTCGCTTTGCCCGAATATTTTTGTTTCATGGGGCGGCGCGATCCCGATAAGCTGGCCTTGGCCGAAACCCCCGGCGCGGGGCCCATCCAATCTTTTTTGGCCGACCTGGCCCGGCGGCATGGGCTCTGGCTGGTTGGCGGCACCTTGCCATTGCACAGCCCGGATGCGCAACGCATCTACAATGCCTGTCTGGTTTTCGATCCCCAGGGACGGCAAGCGGCCCGCTACGACAAAATCCACCTGTTCGGTTTTAAAAAGGATGCCGAATCCTACGACGAATCCATTTCGATCCGGCCGGGGGATAATCCGCCCCAGGTGTTTTCCATGCCGTTCGGACGGGTCGCCCTGGCGGTCTGCTACGACTTGCGTTTCCCGGAGCTGTTCCGGGCGCAAGGGGATGTGCGCCTGATGGTGGTGCCCGCCGCTTTTACCTACACCACGGGTTCTGTACACTGGCAGGTGTTGTTGCGCGCGCGCGCCATCGAGAACCAGTGTTATGTCCTGGCCAGCGCCCAGGGCGGGGTGCACGAAAACGGCCGTCGCACCTGGGGGCATTCCATGCTGATCGACCCCTGGGGCGATGTGCTCGCCAGCCTGCCCGAAGGCCCGGGCCTGGTCTCGGGGGCCCTCGAAGCCGCCCGCCTGGCTGCGGTGCGCCAGGCTTTGCCGGCGCTGCGCCATCGCGTTTTATAAAGTCTGACGGACCTCATATAGATGAAATTGATAGAACCGGGCCTGGACGCCCTGAATACCGCCCGCTCTCTGCTGCTGGACCCCTGGGGCCTGGACGAATCCCATCTGGCGCGGGCCCTGTCCGAAATCCACAGCCATCGGGTCGATTATGCCGACCTGTATTTCCAATACAGCTGCTCCGAGGGCTGGGGGCTCGAAGAAGGCATCGTCAAGACCGGCAGTTTTTCCATCGACCAGGGGGTGGGGGTGCGTGCCGTCAGCGGCGAGAAAACCGCGTTTGCCTATTCGGATTCGCTATCGCCCGAGGCCTTGCTGTCGTCGGCCCGGGCCGTGCGCACGATTGCCCGCCAGGGGGCCGGGCGGCGCCGGGTGTCGGGCGGGCAGGATGCCCCGCATCATCTGTATCTCGGGGTCAACCCCGTGGATTCCCTGTCCGCACCGGACAAGGTGGCCTTGCTCGAACGCGTCGAGGCCATGGCGCGCGCGGCAGACCCCGGCATCATCCAGGTGATGGCCGGGCTGGCGGCCGAATACGACGTCATCCTGGTGGCCGGCAGCGATGGCCGGCTGGTGGCGGATGTCCGCCCCCTGGTGCGCCTGTCGCTGACGGTGATCGCCGAGCACAAGGGCCGCCGCGAAATGGGCCATGGCGGCGGTGGCGGCCGTACCGGCCTGGCCTACTTTACCGACGACGTGCTGCGCGGCTATGTCGAGCGCGCAGTTCACGAAGCCCGGGTCAATCTGCAGGCGCGGCCCGCGCCGGCCGGGCAGATGACCGTGGTGCTGGGGTCGGGCTGGCCCGGCATCCTGCTGCACGAAGCGGTCGGCCATGGACTGGAAGGGGATTTCAATCGCAAGGGCTCCAGCGTGTTTTCCGGCCGCATTGGCGAACAAGTCGCCTCCAAGGGGGTGACGGTGGTCGATGACGGCACCTTGCCCGACCGCCGGGGGTCGCTCAATGTGGATGACGAGGGCCACCCCACCCAGCACAATGTGCTGATCGAAGACGGCATCTTGCGCGGCTACATGCAGGATTCCCTGAATGCCCGCCTGATGAAGCAGGCCCCCACGGGCAATGGGCGCCGGGAATCCTATGCGCACCTGCCCATGCCGCGCATGACCAACACCTACATGCTGGCGGGACAGGCCGATCCGCAGGAAATCGTCCAGTCGGTCGAACGGGGGCTGTATGCGGTGAACTTCGGCGGGGGCCAGGTGGATATCACCAGCGGCAAGTTCGTGTTTTCCGCCTCCGAGGCCTATCTCATCGAAAACGGCAAGGTGACGCACCCCGTCAAGGGGGCCACCCTGATCGGCAGCGGCCCGGAGGCCATGCGCCGCATCGGCATGGTCGGCCACGACCTGGCCCTGGATTCGGGGGTGGGCACGTGCGGCAAAGAAGGCCAAAGCGTGCCGGTCGGGGTGGGCATGCCCACCCTGCGCATCGACGGCCTGACCGTGGGCGGCACGGCCTGAGCCGTCCGCGCAGCGGCGCGCGCGCCGGCAGCCGCGGCCTGATTCGCGTCGCGGCGCAGCGGCAGCTGTGGCCTGATTCGCGCCGTGGCGCGCCGGCAACCGTGGCTTGATTCGCCCAGGCGCGCCGGGCCGCGCCGCCGTTCAGTGGCCGAACACCTGGCGCAGGTAGGCCAGGAAAGTCGCGTCGGTGCAGTGTTCCTTGCCGGGGCTGTCGGCCAGCTTGGCCGTGGGCATCCCGTTGCATTCAAACAGCTTCATCACGATGTTCAAAGGCTGCGGGCCCAGGTCGTTGGTGAGGTTGGTGCCGATGCCGAAGGCCAGCTGGACGCGGTCGGCGAAATGCCGGTAGATGTCCAGCGCCCTGGGCAAGTCCAGCCCGTCCGAAAACACGAAGCGCTTGGTGGCCGGGTCGATGCGCAGGGCCTGGTAGTGCGCGATGGCTTTTTCGCCCCAGGCGATGGGGTCGCCGGAATCATGCCGCAGGCCGTCGAACAGCTTGGCGAAATACAGGTCGAAATCGGCCAGGAAGGCATCCATGCCCACCACGTCGGTCAGGGCGATGCCCAGGTCGCCGCGATATTCCTGCACCCAGTCTTCCAGGGCGCTGCGCTGGAAATCGCGCAGGCGCACCTTGCCGAAGGCCTGGTAGGACTGCAGGTATTCGTGCGCCATCGTGCCCACCGGCACCAGCCCGTGGGATCGCGCCAGCGCCACGTTGGATGTCCCCGTGACAATATGCGGAACGGCCTGGCGCAGCCGGTCGACGACTTCAGCCTGCCAGGCGCGGGAAAAGCGCCGGCGCAGGCCGAAGTCGGATATCTGCAGGGGAAAGCGGCGCGCGGGTTCGGCGGAAAAGCCGCGCAGCAGATCGATTTTGCCCTGCAGACGGCGGCGGCCCTCGGCCAGTGTTTCCGGGGTGTCGTAGCGCCGGAAATACAGTTCGTTGACGATGGCCAGCACGAAGATTTCAAAGCCCATGACGTGCACCTGGGGGCCGCGCGCCACGATCTTCAGCGTGTCGCCGTCCGTGCCGATCTCAATGAAGCGCCGCTGAAAATGAAACAGCGACAGAAAATCGACGAAATCGGATTTGATATAGCGCAGGCTGGCCAGGTAATCGAGCTCGGCCTGGGTAAACCGCAGGGTGCATAAGTGGTCGATCTGGGCGCGCACCGCCGCGGCCAGATCCGCCAGCGGGTGGGCGGGCGGCTGGCGGCAGATGAAGCGGTATTCGGCCTGTGCCGCCGGATGCCGGTGCAGCATGGTTTGCCACATCGTGAATTTGTACAAATCCGTGTCCAGCAGGGACTGGATCACGGGCTTGAAGGCGGTGTCGGCCATGTTGCGCGGGCCTCAGGCCTGCAGCCGGGCGCGCTGGGCGCGCACCCGATCCAGGGTCTCGCCAAACTGCGCCAGCCGCGCGTGCTCTTGCTCGACCACGGCGGCGGGCGCGCGCTCGATGAAGCTTGGATTGGACAGCTTGACCTTGGCCTTGGCGATTTCTTTTTCCAGGCGGTCGATTTCCTTGTCCAGGCGGGCGCATTCCGCAGCCACGTCGATTTCGACATGCAGCATCAGCTGGGTGGTGCCCACGACCTGCACCGGCGCCCCGATTTCCGGCAGCTGATCCACGGCGCGGACGCTTTCCAGGCGGGCCAGGGCCATCAGGTAAGGGGTCTGTTCCGGCAGATTGCCGCCGGCGTCCTGCACCAGCAGGGGCACCCGCTGGCTGGGGGGCAGGTTCATTTCGCCGCGCAAGGCCCGGATGGCGTCAGTCAAGGACTTGAATTCGGCCATTTGCCGGGCCGCTTCGTCGTCCAGCAATGCGTCGCATGATTGCGGGAAGGCCTGGACGCTGAGGCTGGCCGGGATGTCGGCGGGCCGCACCCCGGCGGCCACCGAGACTTTCTGCCAGAGTTCCTCGGTGATGAATGGCATGATCGGGTGCACCAGGCGCAGCAGGGTTTCCAGCACGTGGATCAAGGTGCGCCGGGTGGCGGCCTGCTGGGTGGCGTCGCCCGTGTTCAGGCGAACCTTGGCCAATTCCAGATACCAGTCGCAGTATTCGTCCCAGATGAAGTGGTACAGGCGGTCGGCCACCTGGTCGAAACGGTACTGGGCGAAGCCGGCATGCACATCGCCGACCAGCCGCTGCAGGCCGTCGATGATCCAGCGGTCGGCAAAGGACAGGTCGCCGGGCTGCGGTTGGCCCAGGGGGTGTCCCTCGACGTTCATCAGCACGAAGCGCGTGGCGTTCCAGAGTTTGTTGCAGAAATTGCGGTAGCCTTCGCAGCGCTTCAGGTCGAAGTTGATGTTGCGCCCCAGCGTGGCATAGGCCGCCATGGTGAAGCGCAGGGCATCGGTGCCGTAGGCGGGAATGCCGTCGGGGTAATCCTTGCGGGTGCGCTTGCGGATGCTGTCGGCCTGTTTGGGGTTCATCAGGCCGGCCGTGCGCTTGGCCAGCAGGGAATCCAGCCCGATGCCGTCGATCAAATCCACCGGGTCGATGGTGTTGCCCTTGGATTTCGACATTTTCTTGCCTTCCATGTCGCAGACCAGGCCGTGGACATAGACCGTGCGGAAGGGCACCTGGCCGGTGTGGTGCATGCTCATCATGATCATGCGCGCCACCCAGAAGAAAATGATGTCGAAGCCCGTGACCAGCACCCCAGAAGGCAGGTAGCGGGACAGGTCGGGGGTTTGTTCGGGCCAGCCGAGATCCGTGAACGGCACCAGGGCCGAGGAAAACCAGGTGTCCAGCACGTCCGGGTCGCGCGTCAGGGGGCCGGCGACGCCGGCCGCGCGGGCCTGGCGTTCGGCGTCCTCGGCGGAGTGCGCCACGAAGATGCGGCCATCCTCGGCATACCAGGCGGGGATCTGGTGGCCCCACCACAGCTGGCGCGAAATGCACCAGTCCTGGATTTTTTCGAGCCATTGCTTATAGGTGGTGGTCCAGTTTTCGGGCACGAACTTGACCCGCCCATCGGCCACGACGTCCAGCGCGACCTGGGTGATGCTCTTGCCCGGGTGCAGGCTGTCCGCAGGGGCGGGCTGGCTCATGGCGACGAACCACTGGTCGGTCAGCATGGGCTCGATGATGCTGTTGGTGCGGTCGCCCCGGGGCACCATCAGCTTGTGGTCGCGCACCTGCGCCAGCAGGCCCTGGGCCTGCAGGTCGGCCACGATGCGCTGGCGGGCCTCGAAGCGATCCAGGCCCCGGTACGCGGCGGGCGCGTCCTGGGTGATTTTGGCATCCAGCGTCAGCACGCTGATCATGGGCAGCTGGTGGCGCTGGCCCACGGCATAGTCGTTGAAATCGTGCGCCGGGGTGACCTTGACCACCCCGGTGCCGAATTCACGATCCACGTAGTCGTCGGCGATGATGGGGATTTCACGGCCCACCAGCGGCAGGATGACGGTTTGGCCGATCAGGTGGGCGTAGCGCTCGTCTTCGGGGTGCACCATGACGGCCACATCGCCCAGCATGGTCTCGGGCCGCGTGGTGGCGACCACCAGGTGGGTCAGGCCATCGGCCGGGGTGCCGAGCGGATAGCGGATTTCCCACATGTGGCCGTCTTCTTCGGCGCTGACGACTTCCAGGTCGGACACCGCCGTGCCCAGCACCGGATCCCAGTTGACCAGGCGCTTGCCCCGGTAGATCAGGCCTTGTTCGTACAGGCGGACAAAGACTTCGATCACCCCGCGCGACAGGCGCTCGTCCATGGTGAAGTATTCGCGCGACCAGTCGCAGGAGGACCCCAGGCGGCGGAATTGCCCCGTGATGGTGTTGCCGGACTGCTCTTTCCAGGCCCAGACGCGATCCAGGAATTTGTCCCGGCCCAGATCGTGGCGCGACACCCCTTCGGCATCCAGCTGGCGTTCGACCACGATCTGGGTGGCGATCCCGGCGTGGTCGGTGCCCGGGATGAACACCGTGTCGTCGCCCTGCATCCGGTGGTAGCGGATCAGGCCGTCCATGATGGTCTGGTTGAACGCATGGCCCATGTGCAGGGTGCCGGTGACGTTGGGGGGCGGGAACTGGATGGCGAATGGGGCGGACGCCCGGCCCGGCGCGGGATCGACGTGCCGCCCGCCGGCAAACAAGCCGTGCTGGTTCCAGTAGGCGTACCAGCGGGATTCGATATCCTGGGGGTCGAAACTTTTTGACAGGGAGGCGGAGGAGGAGTCGCTCATGGGATTGGGCAGCGAAAAAACGATTATTGTAGGCGGATGGGCCGCGAAAGGCGCATGGTAAAATGCGCGGTTGACCGTATGCGGCGGTGATGCCCCGGCTAAGGCGGGGCCGTTGCGCGGGCTTCATTCTACCTTTTCACCAGAGAAATCCTTTTTCTCCGATTCTTACCGGAAAACTCCGTCATGGCTATTGAACGCACCCTCTCCATCATTAAACCCGATGCCGTCGCCAAGAACGTCATCGGCCAGATCGTCGCCCGTTTCGAAAAGGCCGGCCTGACGGTGGTTGCCGCCCGCCTGCAGCAGTTGTCGCGTGGCGAGGCCGAGCGCTTCTATGCCGTGCACAAAGAACGCCCTTTCTTCAAGGATCTGGTCGATTTCATGGTGTCCGGCCCGGTGTTCGTCCAGGTGCTTGAGGGCGAATCCGCTATCGGCAAGAACCGCGACCTGATGGGCGCCACCGACCCGAAAAAAGCCGAACCCGGCACCATCCGCGCCGATTTCGCCGACAGCATCGACGCCAATGCCGTGCATGGCTCGGACGCCCCGGAAACCGCCGCCGTCGAAATCGCTTTCTTCTTCCCCGAAAGCAACGTCTTCAGCCGCTGATCCCGTGGCTGGCGGGCCTCGCCGGAGCGGGGCCCGCGTGTTCATCTTCTGATTCTCATGTCCGATACCGATCTCATCAATGTCCTGGGGCTGGATCCCGCCGCACTGCAAGCCCTGGTTGCGCAATGGGGGGGCAAGCCTTTCCGCGCGCGCCAGTTGTCGCAGTGGGTGCACCAGCGCGGGATGGATCGGTTTTCCGACATGAGCGACCTGGCCAAGGATTTTCGCGCCCAGCTGGACGCCCGCTGCGTGGTTCAGGCCCCGCCGCTCAATTTCCAGAAGCATTCGGCCGATGGCACCCGCAAGTGGCTGTTCGACATGGGGGCGGGCAACGCCATCGAAACCGTCTACATCCCCGAAGACGACCGTGGAACGCTGTGCATTTCCAGCCAGGCGGGGTGCACGGTGGCCTGTCCGTTCTGTTCCACCGGCTACCAAGGCTTCAGCCGCAACCTGACCACCGCCGAAATCATCGGCCAGCTGTGGTACGCCAATCGCGCGCTGCGCGACGACCCCCAGGCCGCCCGGCTCAACGGGCCGGCGGCCGATGCTCGGCGGGCCGTCAGCAACGTGGTCATGATGGGCATGGGCGAGCCGCTGCTGAACTACGACCAGGTGCTGGGGGCGCTGCGCCTGATGGTCGATGACCACGCTTATGGCCTGTCGCGCCGGCGGGTCACGGTGTCCACCTCGGGCGTGGTGCCCATGATCGACCGTCTGGCCCGGGACTGTCCGGTGGCGCTGGCGGTGTCGCTGCATGCGCCCAACGACGCCTTGCGCGACCGCCTGGTGCCGCTGAACCGCAAGTATCCCCTGGCCCAGCTGCTCGATGCCTGCAACCGCTATCTCGAAGTCGCCCCGCGCGATTTCATTACCTTTGAATACATCATGCTCGATGGCGTCAACGACGCCGACGAGCAGGCCCGAGAACTCATCCAGATTGCCCGCCAGGTTCGCTGCAAGTTCAATCTGATCCCGTTCAATCCCTTCCCGCAGTCCGGCCTGAAGCGTTCCACTTCGGCCCGCATCCGTCTGTTTGCCCAGCAGCTGACCGATGCGGGGCTGGTGGTCACGGTGCGCAAGACCCGGGGCGACGACATCGACGCCGCCTGTGGCCAGTTGGCCGGCGAGGTCAAAGACCGCACCCGCATCGACGAGCGTCTGCCGGACCGCGCCCGCATCGTCATCCGCAAAAAGGAACATCAATGAGCGATATTCCCAGCGATACCCCATCGTCCGCCGCCGGCGGGCCTGAAACCCTCTCGCTAGGCGAAACCTTCAGGCGTCTGCGCGAGACCCGCGGCCTGACGCTGCCGGAAGTCTCCGCGCGGATCAAGTATTCGGCGGTGCAACTGGGCCACCTGGAAGCCTGCGACTGGTCGCGCCTGCCGGATGGGGTGCCCTTGCGCGGGCTGGTGCGCAATTATGCGCGCTTCCTCGAAGCCGACTCGGCGGCGCTGTTGCAGCTGCTGGATCAGGCCGTGGGCGCCACGCGGCCGCCCACGGTGGCCGGCGGCGCGTCGGCGGCGCGCCGCGTCGTCCAGCAGGCCGACATGACGCCCCGGGGCGAGCCCGCCCATCGCACCTGGGCCTGGCTGCTGGTTTTGCTGATCTTGCTGGCCGTGGCGGGGGGGTATGCCATCAACCGGGGCTGGGTGCCCGAAGAATGGCTGATTTTCGATTGGTTGAAGGCTTTGCGGCCATGACATCCGAAGCGCTTGCCGCTGAACCCGCCGCCGCTGCCCGGCGCATCACCCGCGCCGTCGCCGTGCGCTGGGGGGATCACGCGGTTCAGGTCGGGGGGGATGCGCCGGTGGTGGTGCAGTCCATGACCAACACCGATACGGCCGACCCCCAGGCCACCGCTTTGCAGGTGCGCGATCTCTGGCAGGCGGGTTCCGAGCTGGTCCGCGTGACGGTCAATACCCCGGAGGCCGCCGCCCAGGTGGCCGCTCTGCGCAATGCCCTGGACGGCCTGGGGGTGCCGGTGCCGCTGGTGGGGGATTTTCACTATAACGGCCACAAGCTGCTTACCCAGTTCCCGGATTGCGCGCAGGCCCTGTCCAAATACCGCATCAATCCCGGCAATATGGGGGCGGGCAAGCACCGCGACGACAATTTCGCGCAGATGATCGAAGTCGCCTGCCGCCACGACAAGCCCGTGCGCATCGGGGTCAACTGGGGCAGTCTGGATCAGACGCTGTTGGCGCGCATGATGGACGAAAACGCGGCGCGCGCCCGGCCCTGGACGGCCAATGCCGTGATGCGCGAAGCCCTGGTGGTCTCGGCCATCAGCAATGCCGAACGCGCCCAGGCGCTCGGCCTGCCCGGCAATGCCATCATCCTGTCCTGCAAGGTCAGCCATGTGCAGGACTTGATCGCCGTCTACCAGGATCTGTCCCGGCGCTGCGACTATCCCCTGCACCTGGGCCTGACCGAAGCCGGGATGGGCTCCAAGGGCATCGTCGCGTCCACCGCCGCCCTGGCCGTGCTGCTGCAGCAGGGGATTGGCGACACCATCCGCATTTCCCTGACGCCCGAACCCGGCGGCGACCGCTGCCGCGAGGTCGTCGTGGCCCAGGAAATCCTGCAGACCATGGGGCTGCGCGCGTTCACGCCCATGGTGGTGGCCTGTCCCGGATGCGGGCGCACCAGCAGCACGGTGTTCCAAGAGCTCGCCGCCAGCATCCAGGACTACCTGCGCCAGCAGATGCCCGTCTGGAAAAACCAATATCCCGGGGTCGAGAACATGCACGTGGCCGTGATGGGCTGCGTGGTCAATGGCCCGGGCGAGAGCCGCCATGCGGATATCGGCATCAGCCTGCCGGGCACGGGAGAAGTCCCGTCCGCGCCGGTGTATGTCGATGGCAAGCGCGTGGTCACCTTGAAAGGCGAGCACATCGCCCGGGAATTCAAGCAGATTGTCGAAGATTACGTGGCACGCCGCTATGGGCCGGACGGGGACGCCCCCGCGCATCGTCCCGGCGTGGTGCCGCGCCAAGCAGGTTGATTCATGTCCGCATTCAAGAAAGTCGCCGGCCTGACCGGCATGAAAGACGCTTTACCCCCGGAATCCGCGCAATGGGAGGCCCTGGAGGCCCTGGTGCGCGATTGGCTGGCCGCGTATGGCTACCAGAACATGCGCACGCCGGTGCTGGAACACACCCGCCTGTTTGCGCGCGGCATCGGTGAAGTCACCGACATCGTCGAAAAAGAAATGTATTCCTTCGTCGATCCCCTGAACGAAGACCGCCTGACCATGCGGCCGGAATTCACGGCGGGCATCGTGCGCTCGGCCATCGAGCACAACTTCCTGTACGACCGGCCCCGGCGCATCTATGCCATGGGGCCGGTGTTCCGTCACGAACGCCCGCAACGCGGCCGCTACCGCCAGTTTCACCAGATCGACGTCGAAGCCCTGGGCTTTGCCGGGCCCGACGTCGATGCCGAACTGATCCTGATGCTGGCGCGCCTGTGGCGCCTGCTGGGCCTGGACGACATCCGCCTGGAACTCAATTCGCTGGGGCAGCCCGCCGAGCGCGCGGCCCACCGCGCCGCCCTGGTCACCCACCTGGAAAAGCACATCGACGTGCTGGACGATGAGGCCCGCCGCCGCATGCACAGCAACCCGCTGCGGGTGCTGGACACCAAAAATCCCGCCATGCAGGACATGGCCGACAGCGCGCCGCGCCTGTTCGACTTCCTGGGCGAAGAATCCCTGGCGCATTATCGCGGCCTGTGCGCCCGCCTGGATGATGCCGGGATTGCCTACACGCTCAATCCCCGGCTGGTGCGCGGGCTGGATTACTACAATCTCACCGTTTTCGAATGGGTGACGGATCGCTTGGGCGCGCAGGGCACGGTCTGCGGCGGGGGGCGTTATGACGGCCTGATCGCGCTGCTGGGGGGCAAACCCGCCCCGGCGGTGGGTTTCGCCATCGGCATGGAGCGCCTGCTGGATCTCTGGTCGCAACGGGCGGACACCCTGGCCGCGCCCGAATGCCAGGTGTACCTGATCCACCAGGGCGATGCCGAACAGCGCTGCGCCGCCCGCCTGGCCGAGGCGCTGCGCGATGCCGGCCTGCGGGCACTTGTCCATGCGGGCTCAACTGGGTTTAAATCACAGTTTCGCCGAGCGGACGCCAGCGGCGCGCAGGCCGCGGTCATTATCGGCCCGGACGAACTGGCCGCGGCCCAGGCCTCGGTCAAATGGCTGCGTGCCGGCGATGCGGGCGAAGCCCAGCAAGAAACCGTCGCCTTTGACGCGCTGGCCCAATACCTTAAACAAAGGATCTGATTTCAGGCATGGCATACGATCTCGAAGAACAGGAAAAACTCGACGCGCTGAAGGCCTGGTGGGAACGCTATGGCACACTCAGCATGGTGCTGGTGCTGGCGGTGGTGCTGGCTTTTGCCGGCTGGCGCGGCTGGCAGTGGTATGCTTCGCACCAGGCCGCGCAGGCCATGGGCTACTACGAAGCCCTGGAGACCGCGGCCAGCCAGCCGGGTGAAGAATCCATCGCGCGCATCAAGGCCGCCAGCGCGGCGCTGCGCGACGGCTACCCGGCCTCTGGCTATACCGCGCGCGGCGTTCTGGTCGCCGCCTGGGCGCTCCAGGATCGCAAGGATCTGGATGGCGCCCGTGCGCAGCTGGAATGGCTGGCGCGGGATGCGTCGGCGCCGGCGTTGCAGGCGGTGGCGCGGCTGCGCCTGGCGGGCGTGCTGCTGGCCCAGCAGCAATACGAGCCCGCGCTGGCCCAGATCCAGGGGACGGCGCCGGCCGGTTTCCAGGGCCTGTATGCCGACCGGCGGGGCGATATCCTGGCCGCGCAGGGGCAGGCCGACCAGGCAGCCCAGGCCTGGCACGAAGCCCTGGCGGCCTTTGGCGCGGACCCCGCCGCCCAGATCGTCCAATTGAAAATCGACGCCTTGAACGGAGCCTGATCCCATGCGTACCCCTGTTCGACTGTTTCGCGCCGCTGTGCTGTGCCTTGCGGTGGCGGGCCTGGCCGGCTGCGGCCTGTTCTCCACGACTGACCCCCGGTTCGATCCGGCCGAACTCACCGAATACACCCCCACGCTGGCCGTTTCCGCCCGCTGGACGGCGGCCATCGGCAGCGGCGGGGATTACGGCTTCTCGCCCCAACTGGTGGGCAGTGCGGTGTATGCCGCCACGCCTTCGGGCGCCGTCGCCGCCGTCGACCTCGATACCGGGGCGATCCGCTGGCGCGCAACGGGCGGACAGCCCTTGCAGGCCGGGGTGGGCAGCAATGGCAATACCACGGCGGTGGTCACCCGTCAGGGCATGGTGGTGGCCTACGATGCCCAGGGCCAAGAGCGCTGGCAGGCTCAGGCCGCCAGCGCCGTCAACATCCCGCCCGCCGTGGGCAACGGCATCGTGGCGGTGCGCACCACCGATTACCGCATCCAGGCCTTCGACGAGGCCACGGGCAAACTGCGCTGGTCGGTCCAGCGGCCCGGCCCGGCGCTGGCCTTGCGCACCAGCATGCGCATGACGATGGTGCCCGGCAACCTGGTGGCCGGGATGCCCAACGGGCGCCTGCTGGTGATTGATACCGCTTCCGGCGCGGTGCGCTGGGAAGGGACCATCGCCGCGTCGCGCGGGGCGTCTGATCTCGAACGCATCAGCGACGTCGTCGGCCAGCCGCTGGCCGCGGGGCCCTTGCTGTGCGGGGTCAGCTACCAGGGGCGGACGCTGTGTTTCGATATTTCCCAGGGGGGGCGCGCCCTTTGGGCGCAGGATATTTCATCGGCCACGGGCCTGGATGCGGACGGCGAGCGCCTCTACCTGGCCGACTTGCATGATGCGGCCCATGCCCTGAGCCTGCGGGACGGCCAGGAAGCCTGGAAGCAATCCGCCTTGCTCAATCGTCACCTGACTTCGCCCGCCTTCGCGGGCCGGGCCGTGGCTTTCGGCGATTACGAAGGCTATCTGCATTTTCTGTCGCGGGCGGACGGCAGCCTGATGGCGCGGGTGCAGTTGGGCGGCGGGCCGATCCAGTCCGCCCCGCTGACCACGCCACGCGGCGTGGTGGTCCAGACCGGGGCGGGCAACCTTATCTTGGTGGGTGTCAGTGACTGACCTGCATTTAAAACCCGTGGTGGCTTTGGTGGGGCGCACCAATGTCGGTAAATCCACGCTGTTCAACCGCCTGACCCGTTCGCGTGCCGCCCTGGTGGCCAATATCTCGGGCCTGACCCGGGATCGCCACTATGGCGAGGGCCGTGTGGGCGACCACCCTTTCATCGTCGTGGATACCGGCGGGTTCGAGCCCGTCGCCACGAAGGGCATTCTGGTCGAGATGGCGCGCCAGACGGCCCAGGCCATTGCGGAATCCGACGTCGTGCTGTTCCTGGTGGACGCCCGCGACGGCATCAACGCCCACGACCACGAAATCGCGCGCTTGCTGCGCAAGTCGGGCCAGCGGGTGCTGTTGGCGGTCAACAAATCCGAGGGCATGCGCGACCACGGTGCCCTGGGCCAGTTCCACGAACTCGGCCTGGGCCAGCCGCACCCGATTTCCGCCGCGCATGGGGACGGCATCCCCGCGCTGGTCGAAGAAGCCCTGCTGCCCTTGCTGCGGGAAGTCCACGCGGATCAGCCCGCCGCGGACGACGATGCGGGCCTGCCGGCCGACCCGGATGCCCCGGTCGATCACCGCATCAAGCTGGCCATCGCCGGGCGGCCCAATGTCGGCAAATCCACCCTGATCAATACCTTGGTGGGTGAAGACCGCGTCATTGCCTACGACCTGCCGGGCACGACACGCGACGCCATCGAAATCGAGTTCCAGCGCGGCGAGCGGCGCTACACCCTGATCGACACGGCGGGGCTGCGCCGCCGGGGCAAGGTCTTCGAGACCATCGAGAAATTCTCGGTCATCAAGACGCTGCAGGCCATCGAAGCGGCCAATGTGGTGCTGCTGCTGATCGACGCCGAATCCGGCATCTCGGATCAGGACGCCCATATTGCGGGGTTCGCGGCCGAGGCGGGCCGCGCCCTGGTGGTGGGCCTGAACAAATGGGACGCGATCGACCGCGAACAGCGCGAGTGGGTGCAGCGCGAATACGACCGCAAGCTGCGGTTTCTATCGTTCGCCAAGATGCTGCACCTGTCCGCCCTGAAAGGGCAGGGCATCGGCCCTGTGCTCAAGGCGGTGGATGCGGCCCATGCCGCCGCCTTCGCCAAGCTGTCGACCCCGAAGCTGACCCGCACCCTGCAGGCGGCGGTCGAGCAGCAGCCGCCGCCGCGCAAAGGGATTTTTCGTCCCAAAATGCGCTATGCGCACCAGGGCGGGCAGAATCCGCCGCGCATCATCATCCACGGCAATGCCCTGGATGCCGTGCCGGAGTCGTATCGGCGCTATCTTGAAGGCCAGTTCCGGCAGGCCTTCAAGCTGGACGGCACCCCGTTGAGCGTCGAATTCAAGTCTTCGCACAACCCCTACCTGAAGGATAGCAATTCGTGAGCACGCTCTGGAGCGATCACCTCGCCGGCTTGATTCCGTATGTGCCCGGCGAGCAGGCGCGGATTCCCAACCTGCTGAAGCTGAATACCAACGAAAACCCGTATGGGCCGTCGCCCAAAGCGCTGGCCGCCATGCGCGACGCCCTGTCGGACGACCTGCGCCTGTATCCCGACCCCCAAGGCACGTTGCTGCGGCGGGCGATTGCGCGCCGCCATCGGCTGGCGCCCGACCAGGTGTTTCTGGGCAATGGCTCGGACGAAGTCCTGGCGCATGTGTTCAATGCGTTTTTCCTGCGCGGCGGGCGGCCCTTGTGGCTGCCGGACATCACCTACAGCTTCTACCGCACCTATTGCCGGTTCTTCGATGTGCCGCACCGCCTGATTCCCCTGGCGGACGATTTCACCCTACGGGTATCGGACTACACCGAGGCCGTGGATCAGGCGCCCGCGGGGGTGATCTTCGCCAACCCCAATGCGCCGACCGGCTGCGCCCTGGGCCTGGATGCCATCCGCCGGATCGCCCAGGCGCGGGCCGACTGCGTCGTGGTCGTCGACGAGGCCTATGTCGATTTCGGCGCCCAATCGGCGGTCGCTCTCCTTCATGAGCTGCCCAACCTCCTGGTCGTGCACACCTTGTCGAAATCCCGCGCGCTGGCGGGTTTGCGGGTGGGCTATGCCATGGGGTCGCCCGAACTGATCGCCGGCCTGGTGCGGGTCAAGGACAGCTTCAATTCCTATCCGCTGGATCGGGTGGCGCTGGCCGGCGCCCAGGCGGCCATCGAAGACGAAGACTGGTTCGAACGAACCTGCCGCGCCGTGATTGATGCGCGCACGCGGCTGGCCCGGGATTTGCAAGCCCTGGGGTTTGTCGTGCTGCCGTCCGAGACCAACTTCCTGTTTGCTTCGCACCGAACCCGCGAGGCGGCCGAGATTGCGCGGCTGTTGCGCGCTCAGGGCATCCTGGTGCGCCATTTCCAGGCGCCGCGCATCGACCCGTATCTGCGCATCACCGTGGGGACGCCCGAACAGTGCATGCGCTTGTGTGATACGCTGAAAAACGTGCTGTCTACAAATTGATTGCCGCTTGCCGTGTGCGATGGCAATCAACCCATTAAAATTACTTCAACACGATCACTTTAATCACCGGAGCCTCGTCCATGAGCAACAAAGGGCAAATTCTTCAAGACCCGTTCCTCAACGCTTTACGCAAGGACCACGTGCCCGTGTCCATCTATCTCGTCAATGGGATCAAGCTGCAGGGCCAGGTCGAATCCTTCGACCAATACGTCGTGCTTTTGCGCAACACGGTGACACAAATGGTTTATAAACACGCCATCTCCACGGTGGTTCCGGCCCGTCCGGTTGCCTTTCAGGTGGATGATTCTGCTCAATAATCGCCTGCTTTCCCCGCGTCCGTCCATGCCCGCCAGGCCATCCGCCGTGGCGGGCCTTCGTTTCGCCCGAAAAAAGCCGCGTGTCGCGCCGCCGCGCGGCCCGGCCCGGCGGCTTGCCGGCGCCGCCCCCGGAGCCCGGACATGACCGCCCTGGTCATCAGCGTCGATCTGGGCGAGCCCGATTACGCCGCCCACGCCGAAGAATTCCTGATGCTGGCCAGCGGGGCCGGGGCCGACATTGCCGAAGTCCTGGTAGCCCGGCGCAGCCGGCCCGATGCGGCGGGTTTCATCGGCTCGGGGAAAATCGAAGAAGCCGCCGCTCTGGTCAAGGCCACCGAGGCCGACGTCGTTCTGTTCGACCAGCCCCTCAGCCCGGCGCAGCAGCGCAATCTCGAACGCCATTTCGGCGTGCGGGTCGTCGACCGCGTGGCCTTGATCCTGGATATCTTCGCCCTGCGGGCCCAAAGCCACGAAGGCAAGTTGCAGGTCGAGCTGGCGCAGCTGCAGCATTTGTCCACGCGCCTGACGCGTTTGTGGACTCACCTGGAACGGCAAAGCGGCGGGATCGGGGTGCGCGGCCCCGGCGAATCTCAGCTGGAAACCGACCGGCGCCTGATCGGGGCGCGGGTGCGGGCGCTGAAAGACCGCCTGGATCGCGTGCAGCGGCAGCGTCTGACTCAGCGCCGCGCGCGGGTGCGCGGCCAGACTCTGTCGGTTTCTTTAGTGGGCTATACCAATGCGGGCAAATCCACGCTGTTCAATGCGCTGACCCGGGCCGACGCCTATGCGGCGGATCAGCTTTTCGCCACCCTGGACACCACCACGCGGCGGGTCTGGATCGAGGGGGCGGGGCAGGTGGTGGTGTCCGACACCGTGGGCTTCATCCGCTCGTTGCCCACCATGCTGATCGCCGCTTTCCGGGCCACCCTGGAAGAAACCGTCCACGCCGATCTCCTGCTGCACGTTGTCGACGCGGCCAGTCCGCAGCGTGACGAACAGGCGGCGGCGGTCAACCAGGTCTTGAAAGAAATCGGCGCGGACGAGATCCCGCAAATCCGCGTCTACAACAAAATCGACATGGCAGGGTATGAACCCCGGGTCGAGCGAAATGAACATGGTACGATTGCGCGAGTCTTCGTCAGTGCGCTGCAGCGCAGCGGGCTGGACGGTTTGCGGCAGTCAATTGCAGAATATAAGGGACCAACGGTAAACAATGCGTGGAATGAAACTGTTCAACCTGAATGATCCAGGCTGGGGGCGCGGTCAGCAAAACCAGGACAACGACCCGCCTCCGGGCCGGCAGAAAGGCACCGACGGTCCCCCGGACCTCGATGAGGTCTGGCGCGATTTCAACAAACGCCTGTCCGGCCTGCTGGGTCGCAAGGGGGGCGGGCGCGGCCCGCGCATGCCCGCCGGCGGCGGGATGCCGTCCATGCCGGGGCCTTCGCCGCGCTTTGTGATCCTCCTGGTCATCGTCGGCGTGCTGCTGTGGCTGGCCAGCGGTTTCATGATCGTCCAGGAAGGCCAGGTGGCCGTGGTGACGCGCTTTGGCAAGTACGTCCACACGCTCAGTCCCGGCCTGCAGTGGCGCATGCCTTACCCCATCGAGAACGCGCAGGACGTCGATATTTCCCGCCTGCGCACCTTCGAAGTCGGCTTCCGGGGGTCGGCGCGCAACAAGGTGCTGTCCGAATCCCTGATGCTGACCAACGACGAGAACATCGTCGATGTGCAGTATGTGGTGCAGTACCGCCTGCGGCCCGATGGCGCGCCCGATTACCTGTTCAACACCAGCCAGCCGGACGAATCCGTGCGTCAGGCGGCGGAAACCGCCATGCGCGAAGTCGTCGGCAGCAAGCCCATGGACTTCGTCCTGTATTCGGGCCGCACCGAGGTCGCCTCCGAGGTTCAGTCCCTGGCGCAGACCATTCTCGATCGCTACGACACCGGGATCGAACTCTCCACCGTGGCCATCCAGAACGTGCAGCCGCCCGAGCAGGTTCAGGCCGCCTTCGACGACGCCGTCAAGGCGGGTCAGGATCGAGAACGCCAGATCAACGAAGGCAACGCCTATGCCTCGAAGATACTGCCCGAGGCCGAAGGCCAGGCGGCGCGCATGGTGCAGGACGCCGAAGGCTACAGCGCCCAGGTCGTCGGCCAGGCGCAGGGCGATACCTCGCGCTTCAACAGCGTGGCGGCCGAGTACGCCAAGGCCCCCGCCATCACCCGCGAACGTATTTATCTGCAGACCATGCAAGACATTTTCACGGACACCGCCAAGGTCATGATCGACGCGCCCGTGGGCAACAACATGCTGTACCTGCCGCTGGACAAAATCATGCAGCAGGCGGCGGCCGACACCAAGGCCGCGCCTGGCGCCGCGTCCAGCAGCTCCACGGTCAGTGCGGCGGGCACAGCCCACGCAGCCAGCCAGAAGTCCTCATCCGGCACGGCCGCTGCGCGCGGCGTTCCGGCCGGCCTGGATTCGCTGATGCAAAGCCCGTACTCGAACTAGGAGCCCATGATGCAACGTTTTTTCCCCGCCCTGGTCGGTCTGGTATTGCTGGTCGCGGCGCTGTCGTCGTGCCTGTATATCGTGCCCATGCGCGATTACGCCCTGCTGTTCGCCCTGGGCGAGGTCCGCGAGACCATCACCCAGCCCGGCCTGTATTTCAAGTATCCGCCGCCCTTTGAAAACGTCGTCTACCTGGACAAACGGCTGCAGACCATCGAAAGCCGCGACCCCGAGCGCATCCAGACGGCCGAAAAGAAAAACCTGCTGATCGACTCGTATGTCAAGTGGCGGATCACCGACCCCCGGCTGTACTACGTCACCTTCGGCGCCAACAGCGGGGCGGCGGTCGAGCGCCTGCAGGCGCAGATCCGGGACGCCCTGAACGCGGCCATCAACGTGCGCACGGTCAAGCAGGTCGTTTCCAGCGACCGCGACGCCATCACCCGGGAAATCCAGGCGGCGGTGGCTAAACGCGCCGCGCCGCTGGGCGTGGACGTCGTCGACGTGCGTTTGCGCCGTATTGACTTCACCCCGGAAATCTCCGAATCCGTGTTCCGCCGCATGGAGGCCGAGCGCAAACAAGAAGCCAACCGCCTGCGGGCCAGCGGGGCCGCCGACAGCGAACGCATCCGCGCCGAGGCTGACCGCAAGCGCCAGGAAATTCTGGCCAAGGCATATGCCGAATCGCAGGCGAAGCGAGGGAACGGCGATGCCGCCGCCGCCGCCATCTATGCCGAATCCTATGGCAAAGACCCGGAATTCTATAGTTTCTACAAGAGCCTCGATGCCTATCGCGCCGCGTTCTCCGGTTCGGGCAGCACGCTGGTTCTGAGCCCGGATTCCGATTTCTTCCATTACTGGGACCGCACCCAGGGCAAGCAGGACTAAGGCCCATCATGCTGTCGAACTGGTTGCTACCGGAAAACCTGTCGGATATTTTGCCCGCCGAGGCGCGCCGCATCGAAGACCTGCGCCGCCAGCTGCTGGATCTCTACCGCACGCACGGTTTCGAGCTCGTCGCGCCGCCCATGGTCGAATACCTGGATTCGCTGATGCTGGCCGACGACGAAGCCTTGCGCTTGCGCACCTGCAAGCTCGTGGATCAGCTCTCGGGGCTGACCATGGGGGTGCGCGCCGATATGACGGTGCAGGTGTCCCGCATTGATGCGCATCTGCTCAACCGGCCGGGCGTGACCCGCTTGTGCTATTGCGGCCCGGTCGTGCATGCGCGGCCTTCCGGCCTGCTGTCCGACCGCGAACTGCTGCAGATCGGGGCCGAAATCTTTGGTCATCCCGGGGTTCACGCCGATATCGAGTGCGTGCGCCTGGCCCTCGAATCCGTGCGTCGCGCCGGGGTCTCGCGGCCCAGGCTGGACCTCAACCACCCCGGGGTGGGGCGGGCCCTGATCGATGCCGATCCTGCGCTGGCCGAAGTCGCCGAGACTGTGTTCGACCTGTTGAGCGTCAAGGATGTGCCCGGCCTTCAGGCCCTGTGCCGCGAAGTCGGGGCGCGGCCGGACAGTCTGCGGGCCCTGAAGACCCTCACCACGCTTTACGGCGACCTGTCCGTGGTGGATCGGGCGCGCCAGTGCCTGCCCGACCTGCCTGCGGTGCACGCGGCGCTGGACGCCTTGCGCGTCCTGTGCCTGGCGCTGCCCGACGCGCCGGTGGCCATCGACCTGGCGGACATGGGCGGCAGCTATGGCTACCATTCGGGCGCGGTGTTTTCGATCTACGCCGCCGGCTGGCATGATGCCCTGGTGCGCGGGGGGCGCTACGATGGCATTGGCCGGAAATTCGGTCGCGCGCGGCCGGCCACAGGCTTCAGTCTCGACTTGCGCAAGCTGTCGGCGGGGCTGCCCGATGCCCAGCGGGCCCAGGCCATTCGCGCGCCCTGGGCGGAAGACCCCGAATTGACGCGGGTCGTGGCCGATTTGCGCGCCCGCGGCCATGTGGTCATCCAGTATCTGCCTGGCGAACAAGCGCAGTCAGATGAATTTCACGTAGACCAGGAATTGGTTTCTTCCGACAGCGGCTGGATTCTGCGCCCGCTGGCGGTCGCCTAAGATGGTATACACTTATTCGTTTCCCAAGGCGGCATGGTGCTGCCATTAGCAAGGCATATGAGCAAGAATATCGTCGTGATCGGCACCCAGTGGGGTGATGAAGGCAAGGGCAAGATCGTGGATTGGCTTGCCGAATCCGCCCAGGGGGTGGTGCGTTTCCAGGGGGGCCACAATGCGGGCCACACACTCTGGATCAATGGCAAGAAAACCATTCTGCGCCTGATCCCCTCGGGCATCATGCACCCGCACGTGACCTGCTATGTGGGCAATGGCGTGGTGCTGTCCCCGGAAGCGCTGCTGGGCGAGATCACCGAGCTCGAAGCCGCCGGCCTGGATGTGCGTTCGCGCCTGCAGATTTCAGCCGCCTGTCCCTTGATCCTGCCCTACCACGTGGCCCTGGATCAGGCCCGCGAAGCGCGCAAGGGCGAAGGCAAGATCGGCACCACGGGCCGGGGCATCGGTCCGGCCTACGAAGACAAGGTCGCCCGCCGCGCATTGCGGGTGCAAGACCTCTACGACCCCGCCGTGTTCGACGAAAAACTGGCCGAAGTCCTGGATTATCACAACTTCGTGCTGACCCAATACCTGGGGGCCAAGGCGGTGGATGCCGCCCAGGTGCGCGACCAGGTCATGGCCCTGGCGCCGCAGCTCGAACCCATGGTGGCGGATGTCTCCAGCAATATCCACATTGCGCGCCGGGCGGGCAGCAATCTGCTGTTCGAAGGCGCCCAGGGCACGCTGCTGGATATCGACCACGGCACCTATCCCTTCGTCACCAGCAGCAATTGCGTGGCCGGGGCGGCGGCGGCCGGCACCGGCGTGGGCCCGCAGGCGCTGGACTACGTGCTGGGCATCGCCAAGGCCTACACCACGCGGGTGGGCTCGGGCCCGTTTCCCACCGAACTCCTCGACGACACCGGCCTGCGCCTGGCGACGGTGGGCAAAGAGTTCGGTTCCGTCACGGGGCGGCCGCGCCGCTGCGGCTGGTTCGATGGCGCGGCCATGAAGCGTTCGGTCATGATCAACGGCCTCACGGGCCTGTGCATCACCAAGCTGGATGTGCTGGACGGGGTCGAGCAAATCAAGATCGGCGTCGGCTATCGCTATAAGGGCCAGTTTCTGGATGTCCTGCCCTATGGCGCCCATGCCGCCGCCGAAGCCGAGCCCGTGCTCGAAGAAATGGCCGGCTGGACGGAATCCACGGTGGGGATCACCGAATACGACAAACTGCCGATCAATGCGCGGCGCTATCTCGAACGCATCGCCGAAGTCTGCGATGTGCCCATCGACATGGTGTCCACTGGGCCGGATCGCCTGGAAACCATCGTGCTGCGCCACCCTTTCCAGGGTTGACACACTAAAAACCGCAAGCTTGCTTGCGGTTTTTTCCTGCCCCGCCGGGCCGCTTTCCGGGGCGGATACGCCAAATTTTACCGAGAACCACAGGAACACCCCATGAGCATCCCCCCAAGCACCGATCGAGATCTTTGGGTCAGCTGGGAACAGTACCATACGCTGATCGAGCGCCTGACCCTGCAAGTCCACGAATCCGGCTGGGCCTTCGACAAAATCCTTTGCCTGGCACGCGGCGGCGTCCGGGTGGGGGACGTCATGTCGCGCATTTTCGACGTGCCACTGGGCATCTTGGCCACCAGCAGCTACCGCGAGGCCGCCGGCACGGTGCAGGGCCAGCTGGACATCGCCCAGTTCATCACCATCACGCGCGGCACGCTGGAAGGCAAGGTGCTGCTGGTCGACGACATGGTGGACACTGGCCTGACCTTCACCCGGGTGCGCGACCACCTGATCAAGCAGTTTCCCGGCATCACCGAACTGCGCACCGCCGTGCTCTGGAAAAAAGGCCACGCGCAGGTGCACCCCGACTATTACGTGGACGACCTGCCCACCAACCCCTGGATACACCAGCCCTTCGAGGACTACGACAGCCTGCGGCCCCACCAGTTGGAGTCCTGGATACGCAAGGGGGTGCGCACGGCGTACCCGGACTCGGACTGACCGCTGCCGGGGCGGCCCCGGCCGCCCGCTGGCACCTGGATTCGTCGCTGAATCCATGCTAGAATCCTTTGCTGTCCAGATTAGGATACTTTTAACCCCAACCATGGGTGCAGCGGCTTTTACCAAAGCCTTCGCCCGTGCTTTAACAGGCTACCCAAGGATTTACATGCCGATTGTCCGCCTCAAAGAAAACGAGCCCTTCGAGGCTGCCCTGCGGCGCTTCAAGCGCACCATCGAAAAAACAGGTCTGCTGACCGAGCTGCGTTCGCGCGAATTCTACGAAAAACCCACCGCCGAACGCAAACGCAAGCTGGCCGCCGCCGTCAAGCGCCACTACAAACGCATTCGCAGCCAACAACTGCCGCCGCGACTCTATTGATTGATCCCAGAATCCTTCATCCAGGATCTGCTCGCGCGCGTTGATATCGTCGATGTCGTCGGGCGATATGTGCAGCTGCGCAAAGGGGGTGCAAACCTGTTGGGTTTGTGCCCTTTTCACACTGAAAAATCCCCGTCGTTCACGGTCAGCCCGACCAAGCAGTTCTACCACTGTTTTGGCTGCGGCGCGCATGGCAGCGCCCTGCATTTCCTGACCGAACACACCGGGGCCTCGTTTCCCGAGGCCGTCCAGACCCTGGCGGCCAGCGTGGGCATGACGGTGCCCGAAGAGCCCCGCAGCCCCAGGCAGCGGGCGGCGGCGCGGGCGCGTCAGGAAGAATCCACCCGCCAGCGCGACGTGCTGCAGCAAGCCCAGGCCCATTACAAGGCGGCGCTGAATAATACGCCGGCCGCCGTGGCCTATCTCAAACAGCGCGGCCTGAGCGGCGAGATCGCCGCCCGCTATGGGCTGGGGTGGGCCAGCGCCGACCGGCGCGGGCTGGCCGCCGTGTTTTCGCACTATGAAGACCCCGCCTTGATCGAATCCGGCCTGGTCATCGAAGCCGAGGATGGCCGCCGCCACGACCGCTTCCGGGGGCGCGTGATGTTCCCGATCCACAACGCCCGGGGGCAGCTGATCGGCTTTGGCGGCCGCCTGATCGAGCGCGGCGAACCGAAATACTTGAATTCCCCGGAAACCAGCTTGTTTTCCAAGGGCCAGGAACTCTACGGCCTGCACGAAGCGCGGGCGGGCATCCGGGCCGAAGGCTGCGTGCTGGTGGTGGAAGGCTACATGGACGTGGTGGCGCTGGCGCAGTTCGGTCTGGCCAACGCGGTGGCCACGCTGGGCACGGCGACGACGGATACCCACCTGCAGAAACTTTGCCGAGCCAGCGACCGCATCGTGTTCAGCTTCGATGGCGATGGCGCGGGCCGCAAGGCGGCCTGGCGCGCCTTGCAGGCTTGCCTGTCCTGGGTGGCCGAAGACGTGTCCATGCGCTTCCTGTTCCTGCCGGACGGCCAGGATCCGGATTCCTATGTGCGCGCCTATGGCGTGCAGGCCTTGCGGGCCTGCCTGGACGAAGCCTTGCCGCTGTCCCGTTTCATGCTGGAAGAACTGGCGGCCCGGCACGACCTGCGCGATGCGGAGGGGCGGGCCGCCTGTTTGCACGAGGCCCGGCCGCTGTTCGCGCAAATGCCCGAAGGCGGGTTTCGCCTGCAGGTCGAGCGCGAATTCGCCCAGCTGATCCGCCTGACCCCGGATGAACTCACCCGCCTGCTGGCCCAGGGGGCGGCCCCGGAAGGCGGCGCGCCCGCGGGCCACCGCCCCGGCCCGGCCATCCGCTCCGGCGGGGCGGGCCACCCGGACGCCGATGCCCCGCCGCCGGCGCAGGCGGGCTGGCCGGCGCCCGACGAATGGCGCGCGGAGCCGCCTTGGCTGGCCGATGCGCATCCCCCCGAATTCGCCGCGCCGCCGATGCGCGGCGGCTTCGGGCGCCGCGCGCAGGCGCGCACCGTCACCCCAATGGCGCGGCGCTTGCTGCGGCTTTTATTGGGCCATCCCGGCCTGGTGGATGGCCTGGGCGATCAGCAGCTTGAATTATTGGCCCATCATCCCCATCTGCAACTGGTACGAGAACTGATCAGCCTGGCCAGCGCCACGGGCGGACGCCATGCGGGGGCGCTGCTTGAAGCCGCCGAACCGGATTCCGATCTGGCCCAGGCGATCCAGGACTTGTCCACCGAACTGCTGGCGCAAGAACTGCCCGACCCCCAGGCGGAGTGGCGGGATGCCTTGCGCCAGATCGAACTGCAGGCCGTGCAGCAGCAGTGCGATCGCTTGATCGAGACCGGGCTGCACGACGAGGGCCAGCGTCGCCGCTACCAGGACCTCAGCCGCCGCATGGCGCGACTGAAGTCCAGCAGTGGATGATTCTTCCTGTCAACTGCAGTAAACTACATGGTTTTCAATAAGTTGAATGCCTTGCTTGACTGACCGTGCGGCAGCGTGGTTGGCAACATCAAAGAACGGAACCCAGCACCTATGACCACCCCATCTACTGGCAAGACCACAAAGGCCGCCCCCAAAACGGCAGCCAAGAAAACCAAGGCCCAGAGTCCCGAGCTCGAGTCCGCGGTCGAGGCGGCCAGTGTGACGGCGGCCACGCCCGCCGCGGCCAAGAAAACCGGCGCCAAGGCGGCTGCGAAAACCACCAAGGCCGATGACAAGGCGCCGGCCAAGGCGGCCGCCGCGAAGGCGACCGCAAGCAAGACCACGGCGGCCAAAAAGACAAGCAAGAAAGCCGCGCCCAAGGCGGCCAGCGGCCGCAAACCCGGCCGTCCGGCGAAAAACGCCGGCGGCGACGGGGCCGATTACGTGGACGACGATAACGACGACGGCGAGGTCATTCCCGAGCTCAAACCGCTGCCCAAGCGCGGCGGCAAGCGGGCCAAGGGCGAAAAAGAAACCCCGTCCCGCAGCCAGCTGACGCCCGAAGAACAGGAAGCCCGCCGCAACCGCCTGAAAATCCTGATCAAGCTGGGCAAAGATCGCGGCTACCTCACCTATGGCGAGATCAACGACCACCTGCCCGACGACCTGGTGGACGCGGAAGCCATCGACGGCATCATCAGCACGTTCAACGACATGGGGATCAAGGTCTACGATCAGGCCCCCGATGCCGAAACCTTGCTGATGAGCGACAACGTGCCCTCGGCCTCCAGCGACGACGACGTCGAGGACGAAGCCGAGGCCGCCCTGACCACGGTGGATTCCGATTTTGGCCGCACCACCGACCCGGTGCGCATGTACATGCGCGAAATGGGCACGGTCGAACTCCTGACCCGCGAAGGCGAAATCGAAATCGCCAAGCGCATCGAAGACGGCCTGAAGCACATGGTGATGGCGATTGCCGCCTGCCCCACCACGGTCAACGAAATCCTCGAACACATCCGCAAGGTGCGCGAGGGCTCCGCCCAGATCGACGAGGTCGTCGATGGCCTGATCGACGAAGAAGGCGAAGACTACGCCGGTTCCGGCGTCACCTCCGACGATGACGACGGCCCGGCCGGGGGCATGAGCAGCAAGCAGCTCGAATACCTGCGCACCAAGGCCCTGAAGAAATTCGACCTGGTCGAGACCTGGTTCAGCAAGATGCGCGTCGCTTTCGAAGAAGAAGGCTATCGTTCGCCCGCCTACACCGAGGCCCGCGAGGCCATCCACGCCGAGCTTCTGGGCGTGCGCTTCACCGCCAAGATGGTCGAACGCCTGGCCGATGCCCTGCGCACCCAGGTGGCCGAAGTCCGCGCCCAGGAACGCGCCGCCATGGCCATTTGCGTCACCCGTTCGGGCATGCCCCGGGCGCATTTCATCAAGTCCTTTCCGGGCAACGAAACCAATCTCGAATGGGTGGCTCAGGAAGTCGCCCTGGGGCGCGATTACGCCGAGACCCTCGAACGGCACGCGCCCGCCGTGCAGGAAATCCAGCAAAAGCTGATCGAACTGCAGCGCAGCGTGGTGCTGCCCCTGAAAGACCTGAAAGACGTCAACAAGCGCATGGCCACCGGCGAAGCCAAGGCCCGCAAGGCCAAGCGCGAAATGACCGAGGCCAACCTGCGGCTGGTCATTTCCATCGCCAAGAAATACACCAATCGCGGCCTGCAGTTTCTGGATCTCATTCAGGAAGGCAATATCGGCCTGATGAAGGCGGTGGACAAGTTCGAATACCGCCGGGGCTACAAGTTCTCCACTTACGCCACATGGTGGATTCGCCAGGCGATCACGCGCTCGATCGCCGACCAGGCGCGCACCATCCGCATTCCGGTGCACATGATCGAGACCATCAACAAGATGAATCGCATCAATCGCCAGATTCTGCAGGAAACCGGCGCCGAGCCCGATCCCGCCACCCTGGCCCAGAAAATGGACATGCCCGAAGACAAGGTGCGCAAGATCCTGAAAATCGCCAAAGAGCCCATTTCGATGGAAACCCCCATTGGCGACGACGATGATTCCCACCTGGGCGACTTCATCGAGGACACCGGCACGGTTTCGCCATCGGATTCGGCCCTGCATGGCTCCATGCGCGACGTCGTCAAGGAAGTCCTCGATTCCCTGACCCCGCGCGAGGCCAAGGTGCTGCGCATGCGTTTCGGCATCGAAATGAGCACCGACCAGACCCTGGAAGAAGTCGGCAAGCAGTTCGACGTCACCCGCGAACGCATCCGTCAGATCGAGGCCAAGGCCCTGCGCAAGCTGCGCCACCCCAGCCGGGCCGACAAGCTGAAATCCTTCCTGGAAGGCCAGTAAGCGGCGTCCCCGCGCTGCGCGGGGATGGGGCTGCTACAGCAAGCGCGGTTGATCGCCGCGCTGCGCTAGGCATTGCGCTTCGGGGTCTGAATCAGCACGACGCCGCCGAGGATCAGGGCGAGCGCCAGCATCTCGGTGTGGGTGACCTGTTCGCCCACCATCGCCCCGATGATGACGGCAACGACCGGGGCGATATAGGTCGCGCCGGATGCCCTCACCGGGCCGAGCTTCTGGATGATATAGTAATAAATCAAGAATGATCCGCCCGTGCCCAGCGCTCCGAGGCCGATGATTGCGCCCAGCGCGGCATGGATATCCGCCGTGATGGCCGTGATGCCGTGGAAATTGGTCAGCAGCAGCAGCGTCAGCACCGAAAGCCCCGTTTGCCATGTCGCCAGAGCCAGCGGCGACAGGTGCAGCGGCGAAAGGTAGCGGCGGGCGTAAACGAAGGACACGCCCAGGCTGCATGTCCCCATCATCATCCAAAGCACGCCTGGCGGCGAGACACTTTGAGCCCCTTCCCACGGGCGGGCGCTCAGGATGATGCCCACGAAGGCCAGGGCAACCCCCATTGCCATGCGGCCGGTCGGACGTTCTTCGCGCAAGAATAGCAGGGCGCACAAAAAAGTGAATAACGGAATCGAGCCACTGAGCAGCCCGGCCACGCTGGTGGGAAGCAAGGCGGTTCCCGCCACGAAGCCGTAATAGTAGAGCGTGGTCGCCAGCACCGACATGACCGCGAAGTGCGGCAGGTGACGCCATTGTTCGCGGGTGATGGCCTTGGCCCGCAGCGCCATCGCGGCCAGCGGCAAGAAGCCAAAGAGCACGCGCAGGAACACTGTCTGCGCAGGGGAAATCAGGGCCGTCGCCCATTTCATGTAGATGAAATTCGTTCCCCAAATGAGACCGAGCGCGGCAAGTGCCGCATAAGCGCGAAACATACTGTCTATTCACACGGCCCGGGTCAGGCCGCCGTCGACCCGGAGGTTCTGGCCGGTGATGTAGCCCGCCCCGTCCGACAGCAGGAAGGCGACGGTGGCGGCGATTTCCTCGGCCTTGCCATAGCGCCCCATGGGCACGCTTGCGCGCCGTTCTTCCGTTGCGGGCAGGCTGTCGATCCAGCCCGGCAGGACATTGTTCATGCGGATGTTCTGGGCCGCATAGGTGTCGGTGAAGAGTTTGGTGAAGCTGGCCAGGCCGGCGCGAAACACCGCCGAAGTCGGGAACATCGCGGCGGGCTCGAAGGCCCAGGCCGTGGAGATGTTGACGATGGCGCCGCCCCCTTGCGCCGCCATGATCGGGGCGACCAGCCGGGTCGGGCGCACCGCGCTCAGAAAATAAACCGCCATGCCTTGGTGCCAGTCTTCGTCTGTGATGTCCAGGATCGGGGCCCGCGGGCCGTGGCCGGCGGAATTGACCAGGGCGTCGATGCGTCCCCAGCGCTGCATCGTCAGATCGACGAGGCGCCGCAGGTCGTCGTTCGATTGGTTCGAGCCAGTGACGCCGATGCCGCCCAGCGCCTGGGCCAACGCCTCGCCCTTGCCGGACGAGGACAGCACCGCGATGCGATAGCCGTCTTGTGCCAGTCGGCGTGTCGCCGCCGCCCCCATGCCGGAACCGCCTGCGGTGATGATTGCGACTTTTTCTACAGACATGAAAATCTCCTTGTATCGTGGACAGATGCTATTTTCTCAATAAAAATGCGAAATTGCATGTGATAAATAAAAGCACTAGTATGTAGAAAAACTACTGTCTAAATCATGACCCCATCGCGCCGTACCCTGCCGCCACTCAATGCGCTGCGCGCCTTCGAGGCGTCCGGCCGCAGATTGAGCTTTCGTGCCGCAGCGCAAGAACTGGGGGTGACGCAAGGGGCCGTCGCGCAGCAAGTGCGTGCGTTGGAAGCACATTTGGGCGTCGCCCTGTTCCAACGCCACCCACGCGGGCTGGCGTTGACGCAGCCGGGCGCGGCCTATCTTGTCGATGTCACCCGCGCTTTCGACACCTTGACCGAATCGACCGGGCGGCTGCTGGCCCGCCCCGACATGGTGACGATCAGCGTGACGCCCACCGTGGCCGCCAAGTTGCTGATCCCGCGCCTGGGAGAACTGCACGCGGCCTTGCCCGGTGTGGAACTGCGCACGGTGGCGACCGAAACACTATCCGACTTCGACCGCGATCAGGTGGACATCGCCGTGCGGCTGACCCGCGCGCCGTTTCCCGCAGGCTTGGAAGCGCGGCTGCTGTTTCGCCAAGATTTGGTGGCCGTGGCCAGCCCGCATTTGCTGGGCGCGCTGGTGCCGCCGCTCACGGTCGAACAATTGCGCGCACTGCCGCTTTTGCACGATGCGCACGACCATTGGCCAAGGTTTTTGAAATCCAGCAATAAGCTGCCGGGGGCGGTATTCAACCAAACCACGCTGGCGCTGGACGCCGCGATGGCGGGCCAAGGCGTGGCGCTGGCCTGCCGCGCCTTTGTGGCCGCTGATCTGGCGGCGGGCCGGCTGGTGAAGGTCGCGGACGCGGGCGCTGCGCAGGCCGATTACTTTCTCGTGCGCAAGCGTGTCTCGTCGTCCAGAAAGTCTGTAGAGGCCATATGGCGCTGGTGCATGCGATTGGCTGTCGCCTGAGGAATCGCGGCCATATCCGGTTTCCTGGTGATGCCTGTGCCCGAACTGGATCAGTTGGCCGGGATCGCCAAGACCGCAGGCCCTTCAATGGCCGCGCAGTTTTCGGTATAGCGTGCTGCGGTGGATGCCCAGCTGCCGGGCCGCCTGGGACAGGTTGCCGGCGCAGGCCTGCACGGTGCGTTGGATGAGCTCGTACTGCTGGACGTGCAGCAGGGGGCTGGCGCCGGCGGCGCAACCGTCGGCCGGCCGGGCGGGGGCGCCGCAGGCGTCAAGGGTGGTGGCGGCGCCGTCCTGTGGGGTGCTTGAGCTGCTGGCCGAGGGCGCCGGCCGGGTTTGCAGGCTGTCGGGCAGGTGCTGCGGGCCCAGGACGGCGTCGTCCGGGTACTGGCAGCGCAAGCGGCGCAGCAGGCTGACGAGTTCCCGGTAGTTGCCTGGCCAGGGGTAGGCGGCCAGCGTATCCAGGGCGGCGGGGCCGATGTGTCCGCCCAGGCCCTGGTAGGTGCGCAGGATGAAATGCGCCAGATCCGGGCGCTGCCGCAAGGCGGGCAGTTCGAGTGGCATGTCCTGCAGGCGGTAGTACAGGTCGGCGCGAAACCGCCCCTGTGCGATCAGGGCGGGCAAATCCTGGTGGCTGGCGCTGATCAGGGAAAAATCCAGCGGATAGTGTTTTTCGGACCCCAGGGGCTGGACTTCGCGTTCTTGCAGCACCCGCAGCAGCCGGGTTTGCAGGCCCAGCGGCATGTCGCCGATTTCATCCAGAAACAAGGTGCCGCCATGCGCTTGGCGCAGCAGGCCGCGCGCGCCTTCGCGGCGCGCGCCGGTAAAGGCGCCGGGCTCGTAGCCAAAGAGTTCGGATTCGATCAGGTGCTCGGGCAGGGCGGCGCAGTTGATGGCGATGAAGGCCCCTGCGGATCGTGCGCCATGCCGGTGGATGTGGCGGGCCAGGACTTCCTTGCCGGTGCCGGTTTCGCCGTGCAGCAAAATGGCCAGCCCCGCGTGAGTGGCCCGGATCGCCTGATCCAGCAGCGGCCGGGTCAGGGCGTCGGGGGCGGACTGCGTTGCGGGGTGGGCGGGCGCATCCCGGCCCGGCCCGCGCCGGGCGGCGACGGGCGCTGCGGGCGGGTGTTCGGCGGGGCGCTGCAGGCGGCCGACCAGGGCTTGCCCGTCGTGGCGAAAGAGGCGGCTGTCGTGGGGCGACAGCGCGCCGTTGAGCCATTGAGCCCAAGGGGTGCCGATCAGCCGCCAGTCGGTGTTCAGGGCTTGCAGGGCGGCTTCGTTCGCGCCGGTGATCAGGCCGTCGTCGTCCAGCAGCAGCAGCGCCTGCTGGTGGGCCTGGGGCGCCTGCTGGCCCAGATGGAAGACCAAGCGCCGCCCGGGCTGCGCCAGCAGGATCTGGCGGCTGATGGCCTGGGCCATGCTTTGAACCAGGGGCAGCGCGTGGTTGTGCAGGGTGTGGGCGGGGCCGGAGAGATCCAGAATGCCCAGGATGTCGCCCTGGCCGGAAAAAACCGGGGCCGCATGGCAGCTGAGGATGCGGTTGCGGGCCAGGAAGTGATCCGCCCCGTGGATGCGCACGGCGTGGCCGTCGTGCAGGGCGGTGCCGATGGCGTTGGTGCCCCGGTGAGGTTCGGCCCAGCTGACCCCGGGCTGCAGGGCCAGGCGCTGGGCCTGATCCAGGAACTGCAGATTGCCTTGTCCGTGCAGGATCAGGCCGGTCGGGTCGGCCAGGATCACGATGCTGTCGCGCTGGTCGGCCAGGGTGCCGAGGGCGCACAGGCTGGCCTGGGCGTGTTCCAGCAGCAGGCGGTGCGCCTGCCGGTGCAGATCCAGGTCGGCGCGCGACAGGGGGTTGGGGTCGGTCAACAGATGCTGATCGAGATCGGCGCAGCGCGCCCAGGATCGCTGGATGCGGTGGCCCGTCTGGGCCGGCGCGAGTGAAGTCAGAGAAAGCGGCGCAGCGGTTTGCATGTGGCATCTCCGTCGGGCGGCAGGTGCTGCGGCATGCAACACGGGGTGTTGCAAAATCAGCCGTTCCAGTGTCGCATTTTGCGACAAGCCCCTGTTTTTAAAATAGGATTCCATCAGTATGCCATTGTCCCGGGCGGGGCGAAAGCCATCCGAAAGCCGCCCCAACGCCGCCCCCAAGCCAGACGGCCGTGGGGCCGCTGCCTGGCCGGAAAAAACATGGCATGGATTTTGCTTTGAATGAAAACAAGCACAGAGAAAAACCTCTGGCCTTTCCGGGGCCCGCCGCTTGGCCCCAATTCAAGGAGACAATCATGGACATGACAGACCTGAAGCATTTCGGCATCGACATCGGCTTTCCGTATAAAAAGCACTACGAGAACTATATCGGCGGCCGCTGGGTCGCCCCGGTGGACGGGCAGTATTTCGATAATCTTTCCCCCATCACCGGGCAGGTGTTCTGCGAAGTGCCCCGATCCGGGGCGGCGGACATCGAGGCCGCACTGGACGCCGCCCATGCCGCCCGCAAGGCCTGGGGCGAGACATCGGTGGCCGAACGCGCCGGGGTGCTGCTGCGCATGGCCGACCGCATGGAACAGAACCTGAGCCTGCTGGCGGTGGCCGAGACCATCGACAACGGCAAGCCGCTGCGCGAGACCATGGCGGCCGACCTGCCCCTGGCCATCGACCACCTGCGTTATTTCGCCGGCTGCATCCGCGCCCAGGAAGGCGGCATCTCGGAAATCGACCACACCACGGTGGCTTATCATTTTCATGAGCCCATGGGCGTGGTGGGGCAGATTATCCCCTGGAATTTCCCGCTGTTGATGGCCGCCTGGAAACTGGGCCCGGCGCTGGCGGCGGGCAATTGCGTGGTGATGAAGCCCGCCGAACAGACCCCCGCGTCCATCCTGGTGCTGATGGAACTGGTGGGCGACCTGCTGCCCCCGGGGGTGCTGAACATCGTCAATGGCTTTGGCCGCGAGGCCGGCGCCGCCCTGGCGTCCAGCCAGCGCATCGCCAAGATTGCGTTCACCGGCTCCACGCCCACGGGCAAGCACATTCTGCATGCCGCCGCCGACAACCTGATCCCCAGCACGGTCGAACTGGGCGGCAAGAGCCCCAATATTTTCTTCGCCAACGTCATGGATCAGGACGATGCCTTTTTCGACAAGGCGCTGGAAGGCCTGAGCATGTTCGCCCTGAACCAGGGGGAAGTCTGCACGTGCCCGTCGCGTATCCTGGTGCAGGAATCCATCTACGAGCGCTTCATCGAGCGCGCCATCCAGCGCATCGAATCCATGAAAACCGGCCATCCCCTGGATGCCGGCACCATGCTGGGCGCTCAGGTATCACAGGCGCAGATGGACAAGATCCTGGGTTATATCGACATTGGCCGCGAAGAAGGCGCGCGCTGCCTGACAGGCGGGGCGCGCAATGCGCCGGGGGCGGGCCTGGATCAGGGCTTTTACGTGAAGCCCACCCTGCTGTTCGGGGACAACAGCATGCGCGTGTTCCAGGAGGAAATCTTCGGCCCGGTGGCGTCGGTGACCACCTTCAAGGACGAAGACGAAGCCATCGCCATCGCCAATGACACCTACTATGGCCTGGGGGCCGGGGTCTGGACGCGTGATGGTTCGCAGGCGTATCGCGTGGGCCGCCAGGTGCAGGCGGGGCGGGTCTGGACCAACTGCTTTCACTTGTATCCCGCGCATGCGGCGTTCGGCGGCTACAAGCAATCGGGCATCGGGCGGGAAACCCACAAGATGGCGCTTTCGGCTTATCAGCAGACCAAGTGCCTGCTGGTCAGCTACAGCCCCAATGCGCTGGGCTTCTTCTAAGCCGTTTCATTGATCGCATCAAACCGTTTCGTCCGCCGCGAAGCGGATGCGCAGCCGGAAGTCCCTGGGGGATTGTCCGGCTGCCTTGCGGAAGAACCGCGTGAAATGCGCGGGTTCTGAAAACCCCAGATCGTCGGCGATCTCCTGGATGGTCATGGAGGTGTAGATCAGGCTGCGGCTGGCTTCCAGGGCCAGGCGCTGGTGGATCAGTTGCAGGGGGCTCTTGCCGGCGTGGGTGCGGGTCAGCAGGTTCAGGTGGGTGGTGCTCAGTCCCAATTGGCGGGCATACCAGGCCACGGTGTGCTGGCGCTTGTGGGCTTGTTCCAGCAGATCGCTGAAGCGGGTGTAGTGCCGCAGGCCGCGGGCGGCCTGCGGGGATCGGCCGGCGCCGGCCGGCTGGCTGCGCAGGCGCGTGTAGAGCAGGGTCAGCCAGGCTTCGATTTGCGCTTCCCGGAACGGATGCCGGGCGGCGTACTGGGCGTTCAGTTGGGTGCAGGCTTCGTGGAGGCCGCGGCTGTGGACGTCGTCGGCCGCCAGTTGGCGCAGCACGGGGTGCGGGCTGGGCGCGGCCCCCGGCCCCAGGCGCCGGGCCAGGTGCGTCAGCAGCGTCTGGGTGATGGTGATGACGTAGCCGCTGCTGTCGTCGCCGAATTCAAAACCGTGGACGTAGCCTTGGGGGATTTCCACCACGGCGGGCCCGTGGATGGGCGGGCGGGCGGTGTCCAGGCTGACGATGGACAGCCCCTGGTGCAGATACAGGATTTGATACAGGCCGGTATGGCGATGGGGCCGGATATGCCAATGGTGCAAGCGGCTGCGCGAAGCGATGGTTTCGCAATGCAGCATTTCCCCCAGCGGCCAATCGGATTGTTCACCGTAAAGCTGAAAAAGCGGGGCATCTTGAAAATAGTCCATATTGGCAATTTTATGCTTGAAAAATGCATTCTCAAAACACCGGGGCGACGCCATCATGGGGCCTATGCCGGGTCGGATGGCGCGCCGTGGGGCGCACGGTCCCGGATGGAGGAGCTTTCACATGAAAACACAAGTTGCCATTATCGGGGCCGGCCCGTCGGGGCTGCTGCTGGGCCAGCTGCTGACGCGCTGCGGGATCGACAACGTCGTCCTGGAACGCCATACGCCGGAATACGTGTTGGGCCGGGTTCGGGCCGGCGTGCTGGAATATGGTTTCGTCGATCTGATGCGCGAGGCCGGCGTATCGGCCAATATGGATGCCGAGGGCCTGGATCACGGCGGGTTTTCCCTGCTGTTTCAGGAGCGGCGGCAGCGGGTGGACATGCGGGCGCTGACGGGCAAGTCCGTGCTGGTCTATGGGCAGACCGAAGTCACGCGCGACCTGATGGAGGCCCGCCAGGCCAGCGGCGCGCCCACCTACTACGAAGCCACCGACGTCCAACTGCACGACTTCCTGGCGGGCGACAAGCCCCGTGTCAGTTTCGTGCACGCGGGCCAGCGTCATGAGTTGACGTGCGATTACATCGCTGGATGCGACGGTTTCCATGGCGTTTCGCGCCAATCGGTTCCCCAGGATCGCATCCGCAATTTCGAGCGGGTCTATCCGTTTGGCTGGCTGGGCCTGCTGACCGACACGCCGCCCGTCGAAGATGAACTGCTGTATGTCCACCACGAACGGGGCTTTGCCCTGTGCAGCATGCGTTCGCATACGCGCAGCCGCTACTATGTACAGTGCAGCCTGGCCGAGCACGTCGAGGATTGGTCGGACGACCGCTTCTGGACGGAACTGTCGGCGCGCCTGCCGCAGGACATCGCCGCCAAGCTGCAAACCGGCCCGTCCTTCGAAAAAAGCATTGCGCCCTTGCGCAGTTTCGTGGCCGAGCCCATGCGCTTCGGACAGCTGTTCCTGGTGGGGGATGCCGCGCACATCGTGCCGCCGACGGGGGCCAAGGGCCTGAACCTGGCATCCAGCGACGTGTATACGCTGTACCATGCCCTGCGCGGCGCCTGCCTGGACGGCCGCCCCGATCTGCTGGATCGATATTCGGAAATCTGCCTGCGCCGCATCTGGAAGGCCGAACGGTTTTCCTGGTGGATGACGATGCTGTTGCACACGTTCGACGACGATGCCTTCAGTCAGCGCATCCAGCGGGCCGAGCAGGACTACTACACCAGCACCCAGGCGGGCCTGACCACGATTGCGGAAAACTACGTGGGCCTGCCCTACGAGCCGGTCGTCTGACCCGGCGGCTGCGGCGCTTTCCGGTTGCGGCGGAAGTCTTTGGGCGCCTGGCCGGCCAGGCGCTTGAAAAATCGGGTGAAATACCCGGGGTCGGCAAAGCCCAGGGTATCGGCGATCGTGCTGATGGGGCGGGTTGTGTAGATCAGCTCGCGCCGGGCCTCCAGAACCAGCCGCTCGTGGATCAATTGCAGAGCCGTCTTGCCCGCCAGGGCCTGGGCGATGCTGTTCAGGTGCGCCGGGGTCACGCCGATGCGCCGTGCATACCAGGCGACCTGGTGTTGCCCGGCGTAGTGGCTTTCGATCAGCTGCATGTATTTGTCCAGGTGCCGCACGCTGGCCTGGATGTCCCCCGCGGCGGCGTCGGCCGGCTGGTGCCGGCGCTGTATCCAGACCAGGATGATTCCCAAGAGGGCTTCGAGCAGCGGCCCGCGCTGCGGCGTGGGCAGGCTGCGGTATTCGTCGTCCAGCGCGTGGAACAGCGCGATGACCTGGGCGTCCTGGGCGTCTAGCGTCAGGATGGCCGGACGGGTTGCGCCGGACAGGCTGAGTTCGTGGCGCTCGCACAGGGGCTGCAGCAAGGCGTAGGTGAGTGTCAGGATATAGCCGCTGGCCCCCGGCTGGAAGATGAATTCGTGCACGACCTGGCGCGGCACGGCAATCAGGTGCCCGTGCGGGCCGCTGGTGAGGGGGGGGTGGCCCGCGGCGGCCTGGCCGCCCGGATCGGCGTGCGTGGTCAGGGTGCGCGCCTGGCCGTCCAGCACCACCGTGACGCTGCCCGATTCCAGGCACAGGATCTGGAACAGATCCATGTGCTTGTGGGCAGTGACATGCCAATTATGCAATTTTTCTTGGGCGGCAATGGTCTCGCAATATAAGGGGTCGGCGGTCGTCCAGACGTTGCCGTACCCGTATAACTTATAGATTGGTATGGCGGTGTGGTCGTGCGCCGGCGGCGCGGGCGTCAAGGGTTCCATGGGGGCGGCCTTCTGCTTTCTATCCGCTAAATGTACAATTTTTAAATTCAAAAATCCATTCTGCGCGGGCCATGCCTAGTCCATCATGGGCTTGTCTGGTTTTCTGCTGCCGATCCCTTGCGGCACAGGACTTTTTCTAAGGAGACAAACACCATGAACACCCCCACACGGCGCCGGCGGACAGGCATCCCCGGCACGATCATCTTCGACGGGGATTTGGCCCGCATCGGCTACGCCCTCAATAAAATGTGCTTCAGCTTCAATTCGGCGCAATGCCGCGAGGCGTTCTTGCAGGATGAAGAAGCCTACATGCACCGCTATGGCCTGAACGAGACGCAAAAGGCCGCCGTGCGCAGTCGCCAGGTGCTTGCCATGATCGACGCCGGCGGGCATCCCTATTACCTGGCCAAGCTGGCGGGTATCTTCGGCTTGGACATGCAGGACATCGGCGCCCAGCAAACTGGGGTAAGCAAAGCGGAATTCCAGGCAAAACTCGTTGCCGCAGGAGCTTGAATCATGGCAAAACTCATCGGTAGTATCAGCACCTCCCACGTCCCCGCGATCGGCGGCGCATTGGCGCGTCAGAAACAGCAGGACCCCTACTGGAAGCCCTTTTTCGATGGCTACGACAAAGCGCGCGAATGGCTGGCCCAGGTACGCCCCGACGTCGTCGTCATCGTGCACAACGATCATGGGCTCAACTATTTTCTGGACAAAATGCCCACGTTCTCGGTGGGCGCGGCCGACACCTACCAGACGGGCGACGAAGGCTGGGGGATTCCGGCCCTGGTTCAGCCGCGCGGCTGCGTGGACTTGTCCTGGCACATGGTGGAAACCCTGGTCGAGGACGAATTCGACATCACCACTTGCCAAGAAGCCATGATCGACCACGCCGTGTCGCTGCCCTTGGCCTTGCTGTGGCCGGAAGGCCAGGAATCCGGGGCCTGGCCGGTGGAAATCGTGCCGGTCTGCATCAATACGGTGTTGGCGCCTTATCCCTCGGCGGCGCGCTGTTACCGGCTGGGCCAGTCGCTGCGCCGGGCCATCGAGACCTGGGACGACGACCGGCGGGTGCTGGTGATCGCCAGCGGGGGGCTGTCGCACCAGCTGGACGGTGAACGGGCCGGCTTTACCAATAAGCCCTTCGACCTGCAGTTCATGGAAAGCCTGGTGGACGATCCCACCTGGATCACCCAGTATTCCAATGACGAACTGGTCGAATTGACCGGCACGCAGGGCATCGAGCTGTTGATGTGGGTGGCCGCGCGCGGCGTGCTGGACGATACCCCGGTGCGCAAGCATCACGCCCATTACCACCTGCCGATTTCCAACACGGCCACCGGCTTGCTGGTGCTGGAACCCGTATGAACGCAGGTCGGGGCGCTGCGCGTCATCCATAGCAGATCGCTATAGCTGTTAGTGCCGGGCCGGGGCTTACCCCGGCCCGGCGTTCTGAGGATAATCGGTTTCATGACATCGAATACACGACCAAACCGACAGACGCGCGCCATCGCCGGCACGCCCGTGTTTTCCATCGGCCTGGGCTGCATGGGCCTGAGCCACGGCTATGGCCCGGCGGCTTCCGCCGAGCAGGCAAAATCCTTGCTGCTGGCCGCGCTGGATCACGGGGTAACCTTGTTCGATACGGCGGCCTTGTATGGTTTCGGGCACAACGAAACCTTGCTGGGCCAGGTGCTGCCGGCCCATCGCAGCCGGATTTTCCTGGCCAGCAAGTGCGGCCTCTTTCGGGGCCCGGACGGCTTGCGCCGCATCGACGGCCGCCCCGACACCCTGCGCCGCACCTGCGAAGAATCCTTGTCGCGCCTGCGCACCGAGACCATCGATCTGTACTATCTGCATCGCTGGGACAAATCCGTGCCCATCGAGGACAGCATTGGCGCCCTGGCGGATCTGGTTCGCGCCGGGAAAATCCGCCACATCGGGCTGTCCGAAGTCTCCGCCGGCACCTTGCGCCGGGCGCATGCCGTGCATCCCATTGCCGCTGTGCAAAGCGAATACGCCCTTTGGGCGCGCAACGTGGAAATCGGCGTGCTGCGGGCGTGCCGCGACATCGGGGCCGCGCTGGTGGCCTTCAGCCCCTTGGGCCGGGCCTTTCTGGCCGATGGCCTGCATGCGCTGGATGGCCTGTCGGAAGGCGATCTGCGGCGCCGCATGCCGCGCTTCCAGCCGGATGCCCTGGCGGCCAATCTGGCCCTGCTGGGGCTGTTGCGGGATCGCGCGCGGGCCTTGCGCTGCACCCCGGGGCAGTTGGCCCTGGCCTGGCTGCTGCACCAGGGGCCGGACATCATCCCCATCCCCGGGACCACCCAGCCGGCGCATCTGCGGGAAAACCTCGCGGCGGTGGATATCGTGCTGGATGATGCGCTGTCCGCCGAGCTGTCCGCCCATTTCGATCATCGCCGGGTGGCGGGCGACCGCTACGGGCCGGCCACGCTGCGGGAAATCGACACAGAACAATTCCCCGCCGCGTCGGCCTAGGGCGTTGCCGGGCCGCCGCCCGCGCGCGGCGTCTATCGTCTTTTTTATTCAGGAGCAATCATGCAGGACACACGACTGGGCTTGATCGGCTATGGCGAGGTCGGCGGGATTTTCTGCGCCGGCCTGGGGCCTCAGGTGCGGGCCGTCCGGGCCTGGGATCTCAAGCTGGCGGACGCGGCGGCGGCCGGGGCGCTGCAGGATCGGGCCGCGCGCGATGGCGTCGCCCTGTGCCTGTCGGCGGCGGAACTCTGCGCCGACAGCAATCTGGTGATCTCCGCCGTCACGGCCTCCAATACCGTGGCCGTGGCCCGCGAGGCCGCGATCTCCCTGCGCCCGGGAACCGTTTTCCTGGACCTGAATTCCGCCTCGCCCGGCGCCAAGCGCGAAGCCGCCGCCCTGATCGAGGCGGCGGGGGGGCGCTACGTCGAGGCCGGGGTCATGACCTCGGTGCCGCCCTATGGTATCCGGGTGCCGATGCTGTTGGGCGGCGCGCATGCGCAGGATCTGGCCGCCCGCCTGAATGCCTGGGGCATGGACGCGCAGGCGGTGTCCGCCGAGCTGGGCGTGGCGTCGGCCATCAAGATGTGCCGCAGCGTCATGATCAAAGGGCTGGAAGCCCTGGTCATCGAAAGCTATACCGCCGCGCGCGCCTATGGCGTCGAGGACTACGTCCTGCCCACTTTGCAGGAAACCTTCCCGTCCATCGACTGGACCGAGCAGGGGCGGTATTTCTACAGCCGGGTCGTGCAGCATGGCCGCCGCCGGGCCGAAGAAATGCGCGAAGTCGCCAACACCGTGCGCGAGGCCGGGTTTCAGCCCCTGATGGCGGCGGCGACGGCGGAAAAACAAGACTGGGTGGCCGGCCTGGCCGCCCAGGGGCTGTTTGCCGGCGTGCAGCAGGCGGGGGGCTGGCAGGCCTATGCCGATCGCCTGATCGGCCAGGCGGGCCCGGCCGACCAGCCCGCCTGATGCCGGGCCGTCGCCGTCCGGCCCGGCCCGCTGCGCCGGACGGCGACGGCCCGGACGGGCCTGGACGGCGGGTCACGATGCCAAAGGAGGCCATTGCCATGACCGAAGAATCCATCTATGTGTCGGGCCGTGAGCGCCGGCTGGACGCGGCGGATCGCATTGTTTTGACGACGGATCTCGATGGCCGCATCACATATGTGAATCGGGATTTCCTGCGCATCAGCGGCCATGCGGCCGAAGAAGTCATCGGCGCGTCGCAGGCCATCCTGCGCCACCCGCACATGCCGCGGGAACCCTTTGCCGACCTGATGCACACTGTGCGCCAGGGGCGATCCTGGTCGGGGCTGCTGAAAAATCGCTGCAAGAATGGCGATCATTACTGGGTGCGCGTCGATGCCGCCCCGTTGTTCCACGAAGGGCGGGTGGCGGGATATACCTCGATCCGAACGCGGCCCGAGCGCGCGCAAATCGACCAGGCCGATCAGGCGTATCGGGCGCTGGCCCAGGGCGAAAAGCGGATCGCCATCCAGGATGGGCGGATTGTGCGCCATCGCCGCGGCCGCCGCATGCGATCCTGGGCCCTGAAATATCAGCTCATGGCCTACGGCGGCGGGATGCTGCTGATTGCCGGCTTGCAGGCCGCCTGGCCCTGGGAACCCGTCCTGGCGGCCGCCTGGCTCTTGCTGCTGGGGCTGTGGGCGGTGGCGGGGGGGATCGGCCTGCACCAGGCGCTGGCCGGCCCCCTGAAACGCCTGCGCGGCGAAATAGAATGCATCAGCGCGGGCGACCTGTCGCGTGCGCTGCCGGTCGATCAGGCCGTTGAAATCGCCCGCCTGGCGCACGGCCTGCGCATTGTGCAGATCAACATGAAGCTGCTGCTGGTGCGTATCCTGGAGGCCACCGAGGTCGTCGTCATCGGCGTGCGCGACATCGCCCGGGGCGGCGGCGATTTGTCCAGCCGCACCGACACGCAGGCCAGTTCACTGGAAGAAACGGCGGCCGCGATCGAGCAGCTGGCCGGTTCCGTGCGCTTGAATACGGAAAGCGCCCGGCAGGCCACCCGGCAGGCGGGGACGCTGCAGCAGCTGGTGGGGCAGGGGGAAGCCTCGATGGCGGCGGTGGTGCGCACGATGGACGATATCCAGCAAGAAGCCCGGCGCATTGCCGACATCACCAGCGTCATCGACGGCATTGCATTCCAGACCAACATCCTGGCCCTGAACGCTTCCGTGGAAGCGGCCCGGGCCGGCCCGCAGGGCCGGGGGTTCGCCGTCGTGGCGGCCGAGGTTCGCACCCTGGCGCAGCGCACCACCGAGGCCGCGCACGAAATCGAAGCCCGCATCGCGGCTTCGGTGCGCGCCGTGGATACGGGGGCGGGCCAGGTGAGCCAGGCCAGGCAGGTGTCCACCGGGATCGGCGAGGCGGCCGACCGCTTCGCCGACCTGGTGCGCGAGATCGCCCTGGCCTGTCAGGAACAAGAACAGGGGATCGGCGAGATCAGCCAGGCGGCGAGCCAGATCGACCAGGCCGCCCGCAGCAGCGCCGGGCTGGTCGGCCAGGTGGCGCATGCGGCGGATCATATCCACGAGCAGGCGGAAGCCTTGCAGGCCCTGGTCGGCAGCTTCAGCTTATTTGAATCATCGACGGCGGATAGACCTGCTGCACCGTTGTCCGAATGAGGTCCAGAACGGCTTTCTGGGTCAGGGTGGTGATGCGCCCGGCCGCCGTGGCCAGGTAGAGGCGGCTGTGCAGTTCCGGCTGATTGATCAGGCGGATGTGATAGCGCTCCGGGTGGGCGGTGGTCAGCACCGCGTGCTCGGTCAGGATGGCGTAGCCGATGCCGTCGGCCACCAGATCCAGAATGGCGGGCACGCCGTCGATTTCCAGGCGGATATTGGGGCGGCAGCCGATCTGAGCCATATGGGATTCCAGCAGCATGCGCACCGTGTGCGGCCGGTTGGGGATGACCAGGGGGATGCCCGCCAGGGCTTGCAGGGAGATCGGCTGGGTGGCGGGATGGGGCCCCCGGGGGCCCACCAGGTACAGCAGCTCGTTGGTCAGCGGGCCGAGATCCAGATCCGCCGAGGTGGACGGGTTGTACAGCAGGGCGATGTCCAGGCGGCCCGCCAGCAGGGATTCCTGCATCATCAGCGACAGGCCTTCGCTGATGGACAGGGTGGCGTTGGGCAGTTGCTTGCGAAAAGCCCGGGTCAGCGGCACGGTCAGCATCTTCGAGGCGCTGGGGGCGATCCCCAGGGCCACCCGGCCCGCCAGCGCCCCCTGCACCCTGGACATGTCTTCCTTGGCGCGCTCGATCTGGTGCAGTATCCCTCGGCAGTGTTCCAGCAGCAGCTTGCCGGCTTCTGTGGTGGTGACCCCCCGGCCATTGCGGTTCAGCAGGTTCTGGCGCAGTTCGACCTCCAGCAGCCGAACCTGGCGGCTGATGGCCGGCTGGGCCACGTCCAGCGCGTGCGAGGCCTGGGTGAAGCTGCCCAGTTCGGCCACCCGGGCGAAGTATTCCAGCTGTTTGAGGTCCATATTAGGGTTTACCCTTAAAACTGATATACGAGTCTTTTTATTATATCAATCTGGCATAACTGCTAGTGCCGTCTTTCGCTTATTCGCAGGCTCGCCCACGGCCATAATGGCTGCAATACAGCCCTGGGGTGATGAGATGCAAACACCTGTCCCAACTTTATTCATGCGCGGCGGCACGTCGCGTGGTCCGTTTTTCCTGGAATCCGACCTGCCCGCGGAGACAGCGGCCCGCGACCGGGTTCTGCTGGCCGCCCTGGGGTCGCCCGATCCGCGCCAGATTGACGGTCTGGGCGGCGCGCATCCCTTGACCAGCAAGGCGGGCATCGTCCGGGCGGGAACCGCCGCCGGGGTGGATCTTGAATTCCTCTTTGCCCAGCTGCAGCCGGCCAACGACACCGTGGACACCACGGCCAACTGCGGCAACATGCTGGCGGCCGTGGTGCCCTTCGCCCTGGAGCGCGGGCTGATCCAGGCCCAAGGGGATGAAACCACGGCGCGTGTGCTCACCCGCAACACCGGCATGCTGTGCGACATCACGGTGCGGACGCCCCGGACGCCCGAGGGCCGCCGGGTCAGCTACGACGGCGCGGCGCGCATCGACGGGGTGCCCGGCACGTCCGCCCCGATCACCATCAATTTTCTGGATACGGCCGGCTCGGTGTGCAGCGGCCTGCTGCCGACGGGCCGGGTGCTGGACCGGCTGCGCGTGGAACCCCCGGCAACGGCGGATTTCGCCGCTTTCGACATCGAGGTCACCTGCATCGACAACGGCATGCCGCTGGTGCTGTTCCGCGCCGAGGATCTGGGCTGCACCGGCCGGGAGACCCCCGCCCAACTGAACGCGGACGCGGCGCTGAAGGCCCGGATCGAGGCCCTGCGTCTGGTGGCCGCCGAACGCATGGGCCTGGGCGACGTCAGCGGCCGCAATTATCCCAAGATGACGCTGGTATCCGCCCCGGAGGCGGGGGGGGCGATCAACACGCGCTGCTTCATTCCGCATGTCTGCCACGAAGCCATCGGCGTGCTGGCCGCAGTGACGGTGGGGACGGCCTGCGTGCTGGAAGGCAGCGTGCCGCACGCTCTGGCCCGCTTGCCGGACGGCCCGCGCAAGGCCGTTTCCATCGAACACCCCAGCGGTGAATTCACCGTCGAACTCGAACTCGACCCGCGCGATCCGCAGAAAGTCGTCCGCGCCGCCCTGTTGCGCACGGCGCGCCTGATCATGCGCGGCGAGGTCATGGTGCCCGCGGCGGCCTGGCCCGCCGATGCCGCCCCGGCCAACCGCTGATGCGGACAACTTACTAGGAGAATCTGTTTCCATGACTCGAAACCCCCTGATCATTGATTGCCATGGGCATTACACGACGGCCCCGCAGGCCCTGGCCGATTGGCGCGAGCGCCAGATCGCCGGCATCCAGGATCCCGGCCAGCGTCCGCAGGTGTCCGACCTGAAGATCAGCGATGATGATTTGCGCGAAAGCATCGAGACCAACCAATTGCGCCTGATGCGCGAGCGCGGGTCGGATCTGACGATTTTTTCGCCCCGGGCCAGCTTCATGGCGCACCACATCGGCGACTTCCAGGTCTCCAGCACCTGGGCGGCTCTGTGCAACGAACTTTGCCACCGCGTGGCCACCTTGTTTCCCGAACACTTCGCCATGGCGGCGATGCTGCCGCAGTCGCCCGGGGTCGATCCCGCCACCTGCCTGCCCGAGCTGCGGCGCAGCGTCGAGGAATACGGCGCCGTGGGCATCAACCTGAACCCGGATCCCTCCGGCGGCCACTGGACGGCGCCGCCGCTGTCGGATCATTCCTGGTATCCGATCTACGAGAAGATGGTGGAATACGACATCCCCGCCATGATTCATGTCTCGACCAGCTGCAATCCGTGCTTTCACACCACCGGCGCGCACTATCTGAATGCCGACACCACGGCGTTCATGCAGTGCCTGACTTCCGACCTGTTCAAGGATTTTCCCACCCTGCGCTTCATCATCCCGCACGGCGGCGGCGCGGCGCCCTACCACTGGGGGCGGTTTCGCGGCCTGGCCCAGGCGCTCAAGAAGCCCCTGCTGGACGAGCACCTGCTGAACAATATCTTTTTCGATACCTGCGTCTATCACCAGCCCGGCATCGACTTGCTGACGCGGGTCATCCCGGTGAAAAACGTGCTGTTTGCGTCCGAGATGATCGGCGCCGTGCGCGGTATCGACCCGGAGACCGGTCATTATTTCGACGACACCAAGCGCTACATCGAAGCCGCCGGCGTGCTGTCGGATGCCGACCGCTTCCAGATTTACGAAGGCAATGCCCGGCGCGTCTTCCCGCGCCTGGATGCCGCTTTGAAGGCCCGGGGCCTTTGAACCAGAGAGGATAATGGAAATGAGCAATCCCTTGAATCAGCTGGGTGTGGTGCACCGCAACATCCAACGCGCGGATGCCGCGGCGGTTCAGCACTTGTCGCAGTTCGGCGTCGCCACCATCCATGAAGCCATGGGGCGGGTGGGCCTGATGAAACCGGTCATGCGGCCGGTCTGGCGCGGGGCCAAGCTGTGCGGCACCGCCGTGACGGTGCTGCTGCAGCCGGGCGACAACTGGATGCTGCACGTGGCGGCCGAGCAAATCCAGCCGGGCGACGTGGTGGTGGCCGCCTGCACCGCCGACAGCACGGACGGGTTCTTTGGCGATCTGCTGGCCACGTCCTTCAAGGCGCGCGGCGCGGCGGGCCTGATCATCGACGGCGGGGTGCGCGACATCGACACGCTGGAATCCATGAATTTCCCCGTGTTCGCAAAGGCCATCAGCGCCCGCGGCACCATCAAGGCCACGCTGGGCTCGGTGAATATCCCGGTGGTGTGCGCCAGTGCGGCCGTGTCGCCCGGCGATGTGGTCGTCGCGGACACCGACGGCGTGGTCGTGGTGCCGGCCGCCCTGGCGGCGGCCGTGGCCGCCAAGGCCCAGGCCCGTGAAGACAACGAAGTCAGCAAGCGCGAGATTTTCGCGTCGGGCGTGCTGGGCCTTGATTACTACAAAATGCGCGAGGGCCTGCAGAAGGCGGGCCTGCAGTACCTGGATTGAGGATCGCCATGAGCGCCGTTCAAGATTTCGTGAAAACGCCGGGCTGGCTGGATTATTACGCCGACCCCAGCCGGCCCCGCTTTGGCCTGCCGCCCGATGCCGTGGATGCGCATTGCCATGTCTTTGGGCCCGGGGCCCTGTTCCCCTACGCGCCGCAACGCAAGTACACCCCGTGCGATGCGCCCAAGGAAGCCCTGTTCGCCTTGCGCGACCACCTGGGCTTTGCCAAAAATGTGATTGTGCAGGCCACCTGCCATGGCACGGACAACCGCGCCCTGGTGGATGCCTTGCAGGCGTCCGGCGGCCGCGCGCGCGGGGTGGCCACCGTCGCGCAGGACATCAGCGATGCCGAGTTGCAGGCGCTGCATGCCGCCGGCGTGCGCGGCACGCGCTTCAATTTCGTCAAGCGCCTGGCGGATTTCACGCCGCGCGAAGTGCTGGCCGATATCGCGGCGCGCATCGCGCCGCTGGGCTGGCACGTGGTGGTGTATTTCGAAGCCAAGGATTTGCCCGAGCTGTATGATTTCTTCACGGCTTTGCCCACGATCGTGGTGGTGGATCACATGGGCCGTCCCGATGTCACCCAGCCGGTGGACGGCCCCGAGTTCCAGCGCTTTGTCCAGTTGATGCGCGAACATCCCAATATCTGGTCCAAGGTCAGCTGCCCGGAACGCCTGAGCCAATCCGGCCCGCCGGCCCTGGACGGCCAGCGGCACGCCTACCAGGATGTCGTGCCGTTCGCCCGGCATCTGGTCGAGACCTTCCCCGACCGCGTGCTGTGGGGGACGGACTGGCCGCATCCCAACCTGAAATCCCACATGCCCGACGATGGCCTGCTGGTGGATTTCATTCCGCAGATTGCCCCGACCGCCGCGCTGCAGCGCCAGTTGCTGGTCGACAATCCCAACCGCTTGTACTGGAGTTGAGCCATGTCCTTGAACAAGCCCTATGCCGATATTCCCGGCACGACGATCTTCGATGCCGATCAGTCGCGCCTGGGCTATCACCTGAACCAATTTTGCATGTCCTTGATGAAGGCCGAGAATCGCCAGCGCTTCCTGGCCGACGAGCGGGCCTATCTGGACGAATGGCCCATGAGCGAGGCGCAGAAGCAGGCCGTGCTGGATCGTGACCTGAACCGCTGCCTCTCCCTGGGGGGGAATATTTATTTCCTGGCCAAGATCGGGGCCACGGACGGCCATTCGTTCCAGTACATGGCCGCCAGCATGACGGGCATGAGCCAGGAAGAATATGCCGCCATGATGCTGGCCGGCGGGCGTTCGGTTCAGGGTAATCGCAAAACCGGAGAACACTCATGAGCAATCCCCACGCCCGCATTACCGCCAGCGTGTATACGTCCCACGTGCCGGCCATCGGCGCCGCCCTGGATCTCGGCAAGTCGGGCAATGAATACTGGGCGCCGCTGTTCAAGGGCTATGAGTTTTCCAAGCAATGGCTGCGGGACAATACGCCCGACGTGATCTTCCTGGTCTATAACGACCATGCCACGGCCTTCAGCCTGGACATGATCCCGACTTTCGCCATAGGCTGCGCCGACGCCTTCCAGCCCGCCGACGAGGGCTGGGGCGCCCGTCCGGTGCCCACGGTGGTCGGGCACCCGGAACTTGCCGCCCATATCGCCCAGTCGGTGATCCAGCAGGATTTCGACCTGACCATCGTCAACAAGATGGATGTGGATCACGGCCTGACCGTGCCCTTGTCGCTGATGTGCGGCCAGCCGCAGGCCTGGCCCTGCCCGGTGATCCCGTTCGCGGTCAATGTGGTGCAGTATCCCGTGCCATCCGGCCAGCGCTGCTTTCAGCTGGGCCAGGCCATACGCCGGGCCATCGAGACCTTCGATCGCCCCTTGAACGTGCAAATCTGGGGCACGGGCGGCATGAGCCACCAGCTGCAGGGCCCGCGCGCCGGCCTGATCAACCGCGAATTCGACACCGCGTTCCTGGATCGCCTGATCGCCGATCCGGCGGGCCTGGCGGCCGTCCCCCATGTGGACTATGTACGCGAGGCGGGCTCGGAAGGCATCGAGCTGGTGATGTGGCTGATCGCCCGGGGCGCCATGGCCGACGTGGCCGGCGGGCCGGCCCCCCGTGTCGCCCATCGTTTCTACCATGTGCCGGCTTCCAATACGGCCGTGGGCCATTTGATCCTGGAGGAACAATCATGACGCAAGACGTGAAAGTCGCACTGGTCGGGGCAGGGGCCTTCGGCATCAAGCATCTGGACGGCATCGCCCGGATCGACGGCGTCGAGGTGGTCGCCCTGGTCAGCCGCGATCTGGACAAGACGCAGGCCATCGCCGACAAATACGGGATCGGGCAGGCGAGCACCGAACTGGACGACGTCCTGCGGCGCCCGGACGTCGATGCGGTGATTCTGTGCACGCCCACCCAGATGCACGCGGCCCAGGCCATGGCCTGCCTGCGGGCGGGCAAGCACGTGCAGGTCGAGATCCCGATGGCCGATACGCTGGCGGATGCCCAGGCGCTGGTGGCCTTGGCCCATGAAAGCGGGAAAATCGCCATGTGCGGCCACACGCGCCGCTTCAACCCCAGCCACCAGTACGTGCACCAGCGTATCCAGCGGGGCGAATTCCAGATCCAGCAGATGGATGTGCAGACGTATTTCTTTCGTCGCAGCAACATGAATGCGCTGGGCGAGCCGCGCAGCTGGACCGACCATCTGCTGTGGCACCACGCGGCCCATACCGTCGACCTGTTCGCCTACCAGTGCGGCAGTCCGGTGGTCAAGGCCAATGCCCTCCAGGGGCCGATCCATCCCACGTTGGGGATCGCCATGGACATGTCCATCCAGCTGCAGGCGGCCAACGGGGCGATCTGCACCCTGTCGCTCAGTTTCAACAACGACGGCCCGCTGGGCACGTTCTTTCGCTACATCGGCGACAGCGCCACCTACATCGCCCGCTACGACGACCTCGTCACGGGCCGCGACGAAGTCATCGACGTCAGCCAGGTGGCGGTGTCGATGAACGGCATCGAACTGCAGGATCGGGAATTCTTCGCCGCGATCCGCGAGGGGCGCGAGCCCAACGCCAGCGTGGCGCAAGTGCTGCCGTGCTACCGGGTTCTGCACGATCTTGAGCAACAACTGTCCAGCTGAAATGGCTGGTTATCCGACAACACCAGGAGAGAGACCATGAAAGTCATCAAGACCCTCGGCGCCGTGGCATTGGCCATCGGTGCCATGACATTGACCCCCGCCCACGCCAAAGACTTGAAAATCGGCGTCGTCATGCCCATGTCCGGCCCCTTCGCCGCCCATGGCAAGCAGCTGCAACACGGCATCGACCTGTATCTGGCCGAGCATGGCGATGAAGTGGCCGGCCGTAAGGTGAAAGTCCTGATCAAGGACGACACCGGGATTTCGCCCGCCGTGGCCAAGCGCCAGGCCCAGGAGCTCCTGATCAAGGACAAGGTCGATATTCTGGCCGGTTTCACCCTGACGCCCAATGCGTTCTCGGTCGCGCCGCTGGCCACCGAGGCCAAGGTGCCGATGGTGGTGCTCAACGCCGCCACCTCGTCCATCACCGAGAAATCCCCCAACATCGTGCGGGTGTCCATGACCCTGCCGCAGGTGACGGCTCCGATGGCGCAATGGGCGTATGACAACGGCGTCCGTTCCGTCTACACGCTGGTGTCCGACTACGGCCCGGGGCACGACGCGGAGAAGCAGTTCCAGAAAAGCTTTACCGCGCTGGGCGGCAAGATCATCGGCGAAGTCCGCACCCCGGTGGCCACGCCCGATTACGCACCGTACCTGCAGCGCATCAAGGACGCCAAGCCCGACGCCGTGTTCCTGTTCGTGCCCAATGGCGAACAGGGCGTCGCCCTGGCCAAAGGCTTCAAGGAACGCGGCCTGGATCAGGCCGGCATCAAAGAACTGGCCACGGGCGACGTGACCGACGAAGACGTGCTGGACGCCATGGGCGAGGCCGCCGTGGGCATGATTACGTCGTTCCATTATTCGGCGGTGCATGATTCCCCCGAAAATAAGGCCTTCACCGCCGCCTATGCCAAAGCCTATCCCAATGACCGGCCCAACTTCATGGCCGCGGCGGGCTACGACGGCATGCACCTGATCTACGAAGCCCTGGAAAAAACCAAGGGCGATGCCGGTGCGGATGCCTTTATCGCCGCCGCCAAGGGCATGCAGTGGAACAGCCCGCGCGGCCCCGTGCAGATCGACCCCGAGACACGCGATATCGTCCAGGACGTCTACATCCGCAAGGTCGAAAAGGTCGACGGGGTGCTGCAAAACGTGGAATTCGACAAGATCGAAGCGGTCAAAGACCCGGGCAAGCAGGGTTGATCCCCAGGCCGGCGGCCGTCGCGCACCCCGCGCCGGCCGCCGGCCGGATTCCTGCCGGGGCGGCTTCACCCGAGGGCGCCGCCCGTCCCCCTCACCAGGATAAATCATGACTATATTGTTCGATGGGCTCGCCTACGGGATGCTGTTGTTCCTCATCAGCGTCGGCTTGTCCGTGACGCTGGGTTTGATGAACTTCGTCAACTTGGCGCATGGCGCGTTCGCCATGCTGGGCGGTTATGCCTGTGTCATTTTGCTGAATGACTACGGCGTGCCTTTTTTGGCCACGCTGCCGGCGGCGATCTTGGTGCCCGCCCTGGTCGGCATGGTGCTGGAACGCTTTCTGTACCGCCGCCTGTATGCGGCCTCGGAGCTCGACCAGGTGCTGTTTTCCATCGGCCTGGTGTTCATGGCCGTGGCCTCGGCGCACTTTTTCTTCGGCGCGCGCCAGCAGCCCTTGCATTTGCCCGAGTTTCTGTCGGGCCAGGTGCAGGTGATGCAGGGGCTCGATGTCGGCGTGTATCGCCTGTTCTTGATCATCGCCGGCCTGCTGGTGGCGGCCTTGCTGCAATTTACCGTGATCCGCACCTCGTTCGGCGCGCGTCTGCGGGCCGCGGTGGACAACCAGCGGGTGGCGCGCGGCATGGGGGTGGACGTCAATCGCGTCTTCAGCCTGACCTTCGCCCTGGGCTCGGCCCTGGCGGGGCTGGGCGGCGCCCTGGGGGTGGAAATGCTGGGTCTGGACCCGGAATTCCCCGTGAAATACCTGGTGTATTTTCTGATCGTGGTGTCGGTGGGGGGCAGCGGCAATATCCTGGGATCCCTGTACGCCGCGATATTGCTGGGCGTGGCCGATGTGGCGGGCAAGTATTACATCCCGCAAGTCGGCGCCTTCATTATCTATGCCGTGATGGTCGTGACGCTGATTTACCGCCCGCATGGCCTGTTTGGCCGCCCTCACCGATAGGAATCTGACATGAAAAGCGCTTTTCCAAGCGGGGCCGGCCGCGGCCAAGGGGAAAACCGGGCCGCCGTGCTGGCCGCCTATCGCCGCACGGCGCATTGGAAGCCCCTGGAATACCTCTTCTGGTGTTTGCCCGTCCTGGCTTATTTTGTATTTCCCGACAATTATCTGCTGCTCAGTCAGATTGTCATCACGGCCTTGTTCGCCCTGTCGCTGGATTTGATCTTCGGCTATGCCGGGGTCATTTCCCTGGGCCATGCCGCCTTTTTCGGCATCGGGGCCTATACCGTGGGCCTGCTGGGCTCGCACGGCCTGGGCGACCCCCTGCTGGGCCTGGTGCTGGCCGCCTTTTTCGCTGCCGTCATCGGGTTTTTCAGCAGTTTCCTGCTGCTGCGCGGCAATGATCTGTCGCGCCTCATGGTGACGCTGGGCGTCGCCTTGATGCTGTACGAGCTGGCCAATAAATTCACCGACATCACCGGCGGCGTGGATGGCATGCCGGGCATCGAGATCAAGCCGATTCTGGGCTTCCTGGATTTCGATATGTTTGGCCGCGTGGGCTATGTGTATTCCACGGTCGTGCTGTTTGTGCTGTTCTGGCTGGCGCGCCGCCTGGTGTATTCGCCGTTCGGTCAGAGTCTGCGCGGCATCCACATGAATGCCCTGCGCATGCCGGCCCTGGGGGTTCCGGTGAACAACCGGCTGGTGCGGGTGTACACCATCGGCGCGGCCTATGCCGGGGTGGCGGGGGCCTTGCTGGCCCAGACCAATCAATTCGTGTCCCTGGACGTGCTGGGCTTCCAGCGTTCGGCCGACTTGCTGCTGATCCTGATCCTGGGCGGCGCGGGCCATCTGTACGGCGGCCTGGTCGGCGCCATCGTTTTCGTCATGATCAACTATTTCCTGTCTGATATGAATCCGCAATATTGGCAGTTCTGGCTGGGTCTGATCCTGGTGCTGGTCGTGTTGTTCGCCCGGGGCGGCATTCTGGGCACCGCGCAGCAATGGATTCGGGCCTCCCGGCATCGGGCCAGGGCGCAGGCCGACAAGGCGGGCGCCGGCAAGCGTTCGGAGGCCGCATCATGAATCCCGTTTTGCAAACGCATGATCTGGTGCGGAACTTCGGCGGCTTCGTGGCCACGGACAAGGTCAACCTGGCGGTCGCGCCCGGCGCCCGGCACGCCCTGATCGGCCCCAACGGGGCCGGCAAGACCACGCTGATCAATCTGCTGACGGGGTATCTGGAACCCACGTCGGGCCGGGTCAGCCTGCTGGGGCAGGACGTCACGCAGATGCCGCAGCATGCGCGCTGCCGTCAAGGGCTGGTGCGCACGTTCCAGATCAACCAGTTGTTCATGGGCATGACCGTTCTGGAATCCGTGGCGCTGGCGGTGGCGGAGCACCAAGGCATCGGCACCCAGTGGTGGAAACCGCTGGCGTCCCATGGCGAAGTCCTGGACGAGGCCGCCGCCATTCTGGAGCAGCTGCACTTGCTGGACGATGCCTACGAACTGACGCGCGATCTGGCCTATGGCCGCCAGCGCCTGATCGAGATCGCGCTGGCCCTGGCCCTGCGCCCCAAGGTGCTGCTGCTGGACGAACCCGCCGCCGGGGTGCCCACGGGCGAATCCCGCGAGCTGTTCGAAACCATTGCGCAACTGCCGGCGGACGTCAGCATCCTGTTGATCGAGCACGATATGAACCTGGTTTTCAGTTTCGCGCAGCGCATCTCCGTGCTGGTGTCCGGCGCCCTGCTGCTGGAAGACACCCCGGAGGTCATCGCCCGCCACCCGAAGGTCAAAGAAGTCTATCTCGGAGAATCCCATGGCTGAAATGCTGCGTATGGAACACGTCTGGGCCGGTTATGGCGACGCGGTCATCCTCGAAGATGTGTCGTTTTCCCTGGCGGCGGGCGGCAGTCTGGCCTTGCTGGGGCGCAACGGCATGGGGAAAACCACGCTGCTGGCCACCTTGATGGGGGCCACGCGCCTGCGCCAGGGGCAGATCGTTTTCGAAGGCGCCGACATCGCCCGCGTGCCCAGCCATTTGCGGGCGCGCCGGGGCCTGGGCTGGGTGCCCCAGGAGCGCGACATCTTCCGCTCGTTGACGGTAGAGGAAAACCTGACCGTGGTGGCCCGGCCCGGAGAATGGACGCTGGCGCGTGTCTACGAGATGTTCCCCAGGCTGCACGACCGCCGCCAGAACCTGGGCAACCAGCTTTCGGGCGGCGAACAGCAGATGCTGGCCATGGGCCGGGCGCTGATGCTGAACCCCAAGGTGCTGCTGCTGGACGAGCCGCTGGAAGGCCTGGCCCCCCTGATTGCCCAGGAATTGCTGCATATCATCAATCGCATGGTGTCCGAAGGCCGCCTCGCGGTGATTCTGGTCGAGCAGCACGCCCGGCAGATTCTGCCGATCACCCACCATGCGCTGGTGCTGGAACGCGGCAGGGTGGTGTATTCCGGCGAGAGCGCCGCGCTGCTGCGGGATGCGGAGCAACTGGATCGTTTGCTGGGGGCCGGCTCCACCGAAACGTCGGCCCCGAAGCCCCAGCGGGAGATGATCCCGGCCATTGCGGCCATCCAGGAGGAGCATCGCGCCATCGCCGCGCTCCTGAGCGCCTTGACCCATATTCTGGCCGGCATCGAATCGGGACGGCTCCAGCCGGACTTCACCCTGCTGTCCAGCATGATCGAATACATTGCCGAAATGCCCGATAAGCTGCACCATCCCAAGGAAGATCGGATTTTCGCCCTGTTGCGCGGCAAGACCCGCGAGGTCGACGCCCAACTCGACATGCTGGAGGCCGAGCACCGCGATACCATTGCCGCCACCAGCCGCCTGGATCGGGCCCTGGTGCATTACATGCAGGGCGGCGCGCCGGCCTTTGCCAGTTTCCGGGATGCCGTGCGCCTGTACATCGCCGACGAATGGCGCCACCTGAACACCGAGGAATCCAGCATCCTGCCCGTGGCGCGGCGCTTGTTCACCCCGGAGGACTGGCAGGACATCAATGCGGACTTCGCCCGCAACGGCGACCCCTGGTCCGGGCCGGACAACCGCTATGCATCGCTGTTCAAACGGATCACCAACCTGGCGCCCGCCCCGGTCGGGGTGGGGCCGGCCGCCGGGGCGGATTGAAAAACAGGGCTCGTATTTGCGCGATAATGAGCGCCATGGATACGACTTTGATTTCTGTTTTGGTGGCCGGCAAGACAACCGTGGCCCGGGACACGGTTTGCTTTGAGTTCACCCCCATGAGCGGGACGGCGTTGCCCGCCTATGCGCCCGGGGCGCACATCGACGTGCACTTGCCCGGCGGGCTGATCCGCCCTTATTCCCTGCTGGACGCCGGCGCCGAGGCGCCGCCGGCCCGCTATCGCATCGCGGTGCTGCGCGAGACCGCTTCGCGTGGCGGGTCGGTGGCCCTGCACGACCGCGTGCGGGTGGGGGACATCCTGCAGGTCACGGCCCCGCGCAACCGCTTTCCGCTGGTGCCCGCCGCCCACAGCGTGCTGTTCGCCGGGGGCATCGGGGTCACGCCCCTGTGGTGCATGGGGCAGCGGCTGCTGGCCCAGGGGGCCAGCTTCGCCTTGCACTACAGCAGCCGCACCGCCGCGCGGGCGGCGTTCCTGGCGGACATCCGCCAGGGGTTCGCGGGTCATGCGCACTGCTACTTCGACGATCAGCCCGACCGGGCGCTGGACGTCGCCGCCATTCTGGCCGGCTGTCCCGCCGATACCCAGGCCTATATCTGCGGCCCGGCGGGCTATATCGATGCGGTGCAGTCGCGGGTGCGGGCGGCGGGGCTGGCGGCCGACCGCATCCACATCGAGCAATTCGCCCTGGATGCGGCCGACCGGCCCGCGATCACCGCCACGGACGTGGCGTTTCAAGTGCAGTTGGACAGCACGGGCGAAATCTTCGATATCCCGGCGGACGAATCCATTACCTCGGCCCTCGACCGGCAAGGGGTGTTCATCCCGGTTTCCTGCGAAGAAGGCATTTGCGGCACCTGCCTGACCGGCCTGAAAGGCGGCATCCCCGACCACCGCGACACCTACCTGACCGACGAGGAACACGCGGCCAACGACCAGTTCATGCCCTGTTGTTCGCGTGCAAAAACCCCACTGCTGATCCTGGATCTTTAACCTGGGTCAAGTTTTGGTCAAGTCCCTATTGGCAGTGTGGTTTTGTTCGATTATAAGTTTTCTCTTGTGCTTGAAAACAAGGGAAAATCCATGCGAAATTTGCGTGTCAGTACACGGTTGATCATCGGGTTCGGGTTCATCCTGACGCTGATGCTGTTGATGTCGGGCATCGGCGCCTGGAAAATGCTCGACATCAAAAGCGGCAGCGAATTCCTGCAAACGCGCCAGGCCGTCAATGCGCTCATCGGCGATTGGGCGCGGCAGGTCGAAGTCAATGTCAATCAGGCCCAGGCCCTCAACCTGGTGCCCGACGAAAAAGCCAAGGCCCTGTTTCGCCATGGGATGGAAGCCTCGTCCGCCCGGGCCAGCCAGATTCAGCGCGATTTGCAGGCCCAGCTGATCCTGCCTGCGGGCCAGGCCCTGTTCGATGAGGTCGTGGCCGCCCGGCAGGCGTACCTGGCGGGCCGGGGCCAGGCCCTGGCGGCGCAGCAGGCGGGCGACCTGGCGGCGGCCACCACCTTGTTCTTTACGACGCTGCCCCAGCTGGCGGCCGATTATCAAACCCGCATCGCCAAGCTTGCCAAATACCAGGATGAATACAGCAGCGGGGTCTTTGCCGACAACCAGCACAGCATCCAGATGGGGCTGACCGCCTTGGCGCTGGCGACCGGGCTGGCCCTGATCCTGGGGCCGCTGCTGGCCTGGTTCATCGCGCGCGGCCTGGTGCGTCAACTGGGGGGCGAGCCCGCCGCCGCAGCCGCCGTGGCCCGGCGGATTGCCGCCGGCGACTTGTCCGCCGTGATTCAAACCCGCCCCGGCGATCACGACAGCCTGCTGTTCGCCATGCGCCAGATGCAGGATAATCTGGCCGCCGTGGTGGCCGACGTGCGCCACGGCGCCCAGTCGGTGGCTTCGGCCTCCACCCAGATCACTGCGGGCAACCTGGATCTTTCCGCCCGCACCGAGCAGCAGGCCAGTTCATTGGCGGAAACCGCCGCCACCATGGAAGAACTGACCGCCACGGTGCGCCAGAACGCGGACAATGCCGTCCTGGCCAACGAGCTGGCCGATACGGCGTCGCGGGCGGCGGCGCAGGGGGGCGTCATCGTCGGTGAACTGGTCGGCACCATGGCCGAAATAGACACCCGCTCCGGCCAGGTGGCCGACATCATCGGGGTGATCGACACCATTGCTTTCCAGACCAATATCCTGGCCCTGAATGCGGCGGTGGAAGCCGCCCGGGCGGGTCAGCAGGGGCGCGGCTTCGCCGTGGTGGCGGCCGAAGTGCGGGCGCTGGCGCAGCGTTCGGCCTCGGCGGCCCGGGAGATCAAAGCGCTCATCGAGACCTCGGCGGATTCCACCCACCGGGGCAACCAGCAGGCCGCCCTGGCCGGCCAGGCCATGCAGAAAATCGTCGACAGCATCCATCGGGTCACGGACATCATGGGCGAGATCAGCGCGGCCAGCCGCGAGCAATCCTCGGGCATCCAGGAAGTCAGCACCACGGTGATGCAAATGGACGACGTGACCCGCCAGAACGCCAGCCTGGTCGAGGAATCCGCCGCAGCGGCCACCAGCCTGAACGATCAGGCGACCAGCCTGGCCCAGCTGGTCACGCATTTCCGCCTGGGCGACCTGCTGGAAATGCCCGCTGCGGCTCACGGGGCCGCGGTGCGTATGATCGCCGGCGACCAGCCGATGGTGCGGGCGGCCTGAGGCTTTCGAGGGGCGGCCGGGCCTCAGTGGCGCGGCTTCAGGGCGGCATGGCAGATGCCGCCCAGCACCAGCCCCCAGAACGCGCTGCCGATGCCCAGCAGGCTCATGCCGGAGGCCGTGGCCAGGAAGGTCACCAGCGCCGCTTCGCGGTGGGCCGGCGCCTGCAGGGATTCGTGGATGCTGGCGCCCAGGGTGCCCAGCAGCGCCAGGCCCGCGATGGCGGCCACCAATTCTTGGGGGAAAGCGGCGAACAGGGCCACCACGGTGGCGCCGAAAATCCCGGTCAGCAGATAGAACAGGCCGGCCCATACCGACGCCTTGTAGCGTTCCCGGGCGTCCGGGTCGGCGTCCGGGCTCATGCAGATCGCGGCCGTGATGGCGGCCAGGTTATAGGCGTAGCCCCCGAACGGGGCCAGGATCAGGCCCGTGACGCCGGTCCAGGAGATCACGGGCGACGCGGGCACGTGGACGTAGCCATTGGCCCGCAGCACAGCCAGGCCGGGGACGTTTTGCGAGGTCATGGTCACGATGAACAGCGGCAGGGCCACCCCGATGAGGGCGGGCCAGGAAAACGCCGGCGGCATCCAGACCGGGTGGGCCGGAGTCCAGTCCAGCCCGCTGAGATCGAGGCTGCCCTGCAGGACGGCCACCACGATGCCGGCCAGCAGCGCCAGCGGCACGCTGTAGCGGGGCAGCAGGCGGCGGGCCAGCAGGAAGCAGGCGAACATGGCCAGAACCAGCAGCGGCCGGCCCTGCATCGAGCCGAAAAGATCTGTGCCGAAGCGCAGCAGAATGCCCGCCAGCATGGCGGAGGCCAGGTGGCGCGGCACCCAGTCCATGATTTTCTGAAACCAGCCGGTCAGCCCGCACAGGGTGATCAACGCAGAGCTGGCGATGAAGGCCCCGATGGCCTGGGCCAGACCGATGTCGCCCAGGCTGGTGGCCAGCAGGGCGGCCCCCGGCGTGGACCAGGCCGTCAGCACCGGCGCGCGCCAGGCGAGCGACAGGCCGATGCAGGTGACCCCCATGCCGATGCCCAGCGCCCACATCCAGGAGGCCAGCTGGGCGTCTTGCGCCCCGGCGGCGTTGGCCGCCTGGAAGACGATGGCCACCGAACTGGTGTAGCCCACCAGGACGGCGATGAAGCCGGCGGAAATGTGTGAAATGCGCAGCCAGCCGGCCAGGCCGGCGCGAGCGGAGGGGCTTGTCATGGGGTGGTTGGGCTAAGGAGGGCGGCGGCCGCGTGCGTCATGGCGCAGCCCGGGTAATGCCGTGTGCCCAGGCGAACGCGGCCTGGATCAGGGGTTCGATTTGCCCGGCGTCCAGCCCGACGGCCCGCAGCAGGGGGGCGGGGTCTTCGGCCTGGTCGCGGTCCGAGGGGAAGATCAGGGTGGCCAGGCGCAGGTCGGGCCCCAGGGGGCCTTCGCGGCGCAACAGGGCGTCGCGCACCGGCACGTCCACCTGCACCTGGCCCAGCAGGTCGGCCATGCTGCTGCCGAACAGCTGATCCATGATGGACAGCATGCCCGTGGTGAATGCGGTTTCGGCCCGCACGGATTTATCCGGGTGGCTGAGTTTGGACAGGTTTTCCATCAAGTGGGCGCGGGCGCTGGCCTGGATCAGGATGGGGGACAGATACCCCGCCGGGCGGCCCGACTCGGTGTACATCAAGATCTGAATCCAGCGTTGCAGCTGGCGGCGCCCCAGCAACATGATGGCCTGGTTCAGGGAGGCGACTTCCTGGCTGAGTCCGTAGGCCGGGGTATTGACCATGTCGAGCAGGGTCTTGACCAGCTCGGCGTCTTGTTGCAGGCAGGCTTGGATTTCCGGGGCCTCGCCCTCGCCCATGATCAGGGTGACCAGGCGCAGCAGCGTCTTTTGGCGCAGGGTCAGGGCCACCGATGCGGCCTGGTCTCTGGGCCACTGCCCCCGAATCAGGCTGAAGCCCAGCAGCAGGAAATTGTCCAGGCTGATTTTGTCGGGCGGATTGAGGGCCAGCAGCAGGCGGGAGGCCTGTTTGTGCTGGAAGCTTTGCTTGAAGATTTCGGCCTTGGTGCTGTGGGCGAGATCGAACCCCACGATCTTGACGAAAGGCAGCAGCTGGCTGCGTTCGGGCTGGGCGGCCAGATCGCCGCGCAGGGAGAACTTGATGCCGCCGTGGGCCAGCTGCTGCAGGGATTTGACGAGTTCGGGGGTGATGTCGAGCGCCTCGGGAAATTCGAGGTGGCAGCGGTTGCGCGGCAGGGTGGCGGCGAAGGCGTTGTTCAGCAGGTTGGGCGTGGCATCCACCCAGTGGGGGACGTAGGCCAGGAATGCATTGACGCCGTGGGTGCGCGCGGACTGTATGAAGGCATCGGCGGGGTCGGCCGATTCGTCCCCGGCCCACAGGATTTTCAGGCGGTATCCGGCCAGGCCCCGGTTGGCGTCGAAAATGGGCTCTCGGCGGATGAGATACGGCGGGATGATGACGGGTGTTTCATCAGCCGCTTCGGTGTTGCCTGGTTCGGCTGCTGGATTTGACTGCATAAGGGCTCCTTTGTGTGGTGCCATTGGGGGCCGCCGAAGCGTCCGCATGGCTTATTTTGTGTTTTATGTCACGCGCAGCGGGCTGAAGCCGCCTGCGCGCATGACATTATAGGGAAGTCTACAATCAGAAAGTCCTTTAAACCGGAGAAAGTTATGCCAGGCTTGCTACCCCAGGTCGACCCCGACGGCCTGCTGGAATACTCCGTGGTCTATACCGACCGCGCCTTGAACCATATGTCCCAATCTTTCCAGACCGTCATGCGGGACATTTCGCGCACGCTGAAAGCCGTTTATGGCGCGCAATCCGCCATTGTGATCCCGGGCAGCGGCACCTTCGGCATGGAAGCGGTGGCGCGCCAGTTCGCCACGGGCAAGCGCTGCCTGGTCATCCGCAATGGCTGGTTCAGCTATCGCTGGACGCAGATCTTCGAGACCGGCAATATCCCGTCCGAGGCCCGGGTGCTCAAGGCGCAGCCGACAGAGCCCGGGCCGCAGCCCCATTTCGCCCCGCCGCCGCTCGATGACGTGCTGGCTGCCATCCGTGAATTCAAGCCCGAGGTCGTCTTTGCCGCGCACGTCGAGACCGCGTCGGGCATTCTGTTGCCCGACGACTACATCCGCCGGGTCGCCGATGCCGTGCATGCCGAAGGCGGCTTGTTCGTGCTGGATTGCATCGCCTCGGGCACGCTTTGGGTCGATATGCGCGACGTGCGCGTCGATGTGCTGATCTCGGCGCCGCAAAAGGGCTGGACGTCGTCCGCCTGCTGCGGCCTGGTCATGCTGGGCGAAACCGCGCGCCAGCGCATCGAGTCCACGCAAAGCACCAGTTTCGCCTGCGACCTGCGCAAATGGCTGGGCATCATGGAAGCCTACGAAAAGGGCGGCCACGCCTATTACACGACGCTGCCCACGGATTCGCTGGCCGTGCTGCGCGACGTCATGCTGGAAACCGATACCTACGGCTACGACAAGGTCAAGGCCGAGCAGCGGCAGTTGGGCGATGCGGTGCGGGCGTTGCTGCGCGAACGCGGCTTCAAGAGCGTGGCGGCCCCGGGGTTCGAGGCCCCCGGCGTCGTCGTCAGCTATACCGTCGACGACGGCATCCAGTCCACCCGGAAATTCGCCCAGGCGGGCTTGCAGGCCGCCGCCGGGGTGCCGCTGGCCTGCGACGAGCCCGAAGGCTTCAAGACCTTCCGCATTGGCTTGTTCGGGCTGGATAAACTGCATAACCCGCAGCGCACCGTCGAAACCCTGGCCCGGGCCCTGGACAAAATCGGCGCCGACGCCTGAGGCCCGCCTTGCGTTCCAGTATTGCGTTCAAGCTGTTCCTGACCATCCTGGCCAGCTGCATCGTGGTGGCGCTGGCCATGGGGATGGCGGTTCGCTTCAGCTTCGACAGCGGCTTTGACGACTACGTCGAAAAGCGCGAACAGCAGCAACTGGACACCCTGTCCCAGTTGCTGGCCGCCGATTATGCCGAAGCTGGCCATTGGGGGTTTCTGGCGGATCGCCGCGATCGCTGGTGGCGCAGCCTGCGCCTGGCGCGCCGCGACCTGCCCAGCGAGCGCCGTCATGGCGAACCGCCTTTGCGCGTCACGCTGGTGGATCAACAGGGCCGCTGGCTGGCTGGCCCGCCGTTGCGGCCGGGCGCCGAAGTGCGCCGCCTGCCGGTCATGGTGGACGGCCGGCCCGTGGGCTGGCTGTTGAGCCCGCCGTTCTTTCCCCAGGTGGTCAGCGACGACATCGACCAGCAGTTCCAGGCCCGGCAACTGCGGGCCACCTGGGTGATCGTCGGTCTGTCGGTGCTGCTGGCGGCCCTGGTCAGCCTGCTGTTGGCCCGGGTTTTGCTGGTGCCCGTGCGCCGGCTGGCGCAGGCCACCCACCGCCTGGCGGGCGGGGATTACCAGGCTCGGGTGCGGGTGGGCGCCCCGGACGAACTCGGCCGCCTGGCGCAGGATTTCAACCGGCTGGCCCACAGCCTGCAGCGCCACGAACAATGGCGCCGGGAATTGCTGGCCGATGTCTCGCACGAGCTGCGCACGCCACTGGCCGTTTTGCGCGGCGAGATCGAAGCCCTGGAAGACGGCCTGCGGCCGCTGGACGCGGCGGCACTGGCTTCGCTGGCCCATGAGGTCGCGCGACTCAGCAGCCTGATCGACGACCTGTACGAACTCTCCCTGGCCGACGTGGGCGCGCTGGACTACCACATGACGGCGCTGGATCTGGCCGATATCGTGGCCCAGGCCAGCGCGGCGGTGCGCGAACGTTTCGAGCGGCATGGCCTGTCGCTGCGGGTCCAGGCCGCGCCCGGTCTGGCACTGCGGGGGGATCGGCAGCGCCTGCTGCAGCTGGCGGGCAATCTGCTGGAAAACAGCCTGCGTTATACCGATGCCCCGGGGCGCGTCGAAGTGCGCGCCCTGCGCCAGGGCGACGACGTGGTGCTGCAGGTCGCCGACAGCGCGCCCGGGGTCTCCGCGGACCAACTGCCGCGCCTGTTCCAGCGGCTTTACCGGGTCGAGGCGTCGCGCAGCCGCCAACATGGCGGCGCGGGCCTGGGCCTGGCCATCTGCCTGCGGATCGTGCAGGCCCATGGCGGCCAGCTGCTTGCGCAGGCGTCCTCCCTGGGCGGCCTGCTGATCGAGGCGCGTTTCCCCCGGGCACAGAAAGCAAGCAAGGATCGACATGAACATACTGGTGGTTGAGGACGAGGCCAAGCTGGCGGAGATTCTGCGCGCCTACCTGGAGGCGGCCGGGTATGCCGTGCGTTGCGTGGACAACGGCTTGGCGGTCATGCCGGCGGTGCGCGACTGGCGGCCCGACCTGATCCTGCTGGATTTGATGCTGCCCGGGCGCGATGGCCTGGATGTCTGCCGCGACATCCGGGCGCAGACCGCCATTCCGGTCATCATGGTGACGGCGCGCACGGACGAGATCGACCGCCTGCTGGGCCTGGAGCTGGGGGCGGACGACTACATCTGCAAGCCCTACAGCCCGCGTGAGGTCGTCGCCCGGGTCAAGGCTGTCTTGCGGCGTCTGCAGGGGCCGGCCTTGGCGCCGGATCAGCCGGAGCCGGCGGGCCTGGTGATCCGGGCCGAGGCCTGGCAGGCCAGCCTGGATGGCAAGCCACTGGATCTCACCCCGGTGGAATTTCGCCTGCTGACCTTGCTGGCCAGCCAGCCAGGGCGGATATTCAGCCGGGATCAGCTGCTCGATGGCCTGTATGATGACCATCGGGTGGTCACGGACCGCACGGTGGACAGTCACATCAAAAACCTGCGCCGCAAATTGGCCGATATCCGGCCCGGCCAGGATTTGATCCGGTCGGTGTATGGCGTAGGCTATCGGCTGGAAGCCCCTTAGCGCCCTGGGTGTCCGGCCCCGGGAGGATGCATGCGATTCGTTTATCTACTGGTTTGTTGTCTGTTGCTGGCGGCGTGCGCGGGCCCCGGCGGGCCGCCGCAATCCGGGCGCGCCGGGCCGCGGATCGACCCGGCCCAGCGCGCGGAGGTCGTCATGACGGCGCTGAGTCTGCTGGAAACCCAATACCGCTACGGCGGTTCGCGCCCGGCGCAGGGCTTTGACTGCAGCGGCCTGGTTCAGTATGTCTTCAGCCAAGCCACGCGGACGGCGCTGCCGCACAACACCGGCCAGATCGCCCGACTCAGCCGTCCGGTGGCCCGCAGCCGCCTGCAGCCGGGCGACCTGGTGTTCTTCGATACCCTGGGCCGGCCCAATTCCCACATGGGGATCTACCTGGGGGAGGGGCGCTTCATCAACGCGCCCTCCACGGGCGGGCGGGTGCGGGTGGATTCCCTGGAAAATCCCTACTATCGCAAGCATTTCCAGTCGGTGGGCACCTTGTTCGGCGGATGAGGCGGGCTTGAAAACGGGGTTGCGTGCTAAAAGGTGCCCCCAAAAGCGGGACGTCGTCCTGGCTTTTGGGGTGTTTTTCAGCGCGCCGCGTGCTTAGGACTTGGCCTTGGGCGTGCCTTTTTTGCCGTGCCGCTCGGCCAGTTTCTTTTGCTGCTCGGGGGTCAGCACCGCGTGGATTTGGGCCATGGATTGGGCTTGCAGCAGGGCCAGCTGGCCTTTGGCCTGACCCAGGGACTCGGCGGCTTGCTTGGCCTTGTCCTGATCGAAAGGCTGCGCGCGCTGGGCGTCGCGCAGCGCGGCGGCCGCGCTGCCCAGCGCCTTTTTCTGCTCGTATGCCGCTTTTTCCTGGTCGTGGCGGATTTTGAAGATCTGGTCTTTTTGATCCTGGCTGAGATCCAGCCCGCGCAGCCAGTGGTCGCCATGGTGTTTGCCGTGGTGCTGTTCGGCTTTCTGGTGATGGCGCGGGCCGTTGTCCGGGCCCGTCCCCGGGGCGGCCGACGCCGCCAGCGGCGCCGCCGCGAAGGCGGCGGCCAGGGCCAGGGCGGACAGGGTGCGAGTCGTTTTGAGGGCGGTCATGATGGGATTCCTATGTGGTTGGCCTGCCCCGGGATGTCCGGGAGGTCGGCATAGGGGTCAGATTACGCACCGACTGCGGCGGAAAAATGGATGGAATATGAATAAATTGTGGACGCCGCTTATTTGGGCTGGCCGCCTTCGGGCCAGTAGTAGCTGTCGGGCAGGGCGCGCGACCCGAAAATAGCCTGGCCGACCCGCACCGTGGTGGCGCCTTCTTCTATCGCCCATTCAAAGTCTCCCGACATCCCCATGGAGAGCTCGGCGAAGGCTTCGCCCTGGGGCGCGTCCTGGCGCAGTTGGTCGCGCAGCGTGCGCAGCAGCACGAAGCAGGGCCGCACATGGCTTTCGTCGGAAGAAAACAAGGCCAGCGTCATCAGGCCGCGCACGCGCAGGGCGCTGAAGGCGGACAGGGCGCGGGCGAATGCCAGCACCTGGCTGGGGGGCAGGCCAAACTTGCTGTCTTCCTGGGACGTGTTGACCTGCACGAACACATCCAGGCTGCGGCCGGCCGCTTGCAGGCGGCGATCCAGGGCCTCGGCCACCCGCAGATTGTCCAGCGCCTGGAATTCCTGCGCGAAGCGCGCCACGAATTTCGCCTTGTTGGTCTGCAGGTGGCCGATGACCGCCCAGTGCAGGTCGGACAGATCGGCCATGGTTTCCCATTTGCCATAGGCTTCCTGCACCTTGTTTTCGCCCAGCAGGCGGCAGCCCGCCGCGTAGGCCATGCGGATGCGGGCTTCGTCCACGGTCTTGCTGACGGGCAGCAGGCGCACCTCGGCGGGGCTGCGCCCGGCGCGCCGGCAGGCGGCGTCGATGCGCTGCTGGATGTCGACCAGGTTGGCCTGGATTTCCGCCTGCGAAGCCGCAGTGTCGTAGGCGGGGCGAAGGGGAGGGGTGGTGCGCATGGACAGCCTCGGGTCAAGCAATATGGATCGCTAAAGGATAGCGCGAATCGGGGCGGCGCGAATCGTGTCCGCCGCCTTGCGGACGCCTCGGCCCGGGCCCGTCGTGGCGTCCGGGCCGCCTTGCCCGGCGCGTGAATCCCGTATCATTCAAGCTTGGATACGGAGGGCAGGGATGCGGGATGACGCCATGGAATTGACGCCGGGCCTGGTGCTGGTGCATGGCAATCGGGCCGAACAGTTGCGGGATGTGCTGGTGGCCTGGATGCGGCATCAACCGCTGGCCCCCCTGGAAAACGAATGCCTGCTGGTGCAAAGCAATGGCATTGCCCAATGGCTGCGCCTGGCCCTGGCCCAGGACGCGTGCGGCGGGGTGGCGGCGGCGCTGGATTTTCTCCTGCCGTCGCGGTTCATGTGGCAGGCTTATCGCAGCGTGCTGGGGGCGGCGGCCGTGCCGGAGGACTCCCCCCTGGACAAAGACGCGCTGGTGTGGCGTCTGGTGCGCCTGCTGCCCGCCTTGCTGGATCAGCCCGCCTATGCCGTGCTGCGCCGGTTTCTGGCCGGCGATGACGATGCGCGCAAGCGCTATCAGCTGGCAAGCCGCCTGGCCGATCTGTTCGATCAGTATCAGGTGTATCGCGCCGATTGGCTGCAGGCCTGGGCCGAGGGCCGGACGGGGCTGCCCGACGACCGGGGCGGGCTGCGGGAAATGCCGCCCACCCAGGCCTGGCAGGCCCATTTGTGGCGGGCTTTGCTGGCGGATTTGCAGGCCGGCCGGCCGTCGGGGCAGGCCGCGGCCCAGGCCATTGGCCGGGCGGCCATCCACGAGGCGTTCATGGCCCGGGTCGCCGCCGGCCCCGACGGGCCCAGGCCCGCGGGGCTGCCGCGCCGCATCCTGGTGTTTGGCGTTTCGGCCATGCCCCGGCAGACCTTCGAAGCGCTGGCCGGCCTGTCGCGCTGGGTGCAGGTGCTGGTCTGCGTGCATAATCCGTGCGCCCATTACTGGGCCGATATTCAGGGGGATCGGGACGTTCTGCGCGCCCGGTTCCGCCGCCAGGCGCGCCGCCCCGGCATGCCGGATTTCCTGGATGAGGCCGCCCTGCACCAGCAGACCCATCCCCTTCTGGCGGCCTGGGGGCGTCAGGGACGGGATTACATCGGCCTGCTGGATGAATTCGACGATCCGGCCGCGCGCGGCCATTGGGCGACGCGGCTGGCGGCCTTGCACCAGCGTATCGACGCGTTTGAAACGCTACCCGGCGACAGCCTGTTGCAGCAATTGCAGGAAGACATCCGCGACCTGCGGCCTCTGGCCGAAACGCGTGCGCAGTGGCCGGCGGTCGATCCCCTCCGGGACGATTCCATCCGCTTCCAGGTGGCGCACAGCCCCCAGCGCGAGGTCGAAATCCTGCAGGATCAGCTGCTGGCCGCCTTCGAGGCCGATCCCGCCCTGCAGCCGCGCGATGTGATCGTCATGGTGCCCGACATCGAAGCCTATGCGCCGCACATCCAGGCGGTGTTCGGCCTGTACGGCAAAAACGATGCGCGGCACATCCCCTACACCCTGGCCGATCGCAGCGTGCGCCATGCCGATCCCCTGGCCGTTGTCCTGGAACAATTGCTGACCCTGCCGCAGCGTCGCCTGGGGATCAACGAAGTCCTGGAATGGCTGGCCTTGCCCGCCTTGCGCCAGCGCTTCGACATCGACGCGGACGATGTGCCGGCGCTGCAGGCCTGGGCGCGGGAATCCCAGGTTCGCTGGGGGCTGCATGCGGATCACCGAGCCGGCTTCCAGCTGGATCAGGACCCGCGGGCCGCCCATGCGCATACATGGCGGTTCGGTCTGCAGCGCATGTTGCTGGGGTACGCGGCGGGCCCGGATGCGCCGGCCTGGCATGGGATCGAACCCTATGCCGAACCGGCCGGGCTGCAGGCGGCGGCCCTGGGGGGGCTGGCGCGCCTGCTGGACGCGCTGGATCATTACTGGCGGGCCTTGTCCCAGCCGGCCTCGCCGGCCCAATGGGGGGCGCGGCTGCAGGCCCTGCTGGATGATTTTTTCCTGGTGCGGGCCGACCAGTCCGTGCCCCTGAATCAGTTTCGGGAACGTCTGCAGGACTGGCTGCGGGATTGCGAAGCGGCTGGCCTGCGGGAACCCCTGCCTTCGGCCATCGTGGTCGAGCATTGCCTGGCGGGCCTGGATCAGGGCGGCCTGTCGCAGCGTTTCTTTGCCGGGGCGGTCACTTTCGCCACCCTGATGCCGATGCGCGCCATCCCCTTCCGGCAGGTCTGCCTGCTGGGGATGCACGATGGCGCGTTTCCCCGGGTGCGGCCGCCTTCGGACATGGACTTGATGGCCTTGCACCCCCGCTCGGGCGACCGCTCCCGCCGCGAGGATGATCGCTATCTGTTCCTGGAAGCCGTGCTGTCGGCGCGGGATCGGCTGTTGATCTCCTGGGTGGGGCACAGCGTCCTGGACAACGCCGAGCAGCCCCCTTCGGTGCTGGTCGCGCAGTTGCGCGACCACCTGGATCGCGGCTGGCGTCTGGCCGGCGGCGCGGGCTCGCTGGCGCAGGCGCTGACGTGCCATCATCCGCTGCAGCCCTTCAGCCCGCGCTATTTTCCCTTGCAAGCGGCCGAGGGGCCTCAGGGGCTGTTCACCTATGCCGCCGAGTGGCGCGCGGCGCATGGCGCGCGCCATGCGCCCGGCGCGGCCGCCGATCTGCCGCCGATGGCGCCATCGGACACCCCCCTGACGCTGCAGGCCCTGGCCGCGTTCCTGGCCCAGCCTGTGCGGGCGTTCTACCAGCAACGCCTGCGCGTCGATTTTCATGAAACCGAGCGGGCGTTCGCGGACAGCGAACCCTATGTGCACGATGGGCTGGAACAATGGCAACTGAAAGATGCGCTGCTGGCGGCGGCGGCCCGGGCGCTGGGGCGGCTGCCTGCCGGGGCGGCGGGGCCGCAGGCCATGCTGGACTGCGCCGACCAGACCGTGCAGCATCACTTGGATCGTCTGCAGGGGGGCGGATCCCTGGTGTCCGGCGCCTTGGGGGGCCTGAGCCGGCAGGACTTGACCGCGCAGTTGCAAAAACCGTTGCGGGATTACATCCAGGCGTGTCAGGACTGGCCCGTGGCCGTGGCTGGCCCGCAGCGTCTGGCGGATCGGATCGCCGACCCCTGGGGCGGGCAGTGGCTATTCCAGGATGATTTGTCCGGCTGGCGCCAGGACAGCGCCGGCCGGCGCTGTCGCCTGCTGTTGCAGGCCGCGCACTTGCTGGATGACAAAAATCATTACCGCTTCAAGAACTTGCTGGCGGCCTGGCTGGAACACGTGGCGGCGCATGCCCAGGGGCTGGTGCTGACGACCTTGCTCTGGACCCCCAAGGGCGGCCAGGTGTTCGAGCCGCTGGATCGGGACGCGGCCCGGGCGCTTTGGCAGACGTGGTGGCAGGCTTATTTTCAAGGCCTGCGCGGCCCCTTGCCGATGGATATCGGCGCGGCGGGGGCGTGGTTGCGCAGCGGTGGCCGGCCGGCCGATGCGCCCGCCAGCCCCGGGGCAGTGCAGGCCGCCCGGGACGCCTATGAAAAATCCCTGCAATACGACCCGTACCTGGCCCGCAGCTACCCGGATTTCCAGGCGCTGCTGGCGGATCAGCGGTTTTATGCGCTGGCCGATGCCTGGTACGGCGGTTTGAACCAGCAGTTGCCCGCGAAAAAAACCGCTCGAAAGGCCGACGCATGACCGACTCCCCGCAAGCCCTGCCGATCCCCGAGGTCGATCCGCTGGCTTTTTCGCTGCCCGGCAGCCACCTGATCGAAGCCAGCGCCGGCACCGGCAAGACCTGGACGATTGCCGCCCTGTATGTCCGCCTGGTGCTGGGGCATGGCGAATTGCCCGCCTTGCTGCCCGGGCAGATTCTGGTGCTGACCTTTACCGAGGCCGCCGCCCAGGAACTGCGCGACCGCATCCGCAGTCGCCTGTCCGAGGCCGCCGCCGGGTTCGCGGCGGGCCTGACGGCGGACGATCCGCTGGACGACCCGTATCTGCACGCCTTGCGCGCCGCATACCCGCCCGCGCAGTGGGCGGCCTGCGCCCGTTTGCTGGACTTGGCCGCGCAAGCCATGGACGAAGCCGCGATTTCCACGATCCACGCCTGGTGCATGCGGGTATTGAAAGAGCATGCCTTTGACAGCGCCATGCTGTTCGAGCAGGACATGCTGACCGATCTGACGGATCTGAGCCGCGAACTGGCCTGGGACTACTGGCGCGGCTGCGTGGCGGGGCTGGATATCGCCGTTTTGCCGGAAGTGCTGGCCATCTGGCGCGACCCCGACGCCCTGGCCCGGGATTACGGCGGGATTCTGACGCAGGAAGGCTTGCCCGAGCAGCCCGAGCAGCCGCTGGCGGCGCTGTGCGCGCAGGCCTTGCGGCAACGGGCGCAGGCCCTGGCCGACCTCAAGGCTGACTGGCGGCCGCGGATCGACGCCCTGGCGGCGTGGGTCGAAGCGCACGGCGCCGGGCTGAAGCGCCTGAATGACGTGAAGCGGTGGCTTCAGGCCCTGCAGGACTGGTTGGCGGCCCCTGACCAGACCTGGCCGGCGATGAGCGATACCGCTTGGGCGGGCCTGTCCGGCGCCGGCTTGGCCGCGCGCTGGAAAGACGCGCGCCCCCGGCCGGATCTGCCCGAGGCCGAGTTTGCCCTGGATCCGTTGCGCCAGGCGCTGAACGCGCTGCCGCAACTGGCGTCGGTGGTGCGCCCGCATGCCCTGGGCTGGCTGGCGGCCCGGCTGCAACAGGCGTTCGCCCGCCGCGGCGCGCTGGGGTTCGACGGCTTGCTGAGTGGGCTGGCGCAGGCGCTGGAAGGGCCGCAGGGCGAGACACTGGCGTTGCGGCTGCGCCAGCAGTTTCCCGTCGTGCTGGTGGATGAATTCCAGGATACCGATCCGGTGCAGTACCGGATTTTTGACCGCATCTACCAGGTGGCGCAGCCCGGTGCGGAAACCGCTTTGATTTTCATCGGCGATCCCAAGCAGGCCATCTATCGGTTTCGCGGGGGGGATGTGCAAACCTATCTGCGGGCGGCGCGGGCCTGTCGGGGCCGGGTGCAGACCCTGGCGCGCAACTACCGATCCGCCCGGGCGCTGGTGCAGGCGGTCAATCATGTCTTCGAGCGCGAGGACGGCGAACCGGCCTTTCCCACCGGCCTGGCGGGCCAGTCGATTGCCTTCCATCCGGTTCAGGCGCGGGGGCGGGATGAATCCTGGTGCGTCGAGGGGCGGGCGCCCGCCGCCCTGGTGGCCTGCCGGATCGCCGACGCGGACAAGGACACCATCGGGGTCGAAGCGCTGCGGGCACGGGCGGCGCAGGCCTGCGCCCGCGCCGTGGCCGACCTGTTGCGGCAAGGCGGCCAGGGCCGGGCCGGGTTTGCCTCGCCCCAGGGGTTTCGCCCCGTGCGCGCCGCCGATATGGCGGTGCTGGTCAATCAGCGCAAAGAGGCCGCGCTGGTGCGCGAGGCCTTGGCCGCGCACGGGGTGCGCAGTGTGTACTTGTCCGAACAAGGCACCGTGTTCGACGCCCCGGTGGCCCAGGATCTGGGCTTCATCCTGGCCGCCTGCGCCCACCCGGACGACGAGCGGGCCATCCGGGCGGCCTTGGCGACGCCTTTGCTGGGGCTGGAAATCGCCCGCCTGGCCGACCTGGCGGACAATGAATGGGCCTGGGACGACCAGGTCGAGCGTTTCCAGCGCTATCGGCAGCGCTGGCGCTGGCGGGGCGTGTTGCCCATGCTGCGCCAGCTGCTGCACGATTTCTCCGTGCCGGCGCGTCTGCTGGCCCAGGGGGCGGAAGGCGAGCGGCAACTGACCGACTGCCTGCATCTGGCCGAGCTGTTGCAGCAGGCCAGCGGGCAGCTGGATGGGGAAGACGCGCTGCTGCATTACCTGGCCCGCCAGCGGGATTTCCATTTGGCGGACGTGGATGCCGAAGGCAGCCGGCGGCTGCGCCTGGAAAGCGACGAAGCCCTGGTGCGCGTGGTGACCGTGCATAAGTCCAAGGGGCTGGAATATCCCTTGGTGTTTCTGCCGTTTGTGTCGTGCGGTCTGTGGGAAAAACCCCCGGCCGGCCCCCAGACCCTGCAGCTTGATGGCCGGCGGCAGTGGCTGCTGCAACTGGACGAGGCCCAACAGGCGCAGTTGCGGGCCGAACTGCTGGGCGAGGAAGTGCGCAAACTCTATGTGGCGCTGACCCGCGCCCGGCACGCCGTCTGGCTGGCGCTGGCGGATACGGGGCGTCCCAGTGGCATTGCCCATGTCCTGGCGGATGCGCGGGCGCGGACGGCCGCGCGGGACGCGCCGGCTGGCGTGCCGACTGGCGTGTCGGCCGCCGATCCGGCCCCGGGGGCGGCGCTCTTTGCCGCCTGGGCGGCGCGTTGCCGGATGTATCCAGATCAGTTCGCCTGGGCGCCGGAGGACGCCGTCGCCGCTGGCCCCACCGGCGTCACCAGCACCACCGGCACCACCGGTGTGGCGGCGACGGTGTCCGGCCCGGCATCCGACTCGGCGGGCGGGGTGGCGGCCGCCGACGAAGCCGATCGGGCCGCTGACCTGCCCGCGCTGGGGCCGGCCCGGCGCCTGGCCGGCCCTTTGTTCCCCCGGCCTTGGGGCATCGCCAGTTATTCCAGCCTGCAGCTGCGCGAGGCTTGGCCGGGCGGCCCGGTGCGCGCGGCCGCGCCGCCCGAGACAGCCGCCGAGGACGTCCTGCGCGAGGATGCGCCGCTCTGGGCCCCCGCGCCCGAGGACGGCCCGGACGATTCGCCGGCCGCCGACCTGGCGGATTTTCCCCGGGGCAGCCAAGCGGGGACGTTTCTGCACGGCCTGCTGGAATGGGCCGCCCGGCGCGGGTTTTGTCATCTGGAAGATGCCCGCGACATGATTGCCCGGCGCTGTGCGGTGCGCGGCTGGGAAACCCATATCGACGGGCTGCATCAATGGCTGCTGACCATGGCCGCCACCGCGTGGCGCCCCCAGCTGCCGGGCGCGCCGGTCTTCCGGCTGGCCGACGTGCCGGCCTGCCTGGCCGAAATGGAATTCTGGCTGCCGGCCACGCAGGTGTCCGTGGCGGCGCTGGATCGCTGCATCACGGATCAGACCTTCGACGCGGCGTCCCGGCCCGCCTTGGCCGACGATTGCCTGGATGGCCTGTTCAAGGGCTTCATCGACCTCACCCTGCGGCTGGACGATGGCCGCTACTATGTGGTGGACTATAAATCCAATGACCTGGGGCCGACCCTGGCGCACTATCGGCCCGCCGCCCTGCGGGCGGCCCTGTGCGCGGCCCGCTATGATGTGCAGATGCTGATGTATGTCCTGGCCCTGCATCGCCAGCTCCGGGCGCGCCTGCCGGATTATGCGTATGCGCGTCACATGGGCGGGGCGATCTACATGTTTTTGCGCGGCCGGGAGGCCCCGGGGCAGGGGCTGTTGTCCCTGCGGCCCCCGCAGTCCCTGATCGACACCCTGGATGCGTTGTTTGCCGGAGCCCCCGAACCATGAATGCGCCTGTCGAACCCACCAGTCTGGCCGTGGCGTTTGGCCGCTTTCTGGCGCGGCAAAGCCCCCAGGCGGCGCCGTTGGCCGCGCATCTGGCCGGCCTGTGCAGCGATGCCCTGGCCCAGGGCCATACGCGCCTCGATCTGGCCGATCCCGGCCTTGCGTTGCCATGCCCGCTGCCGGAGGCCTTGAGCGTCCTGGCGGCGGCCGATTTTGTGGGCGACGGCACGGGCCCCGAGCCGCTGGTGCTGCGGGGGGCGGATCTTTATCTGGCGCGGTATTGGCGCGCCAGCCAGCGTATCCGGCAGGCCATCGAGTACCGCCTGGTGTCTCCCACGGAAGCCCTGGGCCAGCCTGAGCTGGCCCGCCAGTGGCTGGATCGCGTGTTTCCCCCCGAGACAGAGGATGCCGCCCTGGACTGGCAGAAGCTGGCGTGCGCGGTGGCCTTGCGCCAGCGCTTCAGCATCATGACGGGGGGGCCGGGCACGGGCAAGACCACGACGGTGGTGCGTCTGCTGGCGGTGCTGCAGGGGCTGGCCCAGGCGCGTGGGCTGGATCAGGGCCTGCGCATCCGCCTGGCCGCGCCCACCGGCAAGGCCGCCGCGCGGCTCAATGAGTCCATCGCCGGCCGCCTGCAATCCCTGGCGCAGCCGGGGGATGCGCCGCTGCGGGCCGCGCTGGCCTGCGTGCCGACGCGGGTCGTCACCTTGCATCGTCTGCTGGGCAGCCGCCCAGGCACGCGGCGCATGGCCTATCACGCCGAGCGCCCCCTGGATCTGGACGTGCTGGTCATTGACGAGGCGTCGATGATGGACGTCGAGATGATGGACGCCGTGCTCGCGGCCCTGCCGTTGTCGGCGCAACTGATCCTGCTGGGCGACAAGGATCAGCTGGCTTCGGTCGAAGCCGGGGCCGTCCTGGGCGAACTGTGCGCGCGCGCCGAGGCCGGGCACTACACCCCGGACACTTGCCGGCAACTGCGGGCACTGAGCGGCCAGGATCTGCTGGCGGCCGCGGGGCGGCCCGACCGCGGCGGCGTGGCGGCGGCGCTGGCGCGCTGGCCCGATCCCGCCGGCACGCCGTTGGATCAGGCCGTGGTCATGCTGCGCCGCAGCCGGCGCTTTGGCGCGCACAGCGGGATCGGGCGTTTCGCCGAAGCCGTCAACCAGGGCGATGTGTCGCGGGTGCGCCGCCTGCTGGCGGCCGGCTTGCCGGATTTGGTCTGCCTGGTGCGCGGGGACGATTTTCTGCGGCAGGCCGGCATCCTGGCCAATGACGGCTACCCCGCCTTGTTCGCGGCCCTGCAGGCCCAGCGCCCCGCCGAGGACGCGGCGCGGGCCGACTGGGATGTCTGGGCCTGGGGCCTGCTGCAGCGCCAGGTCCAATTCCAGGTCTTGTGCGCGCTGCGCCAGGGCGCGTGCGGGGTCGAGGGCCTGAACCGCCTGATCGAGGCCGGCTTGCGGGCGCGGGGCGTCATCCCCGGCCTCCCCGGCGCGTGGTATCCCGGCCAGCCGGTGCTGGTGCGGCGCAATCAGCCCGGCCTGGGCCTGGCCAACGGAGACATGGGCCTGGTCTTGCCCGTGCCGGCGCCGGGCCGGCCGGCGGGGCGCTTGCGGGTGGCGTTCGCCGGCGCGCAGCCGGGCCAGGTGCGCTGGGTGTCGCCCGCCCGCCTGGCCGCCGTGGAAACCGCCTATGCCCTGACGGTGCATAAATCGCAAGGGTCGGAGTTCGACCGGGTGGTGCTGGTGCTGCCCGACCAGCCCGGGCCGTTGATGACGCGTGAATTGCTGTATACCGGCGCGACCCGGGCGCGCCGGGTTCTGACGCTGGTTCAACCGGCCGATCGTCGTATGATTGAGCAGGCGGCGCGCCGTCCGACGCGGCGCGCGGGCAGTATCTGGACGCCGCCCGTGCCGGCGGCGCCTGGAAACGGCTACCCGGCCGGGCCTGGGTAAAGGCCGTCCTGGCGTTGAAAACCTTATCGTGCCGCCGCCTTCGCACGGCGCGGCTGGCCTCATGGAATGATGAACGAAGACACTGATTGCGCGAATCCGCATGTTTTGCTGGATCCCGTCCAAATGGGGCGGGCCGATCGCGCCGCGATGGCCTTGGGGGTGTCGGGCTCCCGCTTGATGGAAGCCGCCGGCCAGGCCGTGGCCCGGGCCATCATGTCCCGCTGGCGGCCCATGCCGGTGCTGGTGCTGTGCGGGCCGGGCAACAACGGCGGCGATGGCTTCGTGATCGCCCGCTGCTTGCAGGCGGCCGCTTGGCCGGTGCGCGTGGCCTTGTGGGGGGACGCCGCTGCCTTGCGCGGCGATGCGGCGTGGGCGGCCGGCACTTGGCCCGGGCCGGTCGAGTCCGCTCGGGCGGTTTCTTTGCGCGGTGCGCGCCTGGTGGTGGATGCGCTGCTGGGCGCGGGCCTGAACCGGCCGCCCGGCGCCGACATGGCCGGCTTGATCCAGGCCGTCAATGCCGCCCGGCAGGCGGGCCGTGTGGCAGACGAGGCGCAGGCTGGGGGCCGGCCCGCCGCCGTCGCCGGCCGGGCCGCTCAGGCGGGCCTTCCGGCGACGGCAAGCCGGTGGGGCGGGCCGCATGGGTCGTTGGGCGGCACGGGGCCGACGGATCATGCGGCGGTGGACGGCTTGCTGGGGGTTTGCGCCGTCGATGTGCCCACCGGCCTGGATGGGGCCACCGGACAGTGCCCGGGGGCCGCGATCCAGGCCGACCTGACCGTCACGTTCTTTCGCTGCAAGCCGGGCCATGTGCTGTGGCCCGGACGGCGGTATTGCGGCGTGACGCAGTGCGCGGCCATCGGCATTCCCGACCAGGTGCTGGCGGAAATCGCGCCCCGGGCATGGGTCAACCATCCCGATCTGTGGCGGGCCGGGTTTCCCTGGCCGCAGCCGGGCGGGCACAAGTATCGCCGGGGCCATGCGCTGGTGGTCGGTGGCGACACCATGCTGGGGGCCAGCCGCCTGGCCTGTCTGGCCGCCGCCCGCGTCGGAGCGGGTTTGGTCACGCTGGCGACGCCGCCGGCGGCCTGGCCGGTGCAGGCGGGCGCGCTGACGTCCGTTCTGGTCGAGGCCTTGCCCGCCGATGGCGGCCTGGATCCGGCCCTGGCCGATGCGCGGCGCAATGCGCTGCTGATCGGCCCGGGGCTGGGGCGCACCGACCGCGCCCGGCGGCAGGTTCTGGCGGCGTTGGCCACGGGGCGGCCCTGCGTCCTGGATGCCGATGCGCTCAGTGCCTTTGCCGATGCGCCCGCCGATTTGCTGGATGCGCTGCATGCCCGATGCGTGCTGACGCCGCACGACGGTGAATTTGCGCGGGTGTTCCAGACCGATGGCGACAAGTGCCGCCGCGCGCGCGCGGCGGCGGCCCGCAGCGGGGCGGTCATCGTCCTGAAAGGGCCGGATACCGTGATCGCCGCCCCCGACGGGCGTTGCGTCATCAATGACAATGCGCCGCCCACCCTGGCCACGGCCGGCACGGGCGACGTGCTGGCCGGCTGCCTCGTCGGCCTGTTGGCGGCGGGCATGCCGGTTTTCCAGGCGGCGTGCGCGGCGGTCTGGCTGCATGGCCAGGCCGCCGGCCAGCTGGGCTGGGGCCTGCTGGCCGAAGATCTGCCGGCGGTGCTGCCGGGCGCGCTGGCGGCGCTGGCGGCGCAGGCCGGGCCGGGGGTGTCCTGTGGATGATGCCGCCGCCATGGCCCTGGCGCTGCAGCAGGCCCGCCTGGCCGCCCAATTGGGCGAAGTGCCTGTTGGTGCCGTGGTGCTGGACGCCGCCGGGCAGCTGTTGGCCGTGGGCCACAACCGCACCATCCTGGATGCCGATCCCACCGCCCACGCCGAGATCGTGGCCTTGCGGGCCGCCGCCCGATCCCTGGATAATTACCGTTTGCCGGGCGCGCGCCTGTATGTCACGCTGGAACCCTGCACCATGTGTCTGGGGGCCTTGTTCCATGCCCGCCTGGCCGAGATCGTTTTCGGGGCGCCGGACCCCAAGACCGGGGCCTGCGGCGGTCTGCTGGATTTACGCCGCCAGCCCGGCCTGAACCACCACGCCACGGTGCGCGGCGGGGTCTGCGCCGACCCCTGCGGCGACTTGTTGCGCAGCTTCTTTCGGGCCAGACGCCAGGCCGCCCGCCGGCAAAGAGCGGCGGCCAACCCGGATTCCACTCTTTCACACTCAGACACTATGCCGACTCTCTCATCCCCTTCGACGCCGCCCGCCGGGCAGTCCGCCGGTCACGACGGCCACGACGGCCACAGCCATTGGGCCTGCCCCGGGGGCGAACACCACCATCACCACCAGGCCCCGTCCGGGATTTATCTGATTTCCCCATCGGGGGCCGTGCCGGATCCGGCCGTTTTGGATTTGTCCGTCGAGCGCCTGAAAGCCATGGGCTTCAAAGTGACGGTCGACCGCACCGTCCGCGCCGTGCACGAACGCTTTGCCGGCACCGACAAACAGCGCCTGGCCGGCATCCAGCGCGCCATCAAGCAAAGACACCCCGTGGTGATGGCCACCCGGGGCGGCTATGGCCTCAGCCGCCTGCTGCCTTTCATCGACTGGCGGGCCGTGGCCGACAGCGGCAAGACCTTCATCGGCCAAAGCGACTTCACCGCCTTCAGCCTGGCCCTGCTGGCCAGAACCGGCGCCGTCAGCCTGGCCGGCCCGACCGCATTGCACGACTTCGGCGCCAAGAAAGTCGACGATCTGACCCAGGCCCTGTTTCAGGAAACCCTGTCGGGCGAACTGGAAATCCTGAGCTTTGAATCCCCCGGCGCCGATCCCGTCGATGCCCGGGGCATTCTGTGGGGCGGCAATCTGGCCATGGTGGCCTCGCTGGCGGGCACCCCCTACCTGCCCGACATCCAAGGCGGCATCCTGTTTCTGGAAGATGTCGCCGAGCATCCTTTTCGCATCGAGCGCATGCTGACCCAGTTGTGGCATGCCGGCATCCTGGAAAAACAGCATGCCATTGTTCTGGGCCATTTCACCGACTACCGCCTGGCCGCGCACGATAACGGCTACACCCTGGATTCCGTGGTTCGCTGGCTGCGCGGCACCGTCAAAGTGCCCGTGATCACCGGCCTGCCCTATGGTCATGTCAAGGTCAAGGCCACCCTGCCTATCGGCGCCCCGGTGGGCATTGCCACCGAAGACGGGATGGCCCATCTGGTCTTGCAGGAGCATACGCACTGAGTCCCGGCCTGTGCGCCCGGGCGCACAGCCGGTTCTTTACGCCGAAGGGCAGTGTCCCTCCCAGGTGATCCGCTCGTAGCTCGCGGGGTCGGTATTGCCTTCGGTGTTGATGATCAGGACGCGGGCCTGGTCATCCAGCCGCAGGCGTTGCCGCAGCGCGGCGTGTTCGGGTTTTTGCATCAACGCCATCAGCACACCGAGGCCGACGGCGCCCGATTCGCCCGCAATGATGCGGGGGTCGCCCACCAGGGGCGCGCCCAGAACTCTGACGCCTGTCGCGGCGATGCTGTCGTCGCATGTGATGAATGTATCGCCGATCTGTTTCAGAACTTGCAAGCCGATGGTGCTGGGTTGTCCGCATGCCAATCCCGCCATGACGGTATTCAAATCGCCGGTGACTACTGCCGGGGCGTTTTGCCGGATGGATTGGAAAATGCAATCGGCGGCATCCGGCTCGACGATGATGAAGGTCATGTCGTGCCCTTGGTACTGCTGAGACAAGCTTGCGCCCACGCCGCCGGCAAACGAGCCGACGCCGGCTTGAAGAATCACATGCGTGGGGGGCGCTTCCCGGGCTTCACCCAGGGCTTCCCGGATTTCTTGGGCAATCGTGCCGTAGCCTTGCATGATCCAGAGCGGGATTTCTTCGTAGCCGCGCCAGGCCGTGTCCTGCATCAAAACCCACTGATGCGCGGCAGCCATATCCGAGGCATGGCGCACTGTCTCATCGTAGTTTTGATCTGTGACGGCGCATTCCGCGCCTTCCTGCCGGATGCGTTCCACCCGGATGGCCGCGGAGCCTTGCGGCATGTAGACCACTGCCCGCTGCCCCAGCAGGCGGGCCGCCCGGGCGACGGCGCGCCCGTGGTTTCCATCCGTGGCCGTGACGAAAGTCTTGGGCGCGAACGCCCCCGAGCGCAGGCCGTCCATGAGGGTCGAAAACAGCGTCCCGTCCTCGGCCAGCCCATATTCGCGTGCCAGATATTTTGATATTGCGTAGATGCAGCCGAGAATCTTGAACGCGTTCAGGCCCAGCCGTTCGGACTCGTCTTTGACCAGCACGGCGCCGACTTTCAGTTTGGCCGCCAGCTTGGGCAGGCGGTGCAGGGGGGGTCTGTCGTAGTTTTCCAGACTGCTGTGAAAGGCATGGACGGCGTGGATTTTCTCTTTGGAAAATTCGTTCATCCATGGCGTGATCCGGCTGGCGCGCGGTTGACTGTTGTCGGTGATGCTGATGCCCATTTTGCTTCTCTCTATGGTCAATTCTGCCGTTTCAGGCTGATTTTCAGGATTTCATGAAACATGCGCGCGCCGATGATCAGATTCGAGTCGACATAATCGAACCGGGCATGGTGCAGAGGAAAGAATTCTTCGTTGGATGGCCTGCCGCCGAACTGAAACGCATTGCCTGCGAATGGCATGCTGAAAAAAGCGGATAATATCGACATGAGTTCTGGTCTCCTGTTTTTGAATGTCTGAATATCCAAAATATGATATAGACCGGCGGCAAAAAGGAATTGCAATGAACCCAAGGCTTTTGCAAGAATCTTGCAATCACAGGCAAAGCATGTACTGGAGCAATTGGAAATGAGTGATTTGGACATGACGGATCGTCGGTTGCTGGATTTGCTTCAGTCCGATACCCGGCAATCCCTGGAAGTGCTCGCGGGGAAAGTTCATTTGTCCGGGCCCGCAGTACAAAGACGCATCAGCCGTTTGCGCGCGGACAACGTCATCAGCCGAGAGGTCGCCGTGGTTGATGCGAAGGCGGTCGGGTTGCCCATGACGTTCATCATCAGCGTCGAGCTGATGCAAGAACGGGCGGATCAGGTGGATGCGTTCAGCCAGTCGGTCGCTGCGGAGCCCCTTGTACAGCAGTGCTATTACGTGACCGGGGAGACTGATTTCATCATCATTGCCGTCGCGCCCGACATGGAAGCCTTCGAGGGCATGACGCGCCGTCTTTTCTTTGAAAACCACAATGTGCGGCGGTTCACAACGTCGGTTGTAATGGGGGCTTCGCACAGGACGCTGTCCGTCCCTGCGACCTATGTGCTGGAACAGGGCTGATTGCCCCCTGTCTTCAAACGGCTTTGGCAAGGCGGCGCTGTACGACGTCGAGCAATACTTGTGCGCCCTGGATAAGCTGGTCGTCGTCGGTGTGCTCGCGCGGGTTGTGGCTGATGCCTTCGCGGCTGGGCACAAAGATCATGGCGGCCGGCGCGATGCGCGCAATCATTTGAGCATCGTGACCGGCGCCTGATGTCATGCGCCGGTGCGCGAAGCCGAAGCGTTTGGCGGATGCCTGGATCTCGTCCGCCAGCCCAGCGTCGAATGTCACGGGTTTGAAGCGTACCAGACGCTCGGTTTCGACCTGCACGCCTTCACGTTCGGCTATCTCCGAGAGAAAGTCGGCCAGGCGCTTTTCGGCGGCCTGTAGACGGCCTTCGTCGGGGTCGCGCAAATCCACGGTGAATGTCGCCTTGCGCGGGATGACGTTGACGACGTCCGGCTCGAAGCGCAGCGTCCCTGTGGTCGCCAGCGTGGTTTCCGGCGCGGCGGCGACGACGCCTTCGCGCAAAAAGGCAATGATGGCGGCCGCCGCATAGCCGGCGTCATGGCGCAGCCGCGTGGGTGTGGTGCCGGCGTGGTTTGCGGTGCCGTGAATGGTCAGCCGCTGCCAGGAAATGCCTTGCAGGTTCTCTACCACACCGATCAACTGGCCTTCGGCTTCCAGCACCGGGCCTTGTTCGATGTGCAGTTCCAGATATTCGTGCGGCACGATGCTGCCGGGTTCCATGTCGCCGGCATAGCCGATGCGCGCCAGTTCATCGCCCAGGCGCGCGCCATCCGTGCCGGTGGCGTCCAGCGCTTCCTCCACGGACAGGCCGCCCGCGTAGACGAGCGATCCCATCATATCGGGCTGAAAGCGCACCCCTTCTTCGTTGGTGAAGGCGCCAATCATGATGGCGCGGGCCGGCAGCACGCCGGCGGCCCGGTAGGCACGAACCACGGCCAGGCCCGCAAGCACGCCATAGCATCCATCCAGTGCGCCGGCATTGCGCACGGTGTCGATGTGCGAACCGATCATCAGCGGCCGCTCGTCGCCCGCCGCTGTGGCGGCGTGCAGGATGCCAAAGAGATTGCCGATGCGGTTCACCCGCACGTCGAGCTGCAGATCGCGCATCCATTGCGCGACCTGATCGCGGCCCGCTTTTTCGTCATCGCTCAGGGCGATGCGGGTGCGTCCGCCGGCGGCGGGATCGGCGCCGATGGCGCCGAGTGTCTGGATTTGTTCAAGCAGTTTGGTGGTGTCCAGGGAAAGAGATGCGGTGTGCATGGCGTGTCATGTGAGGGTCGATAAACTGTCATCGTACTTTCCCAGGCGGTTGTTTTTTTCTCATAATTTCAGCTTGAAGCTGAAGAATTGCTCGTTTTCAGTATCATTCAGCATCAAAGCGTCATGTGGCCCGGCTGTCCCGCATACGAGAGGCCGGCCGCCCTCCCTGTCGTGCGGGGCGGGCCGGGTGGATGCCAATGAATCACCTGCTAAACTAGCAGGTTGTTTTGACTTCCCTCTATCAAGCCCACCACCGTGATCTCCACCAATAACCTCACCATCCAGTTCGGCGCCAAACCTCTGTTTGAAAACGTCAGCGTCAAATTCGGCGACGGCAACCGCTATGGCCTGATCGGCGCCAACGGATCCGGCAAATCCACTCTGATGAAGATCATTGGCGGCGACCTGGAAGCCTCGGCCGGCAACGTGGCCCTGGATCCCGGCGTGCGGTTGGGCAAACTGCGCCAGGATCAATTCGCCTTTGAAGATCAGCGCGTGCTGGACGTCGTCATGATGGGGCACGTCGAAATGTGGCAGGCCATGAGCGAACGCGACGCCATCTACGCCAACCTGGACGCCACCGAAGACGACTACATGCGCGCCGCCGAGCTGGAAGGCAAATTCGCCGAATACGACGGCTATACCGCCGAATCCCGCGCCGGCGAGCTGCTGCTGGGCCTGGAAATCCCCGTGGAACAACACGAGCTGCCCATGCGCGAAATCGCCCCGGGCTGGAAACTGCGCGTGCTGCTGGCCCAGGCCCTGTTCTCCAATCCCGACGTCCTGCTGCTGGATGAACCCACCAACAACCTGGACATCAACACCATCCGCTGGCTGGAAAACGTGCTGAACGGCTACGACAGCACCATGATCATCATCAGCCATGACCGCCATTTCCTGAACCAGGTCTGCACCCACATGGCCGACCTGGATTACGGCGAGCTGCGCGTCTACCCCGGCAACTACGACGACTACATGCTGGCCTCCACCCAGGCGCGTGAGCGCCAGGTGGCCGCCAACGCGCGCGCCAAAGAGCGCGTCAGCGAGCTGCAGGATTTCGTGCGCCGCTTCGCCGCCAACAAGTCCAAATCGCGCCAGGCCACCTCGCGCCTGAAGCAGATCGACCGCATCAAGTCGGAGACCGTCCAGGTCAAGCCGTCGTCGCGCCAGAATCCCTATATCCGCTTCGAGGTCAACAAGATCCTGCACCGCCAGGCCGCGCACATCGAAGACCTGTCCAAGGCCTACGACCGGCCCATCATTCAGGGCCTGACCACCATGATCGAGGCTGGCCAGAAGGTCGCCATCATCGGCGCCAACGGGGTCGGCAAAACGACACTGCTGCGCCTGCTGGCCGGTAACCTGCCGCCCGACGACGGCGCGGTGCGCTGGTCGGAAAACGCCGACGTCGGCTATATGGCGCAGGACGTATCCGACCAGTTCGATTCCGACCGCGATCTGTTCGACTGGCTGACCGACTACCGCCAGCCGGGCGATGAAGACCAGTCGATCCGCTCGGTGCTGGGCCGGCTGCTGTTTTCGGGCGACGAAATCGGCAAGGCCGTGCGGGTGCTGTCGGGGGGCGAAAAAAACCGCATGAGCTTTGGCCGCCTGATGCTGGGCCGGCATAATGTGATGCTGATGGACGAGCCCACCAACCACCTGGACATGGAATCCATCGAATCCCTGCAGTACGCGCTGGAGCAATACCAGGGCACGCTGGTGTTTGTCTCGCACGACCGCCAGTTCGTTTCGGGCGTGGCCACCCGCATCATCGAAATCCTGCCGGATGGCCGCTTGAACGACTATCCCGGCACATATGACGATTACCTGGCCGCGCAGGGGATCGAGGTCTAGTTTCAAGTGACCGAACCAACCAGGCAGGACACCAGGCCGACGCCCGCTTCCCGGCCGCCGTGGGCCGGGGCCGTCCTATGTCCAGCACCCTGATTGCACTGAGCCGCCACGAGGCGGAGATCCGTAAAAGCCGTTTCGTGGCCCTGGCCGCGCCCATCGCCGATGCCCGGGCCGCCCAGGATTTCCTGGCCGCGCAGCACGACCCCCAGGCGACGCACAATTGCTGGGCCTGGCAATATGGGGATCAGTATCGTTTTCATGACGACGGCGAGCCCGGCGGCACGGCGGGGCGGCCGATTCTGCAGGCTATCCAGTCCCAGGGCTGCGACCGGGTGGCCGTGCTGGTGATCCGCTGGTTCGGCGGCATCAAGCTGGGGACGGGCGGGCTGATCCGGGCGTATGGCGGCACGGCGGCCGAGTGCCTGCGCCTGGCCGATAAGACCGTATTGCGGGAGGAAATCCTGGCGCGCTGTACCTGCGCGTATGCGGACATGGATCGGGTGCAGGCGCGCTTGGTGGCCGCCGGGGCGCAGGTGGAGTCGGCGGAATTCGACGCCCAGGGGGTGATCTGGGTGTTGCGCTGCGCCCGCGCTCAGGCGTCTGCGCTGGAAGCCCTGTACATGGATCAGACCCGGGGACGGGGCGGCTGGGCCGTGTTGTCCGAGCGCCCCGGCGACGTCCCGTCCTAATCGGGGATTTTCCCCTTGGAGCGCTGCTCGCGGTCGCGCAGGTCTTGGACGGCGACCCACAGGGCGACCAGCACCACGGCGATGATGACCCCGAAGCCGGTCATGGTGGCTACTGGCCAGGACGCATGGCCCAGCGACCAGAATACGGCCGCCGTGATCATGGCGATGCCCACCGAGGTGCCGATGCGCTGCCCGGTCTGCATGATCGCCCCCGAACTGCCGGCGTAATCCAGGGGCACGTCCATCAGGGTCAAGGCCTGGTTGGGGCTGATGACCGCCCCCTGGGCCAGGCCGATGAAAGACAGGGTCAGCAGCAGCCACCACGCGCTGATCCTGCCCAGGCTTTCCAGGTGGATGACCAGGATGCTGAGGGCCAGGCCGGCCAGGGCCAGCAGCAGGCCGCCGATCACGATCTTGCGCCCGTAGGCCATGACGCGGCGGCCCGCCCAATCGGCCGCCCAGGAGGATAGCAGGGCGGCCGGTATGCCGAACAGGCCCGATTGCAAGGCGCTCATGCCCAGGCCTTCCTGGACGTACAAGGCCACCAGCACCCAGATGCTGGTCATGCCCAGGAAATACAGGGCCATGATCAGGACGCCATTGCTGAAGCTGGCCGTGGAGAATATCCGCAGGTTCACCATGGGGCTGCCGCCGCGCCGGGTGACGCGGCGCTCCCATTGCACCCAGGCCAGGGTCAGCAGCAGCCCGGCGGGCAGCAGCAGCCAGGTCAGGGGGGCCGTGCGCGATTCGACGAAGGGGTACAGCACGGCCAGAACCGCCAGGCCCAGCAGCACGGAGCCGAGGGGATCAAGAGAACGCCAGCCCAGCCGGGCGGCGTCCTGGGCGTCCGGCGCTTCCGCCGAGGCATCCGCCCGCCGCGCCGCGGCCGAGCCCGGCCATTGGATCAGGGGTCGGGGAAACCACTTGAACCCCAGGATCAGGACGACGAAGCCGATGGGGACGTTGACCAGGAAAGTCAGGCGCCAGCCGATGTCCAGCCCGCCCAGTTCGATGAGCAGCCCGCCCAGCACCGGCCCGATCGCCACGGAAAACCCCACCACCGTGCCGAAATAACCGAAGGCGCGCCCCCTTTCGGCCCCCCGGAAATAGTGCTGGATCATGCCCAGCCCCTGGGGGTTGAGCAGGCCCGAACCCACCCCTTGGATGAAGCGCGCGCCGTTCAGCCAGTTGGCATTGGGGGCCAGGCCCGCCGCGATGGACGACAGGGTGAAAATGCCGACCCCGATCAGGAACAGCCCGCCGCGGCCCATGAGGTCGCCTGCGCGGCCCGCGGCCACCAGGACGACGCCGAACGTCAGGGCGTAGCCGGACAGCACCCACTGGATGTCCGCCCGGGAGGCCTGCAAGGCGACATGGATGGAGGGCAGGGCGACGTTGACGATGCTGACCCCGATCAGGGACATGAAGATCGTGGCCAGCAGGATGGCCAAAATGCGCCACCGACCGGGATCCGGTCGGTGGCTTGGCCTGGATGAGGAGGATGCGGTCAATGGGACGTGGAGGAAGCCTTTTCCTGCTCGGCGATCTGGGCGTGCACCTGGGTCATGTCGACGGCCTTGACCTGGGTGATGAGTTCTTCGAGCTGCGAGGCCGCCAGGGCGCCGGCCTGCTGGAACAGCAGGACGTTTTCACGGAACACCATCAGGGTCGGGATGGAGCGGATGCGCAGGGCGGCGGCCAGTTCTTGTTGTTCTTCGGTGTTGATCTTGGCGAAGGTGACGTCGGGGTGCTGTTCGGCGGCGGCCTCGAAGGTGGGGGCGAACTGCCGGCAGGGGCCGCACCACGGGGCCCAGAGGTCGATGATCAGGGGTTTTTCGGCTTTGGTGGCTTCCTGGAAGGTGTCCTGGGTGAGTTCGATGATGCTCATGGTGTCTCCGGTCGGTGGGGCGGCAACATGCCGCCCGGGTTTCGATCCATATGGGGACAGTGTACCCGTTGTGCAAGGCGCGGACGGGAAACCGGCCGAAAATCGCCCGCCCCGGACAGGGCGGACGATGGCGGGATCAGTCGGGGAACAGGGCGTATTTGATGACGAACAGGACGGCCACCAGCAGGGTGGCGGGGTGGATGTCGCGGAAGCGCCCGGACAGCGCCTTGATGACGACGTAGCTGATGAAGCCGAACGCCAGGCCGTTGGCGATGGAGTAGGTCAGCGGCATGGCCACGGCGGTCATGGCGGCCGGGACGGATTCGGTGATGTCTTCCCATTTGACGTCGACCAGTTCGCGCAGCATCAGGCAGGCCACGTACAGCAGGGCCGGGGCGGTGGCGTAGGCGGGCACGATGGCGGCCAGCGGCGAGAGGAACAGCGCCAGCAGGAACAGCACGGCGATGGTCAGGGCCGTCAGGCCGGTGCGCCCGCCCGCCTGCACGCCCGAGGCGCTTTCGACGTAGGCCGTGGTGCTGCTGGTGCCCAGGAAGGAACCCGCCACGATGGCGCAGCTGTCGGACAGCAGGGCGCGGCCCAGGCGGCCCGGATTGCCGGGGCGCACCAGGCCGGCGCGCGTGGCCACCCCGATCATGGTGCCGGTGGCGTCGAAGACCTCGACCAGCACGAACACCAGGATGATGTGGAAGAAACCGGTGTTCAGCACCCCGGCGATGTCCAGTTTGAAAAAGGTGGGATCCAGGCTGGGCGGGGCGGAGAAAATCCCCTGGAACTGCGTCAGCCCCAGCACGATGGACAGCAGGGTGACCGCCAGAATGCCGATCAGGATGGCCCCGCGAATTTGCAGCGCCCCCAGGGCGGCGATCAGGAAAAAGCCCAGGATGGCCAGCAGCGTGCTGGGTTGGGTGAGATCGCCCAGGCCCACCATGGTGGCTGGATTGGGCACCACGATGCCCGCGGTCTTCAGGGCGATGATCCCCAGGAACAGGCCGATCCCCGCGGCGATGGCGGCCCGCAGCGATGCGGGGATGCCCGCCACCAGCCATTCTCGGGCCCCGGTGATGGTCAGCAGGACGAACACCACCCCGGAAATGAAGACCGCCCCCAGGGCTTGTTCCCAGGTGTAGCCCATCTGGGCGACGACGGTAAACGCGAAAAAGGCATTGAGCCCCATGCCGGGCGCCATGCCGATGGGCCAGTTGGCCAGGAATGCCATGATGAGGGAGCCCAGGGCGGCCGCCAGGCAGGTGGCCACGAAGACCGAGCCTCTGTCCATGCCGGTGCTGGACAGGATGTCCGGGTTGACGAAGATGATGTAGGACATCGTCAGGAAAGTGGTGAGGCCCGCCAGCAGCTCGGTGCGCGTGCTGGTGCCGTGGTCTTTCAGCTTGAACAGGTTTTCGAACATGGGATCCCCTTCGGAGGTGGTGTTTTGTTTTCAGCTTATTGTCCGCGTCTATTCTACGACCAGCCTAATGGGTTTGTGAACATTGTAAAATCAGGGTCTATGCTGATTATCGGATTCGAAAGCTCGTGCGACGAGACCGGTGTGGCCATCGCCTGCACCGAGCGCGGCCTGTTGGCCCATGCCCTGCACAGCCAGATCGCCATGCACCGCGAATACGGCGGGGTCGTGCCCGAGCTCGCTTCGCGCGACCACATCCGGCGCATCGTGCCGCTGACCCGCCAGGTGCTGCAACAAGCGGGGGTGCGCTCGTCCGACCTGGGGCTGGTGGCCTACACGGCGGGCCCGGGTCTGGCCGGGGCGCTGCTGGTGGGGGCGGGCTTTGCCCGCGCCTATGCCTGGGGCCTGGGCCTGCCGGCCTTGCCCATCCATCATCTGGAAGGCCATTTGCTGTCCCCCCTGCTGGCCGATGACCCGCCGGATTTTCCCTTCGTGGCCTTGCTGGTGTCGGGGGGGCATACCCAACTGATGCGGGTCGACGGGGTGGGGCGCTATGCCTTGCTGGGCGAAACCCTGGACGACGCCGCCGGCGAGGCTTTTGACAAAAGCGCCAAGCTGCTGGGCCTGGGCTATCCCGGGGGGCCCGAACTCTCCCGCCTGGCGCAGGCGGGCGATCCGACGGCGTGCCGGCTGCCGCGGCCCATGCTGCACAGCGGCGACCTGGATTTCAGTTTCAGCGGCTTGAAAACCGCCGTGTTGACGCGCATGCGCGCCTTGCAGGCGGATGGCCGGGCGGCCGATCCGGCGGCGCGGGCCGATCTGGCGGCCGCCACCGAAGCCGCCATTGTGGATGTCCTGGCGGCCAAGTCTTTGCAGGCCTTGCGCCAGACGGGCCTGAAAACCCTGGTCGTGGCGGGCGGCGTGGGGGCCAATCAGCCCCTGCGCCGCCGTCTGCAGGCGGCCTTGTCCGACCAGGGGGGGCAAGTGTTTTTCCCGCCCCTGCATTTGTGCACCGACAATGGCGCCATGATTGCCTGGGCGGCCGCCTTGCGGATGCGGGCCGGACTGGTGGATTTGCCCGGCTTGATGGACGCGGGGTTTACCGTGCGCCCCCGTTGGGATTTGCAGGCCGTGTGCGTGGCCGATTGAGGCCCCGCCCCTTGGGCCGTCAAGGCTTTTTCTTTGCCCCCAGGCGGCTTTCGGTGCCTTTCAGCAGGCGGCTGATATTGGCTTTGTGGCGGTTGATCACCAGCACGCTGATCAGGACGATGACGATCGCCGTGGGCGCGTTGGCGCGCCAGGCCACGTTGTCGCCCAGAACATAATAGAAGGGGGCGAAGACGGCCGCCAGAATGGACGCCAGCGACGCATAGCGGGTGGCGAACACCACGACCAGGAAGGTCAGGACGGCGGCCAGCGCCAGCCCGGGCTGCAGCGCCAACAGCACCCCCAGGGCGGTGGCGACGCCCTTGCCCCCGCGAAACTGCAGGAATACGGATAGCATGTGACCCAGCACCGCGCCCAGGCCGGCCAGCGGGATGACCAGCGCGGGCAGCCCGCCCTGGCGCACGCACCAGGCCGCCAGCGCGACGGCGGCCCAGCCTTTGGCCGCATCCCCCAGCAGGGTGAGCACGGCGGCCGTCTTGCTGCCGCTGCGCAGCACATTGGTGGCGCCCGGGTTGCCCGAGCCGAAGCTGCGCGGGTCGCGCAGGCCCATCAGGCGGCTGACGATCACGGCAAAAGGCAGGGAACCCAGCAGGTATCCCCCGATCAGGGCGAGAACGGGGCTCAGGGTCGAAAGCAAGTCAGGCATGTGTTTTACGATGGCCCGTGGCAGGCCATATCTATCCGAATGGGGGTCATTCTAAAGCCGGCGGGCCTCAGCGTCATCCAGATCAGGGTATCCCCGGGTACAATTCGCTTCATTCTTCGGTTTCCCATAGGCGGACGGCAATGCGCATTCTGGTCTCAAACGATGATGGTTACAACGCGGCGGGCATCGAAGCCCTGGTGGCGGCGTTGCGCCCTTTGGCGGACGTTACTGTGGTGGCGCCCGAGACCAACTGCAGCGGGGCGTCCAATTCCCTGACGCTGCGCCGGCCTCTGTCGGTGCGGCAGGCCGCCAACGGGTTTTTCTTTGTCAACGGCACGCCTTCGGATTGCGTCCACGTGGCGCTGACCGGCTTGCTGGATTTCCGCCCGGATCTGGTGGTGTCCGGGATCAACAACGGCGCCAACATGGGCGAGGACACGCTGTATTCCGGGACGGTGGCGGCGGCCTCCGAAGGCTATCTGTTCGGCCTGCCCTCGATCGCGCTGTCTTTGTTGAGCCGCGATTGGCAGCACCTGGAGACCGCCACGCAGGTGGCCCAGGAACTGGTCGCCCGGTTTCGTGATCGGCCCTGGCAGGGCCCCATGCTGCTGAATGTCAACATCCCGTCCATCCCGTACCGCGAACTCACCGGGTTTCGGCCCACGCGCCTGGGCCGGCGGCATCCGTCCGAGCCCGTCATCCGCAGCACCACGCCGTATGGCGAGACCGTCTACTGGATCGGCCCCGTGGGCCGCCCGCTGGACGGCGGGATGGATACCGATTTCGGCGCCACGGAAGCGCTGGCGGTCTCCCTGACCCCGCTGCGCCTGGATCTGACGGATCATGCCCAGGCCCAGCCCCTTGCCCAATGGATATCGGCCTGATGATCAAATCGCGTCCGCCTAAAGGCCAGCCGGCCCCAGCGCGGCGCAGCCCGGTGCGCAGCGCCGCGCTGGGGCCCGGATATTCGGTGGCCAACAGCAATACCCGGATACTGGGGCCCAAGGCGGGGGCGTCCAGCCCGCTAACCCTGGCGCCCGTCGCCGCGCCCGCCAACCTGGGGCTGAACTCGGATCGTCTGCGCATCCAGATGGTGCGTCGTTTGCGCGACCAGGGCATCCGCGACGAGCGGGTTCTGGCGGCCATGCAGGCGGTTGCCCGGCACGATTTCGTGGATCAGGGCCTGGCCAGCCGGGCCTACGAGGACGCCGCGCTGCCCATCGGCTATGGCCAGACGATCTCCCAGCCCTGGGTGGTGGCCCACATGCTGGCCACCATGGCGCAGGATCGCAGCCCGCAGCGGGTGCTGGAGATCGGCGCCGGCTGCGGCTACCAGGCGGCTGTGCTGGCGCAGTTCGTGCCCGAGGTCTACGCCGTCGAACGCATCCGCGGCCTGTACGACCAGGCCCGGCTCAATCTGTCGCATGGCAAGGCCAGGGGCCGGGTGCGGCTGTCGTTTGGCGACGGCATGCAGGGCCTGGAACATCGCGCGCCGTTCGACGGCATTGTCGTGGCCGCCGCCGGGGTTAAAATCCCAGAAGTCCTGTTGCACCAATTGGCCGTCGGCGCCCGCCTGATCGCCCCCGAGGGTGCGGCGCACCAAAAACTTATACTTTTCGAGCGCACGGGCCCGGCCTCCTGGCACCGGGTCGAACTCGAAGATGTCCGATTTGTACCACTGCGTCCTGGCACGCAGGCCTGAGTAGGAGAACCACATGCACGAAGGGACGCTGGTGACAGTTGCTCCAACCCCCAGATCCATGCGCCCCGGGCGCATGCTGCTGTTGGCCGCTGCGTTGTCTGCCCTGGCATTGGCAGGCTGCGCCTCGCGTTCGCAGCGCGCGCCGGTGGCGGATCACTCCAGCGGGTCGGCTACCCAGGCCGCCACGGGCACCTATGTGGTGCGCGCCGGCGACACCTTATATAAAATCGCCCAGGCCCACGGCATGGAAGTCTCCCGCCTGGTGCAACTGAACGGCATCACCGACCCCGCCCAGCTGGCGATCGGGCAGGTGCTGCGCCTGGATGGCGGCACGCCCAAGCCCGCCGGCGGCTCGACCCCGGTGGCCACGCCGGTCGCCCCGCCGGGCGGCGGCACGTCCTCCAGCGCCACGGGGACGGCTTCGGCGCCGGTCAGCACCAGCGCCGCGCGCGCCAGCGATGCCGGCCTGGTATCGTGGGCCTGGCCGGCCAGCGGCAAGATCATCCAGGGCTTCAGCAGCACCACCAAAGGCATCGACATCGAAGGCGCCGCAGGTACGCCCGTGCAGGCCGCCGCCGATGGCAAGGTCATGTACGCGGGCAACGGCGTGCGCGGCCTGGGCAATCTGATCCTGCTGGGTCACAGCAACGGTTTCATTACGGCCTATGCCCATAACCAGACCCTGCTGGTCAAGACCGGCGGGTCGGTCAAGAAAGGCGAAAAAATCGCCACCGTGGGCCAGACCGACACCACGTCGCCGCGCCTGCACTTTGAAATCCGGCGCAATGGCAATCCCGTCAACCCCTTGTCCTACTTGCCTGCCCGATGATTCCCATTCTGGTCTTCGACCTGGAAACCATCCCGGATGCCGCCGGTTTGCGGCGGCTTAACCCGCAGTGGGCCGATTTGCCCGATGCCGACCTGATCGAAACCGCCCTGGCCCAGCGGCGCGAAACCCACGGCACCGATTTCCTGCCCCTGCATCTGCAGCAGGTGGCGGTGGTGGGTTGCGCCTTTCGCGACGACAGCGGCTTTCGGGTGCGCACCATCGGCCAGGCGGACGACCCGGAGGCCGCCCTGCTTTCCGGGTTTTTCAAGACCATCGGCCACTACACCCCGACGCTGGTCAGCTGGAACGGATCCGGCTTCGACCTGCCCGTGCTGCATTACCGCAGTCTGATCCACGGGGTGGCCGCGCCCCGCTACTGGGACACCGGCGAGGACGACCGCGATTTCCGCTTCAACAATTATCTGAACCGCTACCACACCCGCCACGTCGACCTGATGGACGTGCTGGCCAAGTTCAATGGCCGCGCCAATGCGCCGCTGGACCAACTGGCCAAGCTGTGCGGTTTTCCGGGCAAGCTGGACATGGACGGTGGCCAGGTCTGGCAGGCCTGGCATGCGGGCCAGCGCGACGCCGTGCGCAACTACTGCGAAACCGACGTGGTCAACACCTGGCTGGTGTACTGCCGCTACCGCCTGATCAAGGGCGAACTGGATGCGGTGTCGTATGCCGCCGAACTGGACTTGGTGCGCGGCACGCTGGCCGCCATCGACGCCCCCCACTGGAAAGAATTTCTCGCCGCCTGGACCCATGCCTGAAACCCGCTCGTACACTCTGGATATCGAATCGCTGGATCTCGACGGGCAGGGCATTGCCCACCATGACGGCAAAGTCGTCTTCGTCGACGGGGCCTTGACCGGCGAACGCGTGGTGGCGCGGGTCACGCGGCGCAAGCCGTCCTACGACAAGGCCCAGGCGGAAACCATTCTGCGGGCGTCGGCCCAGCGCACGACGCCGCCCTGTCCGCATTTCGGCGTGTGCGGGGGCTGCGCCATGCAGCACCTGGACGTGGCCGCCCAGATGGCGGTCAAGCAGCGCGCCCTGGAAGACGCCCTGGCCCATCTGGGCAAGGTCAGGCCAGATCAGATCCTGCCCGCCATGCAGGGGCCCGCCTGGGGCTACCGGCACCGCGCCCGCCTGTCTGTGCGTCTGGTTCCCAAAAAGGGCGGCGTGCTGGTGGGGTTTCGTGAAAGGCGCAGCAGCTATGTGGCCGATATCCGCGAATGCCGGGTGCTGCCGCCGCATGTGTCCGCCCTGCTGCTGCCGCTGCGCGGCCTGGTGGGCGGCTTGTCGCGCCCGGATCGCATCCCGCAGATCGAAGTCGCCGTGGGCGACCAGGCCACCGCGCTGTGCCTGCGGCACCTGGAACCCCTGACCGACGCCGATCTGCGGCGCCTGCGCGATTTCGGAGAACAGCACCGGGTGGTCTGGTGGCTGCAGCCCAAGGGCCCGGAAACCGCCCATCCGCTGGATCCGGCCCAGGTTGATGCCCTGGCCTATGCCTTGCCCGCCTATGGTTTGCGCATGCATTACCGGCCGGCGGATTTCACCCAGGTCAACCCCTTCATCAACCAGGCCTTGATCGCCCGCGCCTTGACCCTGCTGGCGGTGCGGCCCGAAGACCGCGTGGCGGATCTGTTCTGTGGCCTGGGCAATTTCAGCCTGCCGCTGGCCACCCAGGCGCGCCGGGTGGTGGGCATCGAAGGCAGTGAAACCCTGGTGGCCCGCGCCCGCGAGGACGCGGCCCGCCAGGGCCTGGCGGATCGCACCGAGTTCACGAAGCTGAACCTGTTCGAGGTGGACGCCGAGTGGCTGCGCGGCCTGGGTTATTTCGACCGCATGCTGATCGACCCGCCGCGCGAGGGGGCCTTTGCCGTGGCGCAGGCCCTGGCCGCGTTGGCGCCCGCCGAACGCCCGCGCCGGGTGGTGTATGTGTCCTGTAATCCGGCCACCCTGGCCCGGGACGCGGGCTATCTGCATCATGTGGGCGGCTGGGTCCTGAAGGCGGCTGGCGCGGTGAACATGTTCCCGCACACCGCGCATGTGGAGTCCATCGCGGTGTTCGAGCCCTCGGCCACGGCGGCCTGAGCCGCCTGCCCAGCCAATCGCGTAGGGCAGACAAGCCAGTCAATCGAGCTGGGCAGGGAAGCCAGTCAATTGAGTAGGGCAGGCAAGCCGGACAGGCCGCCGGGGCCGATCCCGCCCGGTTGTCCGGCCGCTGTCCGGCGGCCGGATCGGGGCGGCGGAGCGGTCAGCCCTCGCCCGCGTCCAGGATGCGCCGCGCTTCAAGACGCACGCGCTCGGGGGCGGTGCCGCCGATGTGCTTGCGGGCGGCGACCGAGCCTTCCAGGGTCAGCACCTGGAAGACGTCTTCGCCGATGTCCGCGTGGAAGCCGCGCAGTTCGTCCAGGGAAAGATCGGCCAGATCGCAGCCGCGTTGTTCACACGACCGCACCGCCAGGGCCACGGTTTCATGGGCGTCGCGGAAAGGCACGCCGCGCTTGACCAGGTAGTCCGCCAGGTCGGTGGCGGTGGCGTAGCCCTGCAGGGCGGCGGCCCGCATGGCGTCGGGCTTGACTTGCACCCCGCCCATCATGTCCACAAAGATGGTCAGGGTGTCGCGGATCGTGTCGGCGGTGTCGAACAGGCCTTCCTTGTCTTCCTGGTTGTCTTTGTTATAGGCCAGGGGCTGGCCTTTCATGAGCGTCAGCAGGGCCACCAGATGGCCATGCACGCGGCCGGTCTTGCCCCGGGCCAGTTCGGGCACGTCGGGGTTTTTCTTTTGCGGCATGATCGAGCTGCCCGTGCAGAAACGGTCGGCCAGGTCGATGAAGCCCACGCGGGGGCTCATCCACAGCACCAGTTCTTCGGACAGGCGCGAGATGTGCGTCATGATGAGCGCGGCGGCGGCGCAGAATTCGATGGCGAAGTCGCGGTCGGACACGGCATCCAGCGAATTGCGGCAGACGTCGTCGAACCCCAGGCTGCGGGCCACGCGTTCGCGGTCGATGGGATAGCTGGTGCCGGCCAGGGCGGCGGCCCCCAGGGGCAGGCGGTTGGTGCGGCGGCGGCAATCGGCCAGACGTTCGGCGTCGCGGCCGAACATTTCGGCGTAGGCCAGCAGGTGATGGCCGAAGGTGACGGGCTGGGCGACCTGCAGGTGGGTGAAGCCGGGCAGGATGGTGTCGGCGTGCCGCAGGGCCAGGGTGGCCAGGCTCTGGCGCAACTGCCCCAGCAGGTCGATCGCCAGGTCGATTTCGTGGCGCAGCCACAGGCGGATGTCGGTGGCCACCTGGTCGTTGCGCGAACGCCCGGTGTGCAGGCGCTTGCCCGCGTCGCCGATCAGTTCGACCAGGCGTTTTTCGATATTCAGGTGCACGTCTTCCAGATCGAGCGACCACTGGAATTGGCCGTCCTGGATTTCCTGCAGGATCTGGGCCATGCCGCGCTGGATGTCGGCCAGGTCGGCGGGGCCGATGACCCCCACGGCGGCCAGCATGTCGGCGTGGGCCAGGGAGCCCTGGATGTCGAAGCGCGCCATGCGCTGGTCGAAGTGAACCGAGGCGGTATAGCGCTTGACCAGATCGGACACCGGTTCGGAGAAGCGGGCCGACCAAGCCTGGGATTTGTTGTCGAACTGATTGTGGGAGGCGGGGGTATTGGACATAGTGCGGGAATTATAGACGAGGCGGAACCTGCGCTATATTAAAGGTTTTCAGTGGAAACCGGACACCATGGCGCAGTCAGACATGAAGCAGATCACGGCGATTGTCAAACCCTTCAAACTGGACGAGGTGCGCGAGGCCTTGTCGGATTTGGGCGTCAATGGCCTGACGGTGGCCGAGGTCAAGGGCTTCGGGCGGCAGAAAGGCCATACCGAGCTGTATCGTGGCGCCGAATACGTCGTGGATTTTCTGCCCAAGATCCGCATCGACGTCGTGGTGGCCGCCGACCAGACCGAAGGCGTCATCGACGCCATCATCCGGGCGGCGCGCACCGGCAAGATCGGCGACGGCAAGATCTTCGTCACGCCGGTGGAACAGGCCGTGCGGATTCGCACCGGGGAAAGCGGCGTCGAGGCCCTATAGCGCCCGCCTGTCCGGCCAGTGCCCAGAAGGCGGGCAGGAAATACTCCGCCACCAACAGCGGCTGGCCCAGCCGGGTGAACACCGAATGCCGGGCCTCGATGGGGGCGTCCGCTTCGGGCACCGCCCAGGGCGCGCCCGCCTGGCGGGCGCGCAGCCGCCCAAAGCGAAATGCGCTGCGCTCAATGCGCGGGTCTTGGTACAGGATGTCCGCCAGCGGGTGGCGGCCCAGGCCGCGCATGGCCTTCCAGGCCCCCAGGCCGGCCGGCCAGGGGGTGAAGCTGCAGGCCTGCACGCCGGGGCAGCCGTCGATGGTCATCAGGATTTCGCGCCACCAGACGCAAGTGCCGGCGGGCAGGCCGGATTCCGCGGCCCAGCAGGCGGGCAGCGCCAGGGGGGTCTCGCGGCGCACGAACAGCTTGACCCGGCCCAGGCGGCGCAGGCCGGCGGTCAGGGCGCCGGGCTGCTGCAGCCAGGCCTGCTGCGCGGCATCCAGGCAGGGGGAGGGAATATCGCGCCATCGGCGCGGGCTGGCGGTTTGCGGGGTCATCGGGGCGACACGATAGCATGCCCGATCCGGTGTGCGGCGAGCCGCCGCTCCCGGGGGGATCAAGCTACAATGCGTTTCATCATGGAACCAGTCAGAATATCAAAATTAATGGCTCAGCGCGGCCTGTGCTCGCGGCGCGAGGCCGATGCCTACATCGAACGCGGCTGGGTGCGCGTCGACGGCCATATTGTCCGCGAGCTCGGCACCAAGGCCCTGCCCAATGCGCGGATCGCCCTCGAACGCCAGGCGGCCCGGCGGCAGACCGACAAGGTCACCATTGTGCTCAACAAGCCCGTGGGCTATGTGTCGCACCAGGCCGATCACGGCTACCGGCTGGCCGCCTCGCTGGTGCGCGCCGATACCCAGTTTCATGCCGACAAGGCCCGCCGCCGCTTCGAACCCGGCCACGTCCGCGGGCTGGCCCCGGCGGGCCGCCTGGACATTGATTCCCAGGGGCTGCTGGTGCTGACCCAGGACGGCCGGGTGGCGCGTCAGCTGATCGGCGATGATTCCGGCATCGAGAAAGAATACCTGGTGCGGGTCGAAGGCCGTTTGTCGGCGGGCGGCCTGGCATTGCTGAACCACGGCCTGACGCTGGATGGCCAGGCCCTGCGGCCCGCCAAGGTGCACTGGCAAAACGAAGACCAGCTGCATTTCATCCTGCGCGAGGGCCGCAAGCGCCAGATCCGCCGGATGTGCGAACAGGTCGGCTTGAAGGTGGCGGGCCTGAAACGCGTGCGCATGGGCCAGGTCGTGCTGGGCGACCTGCCGCTGGGCCAATGGCGCTATCTGCGTGAGGGTGAACGGTTTTAACGTTCTTTTTTGCCGGCGGCCCCGTCCGCCACAGGGGGCTGCTTGCGTGGCGCCGGACGTTTTTGGCCCCCGATGCCGCCGGGGACGCGGCGGCGGTTGCCGGGTTTTTCTCTGGCCGGGGCCAGGCTGGCGCCGGGGCCGAACTCAGCCGGGCGCGCACGCTGGCTGGTGTTTAAACTGAATCTGGCGTGCTCGTCCTGGCCCAGCGCGGTTTTCAGCCAGGGCAGGGCGGTGCGCAGCTCGGCTTCCAGCGTCCAGGGCGGGTTCACCACGAACAGGCCGCTGCCGTGCATGCCCAGGCCGTCGGCCGCGGGCTTGCGCACCGTCAGGCTGGCGTTCAGCCAGTCCACCGGCAAGTGTTCCAGCGCGCGCACCATGTCGTGCGCCTGCATCCGCTGGATCAAGGGATACCAGACGATGAAACAGCCCTGGGCGAAGCGCTGCAGGCCGTCGCGCAGCGCCTGCAGGACGGCGCGGTAGTCGTGCTTGTTTTCGTAGGACGGGTCGATCACGATCAGCCCGCGCCGGGGCGGCGGGGGCAGCAGGCGCTTCAGGCCCGCGAAGCCGTCGGATCGGGATACGGCCACCTGGCGGGGCGAGGCCCTGACCTGCCGGCGCAGCGTGTCTTCCAGCACCTGGCCTTCGGTGGGGTGCAGCTCGAACAGCCGCAGGCGGTCTTGCGGGCGCATGGCGTGCAGCGCCAGGCAGGGCGACCCCGGATACAGGTTGGCCACGCCATCGGGGTTGAAGTCCTGCACCGCCCGCAGATAGCGCTCGACCAGGACCGGCGGCTGGGCCCGGCCCAGGATGCGATCCAGCCCTTCGGTGACCTCACCGCTTTGGCCGGCCCATTCGCCGTTCAGGGCATACAGCCCGGCCCCGGCGTGGGTGTCGATCACCCAGTAGGGTGTGTCTTTTTGGTTGAAGTAATCCAGAATTTGCGCCAGGATGGCGTGCTTCAGGACGTCGGCGTGGTTGCCGGCGTGAAAGGCGTGTCGGTAACTGAACATAAAGGCGGGCCTAGCGGGTGAGGGCGGTGTCCGTGGGCCGGATCGCATCCAGCGCGTCGGTGAAAATGGCCTGGCAACCCCAGTCCAGCAGTTCGCGGGCGCGGGCGGGGTCGTTGACCGTCCAGACCGCCAGGGTGGCCCCTTGATCCAGCACGTCGCGCACCAGGGCCTGGTCGGCATGCCGGGTGTCGATGTTCAGGCCGATGCAGCCCAGGCCCAGTTGGCGCGCCCGCCAGTCCGTGGGCACCGGGCCTTCGATCAGCAGGGCGCGGGGCAGGCCGGGCGCCGCCGTGCGGGCGGCTTCCAGGGCGGTCTCGGAAAACGAGGACAGCAGGGGGGGCAGGGCGGCCCCGGCCCACAGCCGGGCGGCCGCCCGGGCCACGGCTTGCCCGGTGGCGGCGTCGTGTCCGGTGACGGGCTTGATCTCGATGTTGCTGTGCATGCCGTGCGCCTGGGTATAGCGCGCGACGGCGGTCAGCGCCGGGGCGGGTTCGCCGGCAAAATCGGGCCCGTGCCAGCTGCCGAAATCCAGCGCGGCCAGCGCGGCCCAGCTCAGTTGGCTGGCCAGGCCGTGGCCGTCGCTGGTGCGGTCGACCTGGTCGTCGTGCAGCAGGAAGACCAGCCCGTCCTGGCTGAGTTTGGCGTCGTATTCGGCCATCTTGTAGCCGTGGGCCACCCCGGTGCGCAGGGCGGCCAGGGTGTTTTCCGGGGCCAGCCGTCCACCGCCCCGGTGGGCGATCAGGGCAGGCCAGGGCCAATCGGGGTGGGAGGTGCGCATGAAAACTGCCCATGAGACAAGATAAAGCGCCATTCTACCGTCTGCCGAGGCGCGCCCGGAACCTTTTGGGCTGCGCAGCCTGTGTGCCGGAATGGTAAACTGCGGGTCACTTTCGGCTGTCAATCCGGTCAGCCGGTCTGGGCGGCTGTGTTCGCCTTTTTTGTTTCGGACGCGGCTGGCCGCCTGCCAGCCGCCTTCAGCAGGACCTTCGCCCATGTTCGATTTCATTCGCACGCACCAACGGCTGATGCAGCTGATTCTCCTGATTCTGGTGGTGCCGTCCTTTGTGTTTCTCGGGATCAGCGGCTATTCCGTGGTCACGGCCGATCCGGCCATGGCCGAAATCGGCAAGCTGACCGTGACCAAGCAGGAATTCACCCAGGCGCAGCGCAACCAGCTGCAGCAGATGCAGGAAAGCAGCCAGGGCCGCTTCGATCCGGCCCTGCTGGACAATCCCCAGGCGCGCCAGGCCTTGCTGGATCAACTGATCGACCGCAAGGTGCAGATCGCCCTGGCCACGGACGAGCACTTCAGCGTGTCGGACAATGCCCTGCGCCGAGCCATTGCGGCCATGCCGCAATTGCAGGTGGATGGCCAATTCTCCGCCGACCGCTATCATGAAGTCCTGGCGTCGGTGGGCATGAATCCGCGCGACTTCGAAGCCGGCCAGCGGGCCGAACTCGCCCTGGATACCGTGCTGGGGCCGGTGCGCGACACCGCCACGCTGCCCGCGCCGGTGCTGGATCGCCTGAAACGCGCCCTCAGCGAAGAACGCACGGTGCGGCTGCGGATTTTCCCGGCGGCGGACTACGAAAAAAGTATCCAGATCACCCCCGAAGACGTTCAAGCCTGGTACGACGGCCATCAGGATGCCCTGCGCCTGCCCGATCAGGTGTCCATCGACTACCTGGTGCTGGACGAAGCCGCCGCCGTGGCCAGCGTGCCCAGCATCAGCGACGATCAGCTGAAAGAATATTACGAGCAGAACAAGACCCGCTATGTGGTGCCCGCCCGCAGCAATGTCAGCCATATCCTGGTCAAGCTGCCCGCCGGCGCTTCGGATGAGGCCACTCAGGCGGCCCTGGCCAATGCCCAGGAAATCGCCCGGCGGGCCCGGGCCCATCCCGATCAGTTCGCCGAGCTGGCCCGCAAAGAATCCCAGGATGCCGGCACGGCCCGCGATGGCGGCAAACTGGGCTGGGTGCAGCGTGGCACCCTGCCGTTGGACATGGAACAATCCGTCTTTGCCTTGAAGCAGGGCAGTGTCTCCGACCCGGTCAAAGGCCCCGAGGGCTATCACGTGTTCATGGCCAATGAAGTCCAGCCCGAAAAAGGCGAGACCTTCGACGAAGCCCGCCCCAAGGTCGAGGCCGAAGTCCGCCGCCAGTTGGCGGCCGACCAGTTCGCCGACATGGCCACGAAGCTGACCGGCCTGGTCTATGACAATCCATCCAGCCTGGATCCCGCCGCCAAGGATCTCGGCCTGTCGGTGCGCCAGGCCCGGGGCATTGCCCGGGATCGTCTGCTGAACGCCGATGAAATCGGCCCCGATGCCGCCGCGGCTTCGCCGGATGCCGCCATTCTGGGCGATGTGCGCGTGCGCCAGGCCCTGTTCAGCAGCCAGGTTCTGACCGACAAGCAGAACTCCGGCGTGATTGAAATTTCCCCGGACACCATGGCGGTGGTGCGGGTAAACGAGGTCAGCCCGTCGCACGTGCCGCCGCTGGATCAGGTTCGCGCGTACATCGAAGACCAGCTCAAAGATGAACGCGCCCTGGCGGCCGCCGTCGCGGCGGGCCAGGACGCCCTGGCCGCGATCAAGGCGCGGCCAGCCGCTGCGCCGGCGGGCGATGCGTCGTCCGCGTCCGCCGACCCGGCCGCTTCGGCGGACGCGGCGGACGGCTTCGAGGCGCCCATGACGATCAGCCGTCTTGATCCCGGCGGCCTGAACAAGCCCGTGATGGATGCGGTGTTCGCGGTGGATGCCAAGGCGTTGCCCGCTTATGGGGGCGTGTCGGTGCCGCAGGCCTATGTCGTGATCCAGTTGGATCATGTCACCCCCGGGGTCACGGACAAGCCCGCGCTGGAAGGCTTGGGCGCCCAATTGGCGCGTGTCTGGGGCGGTGTCGAGGAACAGGCCCTGAAGACCGAGCTGCGCCACGCCCTGGGCGCGCAGTTGACCGAAGACGGGAAAAGGCTGGTCGCCGAAGGCGATGGCGGCAGTCGTTGAGGCAAAGGGCGCGGGGCAGTCCGAGCGGGCTGTCCTGTGCGGCGGGCATTAAGCGTCTGCGTGAGGTCTTGATGTTTTGGCCAGCTGGTCTTTGTCGGGTGGAGATTACGCGATGGAAAGTCAGCAAGACGCGGCACATCATTTTGGCGTTTCCGCGTTTCCGCGTTTCCGCGTTTCCGCGTTAACGATCAGGGCGTTGCTGGTGAATCATGATCGCATCAGTCGTAGTGAATTCGACGAGATTCTCTAATGGCTCCGGGCTTGTCCACGTCGCGGGCCTGCAGGCCGCTCCGGTGAAATAGGCGGAAAAGGGTCTGCGGTTGCTTAGGGCTGAGGCGTCAGTCCACGTCGTCGCCTGCAGGCGACTCCGATTCGATAGGCACAAAAGGATTCTCAGTTGCTTAGAGCCGGAGCGTCAGTCCACGTCGCGGCTTGCAAGCCGCTCCGATTCGACAGGCACAGAACAGTCCGCAGGGACTGTTCTGTGTCCGGTCTCATCCCTTCGCCCTGATGATTTTTTGGACTTGGGGGACGTGCCGGATGGCGCGGATGACCTGGGCCAGGTGCTTGCGGCTGTCCACCTGCACGGTCAGGTGCAGCAGGGCGGTGGCAGCGGCTTCGTCGGGCATGGTCAGCTGGGTGATGTTGGAGTCGGCTTCGGTAATTTCGGCGGCCAGGCGGCCCAGGACGCCGCGTTCGTTGAGTACCGTGACGTCCAGCCGGGTGGACAGGTGGCGGGCGGTGTTGGTGTCCCAGATGACGGGAATCCAGCGCTCGGATTCTTTGGCCTGCTGACGCAGGGCGACGGGGCAGTCGGCCATGTGGATCACCAGGCCGTGGCCCAGGCGGATGCCGCCGATGATGGCATCGCCGGGCAGGGGGCCGCAACAGGGGGCCAGCTGCACTGCTTGGCCTTCGTTGCCGTGGATGACGATGGGGGCGCTGGTGACCGAGGTGAATTCGTCCACCGCCATGGCGGTGGTTTCCAGCATCGGGTTTTCGGGGGCGAAGCGGCGCGCCACCACGGCGGCCAGACGCTTGCCCAGGCCGATGTCGGCCAGGATTTCGGTGCGCGAGGCCCCGCCCGAGCCCTTGGCCAGGCGTTCCCATTGCGGGTCGTCATCCTTGGGATAGGGAATGGCCAGCTGGTCGAAGGCCTGGTTCAGCAGGCGGCGGCCGAAGGCGATGGATTCTTCGTAGCGCTCGGTGCGCAGGTAATGGCGGATTTCGGATCGCGCCCGCCCGGTGCGCACGTAATTGAGCCACTGGGCGCTGGGCCGCGAGGCCGACGAGGTCATGATTTCGACGGCGTCGCCGCTGTGGAGTTCGGTGCGCAGGGGCGCGTAATCGCCGTTGATCTTGCAGGCCACGGCGTGGTTGCCGACGTCGGTGTGAATGGCGTAGGCGAAATCCACCGGCGTGGCGCCCCGTGGCAGGGATAGGATTTTCCCCTGGGGCGTGAAGACATACACCGCGTCCGGGAACAGATCGACCTTGACGTGTTCCAGGAATTCGCCCGAGTCGCCGGTCTGGCTTTGGATGTCCAGCAAAGATTGCAGCCACTGGTGGGTGCGTTTTTGCAGGTCGTTGAGCGACGTGCCTTCTTCTTTGTAGAGCCAGTGCGAGGCCACGCCTTCTTCGGCCACGTGATCCATGTCGCGGGTGCGGAACTGGAATTCGATGGGCGTGCCATAGGGCCCGATCAGGGTGGTGTGCAAGGACTGGTAGCCGTTGATTTTGGGGATGGCGATGTAGTCTTTGAATTTGCCCGGCACGGGGCGGTACAGCTGGTGCAGCGTGCCCAGGGCCAGATAGCATTCGGGCAGGGTGTGCACCACCACCCGGAAACCATAGATGTCCAGCACATCCGAAAAGGATTTTTTCTGCTGAACCATTTTCTTGTAGATGCCGTACAGGGATTTTTCGCGCCCGCTGACTTCGGCGTCCAGGCCGGCGGCGGGCAGCGCCGTGCGCACGGCCTCGGCGATTTTCGTGATGACCTCGCGGCGGTTGCCTCGGGCGGCCATCATGGCCTTGTGCAGAACCACGTAGCGGTTGGGGAACGCGGCTTTGAAGCAGCGATCCTGGAGCTCGCGGAACAGGGCGTTCAGGCCCAGGCGGTGGGCGATGGGCGTATAGATGTCCAGGGTCTCGCGGGCCACTCGCCGGCGTTTGTCGGGGGGCACCGCGTCCAGCGTGCGCATATTGTGCAGGCGGTCGGCCAGCTTGATCAGGATGACGCGCACGTCGCGTGCCATGGCCAGCAGCATCTTGCGGAAGGATTCGGCTTGCTGCTCGGCCTTGGTGGCGTATTCCAGGCGTTCGAGCTTGGTCAGGCCGTCGACGATATCGGCGACGTCCTGGCCGAATTTCTCGGCCAGTTCTTGTTTGGTGATGTCCTGGTCTTCGATGACGTCGTGCAGCAGGGCCGCCATCAGTGAGTCGGCGTCGAGTTTCCAGCCCGCGCAGATTTCGGTGACCGCGATGGGATGCGAGATGTAGGGTTCGCCGCTTTCGCGGAACTGGCCCAGGTGGGCGTTGTCGGCAAAGCGGTAGGCCTCGCGCACGCGCTCGATGTCGCGCGGGGGCAGGTAGGTGGAAATGATCTGGTGCAGCCCCGCCAGCGACGCGATGGGGCTGGGCGCGGCGGCGGGCACGGAGGCCGGGGCATTGTTGGGTTTTCGGCGGCGCAGGCGGGGGCCCTTGCGTAAAACTGCAAGCAGGCCGGATGATGCGCCGCGTATCCCGGGAAATGCCATGAAACCCCCTGTGGTGTTTAGGTTGGAACCTTGCGCAGCATCTCGGTGCCCACTTGGGCCTGGGCGATTTCGCGCAGGGCGGTGACGGTGGGCTTGTTGTGGCTTTCGATGCGGGACTCGTGGCCCTGGGCCAGTTCGCGGGCGCGGTACGTGGCCGCCAGGGTCAGGTCAAAACGATTGGGGATCTGCTGCAAGCAGTCTTCTACGGTGATACGAGCCATGAAGGGGTTTCCTGGTCAGCTAGCGTTGGTAAGGGGTTTGCGGATGCCTAGTTGCATGAAAAGATCGGCGTGACGGGCGGCTTGCGCCGTGTAACGCAGACGCGCTGCGGCAATAATGTGCCGCAGCTGTTGTAATGCAAGGCTAAAGTCTTGATTAATAATAACATATTCGCAGTCGGATGCATGCGCCATTTCGCCCCCGGCGGCCAGCAGGCGGCGGGCGATGACCTGGGGCGCATCCTGGCCGCGTTTGTTCAGGCGGGATTCCAGGGCTTCGATGGAGGGCGGCAGGATGAAAATGCCCAGGGCCTGCGGATAATGCTGGCGCACCTGGCGCGCGCCTTGCCAATCGATTTCCAGAATGATGTCGGTGCCCGCGGCAATCGCCTGGGCCACGCGGTCGCGGGGGGTGCCGTAGAAGTTGCCGTGAACCTCGGCCCATTCCAGCATGTCGCCGCGTTCGCGCAAGGCCAGGAAGCTGTCGGCCGACAGGAACCGATAGTGCTTGCCGTCGACTTCGCCGGGGCGCGGCGGGCGGGTCGTGCTGGAAATCGACAGGCTCAGGCCGGAGTCCTGATCCAGCAGCGCATTGACCAGACTGGACTTGCCGGCCCCGCTGGGGGCCACCACCATGAAGATATTACCGGCTTGAAGCGTTGTCATCGAGGATACCTGGATCAGGAAATCAGGGGGGAATCCGCCCCTTGGCCGAATTCGGCCAGGACGTTGGCGTAGGCTTGCGGCCCGGTGCACAAAAAGACGACGGTGTCGCCCGGGCTCAGGTTGAACAGCACATCCTGGATTTGCTCGGCCGCATCGTCGGCATCGTGGATGGCGGCCACGTGCACGTTGCCGTCGCCCTCGAAGCGCTCGGCGGGCACCAAGCCGGCGACCTGTTCGACATCCGCCGGGCGCTGCGCCACGTAGACGCGAAACGGCAGGTCTTCCAGGGTGATGTCCAGCACCATGCCTTGGTCTAGCAAAGAGATGATTTGGCTGTTCAGGGGCATAAAACGCTTGATGGGGTTGATCCCGTCATTATAGACGGTCGATGGCTTCGTCGCGGATGGGGGACGCGGCTTCGGGCGTCCCCGGGATCGCTTGGAACCGGGCCACCACGGGGGCGTGGTCGGACGGTTTTTCCCAGCCCCGGGGGATTTTGTCCACGGCGCAGGCGGTGCAGCGCGCCGCCAGATCGGCCGTCGCCAGGATGTGGTCGATGCGCACCCCCGCGTTGCGCCGGAAGGACATCTGCCGGTAATCCCACCAGCTGAAGGTTTTGGGGGCCTGGTCGAACAGGCGGAAAGTGTCTTGCAGGCCCAGATCCAACAGGCTCTGCAGGGCGGCGCGTTCGGCGTCCGACACCAGGATGCCGCCGGCCCAGGCCTCGGGGTCGTGGACGTCGGCGTCGGTGGGGGCGACGTTGTAGTCGCCCAGAATGACCAGATCGCCGTGGCGGGCGATTTCCTGATGCAGCCATTGCCGCAGGGCGGCGAACCAGTCCAGCTTATAGGTGTATTTGTCGCTGCCCACCGCCTGACCATTGGGACAGTAGGCGCTGATGACCCGCACCGGGCGGCCGTCCGGCCCGGGCAGCGTGGCGGCGATGAGGCGCTGCTGCGGGTCGTCGTAGCCGGGGATGTTGCGCTGCACGTCCAGCGGGGCCGCCTTGCTGACGATGGCCACCCCGTTGTAGGTCTTTTGTCCCGCCCAGCAGGCCTGGTAGCCAATGTCTTGCAAGGCCTGCTGCGGGAATTTTTCATCCGGCAGCTTGAGTTCCTGCAGGCACAGGGCATCCACCGGGTTGGCCCGCAGCCAGTCGATGACGTGCCCCAGACGGACATTGAGGGAGTTGACGTTCCAGGTGGCGAGTTTCATACAGTTGATATTTCTGTTGTTAATCAGATGGTTATCACACTGCCAGAAGCCGCATTTTCGGTCTAGTGTTCTGTTTGGTTAGTTCGTGTATTCAGATTCGGATGCCTGGGCTTGTCAGACAAGGCGCAAACCGCAGCGATAGCCAGTGCTATCGCGAGGATTTGCAACGCGGTATGGCGAGCCCAGGCGCCGAAGATGAGTATTTGAATTAGCCAAACAGGACACTAACTACCCACCTAGCTACCCAATTCGGGCCTGGTGGGCGTTGTTCTTCTGTGTTGCGTGAATACGACTATGGTAACCGACGGGCCGCGATCAGATCTGGCCGCCTACGCCTTTGAATTTTTCCACGAAGGCGGCGATCCTCTGAAATACACCTTGCTTTTTCGTCAGGTATTGCGGGTTCAGTGGGCTCATCTTAGGCACCTCGGCCAGCATGTTGAGCACCAGTTCGGTGTTGGTCATGTTGTCGCGCAGGTTTTCTTTTTTCAGCCCTTTGTGCTGTTTATATTCGCGCGTGCTCATGCCGCTCCAAACGCGGCTCATCAGATCGGTGAGGACAGCGTATTCTTGCCCCTGTTTGACGCCGGCCTTGTCCCATTCATCGGTGAGCGCCTTGCGCACCTCGATGGACTTGATGCGCTGGTTGATCCAGTTCGCGCTGTAGCCCAAACGGCGGTAGTTTTGAATAGCGCGATCGATGGAGAGTGCTGGATCAACAGTTTCATCCAGTCGTTCACTTCCCACTTGTGCCAACCAGCGTTTAAAGGGTTCGGCACGTTTGCTGGGGATGGACTGGATCAGCCGCAGGATTTGTTCGGTATCCACCACGTCGGTCAGGCGCTGCTTGCCATCTGGTGCACGCATTTTCAACTGGTTAGTGTGACTAACCAGTTCGCTACCTTCTTGATTTAGCTTGGCTTTTAACCACTTCCAGTAATTGCGTGCCTTAGTAGTGTAGTCAGGCTGATCCGTCAGAATGATGATGATATCCAGCACGAAAAACCACCATTTGTCATGCTCGACATCCCACTCTGTCGCGTCCGCTCTCGTCAGATCGGATCATCGGCGCTGCATCATTTCACTTTTTAGGAGGGTAAAGTATGATCAAGTATGAAATACCACCGAGGTACAGCACCATGTCTACCATTGAACGATTGACTGTCACGATGCCTGCCGAAATGGCAGCTACGCTCAAAAGCGCTGTCGACGCGGGTGAATACGCGTCTACTAGCGAAGTCATCCGCGAAGCCTTGCGCGACTGGTCCTTCAAACGTCAGCTGATGCTGGATGAACTGGCAACGCTCAAACAGGATATCGACAAGGGGCTCGCAGATGTCGCGGCCGGCCGCGTCCATGAATTCAATGCGCAGCGCATTGCTGAACGCGGGAGAAAGCTATTAGCCGCACGCTCTTCCTGACCGACAACGCAGAAGCCGACCTGTCGGAAATCTGGTCCTATGTCGCCGAGGATTCCAGCGAGGCCACGGCGAACCGCCTGATTGCCAAGCTGCAAGCCACCTGCGAAAAAATTCTGCCCTTCCCCGAAAGCCAGCCGGCACGTCCGCTCATCGCGCCAGGCATACGCGTGACCTTCCACGGGGCCTACGCAATCTACTACACCCACACCAGTGAGGCCGTCACCATCATCCGAGTCCTCCATGGGGCGCGTGACATCTGGCGGTTGGTTGCAGACGGGGGCTTCCACTAGCCCCTTATATGAGCAGGAGCGCGGCACCCATGTCGCGGTGCCGGCGCCGGAGGGCGTGAAAGTCAGCCCATCCCCGTCAGAGCGGGCTACGCACTTGCGTTGAGCCACCCGGTTGCGAAGCTGGATGTTGTTGCGGGCTTGCCGCCCGCCGCCCAGGCTTCTTCAACGAGAAATGATCAGATCGAAATCGTCCTGGGCGGCAAAGCAGGCGGCGCGCACTTTGCCTATCTTGCTCTGGTCGACCACCAGGTATTTTTTGACCGCTTGCTGGAGCGCCATCTGCTTGATGGGGACTTCATGGAAATGGGAACAGGTCACCCCGTGCGTCTGGTCTACGCCGCCGGCGGACAGGAACGCCTTGTTGAGGTTGATGCGCTTGAGGGTCTCGATGCTTTCGAGGCCGGAGAACGAGGCGGCTTCGGGGTGGTACAGCCCGCCCAGGACGATCAGGCGGATGTCGTCGCGGGCGGCCAGGATTTCGGCGACATTGAGTGAATAGCACACCACCGTCACGTGCTGGTGGAGGGGGATTCTTTGCGCCAGGTAGGGGGTGGTGGTGCCGCAGTCGATGAAAACGGTGTCGTGCGCCTCGATCAGCTGGCTGGCCGCCTGGCAGGCCAGATCCTTGGCGGCGGCGTGGAAGTCTTTTTCCTGATCCAGGCTGTAGTCGCTGTGGGCGGCTTGGGGCTGGCTGGAAACGATGTAGCCGCCCAGGCATTGCAGCGGGGCGTCCCCCTTGGCCATGTCGCGGCGGACGGTCATGGCCGACACCCCCAGCAGCGCCGCCGCATCGCGCAGGCGCAGGATTTCGTGCGTGTCCATCAGGGCGGCCAGCCTGGCGAGCCGCTGATCCCTTTGGCTGGTTCTGGCCATGATGTGCTCCGGTGTGTTGGATGGGCGAGCCTGCGCATGAGGCGCAGTCTTGACAGTACAGGATAAAGTATGAAACGATCATAACAAAAATATGTTTTGATCATCACATTATAAATATTCGATCAGGAGACCATGCCCCCCAGACTGTTCCGCTGTCCGGCTGTCGATGCCGTTCTGGAACCCAATGCCTTGACCGGCTGGCGATTCCGCCGTCCGCCGACGGCATGGGTTTTTGAGGCCCGGGCGGCTTTCGCCCCGAGGCTTCGAGATTTTCAAGAGAGGAAAGATCAATGAAAAAATTGCTTGTCTCCGCCGCCCTTGCTTTGTCTTTCGCGGCGCCCATGGCGTTTGCCGCCGACGTGGTCGATACGTCCGCGCTCAACAAGGATTTGATTGCCAGCACCCAAGGCAAGAAATATACGATTGCCACAGTGGTGAAGGTCGATGGCATCGCCTGGTTCGACCGCATGCGCGACGGCGTGGATCAATTCAAGAAAGACACCGGCCATGACGTCTGGATGGTCGGCCCCAGCCAGGCGGACGCGGCCGCGCAGGTGCAGCTGGTGGAAAACCTGATTGCGCAAGGGGTCGATGCCATTGCCATCGTGCCGTTTTCCGTCGAAGCGGTCGAGCCCGTGCTGAAGAAGGCGCGAGACCGGGGCATCGTGGTCATCAGCCACGAAGCGTCCAACATCAAGAATGTGGATTACGACATCGAAGCCTTCGACAACAAGGCCTATGGCGCCAACCTGATGAAAGAGCTGGGCAAGTACATGGGCGGCCAGGGCAGCTATGTGGCCACGGTCGGCAGTCTGACGTCGAAATCGCAGATGGAATGGATCGACGGCGCCGTGGAATACCAGAAGGCCCATTTCCCCGACATGACCCAGGTGGCCGGCCGCCTGGAAACCTATGACGATGCCAGCACGGATTACAACAAGCTCAAGGAAGCCATGGCGGCCTACCCGGACGTCAAGGGCATTCTGGGTGCGCCGATGCCGACATCCGCGGGCGCCGGCCGCTTGATCGCCGAACGCGGCCTGAAGGACAAGGTCTATTTTGCCGGGACGGGGCTGGTGTCGGTGGCCGGCCAATATCTGGCCAATGGCGATATTCAGTACATCCAGTTCTGGGATCCCGCCGTGGCGGGCTATGCCATGAACATGCTGGCCGTTGCCGCCCTGGAGAAAAAACAGGATCAGATCAAGCCGGGCCTCAACCTGGGGTTGCCCGGGTATGAAGATCTGATCGCCCCGGATGCATCCAAGCCCAATCTGCTGTATGGGGCTGGCTGGGTGGGGGTCACCAAGGAAAACATGGATCAATACGACTTCTGATCCTGTTCGGGCGGGTTTGTCCCGTCGTTGGCTTGCCGGCCCGCCGGCAGGCCAATCACTGCAAGCGGCACCATGAGCGAATACCTGATCGAACTGCGGCACATCAGCAAGCATTTTGGCGGCGTGCAAGCCCTGAAAGACGTTTCCCTGGCCATCCGGCCGGGGGAAATCCATTGCCTGGCGGGGGAGAACGGCAGCGGGAAATCCACGGTCATCAAGGTGATCTCGGGGGTTTACCAGCCCGACCAGGGGGAGGTTCTGATCGATGGCCAGCCGGTCAGCCGCCTGGATCCGGTCAAGTCGGTGCGCCACGGCATCCAGGTCATCTACCAGGATTTTTCCCTGTTCGGCAATCTGTCGGTGGCCGAAAATCTGGCGCTGAATGCCTTTTTGCAAGAAGAACGAAAAATCATCCGCTGGCGGCGCGTGCGCCAGCTGGCCGAGGCGGCGCTCGGGCGGCTGGGGGTCGGCATGGATCTCGATGCCCTGGTGGACACGCTGCCGACGTCCGGCAAGCAGACGGTCGCCATCGCCCGCGCCATGATGGCGGATGCCCGGCTGCTGATCATGGATGAACCCACCACGGCCTTGACGCGGCACGAGGTGGATGCGCTGTTCGCCATGGTGCGCGATATCCAGGCGCAAGGCGTTGCGGTGCTGTTCGTCAGCCACAAGATGCGGGAAATGCTGGAAATCAGCGAACGGCTGACCGTGTTTCGCAATGGCGGCAAAGTGGCCGAGGGGCCGATCCGCGATTTCGATGAACCCGCCATCACGCATGCGATGACGGGCCAGCATTTGTCGGCCGACCGCTATCAGTGGCGGCCTCCGGCGAAGGCCGATGCCGGCCCGGTGCTGCAGGTGCGCGGCCTGAGCGTGCCGGGCGCGGTGCAGGCGGCCGATCTTTCCCTGGCGGCGGGGGAAATCGTCGGGATTTCCGGGCTCATCGGATCGGGCCGGACCGAACTGGCCTTGGCCCTGTTCGGCATGAAACCCGGCTTTTCCGGGGAAATCCGCCTGGCGGGACAGGCGGTTCATCCGCGCAGTGTCCAGCAGGCCATCCGCAGCGGCATCGCTTATGTCCCCGAGGACCGCTTGACCGAGGGGCTGTTCGCCACCCAGTCGATCGAGCGCAACATGATCGTGACCTCGATCGAACGGTTCGTGCGCGGCGGCTTTGTGGATCGGCAGCGGGCGGATGCCACGACGCGCGAAATGTTTGCCGGCATGCAGATCGCCGCGCCGGGGCCGCATACGCCGGTCAACCATCTTTCAGGGGGCAATGCGCAGCGCGTCGTGCTGGCGCGCTGGCTGCTGACGCAGGCCAGGGTGCTGATCCTCAATGGGCCGACGGTGGGCGTCGATGTGGGCTCCAAGGCCCAGATTCACGCCATCATCCGCAGCCTGGCCCGCGACCAGGGCCTGGCGGTGCTGATGATCTCGGATGACGTGCCCGAACTGGTTCAGAACTGCAACCGCATTCTGGTGATGCACCGGGGCCGCTTCGTCGATGAACTCAGCGAGGCGGACATGGACGAGCAGATCGTCAATGACCGCCTCAAGGCCCTTGTCTAGGTCTTTTCGCACTTCAGGGAACTGCATGAAATTCTTACGCAGCACGGAATTCATCATCGCTTGCGTGCTATTGGCGGCGATGATCGGCATCGGCTGGATCAATCCGGCCTTCTGGTCGCTGGACAACCTGTTCGGCCTGCTTCGCTCCAACGTGGTGATTGGCATCATGGCCCTCGGGGTGCTTTTGGCCATGATCACGGGCGGGATCGATGTCTCTTTCACGGCGTTTGCGATTGCCGCCATGTACTTGACGGTTCGCGCCATGGTCTATCTGGGCTACGACGGGGTATTCATTCCCTTCGTGGCGGCGACCTTGATCGGCTTGCTTCTGGGGGCCTTCAATGGCTTCGTCATCCATCGTTTCAGGATGATTCCGCTGATCGTCACCCTGGGAACCGGATCCATCGTGCGCGGCCTGGTGTTGGGCCTGGTGGGCACCAGCGTCGTCAATATCAACAAAATGCCGCCGTCCCTGATCGAATTCGGCAAGACCAATGTGGTGTCGATGAGCTCACCGGCCGGGATCACCTTCGGGCTGACCGCCATGGTGCTGATCTACTTCGGCTTGGCCGTGCTGGTGCATGTGGTGTTGCGGCACACCATGATGGGCCGCAGCATCTATGCCTACGGGGGTTCGCCCGAGGCCGCCAAGCGCGTGGGTTTCAACACGCGCCGCACCATTTTCTTCGTCTACTGCGCGGCGGGGGCTTTGTCCGGTTTTGCGGGCTTGCTGCATGCCTCCATGTCATGGTTGGCGAACCCGCGCGATTTTTCGGGCCTGGAACTCGATGTCATCGCCGCCGTGGTGCTGGGCGGGGCGTCGATCTTTGGCGGCCGGGGATCGGTGCTGGGCACCTTGATGGGTGTTTTCATCTTGGTGATGGTCAAGAATTCACTGATTCTGATGCATATCGACACCACCTGGCAGCGCGTGGTGGTCGGCGTCATTATCGTTGCGGCAACCGCGATCACCGCCTGGCGCGATCGCAAGAGCCTGGTCTGAAGGAGAACCCCGCATGAAACTGTCTTTCGATACGCGGCGTCTTTTGGGCAATGACCGCAATATCGCGCAGCTGCTGGTCATTACCGTGCTGGTGTTCGTGCTGATGAGCTGGATGAATCCCGATAAGTTCCTCAGCTATTACAACTTCGAATCCATCAGCTACATCATGCCGGAATTGGGCATCCTGTCCATCGCCATGATGATTTCGATGCTCACGGGGGGCATCGACCTGTCCGTCGTGGGGATCGCCAACCTGGCTGGCGTGACGGCCGGGGTGTATTTCCACTCCGCCATGGTGCAGTCCTCGCAGATGAGCGGCCCGGAGGCCTTGTTCTATACCCTCGGGGGCTTGGTTCTGGCCTTGCTGGTCGGTTTGGCAGCGGGCCTGCTGAATGGCCTGCTGATCGCAAAGTTGCGCATCACGCCCATCCTGGCCACGCTGGGAACGGGCCAGATCCTGATCGGACTGTGCCTGGTGCTGACGGGCGGGCCCGCCATCGTGGGTTTTCCCGAGGCTTGGAGTTTCATCGGCAACGGCAAAATCTTCGGCATGGCCACGCCCTTTGTCCTCTTTGTCCTGACGTGCCTGATCGTGGGCATTTTGCTGACCCGCACCACCTTGGGCATTCACCTCATGCTGATCGGCACGAATCCGAAAGCGGCCGTGTTCGCCGGTATTCGCAAGGATCGCATGATTCTGTATTCCTACATGATGACGGGCGTGCTGGCGGCGCTGGCGGGGGTGATCCTGTCGGGGCGCATCAATGCGGCCAAATCGGATTACGGGGCGTCGTACCTGTTGCAGGCCGTGCTGATCGCCGTGCTGGGCGGGACCAACCCCGCGGGGGGCAAAGGCCGCGTGTTCGGGATTTCCATTGCCTTGCTGGCGCTGATGCTGCTGTCGTCCGGCTTCCAGATGATGCGCGCCTCCAACCACCTGATCGACTTTATCTGGGGCGCATTCCTGATCCTCGTCATTGCCATCAATGCGTCCCGCAACCCGGAGCGCTGACACCATGATTTCCGCCACCGTACACCTGCGTCGGCAGGATTTTGCCGCGCTGCCCCATCCGCTTCTGGATTGCGGGCCGATCCGCGCCACGGCCTTTCGCTACCCCAGCGGCGTGGAAGCGCTGCGCCTTGAGAACGCGCGCGGCCATGTGATTGTGCTGCCCTACATGGGGCAGATGATCTGGCATGCCGAGTTCGATGGCGTGGCCCTCACCATGGGCAATGGCTTCGACATGCCCCGGCCGGCCACCTCGATTGTCCAGACCTACGGCTGCCTGGCGTTTCACAGCGGCTTGCTCGGCAACGGCTGCCCTTCGCCGCAGGATACGCATCCCCTGCATGGCGAGATGCCTTGCGCGCCCATGGACGCGGCCGCCTTGGCTGTGGGCGCCGATGCGGACGGGCCTTTCGTCGAAGTGCAGGGCCAGTATGAATACATCATGGGTTTTGGCGCGCATTATCTGGCCCGCCCGTCTGTGCGGCTGTACGCGGCGGATACCCGCCTGCGGGTCGGCATGACGGTGCGCAACCGATCCTCGGCCCCGATGGAATTGATGTACATGTGCCATGTCAATTTCGCCTACCGGCCCGGGGCGCGCATCGTCCAGCCCGCGCCGTTCACCGCCGAGCACGTCCAGGTGCGCCAGTCCGTGCCGGGGCACGTGCGGCCCACGCCGGATTATCTGGCCTTCATTGATGCGCTGACGGCCGATCCGTCGCTCATGCAGGTGTTGGATGCGCCGCGGCGCTACGACCCCGAGCAGGTTTTTTACGTGCGGGGCCTGGCGGCGGATGCGGCGGGCCGCACCCATGCGCTGATGCAGCTTCCCGAGGGCGGCGGGTTTTTCATGTCGTATCCGGTGCGGGGTTTTCCCAAGACAGTGCGCTGGATTCTGGTCAATGGGGATGCCCAGGTCGCCGCCTTTGCCTTGCCCTCGACTTGCGAGCCCGAAGGCTATCTGGCTGAAAAGGCCAAGGGCAACGTGCGGGTGCTGGCGCCGGATGAGCAGGCCGTTTTTTCGGTGGATCTGGGCTATCTGACCCCGCCGCAGGCGGCGGATCGGGCGCGGATGATCCAGTCTTTATGATGTTTTGAATTCAAGCGTGCGTGCGCCCTGCCGCGATGGGCGGCAGGGCCAATCAGAAGGTAATGGCATGGCAAGCAAAATAGGCGTGGTGGGCTCCAATATGGTGGATCTGATTACATACATCGACCGGATGCCCGGGCCGGGCGAAACCCTGGAGGCGCCGGTCTTTGAAATAGGCTGCGGCGGCAAAGGGGCCAATCAGGCCGTCGCGGCCGCCTTGCTCGGGGCCCGGGTCATGATGGTCACCCGGGTGGGCGATGACGTCTTTGCGGACAATACCGTGGCCAACCTGGGGCGCTACGGCATTGATACCCGCCATGTGCGCAAAGTGCCCGGCCGCTCCAGCGGGGTGGCGCCGATCTTCGTCGACCCTTCCGGCGAGAATTCGATTCTCATCGTCAAGGGGGCCAATGCCGACCTGCTGCCTGCCGCCGTGGATGAGGCGGCCGCTGATCTGGCGGCCTGCCGCCTGATCCTGATGCAGATGGAAGTGCCTGTCGAAACGGTGTATCACACGATAGACTGGGCCGCGCAGCGCGGCATTGAAACCTTGCTCAATCCCGCCCCGGCGGCCGCCGATCTGCAGCTCGAACGCATCCGCCACGTCACTTTCCTGGTTCCCAATGAAAGCGAGCTTGCCTTGCTGTCGGGCATGCCCACGGGATCCCGCGAGGAGATTGTCGCGGCGGCCCGCTTCCTCGTTCGTCAGGGGATACGGGTGGTCATTGTCACCCTGGGGCGGCGTGGGGCCTGCCTGGTGACCGCCGATACGGCGGTGGAGATCGCCCCGGTGGCCGTGGCGGCGCGCGATACCACCGGCGCGGGGGACGCTTTTATCGGCGCGTTCGCCCATTTTTACGTCAAGACACAGGACGTGCTGGCGTCGTTGCGCCAGGCGGCGGTCTATGCCGCCCATTCCATTACCCGGGCGGGAACGCAAAAAGCCTATGCCAACGCGCAGGAATTTGCGTCGTTCCGCCAGACCCATGCGCCGGATTTGCCGGTTGTCTGACCTCACAGGTTGTATTGCCATGAATTTTTCTTCTGCTTCCAACCCGGGCGTGCCCTTGCAGCCCGATTGGTTTGAATCTGTCTCGGTCAATCGCTCGGCCGCCGAGCGCCGGGCGGCGACGCTGACCGCGCGGCGCGCCGTCAAAAAAGAATTCCAGGCCGCCTGGCTGATCCGGGCGATCCAGTGCATGGATCTGACCACCCTGTCGGGCGACGACACGGCGGGCCGCGTCCGCCGCCTGTGCGCCAAGGCGCGCCGCCCGGTGCGCGCCGATCTGCTGGCCGCGCTGGGTCTGGCCGATATGCGCCTGACGACCGGGGCGGTGTGCGTTTATCCGGCCATGGTCGGGCACGCCGTCCAGGCCCTGGCGGGCAGCGGGATTCCTGTGGCGTCCGTGGCCACCGGCTTTCCCGCCGGCCTGGTGCCGCGTGCGCAGCGGTTGGCGGAAATCCGCTATGCCCTGGATGAAGGGGCGTCGGAAATCGACATCGTCATCACGCGAGAATACGTGCTGACGCAAAACTGGCCGGCGCTGTATGACGAGATCGCCGAGATGCGTGCCGCCTGCGGCCAGGCCCACATGAAGACCATCCTGGCCACGGGCGAACTCAATACCCTCAGCAATGTCTATCGGGCTTCCATGGTGGCCATGCAGGCGGGCAGTGATTTCATCAAGACGTCCACGGGCAAGGAGGCCGTCAACGCCACGCTACCGGTGAGCCTGACCATGGCGCGGGCGATCCGCGACTATGGCGCGCACACGGGCATGCGGGTCGGTTTCAAGCCGGCGGGCGGCTTGAAATCAGCCAAGGATGCGCTGAACTGGCTGGTGCTGATAAAAGAAGAATTAGGCCATGATTGGCTGGCGCCCGGGCTGTTTCGGATCGGGGCCAGTTCTTTGCTGGGGGATATCGAGCGTCAATTGGAGCATTTCGTGACGGGACACTATTCGGCGGCCGCTCGGCATGCCTTGGCATAAGGAGTCATGACGTGCAACACGCCATCAAGGATATTTTGAACACCATGGAATACGGACCTTCCCCCGAGAGCAATGCCGACGTTGTGCAATGGCTGGATCGGCACGGCCGCCGCTTCGGGCACTTCATCGAAGGCCGCTTCGTGACGCCCGACGGCCGGCCGGCGATCCCGGTGCGGAATCCGGCGACCGGAGAAGACCTGGCCACCGTCGTGTGCGGTTCGGCCGAGGATGTGGATCAGGCGGTGCGGGCGGCGCGCAAGGCGTTTGGCGCCTGGTCGCGCCTGCCGGGGCATGAACGCGCGCTGCACCTGTATGCGATTGCCCGGCACATCCAGAAGCGCAGCCGTTTCCTGGCTGTGCTGGAAACCATGGACAACGGCAAGCCCATCCGCGAGACCCGCGACCTGGACATCCCGCTGGCCGCGCGGCATTTCTATCATCACGCGGGCTGGGCGGCGGTGCTTGAGGACGAATTTCCGGGATACGGCCCATTGGGGGTTTGCGGCCAGGTGATCCCCTGGAATTTCCCGCTCTTGATGCTGGCCTGGAAAATCGCCCCGGCACTGGCCGCGGGCAATACCGTGGTGCTGAAACCCGCCGACTTGACGCCATTGAGCGCGCTGGCCTTTGCCGAAATCTGCCAGGAGGCCGGCCTGCCCGCCGGCGTCGTCAACATCGTCCAGGGGGATGGCGGCACCGGGGCCTGGTTGTGCGGGCATTCGGGCGTGGACAAGGTGGCTTTTACCGGCTCGACCCGGGTCGGGCGGCTGATCCGCGAACAGATTGCCGGGTCGGGCAAGCGCCTGTCGCTGGAATTGGGCGGAAAATCGCCCTTTATCGTGTGTGAGGATGCCGACCTGGACGCCGCCGTCGAAGGGGTGGTGGATGCCATCTGGTTCAACCAGGGGGAAGTCTGCTGCGCAGGGTCGCGCCTGCTGGTGCAAGAGGGGATTGCCGGGCGTTTCTACCAGCGTCTGCGCCAGCGCCTGGACACCCTGCGGGTGGGCGATCCCCTGGATAAATCCACCGATGTGGGGGCCATCGTGTCGGCCGCCCAATTGCAACGTATCCAGGGGCTGGTGCAACAGGGCCTGGATGAAGGCGGCGTGCTGTGGCAAAAGGCGGGCCCGTTGCCCGCGCAAGGGCATTTCATCACGCCCGGTTTTTTTACCGGAACCGATGCGTCGGCCACGGTGTGCCAGGAAGAAATCTTCGGCCCGATTGCCGTTTCCATGACCTTTCGCACGCCCGACGAAGCCGTCTTGCTGGCCAACAATACGCGCTATGGCCTGGCCGCGTCGATCTGGTCCGAGAACATCAACGTGGCGCTGGACATGGCGGCGCGGGTCAAGGCCGGCGTGGTGTGGGTCAATGCCACCAATCTGCTGGATGCCGGGGCCGGCTTTGGCGGATACCGTGAGAGCGGTTTCGGGCGCGAAGGCGCGCGGGAGGGGATGTACGAATACCTGGCCGCGTCCTGGGAAGCTGCGCCCGATGTTGGTGCTGGTGCTGGTGTCGATGCTGGTGCCGATGCCGCTGGTGCTGGTGTCGGTGCTACCGATGCCGGTGCTGCCGGTGCCGGTGCTGAGATCGAAGCCGGTGCCGGGCCGGTTGCGGCGCTTTGCGCCGCCCCCGCCGGGCTGGCGCCGATGGCGGGGCCCGCCGTCGACCGCACGGCCAAGCTGTATATCCATGGCAGGCAAGTGCGCCCGGACGGCGGGCACTACTACAGCGTCCTGGGGCCCCAGGGCCAGGTCGTGGGCCAGGCGGGGCTGGGCAATCGCAAGGATATCCGCAATGCCGTCGAGGCGGCGGCCAAGGCGGGCGGCTGGTCGGCCATGGCGGCGCCGGCACGGGCGCAGGTGTTGTATTTCCTGGGTGAGAATCTTGCCGCCCGCTCGGAAGACTTCGCCCGGCGGCTGGTCGGGGATGCGGGCGCGTCCCCGGACCGCGCGCGTGAAGAAGTGCGGGCAGCCATCCGCCGCACGTTCTACTATGCCGCCCAGGCCGATAAATTCGATGGCGCCGTGCATGCGACGCATTCACGCCATGTGACGCTGGCCATGCATGAGGCCTATGGCGTCATGGGCCTGGTTTGCCCGCAAGCGGCCCCTTTGCTGTCGCTGGTGTCGCTGATATTGCCCGCCATCGCCATGGGCAACCGGGTCGTGGCGGTGCCGTCGGCCGCCCTCCCGCTGTTTGCCATGGACTTCTACCAAGTCCTGGATACCTCCGATGTGCCGCCCGGGGTCGTCAATCTGGTGACGGGCGATGGCGCGTCATTGGCTGGGACGCTGGCCGGCCACGCGGAGGTCTCCGCCCTCTGGTACGCGGGTTCGGCGGCGGACTGCGCCCTGGTCGAGCGCGCCGCTGCGGGGAATCTCAAGGCATGCTGGGCGGTCGGATCCCGGGATTGGCTGGATCTCCAGCAAGGGCAGGGGCGCGCCTATCTGCGCCATGCGGTGCAGGTCAAAAACATCTGGATTCCCTACGGGGCTTGAATGAGGACGCCCGCATGCCGCCGTGTGTACTGGGAATCGATATCGGGACATCCGCCTGCAAGGCGCTGTTGCTGGCGGAAAACGGCCAACTGCTGGGCAGCGAGACCATCGCCTACGGCTTGATGCAGCCGCGCCCGGGCTGGGTCGAGCAAGACCCGGCGTCGTGGATCAACGGCGCGCAGATCGCCGTGCAGCGCCTGCTGGCCGCGCAGCGCCCGGTTCGGGTGGCGGCGGTGGGCTTGACCGGGCAGATGCATGGCCTGACGCCGCTGGATGCTTCGGGCCGGGTCTTGCGGCCCGCCTTGCTGTGGAACGACCAGCGGAATGCCGAAGAATGCGCCTGGGCGGTGGATGCGGCCGGCGGGCCCCAGGCGCTGCATGCCTATACCGGCAATGGCATGTTGCCGGGTTATACCGGCGGCAAGCTGCTGTGGATGCGGCGGCATGAGCCCGCGTTGTTTCGCCGCCTGCGCCACGCGCTCAATCCCAAGGATTATCTGCGCCTGGTGCTGACCGGGGAAATCGCCACCGAGGTGTCCGATGCGTCGGGCACCGGGCTGTTCGATGTGCGCCGCCGCGTCTGGAGCCAGCCTTTGATGGATCGCCTGGATCTCGATCCCGCCTTGTTCGCGCCTTGCCACGAGTCTCCCGAGATCACGGGGCGGGTCAGTGCCCGGGGCGCGGCGCTGTTCGGTTTGCCCGCCGGGATTCCCGTGGTGGGGGGCGGGGGCGACAGCATCATCCAGACGCTGGGTTCCGGCGTGCTGGCGCCGGGGGCGGTGCAGACCATTATCGGAACCGGCGGCATCGTGGCTTCCACGCTGGACGAGCCGTTGGACGATCCCGCCCATCGCCTGCAGGTGTTTTGCCATGTGCTGCCGGAAAAATGGCACGCCATGGGCGTGACCCTGAACGCGGGCTTTGCCATGAGCTGGGCCCAGCGCCTGCTGCGCGGGTTTTCCGACGAAGCGCACTGGTCTTACGATGACATGGCGGCCATCGCCGCCCATAGCCCGGCGGGCAGCCGAGGCCTGATTTTCCTGCCTTACCTGAACGGCGAACGGGCCCCCTATGCGGATCCGGCGTTGCGCGGCGGTTTCATCGGGCTGATCTCCCTGCACCAGCCCGCCGATATCGTGCGCGCGGTGATGGAGGGCATCGTCTATGCGCTCTACGATATTTACACCCTCATGGCGGCGGCGGGAATCCAGGCCGACACGCTGCGGGCCTCGGGGGGCGGGGCGCGTTCCGCCCTGTGGCGCCAGATGCAGGCCAGCCTGTTCGATTGCCAGGTGGTGACCACGCAAGGGGCCGCCGAAGGGGCGGCTTTCGGAGCGGCCCTGGTGGCCGGCCTGGGCGTGGGTCTGTATGCGGATCCGGCAGAGATTGCCCGGATTTGCCGGCCGCTGACCATCGAGGTCGTCGACCCGGCCATGCGCGAGGGCATGCAGGCGGGCTTTTCTGTCTACCGCGCCTTGCATGCCGCGCTGGCAGAACACTTGCATGGGCTTTCGCGCACTTTTGGCGGGCCGCCGCCGTAGTGCGGCGGGCGGGCCAGGCCATCGGGTTGCCGCCGCGTGCCATCCAATCGCTGACATTGCCGACGCGGATCGCGGCCTTGCGCCATCGGGGCGGCCGCTTTGGGGCAGGCGGCCCGCCCCCGCGCCGTTCAACGCGGCATGCCGCATACAAGGCGGTGTGTTTGATCTGTGTTAAGGCGGGTTTTTTCTGGATGAAATACTATATGTTGTGTTTAAAAATAAATTAAACACAATATTTAGCTTTCTAAGCAGCTTTCCATTCATTTTCCTTTCTTGCGCCGGCCGCCATCGGGCGTGCCGCCGTGGGTTTCCTATTCCTTTTCAAACCGCCATCGCCCATGCAAACCCCTCCCGTTTCGTCCGCCATCGGCCAGCAGATGCTGGCCCAAAGCAAATTCTTCATGGGCTATGCCCGCTGGGATGATTCCCGCGATGCCTACGAAACCTGGCCTCGGGCCGTGGCGCGGGTGATGCGCATGCACCGGGAAAAATACGCCCGCCGCCTGACGCCCGAACTATCGGCGCTGATGGCGCAGGCCCGGTCGGCCTACGAAAACCAGCTGGTTCTGGGGGCGCAGCGCGCCTTGCAGTTCGGCGGAGAGCAAATCCGCAAGCACGAGGCCAAAATGTATAACTGCAGTTTTTCCTATGCGGATCGGCCCGCGTTTTTCCAGGAGGCCATGTATCTGCTGCTGTGCGGCTGCGGGGTCGGTTTTTCGGTGCAGCCGCGCCATGTCCAGGCGCTGCCGCCGATTGCCGCCCGCGCCGCCGGCCAGGCCCGTATTTTCCAGATTCCCGATTGCATCGAGGGCTGGGCGGATGCCTTTGGCGTCCTGCTGTCGTCGTATTTCGTCCGGGGCGGCCCCTTTCCCGCTTATCAAGGGACGCCTGTGCATTTCGACTACAGCCGCATCCGCCCGGCGGGGGCCATGATCAGCGGGGGGTTCAAAGCCCCGGGCCCCGATGGGCTGCGGCGGGCGCTGGAACGCTGCGAGGCCCTGCTGGAAACCGTGCTGGCCCGGGGGCAACAGACGCTGTCCCCCATCGTGGTGTACGACTTCGTGATGCACATGGCCGATGCCGTGTTGTCGGGCGGGGTGCGGCGTTCCGCCACCATCTGCCTGTTCGATAAAGACGACGAGGCCATGCTGGCCGCCAAGACCGGCAATTGGTACGTGGACAACCCGCAGCGCGGGCGCAGCAATAATTCGGTCATCATCCAGCGCGACCGGCTGACCCGGGCCGAATGGGCGCGCATCATGCGCTCGGTGCGCGATTATGGCGAGCCGGGTTTTGTGTTTACCGACAATCTCGACTTCGGTTTCAACCCCTGCGTGGAAATCGGCCTGTATCCCGTGGCCGAAGACGGCCGCACCGGGTTCCAGTTCTGCAATCTGTCCGAAATCAATGGCGCGGCCTGCGCCACGCGGGACATTTTCCTGCAGGCGTGCCAGGCGGCGGCGGTGCTGGGCACCTTGCAGGCGGGCTATACGGATTTTCATTACCTGGATTCGGCTTCGCGCCATATCACTGAACGCGAGGCCCTGATCGGGGTGTCCATCACCGGCTGGATGAACAATCCCAAGGTTTTGTTCGACGAGGCCCTGCTGCGCGAAGGCGCCGATCTGGTGCGGGCCACCAACCGGCGGGTTGCGCGCCTGCTGGGCATACGGCCGGCGGCCCGCACCACCTGCGTCAAACCCAGCGGCAATGCCTCGGTGCTGCTGGGCACGGCGTCGGGCATTCACGGCGAACACGCGCCGCGCTATTTGCGGCATGTGCAGATGAATGCCCAGGACGAAGTCGCCCGGCTGCTGCTACAGGAAAACCCCGCCATGTGCGAGCCTTCAGTCTGGAATGCGCAGGACATCGGGGTGGCGTTTCCCGTGATTCCCAAGGCCGGGTCACTGTACAAGGATCAGCTTCTGGGCGTGCGGCAGCTGGAATACGTCAAACGGGCGCAGCGCAGCTGGGTGGCGCAGGGCACCGACCCCGCCCTGTGCCGCGATCCGCGCCTGCGCCACAATGTGTCCAACACCGTCACGGTGGACGACTGGGATCAGGTCGAGCAATACCTGTTCGACAATCGCTCGTGTTTTGCCGGGGTGTCCTTGCTGGCGCAGCACGGCGACCGCGCCTATCCGCAGGCCCCGTTCACGCAGGTCTATACGGCGGAGCAGATCATCGCCCGTTATGGCCAGGGGGCGATGTTCGCCTCGGGGCTGATCGTCGATGGCCTGCACGCCTTCAATGGCAACATCTGGCTGGCCTGCGACACCGCCCTGGGGCGGGGGCTGACGCTGTCCGATGGCGCCGGCGATTTGCTGAAACGCGATTGGGTGCGCCGTTTTGAGAAATTCGCGCACAACTATTTTGGCGATGATGTCCTGCAGACCTCGTTTTGCCTGAAAGACTGCCACAACCTGCACAAGTGGCACGGGGTGCTCAATGCCCTGACGCCCATCGACTTCGCCCAGCGGCTGGGCGAGCCGCGCTACACGGATGCCGACCAGTTGGCCAGCCAGGCTTGTGTCGGCGGGGCTTGTGAAGTGGCGTTTTAAAGGGGGTTATTTTGCCAGAAACCGCTGCGTCAAATGCACCCAATAGGCGGCGCCGATCCCGATGTTGTCATCGTTGAAATCATAGCCCGGGTTGTGCACCATGCAGGCGCCAGGCTGTTCGCCCGCGCCGTTGCCGATCAGCAGGTAGCTGCCGGGACAGCGTTCCAGCATATAGGCGAAATCCTCGCTGCCGGTCAGGGCGGGCCCCTGATCGGTCATTTGGCCGGCCCCGACAAGCTCAAGCCCCACTTGTCGCGCCAGGGCGGTTTCGGCGGGGCTGTTGACCAGCACGGCATAGCCTCGACGGTAATCCACGGTGGCTTTGACCCCATAGCCTTCGGCCTGCGCATGGGCCAGCGTGGTGATCCGTTGCTCGACATCCTGGCGGACTTTGGAATCCAGCGTGCGCACGCTGAGTTCCAGCCTGGCGCTTTGTGGAATGACGTTGTTGGCCTGGCCGGCTTGCAGCACCCCCACGGAAATAACGGCGGTGGCCAGTGGATCGACATTGCGCGACACAATGGTTTGCAGGGCCATGACCAGGCTGGCGGCGGCGACGACGGGATCGGCCGCCTTATGGGGCAGGGCGCCATGGCCGCCGGTGCCCTCCAAGGTGATGTACACCTTGTCGGACGAGGCCATCATGGGGCCTTCTCGAAACACCAGATGCCCTTGCGGCCAGCCGGGCATGTTGTGCATGGCGAAAATGGCATCGCAGGGGTATTTTTCAAACAAGCCGTCCGCAATCATCCGCATGGCGCCGCTGTCGTCCGTGCCGTATTCTTCGGCGGGCTGGAAAACAAGATTCAAGGTGCCCGAAAATTCGTCCGATTGCGCCAGCGCGCGCGCCGCGCACAGCAGCATCGCCGTGTGGCCGTCATGGCCGCAGGCGTGCATGACTCCCGGGCGACGGCTGGCGTAATCCAGCCCCGTGGCTTCTTCGATGGGCAGGGCGTCCATGTCGGCCCGCAGTCCAAGGCGGCGGGGGCTGGCGCCCCGGCGCAGCTGGCCCACGACACCGGTGCCGCCCAGGCCGCGTTCGACGGTATAACCCCAGCTTTCCAGCTTGTCGGCCACAAGATCGCGGGTGAGATGCTCTTGAAAGGCCAATTCGGGTTGTTGGTGGATGTCTCTGCGCAGTTGGATGAACAGGTCGGTGTGTGGTGCGATCAATGCAAATGCGTGGGCTGGAGATGCGGTCATCATGGTCGAGGTTTCGTGAAAGGTTGACAGCTTGGGCGGGCGGGCCGCCGTCGGGGGCGGCGGGGTTCAATCGGCCAGTGCTTTGTCCTGTCCGGTTTCAGGGATCAGCAATACGCCGAGAATGGTGGCCAGGCTGGTGATGATGACGTAGAACGCGGGCGCCGCCGGGTTTTGCATGGTTTCAATCAGCCAGGTCACGACAAACTGGGTGGATCCGCCGAAAATGGCGACCCCCACCGCATAGACGACCGACAGCCCCAGGGCGCGTATATGGCTGGGGAAAAGCTCGGGAATCGCCACAATGGATGGGGCGCCGCTCATGGCGGTCAGGCTGGCCAGCACCACCGTGGCTAGGGCCAGCGTGCCCAGGCTGGTATGGTTGATCAGCAGCATGAAGGCGGGATAGGTCAGCACCAGCAGGGCGATACGGGGCCATAGAATCACGGGTTTGCGCCCATAGCGGTCGGACAGCCAGCCGCCGGCCAGGGCGCCCAGTAGGGTCAGCAGGCCGAACGTGATGGTGGCCATCATGCCGATGGTGGACGAGAGCTTCAGGGTGGTGATCGCATAGCTGGTCATGTACATGGCGACATAGGTGGAGACCGTTCCCCCGATGACGACCAGAATGCCCAGGACGACCGCCCGCCAGTGATTGCGCAAGCGGGACGATGAGGATCGGCCTTGCGAGGCGGCTTTGTCGATGTCCAGCGATTCCGGCATGTGGCGGCGCATGTAGATGGCCACGAAAATCAGCACCGAACCCAGCAGAAAGGGGATGCGCCACCCCCAGGCCAGCATTTGCGCTTCGGTCAGCACCAGCGTCAGCGTCACCCCGATCAAACCGGCGGCCAGGGCGGCCAGCCCCTGGCTGGCCAGTTGCCAGCTGCCATACAGGCCTCTTTTTCCAGGGGGCGCGACTTCGATCAGGTATGACGTGGACGGGCCCACTTCACCGCCCAGGGCCAGCCCCTGGATCAGCCGGCACAGAACGACGAGGATGGGCGCGGCGATGCCGATGCTGGCATAGGACGGCGTGATGGCCAGCCCCAGCGTCCCCACCACAATCAGCGCAATGGTGAGCAGCATGGCTGGCTTGCGCCCGGCGCGGTCGGCAAAGGCCCCGATCAGGACACCGCCCAGGGGGCGGGTGACGAATCCGACGCCGAATACGGCCACGGACATCAGCAGACTCATGAAAGGCGAGGTGGAAGGGAAGAAGGTTTTTCCGATCAGGACGGCAAAAAAAGCATAGGTCGTGAAATCGTAGAACTCGATGGCATTGCCGGCGACCGTGGCCGCCACGATACGGCGTGTGCTTGCTTGCGCGGGGTCGCGGGTGGCCTGCGGGGCGCGGGCAACCGCGGGTGCGGCCATGGGATGGCCGCTGATGATGGGGCTCATGGATTTGTCTCCGGTCATGTCTTGGTGTTGTGGGTTTTTGATTTTTTTTGATAGTAGCGAGGGTGTTAAAATTCGTCCAATGCATAATTTTCTTTAATACAATGCAAATTACTCATTGATAAGCCGATGAATCTGAAACAATTGCAGCATCTGCTGGCGGTGGCCGATCTGGGCTCGTTCAGCCAGGCGGCCGAGCGGCACTACATCAGCCAATCGGCCTTGAGCCGAAGCATCCAGGCGCTGGAAAGAGAACTCGACGTCTGTCTGATCGACCGGGTGGGCAAGCACAATGAACTCACGCCGTTTGGCCGTGTCGTGGCGCAGCGGGCGCGGCGCATGGTGCACGATGCGGGAGAGTTGCGGCGCAGCGCGCAGTTTTTACAGGAAGGCAAGATCGGCACCTTGCGGCTTGGCCTGGGTTCCGGCCCCAGTGCGATACTCATGCGGCCGTTTTTACGTCATATGGCATGCCGCTATCCCGGGGTTGAGGTCAGCATCGCCCCAGGTTCCACCGAGCTTCAGATCCCGTTGCTGCGGCAGCGCGTGTTCGATGTGCTGGTGGTGGACATGCACCGGATCGCCCCCAGCCCCGACCTGATCATCGAAGACCTGGGCAGCATGCGGGCGGGTTTTTCCTGCCGGGCCGGGCACCCTTTGCTGGAACGCAATGGGCGGGTGTCTTTCGATGACATGCGGCGCTACCCTCTGGCGAGCACCCCCCTGAGCGCCGAAGTGGCGCGCGATCTCATGGCGCGCTATGGGGCGGGGGCCGACCCGCAAACGGCGGTGACTTTACGGTGCGATGATATTCCTGCCCTGCTGGATGTCGTCCGGCATAGCGACGCCGTCTTTTTGGGCATTCTGGCCGCCATTCGCCCCCACCAGGAAGCAGGGCATCTGACGGAACTGAGGCTCGCCCCCGCATTGGATGCCGTGGCGCGCTTTGCCTTTGTGACGCTGGCGGATCGAACCGAAGCGCCGGTCGTGGGCCTTTTACGCCAGTTCGTGATCGACGTGCTGCATGATTGATCGCCGGGCGCGTCCGCGTGATGTCACTGTCGCCACAGGGCCGCGGCGACAATGCCGGCCCCAATCGCCAGCAGCGGTTTTTTGGCCACCAGCATGATGACGGCCGTGGTCAGCAGCGCCAGCCGCGCGCCGTTGTCGCCTTCGACGGCCAGCGGCGCCAACAGCGCCACCAGCACAGACCCGGACATGGCGCTGATGAATTGCCGGACCCGGCGGCCGATGGGCACGAACGACATGATGAACAGCCCGCCCCAGCGCGTGGCCAGGGTGACGATCGCCATGATCAGGATGATGAGCAGCGTGCCGGCTGCGGATGTGTCGATGCTCATGCGTTTTGTTCCGTCCAGAATGCCCCCAGGATGCCGCCCGCCACGGCGCCCACGACGATGTGGCTGTTTTCGGGCAGATAGCGCCAGGCCAGCAGCGCGGCGCCGGCCGCCACGGTCCAGATGACGAACAGGCGCAGGTTTTTTTGTCCGCTGATCACCATCGCCAGGAGAAAGCAGCCCATTACCATGTCCAGCCCCAGGCTGACCGGATCCTGGATGGCGTTGCCGAAGTACAGCCCCAGCCAGGAGCCGAACACCCAGGTGACCCACAGGGCGATGCCCCCGCCCAGCAGCAGGCCCAGGCCGGATTCGCCGCGCTCGAACGCCTGCATGGACATGGCCCAGTTGGCGTCGGAAACGACCAGCATTGCGCCGTAGCGCTGGGTGGCCGGCAGATGGCGTATCCAGGGATAGAGCGTGGCCCCCATCAGCAGGTGGCGGGCGTTGACGGCAAAGACTGTGATCACCAGCGGGATGATCGGCACCTGAGCGCCCCAGAGATCCAAGGTGGCGAACTGCGACGCGCCGGCAAAGACCAGCGCGCTCATGATGACCGTCGAGACCCCGTCCAGCCCCGATTGCGTGGCGGCCAGCCCGAAGGCCAGGCCGAACACAATGACGAAAAGGGAAATGGGCAGCAGCTGCTTGAAACCCAGCCATACCTCATGGGGATGCAGGGCACAGGCGGCGATGGGCGGGCGGTTTTCTGGGTTGTTCGGGTTCATACATCGGTGAAGGTGTTGCGGTTTATGTCCAGTCTGCCATATCTGTCCGCAGTGGCGGGGCTTGTTCCTGCGTACAATGAAAATATCCGCTTTGTTCTGGATTGATCCCATGCTGATTTACAACGTGCGCAGCCCCGCGCAAAGCCAGTCGCCGCTGGCGCAGGCCTGATATGGCGTCCGTGGTGGCTTCCCGTTTCGTTCGGGGCGGGGCGGCCTTGCTTCTGGCGCTTGCACTGGGCGCTTGCGACAGCCTGGGCGGCAAGCCGCCCGCGTCGATGCAGATTGCCCTGCTGGGTTTCAATGATTTCCATGGCAACCTGGATGCGCCCCATCTGGCCGTGCCCGTCAAGACACCGGATGGCGCCCTGGCGTCTGTGCCCGCAGGTGGGGCGGCGTACTTGGCCAGCTTGGTGCGGCAGCGCCGCCAGCAGCATCCCCACACGGCTTTGGTGGCGGCGGGCGACCTGATCGGTGCCTCGCCCATGTTGTCTTCCTTGTTCCTGGACGAGCCCACCATCGAAGCCTTGAATGTCCTGCGGCTGGACTTTGCCGCTACCGGCAACCACGAATACGACCAGGGCTGGCGCGAACTGCAGCGTATGCAGCGCGGCGGCTGTGACGCCTGGACCAGCAAGCCGCCTTGCCGCTTGGGCCATCGCTTTGCCGGAGCCGATTTCAGCTACCTGACGGCCAATACCCTGGGGCCTGACGGCCAGCCCTTGTTCGCGCCCACGGGAATCAAGTTTTTCCGGGAAAACGGCTTGGAAATCGGGGTGGGCTTCATCGGCCTGACTCTGCGCGAAACGCCCGCCATGGTGCGCCAAAGCGGGGTGGAAGGCCTGCGGTTCACAGACGAGGCCGCCGCCGCCAATGCCCAGATCGCTCCTCTGCGGGCCCAAGGGGCCGATGTCATCGTGCTGCTGATCCACCAGGGCGGCAGCAAGCCGGGGGGAGATTTGCAAAGCCAGGATTGCGACGGGCTGTCCGGCGACTTGCTGCCCATTCTGGCGCGTCTGTCGGATCAGGTGGATGTGGTGATCTCAGGGCATACGCATCAGGCCTACCTGTGTGATTACGGGCAAATCAACCCGGACAAGCCGTTCATGGTGACCAGCGCGGGCCTGTATGGCACCTTGTTGACGGAAATCGTGCTGACGGTGGATGGCCGCTCGCGCCGGGTGGTGGACAGGCAGGCGCGCCAGCATATCGTGCAGGGCGAACCTCATGGCGACCAGGCGGGGGCGGTTCCCCTGGTGCCGATGTTTCCGGTCTATCCGGCCGATCCCCGCATCCAGCAGCTGCTGGCCCCATATCGTGCGGTGGCCGACACGCTGGCGGCCGAACCCGTCGGCCAACTGGCCGGCCTGGCAACGCGCCAGCTGCTGCCCAATGGCGAGAGCGTGGCCGGCCGCCTGGTGGCCGATGCCCTGCTGGCCGCCACCCAGGCTCCGGCTGATGGCGCCGCCCAGATCGCTTTTATGAATTCCGGCGGTATCCGGGCGGACATGGTCCCCGATGCCCACGGGCGGATCAGCTACGGTCAGTTATATGCCGTGCAGCCTTTCGGCAATACCTTGATGAGCATGACCTTGACCGGCGCCCAGATCCAGCAACTGCTGGAACAGCAGTTCGACAGCGGCACCAACACGGTGGACCAGCCTCGTATCCTGCAGGTATCGGAAGGTTTTGTTTACCAGTATGATCGCCGCGCACCGACGGGCAGGCGCATCAGCCGGATGCAACTGCACGGCCAGCCGCTGGACCCCGACCGGGACTATCGGGTGGGGGTGCAAAGTTATCTAGGCGGGGGCGGCGATAATTTCAGCGTATTTCGCGGCGGCCGCGATATCCAGGGCGGCGGGCTGGATCTGGATGCCTTGGTGGATTACATTCGCAGCCGCAGCCAGGCTGGGCCCGTGTCCTTGCCCATGGCGGCACGCATCCAGGATGCGGGCCGAGCATCCGAAGGGTTTTAATGCTGGCTTTGGCGATTTTCGTGTTTACCCTGGTGTTGGTCGTCTGGCAGCCCAAAGGCCTGGGAATCGGCTGGAGCGCCCTGGCGGGTGCCGCGCTGGCCCTGTTGGCCGGGGTGGTGCAGCTTGCGGATATCGCCGTCGTTTGGCAGATTGTCTGGGATGCCACGTTTACCTTTGTGGCCCTGATTGTTATTTCGCTGATTTTGGATGAAGCCGGTTTTTTTGCCTGGACTGCGTTGCATATTGCACGTTGGGGCAACGGCCGGGGGCATAGGCTGTTTCCGTTGCTGGTGCTGCTGGGCGCGGTGATCTCTGCCTTCTTTGCCAACGATGGTGCGGCGCTGCTGCTGACGCCCATCGTCATTGCCATTTTGGTGCGCCTGAAATTCACCCCCCAAGCCACCCTGGCCTTCATTATGGCCACCGGGTTCATCGCCGATACCGCCAGCTTGCCGCTGGTGATTTCCAATCTGGTGAATATCGTCAGCGCCAATTATTTTGGCGTGTCGTTTACGCGTTATGCGGCCGTCATGGCGCCGGTCAATCTGGTGTCCATTCTGGCGACCCTGGCCGTGCTGTGGCTGGCGTTTGGCCGCCACATTCCGCGCCGCTATCCGGTGGACGCGCTGGAAGATCCGGCGGCGGCCATCGTCGATGCGCAGGTGTGTCGGCTGGCTTTTCCCTTGCTGGCCGTCTTGCTGGTGGCCTATTTCGTGCTGTCCGCCTGGCGGGTGCCGTTCAGCCTGGTGACCGGGGCGGGGGCACTGGCGCTGCTGGGGGTGGCGGGGCGCGTGGGCCAGCGCCAGCCGGGCGTGGTGCCCCTGGCCAAAGTCATGCGCCATGCGCCCTGGCAAATCGTGTTGTTTTCCCTGGGTATGTACCTGGTGGTCTATGGGTTGGGGCAGGCGGGCCTGGCGGCGCTGGGGGCCGCCGCCCTGGAATGGCTGAGCCAACTGGGGCCGCTGGCCGCCACGGTGGGGGCCGGGTTCCTGGCGGCGGTGACGGCCTCCGTCATGAACAACCTGCCGTCCACGCTGCTGGGCGCCCTGGCCGTGGATCATGCCCAGGTGCCTGACTTGACGAGGCAGTTGATGGTGTATGCCAACGTGATCGGGAACGATCTCGGGCCGAAATTCACGCCCATCGGCAGCCTGGCGACCCTGCTGTGGCTGCATGTGCTGGCCGCCAAGGGCTATCGCATTGGCTGGGGGCAGTACATGAAGATCGGCCTGCTGATTACGCCGCCTGTGCTGCTGGCCACGTTGTTGGCCCTGGCCTGGTGGCTGCCGCGAGTGGCCGCGTTGTGATGGGTCGGGTCTTGGATAAGACCGGTTTTTGACGAGGCCGGCTGGCCCTTGGGCGGCTGGTGCCATGTTTTTTTGTGGGATGATGGCGGGTCGTGGCCTATTTGTGGTTTCCTGTGCTAGAATTGCTGTCTTTCGGGGACGTAGCTCAGCTGGGAGAGCGTCGCGTTCGCAATGCGAAGGTCGGGAGTTCGATCCTCCTCGTCTCCACCAAAACATACGCCTGACAGGTCTCTGTCGGGCGTTTTGTTTTGGTGGATCCCCGCGTGGCCTGCCACTCTCGCGGTTGTGCGTGTGCCACGGAGATCTAGCCGCTGTTGTCATTTCTGGCGGTTCGGCCCTCTTTCCCTCTCTGTTTCTCAGAAAAATATCGCGAACCCATCGCCAATAGCACAGGCAAAAGGGTTGCTGGATCAACAAGATAGGCGTGACAAAAATATCGCAGTTCGTCTTATCTCCTGCCCAGGCAAAAGATAAGATCACGATCATCACGCCATCGGAAACCCGCCATGCCCCTTCTTGTTGCTCTTGATGAGTACGACACCACCCTTCGCGCCATTGCTTCTCATGCAGAGATCGGGCTTCAAGACCCATCTAGTCAAACAGCAGCACTACGGATTATTTTGGGTCTATGCCACAAGGCTGATGAATCCGTGGCCGACACGATGACCCACGCCACCAGGCAGATCGCCGGACTTCTGAATACGACTGAGGCTCTGACATAGGCCAACGCTTCAGCATCAAGCATGTGGGGACTGCGCCGCGTCCGCATACCCAGGCCTCGCACACTGCATAGCGTACAGCCCTTCTCTGTTGTTGACTTCCACCAGAACACCGAACACTCGACGAGCCTGTTCATGGTTCGGATGTTTGAACAGATCCCCAGGCTTAGCACTTCCACTACCAGCCGCCCGCATCACTCGCAAGGCAGGCACGGGTTGCCCTTTCAACTGCCAGAGCGCCCTGAACACCGCCGCCTGCATCGGTGTCAGTCGGATCGGAGCCTCCAGGATCTCGGGCACAGTCACCCATCGAAAATCTTCCGAGAATGGCCCACAAACCGGCAAGGTGGGATCTACTGATACCGCCACATCCACAGAAGGGGTCATTGGCGAACCTTCGGGCTGGCCAATGGCCGATATCCCATCCCCGTACAGAATAAATCGCTCCTGTAACGGCAGCCACTGCACGCTGCCACCAAAAGGCAGCCCTTGGACATCGTATGCAGTTGGCGTGATCAAACGTGTGACGCCACCTGCAACACGCACACGCTCCAGCAGGCCCGGGGTCTTCCACACACGCATGAGATCCCTGGAGAGAACAACCGGACTCTGCCGTACATCACCGATACGCCACACACCATCGGCCAACTGATCGACCCCGTCACGGCTCTGTATGCCTAGCGCGAGCCTCAGTGATTGCTGCATCCAGACATCATTAATCACCCACGCGTCGAAGTCGTGGGCACCCACCTCCACGATTCCGCATCCCGGACAACGGCCTACGCTCCCTGCCGCAGAACCGAGCACCGAAATACTATGCTCACCGCAATAGGGACACAGAACCATACCGTGGCCAGCAACCGCGCGCCCGACCGCCTTGCCCAGGGTGCTAAGCGCTACCCGATCTGCTTGAGACAACAAAGCAGATCGGACAGGTTGCCCACACTCGAACAGGCGACAAACCAGAGCCCAGGAGTCATGAACCGACACGACGACAGCCTCAGGTCAGATCTTCATCTGCACCAATAGGATCATCCTGCCCGTCCCTCACGACGTTGGCAGTCAGAGTTTGCCCTTCATCCAAGATGCCTGCCAGCACCAAGTAGCTCTCCAACTGCTGCTTCAACGACTCATCGTACTTGTGCAGATTGAGACGGCCTCGATGTGTTACTTCGATTTTGACGGCCTTGCGCCGAATCTTGCTAGGCTCCGGCGGATAGTACAGATCAACCTGAGCGGCGGTCACGGTCCAGTCACTCCCCAGGAGACCTGATGTCGCAGGATTGCCCCGCAACAGATCGGTAATGCTTTCATCATCGCTTCGCCCCATGGCGCTGGCAGCAATCTTCATCTTGCCCTGCACATCCTGTAGCGTGATCGACTTCACTCGTGCCGAAACGAAACCGTCCGCGTAAACCTCTGGCACATTGAAACCCAGACGCAAGGACGACAGATCCAAATGAGGTGGGCGCAGTCGTTGAGGATCGATATGATCACAGTGAAGGATATGTTTGGCGAACGCTGTCAGAAAAGCCTTCTGATACTGAACACCGCCGGTGACGATACTCTGTGTCACCCCCGTCCTCGGGCAATACTCGATGGCCGGAACAAATTCCGGATTGCCAACGCGTTGCTTGAGGGTCGGCCCTACAAACTCTACCCTCAACATGGGCAGGTCTTTGAGATGCAAAGTCACGAGCACATTGCCGGAGCTGCGCACCATCCCATACGCCACCCCAAACTCACCATTGCCCTGTTTCTCTCGGTAGTAATCCCCCACAGCTACTCGAAAGGCATCCAACGCAGCAGGACCGAGATCAGGCATCACCTTGATACCCAGGTCATGCCTATAAGCACGGGGCTCGTAGCCATCGAAATACAGCAAGTCCATGGCCTGATCAAAGAGACCTCGGTGATGGACATACAGCCAGAATGCTCGATGCAGGTCACTGTACTTTGACGTGAGCTGCACCATTACCGCCACGTTGGTCAGCGTAGCCGCCTCATAGGCGGCCTCACGACCTGCAGGATGTGAAAGTGCCGCCACACGCGAGAGGTCCGCCAACAAGGCATCCCTGGCCGCTGTATCTGTCCAGGAATTCACTGCTGTCACTACAGCAGCGGGAGCCGTGTCGGCGTCACTCCAATCCAGTCCGGCAGGCAGTGGCACAGACCTGTCGGCCAGGAACTTACGCATTGTGGCGTCGGGAGGGAGACTCAGCAAAACTACATCATGATTGTGCTTCACGGAACAGCTCCTGCAGGCGAGGGTTCAAGGCGGCTTTGGCAATCCAGATTGTTATTTCAACCAACAAATTCACTTGGATGTAAAGCCAGTAAGAACAATTGTATCTTTTCCAGCCATTATGTCAAACAGGAAAGTAATCCTGTCCCGTTCATGTACTTACTTGCTATACTTCCGGGTTGAGTTAATGTGAACTACTGACAGGAGAGAGCCATGGGTACTACCGCGTTCGGTCAGCGACTGCGGAAGTTCCGTCAGGCCAGAGGCCTGACCTTGCAACAAGTTGCTGATGACGTTGGCTGCACAAAAGCCTACATATGGGAGTTGGAAATGCGCGAAGGCCCCCGCCCAACAGCGGAGCGCCTGAACGCCATTGCCAAAGTCCTTCACGTCACGCTGCCAGACCTCATGGGCGAATCGCCTGAGGGGGTGCCACAGGCCAGTCCAGATGACGTCGTGTTCTTTCGCAACTACGTCGGCAGGACCGAGGCTCAAAAGCGGCAGATCAAGGAGATGGCCAATCTGCTGTTTGCGGTACAGGACACGGCTAAAGACCAAGACCAATGACCGACGCGAGCACCCTGACACCGTTTCGTGCAGCGAGTGACTTGATCAAGGTGATCCGGGCATTTCACGGCGATCCTCACCTGGCACGAATTGATCTTGAAGAGTTGCGCAACATCCTGCCGCAGACTACACATGGCAAAGGCATCAGCGAGATCGTGGCACCGTTGCCCACCACCGACAGGGAGTTCGAAGGCGCTCTTATGCGCGATTCAGCCGACGCCTCCCGCTGGGGCATCCTCTATAACAGTCACGCCAGCCGAGAACGCCAGCGGTTCACCGTCGCTCACGAATTTGGGCACCTCGTTTTGCACCGCCATCTGCAATCGACCTTTAATTGCAGCAAAGAGGACGTTTACGCCAGCCTAGACGGCGCTCGAGATATCGAACGTGAGGCCGATGACTTCGCAGCCAACTTATTGATGCCTGGCGATCAAGTCAAAACCATCCTGGATCGCACAGACCTCAACTTCCACCACCTGAGCGAAGCCGCCACAGAGTTTGGCGTGTCCCTCGAGGCCATGTGCCTGCGATTCATCAAATACACCACTCAGCGCGCGATCCTGATTCACTGGGACAGCGGGTTCATGAAATACCATTGGCGCAGTGACAAGGCCGTGCGCACCGGGACTCGCCTCACTCATCGAGTGGGCACCGTAGCTGCCGACCGATATCTCAACACGGTGGCCAGCGACGAACTGACCATGCAGCATTGGGAAGGCGAAACCATCCCGGCACACCTCTGGTGCTCAACAGAAGCACCCTACATGAAACTGCGTGAGTGTAAACACAGCCACCCGGATCGGGATCGAGTGCTCACTTTGCTGTTTTTCGAAGGTGCCGAACCGCGCTGGTAAAGGCGCCTTCCCCACCTATCAGTAATTATCAACGCTGAAACCGCCGTCATTCGTGGACTCAATGGACCCAAAGCTACCTGTACCGTAGTCATAGGTGTCATAACCACCTCGACCATTCGGCGTCACCTCGCCAAATGTCCCAGTACCGTAGTCATAAGTGTTGTAACCACCACCAGAGCGCGGCGTGGCATCGCCATACGATCCAGATCCATAATCGTACGTCTGATAGCCGCCACCGGCCTTCGGGGTGACATCGGTATAGCTGCCGGTGCCATAGTCATAGACGCTATATCCGCCATTTCCCGTCGGTGATACATCGGAAAAAGTACCGCTGCCATAGTTAAAACAGGAATACCCTCCATTGCCATCTGGACTGCACTGGGTTTGTGCCACGGCGGTTACTTGGAACAACGCCAGAGCCGACAACACGATGAGCCGCTTCATGATCATCCTCTTCCGAGCACTACCAAACATATTACAGCAAGTAACGGCACACCGTAGCATAGATTGAGTTCCCTATATCCGGACAACCGTCTATGTCGAAATCAAACTCATCTAATACCAGTACTCAATCTGCCACGCCCCGGCACACGCAACAGGAAATCGCCGACGCCCTTGCCTTCGGCGTGCTGCGCCTCTTGGCGCAAGGCCAAAATCAGCCATCTACGGACACAGACTTGGTTTGCCTTGGCTTCTGCCCACCACAGAGCGTTACTACGAACCCCGGCGACCAGAACGGAGTTCAGCCATGACGACACAGGCACAAGCGACGCAGCAAGCATCGGTAGCAGCCAGGATTGCAGCCCTTCCCCAACTCCCGATGGAGGCCCTTTGGGCGCTATGGGACGAGCATTTCAAAGACCGACCCGGCCACCATCACCGATTATGGTTAGAGTCCCGTCTGGCGTACAAAATCCAGGAACTGGCTTTCGGTGGCCTGAAACCCTCCACCCGGCGCAAGCTCGAAAAGATCGGTGAAACAGGTCTGTTGCCCAGCCGCCTGCAGCGTGACGCTGACCAGTTGCTGCCTGGCACCGTGTTCACCCGAATCTACGATGACGTGGAGCACCGTGTGACGGTCTGCGGGGTTCGCAGCTTTGAATATCACGGTCAGCGTTTCAAAAGCCTCTCGGCGGTCGCACGGACGATTACCGGCACCAACTGGTCTGGCCCCGCCTTCTTTGGCCTCAAACCCACCAGTCGCAATAAAGAGGCGACGCAATGAACACCTCCACCATGGTCATCAAAAAACGCTGCGCTGTGTACACGCGCAAATCCACGGATGAAGGGCTGGGTCAGGAGTACAACAGCCTGGAGGCCCAGCGCGATGCGGGCCTGGCCTACATCACCAGCCAACGCCACGAGGGGTGGGTGGCCTTGGACGACACGTTTGACGATGGCGGCTACTCAGGCGGCAACATGGAACGCCCCGGCCTTCAGCGCTTGATGCGACAGGTGGAGGCAGGCCAAATCGACATCATCGTGGTCTACAAAATCGACCGCCTGACACGTAGCCTCTCAGACTTTGCCCGCCTGGTGGATGTGTTCGACCGCACTGGCGTGTCCTTTGTGTCGGTCACTCAGCAGTTCAATACCACCACCAGCATGGGGCGACTGACGCTCAATATTCTGCTGTCTTTTGCACAATTCGAACGTGAAGTCACTGGCGAACGGATCCGCGACAAGATCGCCGCCAGCAAAGCCAAGGGCATGTGGATGGGCGGCATGCCCCCGCTGGGTTACGACGTTGTTGACCGCAAGCTCGTCGTGAACGAACGCGAGGCAGACCTCGTGCGTGACATCTTCCGCCGGTACGCCGAACACGGGTCTGCCGCCCGCCTGGTGAGGGAATTAGCTATCGAAGGCCACACCACCAAAGTCTGGACTACGCAGGCAGGCAAGCACCGACCGGGACGCTACATTGATCAGCAGTACATCTTCAAGCTGATCCGCAATCGACTTTTTCTGGGTGAAATCACGCACAAGGGCAAGGCATACCCCGGCCAGCATCAGGCTGTTGTGCCTCAACCGTTATGGGACGCGGCGCATGCTGTCATTGATAGCCGCAAGACAGGGCCACGCGAGCATTACAGCACTCACCCTGCACTGCTTGCCGGAATCCTATTTGCAGCCGATGGTCAGCGCATGCTGCCCACCTTCACACGCAAGAAAAACGGTCGGATGTACAGATACTACGTCCCGTACCAGCACAAAAAACGTCATGCGGGCGCAACCGCCAATCCAGCCGCCTCTGATCTTGGACCTTTGCCTGCCGCCGATCTTGAAATCGCAGTGTTGGAGCAGGTCCATTTGGCCTTGCAGACACCCGAGATGCTGGTCGCCGTCTGGCAGTCAGCACAGCGGCAAACCGCGCAGCCCATCGACGAAGCGCAGGTCGTGCTCGCCATGAAGAACATTGGGTACGTATGGGATCAGCTTTTCCCCGCTGAGCAGCAGCGCATCGTACGCCTGCTGATTGACCGGGTGCAGCTTCACGATCAAGGCCTCGACATCCATTGGAGCGAGGACGCTGGGGCGGGCTTTGCAAACGGAGTCACCGATCATCCACTCATTGATGAGATGGCGCAGGAGGCTGCGGCATGATCACCAACCCTCGCTTGCAGGCAGTACGCATCACTGCCAGTGGCGCATCCCGGAATTATATCCAAGATCAGCATCGGGTCACAGCGGTACCGCTGGCAATTCGACGCCGTCAGAACCGCAAGGTACTCACCCCACCTTCCGGATCCAGTTCTGCGCTGGCTGCAGGTGGCCTGGACGCCCCCATGATTAAAACCCTGGGCAAAGCCTTTTACTGGCTACGCCAACTGGAAAGTGGCAAATACCACACCATAGCCGAGCTTGCCAGATCACAGGGGCTTGAACCTGGGTGGGTCGCTGAGGTATTGCGCCTGACACTTTTAGCGCCTGATATCATCGAATCAATCCTTGCTGGCCAGCAGGCTCGACATTTAAATCTACAATCGTTACGAGGTCGAGGCCAAGACTGGCCACGAAACTGGATGGAGCAGCAGAGTGCTTTATACGCAAATGTCGACGATTGACGTTACCCAATGCCCGACTGAGGAACTGCTGAAGCTCCATTCCGCAATCCTTCAAGAAATGCAACAACGTGGTGTGCTTCGTACACGAAATAATATCGTCGGGGACTACACGGAATGGCTTGTGGCAGACCGCCTGAATTTGCAACTCTGTCCCAACTCCATGAAGGGCTACGATGCTACTGACGCCGACGGCCTGCGATATCAGATTAAAGGCCGCAGAACCTCCGCGACGAACAAGTCTCGGAAGCTCGGTGTGCTCCGTGATCTGGATACAGAACCGTTTGACGTTCTGGTTGCTGTGATTTTCGATGAAAACTGGGCCGTCCTCTCGGCCTTCCGCATTCCATTTCAGGCTGCAAAAGACCTCTCAAAGCCCAGCGCCCATCAAAATGGGCATCTGCTGCACGCTTGGGCCAGCCTTCTCAATCATCCGGAAGTCACGGACCTTCGAGAACTGCTTTCCGGACAAGGCACCACACTGAAGTCAGCGCAGTAGTCTTTTCCCGCCAGGGAAAACATCACCCACACCTTCCTCTAGCGGTTTCCATCGCGATCTGAAACTGACCTCCCACACGGTCAGTCGAGTCGCGTGCGCCCGTACGATTCTGCTCACCGAACACGCCCCGTCAACAGCCAGGTGACCTCTGCGGCTGGGCCGACACCAGCAGGGAAAACGAAGTTTCGCGTTTTTTCCCCGCTGCGTCCATCGTGATTTCCCCGCCAAAAATTTGAAATGACACCCATTCCTCAACGACTTCATGGGAGTCATTCATGCCTTATCAAGCACCCACATTCGGCAGCAATCCGCCGCCGTCAGACACCACCCACCTCTCGCCCGGGGACCGCCGGGTCCTCAACGAAAACGAACTCGCGCAACGCTGGGGCCTGAGTCCCAAGACGCTGCAACGCTGGCGCAGCGAAGGGTCCGGCCCTCGGTATCTGAAGCTCTCCCGGCGCGTGTCCTACCCCATCGAAACCATTCTGGAATTCGAGCAGCGCATCTTGCACCGCTCGACCTCCGAGCGTGTGGGCTAAGGGGGATCGACATGCACGACATCACAATTCTGCCCGCTGATCTGATCCGGCTACTCCAGACCGATCTCACCCGGCTCGATGTCCACCGCCTGCAGGAGCTGATCCTTGGCGTGGATTACGAGATCGCCATGCTGAAAAAAGCCAAATCCCAGGTCGATGCGGCACTCACCAAACGCTACGGCGAGCAGGCCCAGACCGCCCTTGCCGCCACAGGCCGCGATTTCGGCACCGCCCACCTCACCGATGGCGACGTGGCCATCAAGGCGGAATTGCCCAAGCGCGTGCGCTGGGATCAGGAAAAACTGGCCGAAATCGCCCGCCGCATCACAGCCGCAGGGGACACCGTCGAGGACTTCATCGACGTGAAATTGTCTGTCTCCGAGTCTCGCTACAACGCCTGGCCTCCCACCCTGCGCGATCAATTCACCCCCGCCCGCACTGTCGAAGCCGGAAAACCCACCTTCACCTTGACCTCCGGGGAGGACTGACCATGTCCGCAATCATGCCCTTTGCCTTCGAAAATCACAATGTTCGCATCCGATTGGATGATGCTGGTAACCCATGGTTCGTCGCCGCAGACGTGTGTGCAGCATTGGAATTGCCCGAAACTCATAAGGCTGTCGCACGCCTCGATGAGGACGAAAAGGACCGGAATTCAATTCCGACCCCTGGTGGCAGTCAAGATATGACCGTCATCAACGAGCCTGGGCTCTACAGCCTGGTGCTCGGCAGCCGCAAGGCAGCCGCCAAACGCTTCAAACGCTGGATCACTCACGACGTGCTGCCCGCCATTCGGCAGACCGGTCACTATGCAGCACCGGGATCGTTTGCCGCACTGCCCACTCCCACCCAAGACCAAGTCCAGGCCTTGCTGCTCGTAGGCGAGGCCGTGGCCAAAGTGCCTGGGGTCAAACAGGGTATCGCGATGGCGGCGACCTTGACCTGCATCTCGGAAAACACCGGCCTCACCGTTGAAACTCTGCGCCGTGCGCTGCCCGCGAACGACGAGCCGATCTGCGCATTAAACGCCACGCAGTTGGGCAAGCTGATCGGCAAATCGGCCAAAGCCACCAACCAGCTGCTCGCGGCCAACGATCTGCAATTTCGCAATGACCGTGATGAATGGGAGTTGACTGACTACGGCCAAGAATGGGCCGAAGCCATGCCGTACTCCCGCAACGGCCATTCTGGATACCAGATTCTCTGGAACCCGGCGGTCGCGGGTCTGTTTGTGGAGGTGGCGTAATGGCACTTCCCATCATTAGCGCTGACCAACGCATTGCAGAGCATTCCGGCGCAAAAATTGCGCTGTTTGGCAAAGCTGGAATCGGCAAAACCACGCTACTCAAAACCTTGCCGGAAGGCTCCACCTTATTCGTCGATCTCGAGGCGGGCGACCTGGCGGTCAAGGACTGGCGAGGCGACTGCGTGCGCCCTGCAACCTGGCCCGAGTTTCGGGATCTGGTCGTGTTTCTGGCTGGGCCAAATAAGGCACTGCCCGCCGATGCGGCCTTTTCCGAAGCCCACTACGCAGCGGTCTGCGAACGATTTGGCGACCCGGCGCAACTTGCCAAATACACCACGTATTTCGTCGACAGCCTGACCGTGCTCTCGCGTCTGACCATGGTCTGGGCCAAGACCCAGCCGCAGGCATTCTCCGAACGCACCGGTAAGCCTGACAGCAGGGGCGCGTATGGCTTGCTTGGCCAGGAGATGATCACCGCACTCACGCACCTGCAGCACGCCCGAGGCAAAAACGTGGTGTTCGTGGCCATTCTGGACGAACGCACAGATGACTTCAACCGCCGCATTTTCGTGCCGCAGATCGAAGGCAGCAAGACCGCAAGCGAGCTTCCCGGCATCGTCGACGAAGTCATCACCTTGGCCGAAATCAAGGCCGAGGACGGGTCCTCCTATCGGGCCTTCGTCTGCCAAACGGTCAACCCCTACGGTCTACCCGCCAAAGACCGATCCGGCCACCTGGATCTACTTGAGCCGCCTGACCTCGGTGCCTTGATCACCAAATGCACCGGCACCGCCCTGCCTGCCCAATCTACTGAAATCCAGGAGTAATCCGCCATGACGACCAACAATACCACCAGCTGGAATGATTTCAACGACGCCGAAGGCCAGTCTGGTGCCTTTGATCTGATTCCCAAAGGCACCATCGTGCCGGTACGCATGACCATCCGTCCAGGTGGTTACGACGATCCCGCCCAGGGCTGGACCGGGGGCTATGCCAGTGAGACGTTTGAAACCGGGTCGGTTTACCTCTCCTGCGAATTCGTTGTGCTCGCAGGGGAATTCGCCAAACGCAAGGTCTGGTCATTGATTGGTCTGCACTCGCGCAAAGGGCCGACCTGGGGCCAAATGGGCCGATCCTTTATTCGAGCAGCACTGAACTCCGCTCGCAACATTCACCCCAAGGACAACAGTCCGCAGGCCGCCGCTGCCCGCCGCATTCAGGGTTTTCAGGATCTGGACGGCATCGAGTTTCTTGCCCGAATCGACATCGAAAAAGATGGCCGGGGCGACGATAAAAACGTCATTCACACGGTCATCGAACCCGATCACCCACAGTACGCCAAAGTGATGGGCGTGCCCGCCAAGGCGGCCCCCAGCGGCCAAGTTGCAACGGCCACGCCTGCGCCTGCCGTGACACAGGCTCCAGCGACGACCGTGACCTCGACACCGGCACCAGCGCCTTCCACTGGCAGGCCCACCTGGGCGCAATAAGGGAGGTGGCGTGAAATGTTGGATTTGTTCACGGTCTACGCGTGGCTACGGTCACGCGGATGGCAGGTTTGCGCCAGGCGAGTCCAGGCGCTACCCCATCGATTGGGTGTTCTGCTCAAAGCGCTGTCAGGACATTTTTCATGGACTCTACGGCAACTGGCTGAGGGTGCAGGACGGCTCGGTAAATCCCAAGGAGGTGATGATGGAAAACGTCACTGAGATGGAACGTGCCGCCATGCGCGAGTGCCTCAAACCCTTTGGTCAGGCGGCGTCAGCCATCGGTTTTGATCGACCCTTGGGGTCGTATTCAGAGGCCGAAGCCCTGCAGGTGATTGAGGCCATCGTCGGTGGCTGGGCAGCTGCGATGGCAGCACACCATGCGGCCAGCAAGTACCCACCGGTGCGCGGCATTGCCCCGGCTGCTGATCCGCTGGATGACAACCCTTTCGCGGGCATGACTGACGATTTACCGTGGACGGAGGGCCAGTGATGTTGGACTTTAATTCTTCAGCCACGCTCTCCGAACGGCTCCAGGCCTTGGTCGACGCAGCACTCGAAGCCAAAGATGTGGCCACGCCTGCTCGGGATTATCTGGGCGCATCGCGCCTTGGCGTGGTCTGCGAACGCGCCTTGCAGTACGAGTACGCCCACGCCTCAGTCGATCACGGTCGGGGATTTTCGGGGCGCATCCTGCGTATTTTCGAGCGCGGTCACGTCATGGAAGACATGATGATCCGCTGGCTGCGGCTGGCTGGTTTCGTCCTCAAAACCGAGGGTAAGGACGGCCAGCAGTTCGGTTTCGCGGTCGCGGGCGGTCGTATGCGCGGTCATTGCGACGGTGTCCTCGTGGGCGGGCCTGAAGGCTTTGCGTACCCAGCCCTCTGGGAGAACAAGGCCTTGGGCAATAAGTCATGGACAGATCTGGTCAAAAAAGGTCTGGCCATCTCCAAACCTGTGTATGCCGCCCAGGTCGCCGTCTACCAGGCGTATCTGGATCTGCACGCAAACCCGGCGATCTTCACCGCGATCAACGCCGACACGATGGAGATTTATACCGAGGCCGTGCCATTTGATGCGGCGCTTGCGCAAAAGATGTCGGACCGTGCCGTGAAGGTGATTTCGGCCACCGAAGCGGGCGAACAGCTGCCACGCGCCTTCCACGACCCCACCCATTTTGAATGCCGGATGTGCCCCTGGCAGGACCGGTGCTGGAGCAAGCCATGACAGATCCCTTCTTTGTAAACCAACTGCTGCGTGAACGGTTCATCGATGCACAGGAAGCCTCGCACTGCCTGAACCTGCCGCTGTACTGGCTCACCCACGTCAAGGAACGCCGTGCTCGCGGCATCCCCCACTATCGGGTGGGCAAGCTGCTGCGCTTCAAGTTACAGGAACTCGAAGCCTGGATGGCCAGCCAGCAGGTCGGCACCGCCAACGTCCCGGAGGGCCGCGATGCTGGACTTCAATGATGCTGTGGCACCCGAGGCAGTTCAACCACTGGATCGAAACGCCATTCACAGCGATTTGATGGCTCGCCTGGAATCTGTGCTGGGCACGCTGTTCCCTGCTGGAAAAATCCGTCAAGGGCGATTTTGTATTGGGGACACCTTCGGCTCCGAGGGTGAAAGCCTGGAGGTCGTACTCGCGGGCGAAAAGGCAGGCCTGTGGACAGATCGGGCCACGGGAGATGGCGGCGATATTTTCGATCTCATTGCCCTGCAGGCCGGAGTCAACGCCAGTGTCGATTTCGGGGCGGTATTAAGCCTTGCAGCAGACCTTGCGGGTCACATCCCAGTGAGTCCGACCACGCCAGCACGGCGTGAGCCACCGACGGATGACTTGGGGCCGGTCACAGCCAAGTGGGATTATCAAGACGCAGATGGCAGGCTGATCGCCGTGGTCTACCGCTACGACCCGCCCGGGCGCAAGAAGGAGTTTCGTCCCTGGGATACCGTGCGGCGCAAGATGATGGCCCCAGATCCGAGGCCACTCTACAACCAGCCAGGGCTGCTGGCCGCAGATCATCTGATCCTGGTCGAGGGTGAAAAATGCGCTCAGGCCTTGATCGATTCCGAGTTTGTGGCCACCACCGCCATGAACGGAGCCAAGGCTCCGGTCGAGAAAACTGACTGGACTCCGCTGGCGGGCAAAGCTGTGGTGATTTGGCCCGACCGCGATAAACCGGGCTGGGAGTACGCCACGGCAGCCGCCCAGGCGGCACTGTCAGCCGGTGCCACCTCGTGTGATGTGCTCTTGCCCCCTGATGATCAGCCCGATGGCTGGGATGCGGCTGACGCACTGGCTGAAGGGTTCGATGTGGCAGGCTTCATCGCCAATGGGCCACGCATGAACATGAAGCCCATGACCTCTACGCCTACGCAAGAGGCCAGTGTCTGGGCCACCGACGATGCGCTGGCCTTGGCTTTCACAGAAACCTACGCCGAGGACTGGTGCTATGTCGCCGCCTGGGGCAAGTGGCTGGTGTGGGATGCCCGACGCTGGCAGGCAGACGACACACTCTTGGTCAGGCACCTCATCCGGGCGGTTTGCCGGGACGCCGCCACAGCAGCCAGCTCACACCGCCTCGCCGCGAAACTGGCTGCCAGCGGCACCGTGGGCGGCGTGGAAGCGCTGGCTCGCACCGACCGACGTCACGCCGCGACGGCCAACGAATGGGATTCTGACCTCTGGCTTTTAAATACGCCAGGCGGCATGGTGAACTTGCGCACCGGATGCATTCAAGCGCACGACCGAGCCGAGCGCATGACCAAGATTACGACAGCCACCCCGAAGGGCGACGCACCCCTTTGGCGGTCATTTCTGGACGATGTTACCGGTGCTAATCGAGACCTTCAGGACTATCTGCAGCGGATCGTGGGCTACTGCTTGACGGGAGCCACATCAGCACACGCACTGTTCTTTTTGTACGGCACCGGTGCCAATGGCAAGTCCGTCTTTGTGAACGTAATTTCCACGATTCTCGGTGATTACGCAGCCAATGCAGCCATGGACACCTTCATGGATACCCGAGGGGATCGCCACCCGACCGATCTGGCAGGCCTTCGTGGCGCACGGTTCGTGTCATCCATCGAGACCGAACAGGGGCGTCGCTGGAACGAGTCTAAGGTCAAAGCCATCACGGGTGGCGACAAGATCTCGGCACGGTTCATGCGCCAGGATTTTTTCGAGTACACGCCGCAATTCAAGCTCGTCATCGCGGGCAACCACAAGCCTTCCATTCGCAACGTCGATGAGGCCATGCGTCGTCGCCTGCACCTGATCCCGTTCACGGTCACGGTGCCCCCGGATCGGCGTGATGGCCAGTTGACCGAAAAGCTGCTTGCCGAGCGCGACGGCATTCTTGCCTGGGCCGTGGCCGGGTGCCTAGCCTGGCAACGAGAGGGATTAAAGCCCCCGGCGGTGGTCGTTCAGGCCACGGATGAATACTTCGAAGCCGAGGATGCCATGGGTCGTTGGCTGGATGAAAGGTGTGCGCTTGCGGTCAGTGAAAAATCGCTCACCGCTGAACTATTTTCCGACTGGAAGCGCTGGGCCGATGACGCTGGTGAGTTTGTCGGCTCCCAGCGCAGGTTCTCCGAGCAGCTGATCGCCAAGGGCATCCAGAAGTGGCGCAACCCCAATGGCATTCGTGGCTTTCAGGGTATTGGCCTGAAGTACCCGCCAGCACCCGCGTACACCCCCTATGCCGATAACTGACGAGCCAGACACATCGGTCTGACGCAGCTGACGCTGCTACTGATTTACTCGCTACGCCTGCGCGTATACACGCACGTAAGTGGGTTAACCGGGAACTGTGTCATCTGCGTCAGGCAACACAAGGACACGACCATGATCACTACAATCCTCGCCCTGGATTTGGGCACTACCACCGGCTGGGCACTGCGCCTGCCAGACGGCACGACCACCAGTGGCACCGAGTCGTTTCGCCTGCAACGCTTTGAGGGCGGTGGCATGCGCTACCTGCGATTTCGCCGCTGGTTATCCGAACTGCTGCAAACAGCCGATGCTATCCACGCGATCTACTTCGAGGAAGTCCGGCGGCATGCCGGAGTGGACGCCGCCCACGCCTACGGTGGGTTTCTGGCCCACTTAACTGCCTGGTGCGAACACCACAACATCGCCTATGCGGGTGTGCCGGTGGGCACCATCAAAAAACACGCCACCGGCAAAGGCAATGCAGGCAAGGCAGCGGTCATTGCCGCCACCCGGTCGTGGGGCTTTGATCCGGCAGACGACAACGAAGCCGATGCGCTGGCCATTCTGCACTGGGCACTTGCCACACAGGAGGGCTGATGTGGCAGATCAATGGACCGTAGAACAGGTTGCGCTGCTCCTTGAGCAGGCCGCCGATACCGCGAGGCGCCTGCCTGCAGTACGGGTGCAAGGACACTTCAGCGTGTGGCCAACCATCGTTCGCACCGCCTGGGAGGCGCTCGCCGCAGACGATCCACCCGAGCGTCACTTTCCACCGTCGCCTGCCGCCATCGATCAGATGCTGGAGACTATGCGCTGGGTGCAGTGGCTCGAACCTGCTGCCCGTCATCTCGTGTGGATGCGTGCCCGGGGCACTGTCTGGTCGGTCATCTGCAAACGCACCGGATACAGCCGAACCACAGCATGGCGCAAATGGCAGGCGGCGTTGATGATCATCGCAAACAATCTCAACGAACAAAATCGGAATTGTGCGTGAAGCGCAGTAGATGCCGCACTCTCTGCGCGATTATGAGTATTTATACGGCAATCTGGCAGCGAAACACTTTCGGGTTTTTTGCGTAGAATTTCAGCTATCTTCTGGACAGAATTGCGGGTGGCAAGGAAACCGCGTCACTCGCACTGTTCAGAAGTCCAAATTCAAGTGCGGCGGCACTATTCCACACGACTTGGCTTTTTCACGGTCAATGCCATACTGGTTAAAACTCGACACCAAGAGATCAAGCCAGTGACCATGCCGCACTATATCCAATGCCCTGACGATAACGCCGATATCCCTGCTGGCGTAGACCATGTTCCGGCGTTGATGCTAAACCCTGATGCCCCACCCGAAGTCATCTTGGCCGCAGCGAGTGCCAGGGTATTGCGGATGATGCAGACCCTTGAAACCTACACCATGATCCCGACCGACGAAATCGAATCCGCGCTCGATCTCACAGCCATGCATGCCAGCATGACGGCATTGCACAATCAGACAAGCGAGGTACATCAAATTCTCGCGGGCTGCATCCAGCAACTGGCAGATCAAGCGCCGTAGCGCAGATCTATACCAACTCCCCACATCGCACCCACCCAGACACTGTCTCGGTGGGTTTTTTTATGCCCACTGAATCCGCCACCATGTCTGACCTAAAAATCGAATACCGTCGCACCGAATCGCTGATTCCATACGCCCGTAATGCCAGAACGCATAGTGACGCACAGGTGGCGCAGATCGCGGCCTCCATCCGAGAGTTCGGGTTCAACAATCCAGTGCTGGTCGACGGGCGCTACGGCATCATCGCAGGTCACGGTCGGGTGCTCGCGGCACGAAAACTCAACATGGAGGAAGTCCCAGTCATTGAACTCGCACATCTGACTGATAACCAGCGCCGAGCCTATATCCTGGCCGACAACCAGCTTGCACAAAACGCGGGCTGGGATGAAGAACTGTTGAGTCTGGAACTGGCTGAACTGAAGTCGCTGGACATGGACCTGGATCTGCTTGGCTTTGCCAATGAAGAAATCGACCGCCTGCTTAATGGCACCGATGAAGACAAGCAAGGTCTGACAGACGATGATGCAGTCCCCGAGGTGGCCGAGGACACCATCACAAAGCTGGGCGATATTTGGGTCTTGGGCAACCACCGCGTGCTATGCGGGGACGCAACCAAGCCAGAAGCCTACAAGGCTCTGCTGGGCGATGAACTTGCAGACATGGCCTTCACTGATCCGCCATATAACGTGAACTATGCCAACTCCGCCAAAGACAAGCTGCGTGGCAAGAACCGCCCGATCCTGAACGACGACTTAGGCGATGATTTCCAAGGGTTCCTAACAGCTACCTGCACGAATCTGCTGTCCGTAACCAAGGGCGCTGCCTACATTGCCATGTCCTCATCGGAACTGGCCACCCTGCAAGCGGCATTTCGGGCGGCAGGCGGCAAGTGGTCGACGTTCATCATCTGGGCCAAGAACACTTTTACCCTGGGCCGCGCTGACTATCAGCGTCAATACGAACCGATCCTCTACGGCTGGAAGGATGGCACTGACCACTTCTGGTGCGGTGCCCGCGATCAAGGGGACGTCTGGCAGATCAAAAAACCCGCCAAAAACGATCTGCACCCGACGATGAAACCGGTGGAACTGGTCGAACGAGCCGTGCGCAACAGCAGCAAAACCCGAGACGTCGTGCTCGATCCCTTCGGAGGCTCCGGCACCACGGTCATTGCCTGCGAGAAGGCGACACGCCACGCTCGCGTGATTGAACTGGATCCGAAGTACGTGGACGTGATCGTGCGTCGCTGGCAAGACTTCACAGGCGAGAAAGCCACCCGCAAAGCGGATGGCATGGTGTTTGATGACCTGACGGTGGACGCAGTCGGCCAGGCGTGACCAAGGGTCAGGCGCTGCGGTACACCCGGTCTTGCCCCTGCTGCTTCTCTGAAACGACGGTGATGCCCCGCTTTCTGAGCGCTCCGGCAAAGGTGCCGCGCACCGTGTGTGCCTGCCAGCCGGTGGCATCCATGATCTGGGCGATGGTCACACCCTCTGGGCGGCAGAGCAAAGCGATCACCATCTCCTGCTTGGTGGTCTTGCGCAGGGGTTGCAGTGCCGCTGTCTGGGCACCTTGGGTCGGAGCGCAGCCCAGCGCGACGTAGCCCGCCTCGGTGATGATCCACCGGTTCTCAGTCGGGCAGATGATGTCTCGCGCAGCCAGGCTCGCCAGCACCTTTTGGCGGGCACCACCTTTGATGTTGTCAGGAAACCAGTCGATCTTGCCACCGCCGAAATTGATGGCGTGGGCCAGGACGGCGTGTTGTGTGGGGGTCAGTTTGCTGTTCATGGTGTGCTCCGTGTCTGTTTCGTGGGGGCTTAGTTCGCGTATTCGCCCTGGCCGGTGATCCTGTCGGCAATGTCGGTCAGCTGGTTGAGGGTGAGGGTCAAGTCCCCCACGTTGGCCCAGTCGATGCGATCTGGGTCTGCCCCAAAGTGATCGTTTGCGGCCCCTTGCAAGATGGCCAGCTTTTCCTGGATGCTGATGACCAGTTCCACGTAGGCGTCAGTGGCTTGGGTGTTGGGGGTGCGGCTTTTCATGGTGTGCTCCGTGGGTGGTGTGTTTCGACACCTCCATGAACGCTTCTTCTGATTGAGAAGCCAAGCCGATTCCGATTGTTTTTCAGAGAGTTTCGATTGCCCCGTGCAGCACCATTGCCCTGCCGCCATCCCAGGTGCGGAAAGTTAGTCCAGGGCAGCGGCTTTTGCCCGCTGCACCAGGCAGATCGGCGTCAGTGGGACAATGCCCAGCAGGCGAGAGCGCGACGCAACCGACGTGGCCTGTCGACCAGCACGGCCCGCTGGCAGCGGCTGCGTCAGGTTGTATTGGGACGCGAACCACTATGCCGGATGTGTGTTGAGCAGGGCCGCGTCACGCTGGCCCGCGCAGTCGATCATATCGATGGAGACTCGGGCAACAACGATTTCTCGAACCTGCAACCGCTGTGCCTGTCGTGCCACGCCCGCAAGACCAATCGCTTCGATGGTGGCTTTGGCAATCCGAAACGCCCGATGCGGCCCTGATCTCAGCCTGATGGGGGCCTATAAACCCTACAACCGGGTTGCCAGAGACCGGCTGCTCAATCAAATTTTTGTGGCCGCGAAATAAACCATAGGGGGTTATCAGCATATTCGTTGGAAACCACCAGGAAACACTTGGAAAAAGCGGTGGCCTCGGTAATATGAACCTATCCAAAACCAATCAGTGATAGGGATAGGTATGCCAAACATCGTTCTCATCAACGAGCCAAGGTACCAGGATGGCGTGCTTGAAGATCTGTCGGACGGGATGCTCCTATCTCTATGGACAAAACCTGACTTACGTCAGATCAATGCATACGTCCGGGGTTCAATTGGCGGACAGGGACTCGCGTTCTCGACATTCAAAGATCAGAATCCGGTGTTGGCAACTGCCATGGAGGGGGGGTTGAGACCTGTCGCCCAGGTCTGCCGAAACGCAAATGGCCAGATTCACATCGAAGCAATCTGGCCCACCGAACAGGAAATAGAGGCGGAGCGTCTCCAGAGAGAACACGAGATTGCCGAGCACAGACGGCAATTTCTTAACGATATCCGCAAACCCTACAAGCCCAAAAGCACTCTGAAGGCCTGGGTCAGAACCACCGGCGACAAACCACTGCCGCTGTCAATGACAATGAGCCTGGTAGACCAGCCCATAGGCAGTTATGAAAAACACGGTAGCGACGCCATACAGTTCGTGGCAGACGGCTTTGACCAGCCCATCTCTATATATGGGGATAAGGCCTACGCGACCAAGATCATTCGAGCATCGTTATCCGGATTTAGGGTTACAGCGACCGTCATCACATCCATCGAAAAGCCGCAGTGGCTCAACGCATCGCCAACCTTTGAGGGCATCAAAACTTACCCTGCCGAGGTGGAGGTGTCGTACCACTCTCGTGATTCAACGTAATTCAGCACCCAGCAATCACCCATGCGAGGACGCAAACCCACCCCCACCGCACTGAAGATCATCGCAGGCAACCCAGGCAAACGCCCGATCAATGCCCACGAACCCCAGCCTCGGTCAGACCTGGCAGCTGTGCCAGAATGGATGACGGAGCACCAGAAGGATATTTGGCGCGAGGTGGTCGAGCTCTCGCCACCAGGACTTCTGAAAGATGTCGACGCCTCAGTGTTCACGATCTGGGTGGTGGCCTTCGATCTATACCAGGAGGCCAGCGAAAAGCTCGCCCGCACAGGCATGCTCATCAAGGCTCCCAATACCGGCGTGCCCATGCAATCACCCTATCTGGCAATCGTGAACAAACAGGCACAGCTCATGCTCAAAGCTGCCGCCGAGATGGGATTTACTCCGGCGTCACGGTCACGCGTCGTGGTCAAGCGTGACGCAGCCAAGGCCGATGATCCATGGAGCGCCATTGCGGGTGGATAGCCATCACCCCCAAAAGCAGCCACACGGGTCCGCATCGACCTCGGCCACAAACTCCTCAAGTGTCCTGACCTGCGGCAACGGCTGATAGCCGTGCCATTTGAGGTCAGCCCGCATCCAGTAGATTTTCCACACCCGCTGAGTCTTCACCCATGTGGTCTTGGCAACCGGCTCCAAGAGCCGTGAACCGTCGTAGATCACCCGATCCTCCTGAATAATCACGGACTGCCCCTCGACGGTATAGACGATATCAAGCTCGTCGCGGATCTCAGGTCTGGGCCTGCGGCTCTCTACAAAGTCACCCACCACGCGCTTGACGCGCTGCATCTCCAATTCACTAAACGCCACAGCCTCTCCTTGCTTCCTGGCGCTGCAGCCTATGCTGCGGCGCCCATTACCGTGCCCAAATATACCGAAATCGCCCGCCGCTATGCTCAATCCGTGGTGGCGGGGGAGATTGCTGCCTGCCAATGGGTAAAAAAAGCCTGCACGCGCCAACTGGCAGACCTCGAACGTTTCAAGGGCCGGGGGGCCGCATACCGCTTCAATCCACTACTGACTGATGGACAGGGTCGTAAATACCGTCCCGCTGATAATCTATGCGCCTTCGTTGAATTACTGCCGCACATCAAAGGGCCGCTGGCCGGTACGCCCATCGGGCTTGAACCTTGGCAGGTGTTCGTGCTCACCACCATCTTTGGCTGGGTCGACCGCGCAGGCCGCCGACGTTTCCGACGCGCCTATATTGAAGTGCCACGGGGCAACGCCAAATCGACCCTGTCCTCTGCGGTTGGACTCTATATGCTGACCGCTGATGGCGAAGGCGGGGCCGAATGCTATTCACTGGCCACCACGCGCGACCAGGCTCGGATCGTCTTTGGCGACGCACAGGCCATGGCCCGCAAGTCTCCCGGCTTTCGGACGCGTTACGACGTGACGGTCGGTGCCCATAACATTCACGTCCTGTCCTCTGCCAGCAAGTTCGAGGCGCTGTCTGCCGAAGGCTCCACGCTCGATGGCTTGAACATCCACTTTGGCTGCATCGATGAGCTGCATGCCCACAAAACCCGCACCGTGTACGACGTGGTGGAGACCGGCACCGGCAAACGCGACAATTCCTTGCTCTGGGTGATCACCACCGCCGGGTCCGACCGTGCGGGCATTTGCTTTGAAATTCGCTCCTTTATCACGAAGGTCTTGGACCGAGTGATGGAGGACGACAGCCAGTTCGGCATCATCTATGGGCTGGACGACACAGATGATTGGGGTGCCGAAGAATCCCTGGTGAAAGCCAATCCCAACTGGGGCATTTCGGTACGCCCCGAGGTCATCTTGCCGCTGCAGGCCAAGGCCCTGCAACTGCCTTCGGCCACCAACAATTTTCGGACTAAGCACTGCAACGACTGGGTGAGCGTGGACACCGCCTGGATGGACATCCGGGCCTGGGATCGGTGTGCTGATGCTGCCCTTACGCTGGACACCTTCGAAGGCAAGCCCTGCTGGATCGGCATCGATCTGGCCAGCAAGGTCGATATTGCCTCCATGGCTGTGCTCTTTGAGCACGGAGAGAAGGTGGCCGTGTTCGTGCGCCACTTCCTGCCCGAGGATACGGTGTTTTCTGCCGCCAACAGCCAGTACCAGGGGTGGATGAATGCAGGCAGGCTTCTGGCCACCCCTGGCAACGTGACGGATTTTGGCCTCATCGAATCGGAGTTACTGGACTGGACCTCGCGCTTTGAAGTCAAGGCCGTGGCCTTTGACCCTTTTCAGGCCACGCAATTCTCCACCCGGATGCTTGCCGAGGGCCTGCCCATGATTGAGGTTCGGCCCACGGTGCTGAATTTCTCGGAACCCATGAAGCTGCTGGAAGCCCAGGTACTACAAGGCAAGTTCACCTTTGATGGCGATCCGGTGCTCACCTGGATGGTCAGTAACGTCGTCTGCCATCGGGATGCCAAAGACAACATCTACCCGCGCAAGGAACGGCCGGAAAACAAGATCGATGGCGTGGTGGCCATGCTCATGGCCTTAAATCGCCTGGTGCTCGATACCGGCGACTCAGGCTTTATCGAACAAGGTTTTGTGGTGATCGACTGATGATGAAACTCTTTGACCGTTTCTCGCGTTCCAGCCGCAAAGCCGCCCGAATTGAGCCCACGCTCGGCATCGTCGCCGATGCAACGGATTTGCAACCCGCTGCATCATCCGATGCCATCCGGATGTTTGAAATCTTCGGTGACTCAACGACCGCAGCCGGTGCTGTGGTGAACTCAGCCACCTCCATGCGGGTGTCAGCTGTCTTTGCCTGCGTGAGCCTCATTGCCGGGTCCATCGCGCAATTGCCGCTCCCCATCTATCACCGCGACGGTCCTGCCCGTACCCGTATCGACCATCCTTACTGGTGGATCCTGAACGAACAGTTCTGCTCCGCCTGGGGCGCAACGGCAGGTTGGGAATTTCTCACCACACAAGTATTGCTACGAGGCGATGGCATCGCTTTCATCGAGCGGGGACGAGATGGGGCCATGCGCTCACTCATCCCCTGGCCGCGAGATCGGGTCGATATCGTGTGTCAGCGCAAGGCACACACTCGGTCACCACATCGCCTGCAATACACGTTCTATGGCGATGAGGGTTACTTCACCGCTGATCAGGATGATGTGCTGCACCTGCCAGGGTTTGGTTTTAACGGCACCGAATCCATGTCAGTCATCCAGTGGGGCGCACGCAACGGAATCGGCATCGCCATCCAGGGGGACGATCACGCAGGGCGCTTTTTCAATAGCGGTGGCAAGCCCGAGGTCGCAATCCGGGCAGCAGGCCGCATGAGCGTAGATCAGCAAGAAGACTTTCGGGCCGCGTGGGTCGCCAAATATGGTGGCCCAGGGGCCAACACCAAGATCCCACTCATTCTCACTGAAGGTCTGGAGGTGAAGGAACTCACGATGTCGGCGGTCGATCAGCAGCTGCTTGAATCTCGCCAGTGGCAGGTGATCGATATTGCCCGTGCCTTTGGGGTGCCGCCGCACATGATCGGAGAAACCTCCAAATCCACGAGCTGGGGTTCGGGCATTGAGCAGATGTATATCGGCTTTGTGCGCAACACCCTGGGCTCACATTTGAAACGCATCAAGGATGAACTGAACCGCAAACTGTTCCGTACCCCTGGTCTCTTTGTTGAGCACAACGTCGATGGCTTTATGGCGGGCGACAGCAAAGCGCAGGCCACCTACTTTGGCAAGGCACTCGGTGGCCCCGGTGCCCAGGGCTGGATGACCGTAAACGAAGTGCGACGCCTGAAAAATCTCCCTCCCGTAGAGGGCGGCGACACGCTTTACAAACCTGCTGATTCCTCTGTCAACACCACGTCTACCAGCCCGGCAGAGGATGAGGATGATACCGAGGACCTTTCCGAGGATGACCATGAAAACGCTTAAATTGCTTCAACTTGCCCGCGAGAATGCGGGTGCCTCCCTGCCCTTACGCCTCGAAGCCCAGAGCGGTGAACCGTCACTGTATCTGCATGGGGTGATCGGTGGCTTTTGGGGCGATATCGATGAGACAGAATTTGCCAAGACGCTGGCTGGACTCACCGCCCAGACAATTCATCTGCGCATCGATTCGCCCGGTGGCGACGTGTTTGCCGCCCGATCCATGATGACCGCCATCGCGCAGCACCCGGCACGCATCATCGCCCACGTGGACGGTCTAGCCGCATCGGCTGCCACGGGTCTTTGCATGGCCTGTGATGAGGTGGAAATGAGCCAAGGCGCAGGTTTCATGATCCACAACGCCTGGACGGTCGTCATCGGCAACAAGGACGATCTCATTGATGCCGCAGGGCTGCTCGAGAAAATCGACGTCGGGCTTGCTCATGATTACGCCAGGCGCACGGACAAGGCCACTGGCGAAATCACCGCCTGGATGGATGCTGAAACGTGGTTTACCGCCGATGAAGCGCGTGAGGCTGGTTTCGTTGACCGGGTGGTAGAAATCGTGGGCAAGCGCACAGCAAACGCCTGGAACCTCTCGGCGTATCGCAACGCCCCCAAAGCACCCATGGCACAGGCCGCGAGCAACTCCGCCTGCGACGCAGCACTCCTTAGCCATCGGGCAGCGATTGAACGGCACTTCACTCTCTTTGAGCGTATGCCAGCGTAATCCATCCCGATCACACTCCCTTTCTTTCCCCGCAGACCCGCCTCCTGGCGGGTTTTTCTATTTCTACAAGGACTCAAACCCATGTTCAACCTCCAAGCAGAACGCGAACGGCGCACAGCGCTCGCCAAAGAAACCCGCAATCTCCTCGACCAGCACCCCGGCACCGCCTGGACGGACGATCACCAGAAGCAATATGACGAAAAGGTGGCCGATATCGAGCGCATCGACGATGCGATTGCCCGCCACCAAAAACTCATGGATCTCACTGCCGAGGAAAACATGCGTACCGCTGTGCGTGATGTGGCACCGGCAGGTGGCAAGGATGAGGCCGTCGCGCTTTTTGATAAATGGTGTCGGGGTGGCGACAATGCGCTCACGCCCGACGAATGGCGTGCAGTGCGCAACACCATGTCCACCACCACCGACTCCGAGGGCGGCTACACCGTTCCGACCACGGTGGCCACCACCATCCTGGATGCCCTGAAAGCCTACGGCGGCATGCGAGCCGTGGCCAATGTCATTCGCACCACCTCGGGTGAGGCGATGAATTTCCCCACGTCGGATGGCACCAGCGAAAAGGGCGAACTTGTGGGCGAGAACACCTCGGCCACGGATGCCGACGTGAGCTTTGGCGTCAAGACGCTGCCCGTCTACAAATACAGTTCCAAAGTGGTCACCGTCCCGTGGGAACTGCTGCAGGACTCCAGCGCCGATATCGAAGGTTTTGTACGGGATCGGCTGCAGGTACGTCTGGGACGCATCACCAATGCACACTTCACCACCGGCACTGGATCAAGCCAGCCCAATGGGCTTATCACTGCCGCCTCGGTGGGTGTCACAGGGGCGGTGTCGGCCACAGCCAAGATCACCTATGACGATCTGGTGGACATTGAACACGCGGTGGATCCCGCGTATCGGCGTAATGCCGCATGGATGATGCACGACGACATGTTGAAACTCATCCGCAAGGTTAAAGATACGGACGGACGACCCATTTTTGTACCCGGCTATGAACAGGGCAATCCGGGTGGCGCTCCTGATCGGCTGCTCAATCGCAACATCACGGTCAACCAGGACATGGCAAGCCCTGCGGCTTCTGCCATCTCCATCGCCTTCGGGGATTTCAGCTATTACAAAATCCGCGACGTGATGGCTGTGACCCTGTTCCGGTTCACAGACTCCGCCTACACCAAGAAGGGCCAGGTGGGGTTTCTTGCCTGGATGCGCTCGGGCGGCAATCTCGTGGACGTGGGCGGTGCCGTCAAGACCTTCAAGCACGGTGCTGCCGCCTGACCCTTTGCTGATTTTCCACCACCTTCGATATGGCTGGCCTCCTTGTGGGTCGGCCATATCTCTTTGCGGAGCGCCCTCATGACGAAAGATCGGAAACCCAATGCGAAGGCCGACACCATCGAATGCGCGGTGCGTCTGGACTGCCTCTACGGCAAGCACGACGACATCATTGAACTGCCCGCCCCCGAGGCTCAGGCTGCATGCGAGGCGGGATTTGTCGACACTCATCCAAACGCTGTTGCGGCCATTCGAGATGTGGCACCTGCCGCCGAGCAGGCCCCATAAGGAGGCACGGGCATGCTGCGCGTCACAACTGCCGCTACTGCCGAGCCGATCACCGTGGACGACGTCAAGGTCATCTTACGCCTGGACGATTCAGGGTTCGATACGGTACTGCCAGCCATGATTGCCGCTGCCCGCGAGATCGTGGAGCAGCAAACGGGGCTGGCTCTGGCCACAGCCACCTATGAATGGACGCCCACGGCGGGCCGCACGGAACCTTTGCCGCTATTACCCGCCACGGTCACAAGCGACGAAGGGGTATATCCCATCACGCTCCAGACCACCGCCGCCTTGGCTCCGGCAGCACTCAAAGCTGCCATGTATCTGCTCGTTGGCGACATGCTGGCCAATACAGAAGCCTCCACTGAGCAGGCGCTCATCGAGAACCCTGCCCTCGAGCGCCTGATCGCACCATACCGACGAGTCTTGTCATGAAGGCCGGGACATTTAATCGGCGCATCATGATTCAGGACCACGTCCAGGAGCAAGATGACACCGGCCAAATCATCGATATATGGGTAGACATAGCGACCGCGTGGGCCTGGATTAAAACGCAGTCGGGGATGTCCACCATCAGTAACGGCGTGGCCATTTCCCTGACCCACTACAGCTTCCGAATCCGCTATCGCACCGACGTCGATGTGGGCATGCGTGTTTTCTACAACGGCGTCTCATTTGACATCCAGTACATCGCCCACGATCTCGCCCATCACGAATGGACAGATCTCGTCTGCCAGACGACGGGCGAATAGCGACTCTCCTTACCGTGCCATCGCTGCACCTGGCCTGCGAGTTCATCATCATGCCCAATCCGTCACAGGACGAGATCGAATCGATCCTCGCCCAGCAACGCGCCCACACCCAACGAATCCAGGAACTCTGCGAGGTGGTCAGACGAATCGAAGCCGACACGGCGGGAATCGTGGACATTTTCCAGAGCCTAAACGGTGCATTCAAGGTACTGCACTGCATCGGCAAACTTGCACGGCCCATCGGCTGGATCGCTGCTGCTGTCACGGCAGTCGTGGCAGCCTGGGCGAGCATCAAACACGGAGTCATCAAATGAAAAACCCTCGCGGAATCCGCAACCGAAACCCTGGGAATTTGCGCTGGGGCGATCCCTGGCAAGGCCTCGTGCCAGCCAAACAGCGCACCGACAAGGCCTTTTGTCAGTTCGTATCTGATGTCTACGGCATCCGGGCGTTGGCCAGGACCTTGATCACCTATCAGGATAAGCACGGTCTGCGAACCATCTCGCAGATCATTAGCCGCTGGGCACCTGCTTTGGAAAACGATACGCAAGCCTACATTCTGGCCGTTGCCAAGCGAACCGGGCGAAGGCCAGATGAAACCCTGGAGATGCAGTCCTACCGGGATTTGAAGGCCGTCACTGAGGCGATTATCCGCCACGAGAACGGTCCTGGCTCATTATCAACCCTCAATTCCTGGTACAACGCCACGATCATCAACAAAGGCCTGGCCCTGGCTGGTATCGAACCACGGCAAAAGGCAGCAGGCCCGATCCCGGTAACTCGGGAAACGATTGGTGCTACGGCGACTGGCGGGGTGGGTCTGGCCCAGATCGCGGATGTGCTGCCCCAAGTGTCAGACGCCATCTCCCAGGCCAATGGTCATCTGGCCAGTGGATCCGCTGTGCGTATTGCCATCGGCCTCGCGCTGGTGGGGATCGCGGCTTTCATTGCATGGTCACAGGTGCGCCGCCACCAGGCAGGGGTGCTGTGATGTGGGCGGCATTCTCGGTTGGCCTTTGGCCGCGAATCCAGGGGTGGAGCCTCACAGCGCTGGCCACCTTACTCGTTCTCGTCGGTGCCTATGCCGCCGGTGGGCGGGCGGCCAGGCGATCTACCGAACTGGACGCTGCTCATCGAAATCTCAACCTACGAAGGAAGGCTGATCATGTGGCTCGTAAGATTGGTGCGCTGGATGATGATGCTGTCCGTCGTCGCGCTCGTCGGTGGGTGCGTGACAACGGGCGGTGATTACTGCCAGATTGCCAAACCTGTCCAGTGGAGCACCGTGCAGGAACTTGATGCCACTCCGACACCGATCACGCGGCAGATTGTCATGCACAATGAAATTTGGAGGCAGTTCTGTCAATGAGATGAAACGTCTATCCCCGAGGCCAATTGCTCTGCAGCAATGGCAACACACAGCCCAGCAAGTCTTTGATTCATAATAACTTATGCATTAAAAATGCCCGACAGAAAACTTGTCTTTAATGGTAAACCGAGCGTTCATAACTTACGAAATCAAAGAGAAAGCTATGACCCACGACAAAATTAATGCACTGCTTGCGACATCGTACAACTTGCATGTCCAGCAAGGTAAAGGAATGACGCCAGCAGAAGCCGCCGAGCTGTCACGTCCAGACAAGGTAGCGCTTGCATACCTATTGCGTGAGAAAGGCAGCAGCCAGCTGTACAGCCAGGTAGATGCTGATGAGGCGTACATTGCCCTAACGTCCTCTCCGCAAGAACTGTGCCAGATGTGTTGGGAACATTAAAATACGCATAAGTGCGCACTTATGCGTACTTATGTTGCTTTGTGCGGCTTCTAGTGATTTAATAGCTACGATCTCGCGCAAGGAGTCCCTGTGGCTGTGCCAAGAAAAATTTCAGTGCTTGTCCCCGATGATGAAGCTCGTCGCTTTGAAGCTTTCTGCAGCGAGCGCGGACACAAGAAATCAACGCTGATCGTTCGATTGATCAAGGAGCACTTGGACAAAGAGCAGTACCCATTTCAGGGTTCATTGCTCACCATGGCATCAGCCAAGGACAAGAGTTCTGTAAATGCAAAAAAGAGCCAATAACATGGGAATCAAAAAGTGACGACATCAAACGCACCAAGGCTTTCCTGCATTGACCTCTTCGCAGGATGCGGTGGCTTAAGCCTCGGACTTAAGGAAGCTGGCTGGAACGGAATCTTCGCAATCGAGCGCGATCCGATGGCGTTTGAAACTCTGTCTCAAAATCTTCTATCTCCAGGCGCACCATACGCGAGTTTTGTAGATTGGCCTGCATGGTTGCCAAAGACAAACCACGACATCGTAGCTCTCTTGAAGAATGATTCCATGCGGAAGCATCTTCGGTCTCTGCGGGGCACGGTGGCGATGATGGCGGGAGGGCCCCCATGCCAAGGATTTAGCGTAGGGGGGCGTCGTGACGGAACTGACGAAAGGAACAGTCTCGTCTATCAAATGCTCGACATGGTTGAACTAGTACGCCCTCGCATCGTACTGATCGAAAATGTCGAGGGAATTGCACGTCGATTCGTGGCACGCCCTGGTGAAGCAAGTACCTCCGTTGCCGACGCAGTAATCGAACGTCTCTCAGATCTCGGCTATACAAGCGTCTTTGATGTGCTTGACGCCACCCGATTTGGCGTTCCTCAATCTAGGCGTCGCGTGGTCATCGTGGGCATCCAAGGTTCTTCGATGTCCTCTGCTAATCTTAAGATGACCTTCGGTGACATGCTGAGTAAAGCAGCTATCACCGTACGCCAGCACTGGGGACTACCCCAAAGTAAGAACATTACCGCGAAAGAAGCTATAGGCGACCTCACGGGCGGTGCCCGAGTGGCGTGCCCTGACTCAACAGCGTTTGAATCAGCTGTCTACACCAAAGCCACCTCTGCATATGCTCGCGCGATGAGGCGGGGTCAAAAATCGGGAAGCATTCCGAACTCCCATCGTTTCTCGAAACATGGGGAAAGAATTCAGGCACTATACAACCTAGCTCATCAGACTCAGCCTCCTGGGCGGCTATCGAAAGCGTTTCTGCTTGAGAACAACACAAAAAAGGACAAGAAGGTTCTCATCGATGCATCAACAGTCGTGTCCACGATTACGACTCATCCAGACGAATTTATTCACTATGTGGAGTCGCGAAACATTACCGTCCGTGAAATGGCGAGGTTTCAATCATTTCCTGACAACTTTCACTTTCACGGTCGGTACACAATCAATGGGCCACGTCGAAAACACGATGTAGCAAGGTGCTCTCAAGTGGGCAATGCAGTACCACCGCTAATGGCTGAAGGCGTTGGCCTAGCCTTGCGCAACCTCCTTGACCTGCTGGACGCTCAATCCATCACTACGCCCCCTTCGTCGTCAGAAAAGCAATGCTCCAAGGCTTCAGCGCAAAACAAGATCCTCTCAGAAGCAGCCGCCGACTAGACAGCAAACAAGATCACTATGTACAGGGGCCCATCGCCCCTTTTCTCTTCTAGGATAAATATGGCTCTACTCGACCTGCTCCGATCAAACAGAAAGCCGACCTGCGAAGCTGAACGCACAAACGCTCTCGCCGAGCTGAGCAGGATATTCCCAGAGGCTGAGTGGGGTGTGGACACCGATTTCAACTACTATACGCAGGCCAACATTGACAACCTCTGGGCCCATGAACTTCGGCGCGGCATCAAGAATAAGCTCGAAGCAGCGGGTCTTGATAAAACAGATTATGGGACTTGGCTTGGGGACGTCCACTTTTTGAATATTGGAATCTACCGCAAAAATCTGTTCGAACGATATAGAAGTAATGCTGGATGGCGTATTACTTTAATGTCTTTGCCACGAGCGGGCGCGATCTTGGTCGGCTTAGCATCCCATTACCAGAACGCTCAAAATCACAACAAGCTCGGCAATGTATCGAATCTTCTCTTCGACATTGCCTCAGATGCGCTTTTAGATGATAGTATGGGGCCGATGTACGGTCGCAAAATCTCAAATATTGATTGGGATCAGAACGGCTTATTTCCGACGCCTTTATCCTCGATCGCTGGCGTCTCCACTGATCCGGACGTCGTCTTCCTGAAGGACATTCGCACGACAACACTTAAGAAGATTCTGGCATCCTTTATCGCGATCAAGGCTCTACCCAGCTCAGTGAACCAGACAGCCTTAGATCGCGAGTTAATGGAATTATCAGCTTCCGCAAAACACCTTTCAGAAGAGGTATACCCCTTCGAGGGACTTGAGGAATTTGAGGCTTTCCGTTCTCTCGCGCTCCAAGATTTAGCAGCGGCCGGAACTCGATTGCTATTGCGAAAAAAGAGTTCAACTCGATCCATTGTCCGCGTGTACTACGGCCCCCCCGGCACTGGCAAAACGTTATCTGCCGTCCGCGAAGCAGTGAAGCTTGTCGAGCCAAATTTCGATGACAAAGGAAATCCGACGACGTCCTTCGAGAAATTCAACGATTACCGGGATCAGTGCGCCTTCATTACATTTCATCCTTCACTTCAATATGAGGATTTGGTCGAATCAATTCGACCAGTAGTATTCGATGATGACATCTCCTCGAATAATGAAGAAGACATGCCTAATGAAGTGTTGCCACCAAGCCAGCTTCGTTACAAGGTACACGAAGGCTTGCTGCTTCGAATGATCCGACGTGCTCTTCAGACACCCGGAAAGGAGTTCGTGGTCGTCGTCGACGAAATTAATCGAGGCGATGTCAGTAGAATCCTCGGCCCACTGATCTCAACCTTGGATTCTGACAAAAGAGTCGGGGCTGAATTCCCAATTGGAATAGAGCTTCAATACCCTCGCGCAGAGGAATTAGAATCTCGGCTTTTTATGCCGCCAAATTTGCACCTGATCGGGACAATGAATTCATCTGATCGAAATATTGCCCTTGTTGATCATGCGCTTCGACGCCGGTTCGATTTCATTCAAATCCCACCAAATCCTTCATTGCTTCGAAGCACTACAGATACACCATCGATTAACTGCGGATTGCTTCTGCAAACAGTTAATGCCAGGATCGAGCATTTAATGGATGCAGATCATTGCATTGGTCATGGCTATTTTGTCGACTGCGATTCCAACTTGAAAGTTATAGAACGGCTTGCAACGAAGGTTATTCCACTCTTGCATGAATATTTCTACGGCAACGAGGGCTTAATGCTGATGGTCCTCGGAGACTCGGCCTCACAAACAGCAAATTTCTTCAAACTCGATCCCCCAGAAAAGCAATTTGAGAAGCTGTTTGGTATAGACCAAGATGTCGCGTCTGCTTTTGGTTATCGCCCACATACGACTCCCAGAAGCCTCGAAATAGATCCTCGTTTTTGGAATGCAATAAGGACCATTCCTGGACCTGATGACGAAGCCTACGCAGTTAACTGCCTCTTGAAGCTTTGTCAATCAGGATCGGTAGTTTCTGGGAACTCCGACGACGACAATGGGGAGATTAATGAAGCGCCTGCTGCGGTGTGAGGAATGGTCTAAGCTACGCGTCGGTCCGGGGCTGGAACTGGAGTCGTTAGAAGAGCTCTCCTCAATCGTCACCGCATGGAAACACAGTACCGGCGAACAGCCTGACGCCTATTTCAATATTTTGCCTAATGCGTTAGTGCCAAGATTTTGGACAGGTACGTTGGAGACGGCGCTCCTAATTCTTGAGGTTGCCCCAATTGGGGCGAATCTTTTAGGGCCGGAAGCGCGGTCTCGTTTAGATACCAGCTTATCGGCAATGCTGGCAACGGCAATGTCAGCTCAGTCAATGGCGGCGGGTCTAGCACCCTTAAGTTCAGATGGCAGCAGGCATGAAATTCTTCTAGAGGTATTTTGCAATGAACTGCAACTCGCGCGCCGCCGTCAAGTAATCCGTAGATACATATCGATCTCCGATAACCTGCCCGCTCCCAGAGGCCGTATATCGTTTCCGAGTCAATGCTACGAGAGCATTCGGAGGCCTGGCCGCTTCGCATCAACGTGGGTAGCTCTCACGGAAGACGTTCCCGAAAACAGGATATTTAAGAAAGTTTTACTCCACTACCAGCCAAGAAGCTCTGCCTGGATCCGCGGACGCATCGATCTATGCCTATCCGAACTCGACTCTGTTGACGCCTCAGGGGATCATCGCTTGGAATGGGCAAAGGTTCGCGCAGACCGGCTTCCACCGATCTATCACTCTTTGCTTCAGCAAAGCAAGGCCCTCCTGGATGAGGAGGGAGCTGGGGTATTTGCCGGAGAAAGGCTTGCCACTTCAGAAATTATCTTTACGTCTCGGCTCTTTGAGCAATTCATTGCCAAGGAGTTGGCTTGGATCTCTCCTTCAACTGGCTTGGTTTCCAAGGCTCAGGGGCGCGGGACATTTGCATGCTCACATGGCGACGGCAAAGGTATATTTGAGTTGGTCCCAGATATAAGATTGATCGACAAATACGGAAAAACTGCGCTGATAGTAGATACAAAATGGAAATCTCTTGACATGCGTAAACGCCAACTTGGAATTTCTCGCGAAGATGTCTACCAAGTTTTGACTTATGGATCTCGCTTTAATTGTTTGGATATTGTTCTCATGTATCCTGACGTGACCAACGAGACAGGAAAAACTGGTTACTACCAAAAACTTGAATCTGTCCTGGGTGGTCGGCAGTATTCAATCCATATCGTAAAAGTCCCTCTGCTTGCGTCCACGCTCATCGTTGTAAGGGACTTACTCAAAAAACTATTAAAAGAAAAGGGTTTGCCGATTACGAACCATACGGCACAGATCCCTGCTCTGATTACATAAGGGAAATCAGTCATTTCTCCAGCATCACAAGGCGCACGATGCTGTCAAACTCGTTCAGCACCTCAGGGTATTTCTTCGTCAATTGCCGCAGGACCGCCTCATTGGCCATGAGCTTGGCCAGATACCCCTTGGCCAGAACCAGGTTCAGGACGTCCTGCCCATAGGTCTGCTCGGCAAGCTTGAACTGCTCCTGCAGGTTCCCCATCTCCTGCTCCATCTTGGCCATCTGCTCAGCGCCAACCCCCGCCACTTTCCTGGGCTTGGTCTCGCCCACCACCATGTTGGCCGAAGTGGCAGCCAGCAACGCTCGGGCGTACGCGACCGTGATGTTATTGGCGCTGACCATGAGCTCCACGCACTCCACCTGTCTGGTGGGCTTCATCTTGCGAAGGACCGCTCCAAGATTTGCTGAAAAAGTCTGGTCGCGCAGCAAGTCTGCCGCCTCGGGGCAGATGCCATCGAGCAGGTTCAGCTTTTTGATGACGTGACTGACGTCGACATCCAGCGCATCTGCCAATTTCTCGGGCGTGACACCCCGTTCCACGGCGCGGCGGATCATGACGTGCTCTTGGACGCTGGAAAGGCGATTGACACGATTGTTGTAGGTGTAGCTCTCGTCATCCAGGGCGACCAGGCATGGAGCCGTCTCGACCCCCAACTCTGCCAGAGCGACAAGCCGGGTGTGGCCATCGAGCAAAATGTACCTGCCAGACCTATCAGGTTTGCCCACAGACAGTGGTTCAATCAAGCCAACGGCCTTGATGGACGAAACAATTTGCTTGTATTTTCTCGATGCCACCAGGCCATCTGGGGTTTTACGGGTAGGCAGGATTGCCGCCAAGGGCAGCTGCAACGGTTCGGGAATGAACCCGAGAGGTGGCTCGCTCATCTCACACCCCCCGCGACCAGACACGCTCTGCCAAGTACTGTGGCATCGTGTCCAGGTGCTCAGCACGCAGCAGATTGACGAAATTTTCATCGCTCAGGATCTGGCGCAATGCACCCACAATGAAGAGCAAGTGGCGCTGGGCGGCTTCCGCCTTTCGAATGAGTTGCTTCTGACGCCCGACCTCTCGCTGGTAATTGCGCACCAAGCTCGTTGTAGTGACGCCCTCAGTGGCCTTGCGCGAGATCATGCTCCCGCCCATGGCTTTGCCCCGGACCCGACGGCGCTCGACCACCCGACGCGCCTGAATGAGTTGGGCACCCCGCAACTTGCCCGACTCATAGGCATCCTGCATCGCGGCCTGGACCGCCTTATTGTCTGGCCCTGCCGCCGAGATCGCCATCGCGGCATTCAACGGAATACGGCCACTACCTACCGCCATGAGCAGTCGCTCCTCGCCGTCGTTGAGCAAATGCAAGATCCCGTGGACGTATTCAGGGCTTAAGCCCGTTTTCCGAGCAATGACCTTCTTGTCATAGCCCTGGTCTTGCAACTGTCGGATGCCACCCATCAGCTCCAGCGGGCTGAACTTGCGCCGCGCAATATTTTCCGTGAGACTCATGATGAAGGCCGATTCGTCATCAACATCGACCACCATCGCAGGGATCTCACTGTGTCCCAGCGCCCTGAACGCTTTCAAGCGCCCCTCCCCGCAGATCAGCAAGTAACGCGTGCCCTCGTGGTTGCGGCGTGGCGTGACGACGACGGGCTTTTTTAGGCCAAGGCTCTGGATGTTGGAGACGATCTGCTCGAACACTCGGTTGTTGCGCTCACGCGGATTGAGCACCTCGATCAGATCCAAGGGGATCATCTGTAGTTGCGAAGAGGAATCCTGTTTTCCTTTCGTCATGCCGCCCTCCTAATCTTGAACTGCTGGGCCATACCGTAGAAATAATCCAGGCTATCAAACCGATAGCACTCGAACCCTGCAGGGTTGTGATCCGCCAAATGAATGCCCGCCAGATCAAAGTCCAGCCGTGGCAGCAGGTAATAGTCGAGTGCGGCCTGGTTGGGTTCATCGAGCCGCACCACGACCGTGATATCCGGCACGAGGCTGGTGTCAAACCGCACTTTCCAGCGCCGATGGCCAGTAGCCAGTACCTTGCAACGGGCGAGCACCAGTGAGGCCGTGAACTCGCCATTTACGGTAAGGAGATCGGTGGCAGGATCTCTTTCAACCAGCCCCCCGACCTGCGCAATCATCTGCTCTGTCTGGCCGACCACCTGGGGATGCAAGCGCCGCAGGAACTGATTGACCTCCAGGTACTGGTAGTCTCGATCCGGCGTAAAGCCAACTGTCTGATAGGCACGGATCAGGCCACCAAAGCGATGTGCGTACGCCGCTGCCGAGGGCATCCCTTCTGACTCGTCGATAATCAGGCCCGACAAATAGCCGTGGCGATGCAGCAGGCCACGCAGCTTTTCGATCAGATCCTCGTCGCTATAGCGCTGTGCCCGCGCACGCAGTATGCCCTGCGCGGTGTAGAACAGATCTGGCGAGACAATCCCCTCAAAGGCACCGTCCTTGCGGATCCACATCTCCGGGCTATTGACGACCCGGCGCTTTTTGAGCTTGAAAGACCGTCGGTTGTAGACGTTATTGCCGATGTATTTCTCGTTCGACAAGACCTGCCGAACCGTGCCTCGGGTCCATTCCCGCCCAAGATCTGTGAGCACCCCTTGGGCATTGAGCCTGCCCGCGATCTCCGATTCCAACAGGCTATCGTTGACGAACCACCGATAGATCTGGTTCACGACTGCCACCTCAGCATCGGGTCCAGGTTGCAGAATCACGCGGTCCGTCTGCAGGCTTTTATGCTCCCCGCGAGCGAGATCCGCCTTCACGGCCCCCGACTGATCAATCAATACGCGCCGCAGCCCGTATCCCGCTGGCCCACCCTGCCGGAATCCCTGCTCGATCAGGCGGCATTGTCCAGCGAACACCTTGACCGAAAGCTCCCGGCTGTATTCGCCCGCCATGGCCCGTTTAACGCCTTTGACGATGGTGGACACGGGCGAGCCGTCGTTTTCGAACTGCTCCGCGCAGTAGGCCACCTGGATCCCGGCACGGCGACAAATGTATTCGTAATATGCGCTCTCGTCGGCATCCTGGAACCGCCCCCAACGACTCACGTCATAAACCAGGATGATCTGAAAATCCGCAGCACCAGACTCGACATCGTCGATGAGCTGCTGCAGCGCCTGGCGACCGTCGATACGCAGGCCGCTTTTGCCTTCATCAGCATAGGTCCTGACGATCTTGATGTGACGATGCTCGGCGTACTCCCGGATTCTCTCGGCCTGGTTTTGAGTCGAGTACTGCTGGTGGTCGGTCGACATCCGAACGTACTGCGCAGCACGCAACGAGGCGCGAGGCTCATCATCAGCGGCTTCATTCCGATTGATCGACATAGATGCCAGCCATTACCAAATACCATACCGATGAAACAATACGCTTCTGATCAGTAACTTACGATCAAGTCCTCTCTTTGCAATCACGCTTTTTGCGTCGCTTGGCGTTACGCTCGGCCTGCTGTTCACGATTTTTCTGTGTGTACTCCGGATGGTCGGATCGGTAGGTTCGCCAGTAATCGGGATGGTTGGCGCACCACCTATCCTGCGCACGAGCCTGATTCTCCCGATAGTCAGGATCCTTGCGGGCAACCGCCTGCCACTGGTTCTTCCGCACCTGCTGGCACCGACGGGTCGAACAGTACAATTGATTCGGACGCTGGGGCAAAACGTAGAATGTCGCAGAGCAGACCACGCAGGAACGTTTTTCCATCTGTACACCTGACGCTCAAACAGTCAGGTTCGCAACAAGAAATCCGTCGCTTTCCGACGAGCATTTGCTTGGATTGAGTGGCGAGGAACTGCACGGGGCTGTCAACACTGCCAAGGGCAAGTACTTTGGGGTGCTCCTCCTTGAGGCGTAACCGGCCCTAGCGACCTTGATGTACTGGAGAACGAATGGCAACTGTCGAGATCGGTTCCCGGAGCTTCCGGGCTCAAAGTAGCGCCCTGGAGCACTACAAGGCAATGCTGCACCGGTATCAGGACGGGCAGCGCGTTTCCGACCAGGGCGACCACGCCGATCTGGTCGCGCTCATTGCGCGGTACGACCCGGTGCTCGACGCAGTCGGTGAACCAACCAAGGGGGATGGCCAGATCGCCCACTTCGAGCGACGCCTGAACACCGGGACCGGCTGGAGCAGTTCTGGCTTCTGGGTCGTCCGCCAGGACGGGACCGCTACGGACTTCTCGTACATCGACGCGGTCAAGGGCAAGCCCAAGGGCCGGTCGCAGGACTTTTATGGGGCCTGTCGGCAGGCTGTCGCGCTCGACCTCATCCAAGCCAAGAAGCAGGCATTCGCTCAATACGGAGACAACCAGGGCCGCGTCGAATGCGAGTTGACCGGCGTGATGGTCACCATCAACGACGCCCACCTTGACCACGCCTGGCCGAACTTTTCGCATCTGGTGAGTGGCTTCCGGGCAGCCAGAGGTTGGTCACGAGGCATCCCGGACGGCGTTGTATCCGCCCCGGCCGATAGTCAGACATCGGCCACCTTCATCGACAGCGCGGTGGCGGACGCTTTCCGAACCTACCACCACGATCAGGCAATATTGCGGATCCTCTCCAGGGCGGCCAATCTCCAGACCGCCAGCCAGGCGCGAAGGCCAAGGGTCGCACGTCCGGTATATGTGCCAGATCGATAGATCGACGGCGTCGGTGCGCATGGTGGCGCACAGTCCAGTTCGATCCCCTACTGCGGGATCGAACCGCACACTATCGTGTACGAACCAGAGAGGAGGTGCGCGGGGACGTTCGGTTTACCCTCGGATGCGCTCGTCAGCTGTAATCACGCCCACAGTGGCAATCGCCGCGTGGAAGGAAGGTTTCCTTTACTGGGGAACTGCACCACCAAAATTACCAGCAAAAACAAGGCACTACGTTTAGCGATGTAGTGCCTTGTTTTGCGTTTAATGCAGGTTTTGCCACAGCAGGTGTGGCAAAATTGATTTTTCAGGCGGGTTTTTCACCCCTCTTTTTATGCTTGCATGGATTGGCTGCATAACCATATGGTTGCTGCCATAGACAGCGGATTTCAGGGTTTGAATCATCGCAATCCTGGCTGTAAGGTATATGCCGAATGACGCGCATTGCGCTTGGCGCGTGCGGGCGGCGGCACACGGCTGCGGCTCGGAAGCCAGGGGGCGCGAAATGCCCGGGCCTCGGGTTCTTCAACCATATTCCAGGCGCCTTGCCTGCCGTTTTCGGAGGAATCCTCATGTCCGCAGACTATCGCGTGCGCAGCATGCGCCCGGATGAAATCGGGTTTGCCATCCAGCTGGCCGCGGCGCAGGGATGGAATCCCGGGCTGCACGATGCCGCTGCCTTCCAGGTGGCGGATCCAGGTGGCTTCTTTGTGGGAGAACTCGACGGCGCGCCCATCGGGTGTATTTCAGCGGTGCGCTACGGTGCCGATCATGGATTCATCGGGTTGTACATCATGCAGCCCGAACACCGCTCGAAAGGCTATGGCCGTGTGCTGTGGGACGCCGCGCTGTCGCACCTTGCGGCGCGTTCGATCGGCCTGGATGGGGTGCCCGAACAGCAGGACAATTACCGCAAGTCAGGCTTTGTACTGGCGCATCAGAACATCCGCTACGAATACAAGCCCGCGCCGGGACGTCCCGCGTCGGCCGACGATGGCGTGACCCCCCTGGAGCAGCTGCCCGCCGAAGCCGTCCAGGATTATGACGGCCGTTGTTTTGCCGCGCCGCGCGCCGGGTTCCTGGCAGCCTGGTGCGCGCAGCCGGGGACGGTGGCGCTGGCTTGGTGCAATCCGAATGGCGCGCTGGGCGGTTTTGGCGCCATCCGGCCATGCCGGATCGGCTGGAAGATCGGCCCCTTGTTTGCCGATGACCCGGCCGTGGCCCAGCGCTTGATGGATGCGCTGGCCAGCCAGCCGGGCGTGTCGGGGCCGGTCTATCTCGATGTGCCGGAAATCAACTTGCAGGCGGTGCGATTGGCCGCAGACCGGCGGATGCGATCCTGCTTCTCGACGGCGCGCATGTATCGCGGCACCGCCCCCGCCATTGACTTTGGCCGCGTCTATGGCGTGACGTCGTTCGAGCTGGGGTAGCCGACGGATCCATGCCGTCGAAATCCGGGCTGACCCGGGATAGAATACCCCGACAGGCGCAAGCCACCACGGGAGACCGCCATGACAGCAGGACTCGAACGCGGCAGTACACGGGTTGCCGGATTTCAAGACCCGGAAATGGATCATCAACTGATGCGGCAGCTGGGGGCCGTGCGTTATGGGGGGGCCGCCGTGGGGATGTGCCTTGCCGTGGCCAGGCAAATCCAGGATGCCGATGTGCAAGGCTGGGTCGACGCCTTTGCGGCCAGCGCGAAACGCCAGATGGCCGATGCCGACCGGCGCGAGCGCAAGGGGCATGGGATCAGCGCGCGCGACCAGTATCTGATGGCCAGCAACAGCTTCCGGGCCGCCGAATACTACCTGCCCATCGACACCCCGCTGCATCAGGAATACGGCTTGAACAGCCGCGCCGCTTTCCTGCATGCCATGCGCTGTGGCGGCTGGCATTGCCAGGAACTCTGGTTTTCCCAAGACGGCCTGCGTCTGCCGGCCTATTACATGCGCGCGCCGGGGTCGGCGGGCGACCGCGTGCTGATGATCGTCAGCGGCTACGACGGCACCCTGGAAGAAACCTGGCTGTCGCATGGCCGCGCCGCCCAGGAGCGCGGTTACGACCTGCTGCTGTTCACCGGGCCCGGGCAAATGGATGTCTGGCGTTTCAATCCGGTCAGCCATTTCCGGCCCGACTACGAAACCATCGGCCGTCAGGCCATGGACTACGTGCTGGCCTTGCCGGGCGTCGATCCACAGCGCGTGGCGCTGATGGGCATCAGCTTCGGCGGCTATTTCGCCCTGCGCATCGCGGCCTTCGAGCCCCGGCTGCAGGCTGTGATTCTGAATTCGCCGATTGTCGATCTGCATGCTTATATGACGGCGTTCATTGGCCTGGATCCCGCTGATTTGCCGCCGGAAGACGATTTCGGCGTGGCCGACCTGCCTCATATTCCCGACCATGTCATGACGGCCCAGCAGCGCCTGATGTCGCGCAACCTGATACTGCGTTTCGGGCAGCCCGGTTTTGCGCAAACCTACCGGCGGATTCGGGATTTTTCCCTGGCGGACGCCGATATCGCCCGCATCGCCTGCCCGACGCTGGCCCTGGTGGGCGAAGGCGAAGGGGCTGAACCCTTGCGCCAGTGGCAGGCGTTTCAAAAGGGGGTGGGGGGGCAGGGGGCCGCCTGGTGTTTCACGGCTGCCGAAGGCGCCGATGCCCATTGCCAGGTAGGCAATCTGGCGTATTCGGCGGCGGTGTCCCTGGATTGGCTGGATGAGACCCTGGAACAAAAGGCGGTAGATTAACGGCCTGCCGGTGTCCGCTCGGATGGCTGGGGCGCGGGGATGGTTGAAGTGAAAAATATTTGACGGATGCCGGCAATCTTGTAATATCTGGATTACATTATTCGAATTTGGTGCCAATCCGACATCGCCACGCGGCGTGCACAAGGAACCCACGTGACCACTCTCTCTCGTTTGACTCGCAGGCAAGTGTTGAAGGCGATTGGCTTGTCGGCGGGGGCCACCGCCATGTACCACGCCCTGACCACGCTGGGGCATGCGCAGCCGTCTTCGTTCAGCGGCCCGCCCGCGCTGGGCGGCGCAAAGCCCGGTACGCGGGTGTTGATTCTCGGGGCGGGGCTGGCGGGGTTGCTGGCCGCCCACGAGCTTTCTAGGGCCGGTTACAGCGTAGAGATACTCGAATACCAGAACCGGCCGGGCGGACGCAACTGGACGCTGCGCGGCGGCGACACCTACACCGAACTGGGCGGCGCGAAGCAAAAGGTGACCCTGGCCGAAGGCAATTACTTCAACCCCGGCCCTTGGCGCATTCCGTATCATCACGGCACCGTGCTGCACTACTGTCGGCAATTGGGCGTGCCGCTTGAACCCTTCATTCAATTCAATCACAACGCCTACCTGCACAGCACCGAGGCCTTCGGCGGAAAGCCACAGCGCCTGCGCGAGGTCTGGGCCGATCTTCAGGGCAGCGTTGCCGAGCTGCTGGCCAAGGCCGTGCACAGCGACAAGCTCGATTTGCCGATGGGCGCCGACGAGCGCGATCAATTGCTGCAGGCCTTGCAGGGCTGGGGGCTGCTGGATGCCGATTATGCGTATCGATCCAGCCACCAGACGGCTTTGCGCCGCGGCTTCAGCCACCCGCCCGGCGGCGGCCTGACGCCCCCGCCAAAACCCGGCCCCCTGTTGGATCTGCAAGACCTGCTGCACCCATCGGTCTGGCAAGGCCTGAATTCTTTGCTGGTCTATAACGCGCAGCCCACCATGTTTCAGCCGGTGGGCGGCATGGATCAGATCGGCAAGGGCTTCGTGCGCGCCCTGGATGGCAAGGTGCCCATCCGCTACAACGCCCAGGTCAAGCGGGTGGCGCAAAATGCTGAACAAGTCGTCGTCACCTACGAAGACCTGGCCGGCGGCGGCACGCACCAGGCCAGCGCCGATTGGTGTATTTGCACGTTGCCCCTGACCGTGCTGGGCCGGCTCGACGTGCAAGTGTCGAGCGCCATGCAGGCGGCCATCCGGGCTGTACCCTACGCGGGATACGTCAAGGTGGGGCTCGAATTCCGGCGCCGGTTCTGGGAAGAAGACGACGCCATCTTCGGCGGCACCTCGGTCACGGATCAGCAGATCGGGCTGGTTTCCTATCCAAACCATCAGTTTCTTTCCAAAGGCCCGGCCGTGATGCTGGGGGCCTATGCCTCCGCACCGGAAACCAGCATCGCCCTGACGGGCCTGACGCCCGAAGCGCGCATCGAAGCCGCCCTGAGCCAAGGCGAAAAAATCCACCCGCAATATCGCAAAGAGTTTCTAAGCGGTGTGGCGGTGGCCTGGTATCGTGTGCCTTGGATGCACGGCTGCCGCGCCCGCTGGAGCCAAACCGCGCGAGAACAGCACTACGACACTTTGGCGGGCATGGATGGCCGCATCGTGCTGGCCGGCGACCACTTGTCGTATATGCCGGGCTGGATGGAGGGCGCCCTGCAGTCGTCGCTCAACGCCATTGAACGACTGCATCACCGTGCCCAAGGGGGTTGACATGAAGCATCGCTTTGAACGACGCGCGGGCGTCTGGCTGGCATCTCTTGCTTGCAGTGCATTGATGGGCACGGCCTGGGCCGATGCCGACCCCGGCAGCGATCAGCGCACCGGCATGCACGACCGCGAGCCCCTTGCCGGCGATGTCGTGTATCAGCAATATTGCCAGGCCTGTCACATGGCCGACGCCAAAGGGGCCGCCGGCGCCGGCCTTTTCCCGGCGTTGGCGGGCAACCCCTTGCTGGCCGCCGCCGGTTACCCTGTTTACGTCATCCTGTATGGGCAGGGCGGCATGCCGTGGTTCAACGGGATGCTGAAAGACGAGGAAATCGCCGCCGTGGTCAATTACGTCCGCAGCCATTTCGGCAACCAGTTTCCCGATCCGGTCAGCGCCGCCGATGTCGCGCAGATGCGCGGGCCGGTGCCCGTCGAGCAATAAGCGCACCGAGGCCAGCCCCGCTTACCACGACGATATAATGAGCGATTGTCTTTCACTCTGGCCACATCGGAACCCCATGAGCACAACCATTCTAGAAAACCTGCCGGTCGGGCAGAAGGTCGGCATCGCCTTTTCGGGCGGCCTGGACACCAGCGCCGCTTTGCTGTGGATGAAGAACAAGGGGGCCTTGCCCTACGCCTACACGGCCGACCTGGGGCAGCCGGATGAATCCGATTACGATGAAATTCCCCGCAAAGCCCTGCGCTATGGGGCCCAGGGGGCCCGCCTGGTGGATTGCCGCGCCCAATTGGTCGCCGAAGGCATTGCCGCCTTGCAGTGCAATGCCTTTCATATTTCCACCGGCGGGGTCACGTATTTCAACACCACCCCCATCGGGCGGGCGGTCACCGGCACCATGCTGGTGTCGGCCATGCGCGAAGACGACGTCCACATCTGGGGCGATGGCAGCACGTTCAAGGGCAACGACATCGAACGCTTCTACCGCTATGGTCTGCTGACCAACCCGGAACTCAAGATCTACAAGCCCTGGCTGGATCAGCAGTTCATCGACGAACTGGGCGGGCGGGCCGAAATGTCCCAGTACCTGGTGGAAAACGGCTTCGACTATAAAATGTCGGCCGAAAAAGCCTATTCCACGGATTCCAACATGCTGGGCGCCACCCATGAGGCCAAGGATCTCGAACACCTGGATTCCGGCATCCGCATCGTGGATCCGATCATGGGGGTGGCGTTCTGGAAACCGGACGTCGCCGTCCCGGCCGAAGAAGTCACCGTGCGCTTTGAAGAAGGCCGGCCGGTGGCCCTGAATGGCGTGGAATACACCGATCCGGTGGCGTTGATGCTGGAGGCCAACCGTATCGGCGGCCGTCACGGCCTGGGAATGAGCGACCAGATCGAAAACCGCATCATCGAGGCCAAGAGCCGGGGCATCTACGAAGCCCCGGGCATGGCCCTGCTGCACATCGCCTACGAACGCCTGGTCACCGGCATCCACAACGAAGACACCATCGAGCAATACCGCATCAATGGCCTGCGCCTGGGCCGCTTGCTGTATCAGGGGCGCTGGTTCGATCCGCAGGCCATCATGCTGCGCGAAACCGCCCAGCGCTGGGTGGCGCGCGCCATCACGGGCGAAGTCGCCCTGGAACTGCGTCGGGGCAATGATTATTCCATCCTGAACACGCAATCGCCCAATCTGACCTATCACCCGGATCGCCTGACCATGGAAAAAGGCGAATCCATGTTCTCGCCCCTGGATCGCATCGGCCAGCTGACCATGCGCAATCTGGACATCGTCGATACCCGCGAAAAATTGTTCACCTATACCCAGGTGGGGCTGCTGGCCAAGACCGGCCAGTCGGACATTCCGCAAATCCGCCAGGACACGGGCGACCGCTAAGTCCGCAGGTGCGCGACGCTTGAGTGGCGCGGGGCCGGGCAGTCTTGAAACCCGGCCTTTCACCCGCATATATTCGGCATTGGGGCAGCACGCCCCCTCCCATCCCAGGGACGCATTGCCGCAGGCGCAAGACCGTTGGCTTGTGGGGCAATGCCCCTTTATTGCAGGGACACACTCATGCGATTCGACAAACTGACGACGAAGTTTCAACAGGCTATCGCCGATGCCCAAAGCCTCGCGGTGCGCCACGACCACCCTTATATCGAAAACACCCACCTGCTGCTGGCTTTGCTGGCCGACCCCGACAGCGGGGCGGGCAGCCTGCTGGCGCGGGCCGGGGTGGCGGTGCCCCGCTTGCAGACGGAGCTGGATCGCCAACTGAAAGCCCTGCCCACCGTGCAAGGCGCGGCGGGCAATGTGCAGGCCAGCCGCGATCTGCAGGCGGCGCTGGCGCGCACCGACAAAGAAGCCGGCCAGCGCGGCGACACCTATATCGCCAGCGAGCTCTATCTGCTGGCCCTGGCCGACGACAAGGGCGAGGCCGGCCGCGCGCTGCGCGAGGCCGGCTTGCAGCGCAAGGCGCTGGAAGCCGCCATCGACGCCGTGCGCGGCGGCGCCAATGTGTCCGGGGCCGATGACGAAGACAACCGCCAGGCCCTGAAAAAATACACGCTGGATCTGACCGCCCGCGCCCGCGAGGGCAAGCTGGATCCGGTCATCGGGCGGGACGACGAAATCCGCCGCACCATCCAGATTCTGCAGCGCCGCACCAAGAACAATCCCGTGCTGATCGGCGAACCCGGCGTGGGCAAGACCGCGATCGTCGAGGGCCTGGCGCAGCGCATCGTCAATGGCGAAGTCCCCGAAACCCTGAAGGGCAAGCGGGTGCTGTCGCTGGATCTGGCGGGCCTGCTGGCCGGGGCCAAGTATCGGGGCGAGTTCGAAGAACGCCTGAAGGCCGTGTTGAAAGAACTGTCCCAGGATTCGGGCCAGACCATCGTTTTCATCGACGAACTGCACACCATGGTGGGCGCGGGCAAGGCCGATGGTGCGATGGATGCCGGCAATATGCTCAAGCCCGCCCTGTCGCGCGGCGAACTGCACTGCGTGGGGGCCACGACGCTGGATGAATACCGCCAGTACATCGAAAAAGACGCCGCGCTGGAACGCCGCTTCCAGAAAGTGCTGGTGGACGAACCCGACGTCGAATCCACGATTGCCATTTTGCGCGGCCTGCAGGAACGCTATGAACTGCACCACGGGGTGCAGATCACAGACCCGGCCATCGTGGCGGCGGCGGAACTCTCCCACCGCTACATTACCGACCGTTTTCTGCCCGACAAGGCCATCGACCTGATCGACGAGGCCGCGGCGCGCATCCGCATGGAAATTGATTCCAAGCCCGAGGTCATGGACAAGCTGGATCGGCGCATCATCCAGCTGAAGATCGAGCGCGAGGCGGTCAAGAAAGATACCGACGAGGCGTCCGAACGCCGCCTGAAGGCCATCGAGGAAGAACTCGAAACCCTGCAGCGCGAATACAACGATTACGAGGAAATCTGGAAGGCGGAAAAGGCCGCCGTCCAGGGTTCGCAGGCGGTCAAGGAGGAAATCGACCACGTGCGCGCCGAGATGGCCGAGCTGCAGCGCAAGGGCCAGTTCGATAAATTGGCCGAACTGCAGTACGGCCGCCTGCCGGAGCTCGAAGCCCGCCTGAAGGCCGCCGAGGCCGCGCCCAGGGATGCCGAGGCCGATAAACCGCGCCTGCTGCGCACCCAGGTCGGGTCCGAGGAAATCGCCGAGGTCGTGTCCCGCGCCACAGGCATTCCCGTGTCGCGCATGATGCAGGGCGAACGCGCCAAGCTTTTGTCCATGGAGACCGTGCTGCACGAGCGCGTGGTGGGCCAGGACGAGGCCGTGCGTCTGGTGTCCGAGGCCATCCGCCGTTCGCGCGCCGGGCTGTCCGACCCCAACCGCCCCTATGGTTCGTTTCTGTTCCTGGGCCCCACGGGGGTGGGCAAGACCGAACTCACCAAGGCTCTGGCGCGGTTTTTGTTCGATTCGGACAATCACCTGGTGCGCATCGACATGAGCGAGTTCATGGAAAAGCATTCGGTGGCCCGCCTGATCGGCGCGCCGCCGGGCTACGTGGGCTACGAGGAAGGCGGCTACCTGACCGAAGCCGTGCGCCGCAAACCCTACAGCGTGATTCTGCTGGACGAGGTCGAAAAGGCGCACCCGGATGTCTTCAACGTGCTGCTGCAGGTGCTGGACGACGGCCGCCTGACCGATGGCCAGGGACGCACGGTGGATTTTCGCAACACCGTCATCATCATGACCTCCAACATCGGTTCGCAGCATATCCAGAACTTGGCGGATCAGCCCTACGACGTGGTCAAGGAAGTCATCCGGGACGAGCTGAAAACCGCGTTCCGGCCCGAGTTCCTGAATCGGATCGACGAGATCGTGGTCTTCCATGGCTTGGATGCCGGCCACATCGAACCCATTGCCCGCATCCAGTTGAAGCGCCTGGCCGAGCGCCTGGCGCAGCACGAGATGCGCCTGGACGTGTCCGAAGCGGCGGTCAAGGAACTGGCCCGCGTGGGCTACGACCCGGTGTTCGGCGCCCGGCCCCTGAAGCGCGCCATCCAGCAGTACGTGGAAAACCCGGTGGCCCGCCTGATCCTGGAAGGCAAGTTCGGCCCGCGCGACGTGGTGCCTGTCGGCTGGGATGGCGAACGCTTTGTGTTCGAGCGCACCTTGCAGTAAGGCGCAGAGCGGCACAGGCCCCGGCAGCCGCGCGCGTTGCCGGGGCTTTGGCCCGGCCCGTTCAGCCCAGCACCGTTTGCCACAAGGTTTGCACGGCGGCCCTTTCCTGCTTGCATTCTGTCGCGGGCACGCGGGCGCGTTCGGCGCCCTGCAGCCGCAGGGCATGTTGCCGGCGGCGAAACACCCGGTAGGCGTCGGCGACCTCGGCGGCCAGCAGGCCGGGGATCAACCCCGCCTGGGCGGCCAGCCCCAGCAGGGCGATGTTGCCCAGGTTGCCCAGCAGCTGGGGGTGGTTGCCCGCCTGACTGAGCACCAGAAACTGGGTGATGAACTCGATGTCCACCATGCCGCCGCGGTCGTGTTTCAGGTCGAAATCGTCGCTGCGGTTGGGGTGGCCCTGGGAAATCCGGTCGCGCATGGCGCAGACCTGTTCGCGCAGGGCGCCCGGGTCGCGCGGCAGCAGCAGAATCCGTTGGCGGATGTCTTCGAAGCGGGCGCCGATGGCGGCGTCCCCCGCGACGAAGCGGGCACGGGTCAGGGCCTGATGTTCCCAGGGCCAGGCCTGGCTTAATTGATAGTGCTCGAAGGCGTCGATGGGCAGGGCCAGCAGGCCGGCGTCGCCGTCCGGGCGCAGGCGCAGGTCGATGTCGTACAGCCGTCCCGATGACGTCAGGGTGGACAGCCAGGAGGCCACTCGCCGGCCCAGCTTGGCGTAGCGTTCGCCCGCTTCCTGATCCGGGTCGTCGTACAGGAACACCAGATCCAGGTCGGAGGCGTAGCCGATTTCCTTGCCGCCCAGCTTGCCGTAGGCGATGATGGCGAAGCGCGGCTGCCCGGGGGCGGCCCGCTGGCTGCGCGGCAGCACTTGCGGCCACACCCGGTGGATGGCTTCCGCCAGCATCAGGTCGGCCAGGGCCGACAGGCAGTCCGCCAGGCTTTCCACGCTGATGACGTTTTCCAGATCCTGGGCCAGCAGCTGGAAAGTCACCTGGTGCTGCACGTCGCGCATCAGGTTCATCTGCTGCTCGATGTCCGCCTGGCCGTCGGGCAGCACGCAGGCGTCCAGGTCGCTGCGCAGCTGTTCGGCCAGGCCGGGAAAATCCGGCGGCTGCATCAGGCTGTGCCATTCGATCAGGCTGTCCAGCAGCAGGGGATAGCGGGTCAGGTACTGCGAGGCCCAGGGGCTGGCGCTGACGATGCGGGCCACCCGGGCCAAGGTTTCCGGGTATTCGGCCAGCAGGGCCAGGTAGGCGCTGCGCTGGGCGATGTGTTCCATCAGCGTCAGCAGACGCAGCAGCGTGGCGTTGGGGTCTTTGGTTTGCGCGGCCGTTCTGACCAGGCCCGGCATCAGGGCTTCCAGCCGGTGGCGGCTGGTGCGCGGCAGGCTTTGCACCCGATGGCTGTCCAGCAGGCGTTCGACCTGGTTCTGCATCGCCTGGGCCAGGGCTTCGGGCACCGCCGGGCCGGGGTCGGGCGCCGGGGCCGGGGTGCTGGCCGGGCCGGGGTCGCCCCCCAGGCCGGCGATGCGGAAGGCGTCCTGGAAACAGTGCGAGACATAGGCCCGGTGCTGTTCCAGCGCGGCCCGGAAACTGTCGGGGCTGGCGTGCCCCATGACCTCGGCCAACACGGCCAGCTGGCCGGGATCGCTGGGCAGCAGATGGGTTTGCTCGTCTTCGCGGTACTGCAGCCGGTGTTCCAGGCGGCGCAGGTAGATGTATGCGGCTTCCAGCCCCTGGGCCTGGGTCTCGTCCAGTATCCCGGCGCGACGCTGCTTGTGCAGCGCCGCCAGCAGGTTGCGCTGCTGCAGCGACGGCTGGCGGCCCCCGCGGATCAGCTGGTTCAGCTGCGCCACGAATTCGATTTCGCGGATGCCGCCTTCGCCCAGCTTGATGTTGCGCTGGGTGTCGATGCCGTGGCGGGCATGGGCCCGGCGCTGCCAGTCGGTGCGGATGCGTTCGCGCAGGCTGCGCAGAGAGGCCAGGGCGTCGAAATCGAAATACTTGCGATACACGAAAGGCTTGCGCAGGGATTCCAGGGCTTGCGCCTGCAGGGTGAAACGGGCGTCGTCGAACAGGGCGCAAGGGATCAGGCGGGCCTTCAGCCAGGCGTAGCGCTCCCATTCCCGGCCCTGGGTGATCAGGTAGTTTTCCAGCGCGGCCAGGCTCCAGGCCAGCGGGCCGCAGTCGCCGTCGGGCCGCAGTCGCAGGTCGGTGCGAAACACATAGCCGTCGGCGTCCACCTCGGACAGGATCGGCATCATCAGGCGGCTGACCTTGCCGTAGAACTCGTGGTGGCTGATGGGCCGCCGCCCGTCGGTTTCGCCGTCTTCGTCGTACAGCATGATCAGGTCGATGTCCGACGACACGTTCAGTTCCTTGCCCCCCAGCTTGCCCATGCCCAGGATCAGCATGTCCTGGGGCTGGCCGGTGGCCCGCAGCCGGGGCGCGCCGTGGGTGGCCATCAGGGTGTGCATGGCGCAGGCGTAGGCCTGGCCGATGGCCAGATCGGCCAGCATGGACATGGCCGCCACCACTTCGTGCAAAGGGGCCAGCCCGGCCAGGTCGCGCGCCATCAGCGTATGGAAAACGCGTTTGCGCAGGCGCCGCAGGGCGGCCTGCAGGACGGCGCGGTCGCGGCCCGCCGCGCCGTCCTGGGTTTCATCCAGAAACCAGGCCTGCAGCGTCTTGCGGCTCAGGGGCTCGGCGCAGTCGGCCAGCAGGCGCGGCTGCCGGTCCGGGTCGGCCATCAGGGCGCGGCGCAAGGCGCCGGACCACTGCAGGGCGGGCTTTAATATAATGGGGTCGGGCATGGGGTCTGATGGCAGGTCCGTGGCTTGGGCTCGATTCACCCAAGAATCATGAAGCTCCCTAACATACTGCAAAATCCGGCATGCGCCAATTCCTTCACAAGCTTTCTGGTCTCGGGTGGCGTCATGCGCTGGTTTTACCGCTGATCCTGTATTTTTCCCTGGGGCTGGCGCTGCTGGGGGTGCGGTTTGGCCTGGCCCCTTACCTGGATGTCCTGCGGCCCTGGGTGGCGGCGCGGATTTCACAGGCCTCGGGCGCGCAGGCCGATTTGTCGAAAATACAGTTATCCTGGCGCGGCTGGGCGCCCCGGCTGGAAATCCAGGGCCTGCGCCTGGTCGATCCCGGCGGCCGGGTGGTGCTGCAAGTGCCCATGGTGCGCGCCGATTGGGCCTGGTCGGGCCCGCAACGCGGTCTGCGGTTGCAGGCGCGGGGTCTGGATCTCAGCCTGGGCCGCTTGCCGGATGGCCGCCTGCAAGTCATGGGCCATGCGCTGGATGCCCAGCCCGATCCGGCCGGCCTCGCAGCGTCGGATGCGCCGCCGGCCTGGCTGCAGTGGGTGCTGGCCCAGCCACGGATCGCGTTTCAGGACACCACTTTGCGCTGGCATGACCAATCCGTGGGCGCGCCGGCGCTGGTGCTGAAAGAGGTGCAGGCAGTGCTGCAGCGCCAGGCCGGCCAGACGGTGGGTCTGTCCCTGACCGCCCGGGCTCCGGCCATCGACGATGCCGCGCTGGATATCCGCGTGCTGGCGGCCGATGGCGCGTCCCTGGCGCAGGGGCGCCTGCCCGATGCCTGGCAGGCTTGGCTGCGGCTGTCGCCCACGCGGCTGCCGGCCTGGCGCGCCTGGCTCGACCTGCCCGATGCCTTGCGGCAGGGGCGGGTGGGGGCCCAGTTCTGGCTGCGGTCGTCGGCGGCCGCGCCGCGCATGACCGCCTTGCTGGACGTCGCCGATCTGGACTGGGCATTCGGCGGCCCGGATGAAGGTCTGCGGGTGCCCCACGCGGCCGTGTGGGCCCAGGGGGGATTGGATGAGTGGCGGGGTTTGATGCAGGATGCCCGTTTGCCGCAGGGGCTGGCTTTCGACTTGGCCACCCGGGACATTCGCCTGCGGCAGGCGGCGTGGTTCGATCATCCGCTGGACACCGGCCGGGTGGCCCTGCGCGGCCAGCTGCGGCGGGATGCACACTGGACTGTGCAATTGCAGGCGTTCAGCGTGCGCAATGCCGATATCCAACTGCGGGGCCAGGGGGGCTGGGACAGCCGCGGCGCGCTGGGCCGGATCGACGTCCAGGGCACAATTGCGCGGGCCAGGCTGGACGCCATCCACCGCTACCTGCCGTGGGACGTCGATGCGGACGCCCGCGCATGGCTGGCCAAGGGCTTGCAGGCCGGCAGCCTGCGCCGGGCGCAATGGCTATTGAAAGGCGATCTGGCCGAATTTCCCTTCGGGGATCGGCCCCAGGCCGGGGATTTCCGCGTGGCGGGCGATTTCGATGGCGCCCGCATCGACTTCGTCCCGGACGCGCCCGCCGCGCAGGCCTGGCCGGTGCTGCAGGATATGCGCGGCACGGCGGACTTGCACCGGATGGATTTGCAGCTGACCGCCGAAACAGCCCGGATGCTGCCCCAGCCGGGCCAGGTCATCCGTTTGTGGGGCTTGCGCGCCCGCATCCCGGACATGGAAAACAAGGCGATCCTGCAGGTATCCGGCCAGACGGCGGCCGACGGGGCCGTGTATATGGGGCTGATGCGGCACTCGCCCGTCGGGGCGCTGCTGGACGGTTTTTTCGACGAAGCCGTGGCGGCGGGCGACTGGCGGGTGCCCTTGTCGCTGACGATCCCCCTGGACGATGCGCAAGCCAGCCAGGTGCGGGGACGCGTGGACATCCAGCAGGGCCGGCTGCAACTGACGCCCCAGGCCCCCGCCTTGCAGGCGGTGTCGGGCAGCGTGCACTTTACCGAGGCCCAGGTGCAGGTGGTTCAGCCCCTGAGCGCCCGGCTGCTGGGCGGCGCCGTCCGGCTGGGCGGGGCGCTGGGCGACGGCGCCGGCGGCCTGGTGTTGCAGGGGCGTTTGGACGCCAAGGCCCTGGGCGCTTTCGTCGGGGTGCCCGGCATGCAGCGCATCACCGGCCAGGCGGATTACCGGCTGGCGGTGCGGCAGCAGGGGCGCGCCTACACGGCGACGCTGGAATCCGACACCCAGGGCCTGGCGCTGGACTTCCCGGCCCCCCTGGCCAAGGCGGCCGAACAGGCCCGCGCCCTGCAATTGAACTGGACCAACGCGGACGCCGAAGCCGACCAACTGGACATCCGCTGGGGCGATGAAATCCGGCTGGGCCTGCGGCA